>CAVYBZ010000038.1:0-13056 GCA_963766815.1 uncultured Alphaproteobacteria bacterium | reverse complement strand
CTGTTCTTTCTGACCCAGGCGTTGCTCGGCGCCTTGCGCGCCGCGGCGAGCGCAGACCGTCCCGCCAAAGATGTATCGCTTCAATCGCGCAGCGCAGCTGGGCAAGAAGCGCTATGGATTTTGGCGGGTGGATTAGACCCGTTCCGGCATGCCTGGCCGCTTTCAGCTTGGCAATGACTTTTACAGCCGTCAGTTCCGATTCGTACTCTTCGTCCACGCTTTCAATATCGGCCAATTGAAGAGCCGCTAAACCTTTTTCCTTAGCCAACTCTTCTCGCGCCATGTGACCGATTTTATGGATGAAGTCCGCGTCGTGCCTTGTCGCCGAATGGCCTAACACGACAGTTTCGGCAAATTTCTCACTGCAAATAACATCAAGCAGATTGTAATAGATGAGCAGAAGACTTGGCATGCCAAGCCGGAACAACTCCGCATCCCTCGTCCCATCTTCGCGATTGGGAGAAATAAGACCGAACAGCAGTTGGTCGCGCCGCACATGCCGCCCCGTCAAAAATTTAAGGTTAGCCTCCATGTCATTGCCCGTAAAATGATACCGTACGAGATCCATGACACGCCGGTGCAACAGCGGGTCAGACAAGCGAATGAGACCTTCTGATTTGCCCGCGTCGCGCACGACTTCGGTAACCGACGCATTGGCCAAGACTTTAGCTGCAAGTTCCTTATCCAGCCATTCGCGAATAGAAAGATGCCACGGGCCATTTTTGTCTTGCCGCCATACCACGGCCGCCTTGATTGCAATATAGTCGGGGAATTCATTTCGGCGGGCGTTTCGAAGTTCCCTTCGAGCCTTCCTCCACGCCCGCAGTGAACCCCAAGCGTAACCAAGCGCCGAGCCGCCCACGGTAAGAACTAGGCTCTCAAGCAGGTCCATCGTTTAGCTCCATCATGTCGTTTCACGCCGAAAGTTCGTGGTGGCCGTCTTCCCGGCCTGGAGCAGCGCCGGCGCGCCCGCGACGAACATTCTAAGCAGAGTTCCCAAAAGTGGCTACCGGTTTTGGGATGAAAACAGCGCGAAAACAAAGGACTCTAAGCAGGCATTCGTTGGGGAGCCAGCGAATGTCTGCCTAACCTTGAGGCGATTTGAATTGCGCCTTGTCGTAACTGTCCTTCTTCTTGATGGCAGTCCAAGCGCATTGGACAAGCGGCGTCTTCAGCCAGGAGGCGCCCTTGCGCAGCCGCGACGATTTGCGTTTGCCCGCGCTTGGTTCTGGCCCGGACACAGAGCTGCTAAGGAAACCAGATGCCCATCGCTCGCAAACCGGCTCATATCGGTTCCGGTTTCAGAAAGGATCGAGGTCGCCGCCAAGCTCGCAATGCCAGGGATGGTATCCAAAAGCGCGGTCATTTCTGCATTCACGCGCAGCCGGCCTTGGCCGCCCGCGCTTTGACGTGTTGATCAACGCGTCGCCACATACCGTTCGAAGCGTTTCGCGCGGCCAAACCTGGGATAGGCCCGCACCGCCGTGAGGTGGTGGTTGCGCAAAAGCCACAACCTTTGCCTCAAACAAGCTTGACCTTGTGTGAAGCTTGACATCCCTTATTTTCAATAATACGTTGAAGGTGCATTACAAGGATGCAGCAAAAACCCCTAGTGGTCTCACCCCCGTTTTTCCCGTCGAGCCGCTAGGGGCATTTTTAAAAATCCATTTTTTTTTTAAGGAGAATTGCGTACGCGTGTTCAGTACTTTGTTGAAGAAAAGGAAGCGCATCCGGCAAAGGATAGACAATATTCTCATTGATGCGGCGATGCAGGATGCGGTTCGCCGGGCGGTTCCGAATGAGAGAGTTTCCGTCATCGGTGGATCTGTAATCGAAGATCGAAGTCCAGAGCGCTGGCTGCCGCCCTACAAGCGCCGTGCTCTTCCTTGCAGCGTGCAAATTTTTATGTCGAAAATCGCGGCCTGAAGCGCTTCGTGCGATCGCGCTGGCCGGGGTTCGCTGCCAGCCGATGTGGAAGGCGACATGGCGCACCTCGCCGAACGGCGAGGACGACCTCTCCCATGACCCTTCCTTGTTCTGGCTCTGCTTTGTAAGCCGAGGTCTGCTCTAGCATGTCATTCACGGCCGTGGCGCCCGCGTAGCCAGCCGTTACGGCGAGCAGGCTAAGGATGAGCGACAAGCCAATGTTGGCGAATGCCGCGCCGGGCTTGCCGTCGCGCAAAAGATCGAGGGTTTGCAGGCTGAATGAGGAAAATGTGGTGTAGCCGCCGCAGATGCCGGCCATCACGAAGGCGCGGGCGTCGGCGTGAACCTGAAAGCGGCTATCGCTCGCCGTGATCGCGCCGAAGAAGCCTATGATAAACGATCCAACAATGTTGATGAGAATGGTGCCCCAGGGGAAATTCGCCCCCACTATGCGTACCATGACGTTGGTCGTCCAGGCGCGCGCGACGCTTCCGATTGCCCCGCCAAGGGCGATGTAGAAATAGGTCAGCATCAACTCTTCCGTAGACAAGAAAGGCGTGGCCGTTGGCGTAGCCCCGATCCAAACTTCAAGCGGCAGGCACAAAAATACCCGCCACGCGGCGGGTTCCGGACAGGGTCCTAACGCAGGGCTTGCGATAGGAGTTATTAGCCCTAGAGCGGTTTCCGGGGTACTCCATCCCCATCTAGGGCTTAAGTTATAACCGATCCCTCAGTTCCACAAGCGCCTCAGCGCAGATTGGATTTTGCGATCCTGATCCATTCCTTGTCGCCGGGGGCCACGGCGACAGGCCTTGCGCTCGATGAGCGCACCACCTCTATGAACATCTCGCGAGCCTGGCTCACCCGCCCCTGCTTCAGAAGCAGAAGCCCGTAACGCGACCGCGCCTCGAAGCCAGCGTAGTAGCGCGAGACATCCTCATATTCCGCTAAAGCCTCGTCGGTGTGGCCCATCGCCTCCAGCGCCCGCGCCCGAAGCAGATGGGCCTCCTGATTTCGCGATTGCGGCTGGACCTCTTCGAGCTTGTGCAGCGTTTCCATCGCGGCCGCCGCGTCGCTGGCTCCGAGTTGCGCGCGAGCGAGCCCGGTCAGAACGGCGGGATCGTCGGCGAAGATGCCTGTCGCGGCAGCCTCGTAAAGCCGGATGGCGTCGTCCCACAGGCCCTTCCGCTCGCACTCCTCTGCGAGCGCGCGCTTCGCATCGACCGAATCCACGAGCTCCGCCTGCTTGACGCGCTCGCGCCACTCCTTATCCGGATCGAGAACGGCGCCGATGTTGCTGCCGATTTTCTGCGCTCCGCGCGACCTGAACATGGCCGGGATAATCTCGATAGCGACATAGGCGATCGAGCCGATCAGTGGCACGAGAAGAAGGATGAAAAGCCACCACTGGGACCGGCCCGTCTTCATCGCGTGAACTGCAAGCCCGACCGCGATGATCAGGTGCAGGAAAGTGGCCTCGGTGAGCATCGGCGGAAACATCTACGGAAATCCCTAAGCGCGGTTCCCAAAAGCATGCCCTCGGACTTGACTCGGGAGCAGCCTTCCCGGTTTTGGAAGGAAACAACAAGCGAACGTTTATGGTGAGAGGCAAGCCCTCACTTCATGGTGCGAACGTTTATCGAGCGGCAAGCGCTCACTTCGTGAAAACAAAGAACTCCAAGCAGACATTCTTTGGCCAGCCATTGCCTGTCTACTTGGACCTCAGAAAAGTGCTATCCGAGATTACGCCCCCAGGCAAGTTGACTTTTCCCTGCCAGGCCATGGGCTTAAGCTGATTGCTTCGCGCCGAGGCCTATGGGACAGCTCACGCCCGTGCCTCCATGTCCGCAATAGCCGCGGGGGTTTTTCGCGAGGTATTGCTGGTGGTAATCTTCCGCGAAGTAGAACTCGCCTGCGGGCGCAATCTCGGTGGTGATCGCTCCATAGCCGCGAGCGCTAAGCTCGGATTGATAGGCTTCCTTCGAGGCATTAGCCTCTCGGGCTTGGTCTTCGGAATAGGTGTAGATGCCCGAACGGTATTGCGTGCCCGTGTCATTGCCCTGACGCATGCCCTGCGTGGGATCGTGCCCCTCCCAGAATGTCTTCAAAAGGGTCTCGTAGCTGATCCTTTTGGGATCGAAGACTACGCGCACCACCTCGTTGTGGCCGGTTTGGCCCGAGCACACCTCCTCATAGGTGGGATTGGGCGTGTAGCCGCCCGCATAGCCTACAGCGGTCACGAGCACGCCAGGAAGCTGCCAGAAGGCCTTCTCCGCGCCCCAGAAGCAACCGAGGCCGAACATGGCGATCTCGCTGCCTTGCGGATAAGGGCCTTTGAGCGGCGCTCCGCTCACATAATGCGTCTGGGCGGTGTGGATCGGGCTGGCGCGCCCCGGAAGAGCGCTTTTCGGATCGGGCATCGCGGATTTGTTTTTGAAGAGGAACGCCATCGGTACTCCCTTTGCCGCGGCATCGATCGCCGCGTATTCATGCGAAATATAGGGATTCGCCTATGGTGGAGCAAAGCGCCCGAGCCAAGCTGGGGCTGGCGCTCACGGAGTGTTTACGCGCTTACCCAGGTGGCTTGGGCTTCAGGCAGTCGCGGAGCGTGCAGCTTGCCCGTATCGGAAGAGTGGCCGGGACTGCTCCCGGCCACTATGGTCAGTGCGTTTCAACTTTCGGCAAAGTCGGCTTCTCGATCGTGACGTGGTCCTGCTTATAAAAGTAGAACCCCGCGAACGCGACAATCGCGACAACCAGCGCGCCCAGTGTAAAATTACGCATGTTTGCTCCTTCAGCCAAGCATGCGGAGCTAACGGAATTCGGACAGGATCGTTCCCGCCGGTCATCCGTGTTCAGACTTGCCTTTTAATGCCTTCATAAGCCGCAAGCGCGCGCTGCCTTGCCTCTGCGTGAGAGACGATTGGGCGGGGATAGGTTGCGCCGAGCGCCACTCCGAAACGTTCGAGCAGCCCCGCGTCGCTCTCCCATGGCTTATGGATGAGGGAATTCGGCAGCTTGGCCAGCTCGGGGCAGAACGCACGCACATAATCTCCGCCTGGATCGAACTTCTCTCCCTGCAAGACGGGGTTGAAGATGCGGAAATAGGGAGCGGCGTCCGCGCCTGAGCCGGCGACCCACTGCCAGCTCGCGGCGTTGTTTGCGAGGTCCGCATCGACGAGCGTATCCCAGAACCAGGCTTCCCCCGTCTGCCATGGTACAAGCAGATGCTTGATCAGGAATGACGCCACGATCATCCGCACACGGTTGTGCATCCAGCCGGTTTGCCAGAGCTGGCGCATCCCCGCGTCGACGATGGGATAGCCCGTCTGACCCTTCCTCCAGGCTTGCAGGGCGGGTTTGTCTTTCCGGAATGGAAAGCGGCCGAATTCGGGTTTGAAGGCTTTATCCGGCAGGTGTGGGAAATGAAAGAGCAGGTGATAGGAAAACTCCCGCCACGCGATCTCCTTGAGAAAGGCCTCGCCCAGACCGGGCTCGCGAGCGGCTTCAGCGGCGGCGAGCACGGCATGCCAGATCTGGCGCGGACCGATTTCGCCGAAGGCGAGGTATGGCGAAAGCCGAGAGGTCGCGCCGGTTCCGGGCCGATCGCGCTTACAGCGATAGGTTTTCATGGCCGTTTCGATGAAGTGCTGCAGCAGCTTGTGCGCTTCGGCCTCGCCGGGCTTCCAGGCCGCCCTGATGCCGCTGGCCCAATCGGGTCTCGTAGGTTCCAGGCCCCAACTTTCCAGCTTTTCCGACCGAGGCCACGACGAAGGCAGGGGAAGCGCCCCGGGTGCGGGAAGCGGCTGGCCTGGCGGCTCGCGCCCCGTCAAGGCCCTGTAAAATGGGGAGTAGACACGAAATGGGTCGCCGGACGCGTTAGAAAGCTTGTCAGGCTCAACTAATAATTGACCGCCGAACCGGCGGCATTGCGCGTCCCGTCTCAAGAGCGTCGCCTTCAATTGTTCTTCGAGCCTACGCTGGAACGGCTCATACCCCCGAGTGAAATAGACAGCGCCCGCGCCCGTTTCCTCCGCCAGATCGGCAAGCACTCGCCCTGCCTGTCCGCGGCGCAAGATCAGGCGCGAGCCGAGGCCCTCAAGGCTCTTTCCCAGCGACCGCAGCGACTGGGCCAGCCACCAGCGGCTTGCGCCTCCCATCCGCCATGCGCCAGGCGTCTCGTCGTCCAGCACGTAGACTGGGATGACGGGAGCGCCGGTTTCCGCGGCGGCTGTGACAGCCGGGTGATCCGCTAAACGCAGATCGCGCCGGAACCAGACGAGGGAGGCAGCCGGGCTCATGATAACCTTCGATTGAATTGTCAAGCTTTTCGCTTTGCGCGCAAGCTTCCCAAATTTTCTAAACGTGAGCGGCGTGCCGATAGATCGCAATTGCGCTAGCGCACAGTTTTTGAGACATTAACGCGAAGCAATTCCTCCAGGCCAAATGGTCTTCGCGACGTTGCATGCCCTACGAAGAAGCTCAATGCATTGCGGCGGAGCTCAATCCTCCGTTCTCGATCCTCGGCGCGAAGGAACAGCGTGTTCCTATCGTTTTCAATTCGCCGCATAGCGGGCGGATTTATCCCTCCGTTTTCATCGAGTCCTCGCGGCTCTCGGCTCAAGCGCTTCGAAAATCCGAGGACGCCTATGTAGACGAGCTCCTGTGCTCAGCGCCCCCTCAAGGGGCGGTGCTCATGCAGGCGCACTTCCCGCGCGCGTATATCGATATCAACCGCGAGCCTTATGAACTCGACCCCGTTCTTTTCAACGGACGCTTGCCGGATTTCGTCAACAGCCAGTCGCTCCGGGCGATAGGCGGGCTTGGCACCATCGCGCGCATCGTGAACGAGAAAGAAGAGATTTATCACGGGCCGCTAACCCTGGAGACGGCGTTCATTCGCATCGAGCAGCTTTATAAGCCGTATCACGCGGCGCTGAAGGAGTTGATGCAGGCGACTCGCGCGCAATTCGGGACAGCTTTCCTGCTCGACTGTCACTCCATGCCATCACAGCAGCCGGATCGGGGCGGCTGGCCCGATTTTGTGCTCGGAGATCGTTTTGGCGCATCCTGCGCTCCTGAAATCACCAGCTCGTCCAGGCGCTGTTGAAGAGCCTCGGCTACCGCGTCGCCCTGAATAAGCCTTATGCAGGTGGGTACATTACCGAACACTATGGCAAGCCCGAGCAAGGCGTCCACGCCCTTCAGATCGAAGTCGACCGCAGCCTGTATATGAACGAGGAGACCTTCGAGAAGACGCCTTCGTTTTCGGGTTTGCAGTGGGATATTGGGCGTCTCGTCACCATGCTGATCCAGGAATTGCCGCGCTGGAGTGGCGGATATAAGGTGGCGGCCGAATACCCGCTTTAACTTTTGCGAGCAAAAAAAAGAGGCCATTCAAGATGATTGAACAGCCCCAAGTCTAGGGAGGAAACGCCCAAGGAGGGCAGCGACACGCGTCAGCGACGCATATCGCACCGCACTACTATCGCATCGCAGCGCACAAAATTCAAGTCACTCGTTCGAGATATTGCCGGCCGAGGGCGATTTGTGCAGCCGCGCAACAATGGATTCAGAAGCCTACCGAGTGAGCAACTTTTGCAAAGTTTTTGAGACATCTGTGCCCTTTTGGAATGGATGATGGGGACAACGTGATGACCGTTGCATTCGAAATCCTGCTCGACACCGCTCACAAACTTCAAATGCCGCAGGAAAAGTGACGCTGTCTCATTTTCGCAACAATGCCGCAGCCGATCACAAAGGCGGCGGAGAGTTCGATCCCGTCACCGCGGCGGACAAAGGAGCAGAGGCCGCGATACGCGATATTCTGGCGCGTGAATTCCCCGGCCATGGCATCGTGGGAGAGGAATTCGGCTCCGTGAACGAGGGCGCCGATTACGTCTGGACGCTGGACCCTATCGACGGGACCCGCGCTTTCATCCTAGGCATGCCGCTGTGGGGCACGCTGATCGGGCTGCAATATGAAGGCGCGCCTTTGCTTGGCGTTATGGATCAGCCGTTCATCGGCGAGCGCTTCTGGAACGACAGCCAAGCGGCGTGGTACCGCGGCCCTAAGGGGCTTCAGCGCTGCCATACGCGGCCCTGCGGCAAGCTAGACGGGGCAATGCTCGCCGCCACCACTCCCGATATGTTCGAGGGCGAGGATGAGGTTCGCTTCAACAGGCTTGCGAAGGCCGTCCGCATGCGCCGTTTCGGCGGCGACTGTTACGCCTATTGCATGCTCGCGTTGGGGCAGATCGATATTGTGGCGGAAGCCAAGCTGAAGCCATTCGATATCGTGCCGCTTATTCCTATCGTCGAAAAAGCCGGCGGCGTTGTCCGCAATTGGGATGGCGAATCAGCGCAGGAAGCCGGCCGATGCATCGCATGCGGCGACGCCGCGCTGCTCGACGCCGCACTAGCGCTGCTGGCCACCTAAATTTGCCAAAGCGGCAGACGGGAAGGCTTCGCAGAGTTTGCCGATGCGTCGAGCGATGAGCCGCCGTTCCAGCCTGGCGGCCTTTAGCGGGCGCGTCGGGGTTGCGCTTTAGCACATCAGGCTCGATTGCAGTCTAAAGACGCCGAGCCTGCCCGCCGCCGATGACGTTATCGGGACAAAGCGGGTTTCCGGCGCTCATGCCGCCGGTTTCGCCGGGCCCTGTTGCGAGGCGAGCCGCGACAGCATCCGCTTAGATGCGGTTTTGGACGCGCGGCCGACGGCCATTTTTCTGTCATCGAACCTTCAAGAAAGCGTGCAAGTGCTTGTGTCTTCGACTGATGCGGCCTCCATAGCTTCAACCGGGCCGGCGCGGTAATCGAGGAGAAATCATGGGCCTACCATTCCGGGCGCTGATCGCAGCCTTCGGCTTCGTTGCGATGTCCGCAAGCCACGCTTCCGCGGGTGGATTTCAATTCGATGAATTGTGGAAACACGCGAGGACGAATTTTCGTCACGCTTCTATAAGGCGACGGGCTCCTTGAAGATTTGCGCGGCGAACGAAGTCAAGGGATGGCTCGAAAAGGAGGTCGTTCCGGCCTTCAAGGAGACCGAGAAGGCCGTCACCATCCGCGAGAGCGATCTTGAGTTCAATGGCTCCGGCGTGCTCGTCGAGAACTGGAATGAGAACAATCACGACCGCTGCGACATCATCATTCTGGAAAGCGACGTGGCTGCGCTCAGGGCCGATAATTACGACAAGAACAACGCGATCTATCTCCTTATTCGCCCATCGTGATCGTCGGGCAGAAGGAGAAGCTCGACGCCGCCCGGGCCTTTCTGGATAAGAAGCCTACGGAGGCGCTGTCATGCGGCGACCTTTCCGCTGTGGCCTCCAAGGGCCGCCTCGGCCGCATCTTGAAGCAGGGCCAGACGAGCAAGCTGCCCGCCACCAGCCGGTTGACGCTGGAGATGTCGACGTCAAACTCGGGGCAATCGGCCTTCGTCACTTGCGTGTACTCCACCTTCGACGCTACTCCGCCAAAGAGGTCGACGAGGCGCTCGCCACAAAGGAGAGCGAAGCGGGCGAGAAGACGCTGAAAGACTTCATGAGCACCATCAAGTTCGATGTCGAAAGCTCGTCGCGCGTGAAGGACGAGTTCGTTCAGTCGCCCCTGGGCGTTGGCGGCGAGCATCTGGCCATCTTCACCTATGAGGGCTACATCCCCGAGATCAAGAAGGCGGCGTCGCAAAATGGGATCGAGCTTGAGGTCATCTACCCGTCCATCGGCATTCTGAGCAACTTCCCTGCGGCCATTGTCGCCAAGGAGGGAACGCCGGCCCACGAAACGGCCAGCGCCTTCTTGAAGCTTGCGAAAAGCAAGACCATGCAGGAGCGCCTCTTGAAGTACGGCTTGCGCCGGCGATCGCAGGCATCTCGCTGCCAGATTACATGCCGCTCAACATCGGCGTCGGCGATAGCCCCCGCAATCGCGCGGACTTGAAGAAGTTCTGGGACATTGTTGGGTCAGTGCCGTCGGTCAAGGACGCCAAGCTGAACGCTTTCTAAAGAAACTCGCTATATGGGGATGTGGAAACAGGAATCGGCAAGTTGTTTCATTCCCGGCGGGCCGCCGCAAGGCCGGTGACGAACTAAGCAGGCATTGGTTGGCTGGCCAAGGAATGCCTGCTTAGTAGGTTGGCGAGGGTGCTTTCGTGATTCGCTTGCCCTTCCGGATGCATCCGCGCAGCGGTGTGGATACATGCGGAGGGATTGATTGCAAACTTGCGTTCCCGGAAAGCCAGGTAACAGGGGCAAAAGTCCGGGCAGCCAGCAAACTACTCTCGTATGGCCCGGCTTGATCCACGGCTGTCCGGCTTAATTTCTGAACCATATCAAGGCGTCATCCTCGAAAGACGTGTTCGCGCGGCTTATCGGGGATCCATGTCTAAGCACGTGCCAGTCCCGTTATGGATTCCCGGGAATCGCAAAGGCGATTTCGGGAATGGCGGCGAAGACGAATGCAAGAAAACGAACCGGACAGGCGTGGACTTGATCGGGCCATCCAGGAGCAGAAAACACATATCTTTCAATGTGATCTGGATGGCCGGGTCAACCCTCGGGTCAAGCCCGAGGGCATGGCCCGGCCATGACGTAGTGTGTCCGCGAAAGATATTGCCGGGACTTTGCCCCTTTGACAAAGCCAGTAGATAAGCCTTTGCAAAGTATCGCCAATCCCAAAGGCGAAGACCATTTCCGGTCCTGAGCTGTCCAAAAGCTGGAAAGGTGGCTATCGACGATCCTGTCGTATTCCCGGATCCCGGATTTTCGCTATCCAGGTGTTAATATAATACAGCAGCGTGCTGGCGGGAGGGACTGGGTCTTCGGCACGATCATATGGAGAGTGCCGATGGCGATGGGCCGCTGCAACGCCTTTACGCGGTCGCCGATCCCCAGGGCCGTCGCCACCGCCTTTCCGGTCAGGTCGGAGGTCACGACCGCGCCGACGGAGCCGCTATCGAGAAGGCGGAAGCACTCCTCGATCGTTTGCGGCCTCATGAGAGTGATTTTATTCTCCTTCACCCAATTGCGTCCGCCCTTGTCGAGTTCGTAGGTGGAGAAGCCTGCAGGCTGACATAGCGTCTTGCCGAGAATCTCCTCGTCTTTCGCAAAGATTATCGGAGAGTTGGCCTTAACGAATAGAACCGTAAGACTTCGTAGAGCGGGTCGAGAAAAAGAACTTCTGGAAGCGGTATTTGGCGTCCTGGGAGAGATCGGCGGGGTGACTGCAATCGGGCTTGATCCAGGGGAGCCGACGTCGAAAGCGCGCGTAATGAGAAGCGGATTTAAGTGCGCGGACGAGTCATTCACCCAGGAAACATTGATGCCGAAGCTCCCTCCTGACTGCTCCTTGATAAGGTCCATGGCGGAACTGACGAATGCGTCATCATCCCGCCATTGGGCAGTGAACGTCGCTAATGGGGTAAGCCATTTGCGGTAAGGAACTCGATTTTCTGACGCTTGTAGATAGCTCGATGGCGTCCGCGGCGCCGGCCGTTGAGGCGGATTGATCTGTAGATGGAGCGGGCGGCGGCAAGGGCGAAGGGGCCGCTTGCTGACCCGGAAGGCACGGGAGCCGCACGTCAGGCCCGGCACAAGCAAGGACGCATTGGCGCCCATCCGGTCCTGGTTTGCGTAGAAAATCAGGGTCCATTGTGAAGCGCTACCGTAGGCGCGAGTGGCGATGTCAGCGAGCGATTTACCGTTCTTGACGGCGTAGTCGGAGCGGCAGACCCGCGCCCTGATGGCCACCCCTTGGCTGCAAAGAGCGATCGAGAGAGCGGCGAGGAAAAAAAACAAATGTATTCCGCCATGACGGGCGCCGAAAAGCCTTGCCATACGCATTACATACCGCCTCCCCCTTTTCCTGACTCTGTTTAGACCTGACCTGCCTCAAGCAGCAATCCCATTCTCGCCCCAGCCCATGGATTTTTGAGGGCGGGCGGATCATGCCAGAAACTCCTGCAGGAATTGCGTCAGCCGGGGCCGCGCGCTGGTCCGTCAAAGACTTCAGCGGCCAAGATCGACCTCAAACGCCCGATTGTCTCGCGCACATATTTGATCTCTCGCGCCAGCGCCAGATCGACCTCTCCTGGATCTGTGGCCGTTTCGGCTTCGCTCGATTTCTGCAAGATACGGCCGATCGCCGTCTCGATCGGCCGAAGCGTCAGCATTCGCATCTGCCGCACGAGATCTTCCGCCATGCCGGAAAGACAGGCGCTAGCCTCCCGGGCGAGTTCAGCGAGAATCGGCTCAAAATCCGCGACCAGGGCTTGCAGCAGGTAATCCAGCTCCCGCTCTTCTGGGAGACGCAGAGCGGCGAGTTCTCCAAAGCTTGCGGCGAGCCCGAGCACCGCCGGCTCTCCAAGCGCCGCAAGCGAAGGCGGTCCAGATAGAATGCTGTCGCCCGTCAATGCGATGGTGAGCTTTTCGATGAGGCCATTTTCGTCTGGAAGGCTTTTCACCTCCGCATTGAACTTTTCCAGAGCGGCTTCTATCCCGCGCGCCGCGTCGTCAAAAGCGCTCAGGAAGGCATTCTCGAGCTTAACGCGCGCCCTCATGTCGATTTGGCTCAAATGCGCGAGAAGCGTGCTTGCCGTAAGATCCGGAACGGTTTCAGTGAGACAGGCGAGCAGCGTTTCGTCGAGTTTCGCCCTTAGCTGCGCGAGCTTTTGGGATTAAATCTCCGCAAGCTCCTGCGACAAGACATCGAACCTGGCCGCAAGCCCGTCCCTCAATGCGGTGATCGCCGAAGCCTCGCTTCGCGCAAGGCTTGCGCTGAAGCCGGCCCCCGGCAAGGACAGATCTTAGATTTCCAGGCATTCCATGAGGTTCCGGCAAACCGCCTCGACCACTGTTTTGGAAGCATCGATAGCATCGGCGACCGGGCCGGTTTGCATCAATTCGGAGATGGCGACCGCCAAACATGGCAGCCCTGACTTCGCGAGGAACGCATCGGCCGTGATTTCCGCCGGGTTTGGCCAATCGAAGCCGGAGGCGCCTGTTTTGTCCGCCCCGTCAAACGCCGCCCGCGATTGAAGATCGGCGCTCAGGGCTTGGCGGGCCCAAAAAGCGCTGCCGAAAACAATCGGGATATGGGCCGAGGGAAACTCCTCCTTAAGAATCGCCGAAA
>CAVYBZ010000037.1:0-89212 GCA_963766815.1 uncultured Alphaproteobacteria bacterium | reverse complement strand
TGGACTTTATTTTTGGGCGGGAGTTGCGACGATACCGATAATGTCTGTGCGGTAAACGATTCGGCACTGTCTTAGTGAGGCGTTCGAAGCTGTAGCAAAGTGGGGCCAAATGATAAAGAATCATCACTGGGGCACGCAATTGTCGATAATGCGCACCCTCGCCGGGCTATCAGCCCTAACGTCGGTGCTATTCGGATGCCTACCGATATTGCCTGTGGATGGACCGGCTAATCAAGATATCATCACTAATGCGAGTGCGACTCTCGTTAATCCCCCCGGCGCAGCAGTCTACAACTACGCAATCGTGGATTTGAATTCAATTGTCCTTGATTGTTTGGAAGGCGGTGAAAGCGATTTGTTCGCCAAAACCTTTGCCCGGCAAGCTACCCCCGGCCGGCGAGTGCCGGCGGTTTGAGTCGTGTAGGCGATGTTTTGCAAGTGTCCGTCTTCGAGTTATCAAAGGAAGGTCTTTTTTCTCCTCCGGAGGGGACCATTCGGGCGGGCGGTTTCGTTTCGCTCCCAAACCAAGCGGTTAGTAGCTCCGGCACCCTCTCCGTCCCATACGCTGGGGAAGTCCATGTAACCGGACGAACGGTGCCCGAAATTGAGCGCGAGATCGAAAATAAGCTTGCAGCACGTGCGGTGGAGCCGCAAGTCGTTATTACGATGATCGAGCAAAATACTGCCACGGTTACTGTGATCGGCGACTCGATAAACGGTGCTAATAAATTAAAGATTTCGGGTTCTGGCGAGCGTATTTTGGACATGATTTCAAAGGTAGGGAGTCTTAGATTTCCGGCCTACGAGGCATTCGTAAAAATTCAGCGCAAAAACCGGGTTGCAACGGTGTATTTCCCGCGGCTCGTAGATAATCCGGAAGAGAACATCTTTGTTGAGCAGGGTGATTTAATTTTTGTTTACAGAGATCAGCGAAAGTACGTTGCGGCTGGAGCGATTGGGGCCACGAGCGGGGGGGCTACTCTCGCTGGCAACAACACGCTTGTTGGGGCGGTAGGTCAGTTCTCATTTGATCAAGAGCATCTTTCCCTCAACGAGGCGCTTGCGAAAGCCGGAGGGCTCGTAGACTATCGCGCCGATCCGGCGCAGGTGTTTCTATACCGTATAGAGCCCCGAGAGACTCTGGAAAGAATGGGCGTCGATCTGGGCAAATTCCTGCCGAACCAGAAAATGATACCGACAATTTACAGGGCGAACTTCCGTGACCCATCGAGTTTCTTCTATACGCAAAGATTCCAGATGCGTCATAAGGATATCATCTACGTCGGTAATTCAGACTCCGTCGAGCATGAAAAAGTCTTCAGTTACTTGAATGATCTGACCGGGTCAATGTCGGGAGTTGCAACAAATATTGCTACAGTTGTTCACCACGGGCCGTGAGCCGCCGGCGCTTGTATCTCACATATCGGCAGCTCGTTCGCTCACCTTTTGCCTTTGTACGCCGCTCGATAATATTCGCGACCGGATTGCAGATCGGACGGAGATAGTATTCGCCCGATATCAGTCTCGTCGCCCATCGAGAGGTCTTCGCGGAGTTCAAGCGGCAGTTCAGAAAGGCGCAGCCGATCTTAGGACGCAGCGACGCCGCCGCCATGGGCGCGCCTCTAAAGCTACGCTCAAAGGAATTGGCCAACCATCTTGCAAACTGCGGCTATGGAGCCTCCTGGAACAAGCCGCTTCAGACCATGGTTGCGATCAACATCTCCCGCAAGGTTATGAGCCAGCTCGAACGCCTCACGCCACTGGGCACCAAAAAGCGTCGAGCCATCTCGTTTTTAAAATGATCGATTTTTGCCCAACTTAATGCGTTTCCGTCTTTTTCGGTATGGAGCTTTTCATCTTGATAGTAAGCCCCGTACTCAGGACCTTTGTAGGCTTCAATATTCTCTAGCGCAGCAGGATCTATCTTTGTTGAGCACAATGCATAAAGTTCGCTCGCGCGTGATATCAATTTCGTCCAGCCCCTCTTTGGTGACACGTCGCTTGGTTTGGCCCCACTCTATAACGAAGACAAACCTGTCGATGAAACGCTCTATCATCTTGATGTCGACGACCGACATGATGGGCGGACACTCAATTATGATGCGTTCGTATGATTCTCGAGCGGCAGTCAACAGCCGCTCCATCTGAGGTGACCCGAGCAACTCAGCTGCATTTGGAATGCGTTTCGAGAGTACGCACGGCAAGAAATCCAGCCCAGATCGCGGTCTTGTTATTACAAGCTCGGCAACCCGCGACGGATCATTGAAGGCTTCTATTAATCCTTCACGAGCGTCTGGCTCCAACCTTGCGGTCAATTGCCGCCGGTGGAGGTCGCCATCAATTAGGAGTGTACGGGCAGACGTAGCCGATAAGGTCGCCAAGTTCGTCGCAATTGTCGACTTGCCATTCTTCGCAACCGGAGACACGATACCGATGACCTTGTCTCTACGTGTGCGATGCGCAACATCGATCAACGCATTAATATTTCTAAATGACTCCGTAAATCGCGAGTACGGCGAATCAAGAACAAATTCCTCCAAAACCGTCGAATCTGCGCCGGTCTGCGGTGAAGCAGACTGGTTCCCGCTCGCCTCAACGGTTGGCACGCTAAAGCAGTGTAAGCCGGTGGCCTTCTTGACTTGTTCAGGCGTCCGAAACACCCCAGCAGCAAGCTCTCTCGCGATAAGACCTCCGGCTCCAAAGAGGAGCCCAAGCACTAAGCCTCCCCCAAGCACAACAACGGACTTCTTTGAACTCTTATGCAACTGCGGCGCCGCTCTGGTGATGATATGCGCATCCTGGATAGGGTTAAGAGGTTGTGTGTTCAGCGCATTATATTTTTCCAGAACGCTTTTGTATTGGTCACGGAGACTTTCTGCCGTTCCTTCTAGTCCACTAAGAGTGCTTTGTGCTTGACTTTCCATCCTTGCTTGCTCCGATAATTGCGATATCATAGCGGCAAGCTCAGTGGTCTCTGCCCGCGCGGCTTGGTAAGAGACCTCGCCAAGTCTCTTTTCCTCGTCTCTGATTGCGGCGCGCGCGCTATCCATATCCTTGTGAAGCTTGATCACGGCGAAGTGATCTGGCCCGACCCGGGTAGCCAACTCAGCAGCCCGTCTAGACAAGTCTAGGTATTTCGAACGAAGTCCTGCGATTACTGGATTATCGGGGAATATCAAGCCTGGTTCTACTTCGCTGCTCGTCTGCTCCTGAACGCGGTCGAGCCGAGCTTTGGCTTCAGCAACTTGCATTCTCGCCGCCGTCAGCTTGGCCGTAAGACCGACTATTTGTTCGGTAGGCAGCGAGCCTGTATTTTTACTAACTAAATTGTTGGCTATTTTGAATTCCTGCAGAGCCTTGTCAGCGGTCACGACAGCCTGCTGCAGCTCGATCAACCGGTCTTGAAGCAATTGACTGGCCATCTTGGTGGACTTGGATTTCGAGTCGGAAGTCGAAGCGAGATAAGAATCTACAATAGTATTGACGATGCTGGCTGCCTTTATCGAATCTTGCGAAGCAAAGGTCACTGTTATAACGCCGGGTCCCTCGCGATCGACGCTTAAGTGCTTCAGAAACGTTTCAACGGCAATCCGCTCTCGGGCTGCCTCTGGATCGATTGGAGGTTCGACTTCCAAACCGGCGAACCGTTTCACAACTTTTTTTAATTTGCTAATACCCCACGAACTCTCCGAGCTGCGATCGAGAATATTGCCGACGAATTCCGGGTCGTGTGCTAAATTCATCGATCGCACAATCGGAATAATAATGCTTTCCGACGACAAGACGTAAGTCTGACTCCCGGTCTCTGCGTGCGTCGAAAACGGGCTCATCGAGGATTTTATTGGCCTCAAAAAATCGGTTAACACTCCTGTCAATCAGTATGCGGGCTGTGCTCATATATAGATTGGGCACTGAGAGGACGTACAAAACCGCCACCGCCAATCCAAGCAAGCATCCCAATAGGGGAAAGCGCCACCCTCGACGCAAAATCAGGATAATGTCCGCGATTGTAATCGCTGGATTTCCGTGCCCGGTATTAGAATCCGGCGAGGGATTGTAATCGCTAGTAAGCACCGTTTTACTCCGCTTGAAAGAGCCAAGGCGTTCTTCCAATTGAATATAGAGAGCAAGCCATGGCTACAGCAGTATTATGGTCCAAAAGAATTTGGTGGTCCAGACTCAGAAGGGATTGCGGTTACCACCGCTCCATCTACATCGCGCTCCGAGTTGCGCCGGCGCCGAATTAAATTGCCCCGGGTTGCACGTCCCCGCAAAAGGCTGCAGGTTGTTTAGCATTGATGAGAATCAAATGCTACTCTCCTGGCCATGTTCCCCGAGGGTGTAAATCACCGACAGGGCAGTGCCGCATTATGGCATCGAAGCGAAGGCCCGAGCCAATAAGCGCTACAGACTGCTGCAGGAAGCCTTCATTGGGACATCGCTTCGAAGCACTCACTGGATTATAAACCCCCGCCTTATCGCTGAAAGCGGAAGGCCCCCCTCTGGCGCAATTAAATCGGTCAGCCGTAATTACATCGCCCGACAACCAGCGCCTGGAACGAACTCGTGGCCGTAGTCCAACCGCGGGCAGCACGGATGAAGGGGGGCCGAAGTTTCCTGTTGCAAAACGTAAAATGAAAATTATAACCCGGTGTTGGCGTACCTTGGAAAATGTGTCACAGCTCCTATGATGGATAAGCTCCGGTATAGAACGTGGCATAAATTGTTTTAAGTAACGGTTTTGAACTTTTTTTCGAATGCGAGGGTGTTTTCTGCAGTGCAGCAACTTCACCAGCAGAAGGTAATAAAGGAGCAGCTTGCGGAAGCCGTCTTGAGTTGCCAGGCGGCTTTGGCCGAGCCAGACATGGCTGGATTAACGGAACGATTGCCCGATGCCCCTGCTGACGCCCGGGGTTGGTTCCAGCTGCTCAGTAATTATCCCCGCCCTGAAGAATCCATTGCCATCCAGCGCATGAAGGACATTGTGAACCCTGATGGTTCTGCAGGGGTTCCGAGCGTTGAACGTTATGCCGTCCTGCAGGCGCTGACGGTTTCCTTGTCGCGTGTATGCGATTTGCCGTTGGCCGTTCCGGTCAAGCGGAAATTTGCCGAACTGGCGGTACAGGTGGCCCGCCCCAGCGAGCAGTGGCGGCGTAACTTCGCCGATGCCCGCATACGGCTTATGGAACCGATGGCAGAACTGGCGACGCTTCGGCAGTTTCCTGCGGGCGAACTGATTTTCAATTATATCAACCGTGTAAGTTACGGTTGGCCGCTACGATTTCCTCCACGCGCCGTTCCTGGCTTTCTGCTTGAAGTGGCTTTCGGACTAAAGGGTTGGGGACCATACTTCTCTCCGCACATCAACCGCTGGCGGCCTAATCCGCTTTTCGTGCGGAAAACAGAGGTGGAGCGCTCCTTCTGGCGTATGGCGAAAACCCTTGAGTACCGGCCGGATGTCAAATTTCTGACGGGCGATTCCTGGCTGTACTCCGCCGACGTCGCCGAAGTTGCTCCGCATCTAACATGGATGCGCACAATATATGAAGACGCCGGCGCTTACGTTGTGAGCATGGAAGCGTCTCAAGAGGACGCTGGCTTTAAGGAAGGCAGCCAAAAGCTCGTTGAACTTTATAATGCTGGCTCGTTCAATCCTCGCCGCACCGTCGTGTTCTGGAGCAGGGCGGACATGCTGGCGTGGGCTGCTCAGCGGATGGACTTGGCTGACGAGGGCGAAGCCGCTCCTTCGCTGCCTGCCGCTCGATCCCGCCGCATTCGCGTCCGCTCGCCACGCGCCGCCAGAGCGGCGAAGCACAATTCACCACTTCACCTTTGGAATGGGCTAAAGCTGCTATCGCGGCGGCCTAGGGTTTATCTCCTGCTTGTCCTCATTCTGCCTGCGCTTGTCGTCGCAGCAGCAGCCGGTACCTTTGCGTGGTGGGCGGCTGCGCCGGGCTTCGCGGCGGCGTTTATCGCCGCTTGGCTCTTTCAATATTACGCATTTCAGTAACCGTGTCAGCAGGAACTTATCCTCTTCAACACGCATTTGGGCAGCTACTGCTTCCAGCCGATCCATATCTTCGAGGCGGGGACGCGCAAACCCGTGCTATCGCTGCTGCGTCCTGGCAAGAGACCCTCGGGCGAGGAGGCGGCGCCAGTTTTCGGCACTTCATTGATCGCATCCGGAACAACTGGCCGAGGGTGGAGAGCATGGTCCAGCGATAGCCACTATGCTGCGCCAGAGGTACTCGGCCTGCTTGAAGAAAAGCGCTGCGGCTACATCCTCGGCCTTCAACCAACGCCCTCGTCGGCCTATTCGCGCGCGCGGATCCTCACGCTCCTTGCCGGGGCGATCACGGCTCGCAGTCCATCAGCCTTGCGCCATGCGCCTCCTGACCCCCGATCTCCAACTCTCAACCCGTCGAAAAGTGCTCCCATGAAACCACCGTCAAACTGGTTGATAGTGCATGTCAGAGCAGGTCAAAGGCAAGTCCGGTGAATAATTGAGGCTAGATGTATCGCTAGTGACCACTAAAGCCCGGCTGCAGGCGGAATCGCCTCTATTCCAGCCGCTTTTGATGATCAGCTGAAGCTTATCTACGGTTAGAGTGAACTCGCTAAAACGACCCGCTAGGCCGCTCACAAAAGGAGGCGCTGAGCTGCTGACGGCGCCTGCGGGCTAAGCTATGAAACATTGAGTGACCGAAGCGATATTTAATATTTTGCATAAAAACTTCCTCTCAAATTTTCACGATATGTAAATTGGCGAAAAATAACTGTTATCTTGTTAGGAGGCGCGGTGAATTATGAACATTTTTTTTACTTGACAAGGCCTTTCGCGTATAAGTAATTTTTACGCTATACCCGTGGGACGCAGTGCGAGCTTATACGTTTCCGTTGCATTTTTTTGGAGACAGCGTAGAAGGTTCAAGCATCAAGGGAAATCATCTTGTGTATGACATCTGAAATAAGTCTTAAAAAAAACTGAACTCTATTGTCTGCCATAAGAGGCGTAATTTTATGCAACCTGAAACAATTGCTATCCACGCCGGTTATGAAGACGATCCTACAACCAAGGCCGTGGCCGTTCCGATCTACCAAACGGTTGCTTACGCTTTCGACAGTGCCGAGCAAGCTGCAGCCCTATTTAACCTGGAAATTCCCGGGTATCGTTACAGCCGCATTAGTAATCCAACTAACAATGTTCTGGAACACCGGGTCGCGGCGCTCGAAAACGGTGTAGAAGCTCTGAGCGTCAGTTCGGGTCAGGCGGCTCTTCACTACGCATTGCTTAACCTAGCGCAACCTGGGGCAAATATTGTTTCGGTTCCCCAGCTCTATGGAACGACCCACACCTTATTCTGCCATATTTTACCGCAGCTGGGTCTCGAAGTGCGTTTCGCGGAATCGGATGCGCCGGAGGCCATTGACGCCTTGATCGACCGCAAGACCAGGGGCGTTTTCTGCGAGAGCGTCGGCAATCCTGCGGGTAACATTTGCGATATTGAGGCCCTCGCCGGCGTCGCTCATTCGCGTGGCCTCCCTCTCATTGTCGATAACACCGTGGCGACGCCCATATTGTTGAGGCCTATCGACTACGGGGCCGATGTTGTCATCCACTCGCTAACCAAATTCATGGGCGGGCACGGAACGACCCTTGGCGGCATCATCATCGATGGCGGCCGCTTCCCATGGAAGTCGCACGCGGACCGCTTCCCCATGTTCTGCGAACCCGATCATTCCTACCACGGACTCGTATACGCGGACCATTTCGGTCCCGCGGCGTATGTCGCGCGATGTAGAAGCGTTTTTTTGCGGACAATGGGCTCGGTCCTGCCCGCCATCAGCGCCTTCCTCCTCTTGCAGGGGATTGAGACGATCGCGCTTAGGGTCGAGCGGCATGTGCAGAATGCGCGCAAGGTGGCGGAGTTTCTGCAAGGGCATCGAGAAGTGGCTTGGGTGAACTATTCAGGGTCGCCTGACAGTCCGCATTACTCGCTCGCTAAGAAATATCTTGGCGGTGCGGGGTGCCCGCTTATGACTTTTGGCGTTCGGGGAGGTTTCGAAGGCGGAACGGCTTTTTACAACGCCCTGAAACTCGTAAAAAGGCTTGTCAATCTCGGCGATGCGAAATCCCTTGCCTGTCACCCGGCGTCGACAACCCATCGTCAAATGTCTCCAGCAGAACAGAAAAAGGCCGGCGTCTCGCCGGAAGCCATCCGCCTCAGCATCGGTATCGAGCACATTGACGACATCATAGCAGACTTGGACCAGGCGCTGATGGCAGCTGCGCGCGCCTCCTGACAGTGATCTCAATATTCGTTCTCAAATAGGATATACTATGGTCATTTCAGCGTTAGAGAAGCCCTCGCACCAGCTAGACGCCGAAGGCGAAAGCGATCAGCTCGTCATCGGCTTCGTCAACAACATGCCGGACGCGGCGATCCGATCCTCAGAGCGGCAGTTCCGCGCGATGCTGCAGGCTGCCGCGAACGGCGTCGAAGTTGTCCTGAGAGGGTTTTTTTGCCGGAAGATTTCCGCGCACGGACATTGCTCGGACGACTTTTCTGGGTCCTTATTGCGATGTCGACAGGCTTTGGAACAGTCGCATCGATGGTTTGATCGTCACCGGCGCCGAGCCTCGGGCCGATAATCTGGCGGAAGAACCGTGTTGGCCGCTACTTTCCCGGCTCGCCGATTGGGCCGAGGAAAACGCGATTTCAACCCTGTGGTCTTGCCTTGCGGCTCACGCAGCTGTCTATCATCTGAGCGGCGTTTCGCGAACGCCTTTGGCAAAGAAGAAGAGCGGGCTTTTCGAGTGCACCCCTTTGCCAAATCATCCGCTAACGGCTGGATTGCCGGAGAGTTGGCTCAGCCCTCATTCACGCCAAAACGAACTGCCAGAGGCGGAACTTCTGGAAAAGGGGTTTCAGCCGCTCATCAAGATACCTGAAGGGCTCGATACCTTTATGATGGAGAGAAAAAGCCTCTTCATTTTTTTTCAGGGCCACCCCGAGTATGATCCCAAATCTTTGCTTCTTGAGTACATGAGGGATGTCAAGCGCTACGTTCAGGGGGCAAGGGAAGTCTATCCAGAACCGCCATGCGGTTATTTTGATCCGCATACGCTACAAGAGCTTGAGGTTCTCCGTCAACAGGGCCTGCAAAGCAGAGATGAGGCCATATATGTCGCCGTCACGCGCCTTCTGCAAGGACACCAAATCAAGAATGTATGGCGCGCTCCGTCTATATTGATATATCAGAATTGGCTAAAGTATCTTGCAGAAGAAAAATCTAAGAGGATAGCCCGTAGCGCAACCACGAATTGAAATAACATCTGCGGTTCTTCGGGAGATTATAATGAGCACGGCGAATGAATGTCTCGGAGAGACCAAGACTTCCGATAGACCGGAAAAAAAAGCCGGCATAATATCCATTTTATTTGCGGGTTCTATCGGGACAATCATCGAGTGGTACGACTTCCTTATCTACGGAACCGCTGCTGCGCTCGTCTTTAATAGCCTGTTCTTCCCTACCTTCGATCCCGTCACTGGGACACTTGCATCGTTGGCGACCTACGCCGTCGGTTTTTTCGCCCGTCCTTTCGGCGCCGCGCTGTTTGGCCATTTCGGCGACAGAGCCGGCCGCAAAAAAATGCTTATGGTGACCATGAGTGTTATGGCGCTTGGCACATTCTCGATCGGTCTCCTGCCAACCTACGATCAGATAGGGATATGGGCGCCGATCCTCCTTGTCACTTTGCGCCTGATTCAGGGGATTGGACTCGGCGGCGAGTGGGGCGGCGCATCTGTCGTCGTGCTGGAGCACGCGCCCCCCAACAGGCGTGGACTGTATGGAAGTTTGATCCAGATAGGATTTCCGCTTGGCCTCATCGCTTCTTCGGGAATTTTCAAGCTCGTGAGCTCCATGCCTGACGCTGACTTCAAATCCTGGGGCTGGCGAGTTCCGTTTCTAGCCAGCATTGTGCTGCTTGGCGTCGGATGGTTTGTGAGAGCGCGCGTGCCCGAAACTCCCCTTTTCCAAGAGATCAAAAGGCGGGGCGAACTTTCAGGAAATCCCGTTTATGAGGCGTTATTCAAAAACACAAAGAATTTTCTCATCGCGGTAGGACTTAAGATTTCAGAGGTTTCCTGGGTCTATATCCTGACGATATTCACGGTTTTTTACGCGACGTCAAAACTCGGCATGGCTAAGACAACGCTCCTTGACGCCATCGTTCTTGCAGCAACGATCGAGATAGTTTCGATGCCGTTTTTTGGCTGGCTAAGCGATAAGGTTGGACGCCGGCCCCTTTATTTTGGCGGTGTTCTTTTTACGATCATTTTCGCATTCCCTCTCTTCTGGCTGGTTAATACGCGCGACCCAACGCTGGTGACCCTCGCTATAGTGGCGGCGCTGAATTTCGGGCACGGAACGATGTTTGGCCTACAATCCACATTTTTTCCAGAATTGTTCGGAACCCGAGTTCGTTACACGGGCGCCTCCTTTGGTTTCCAGGTCTCCGCAGCGGTCGGCGGAGGCCTGTCGCCGATCCTCGCGACCTACCTGGAAAATAGCGCGGCGGGCACGGCTGGTGTCTCGTTGCTTTTGATCGCGCTTGCCGTGATCACTCTGATCTCCGCCTGGGCGGCGCAAGAAACAAAAACGAAAGAGTTGTAGATTGAAGGTATTGCTGTGACTGCTGCTGCTCCAATTGCCCCTCGCCCGCGCCGAGAGCTTCCGACCGTTGTGCAGAACGAGAGTGGCGGGTCGCCCCTATTCCCCACACTCGACGATCGCCTGATTTTGGAAAATCGTCTCACGCGCGACCTGCTCGAAGCTCGCGGGCGCGTTACCGCCGAAAGCGTTACCCCGACACTGGACTGGGCCCAGTTCCGGCAAGAGCTTGCAGAATTTGATTTCGCGTCGCCAAAAGCGCTGACCGACGTTTGGGGTTGGATCGTTGCGCAACTGGAGCACGGTCTCGTCCACGTGACGCATCCGAGGTATTTTGGCTTATTCAACCCTCAACCTGCATTTCCGGCTCAGTGCGCGGACAGGATTGCGGGCTTGTTCAATCCGCAATTGGCAAGCTCGAAAACTTCGCCAGCCGCCGTGGACATCGAGGCGCACGTTATCCAAGCGTTCGTGCGGCGGCTGGGTTTTCCATCCGGCGCCACAGGTCATTTCACGAGCGGAGGTTCCGAGGCGAACTTCACGGCGTTAGTCTGTGCGCTTACAAAAGCTGACGAGCAATTCGCGGCTTATGGCGTGCGCGCGCTGAAAGGGTCTCCCTGCGTTTATGTCTCCCGCGAGAGTCATCTTGCCTGGATAAAGATCGCCCACGAAACAGGGATTGGCCGCGCCGCGGTCCGGCTTATCTCCACCGACGGCTCTGGGCGCATGGATGTCGGGGCTCTCAGAAACGCGATTGAGGAGGACATGGCCAAGGGACTGGTTCCGCTGATGGTCGTGGCCACTGCAGGGACCACCGGCGCAGGCATGATCGATCCTCTCATCGAATGCGAGGCCATTGCAGGCGAGTACAATCTTTGGCATCACGTGGACGCGGCCTGGGGCGGAGCGGCCATCGTCTCCGATCGCTTGCGGACCGCTCTTGCCGGCCTGGAGAGGGTAGAATTCGATCACGATCGATGCGCACAAATGG
Source organism: uncultured Alphaproteobacteria bacterium (assembly GCA_963766815.1). Lineage (GTDB taxonomy): Bacteria > Pseudomonadota > Alphaproteobacteria > Rhizobiales > Rhodomicrobiaceae > Rhodomicrobium. The sequence continues at coordinate 77,544 of CAVYBZ010000037.1, read as the reverse complement.
CTGGCGGCTACGATGGGCTGCGGGATGTTTCTAACGCGGCATGCGCCAGTTCTCACAGCGGCGTTCGGGGTGACGACCAGCTACATGCCATCCTACATCCCGGACCTTGACCCCTATGTGACGACCGCACAATGGTCCCGCCGCTTCTTGGGCTTGCGCCTTTTTCTGGGCTTGGCTGCGGCTGGATGGGCCGGATATGCCGAGCATGTGGAGCACTCGGTCGCGCTTGCCGATTACATGAGGGAGCGGCTGGAAAGCTACGGCTGGACGATCGTTAACAGCTCGCCCTTGGCTGTCCTTTGTATCACTCCGCCAAGGGAGAACGCTGATGTCGAACTGATCGTTAATCGTGTGCTGGCTTCAGGACGAGCCTGGGTTTCTGTCGCGACATTCGAAGGAAGAAAGGTTATCCGCGCTTGCGTAACAAACGGCGAAACATCAATTTCGGACGTCGATGAACTTGTGTACGCCCTTGAGGCAGCGCAATGAGGGGAGAAGGCATGCACCTCAATCCGAATACCGCCCCTTCTGCATGGGCTGGGCCGATCCCATCTGTGATAGGGCATGTGGCCCCTTTGCTGACCTGCATCAACTCATCACCCTGGGCGCGACCGGGTTCTCGATCCTTCCGCAAAACTTGATCTGCGTTAATCTTGACTTATGGCGCTTCGATGCTATAGGTCAATTTCCTCATTAGTCCAGGCGAGCTATTCATGACTTACAGAGAAACGATAATCGAAAATATTGAGCGCGTAGCGAAAGAGCAGAACCGCACGCTTGTTCCTCTTCACGACGATTTGGCGCTTCAGGAAAGCGGCCTTGATTCGCTTTGCTGGGCGATAGTCGTGGCCCGTCTTGAGAGCAGCCTCGGATTTGATCCCTTTACGCTTTCTGACGACGTTTATTTCCCCGTCACATTAGGCGATTTTATTCAGGTCTATGATAATGCGGCGAAATGAGTTCGGCTCGCTCTGGTCAGTAACACGAGCCGCCAGCACGAGCGGGCAGTTTCTTGCTAGCGCTGACGCGGATGTCTTGCTGTCCAGCCTGCAAACCGGAACGTCCGTTCAGGCGCCGCTTCACGAAATGACAGGCCGTTCTGTCCTTCTTGCGACAAACGATCAGCTTGTAGCGGCGCTCGCTCTTCTCGAACTTGATGGCATCGTTCGAAGGCTCGTTATCTGTCCCAGCGACATCTCCCGCGAAAGCCTCCCGGCCATTATCGAACGCGCCGGTATTGACGCAATTGTCAGCGATCGGGAGCCAAGCTTTTTCCATGGCCTCGGTTTGACCGTGACCGGATGCGGTACGGCGATCGAGAAGGCAGATGTTGCACGGATCCCATCCTGTTACACGGAGTGGGTGCTGTTCACCTCCGGGACGACCGGACTTCCGAAGATGGCCGTTCACAGCCTTTCGGGTCTGACGGGCGCCATCAAGCCCAATGGCGCTCACAATCCTTCCTGCATATGGGCGACGTTCTATGACATACGGCGCTATGGGGGCATGCAGATCTTTCTGCGCGCCGTGGCGGGCAACCGCTCATTGATCCTCACCAGCCCGGATGAAGCCCGTAAGCGATCACCTGGAGAGGCTTGCCGAATACGGCGTCACGCATGTTTCGGGAACGCCGAGCCATTGGCGCCGCGTCCTGATGAGCGCTTCGGCCCACAAAATCGCGCCGAGCTATGTCCGCCTATCGGGCGAGATCGCCGATCAAAGTATTCTGGACGGCCTTCGCGCGCTCTATCCGCAGGCGCAGATCGTGCACGCTTATGCTTCCACGGAGGCGGGCGTCGGGTTTGAAGTCGACGATGGTCAAGAGGGTTTTCCGGCAAGCTTTGCCGGGCGGCGCAACGGCGAAGTGGAACTGAAAGTTGAGGACGGGTCTTTGCGTGTGCGGTCTGACCGCGCCGCTCTTTGCTACCTCAGTGAGACAAACTCGCGGATCAAAGGAGAAAATGGTTTCGTCGACACCGGGGATATCGTGGAACTGCGAGGCGATCGCTACTATTTCACAGGCCGGAAGGATGGCGCTATCAATGTTGGCGGCCTGAAAGTTAACCCAGAGGAAGTCGAGGCCGTGATCAACCGTCATCCCGGCGTGCATAGTTCCCTCGTCCATGCGAGAAAAAACTCCATTATCGGATCCCTTGTCGTCGCCGATATTGTTCCGAAATCTGCTGAATGCGGTAACAGCGCTCCTGAGATGGGCGATGACCTCGAGAACGAGATTCGCTCAATCTGCACCCAGAATCTCGCTCGTCACAAGGTTCCCGCGCTCATCCGTTTCGTATCCTCGCTGCCGATGACCGCAGGTGGAAAGCTGGCTCGCAAAAATGCGTAACGTCATTGTAACAGGGGGCAGCCGGGGCCTCGGACTGGCGACCGCGATCGAACTGTCGAATGCGGGGTATAGTGTTATCGCCGTCGCCCGCCGGCCGAGCGATGAACTCTCCGCCGCAATCGCTGAGATCAACACGCGTGAAGCAGGAGCGTTGTCCTTCGCTTCCCTCGATCTCGCCAAAACTGAAGAGATCCCCGAATTTGTGAGCAGAGTCTGCAAGGATTTCGGAGAGATCTACGGGCTTGTGAATAATGCCGGCTTGGGGACAGCCGGCGTATTGGCCAACATGCATGTCTCCAAAATAAAGGAACTCATCCAACTCAATACAGTCTCGCCGATAATCCTTGCCAAGTTTGTGTTGCGACCCATGATGACCGCGGGGGCCGGACGTATCGTTAACGTCAGCTCCATTATAAGCTTCACCGGTTACAGCGGTCTGTCCGTATACGGCGCCACAAAGGCCTCGATGATCGGTTTCACAAAGTCTTTGGCCCGCGAGGTCGGCCGCCTCGGAATCACAGTGAACGCGGTAGCGCCTGGCTTCATCGAGACTGAGATGACCAAGGAACTTAAAGAGCAGGATAAAAGCAGGGTCGCCAACCGAAGCGCACTTCAGCGGCTGGCCGAACCGCAAGACGTCGCCGAAGCGGTGAAATTCTTGATGGGAGAAAGCGGGCGGAACATCACCGGCACGGTTCTCACAATCGATGCCGGAAACACGGCTTGACGCCACGGCTGTCAGGTTTGTTTTTCTTGCGTTCGTCTTCGCAGTCATTCCCGAAATCGCTTTGGCGATTATCGGGAATCCATGACGAAACTTGCACGTGCCGGGACATGGATCCCCGGCAGGCCAAGTAAGCGCGTCTTTCGGGGATGACGCCTTGATATGGTTCGCAAATTAAATCGGACAGGCTTGGCTTGATGTGTCAAAGGCGGATACGGTTCGTAATGATGTCTTCGTAGAGGAGCGGATCGAGTTTCGCGAACGCTCCTCTTCCCTGATCGTTGAAATAAAGCTGATCCGAAACACTTTTCGGGTCGAAGCCTTGCGAGACAAGATCGGACTTTTTCGGTCTGTAGGTGGCCGTGAGATCCAAGGCGCCGATTATGCGAATAAATAGCGGCTGGGAATACCGCGGCAAGCGATGATCGAGATGCGCCTTCAGCGCCTTTAAGTCGAAATCCTCTCCAACCGAGATTGCGGCCATCCCCGCGCGGCCCTCCGCGTTCGGCAGCGCCACCCCATAGACCGTGGCTTCTTTTACCCCCGCGCATGCGGAAAGCACATGCATAACTTCGGAGGTCGATACGTTTTCGCCCTTCCAGCGGAAAGTGTCTCCGGTGCGGTCGACAAAATAGAAGAAACCTTTTTCGCTCCTCCGCATGAGGTCACCAGACCTGAACCACTGATCCCCTTTGGCCGCCACATCGCGCAAGATTTTTTTGCTGGAATCCGCCGCGCTTGTGTAGCCCTCGAAAGAGGAGGCCCCGGCCCCGGTTTTCTGGCTGATAGGAAAAACTGCTTCACCTGCTTCGTTGGCCCCGCAGGGAAGGCATAGCCCCTCGTCGTTCCGAACCGGCTGCAATGTTTCCGTGTCCACTTTTATCAATTTGATGGGGAAACGATGGGCCATGAACGGCGGAATCCGCCCTAGCGCGCCTGGCTCCTCGTCTACATTGTAGAGTGAAAAGTTCGCTTCGGTCGCAGCATAGAACTCGAGGATATGTGGAATCCGGAACCGCTGCTTGAATTCTTGCCAAATGTCGCCGCCAAGTCCATTCCCGCAGCAAAGGCGAAGGCGATGATCATGGTCGTAGGAAGCGGGCGGCTGGTTCAAAAGATAACGGCAAAGTTCCCCAATATATTGAATAATTGTGCATTCGTGCTTGCAGACTTCCTGCCAAAAGTTTCTTGCTGAAAACTTTTCCCTGATGAGAACGGACCCTCCGGCCACCAGCAGCGCTCCGGTCGCAGCCACTCCCCCTACTGAGTGGTAGAACGGCAGGCAATTGTACAAACGGTCGCTTGGCTGTGCGTCCATCATGCCTGCGAACCAGTGGCTCCATGCCATGATACGCCCATGGCTGACGTTCGCGGCCTTCGGTAGCCCGGTCGTTCCGGAGGTGAAGATGCAGAGCGCGCGGTCCGCGAGGGTGACGCTGCTGAGTTCGCTCTTTTGTAATTGCGCGACCGAGAGGCCATCGACCGAATGGCGTAGGGAACGAAATTCGGAATGCGATGCGCCATGAACCCAAATTTGCGGGTTCGCCCGGCTAAGCGCCAATGCTTCCGGCAGGACTGGGTTGAATTCGTCCGAGACAATGAGATGGCTTGCACACGCGACATCGATGCAGTGGGCGAGCGAGGGGCCCATGAGATTCGTATTGAGCAGCGCTACCACGCATCCGGCGCGGCTGACGCCAAGCCAGATCGCCAGGTATTCAGGCCGATTGGGCATCATGAGGCCAACGACAGTTCCGGGCGCAAGCTCCTGCTCAAGCGCCCAGCGCGTGTACTGGTTAGATCTTGCGGCAAGGTCCTGGAAGGTGAAGGTTTCGCGATCCGAAATCAGCGCTGGCGCCTGCCCTAAGCGGTCTGCGAGTTCGTCTAGCAAAATGGGAAAGATGCGCTCGGGATTCTTTTGCAGCGGCGCAGTTTTCTCCAGCGCCCGCAACCAAGCATGTTGCCCTAACGAGAATGTGCGCTCGCGATCCTTTTTGGCGTCCGTCGAAATTGAGCTCATAAGTATGCCTCGAAGAAATTTGCGAGCGGGTCCAAGCTGCAACCTAAAAAGCGTCTGCTGCGCTTATTAGCGGTCGCGATCAAATGGCGCCATTCTGCCTAGCGTAATGAAGAGTTCTCATCGAGCGCTAGATTAAGCGTTCTTATGATTGCCTCGATATCGGCGCCATCAGCGATCAACGGTGGCGCAATAGCGATTGTATCGCCAAGGGCACGCAAGATCACGCCATGTGACTGGCAACTCTTCTCGAGGACAAGCCCGATATTTGCGGCGGCGTCGAATGTTTCTTTGCTCTCTTTATTCCGCACCAGCTCAAGCGCGCCGATGTAACCTCTCCCGCGGCCATCTCCCACCAAGGGGTGCTGTGCAAGCTGACGAATGCCGTCCTGGAGAAGCGGCGCGTTTCGATTAACATTCCCAGGAATATCAAGATCCTCATAAAGCCGCAGCGTTTCGAGAGCAACCGCGGCAGTGACCGGATGTGCGGAGGAGGTGAAACCGTGCGCGAAGCCACCGGCCTTTCCCCACTTTCGATAGCAGGCTTCCCAGATGTCTTCGTTGATCATCACGGCGGAGATCGGCAGGTAACCTGACGACAGGCCCTTGGCGCAGGTCAGAATGTCGGGCTTCAAGCCAAAGACCTCACTGCCGAACATGCATCCGAGGCGGCCAAATCCTGTGATGATCTCGTCCACGATAAGCAGGATTTCATGACGCCGCAGGATAGGGACGATGCGCTCGAAATAGCCAGCTGGCGGAATAATGACCCCTCCAACCCCCATAATGGGCTCAGCGATGAAAGCGGCGATCGTCTCAGGCCCCTCTTTTTCGATGAGGGCCTCCAGATTGCTGGCAAGACGTTCGACGAACTCCCCCTCGCTTTCACCGGACAGGCCGTACTTCCAATATCCGGGGCAGTCCGTAAACAAGAAGCCAGGCAGCGGCAAATCGAAATCTGCGTGTATCCGGGGAATGCCGGTCATGCTGCCCGAAGCGACCGTGACGCCGTGGTACGCCCCAATCCGGCTTATGATTTTCTTCTTTTTGGGCCGGTTTAAAGCATTATTATAGCACCAGACGATCTTCACCGCTGTGTCATTCGCCTCGGATCCAGAATTGGCGAAGAACACCTTGCTCATCGGGACCGGCGCGACGGAAAGCAGCCGGTCAGCAAGCTCAAATGCGCGCGGATGACTCTTGCCCCGGAAAATATGATAGCTTGGCAGCTCCTGGAGCTGCTTATAGGCGGCATCGGCGAGCCGTTGCTGGCCAAAGCCGAGGGAGATCGACCAAAGGCCTGAAACGGCTTCGATGTAACTTCTGCCCTCCGCGTCCTCGACGCGCACCCCATCGCCACGTACGATTGTATGCGCCCCTTCCTCGGCGTAACGCACGAGGTCAGTCATGGGATGAAGGAGAGAAGGCTTGTCAGGCGCCGAATTTGGGTTAGCCCCGCTGGCTGTCGTCAAGGCATTATCCTCCCGTAATATATTCTGTGCGGTGGTGGGTTATGTGATTTAGCCGGGACTTCGAAAGCCCTTCGGCCGTAACTAGCTGTTGAACACGGCCACTTCCATATAGGCTAATCCTTATCTTGGGAAGCCATCTGAACTTTCACGGAGCGAGAGGACGACTTGCAACAGCGAGTTTCAAAAGCCTCTCCAAAGTGTTGGGCGCCGGGAAGTTCTCCAATTCCACGCCGGCCGGAGCAGCCTGGGTTATCGGCAGTTTGGCGATCCTGACGGCGTTGCTGCCCGACAATTTAAAGCACGGGCGTGTCAAAGGGAAGCGGGGTGATGTGCGAAGCCCATAGTTGCCCCGATTTCTCCGCCACGATGTCTAAATCAGGAGCGGCGGTTTCATAGTCGTCGCGAAAGATTGAAGAAGCGTAATTTTCAAGCCCAACTCACCGGGTCCCGTTTGACGTTAACTGTCTCTCCGCGCCTTGCTGCTTTCCCTACATCTATCAAGGAAAACGAAATTCATTATGGTAAACTTACCGGTGGGCTGACTGATGCGTTTAACGACAAGGCCCGTTCTGGGTAGATAGGTGGGGGCTTTAACAGGCTAAGCAGACATCCCTTGGAATGCCTGCTTAGAGGCTTTGGTTTTCGCGGAGTTAGCGCTTGTCGCTCACCATAAGCGTTCGCTCTTCTTTCCCAAAACCGGTAGGCCGCTTTTGGGAACAATGCTTAGTGCGCGCTTGGTGCAGGCGCCGCGACGGATGCTTTCAATGAAGGCGCCGCTTCTACGAAAATATGATGGAATGCGGTCCAAAGCGGAAGTATCCGGTCATCCGGAACCAAATGCCTGCAGAGCGAGCCATGTCCCGCGCCTGGATCGCTGTCAAGTTCGACATGGCCAACCAGGAAATGCTTGAACGCGCCCAGCAACTCGCCCTCCCAGACGGGAGCCTTCAGTATCGATCTGAATACAGCTTCGAGACCGCCGTCCTCATACGCCGCAATACTGATCGCCCTCGTCATCCGGTCCATTGCGCGGACTTGGAACAAATAGTCTTTCCCAAGTGACTCGAGATGAAGCCGCTTCTCCTCTGGGATCGGCGTTAGCGTAAGGGTTCTGCGCATGAACTCTTCATGGTTCAATTTCTCCCCAGTAGCGGCCACCCCGGGCCAAGGGGAAAGATTGTCCGTATTCCGTTCGCCGAGATCGAGTTCGTGAAGGCGTTCGTCATCAGGATAGAGAGTTAGCGCGATTTCGAGGTTTTCCCGAAACTGGGTCGAGAAGTAGTAGTAAGCCCACGCTACACTTATGAGGTCTTGTCGACTGAGGCCCCCCCAATTCAAGCTGCAGATATCGCGGATCACGGTTTTATAAGCTAGGCGCTCAACCGTAACCGGCTTTGTCTTGGCCTCGAGCAACTCGTTCATGCGTATTCTCCGAATATAGGGTTAGACCGAACCCGGTCGAAAATTTTGCAGACACCCGACGAAAATTGGCTCTGCATGCTTTTTAATCGCAAAAGTTTGATAAACCGATACGTGTGCATACAAAAGGAAAATTTCTGTTACCGGTTAAAATAATCACAGTCTATCGTTGTCATCCTGTTCCTACATCTCTTTTAGGCCGCCGCTAAGAGGATGCTGGCGGCAGAAATTTGAGGATGCCGGGCGACGTGCGCCGCACGCCAAGATCTCGTCGCCCGTGACCAGATTAACGCAGTGTGCTAATATTTAATGATGAGTTCTCGCCCAGTCGCCTCAGTGTGGATTGCCTCGGGTTTTTTAAGCGCTCTCGGGCTGGCAGGCCTCGTTATCGCAACTTTCGGCGCGGGAGAGCGCGGCGCCTCACTTGCGCTGCAGGCAACGGGGCGCCTGGCCTTCTTCTTTTTTTGGCTTGCTTATTCTGGCGGAGCCCTCAACGCTTTATTCGGTTCAGTTTTTGACCCTTTAAAGCGGCGCGGACGCGTATTTGGCTTGGCGTTCGCGGCCGTGCAACTGGTTCACATTGGGCTAGTCGGCTGGTTGTGCATAATTGGGGCGGCGCCAGCTCTCGGAACCTTCGTTTTCTTTGGCATCGCTGTATTTTGGACGGGTCTGCTTGCGTTGTTTTCTTTCGTTCCATTAGGACCCGCGGGTTGGTGGGTCTTGCGGGTAGTTGGTCTCAATTACATAGCTTATGCCTTCGCAGTTGATTTCTTGAGATCTCCGATTTTCAGCGATGTGAAGCATCTTGTCGGCTATCTGCCATTCGCAATTCTTTCTGTTGCTGGACCGATGTTGCGGCTCGCCGCTTATCTGCGCCGCGCTCTCCATCTGCGGGGAGTTTTCGTCAAGCGGTCCAGCTGACCGTCCGAACTGTTGTCAAACGTGGTTTCCGCCTCGAACGCGTGGCCGTAGCGCTCTTATGGATATGTCGTGAGATGGTGAGACCGGCTCATTTGGTTGGGCAATTTTGTTTCAAAACGCGATTATGCATCAGGAATTCAGATTCCAATCCGCTTGCCGGGTGTGATGTGCTGTGTGCAGCGCGCAACATTACGGGGAAGCATTCAGCGAATTTGCCTTCCATTCCAAATTGTCGCAACATTTTTGTTTGACAGACTAAAATCTCCGCCCTAATCCTTAATGCTCCTTCTTATTTGAAGGCTTGTTGCTAGGAGCAGCTAACCTCTTGTACTCACTCAATAATTGCGCTTGGAGTAATAGTTATGCGTATGCTTGGTGGTATGAATACAGCACAGCTTGATGATTTTCCATGTTCGAGTGAGGACTATAAGGTCGAAGGTCCGGAGGATCAATTTCAAGAGATAATTATCGTGGCCTATGAGGCGGCTCTGGAAGCGGGCGTGAAGCCAGCGCAAGCCCTTGCAGTTTTGGAATCTTGGGTTGCGAGCGAAAGGCTACGATGTGAAGATCTGGCAGAGTCTTCCACCAGCGAGCAAGATACGCCGACGGGCTTTCTGCAGGCTGCTTGATAGAGATCAGGCTCTAGCAGCCTGCCGGACTTAAGAACATAAGCAGAATATCGCGCAATAAATTAAAATAATCGCCGTGCGGCGAGCAAGAAGTTCTAACGCCTGAGAGTCGTCTGCTCATATCATGGCGTAGTTTCCCTTTGAGCCGGCAGGCTGCTAGGAGAACTTCCCGCAAATATTGGACATTGTTACGAAACGCTATGTGCTGTAGCGCTACGTGTGGCGTTTGCGCCTCGTGCCGCCCGCACGCTGATAGACGAGGCCGACTCACACACCAAGCCACAAGATTCGACCTTCTGAGTGGCGGACAATCACCAAACCCGGTTAATTTTTTCAGATCCCAAAGCTTGGCTATCGTCAGTGCTCTGCGATCCGTTGGCTGCGCTTACTTGTAGAAGCGGTGATACCAATGTTCATGCAGCCAGCAGCTTTCTCCTTGGATCGTCCGTGATGCAAGAGGTTAAGCTAATCATGGATTCCACCGGACATTGGGAATCGCCAACTCCAGGGGGAATGCACACGCAAATAGCCGCAGCTTGAACGGAGCTTTCTGATTTCAATTTTCAAAAAAATTTTGAAGGTGTATTATGGGATTTGCGGCGCCCCCCTCTAGTTCGCCCCGCAAGTGACGCCAGAGAGTTTTCTATCTAGAAAACTATTTTCACTGGAATTGAGAGATGGAAAAATCTTCCAATGCGGAAACTGAGCAAGTTCGCAAATTGATCGACACCGTTCTCCTTGACGCTGCGGCGCTCGATGCCCTGCACGAATTAATTCGCAAGTGGGAGAGGCATTCGCTTCACAGCGAGCAGCCACGCCGCGAGGAGACAATTGAGGACCCGGCCATAGCCCAACTCGTAGCCGCCATACAAGGCAGTTACCTTCTTCCCGGCGCGTAGGATTTGCCACGATGGAGAGCGTGGATGGGCGCTCCGGACATCGCGGCAGCGCCGATGGATCGTGGAAGCAAGCTTCGGGGAGCGGGACACACGACATTACCCGCCATGCAGACCGGGCAAGGCAGACCCACAGCGGCGCCCGCATATGGCGTCAGCTCTCGGCTTTGATGAAAATGCTAAGGGGTGGATTGCTTCCGTAGAAGCCGCTGACCCCACAAGCGTAGCTTTTGGCAGACGTCAGCGCCCGCCAAACTCGCGGAGCGCATCAAGGGCGGAGCGATTTTCGTGTTCGAGGCCGATCGTCATGCGTAGCGCGTGCGGCAATTTATAAGCGCCGAGCTGCCGGAGAATAATGCGCTTCGCGTTCAAATGTGCGTCGGCATCCTGCGCGGTGCGTCCCGGCTGCGTCCCAAACGGAATCAGCACAAAGTTCGCCGCGCTCTCTGGCACATCGTATCCGAAGTCACGCAACTCCCGCGTCACGCGATCGCGCCACACCTCGTTATGCGCCTTCGCGCGCTCGATATGCGCCCTGTCATCGAGCGCGGCGATTGCCGCATCGACGGACGGCTGCGCCAGGTTGAAAGGGCTGCGAATACGGTTCAGCGCGTCCGCTATTGGCGCTGGGGCGTATCCCCAGCCGACGCGCGCCGCGGCCAGCCCATAAATCTTGGAGAAGGTGCGCGTCATGATGGTGTTGGGCGTGGTCGCGACGAGTTCGATGCCCGCTTCGTAATCGTTCTTGTTCACGTATTCCGCATAAGCGCCGTCGAGAACAAGGATCACGTTTTCCGGCAGTGCGCTCCTCAAGCGGCGCACTTCCTGATAGCTGAGATAAGTGCCGGTCGGGTTGTTCGGGTTGGCGATGAACACGGCCCGGGTGCGTGGGGTTACGCGCTCCAGGATCTCATCCACATTGGCTGTGAGATTGCGCTCCGGCGCGATCACGGGTTCCGCGCCGGCCGCAAGAATCGCGATGCGGTACACGAGGAAGCCATGTTCGGTGTAAATCGCCTCGTCGCCAGGCCCAAGATAAGCTTGAGCCAGCACGTGGAACAGCTCGTCCGATCCGTTCCCGCAGACAATGTGCGAAGGGTTCAAGCCATAGGCCGCGCCGAGCGCTTCACGAAGGGAGGCATAGGAGCCGTCGGGGTAGCGGTCGAGATGCGAAGCCGCCTCGCGGAACGCCTCCACCGCACGGGGCGACGGACCAAGCGGCGTCTCGTTCGACGACAATTTGATGACCGGCCCCGCGCCCGCGAGCTTCGACCGCCCCGGAACGTAAGGGTCGACGGCAAGCACGCCGGGCCGGGGCTTAAGACCCTCTCCGCAAACCACTGATCTCTCCTTGGAAGATGCATCTGGCGACGAGCGGTAGTTATAGACCTAACATGGCGCGCGGGACAATAAGTTGTGAGGGATAGAAGCCGGACGCTTTCCTCATTAAATACGCGCCAGAACTCGATCAAGCCGGAGGAAACGATGAGCGAAGGCAAAGCCCGCGAGAAGACCTACAACGATCAGGAAATTGAAGCCCGGCTCAAGGCGGAGCTGCCGCGCTGGTATTTCCGCGATGGGTTCATCCGCCGCAAATATCAGACGCATGGCTGGAAGGGCTCGCTCATGGTGGTCAACGCCGTCGGCCATCTCGCCGAGGCCGCGTGGCACCATCCCGATCTTAACGTTTCATACGCCTCGGTTGAGGTACGGCTGCAAAATCATGACGCGGGCGGCATCACCGATAAGGATTTCGAGCTTGCCAAGAAGATCGAGGAGCTGGTGCAGTGGCAGCCGGCGAAACAGCAGGGCGCACTGACGGGCACGCCTCAGGAGCCGCGCCACGCTTACATCAAGTATGATTGACGATGGTCCGGCCGAGCGCTTCACCCTCGGTAGCGCCGTCCCCTGCATGCACATGCGGGTTGTATCATGATGTTGGCGCCGCAATTCGCCGGAACCGGGCAGAAGCGCTCGGCTTCTCCAACGTTCGGACGTCCCCTTCTTGTTCGTCGCGGACCATAGCGTGAACCTCCGGGGCAGAATTTGACCATTCCCGTTGTAGGTTGCGGCAAGGCTTAGAATGAGACACGGGCGGCATCGCGGCGCTCCATCGGAAGGGTATCCGTTAAGGCAGGATGGTAGGGGAAAGCGTCTTTCCGTGGTCTTAACGGGGCATGTTTGGCGCAACCCATTGATTATAAAAGATTATTTTTGCGCTGCGAGCGTTAAGCCCCGATGGCGCCGCGCTCCTCTCCGTTAAGACTCGCGCTGCGATTATATTTAACGGACTTTTCGGAGCACGTTTTTGCGCCATTTCAGCGCGAAAATGCGATCGAAGCGCGATTTTTGCGGCGGGAGGAAAATGAACACCAGCGCCGTTTACCCTGGTGGCGTTAACGTGCGGCGCCAAGGGCATAGCTTCATTGTTCGTTAAGACGAACCAGCCGGTCCAAGCGCCGTCCGCGTCCAGGCTCGCGATTGAACTAAAGGCAAAGATTGCGCGGCCGGCCTAGGGTTGCACTTCGAGGGGGGACGCGGGCAAGAGTGACGGCCAGCGCTTTCGATCCGTTCCGAAACAACGTGACGTGGTCTTGGAGCTGTGAACGGGGCCTTTTGGCCAGCGCGCGGGCCGCCATTTGGCAGGCCGCTGAAAAACAATAAAATCTTGGCTTCATTCTTCTACAAGCTCAGGACGAGGCCGAATGGTTCAACAAGTTGATCCTCATTGTCAGCCTGTCGTGGTTCGGCATGCTCACCATGAGGCTACGGGCAGCGTCCTTTTTTCAGCAGCCAGTTAGTTTCCGGCCTGCGCGACGTCGCCGGAATTCCCCGCCGCATCGTGATCTATTGGAATGACAAAGGTGAACACAGCGCCATGAGGTTTGGCGTTCTCCGCCCAGATCGCGCCGCCATGCGCGTTGATGATATGATTGCAGATCGCGAGGCCCAGCCCCGTGCCGCCCTTGCCGGTTTTCGTTTTCGAACTTTGAATAAACTTGTCGAACACGGCCTTCAGCTCTTTGTCGGGAATGCCGGGCCCCTCATCGATGACCCTGCAGCGAACTCCTTGCTTGCCGCTTCCAAGACGCGCCTCTGAAAGTTCGATGCCAACATGGCTTCCAGCGTCAGAGAATTTGATGGCGTTGGATACAAGATTGACCAGCACCTGTGTGAGGCGGGCTTTATTGAAGAGGGCGTCTGTATGCACCCCCAGCGTCACCTGCATCTCGATAGTCTTCGCCTTGATTAGCGGATCAAGCTCCATCAAAGTGTGCGCGACGACATCTCTTAGATCGGCGCGCTCGAACTTGTACTCCATCCGGCCCGCTTCCATCTTCGCCAGATCGAGAAGATCGTTCAGAAGAATAAGCAGGCGCTTGCCGGCCGTTGTAATGTTATTGAGATATCTTTGAATATCCTTGACTTCGCCTTCTTTAACTTCGGTTGTACAAATTTCAGAATAGCCGAGAATTGCGTGCATCGGCGTTCTGAGTTCATGCGACATATTCGAAAGAAATTCCGACTTGGCTTTGGCCGCCCTTTCAACCGCTTCTTTTTGTTCCATCCTCTCGGTTATATCTTGAATTACTCCCGCCAAGACCTCGCTGCCTGAAACAACTCGGCGTTCTCCTCGCGTTTCCAGCCATCGGACCGAACCATCCTGGAGCGGCCTTCGCCACTCGACTTTGAAAGGATGCCCGGTCTTAATGGCAACCTTGAAAGCCGCCTCTACGGCCTCCCGGTCGTCTGGATGCCGCTGGGCGAAAACCTCCTCCTTACTCACCCGCGTCCCCGGCGCGATGCCGATGAGCGACAGCGCTCGATCCGAAGCCGTAACTTTTCCGGTTTCAAGAGATGTTTGCCAGATTCCAACTTCGCCGGCCTCAAGCGCAAATTTCAGGCGCGCTTCGCTTTCGTGCAGGGCCTGCGAGACACGCGCCCGTTCAACCAGTTCCCAGGTGTGTTGCGCGACATTTTGCGCCAGCGCAACCTCATCCTCCTTCCAGGGATATGGATCGCGCTTGTGCACGCCCAAGACGCCCGCAGCCTTGCGATCCTTCACGAAAGGCACAACAATGAAGGCTGCTACCGAGCCGCGCTCGAGAAGCGACTGCGCTTCGAGATTGCGCGTGCGTGGATCTGAGCGCACGTCGGCGACCGCGACGGTTTGGCCATTTACGAGTTCTTTGAGGAAAGACGGGTCGAATGCGTCCATCCTGGGAGGCGTAAACGTGTCGGGAAGCGCGCCGTCGTGCCAATTGTGCGTGACGATCGCCTCTCCCGAGGCCGCAGTCTCGCAGCAAACAACTTGACTGGCGTTGAGCTTTTGCCCGAGCATTTTGCTGGCGGTCGCTATCGCTTCTGCAGGATCGTCCGCGCTACGAAGGGCATCGCTTATGGAAAGGAGAAATGATTGACGCTCCTCGTTCTTGCGCAAAGCTTCTTCCATAAGCTTCTGCTCGGTAATGTCTATGACAACGCCGAAATAGCGATCCGGGCTTCCATTTGCATTCGCGAGCGGGCTGCCACGAGAGAGAAACCAGCGCTCGGGTTCACCTTCGGGCCGCTTCAAGCGCCATTGAACTTCGTAGTCATGACCGAGGCTCATCGCTCCCTGGACCGCCTTAATGGCGCGTTCCCTGTCAGCAGGATGAAGTACCGTTTTCCATCCTTCAATCGCCGGCGCCCAGCCTTCAGGCTTAGGCACACCGTACAAGCTCCACAGGGAGTCAGAGAATTTAACGGTGTTGTCCGCAACGTTCCACTCCAAAGCCCTAGACTCTGGCCGCCTCCTGTGCCAGGCGCATCCGCAGTTCGCTCTCGCGCAGGGCCTGCTCGGCGTGCTTTTGCTCGGTTATCTCGATGACAACGCCGAAATAACGATCCGGCCTTCCATTTGCGCTGGCAATCGGCTTGCCCCGAGAAAGAATCCATCGCTCGTTCTCGCCTTCAGGCAGATTTAAGCGACATTGAATTTCGAACTCTTGGCCGTGCGCCGTAGCTTCCCGGACCTCCGTGGCGATGCGCTCGCGATCTGCGGGATGAATGTTCATCATCCACCCTTCGAAGGAGGGTTGCCATCCCTTGGATTTCTCGAACCCGTATAGTCTCCACAGTGAATCAGACGATTGCATGCTGTCGTCGGCGAGCCCCCACTCCCAGGCGCCGACTTTGGCGGCCTCCTGAGCCAGGCGCATCCGCAGTTCGCTCTCGCGCAAGGCCCGCGTGGCCAGCACCCTGTCGGTAACATCTTCGCTCATGATCGTGATGCCGCCGATGGTTTTGTCGCCCATCAGCCAAGGGCGCACTTCCCAGCGCCTCCACCGTATACTCCCATCGGCGCGCACCAAGATTTCTTCGTCCGCCCGCACGACCTCTCCAGCCAAACCTCTACGGTGCGCCTCCTTCCAGCTTTCTGGGACGTTGGAGAAGACCTCGTAATGAGAGCGGCCTATAATATCGACGCCATCGAGCTGGTTATTTTCGATCCAACGGCGGCTACAGGCCAGTTGATTCATATTGCGATCAAGCATCATGATCGCAACGAGGCGCCTGGTCCACGAATTGCCGCAGGAGCAACGCTTCCAGCCCATCTTTTTGCGAGGCTATCGTGCGGATGATGTTTGAGACGCCGATTATTTTCCGGTTCCGGCCCCAGATGGGCGAGACCGTTATGGAAACATCGATGGGACGCTGTTCTTTATCCAGACGGACGGTCACATAGGATTGAACCCGCTCTCCAGCTTTGATTCTCGCCAGAATGCGATTCTCTTCATCCTGCCGGTCGCTAGGGATGAGGCGGCGGACCGGCCCGCCAATCATTTCTTCAGGTTGGTAGCCAAAAAGTTCGCTAGCCGCCGGGTTCCAGCTTGTGATTGTTCCGTCGAGCGTTTTGCTTACGATGGCGTCGAAAGAACAATCGACGATGGCGGCCGGCAGGTCTGTCACACCGGAGGTCCCGTGCTTCGAGTCGTTTGCGGATTTCTCGAACATCGGAATATGCATGGCGTTGCAGCTTCACGCGGTTAATGCTCGCTCTAAGACGGCGAAGGCGCACAGAACCACCGGTTGAAGCGGCGCCTCCCTCATATAACTTACCTGGTCAAAGACGGCTGAGCCGTAACGCCGTCAATTGGCGGTCACGGCGCATCTGGTTCGGGCCTGCACGATGATAACCGCCCCGACGACGGGGCTTTCGATCGATCGGAGCCATCGAGATTACAGCCAGGCGAAGATTTAATGAAACTTAAACTTTGTTGAAGACATGCCTCGACAGACCTTCTCTGGTTTGGTTGCAAGAACCCTTTTAAAGCAGATAAGTATGGTTTCTCTCAAGCTGGAGCTTGTTCTTTGCTCCTTATCGAGAACATTGCATTAATGGCTTTGATCGGGGTCGCCTGCGCTGGGACCTGTCGAGCCGCTCCATGGCGGCGCCATAGCCACGAAAGGAGGCGTACTCTTTTCTAAGGGACCGTCTGGCGGCGGGCGTTGAGATCGCGGTCCGCGTGTCCGGACACAAGGCGACAGCAATACTTCAACGTGATCTGGATGGCTGGGTCAACCCTCGGGTCAAGCCCGAGGGCATGGCCCGGCGAGATCGGCAAGGAGCTCGAACAGCGCAATTGGGCCCGCGATTTTCCACCCGACGGCGTGGAGGTCGAAATCCTGGTACATACTGATGGGGATCGGACGGGCCGTGACGCTGAGAGTTCCGCCGGAAAAAAGTTCGCGAGGCAACCGGCTGATCGAGGAGAAAGCTTGGGGGGCCTTCCGCACCGGGTCCTATTTGACCTACGACTATAAAGCCGCCGCAAAAGCAGCTCATGAGAAGGCTCGCCAAGGGCGGTAAGAATGCGCAAGAATTCGCGGAGCGGCACTGCGGCGGGCGGATATGAGCGCCGACGCTGCCGCTTATCAAGCTTAGCGGTAGCATGTTGCCGAGACCGGCGAAAACGGCTACATCCGGGTGTGTCTTCGAGTTGGAGGGTCGAATGAGCGAGCAGGCGGCGGCTAATCGCACGGCGGCTTCGCCTTTGCCCCCTCAGCACGAGACAGAGACGGGCGTAGACATAACTCAACCCATCCCCTCCATCACTCCGGAGAAATTCATTCCTGTGGACCGGACCGACATCGTTGAGCGCGTGCTCGATAAATGTTTCGAGCCTGAACACAAGGCGCTTGCCAAGGAAGTGTTGCGCTATATGTGCGCGCTTCGGCAGGTGGAGTCGGCGAGAAACCTCGACGCGGTCACCGAGGCTTACGACGCCTTCAACCCGGATGACGAGACGATTAACGAGCGGGAAATCGCGGGAGCGGAGCGGCGGGCGAAGCTCGAAGCTCTGAAGGCGATGGTCGTCGACCTGGTTGTCAGCGCGAATTATCTAGAGATCGATCAAGCCACCCTGCAGATCATTCTTGAGGAAAATCCTACGCGGGCTTCTCGGCGGAGGTCGACCTTTGCGAATACGATTTCCACCTTCTGTATTATCGCGGCGACATCAAGGATAAGGTCTTGGTGACGTCCTGGAAGTCGCTCTGGCTGTTTCAGCGGCCGATCGAGGTCGAAGCCTATCGCAGGCTTTTCCTTGGGCTTAAGCTCAAGCCCTTCGAGGCGCGCGTTACAGATATGATGAAGGCCGAGGGGATCAGCAGAAGGAAGGCGGAGAAGAGGGTCCGGCGCGCTAGAAGTCAGCAGATGCTGGAAGGCGTGTCCGAAAATACTTTGCACCTGAAGATTTTCCGCCGCATTCCGAGAAGCGAGCTGGAGATTCTTTTTCCGAACGCCAGGATCAAGTTTGCGCTGTTCGACCGGATTTGGCTTTGGATCGGCTCTGGAGGCAGCACAGTGTTCGCGCTCGTCATGGCGGCGCTGAAATTCATAGCGGCGGTCGCCATCAGCCTTTTCTTCGTTGTCTTCACGATCGCGGGCGCGGTCGGCGCGATCATCCGCAGCTTCACCAACTTCTTCAACACCCGTACACGCTACATGGCGAAGCTCGCCAAAAGCCTCTACTTCCACAACCTCGCGAGCAACCAAAGCGTGCTCACGCTGCTGACGGACGACGCCGAGGAGGAAGACATCAAGGAAGCGGTTCTTACTTATGCGCTCCTGCTCCGCTACGGCCATCGCGGCCTGGAAGAGGTGAAAGCCGAGGCCGAGAAATTTTTGCAAAACGAATTTGGCGTCAAGTGCAACTTCGACATCGAGGATGGGTGCGTGCACCTCAGGAAGCTTGGCCTTTTGGTCGTGGATGAAGCTGGCTCGCCCCGCATCCGCGACCTCGAAGACGCGCGCGAGCATTTGGTGAACGACTGGCGGCTGGCGCCCAGCCACGCTTAGCGGATGACCCTGGATCCGGTTGATTGCTTCCGTCGAGTTCATCCCGTGCGGAGTGCAGCGCGAAGCGTTGCTCTGCAGACACGGGATCGTTCCGCCGGCGTCAGCGCTCGTTAAGATCCCGCGAGCCACGCGCGGGATGACGCCAACGGACAGTGAACCGATTAAACTATGACGCTTCCCACTAAAACAATTCTCAGATTTGCTTCGGAAGAGGACGCTTTTCAAGCAAACGCCCTTGTTGGCGAAGCTCCGGGCTTTGAGGATGTTCCCCTTGTGCTTCGCGAGGACAGCGCGCAATGGGTGCTGGAATGCTACGACGGCGGCGCGCTCGCCATTGAAAGCATCGCGAGCCTGTTGGAAGCGGCCGGCCTGAATATTTGCTCGCGCTCGGTCGAAGCGATCCCTGCGGCCGATTGGGTGACTGAGACGCAAAAAGCGCTGCCCCCCGTCCGGGCTGGACGCTTCACGGTCCACGGCAGTCACGACCGGGGCCAGATCGTTTCGCAATGGGCGATCGAGATCGATGCAGGGCGCGCATTCGGCACCGCGCATCACGGGACGACGAAAGGATGTCTGCTTGCGCTGGATGAACTTGCCGGGTCGGCGGAGCCCTATGCTGTGCTCGATCTCGGGACAGGTTCGGGAGTGCTCGCCATCGCGGCGGCGAAAGCGTTTCCATATTGTTCCGTCGTCGTCGCGGCCGACCTCGATCCCATCGCCATCGACGTCGCCCGGGAAAACTGCCGGAAGAACGGCGCTTCGGGCATACGGCTTTTCGTAGGCGATGGCATGAAGCCAAGCGCCGCTTATCGGCCGGCGCCCTTCGATATCGTGATGGCGAACATTCTGGCGAAACCGCTGCTCAAGCTTGCGCCGCGTTTGCGCGAACTCACGCAGACGGGCGGCGTTCTGATGCTCTCCGGGTTGCTCAATGAGCAGGCCAGGGAGATGCTCGCCCGGTATAGGGCGACCGGGTTCTCTCTCATCAAACGGAGAGAACTCGAAGGCTGGTCCACACTTCTGCTCCGGCGCGTGAGCTGACCGCGTTAGCTTCGCCTCTGCGTTGTGGCCCCTCAGCGGTAAATGCGGCTGATCTTCGACCCCTCGAGCGTCAGGTTATACATCAGCCCTTTCTGATCGAAGATGAAGCCCACAATCGGATTGTGGATGGTGTTCGTATCCACGGCGCCGCCCGCGCCAACGGCGATAATCGTGACGGAGCCGTCGACGCCAACCTTCCAGCCGTCTTTTCGATAGAAACCGTCAAGCGCCTCGGGCGTCAGGAACATGATGACGACGGACCTCGCTTGTGCGCCGAGTTGGAACCCGAAGGATGCCGAGACGGAATTATAATATGCGGCCTGCCGGCCGTGAACGAGCAAACTGCCCTCGCCGTATTCTCCCCCAAAACCGAAGCCGGCTTTGACGATCGTCGGAAAAACGAGGATGCCAACGGCTCTTTTCGAGATATCTCTCGACCATGGGGAGCGCCCGTAAAACCGGTCGAGCGTGGCCCCAACGCCCGTATCGATGTCGTAGGCCGATGAAGCTTTCGCTTCAAGCGCCGCCCCCGATATGGCAATCGCCGCCACGTTTATCGCCTGCCTTCTGGAGACCAGCATGCCAAACCTCCCTCTTCGCCTAAAAGCCTGGCCGCAGCTGGCCTGCCAACATCCCTAACGGTGGAGCCCGCTCTTCTATTTCCTCGCTGCGGATCATGATGAGCGGGGCGCCCGTGGCGACGGCCAGCCTTCGCTTTGGCCATTCAACGCCATTACGTGAAGAACCAAACGGATTTTAGGCGAAGGTTGACCGGCGCGAGCCGTCAACGGGCTATGCCGCGGCAGGGTGTCGCGCCGATGAGCAGCGCTCCTCCCGGTTCAGAAATGCTAAAGTCAAAAAATATAGAAAAAACAATAGAAGGCGAATGTCATAACGTAAAGCTTAAGCTGATTATTGCTAAGTTCAAGATTAAATTATATTCGATCTCTTGAATATTGTTTATTCCCGATGAGCTTAACTTGAGTTAGTATCTACTCTATCAAGTTGGATTTGGTTCATTCGGAGAGAATGATTGCTCCGAATCCGGAAGAAGGGCTAAACGCGCGTTCAATAGGTCTTTTTGTGGGCGCCTCGCTGCCGCTGACGGAAATTCAACTTGAAACTACAGTAAACCAGTGGAGGCAAACATGGACCCGGCTTGGATTGTGGTTAACATAATCGGTTTGTCGGCAGTGATCATGGTTGGGCTATTTTATTGGAATGGTCCCGCCAAAAAGTAAGGCGCCCGGCTTCTAGCGGCGCCTGATCATTAGGCCCCGCTAACCGTTGGCTTGAGGGAGCGCTCCGGCCTCCAATTTGCAGGAACACAAACGGACCTGCAGGGGGTCGCGCCGGAGCGCATTCGGTACATCACTTGACGGAGCGGCCAGTGTTGGAGGAAGGCGATTACGGGCGTTCGCCAGCCGGGCCGTACAAACCTAATCAGCCGTAGCGCTTCGCGAGGCGCTCGGGCGATACGCCCCTGTAGTATTGCAGGAGGCAAGTCAGGTTGCCCAGCGACCGGCGGAAATAGCCATCGCGGCGGAAGCGCTCGGCGCTCGTGACGGCGGCCGTCTTAAACATCACGAGGCGCCGCCGCCCAAGCCTGCGAACGAGATCGACATCCTCCATGAGAGGGATCGGGGCGAAGCCGCCCAGCGCGTCGTACAGCGCGCGCGAAATGAGAAGGCCCTGATCGCCATAAGGCAAGCCGAAGAGACTGCAGCGCTGAGCCACGGCCGCTTCGAGAAGCCGGGGCTGAACACCGCTATCGGCGAGGCGAAAGCGGAATGCCGCGGCGGCGTCCCCGCCTTTCTGCATGAAGGCCCGGGCTTCCTCCTCCCGATCCTCTTTCGAGCGCCGTATCGGCATGAAGGAAAAGCAGCCAGCGCCCTCGCGCCGCTTGCGCGCCCGCCCGCAACTGCAGGCCGCGCCCGCGCTCGCCTGCGATCACGGTCGCCCCGGCGGCATCGGCGATTTTGAGCGTGGCGTCGGTTGAGCCGCCATCGCTGACGATAACCTCGCGCACGAACCCGTCGATCGCCGCGTCGAAGATCGACAAAAACGTCGC
The DNA here is from genome assembly GCA_963766815.1 of uncultured Alphaproteobacteria bacterium. Classification (GTDB taxonomy): domain Bacteria; phylum Pseudomonadota; class Alphaproteobacteria; order Rhizobiales; family Rhodomicrobiaceae; genus Rhodomicrobium. The sequence continues at coordinate 55,663 of CAVYBZ010000037.1, read as the reverse complement.
CGGCAGATGGCGGGCGGCGTTAAGAGTTGGGATGACGACCGAAATCATGAGCTTCTGTTAACGCAATCGGCGCAAGCTGGAAAATCAAAAATCGTTCTTTAAATGTTCTCATGCGCGCGCTAGATTACCGGCAATGGCTTGGAAAGAAGCAAGACGCGCGACCGATAACGAGCAAGCCGGAAACGATCGCCGCCGCGGGCGCGGAGCGGCGTCCAACGCGACGGGCCGATTCGAGCCAGAGCGGCGCGAATATTTCGACGATGGCTGGGAAAGCCTCTCCGATCTGGAGCCGTTCAAGACCGAGGTCCGCGACGAGATCGCAAAGACGATCATCGCGACCAACGACTTGCCCGATATCGGCTTCGACAAATCGATCAATCCCTATCGCGGCTGCGAGCATGGCTGCATCTACTGCTACGCCCGCCCGAGCCACGCTTATTGGGGGTATTCGGCGGGCCTCGATTTCGAGACGAAGCTTATCGCCAAGGTGAATGCGGCCGAGGCTTTGGAGCGGGAACTGGGGAAACCTAGCTATGCGCCGGCGACGATCATGATTGGCAGCAACACCGATGGTTACCAGCCTATCGAGCGCGAGCGCAAAATCACACGCCGCGTCCTAGAAGTGCTGGAAAAATTCAGCCACCCCGTCGCCATTGTTACAAAGTCGGCGCTTGTGCTCCGGGACATCGATATTCTTGCGCGGCTGGCGAGCCGGGGACTTGCGAAAGTCGCCATCTCGGTCACCACCCTCGATCACAGGCTATCGCGTAAAATGGAGCCGCGCGCTTCAGCGCCTGCAAAGCGCGTTGAGGCGATTCGCCAGCTTTCGGCGGCGGGCGTTCCTGTCGCCGTGATGGCGGCGCCGCTCATCCCCGCGCTGAACGACAACGAGCTGGAGCGGATTTTGGAGACGGCTGCGGCGGCCGGCGCGACGGAAGCGGCTTACGTGCTGCTCCGCCTGCCCTTGGAAATTAGCCCGCTCTTTCAGGAATGGCTCGCAGCCGAGTTCCCGCATCGCGCCAAACATGTGATGTCGCTCGTCCGCTCGACGCGCGCGGGCAAAGATTATGTTTCGTGTTTCGGGGAACGCCAGCGCGGGTCGGGTCACTATGCCGATCAGATCGCGGCGCGCTTCCAATTGGCGCTGAAGCGATACGGATTGAACAAGCGGCATTTGAGCTTGCGCAGCGATCTCTTTCGGCGGCCGGGAGAGGCGCAGCTCAGCCTTTTTTGATGTCCGTTGCGCTGAAGCAAGAAGCTTGCCGAGGACTTCCTCCCGAAACTGGAAATCCTTCATCCCTGGTCTGCTGCGGGGTTCGCCGCCAGACACCCGCGGTAGGAGCCGAATGCCTTAATTGGGCTCGTTGGATCTGTGCGCCCAGCTCAGCGGATCAACAGATTAAGTCAACGGGTTGCGGGTTCCGCAGTACCGGGCGGGGCGGCTTTCGACGGAGTTGTTCAAGCGTCGAACAAGCCTAACCGCCCGGACTTTTGCCACAGTTACAGCCTTCCAGCCTGCGCAAGGCGCGTTCGCAATGATGCCGCCTTCGTGGAAAGCTCAATCCAGCCGCACCGCTATGCCTGCCGCCGCCATATGCCGCTTCGCCTCGCCGATGCTGTGATCGCCGAAATGGAAAATCGACGCAGCAAGCACAGCGCTGGCGCCGCCATTGCGAACGCCTTCAATGAGGTGATCGAGGCCGCCAACGCCGCCCGACGCGATCACGGGCACGGGGACAGCATTGGAGATCGCGCGGGTGAGAGAAATATCGAAGCCGGCGCGCGTTCCATCGCGATCCATCGAGGTCAGGAGGATTTCGCCTGCGCCAAGCCCGACAACCTCTTTCGCATAGGCGATGGCGTCGATGCCGGTGCGGTTGCGTCCGCCGTGGGTAAAGATTTCCCATCGCGGCTCGTCTTCGCCGGCGTCGCTCACCTGCTTGGCGTCGATAGCCACCACGATGCATTGATTGCCGAACTTTTCCGCCGCGCGCGCAACAAACGACCGGTCCGAGACGGCCGCCGTGTTGATCGAAACCTTATCCGCGCCTGCACGAAGCAATTGGCGGACATCGTCGAGCGTCCGTACGCCGCCGCCAACCGTCAGCGGCATGAAGCAGCGCTCCGCGGTGCGGCTCACCACGTCGAGAATGATGCCGCGCTTTTCGTGGCTCGCGGTGATGTCAAGAAAGCAAAGCTCGTCGGCGCCCGCCTCGTCATAGGCGGCGGCGGCCTCGACGGGGTCTCCGGCATCGCGGAGATCGACGAAGTTCACGCCCTTCACGACGCGGCCGTCCTTCACGTCCAAGCAAGGGATTATGCGCACTTTCAGCATGCCGGGTCTCTAAGTTGGAGGGCGATCGGCTGATTTACTCGCGGCCGCCGCGCTGGTTCTACCCCGCGTCAACGAACGAAGCCACGGCCCGTTATCATCTCGAAGAGCCAGGATCAGAAAGGCGAGTAGCCCCCCGTCAAAAAGAAACGGCGCAAGGCCCAATTGAGACCTATTCCAGACAAGGGCGGCCCCGCCTATGGCGGTCGCGGCGAAGAGAATGTAGCCCGCGGCGAAGCTTGGTCCTATGGGCGAACCGAGCCTCCACCAGATCGCGGCGCCCGCGAAGAGGATGATGACCGACTTGATAATCGCCATGCCCTTAAGCAGCTTGTCAAGCTCAGGATCCGCGCTCTGAAGGCCGCCCGCGCCAGTGACGTAGAGGGTAACCGCCACTGCGGCGGCGCAAGCAGCAAGGAAGGACAACCGCAGCGCAAGAGGGCTGCGCAGGTAATCGAAACGCAAAGGACGCGCCTCGAAGGCAGGACGGGCGTCTTCGAAGCCCTCGACCTCGCCGAAGCGCCGATCGGATGAAGACATGGCGGGTAACCTCCAGTTCACAGGCGGACATTCCTTGGCTGAACACTGAATGTCTGCTTACCGTCTTTTGTTTTCGCAGAGCAAGCGATTGCCGCTCAGGATAAACGTTCGCTCTTTGTTTTTTTCCAAAACAGGGGAGACCACGATCGAGTTGAGCCCGATGGCATGATTTTGGGAACTCTGTTTAGCATACTAAGAATGGGTCTATCGATCAAAACCGCGACAAACCGCGAATAGGAGGGAGACGTTCTTGCCAAAATCCTCGATCGGGCGTGCGTGCATCGGTGTACCAAAGGCGCTTACACCCGGCCTCCACGCTTTGAAAACGATCTTCTACGCCGCCTCCCTCAGCCCAGTATTTTTGCTCACTTGGGCGCGCCGGGCTTCGTAATATTGACGCTCAATCCTATCGAAGGTATATGCATCGAAGGTTTGCTGCCCATGGGGCAAAGCGGGCGCCTTTTCACGTGAGAAACTAAAGCTTGGTGCGCGGGTCGCCCGCCTGCGCGAGGAATTTTTGACATGGCAAATACGAAATCGGCAAAAAAGGCCGCCCGTCAGGCGGAGCGCCGCACCCTTATCAACAAGGCTCGCCGCAGCCGCATGAGGACTTATTTGCGGAAGGTCGAGGAGGCGATCGCTTCTGGCGACAAGGAAGCCGCAAACGTCGCTCTGCGGGAAGCGCAGCCGGAGATCATGCGGTCCGCCTCGAAGGGCATCATCCATAGAAACACGGCCTCCCGGAAGATCTCCCGCCTTTCAGCCCGCATCAAGACACTTGGTGCGGCTGCTTAGATTCTCAGGCGCTGATGCGAATTTGCATCACCGTCTCTCCAAGGCCTCAGCTGGGTCGAGGATAGAATCTTAAAAAGCCTTATTTCTCAATAACTTAACAGGATGGCTCCCTTTGCTTTTGCTCGCTGAACTCGAAAAAGCTGCAAGAGTCAATCGGAGTCCGCAACCTGGAAGGGCGAAGCGCGGCCCTTGCGTCCGGCGGTTGCCGCGAGCAAATAAGTTAATAATCCGTTAATTTTTTCAAGGATTTAAGGGAGATTCGCAGCTCAGCGCACTCTAGCGCCTCTTCGCGGCTGCGGACGCCAAGCGCCTCTTTCCAGCTTCCGTCTGCACTTGCGCCCGGTCCGTGGCCTTTGTATGGTACGGGTTCCGAACGGGGGATTTCCCCCTCCTGAGAATGTAACCTTGTAATGCGTACCAAGCTCGTAATGTGGAGTGGCCTCCGCATGAGAGCGTGTTGTCCATGATCAGGCTATGGATAGACGGTGCGCGCCGAGGCTTTGGATTCGGCTCACCTCTCTGTCCGCAAGGCATTGGGCAGGAGGAAGGCGAATGCGAAGTGAATGCATCGCGGCTTTGCCGCAATCCACATGTTCCTACACGTGGAAATTTCCGGTAACGCCTCACATGCGTCCGGTTTTATTCGATCAAGTCCACGATATAGCGCCTCGCGCCGGAGCAAAGTTCCGGCGGGATATCTGTAAAGCCGAGCATCCTTCTATCCCCTGGAAGGCGTATTTGGCGTCGAGAGAGTTTCAAAATTTAGCATCGGATCTCGCCGACGCCGTGTTTGCGCCGGCTTCCAGCTGCCAATCCTCGCTAGAACCTGAGCGACCGGCGAGCCTGATCGCCGGCCCCCGCGTTTTTGCGCGGGCGGGCGGCAAGCCCTTTACTGGCTTGCTCGCTCCGGTTGTGCAGGAGGGTGGGGACGCTTCGCGCGATAATGCGCAGAAGCAGGCGCCGGGCATCGCTTTAGCGGCGTAGCCCCTCGCATTTCCTGCTGCAGAATAGCTTTATCCGATGAAACGCTTATGCCCAATGGGCGGCGAGGAATTTTGAAATGGAAGCGTTGGACCTATCGACCTCTTCGATCGAACATAAGTGGCGGCGCATTCAAAGCCGTCTTCGGGCAGAACTCGGCGAGGACGTCTTCACAAGCTGGTTTGGACGGGTTGAGCTGGAAGGCTATGACGGCCGCGTGGTGCAAGTGTCGGTTCCAACCAAGTTTTTGCGAAATTGGCTGCAATCTCATTATTCCGACAAGCTGCTTGCATGCTGCGGCACAGAGCTCTCTGGCGTAAACCAACTCGAATTCCGGGTCCGGCAGCCGCACCTTGCTCCAGTCGAAAAACTGAAAACGGCGCCCATAGCGAAAGACGCGGGCGCACCCCGGCCGCTATCGGCGCCAGCGGCCCCCATTCCGCTTCGCGTGGTCAATATGCCCGTTCGCGATGGAAGGACGGGTCTCGACGGTTTTGAAGGATCGCCGCTCGATCCGCGCTATACGTTCCAGTCGTTTGTCGTCGGCGCGCCAAATCGGCTTGCTCACGCCGCTGCGCTGCAGGTCGCCGAAAGCGCGGGCGAACAGCCGCTAAAATATAACCCGCTTTATATTCATGCTCGCGTCGGCATGGGCAAAACGCACCTTCTCCACGCGATCGCGTGGGAGATGAAGCAGCGCAACCCTAACGCGAAGGTGCTGTATCTCACGGCGGAGCGATTTATGTATAGCTTCGCGGAGGCGCTCCAAACCCGCGACGCTCCAGCCTTCAAGGAGAAGCTGCGGACAATTGATCTTCTGCTCATCGACGATATGGAGTTTCTTCAGGGCCGAACCTTCCAGCAGGAGTTTTGCCACACTCTGAACTCCCTGATCGATGGCGGAAAGCAGGTGGTGGTGGCCGCCGATTGCGCCCCGCTGCTGCTCGAAAGCTTCGACGCAAGAATGCGCTCGCGTCTTTCCGGCGGCCTGGTCGCGGAACTATCGGCGCTCGATTATGAGCTTCGCTTGAAAATCCTCCACCGGCGCGCCGCCGAGAAGTCGGCCACATCGCCCGGTTTCGATATTCCGGCCGATGTCCTTGAATATCTCGCGACCCAGCTTACCGAGAACGGCCGCGAGCTTGAGGGCGCGATTACGCGCCTGCATGCGACCTATCAGTTGACGGGCGAGCGCGTTTCCGTCGACGCCGCGGAGAACACGATAGGTGACCTGATCCGGTCGAAGGAGCCGAAGCGCGTCAAGATCGACGACATTCTTCGCATTGTCGCCAAGCATTATGGGGTTCAACGCGGCGATCTTCTGTCGAGCCGCCGGAACCAATCGATCGTCCGGCCGCGTCAGATCGGGATGTATCTTGCAAAAACGCTGACCTCCCGTTCCCTGCCGGAGATTGGGCGGCGCTTTGGCGGACGGGACCATACGACGGTTCTGCACGCCATCCGCAAAATCGAGTCCTTAAAACAGGCCGACGGCGTGTTGAAGGATGAACTCAATTCGCTCTCGCGGATGCTGAAGGACGGCGCGATTTAAGGGAATTCATCGGCCAGGCTGGACTTGACAGACCGGATTCAGCCGTCAAACTGCATTTTCACAATTAGAACACCGCCCAAGCGGGGTAACTGTCACTATGCGCTTTGTTGTCGACCGGAATGGGTTTCTCCGTGCTCTCGGGCATATCACGGGCATTGTGGAGCGCCGGAACACCATCCCCATTCTCAGCAACATCCTGATCGGCGCCGATGGCGAGGGCAGTCTTGCGCTTAAAGCCACGGACCTCGACATGGAGGCCATCGAAAGCCTATTGGCCAAGGTCGAGACGCCGGGCGCGGTGACCGTTCCGGCCCATACGCTGCATGATATTGTGCGAAAGCTCCCTGAGGGGGCGGAGATCAAGATCGAGCTAAAGGGCGGCGAGGGCCGGCTCAGGGTGGCGGCTGGGCGTGCAAGTTTCGAGCTGTCTATTTTACCCGCCGGCGATTTTCCGGACATGGGGCAAGCCGAGACGCCGCATCGCTTCACGTTGGAAAGCGGTGAGCTGAAGCGCCTTTTCGAAAAAGCCCAATTCGCCATTTCGACCGAGGAAACCCGGTACTACCTCAACGGCATCTACTTGCACGCGGTTGAAAGCGATGGCGGCATGAAGCTTCGCGCCGTGGCCACCGATGGTCACCGGCTGGCGCAGGTGCAGACCGATTGTCCAGCTGGCGCGGAAGGAATGCCGGGCGTGATCGTGCCGCGGAAGGCCGTGAACGAAGTGATCAAGCTTCTGGAAACCGGCCAAGCCCCGCTGGAGGTCTCTCTATCCCAGGCCAAAATAAGGTTTACCGCCGGTGCTGTGGTGCTCACCTCCAAGCTGATCGACGGCTCATTCCCTGATTATGCGAGGGTCATTCCCGCTGCAAACAAAAAGCATCTGCTGCTTGAAAACGCCGACCTGGTGAAGGCTGTCGACCGGGTTTCGACGCTTTCCTCGGAAAAAGGGCGCGCCGTAAAGCTTAACGCGAGCGAGGGATGTCTTGTCGTGTCGGCCAACAACCCCGAATCGGGTTCAGCCACCGAGGAAATCTCAGCAGATTATCGCAACGGCCCATCGAAATCGGATTTAACGCGCGTTATCTCCTCGATATCACGGCGCAAATCGACGGCCCCCAAGCGCTTTTCAAGCTTGCCGACGGCTCTTCGCCGACCCTGATCTCCGACGAGAGCGACACGTCGGCCTTGTATGTGCTCATGCCGATGCGCGTTTAAACTGAGCCCAAACCACAATAAAGAGAGTGCAATCCGAGCCGGACGCCCTGAAATCCCGCATCTCGCATTTGGATCGGCAAGCTCACGCTCACCGATTTTCGTAACTACCGGGCTGCGACGCTCACGGCGAAGCCCAGCTCCGTCGTTCTCGCCGGTCCCAACGGCGCTGGCAAAACCAATTGTCTTGAGGCCGTTTCCCTGTTGACCGCCGGGCGCGGATTGCGGTCGCTTCCCTTCGCAGAGCTTGCGCGAAGCGGCGGCTCGGGCGGCTGGGCGATTGCTGCGCGCCTTTCCATCGCGGATGAGGAAATCGAGATCGGAACCGGCGTCCAGCTACCTCCAAATGGGATTTTAAGCGCCCGCGCGCCGCGCGTCGTGAAGATCGATCACGCCATCGCGAAAGGGTCGGGCGCTCTCGCCCGCATCCGCATGTTATGGCTGACGCCTTCTATGGACGGACTTTTCACCGGACCGGCCAGCGAACGCCGCCGCTTCCTCGACCGGCTCGTGCTCAGTCTCGACCCAACCTATGCCAGCGCCGCCGCTGTTTTCGACCGCGCCATGCGCCAGCGTAATAAAGCGCTTGAAACCTTCAGTCCGGCGCAGCTTTTGAACGCGATCGAAGCGCAGATGGCGGATGCGGCCGTAAGCATGGCCGTGGCCCGCGTGCACGCAATTCAAAGCCTCCGTGACGAAATCGCCGCGGAGCATGAACGCGAACCGGACTCGCTCTTCCCGTGGGCCGAGGTTGCGCTCCAAGGCCAGCTCGAAGCCCAAATCGGTTCCATGGACAAAACCCAGATAAGCGACGCCTATCGCCAGCTTCTCACTCAAGCGCGCGACCGCGACCGGGCGGCGGGCCGGACGCTCAGCGGTCCGCACCGGAGCGACCTCGAGGTTACGCATGGACCGAAGCGCCTTCCAGCGAAGATGTGCTCCACGGGGGAACAGAAGGCTCTTCTCATCGGCCTCGTGCTCGCTCAGGCGCAACTCATCAGGAAAACCTGCGGCGGCGTATCGCCGCTGATTCTGCTCGATGAGGTCGCGGCTCATCTCGATCCCGGCCGCCGTCTGGCGCTGTTCTCGTCCATCGCCAGCCTAAACGCGCAAGTTTGGATGACAGGCACGGATTCGGACATTTTTGCGCCCCTTAAGAATGTCACAGAGACGCAGCTTTTTCTTGTATCGAACGGGGCTATTATGCCCGAAAACGATGCAAAATCCGCTTCGGAACACTAAATAATAGAGTATTCAGGCGCCGCAATTCGGCGGCCGGTTAGGTGAATTCATGGAAGCAGTAAGTCGCATGGACGCGGCGGCGGAAGCCTATGGCGCGGATAGCATAAAGGTCTTGAAGGGCCTTGACGCCGTCCGCAAGCGGCCCGGCATGTATATCGGCGATACGGACGATGGGTCTGGTCTGCATCACATGGTCTACGAGGTGGTCGACAACGCCATCGACGAGGCGCTAGCGGGCTACGCCGATCTGGTATCTGTCGTGCTGAACGCGGACGGCTCGGTGACCGTGGAGGATAATGGGCGCGGCATTCCAACCGAGATCCATCAGGAGGAGGGGGTGTCGGCCGCCGAGGTCATTATGACCCAGCTCCACGCGGGCGGAAAGTTCGACCAGAATTCGTATAAGGTTTCCGGCGGTCTGCATGGCGTCGGCGTGTCGGTCGTGAATGCTCTCTCGACGCGGCTCGAGCTGACGGTCTGGCGGGCTGGCCAGGAGCATTTTATGGCGTTTGCCGATGGCGTTCCCGAGGCGCCGCTGAAAATCGCGGGCAAAGCGCCGGGCAAGTCCGGCACGCGCGTCACCTTCACGCCGAGCCCGGCCACCTTCACGATGGTGGAATTCGATTACGCGACGCTTGAGCACCGCCTGCGCGAGCTCGCCTTCCTCAACTCCGGGGTCAACATCGTCCTCTCCGACCTGCGCGGCGTCGAGCGGGCCAGAAGCGAATTCAAATATGAAGGCGGGCTCAGGGAGTTCGTCCAATATCTCGACCGGGCGCGCACAGCGTTGCTCCCCGAGCCTATAGCCATCAAGGCCGAGCGTCTGCTGGATGGCTCTCCGGTAACCAAGGACACCGATCCGAACGAGCCGAGGATTACAGTCGAGGCGGCGCTGTGGTGGAACGATGGTTACCACGAAGGCGTGTTCTGCTTCACGAACAACATCCCGCAGCGCGACGGGGGCACCCATCTTGCGGGTTTCCGCGCAGCGCTCACGCGCACGATCAACACCTTCGCAACCTCCTCCGGCATCGCCAAGAAGGAGAAGGTGCAACTCACCGGCGACGACGCGCGCGAAGGGCTGACTTGCGTCCTATCGGTTAAAGTGCCCGACCCGAAATTCTCAAGCCAGACCAAAGACAAGCTGGTGTCGTCCGAGGTGCGGCCCGCGGTCGAAGGCATCATGACGGAGACGCTTGGCTCGTGGTTCGAGGAGCACCCCGTCGAATGTAAGCTTATTATCCTGAAAGTGGCCGAGGCGGCGGCGGCGCGGGAAGCGGCGCGAAAGGCGCGCGAGCTGACGCGGCGCAAGGGCGTGCTGGATGTCGCGAACCTGCCCGGCAAGCTCGCCGATTGCCAGGAGCGCGATCCCGCCAAGTCCGAGCTGTTCCTCGTCGAGGGCGACAGCGCTGGCGGCTCGGCCAAGCAGGGCCGCGACCGCTCGAATCAGGCTGTACTTCCCTTGCGCGGCAAAATCTTGAACGTGGAGCGCGCGCGCTTCGACAAGATGCTCGGCAGCCAGGAAATCGGCACGCTGATCACGGCGCTCGGCACCGGCATCGGCCGCGACGATTTCGACATTTCAAAGCTGCGCTATCACCGCGTCATCATCATGACGGACGCCGATGTCGACGGCGCCCACATCCGCACTCTTCTGCTCACTTTTTTTTACCGGCAGATGCCAGCGCTCTTGGAAGGCGGCTACCTTTATATCGCACAGCCGCCGCTTTATAAGGTCAAGCGCGGCAACGCGGAAAACTACCTCAAGGACGAGCGCGCTTTCGAAGACTTCCTGATCGATGGCGGTCTCGATGGAACCATCCTTGTCTCGGAAGACGGCGAACGCCGCTCGGGGCGCGATCTTCGCGCGGCTATCGAGCGGGCGCGGTCGTTCGTGCATGTGCTGGATGGGCTTCATTTGAGGTATTTCCGCCGCGTTGTTGAACAGGCGGCGATTGCCGGCCTCCTCAACCCGAAGCTCGCCGACAACGAGGAAGAAGCAGAGCGTTTGGCCGGCGTTGCGGTGACGCGCTTGCAGGCGCTCTCGGAGGAGACCGAGCAGGGGTGGAGCTGGAGCCGCAGCTCCGATGGCGGCTTCGTCTTCGAGCGCGAGGTGCGCGGCGTGAAAGAAGCGCATAGCGTCGATTGGGCGCTTATTCAGTCGGCGGACGCCCGAAAGCTTCATACTTACTGTTCGGAATTGTCGGAGTTGTTCTCGGGAAAAGTGGTTCTTGAGAGGAAGGGAACGCAGACGCCAGTGTTTGGGCCGCGCAGCCTGCTCGACGCTGTGTTCGCCGCGGGCCGGGCGGGGCTCACCATGCAACGCTACAAAGGTCTCGGCGAAATGAACCCCGAGCAGCTCCGCGAGACCACCCTCGATCCCAATGTGCGCACGCTGATGCAGGTCAAGCTGGGCGAGTTGAACGACGCCGATGAGATTTTCTCGAAACTCATGGGCGATGTCGTCGAGCCGCGCCGCGAGTTCATCCAGGCAAACGCGCTGACGGTGTCGAACCTCGATATTTGACGCTGAAATCACGCCCTTGCTGCGCGAACATTCCCGGCTTTGCCGATGAATGGTCCCCGCCTGGCCGGCTATTGAGAGATTCTGTCTGGGGCTGCATGGGGTCGCGACAGACTCCGAGATTTTCGTACAACCGCTGCAGAACCCCGGTAAGCGGAAATCGGCTTTTGCGTCCCGAGCACCGGCGTCGCAACCACAACTTTTAGCCGAAACGCCCACCGGACGACAGCGATAGCGCTCACTTGAGCAATTTAGACTTGTACATTTGATGAACTTTCGCTTACGTCTCTTACGTCCGCTCAACTATTGCTGCTTTATTAGGATCAATGACGCTCAAGACAAAGAAGATCGAGCTCAAGTACCGTGTTATGAGCTCCACTCTCTTTATCGCCTTCTGCTTTGCGCCTGCTTAGGCGCGGGAACAAAAGGAGATGGCGCGGCGGCTTCCCGTTGCGGTCGCAAAGCCTTCAACGTCCGCGTCGACGAAAGGTAACGGCCGCTTTCATGCCGGGCAATGACGGTCCGTGAGGTGTCCATGCGGCTCGCAAGTTCATCCTGGGTAAGTCCGGCGCGGGTGCGAGCCTCGATCTCTCGCGGGCGAGCGCGAACTCTGTTTCGAGTTCGGCTTGCCTCGCTTCCCGGGGTGCTTCATCCACGATTTCCTGAAAATCGGCTACGCGGGTCATTACGTCCTTCGGCCTCTCAGGGAACTAGCTCATCTATACGCGACGTCATCTGTCTTCATCACAAACAGCCCACGAGCACCACTCTTTTGCCTTTGCCGTAACATAAAGCGCCCGGGCGATTCCGTCGGCGCCCTTCATGCGGATTTCCCAAAGCGCCCCTTCGATGTGGTCGACGTGAGGCGCGCCTACCTTTTCCAAGCCAATCGCCTCAATTAGCCCTGCGTGCGGACGAAGCGCGCTCGCATTCGGCTGACAAAGCCTCAAGCTCAGCGTCGACAACGGCATTCTGGGTTTCAACGGTCCAGGCTTTCATATGAAGCAAATTTGCTACCTTGAGGCAATAACTTCGCAAGCCCAAACTTATGCCTAAGCCGGATCGCGCAGCGGCGGGAGCAACATTAAGCTGCGATAGCCGCACCGGATCGGGTTCGTCCCACTCCCGCTTATCTCTCAACAGGAGAAAGTCCGGTCGACAACCCAAATGTCTCTTCACGGCCTTTTGCGTCCAATTCTCACCAGCCATAAAAATGCCTACGTCCTCTTCTTGCGCGCTTTCATGGCCGGCGCAGGTAGTTCCGCCGTGGTGATCGCGATGAGCTTCCTGAGCCATTCGGAGTCGTCCCAGCGTTCGGCGCCGATCAGAAAATGCGGCTTGGAGCGGGGATAGGGCTGTCCAAGAAAAAGGCGCGCCCGGTTTCGGTTTGCTTGACATAAAACCGGTCATCGCAGATGAGGGCGATCATTTTGCCTTCGGCGAAGAGGCCGAATTCGCCGAACATCTTCCGCGCGCTGACGCCAGTTCCGCTGAGTTGCTCGACGATATAATCTGCGATGCTTTGTTGCGACGCCATGGGCGCGTCTCCGGCGAAAGCAAAGGCTCGGGCGACGGTAGGGGTTAGGTCCTTCACAACAAAGGTCAAAACCCCTCACCCCATCACCCCAGCCCTCCCACAGGGAGAGGGAGAAGGGGCCGCGCCGGGATCAATGGCCTCCGCCGCCTCCGCCGGGATTGGGGCGGCGCATCAGGGGCGCGAGCAGCGCGATGGCCAGAAACAGAATTGTCAGCGCGAAGAAAACATCGGCGATCGCCATCACCGTCGCCTGAGTGCGAACGATCTGTCCGAGCTTCTTCGTGGCGGCGAGCGATGCATCCGAGCCGAAGCGCGCCATTTGCTCGGTCAATTTCGCCAGCGTCCCCTCGGCGGCGGCGCGGCCCCAGGCGACCTGCTCGTGCAGGCGCGCCAGATGCAGATCGAGGCGCTTGTTGATGAGCGTATTGATGAGCGCGAGGCCGACCGCGCCGCCGAGATTGCGCGTGAGATTGAACAAGCCCGACGCATTTTTGAGCTTCCAGGGCGGCGTCGTTCCAAGCGCGGTGGTGGTGACAGGGATCATGATCAGCATGAGCGAGACGCCGCGCAGGATCTGCGGAACCAGAAGCTCGTAGAAATCCCAATTCGAGGTGAGGAGCGACGCCTGATATGTGCCGACCGCGAAGCCGGTGAAGCCGAGCGCGAGCATAAGGCGCGGGTCCACGCCCCTGCGCATGAGCTGTCCCGATACCGGCGCCATGACAAACATGCAAATGCCGGTGACGAACATGGTCTCGCCGATTTGCAAGGCGGAATATCCGCGCACGCGGGCAAGGTAGACGGGATAGAGATAGGTCAGCCCGTAAAGCCCGATGCCGAGCACGAACGAGAACAGCGAGCCGGTCGCAAAATTGCGGTCCTTGAAAGCGGAGAGATCGACGACCGGATGTTCCGCCGTCAGCACGCGCCAGAAAAAGCAGACGGCGGACGCGGCGGAGAAAGCGACGCCGATTGTTATGTGGTCGCTGTCGAACCAGTTATCCGTCGGCCCTTCCTCCAGGATATATTCGAGCGCGCCTAGAAATCCGGCCATGGTGAGGAAGCCGATCCAGTCGAAATTGCGTAGCAATTTGAAATCCGGCTTGTCGAAATCGATCAGAAACCACGAGACAACCGTCACCGCGATCCCCGGCAGCACGTTCACGAGAAACAGCCAATGCCAGGAGAAAAGATCGGTGAGATAGCCGCCGATCGTCGGCCCGATGGTTGGCGCGAGCGTCGCGACAAGCCCAATGAGGGGCTGCACAGCAGGCTGTTTACTTTTCGGGAAAATCGTGAAAGCGGCGGCGAACACGGTCGGGATCATGCCGCCGCCGATAAAACCCTGGAGCGCTCGCCACACGATCATCTCCTGGATCGAGGTCGCGGTGGCGCACATGATGCTCATCAGCGTGAAGCCCGCCGCAGAGATCACGAACAGGTATCGCGTGGACAGCGCCCGCGACAGGAACCCTGACAGAGGGATCATGATAACTTCGGCGATCAGGTAGCTTGTCTGCACCCAGGGGATTTCATCCGCGCTGGCCGAGATGCCCGCCTGGATTTCGGCCAGCGAGGCCGAGACGATCTGAATGTCGAGGATCGCCATGAACATGCCGAACACCATGACGATGAAGGTCACGACGCGACGTGCGGACAGCTCCGGCTCCGCCACAGGCATTGGCGCGGCTTTGATACTCGCCGAACCGGCCATATTCGCGGGAATCGATTGCGCTGACGCGGCCATGGTTTTGCCTTCTGTGTTCCAAGAACCCTCATCCTGTCCTTCTCCCGCAAAGGGAGAAGGGGCGGCGTTGCAAGCGCGAGCTACTCCCTCTCCCAGGCGCATCCGCTTGCGGATGCGCCACTCCAGGTTTGCAAGCTCGCCAAGGCGAGCTTGCGCGGGAGAGCTGGGGTGCGGGGGCTTTACTTTATCTTAATTCGCGCGCTTTTCGGCGGTCTCTGTCGCATTGGCGGGCGTGCCGGTCGCGCTGTCCGCCGCCGCGCCATCCTTCGTGTTCACATAGGTCACGACAGAAAGGCCGGGGCGCAAAACGCCCTCGCGAATGGCGTCGCCCTGAACGCGAATGCGGACCGGCACGCGCTGCACGATCTTGGTGAAGTTGCCCGTGGCGTTCTCGGGCGGCAGCAGCGAATATTGCGAGCCGGACGCGGGCGCGATGCTTTCCACGACGCCATGAAACACGCGGCCGTCAGCAGCGTCCACGGCGACGTCAGCCAACTGCCCGGGGCGGATGCGGTCGAGCTGCGTTTCTTTATAGTTCGCCTCGATATAGGCCGTGTCGAGGGGCACGAGCGACAAAAGCCGCGTCCCGGGCTGCACATATTGGCCAACCTGCACGGCCTTATTGCCGATGACGCCGCGAAATGGCGCGGTCACCGCTGTATAGCTCAGATCGAGCAACGCTTTGTCGAGGCTCGACTGCAACTCCGCCCGAACGCCCTCTGCCTCCTTCACTTGCGCATTCAGCACCGCGAGGTTCGCCTCGGCTGAAAGCTCTGCAGCCTCAGCCGCCTTCACCGCCGCCTGCCCTTGGTCGCGGTCGGCCCTGGCCTGATCGAGCCTCTGTTTGCTGCCGAACTCTTTCTGGGCGAGCTCCTGCGCGCGCTCGAAATCGGCGCCGCGCGCAGCGAGGCCGGCCTTTGCTGAAAGAACCTGCGCCTTGGCCTGGCCGATCACCGCCTGCTGCGCGATGGCCTGCTGTTTCAGCCTCTCGATTGTCGCTTCCTGCGTCGCATATTTATTGCGCGCGGAGTTCGACGGCGACCTTATAATCGCGGTCGTCGATCTGGGCGAGGAGGTCACCCGGACGGACGATGATATTTTCCTTGATGGGGACGGCCGTAATGTTGCCCGAGACCTTCGCCGAGATTACGGAAAGATCCGCCTTAACATAGGCGTCGTCGGTTGAAACGAAGAACCGGCCCTGGGTCCACCAATAATAGCCGTAATAGCCGCCAATTCCGAGCGCCGCGATCAACGCGAGGGGAAGCAGCCTGCGGCGTTTACCGGATTTAGGCGCAGCCGGGAGTTCAGCGCTAGGGGCGATGGCCCTGATGGCCGGCGCCGCTTCAAGCTGCGCTGTTTTTGCTTCCGGCGCTTTTAGCGCTGGCGCCCCGGCATCGAATTCGTCAACAGCGGCATCCGCCTCCTCATCTTCGAGGTGAGAGGCGGTCAAATCGCGCTGCACAAGTTCTAAATCGGTTTTCGTCATCACTTCGCTCTTGACGATCCGCCCGGCGAGGGGCATTCCTATCGAACCGAACCGTTCGGTTCTGCAACACATATGCGACTATCATGAGAAGGTCAAGACCAAGTGGAGCAGCAAGAAGCCGATCCTATATTACCTGCACGATCTGCTCGCTCGATGGGAAGGCCGATGGCTGAAACACAGACGATAGCCTACGAAGTCCCCGCCTGCGACGCCGCCACAGGGTCGCATCACGCTTGCGACACCGCCAAGCGCCAGCAGATCATGGAAGGCGCGCGCCGCATTTTCCTGCAAGACGGCTTCGACGGCGCGAGCATAGGCGATATCGTCCGCGCCGCGGGCGTATCGAAGGGTACGCTCTACGCCTATTTTCCGAGCAAGGAAAAGCTGTTCGAGGCGCTTGTATTCGAAGACCGGCGCAAACAGGCCGAGGTTCTTTTTACGCTTGACGAAAGCGATCTCGACGTTGCGCGGGTGCTACGGCGGCTCGGCAAAACCTTCCTCGATATGCTGCTGCGGCCGGACAACCTGGACTTTCTGCGCATCGTCGCTGGCGCATCGACGAAATTCCCCGCAATCGGCAAAGCTTTCTTCGAGGCGGGACCCTGCCACGGGTCGGCGCGTCTCGGCTGCTATTTGCGCCGGCTCACCGAGCAGGGCATCCTTGCGGTGGACGATCCCGAACTCGCCGCGCGGCAATTCCTTGACCTGTGCAAGACGGGGATCCATCTCCGAATGATGCTTGGCGACCGCACACCTCCCGCGCCCGAGGAAATCGGCCACAATCTCGACAGCGCGATCAAGGTGTTCCTCGCGGCTTACGGCCGTAAGTGAAGCTCTGCGGCTGGGTCCCCTTGCGGCGCGAAGCTCGCCGGTTCGCCAAGCGGTCCGCAGCCGTTTGCCGATAAGCCCCGCCTCGCCTTTGGCCGCAAGTGAACCTAATTGGCCGTTTTCAACCCATCGCCCGGCGCGGCGTAAAGGGCCTCGTAGTACTTGGCGACCTCGTTCAGTTCCGAGAGCAATTCCCGGTTGAAGACCGCCACCGCCGCAAGTTCGTCTTGCGTTGGCGCGCCGCCCGCCTTGGTTCTTGCATAAACCTCGCGAAGCAACTGCCAGACCCGTTCGGCTCTAGATTTGCGCGCGAACAGATAATCGGTCTGGGACTCTGTCAGGTCGAGGTCCACGGAGCTTATTGCAAGCCAGTCCTGCGTCGACTCGAAGAGAGCCATGGTCCCGAGAAGAAGAATGCGGCTTTCGCCGGAGTTGTAGCCCGACGCCGTCATGCAAAACTCTTTGGCCATCTTCTGCGAAAGCATGCCCTGCCGGCTGGCGATGTTGATGGCGCCCAACAGTGCTGCGCGCCGGGCGTCGCCGGGATGGGCATAAACGTCCTCGAAGCGGGTAACGGTGTCGCTCATTTCCAGGACAAGTCCAGGATTGATCTCATAAATGATCCTGAGCGGCTCTTCGGCGCTCTTGTCCTTGTAGTGCTCCGCGACCGACTCGATCGCCCGGCTATACCTCACCCAGCGTGACGCCACGCCTTTGAGCCCCATGAGAACATCGGGGTTCGTTTCGGGAAGCAAACGCTGCGGCGGCGAACCTTGCGCAAGAGCTTTCAGCGTCTGGTCGAATGTCTCGTGCGCTTTGAGAAGGTCGCGGACGTGGTTTTCAGCATCGATCCCCAGCACCGCGAAACAAGCCGAATTCGCCATAAGCTGCAAAAGCGTTCGCTGCCGGCCGGCCAGACTTATTTTTTGTCCGCCGTCTTCGCCCGCTGTCAAGGATTGCTCTGTGTGTGCCGGATAGGCGCCGAGAACTGCAACGATCAAGATGGCAGACAAACTCGCTAAACTGAATATTCTCATCATGCGTTCCTGGTGGGATCACGGCCCTTGATGAGAGCCCTTGCATCTCGATACTGCCCGTTATTGTCGTTGTGTTTCGTCACGGCGTTATCGCTTGTTGATTACGATGCGGCACGCTGAGCTTCAGTTTTTTTGATGAGTTCGACAAGCGCCGCTTATGGAAAAGGTGCGATGCTCTACCGTTGAAAGAAGCGCGTCCATTGAGCGGACGTGCGCCTGCCGCCTGGCTAATCGATCATGCGCGGTAGCAGCATGGCGATACCCGGAAAGAAGCAGATCAGTACGATCGCGAGCGCCATCAGGAACACGAACGGCAACGTGCCCCACATCACCTTCGAGAGGGGGATGTCCGGCGCGATGCTCTTGATAATGAAAAGATTAAGGCCGACGGGCGGATGAATCAGCCCCATCTCCATCACGATGGTCATGACGACGCCGAACCAGATGAGATCGAAGCCCGCGGCCTTTATCGGCGGCAAAACGATAGGCGCGGTCATCAGGATTATCGATACAGGCGGGAGGAAAAAGCCGAGCGCGATTATAAAAAGCAGCACCGCCAAGAGCAGCGCCCATTTCGAAAGGCCGAGCGTCGCCAGCCACTCGGCGGCACTTTGCGAAATGTGCAGATAGCTCATCACATAGGCGTAGAGGAGCGAGAAGCCGATGATGAGCAGGAGCATCGAGCTTTCGCGCATGGTCCCGGTGAGGATCGGCATTAGCCGCGATGGCCGCCAAACGCCATACATGACGCCGATCACAAGCAGCGCGAGGATCGCCCCCACCCCGGCCGTTTCCGAAGGCGTCGCGAGCCCGGCATAGAGGACGATCATCACGCCGGCGAGTATGGAGACGAAAGGCGCGACCCAGGCCACCATGCCAAGCTTTTCCCGCAGCGTGTAGCTTTGTTCGTCCAGGATCGCCGTCCGCGCTTCGCCCCGCGCCGCCGCCTCCAGCGCCGCCCCGCGTTCTTTGCTAAAGCGCCATGCGGCATAAGCGGCGAATAGCGCGATGAGAAGCAGCCCCGGCCCGACGCCCGCAAGAAACAGCTTGCCGAGCGAAACTTCGGCCGCGACTGCATAGAGCAGCATGGTGACCGACGGCGGCAGGAGAATGCCGAGCGTTCCTCCCGCAGCTATGATCCCGGATGCAAGACCAGGCGAATAGCCGCGCTTGCGCATTTCGGGAATCCCGGCCGAGCCGATGGCCGAGCAGGTCGCCGGCGACGATCCCGCCATAGCGGCGAAGAGTCCGCACGCGAGCGTATTGGCGATGCCAAGGCCGCCGGGGATGCGATGAAGCCACGCGTGCAGCGCCGTGTAAAGGTCGCGTCCCGCATCGGAGCGGCCGATCGCTGCTCCTTTCAGGATAAAAAGCGGGATCGCAAGGATGATGACGTTCGCAAGTTCCTCGTAGACATTCTGTGCGATGGTCTCGACCGAGGCGCGCGGCATGAACAGGATCATGAAGATGGTCGCCACGGCGCCAAGGGCGAACGCAATGGGAATGCCGGAAAACATGACGGCGAGAGTTACGGCGCAGTAGGCGATCCCGATCGCCTCGGGAGTGAAGCCTGACATGAGCGGGGCGACCGGCCTTTGCCAGAGCAGGAGCGCGCCCACCGTCACAATCGCGATGGTGAGCGCGGCGCGAGACTTCTCACCCACCTGAAACGCGAGTTCGCAGGCCAAAAGAGTCAGGCCGAGCGTCATCAAAGCATAAGGAATCCACATCGGCGGCGCCCATGTGGATTGGGAGACTTGCCCCTCGCTCCAGGCTTCCCAAAGCAGCGCCCCAGATTTCCAGGCGATGTACGCGATAAAGGTCAGCGAAAGCGTATCGGTAAAGACGTTCCGGCATCGCCGGCCGCTTGCGGACATCAACGAGCCCAGAACCTCGATGCCGATGTGCCCCCGCCGCGCCTGCACGGCCGCCGCTGACATGAAGGCGCCCCCGGCGATGAGGAAAATCTCCATCTCATCTTGCCATTCGATGCCGCGCCCCATGATGTGGGCTGCAACCACGCACCCGGTCAAAACCGCGCTGGCGACGGCAAGCGCGATCGAGCTGAGCTTGAAAAGTACATCGATAAGGCGGCGGAAGGCTGCGCTCGCGATGGATTTTCCGCCAAGCGCCGGAGAAAGCGATCGCTCTGCAGCCAGGGCCGCGTCAGATACCGATTCGGCGGCCATCACGCAACCGATTTGGCGCTGGCGAGAAGTTCAGCCGCCTCCGGTGAATGCGAGGCGAAATCTTTCCACGCGCTTTGCTCGGCGATCGCGCGCCACTTTGCTAAGTCGTCCCCCGTCAGATCGGCAACCGCCGCTCCCTTTCCGGCGTAGACTTTGGCGGCGTTCTGATCATCTTTCTTGGCTTCCACCGCGCCGAACCACTCCATTTCCTGACCGGCGTCTGTAATGGCTTGTTGCTGGCTGGGCGTGAGCGAGTTGAAGACATCCTTTGAAATGAGCAGGGGCTCGCACATGAACCAGATCGATCCGCCGCGCGCGGTCGTCAGCGCTTTGGCGAGTTCCTCCAAGCGGAAGGAGATCAGGCTCGTCGAAGAGGTCAGCGCCGCATCGAGCGCTCCGGTCTGCATGCCGAGGTAGATCTCGTTCGACGGCATGGTCGAGACCTTCGCGCCGGCCGCCGCGAGCATGAGATCCATCTCCCGGCTTCCGCCCCGGATTTTCAAGCCCTCGGCGTCGTCCGGAACCTTGAGGGGTATCGTCCTCGAAGCGGCGCCCCGGCTTGCCAAATCCAGCTGATGAATTTGACGCCCTTCCCCTCGGCGATTTGGGACAGGGATTTTCCGATTGGCGCTTCCTTCCACTTCGCTCCTTGCTCATAGGACGTGACGAGGCATGGCATGAGACCGAGGTTTAGCGGTTGAACCTCGCCGCCCGCATAGGCCAAAGGATAGAGCGAAAAGTCGAGAGCGCCCTTTCGCAAGGCGGAGAACTGTGCGGTTGTCTTCATCAGCGACGAACCGGGATAAATCTCGAATTTCAGCTCGCCTTTTGTCCTCTGCTCAACCTCGGCCGCGAACCGGCGGCAAAGCCTGTCCCTGAAGTCGCCCTGTTCCGCAGTGCCGCCCGGGAATTGATGCGAAATCTTGAGCGTCCGCGGCGTCTGCGCGCGCAACACAGTTGGGGCGGCGAATGCAAGCGCGGCTCCTCCGACGAAAGCGCGTCTCGAAATCATGACGTTCTCCAGATTTGTTTCGGCCTCGTTCCAAGCGCTTTTTGTATACCATTCGCGCATTCGTTAAAGAGATTCATTCTTTCGGGTGAAAAGGGAGGAAAGGCCTCGGGACGCCCTTTTGTTGGAGTTGACGCCTCAAAATCGCGGTGATTTCGCCATCGTTTTTTCTTAATCTGCCCGCAGCGTAAAAATGCCGAGAAAGGTTATTCACGAGAGAGGGATTTTATGCGCACATTGACAACAGCGTTCTTTGGGGCCGCGCTCGCCGTCTCCGCGTTCGCACTGAGCGGCGCGCCAGCTTCCGCTATCGAAACTCACCTTGTGGTTTCGGGCAGCCGGCGCCAGCGCAGTGACATTGGCGGACTGGAGCCCGCGCTGCCGCCGCTGGCATCATTACTGCGAGGAGCGTCACCCCATGAGCCGCTTCAAGTATAGGGGATGTCTGGCGCTTCACGGCTGCGCCAGCTAGCTACGCGGCCGCAAACCGCATCGCGCCATTGTTGCAACCCCGCCTTTCCGGCGGGGTTTTTTGTCCTCACTGTCGCAATGGCCTCAAGCGTGAGGGTTACGATTGCTTTCCCCAAGCAGCATCCGGCATTATACAAAGGAAGAAGCGGCAATCGATCTTTTGGGGTGCACGAGGTCTTGATTGGAAACGCCGGCGCTAGTTTGACCTTGGCGGGAGCCCCCTTGACAGGCCTCACTCGTCCCTTGGAAAAAGCATCTTCGGAACAGCGATCTTCAGACCTGCCGCAGGCGGTCCTTTTTGCGTGCAACTTCAATGCGATAAGATCGCCGATGGCGGCGGCCATCCTGCGTTATCTCATGGGCAAGCAGATGTATGTGCGCTCGGCAGGCGTCCGGCGCGGGGAGAGCGATCCATTTGCGATTGCGGCCATGGACGAGATCGGCATCGACATAACCGGCCATCGGCCTCGCACCATCGAGGATTTGGAAGACACGTCCTTCGACCTCATCGTGACGCTTGCTCCGGAGGCGCATCACAAGGCGCTTGAGCTAACGCGGACCATGGCGGTCGACGTGGAATATTGGCCAACGCTCGATCCCTCGGCGGCAAGGGGCAATCGAGAACAGATTATGCAGTCTTACCGCGCCGTCCGGGATCAGCTCTTCGAGCGCATAAAAGCGCGGTTCGGCTTCACCGGCTCTCCGCAGGCTTAAGCCGCGCTTGGCAGCGCATGCCGATCGCCGCGAATGTTCCGCAGTTAGCGTGACACCATCGCAGCTCAGAGGCTGGAGACGAGGAGATTATATTCACTTGCCCTCGGCGTTTTTCCGTTGTGGAATAGGTCGTGCGTTAAATAGGAAATAAAAATTATGCGTACTATCATTGCGTTAGTGATTTTTGCCCTCGTTATAAGCTGGTTGTCGGCGGGCGCTGGCGACTTCGCTTGGGCCGAGAAATCGGCAAAAGAGGCGGTAATGGCCGCATTTCCCCGTGGATCAGTTGTAATTTTAACACAGGCGTCCGAGCCACGCGGCAAGGGCGCTTGGGTGGTCGCGGGCACATTCAGGATGGGCCATAAACGCGCTATCTATCAGGTTCGCATAGAGAAAATTTGCGACGCGGCGGAGATAGCCTGCTTCAAGCCCGCGTCAATCGTGCTTGGGCGAGCGTAGCATCTGGACTGTGCGCCGGGATGCACGACAACGCCGAGGATTGTAACATTGTCGGCGTCTATGCGTAGAATGTTCTCTTCAAACCCAGGCCGGGCGATGCGTTGCAAACGCGCCCGAACGGGACGCGTTCTAAAGGGCGCATCCAATGGAGAAGGTCATTGCCTGCGCGATTAGCGCTTCGCCAAGCCGCGAATTTCCGCGGTCCTGCTCCGAATCTATTTTAACGGCAGATAGATATCGGTGATTAACTCCTGCTCCGCAGTCTCCGGCTTAAAGTTTAAATAGTGGAAGAAGAGAGGAAAATCGCGAAGCTCCTCGCCGCTTCCCGGCAGCCATTGCCTGTAGAGGTAGTAAGCGCTCTCGCCGATCCTGTCGTGTGAGCCCAGATGGCGTATCACCGCGCAACGCCCGCCGGGGATGACTTTGTTTACCAACCCTTGCGGGTTCGCCGGAACCTCCGTATTTACTGAGCCGCAGATATCGAACCGGAAAGCCTCTGGCTCCGTAGTTTCAGGGTTGTCATATGCGATGCCATAGGTTTTGCTGGTCTTGACTGGCGAGAGCCCGCTCACTTTGCGCCAGGCGATAAACGTTCTCGCCGAATCGTCGAGCCCGCCGGGGGCGCCGCGATGCTCGTGGGCCGCGACTTTGGTTTCTTCGAAATTGACGATCTTCACGTCCATGCCGCTTCTCCGCTCCGGCGCGCCCGGCAAACTCCTTAAGCATGCGCCTGCGCCAGTTGCAATCGCTTCATGATTCGGTCCGGCGCATCGCATGTTGACAGCGAAGAATGCAACCTAAAGCTGTTGACTCCGGCAGGGGCGCCGTCCAGAGGGGTGGCGAGAGCCTTTTTCCACCGCCTATACACACCACCCATCGTCGCTGGGTTGACTTTTTTATGTTTGTAATTAACCCGGGGGCTGCATTCCGCAGATGCGACAACCCCTAGCGGCAACCCCGCGCTGTTTAGGGGTTTTTCTGTGCACTCGTCTTCTCATTTTAGTTTGGAACTGACGCGCGCTGCGATGTCGCCTGGCGCTCCGCGAATTTATGTTATTTATTAGTTAGCGTAAGCGGCGCTTTTCGGTCGAACGATGTCTCTTGAGATCGGTATTATCATTTTCGTCATCATCTCCATCGCCGCTCTGATTAACCTTAGAGTGCCTCCGCCTCCACCGCCGCCAGTGCCGAACCCGAATGAGGTGCGCTGTCCACGCTGCGGAACAACGAATACACGGACCTGCCCCAACTGCTTGAGCGCCTTCGCGCCGAGAAATGTCCGGTGTGCCGCCTTCAACCAGCTACTTTTCCGTGCAAGCATTGCAGGACTGAACTAAGGGGCATGCTTGCGGTAACGCCGTAGTCGAAGCGACCTGTATCATGAAATTGATGATTACTTGGGCGCACGGCAGGGAAGGCGGCCGGTAGCAGGCCTGAGCTTAGCAATGCTCTCGCATGTTTGATCGAAGTTCTAAGAAGAAAACCCACCTGGTCACCCGGCCGCAACGCGGCCGGGTGACCTCTCTGACTTGGGTTACGGGTTTTCGAGCTCTATCAAGCCGCCTCCGCCAGAGGTTGAAGTTCGGCCTTGAAGCCGAGCTTGGCCAGTTGAGCGACCAAGCGGTTGGCTTTGACTGCGGCTGGACGGCGGTCGAAATGGCCAGCCCCGAGATCGTTATGTTCAACGCCGTCCTTTAACATGTGATAAATCGCCGTGAGTATCGAGGCGGCCACTGCGCAGATCGCTTTCTTCGGTCCGCGCCTAGCCTTGATCCGATTGAACTGCGCCTTATAGTAGCTGTCCTTTTTCCTGGCGGCCGCCCAGGCGCATTGGACCAGCAACGTCTTGAGCCAGGGCGCCCCTTTGCGCAGCCGCGAGGATTTGCGTTTGCCCGCGCTTTCGTTCTGGCCAGGACACAGGCCCGCCCAGGAAACAAAATGCCCAGCCGTTGGAAAGCGGCTCATATCGGTTCCGGTCTCGGCGAGGATAGAGGTCGCCGCCAAGCTCGCTACGCCAGGGATGCCATCCAAAAGCGCGATCATGTCGCGAAAGGAGCCGCGGCCCGCAACCGCCTCCTCTTCGATCCTGGCGATCGCCTCATCCACTTGGGCGTCGATCTCCGCGATGGAAGACGCCAAGGCGTCGTATTGACCAAGGTGAAGCCGCAGCATGAAGCGGTGATGATCAGTCAACCGGCCGTGCAGTGCGTCGTAGAGCGCCTTCGGCGAGGCCTTGATCCGCCGGTCGGCCAATTCCGCCAGCTTTCGCGGGTTGCGCACGCCCGCGATCATTGCCTCGATCATCCGCCGCCCCGACAGCCCCATGATGTCGCTGATCACGGAGTCGAGCTTGATGTTGGCTTCTTCGAGCGTCTTCTGGATCCGCTGTATATGCCGCGTCTGCTCGCGAACCAGCTGCTTGCGCGCCCGCATCAGTGAGCGCAACTCCTGAATCGCTTCCTCCGGGACAAAGCCCGCCTTGATCAAGCCAAAAGCCGCCAGATCGGCGATCCAGGTAGCGTCGTTCACATCCGTCTTGCGGCCAGGTAGGTTCTTGATGTGCGCCGCATTGGCCAAAATCAGCGCGAACTTGCCGTCGCTCAGGATGTTCCACACGGGCTTCCAGTAAACGCCCGTAGCCTCCATCGCCACATGCGTGCATCCGCTCTGCGTCAGCCAGGCCAGCAACGCCTCAAGGCCGGCTGTTGTGGTCTCGAAGGTCCGGCACTCCCGCGAGACCTTCCCGCCAGCGACAATGCGCACACAGCAAACGACCGTCTCCTTGTGCACATCGAGGCCGGCGACACGCTCATGCATGACTTCCATCGGATTCTCCCTCGGCTGCCGCCAGCGTGGGGACCTCATTGAAAAAGAACTCTAAGAAACGTGCTCCCAGAGCATTGCTGCTCCTTGGCTCCATTCGGGGTAATCGAGGCTCCCGCGGTCCAACTAAAGAACGGGCTCGCGCGCACCATAGAAAAAACGACCTCTTTGCCAGCGGCTAGCCATATATAGAGCATGCCGCAGGGCGCGGCGCATTTTCAGTCATCGGGGTCGGCAGCCGCGCCGGCCGGTGCGGAACTAAAGAAGAACAGTGTATATTGTATCTGGAGCTGCCGTTGCTGCGGCCTCATTTCTTGAAATAAAATGGTTATGAAAGAAGTTCAACGCGTTAATGGTGCGGGGTGAGTGATGTTTGAGTTAGTCTCCACAATCGTTTGTCCCGCTTGCGGGCATCGCGAAAGTGAGAACATGCATGAAGACGCTTGCCAATACTTCTACAAATGCAAAGGGTGCGGCAAAGCGGTGAAGCCGATAAGAGGGGATTGCTGCGTCTTCTGCTCATACGGCGATGTGCCCTGTCCAACGACGCAGATGCATACGGGACGCCGGGAAAATACCATCAGCACGCCATCATGGTTTTTGATGTGATCGCGTTCTTGAGCTGAACCGAATAACTAGAAAATCACCAAATCGTTTTTAGTCAATGCCTTGATGGTCATGCCGTGACTGCCCATGCTTATTCTATGCCAGACGCTTGCCGGTCGAAATCAGGCTTTAGAATACGATCAAAAACGTTGCGCCCCAAGTCACATGGAGCTTGTCATGAGCGGTTCGCCGAAGCTGCCAAAGGAAGTTCGCACGCAATTAGGATTTGGAACGATCCTCGTGCTCACAAGTATGATCTGGTTATGGGTTGTGCTGTATGCCGTATCCCCGGATCAAATCCTGCCAACACATGAAAATGTCCGCTTGGCGTACACCGCGTTCGTTGATGCGGCCAGTATCCCGCTAAACCTTTGGACCCTGAATACGCTTGGAGCGCTGATCCAGCGACTCGTTGTCTTAGTTTTTTTAGATATTCTCTTTGTGGTCGCCCGGTATGGGGGCATTACGTTGCTGTTTTTGGGAGGCTTCGCATTTTTTGATGCGATTTCGAACCTTCGAAAAGCGAGACGTTAGGGGCGGGGCGCTTATCTTAAGACCCTGGGGCTGGTTTTCCATCTGGCCAGTTGCGGTATATGCGACCGCGCAAGCTTCCGAATCGGTCGACTGTAGCCTTGCTTTTTCATGGCTTGCTCGACAATGTCCTGCATTTGAAGCGGTCCTTCCCGGTTATGCGAAAAGACAAACAGCGAACGTTTATCGTGAGCGACAAGCGATCACTCTGCGGTTTCCTCCTCAGTGCGTCGGCCGCAAGGCCGGTGACGAACTAAGCAGGCATTCGTTGGCTAGCCAAGGAAAGTCTGCCTAGGCCGTCAGATGAATTGACAAATCCGTTCATTGGAGTTTTTTACAGCGGCCTACTGGCTTGCGCGCCAGATTACTGAGCCCGCGCATGCCGTTATCAATCCACATCATATTGCGCTGCATTGGCTTGATGAGACGCTTTGTCGAAGACGAGCAATGCCAGCGCGATGTTTGCTGTCAGAAAGGGATTGGCTATGCCAAGCAATACCCAAATTTTTAAATCCGTCGCCTTCGAGGACGGCATCTATTCGGTTCTGAAAACCGATCCCGCGAATCCCCGTTTTATGGAAGTCGTCGCGACCTTCTACGACGCTGCAAGAGCGCAAGACTACGCGAACATCGCGAATGGCGAGACAACTCAGCCAGTGGCGGAGGTTCCGGTCTCAGCTTCGAAGTCAATCTCGAAACACGAAAATGCCGAGCCAATGACCGCTACCCCAGAGCTTAGCGCGCGGCAGGCGGCGGTCTTACATGCGCTTCGTGCGATAATGGATGACAGCAGGCTCGTGGAGGTTAAGGCCGCCAATTTGGCCGAGGAGGCGCAAATACCGCTCGGTTCGCTTCATTCAGTTCTGGGGTCGCTTGAGAAAAAGCAGCTCATCCTCACCACCCGGCCCGGATCGCCGCGGGCGCCTGCGGTGTATCAAGTGCTCTAACGGAAAAAACATTCGGCATCGACTTTAGCGCATGGCCGGGCAAGCAGAGTCTCCCAAAAGCATGCCTTCGGGCTTGACCCGGAGGTAGCCATCGGTTTTGAGATAAAAACTCTGCTAAAACAAAGGACTCCAAGCAGACATTCGTTAGGGAACCAGCGATTGTCTGCTTAGTTCGTCCGGCCCACGGGGAATGACTGTACGTTGTAGCGTCCGCATCCCCAGATAGCGAGTTCTTCCTAGGCCGTGCGCCCCGGGCACGCGGTCTCACCTAAATAATTGTCGATAGGTCTAGAAGCTGGCGAGCGGTCCGTCGTAACAGGGGCAAAAGTCCGGGCAGCCGGCAAACTACTCTCGTCATGGCCCGGCTTGATCGGGCCATCCAGGAGCAGAAAACACATATCTTTCAATGTGATCTGGATGGCCGGTCAAGCCCGGCCATGACGTAATGCGTGCTCGCGAAAGATGTTGCCCCGACTTTTGCCCCTTTTACGGTCCGTCCAGGTAACTGGCGGGTACAAAGGCAATACGCCCCGAACGCTTGCCCCTGAAAAGCCCCGCCGTGCGGCTCGCGGTGAAGCCAGCCGGAGAGCCGGATGCGGTAGCTCGGCAAAAAGCGGCAAAGCGGCGAGCGGCAGCGCGCGTGGGAGACCTGCGGTACGGCCAAAACGATTACTTTTCGATCAACGATCTTGAACCCAAAATGATCGTGCACCCGGCAAATCCCAAACTTAATGGAAAGAATCTCGCCGATATCAAGGATCCTCTAGGCGTCCACGTTTTCCTAGAGTTCGCGGGCATCGTGAAGCAAAAGGGGGCTGGTTTCATAAATTATTCATGGCCCAAACCGGGCTCTGAGACGCCTCAGCCGAAAACCTCTTACGTGACTGGTTTTGAGCCATGGGGTTGGGTCATTGGCACGGGGCTCTACATCGACGATCTCCACGCGGAGGTTTGGCGGCAGGCGCTCAGCGAGCTTACAATTATTGGAATTGTGCTTTTGCTAAGCGGGGCGCTCGTCTTCTTCTTTGTGCGCTCCATCTCGAAGGCGCTCATCGCCATGACAAACGCCATGGGCAAGGTGGCTAAAGGCGAACTCAAGATCGATATCCCAGCCAGAAATCGGAATGACGAGATCGGCACGATGGGACAGGCCCTCTGCGCCATGGCCGGCACTCTTGATAGATTTGTCGCAGCTCAATTGGAGATGACGCGCGCGCATCATCAGGATGGCCGCATCAGCCACGCCATACAGGCCGAACACTTTAACGGCGCCTATGGCGACATGGCGCGCAACGTCAATGAGATGGTAAAGGCCCACATCGATGTTCAGATGACGTTCGCGGATCTGATGGTCGAGTATACGAATAACCAGTTTGGCGCCCGCATGAACAAATTGCCGGGCGAATGGGAGAAGGTCACCAATGCCGCCGAGACAATTCGCTCGAAACTCGAGGCGGCCAATGCGGCAGAGTTCAACGCGCGCTTGAAAGCGGCTTTGGACCACGTCAGCATCCCCGTGCGCATCGCCAACGACGACGGGGAAATCGTCTACGTGAACAACGCCATGAAAGAGACCCTTCGCAAATACGAGACGGCCTTCCGCCGCCAGATACCGGGCTTCGACCCCGACAAAGTGGTCGGCGGCAGCATCGGAATGTTCTTCTCCGATCCCCGCTCCGCGATCGCGCAATTGCATGGCCTCATGCGGACCACAACTTCGCGTCTTACACTAGGCGGCCGCGACTACGATGTGGCGACAAGCCCCGTGTACGGCGAAAAAGGCGAGCGCCTCGGCACGGCCGCTCAGTGGAACGACGTCACCGAGCAACTCGCCGCAGAGAAGGAGATCGCTGGGATCGTCGAAGGCGCCGCCGCAGGCGACTTCAAACAGCGTATCCCCGAAGCCGGAAAGTCGGGCTTCCTCCTGGAAATGGCGCATGGCCTCAACATGGTTTTGAGCACGAGCGAGGAAGCTCTTGGCGAAATCGGGCGCGTCCTTAAGGCGCTCGCCCAAGGGGACCTCAGCCAGACCATCGAAGCGGAGTTTAAGGGCGCATTCGCCGATCTGAAGGAGAACAGCAACGGAACCATAGAGCGGCTGCGCGCGATCATCCAGCAAATCCGCCAAGCCAGCGAATCCATCAACACCGCATCGCGCGAAATAGCGACCGGTAACAACGACCTGTCCAAACGCACCGAGGAGCAGGCCTCGAGCCTCGAGGAGACCGCAAGCGGCGTGGAGGAATTGGCGGCGACGGTGAAGCTGAACGCCGAAAACTCCCAGCAGGCGAACAGGCTCGCCTCCGAAGCCTCGGCCAGCGCGGCACGGGGCGGCGAGGTGGTCGGCAAGGTCGTCGCCACCATGGCCGGCATCAGCGAGAGCAACCGCGAGATCGCCGACATCACGACGCTGATTGATGGCATCGCCTTCCAGACGAACCTGCTCGCGCTGAACGCCGCTGTAGAAGCGGCGCGCGCGGGCGAGCAGGGCCGGGGCTTTGCAGTGGTGGCTTCCGAGGTCAGAGGCCTCGCCCAGCGAGCGGCGGAAGCAGCCAAAGATATCAAGGCTGTAATCGCCGCTTCCGCCGGCAAGGTGGAGGACGGGGTGAAGCTCGTGCAAAACGCAGGCGCGGCCATGGACGACATCGTGGCCCAGGTCCAGCGCGTCACCGCCATCATCGGCGAGATCGCCGCCGCCAGCAAAGAGCAAAGCGACGGCGTCCAGCAGGTGAACCAGGCCGTCACCCAGATCGATCAGAATACCCAGCAAAATGCCGCCCTTGTCGAGGAGGCCGCCGCGGCCGCGAAAAGCCTCGAAGAGCAGTCCGGGGCGCTTGCGCGCGCGGTTGCGGTATTCAAACTCGCCGGGTCTGCCCGCGGAAAACCGGAGATGCCCAAGCAAAAGGGCCGCGTCAATGGGCTGGCTAAAAGCGGAAAATCCGGTTTGCATTGAGCCCGCAAAGGCAGAGGCATTCCCTGAGGCGACTTCTTAAGCGCAATAGTGTCCGGTTTAAATCCGGCGGTAAATCAATGTCTTGAGGAAA
Source organism: uncultured Alphaproteobacteria bacterium (assembly GCA_963766815.1). GTDB lineage: Bacteria > Pseudomonadota > Alphaproteobacteria > Rhizobiales > Rhodomicrobiaceae > Rhodomicrobium. Next base: position 25,051 of record CAVYBZ010000037.1, on the reverse strand, counting down.
TGCTGCGATTTCGCGAGATCACGCAACGGCGTCCCTTCTCCAATCGCGCTTGCCCGCAAGCGCGATAACTTTGAATTGCAAGCACGCAAAGGCGTGCTTGGCGGGAGCAGGAAAGGATGGTGGGAGCAGGACAGGATGCATGGGGGCTAAGTAGACATTCGCTGGTGGCCCAACGAATTTCTACTTGGAGACCTTTGTTTTAGCAGAGTTTTTATCCCAAAACCGGTGGCCACCTCCGGGTTAAGCCCGAAGGCATGCTTTTTGGGAAACTCTGCTTAGTCGGGATTATCTGGCGATCGGATAAGCCGTTCACTCGATCTCGTCTCTGAATTGCGCAATGACAAAGACGCAAAGGCAAATGCTGCAAATCAGGTACATCATAATCGTCGCCGACCAAGCCAGATATCTCTCGGAAATCCCGCTGTCGTAGGGCGGCACGGCGAGAAGCGTTTGCTCAAGACCTCGGGTGGAGGCGACGGCGAGATAGTGAGCCGCCGAGAGGCAAAGCCCAAGCCCGATCGAGCCTATCAAGGTGATGATCACGCCCCGGCGACGGAAAAGAAACCAAAGCACGATGAGCGCGACCTGAACCGAAACCGCAACGCCAATAAGGGTCAGAAACCACGATAGGTTCAGGCCGCGTCCTGCGATTGCGGCGATGCCTAGGTAATTCGTGGCCGCGATCGTCAATCCGAAAAGGACCACGGCCGTTGGAAGCCGGCGGGGGTATGCGCCTTCGCGGCCGCCCAGAAAAAATAACGCGGCGGCGGCGCCCGCGAACGCCACGGCGGCCGATGCGGCAAGCAGGATCGGATTGTGAGCGAAATTGATAGGCGCTTCGAGCGAAAGTAGGCCGACGAAATGCATGGCCCAGAGGGATCCGCCAAGCGTCACCGACGCCATCAGCACCCGCACTCCTCTCTCGCCCCGGCTCAGCGCACGGAGGTTCGACATCATGACACAGGCCGTGAAAGCTCCAAGGATCGCAATCGTCGTCGAGAGGATCACCAAGCTTGGGTCGTGTGCGATCATGAGGCGAACCTGGCTCGAGTATGTTGCGCGCCGCACTGCACAGACTAAGCAAGGCGCCAGTCTTCCGGCGGTTGATTGTGGCCGATATACCGTTGTTCTCGATGCGCCCGCAATGGATAAAAGTTTCGCATCCTTAAACCCGCATCGCGGCGGCAAAGGCCGCGAATCGCCCTAGCGTCCCGGCGCATCGCCCGATGGCGATGGGCTCTGGGATCGTCACCTCGTGCCGAGGGCCGTTCCCGCATTCTATTTCTGCCATGCGCAAACGCCATTCGATTAAGCAATTCAGCCTTAACCCGAGCTTCGGCTGGCGTCGCGCATTTTTTCCGGCGTCGCAGCCGGGCGGTTGCGGGCGGGCGCGGCTTCCGCTATGGTCACTTGCATGCACCCGTAGCTCAGCTGGATAGAGTACAAGATTCCGAAATCTTGGGGTCGCAGGTTCAAGTCCTGCCGGGTGCGCCAACCGCCTCTGACTTTCTCGACGGACCGCGTCCGTGCAAGGGGGAGCGCAACCGTCGCGGCAGCAGTGTGAATTGCTCCGGTCTGTTTATCCGCGCCTGAATTGCAGGCGTGCCGTTCTAATCGCTTGACGTTCCGGCTGGGGCTTTGCAAGACAAGCATGCCTCGAACCTCGAAACCTCGCCAGGGTCATGCTTCTTGATATCCGCCAACGGCTCGAATACGGCCTTCTGCTGGCGGCCGTCCTGTTTGTCCGCGCTATGCCGCTCAACGTGGCGACGGCCGCCTCCGCCCGGGCTTGGCGACTGATCGCGCCGAGAACCCGGCGCCACCGCCGCGCGCTCAAGAACCTCGCAAAAGCGATGCCCGAGAAAACGCCGGCGGAGCGCGAAGCTATTGCGCTCGGCATGTGGGACAATCTCGGGCGCGTCATGGCGGAGACATTCCAGTTGGATCGCCTTCTCAAAGATCCCTCGCGTTTCGAGTTCGAAAATCCCGCTTTGATCGGCCGCTACCGTGACAAGATGGGACCGATTGTGTTCGCGGCGCCGCATATGGGCAATTGGGAGATCTGCATACTTCCAGCGCTCGCGATCAATTCTCACCCTGCGGGCGTGTACAGGATCGTCGAAAACCCTTACGTCGACAACTATCTTCGCAAAAAGCGGTCGGTGCTTTATCCGGGCGGCCTCTTCGCCAGCAAGAGCGATGACGCCTTGGCCACCATCATGCGCATCAGCGCCCATATCCGCGGAGGCGGCGCGCTTGGCATGCTGGCCGATCTTGTCGACTGGAAGGGCGTTAAGGTTCCATTTTTCGGCCAAACGATATGGGCGACCCCCGCGCCTGCGTGGCTGGCGCGCCGCGCCGGCACCCGCCTTTGCGTCGCCCGCTGCATCCGCATCGGCAAGGAATCGCGGTTCAAAATCGCGTTCAAGGAGCTTCACGTGCCGCGCACCGCTAAGCCGGATGAAGACATAAGAGAGATGACCGTCGCCATTCAGAGGCAGTTCGAGGCTTGGATCCGGGAGCATCCCGAGCAATGGATGTGGTCGAACAAGCGCTGGCAGGATCGTGAGCTGGCCGGCGGGACGCAGTCCTGACCGCCTTGCATGCGCCGCCGGCATTGAAATCCTCCACTCCGCTGCCCTATTGATGCCGGTCCGCTCTGCGCCCTGGGATGCGGACTTGGCGCAATCGACACGAAAGGACTGAAAGTGCCCGCTGAATTGATCCTGCTGAAAGATTGGGAAACGCCGTTCGAGATGCCTCCGTTCGGCGAGATCCGCGACGAGGACTTCATGCCGGCATTTAAAGAGGCGATGCGCCTTCATCTGGCGGAGGTGGATGCGGTCGCCGATAATGCCGAGGCGCCAACGTTTGCGAACACCATTGAGGCGCTCGAACGCGCCGGCCGCGGTCTGCAAAAAGTCAGCACCGTCTTCTTCAATCTCGCCTCCGCCGATTCGAACGACGAGCGGCAGAAAATTGAGCGCGAGATAGCGCCTCTGCTGAGCAAGCATGGAATGTCTGTCCTGACAAACCCAAAGCTATTCGCGAGAATCGGCGCGCTGCATGCATCGGCGGACACGCTCGGCCTGACTTCGGAGCAGCGTCAGCTTCTGGAGAAATATTACAAAAGGTTCGTTCGCGCTGGCGCCCGGCTCGATGAAAAAGGTAAAGCGCGCATGACTGAGATCGGCGCGCGGCTATCGGAGCTTCACACGGCGTTCACTCAGAATGTGCTGGCGGCTGAGAAAACCTTCCAGCTTGTGCTGGACGGCGAAGGCGATCTGGAGGGCCTGCCGGATTTCGTCAGGCAATCCGCCGCGCAAGCCGCGCAGGATCGCGGGCTTCCGGGCAAGTATGTCATAACCCTTTCGCGATCGAGCATTGAGCCGTTTCTAGAGTTTTCCGGGCGCCGGGATTTGCGCAAAAAAGCATATGAGGCTTATTCCGCTCGCGGCGAAGACGCAGGCGCGACCGATAACCGGCCCTACATTCAGGAGATTTTGGCTCTCAGGGCGGAACTGGCGAAGCTTCTCGGCTTCGAGACATACGCCGGTTACCAAATCGACGACACGATGGCGAAAACGCCTGGCTCCGCGCGGCAGCTTCTGGAGAAGGTCTGGCGGCAAGCGAAGCTGAAGGCCGATAAGGAGCGAGCGGCGCTGGAGGCCATAGCTCAGGCCGAAGGCCACAATGAGCCGTTGGCCGCATGGGATTGGCGCCATTACGCGGAAAAACGCCGCAACGCAGAGTTCGCCATCGATGGCGCAGCTCTGAAGCCGTATTTCGAGCTGAACAATATGATCGCAGCAGCGTTCGACACCGCGCACCGGCTTTTTGGGCTGGGCTTTCGGGAGCGCGGCGACGTTCCGGTCTATCATCCCGATGTGCTCGTTTGGGAAGTCAGCAACCGCGAAGGTAAGCCGATTGCGCTTTTTATGGGCGATTATTTCCATCGGCCGTCAAAGCGAAGCGGCGCTTGGATGAGCAGTTTCCGCAAGCAGGAGCGGCTTGACGGCGAGACGCTTCCCATCATTGTGAACGTGCTGAATTTCACGAAGGCAGGCGAGGGCGCACGCACGCTCTTGAGCCTCGACGATGCGAGGACGCTCTTCCACGAATTCGGCCATGCGCTTCACGGCCTCCTTTCCGATGTGACCTATGGCGGGCTGTCCGGCACAAGCGTTGACCGGGACTTTGTCGAGCTGCCGTCTCAGCTTTTCGAGAACTGGCTGCTTAAGCCCGATGTCCTAAAGCGGTTTGCGCGCCACACGGAAACGGGAGAAGCGATCCCCCAAAGCCTCATCGAAAAGCTGCTTGCCGCGCAAAAATTCAACCAAGGGTTCGCCACCGCGGAATACACGGCCTCGGCGCTGTTCGACCTCGACATCCATGAGGTTGGCTCGCCCGGCGCTCTGGACGCTGCCGATTTCGAACAGGAGTTGCGCGCACGCATCGGCATGCCGGACGCCATCGCGCTCAGGCATCGGCCAGCGCACTTTCAGCACATCTTCGCGGGCAGCGGCTATGCGGCGGGTTATTACACCTATCTTTGGGCGGAGGTGATGGAAGCCGATGCTTTCGACGCGTTCGAAGAGGCGGGCGATATTTTCGATCCCGCCGTGGCTGATAGCCTGCTCAAGTTCATTTATAGCGCTGGCGGGTCTGTGAGGCCGGACGAAGCCTATCGCGCCTTTCGCGGCCGCGATCCTTCGGTTGAGCCGCTGATGGAAAAGCGCGGCCTGATCGAGGCCGAGTAAGCGCCGAAGCCATAGCCGCGCCTTACGCGGCTATCCAGAGAAACAGACAGAAACCCCGGTCGTTTAGATGACCGGGTCAAGCCCGGCCGTGAAAAAACCGGCGCTGCCAATTTTCTCATGCGCGCGCGTGACATCTGGCGCTGCTCTGCGAACCGGGCGAATCGGCGCGCCCGGTGAAGCACCGGCCAGATTCTGTATAGCGACGCCTCACGCCCCTGAACGCTTGCGCGCCAGGGCTTTCAGCGTTGCGATCTGCCGCAGGAAAGCGCCTTTGGGGTGAGCGGGGCTGCCGAGCATCGCAGCGCCCGGCGGAACATCCGAAATCACGCCCGCCTGCGCCCCGATCTGCGCGCCTTGCCCGATGCGCAAATGCCCAGCCATCGCCGCTTGACCGCCAACGCGGACGAAATCCTCAAGCTCCGTCGAACCGGAAATTCCAACCTGCGCAACAATCACGCAATAGCGGCCGATGATGACGTTATGGCCAATCTGAACGAGGTTATCGAGACGGGACCCCGCGCCGATGACGGTGTCGCGCGTCGATCCCCGGTCGATTGTGCTGTTCGCTCCGACCTCCACATCGTCTTCCAGAATAACCCGGCCGAGCTGCGGAATGGTGAGAAATCCTGTCTTCGTGGATGCAAATCCAAATCCCTCCTGGCCCACGCGCGCGCCGGGATAGATATAAACCCGCGCGCCTAGAATGGCATGGCTGAGGCTGGCGTGCGCGCCAATCCTGCAATCAGGTCCGAGAACGACGCCGCTTCCGATAATCGCTGCGGGTCCAATCCGGCATCTTGGACCGATTTCAGCCCGCGGCTCGATCACCGCCAGAGGACCGATATCGGCCGATGGATCGACCAGCGCGCTTTTGTCGACGATCGCCGAACGATGTACGCCAGGCGAGACCGCCGCGACCGGATGGAAAAGCCCGGCGACGCGCGCCCAGGCTTCGTAAGGCTCGTTCGAGAGGATCGCCACGGCGGTCGCCGGCAGCCTCGGCTGCATGTCGGGATGCAAAATCACAGCGCCCGCAAGCGTCTTTTCAAGGACGGCGGCGTAGCGGCGATTGTCCAAAAAGCTTACGTCCTGCGGTCCCGCCGTCTGCAGCGGCGCTAAACCTTGAAGGATGAGATCGGATTGCGGCGCCGCGCCTCGCGCCGCCTCCGCCACTGCTGCGAGTTCGTGTGGGCCGCTACGCGCGAAAAAACGCGCGTCGCCAGTCGAGGCCGCAACCATGTGTCTAGTCCTCGCTGGAGCCAGTGCGAGAAAGCATATCTTTAGGATAGCGCGCGCCCGCAGAGCCCGATCCGCCCATGTTGCATGTGCTACAACTTTGCAGTTTCAAAGTCGCGTTAAATCGGAGCAGGGGCAGCACTGTCGCCGGAAAAGCGCCGCTTATGGCTTGTCCACCGCGCATCAAAACGCTATTAGGTCTTGGTAACCGGCCCGTTCCCTTTTCGTGAGGATCGGATCAAGGCCTAGTCTTGGGCTCGATATGAAGCAGCTTCTGTCTCTAGCCGTCATTTGCATGACCTTGACGAGCCCCGCCAGCGCCGTGACTTGCGCCGAGGGGATGCAGGTCATCGACCAGATGTCCAAGATCCTTGAACTCTCCCAGTATGAGCAATCGAACATCGAGGCCTTGATCACAAAAGCCAAGCTTGAGGATGAGCAGGGGCGGCAGCGCAATTGCAAGATCATTCTCGCGGATGCGATCCGGTTCTTCCTTATCAAGACAGTGGTCGATTAGCTTCGCGCCCGTCTTCGATGCGTCGCCTGCAAGCTACCTGAAGTTAGGCAGCAAGAGATCCGGTAGGTGCAGCGGAGGCAGGAACGAGATCAGGTGGCGTGAATTGTCCGCGCCGATCACTTCCAGGCAGATGAGATCTGTGCCCGCATGCGCGATCTTGACTCCCGCTGGGTGGTGGATCATGTGCTCCACTGCGCCCGCACGTATAGCGATGGCGCCGCCTTTCGGATCGTAGCTCAAGCCGCGAAGCACAACGTTCTCGACTTCCTTCTGCGCGCCGATGTCCTCGCGTATCACCTCAATGGTGACCTTGTGGGTATTTTCAGCTCGCGAGATATGATCGAGGATGTTGCCCCAATCTCTTTGTTCAAGGTGAAGGTTCTGCATGGTGAAGACCCGTTCGCTGACCTTGATCGTGAATATTTAAAGGCCCCTTGAGCCTTGCGCTTTGACAAATCACAAAGCAAACGAGCTATGTTATTGGGAACAATGTCTTCGCGCCGATTATTGAACGCTCAGGTTAGCTAGGCGCGCGCCGCCGTTTCGTTGCGTATATTGCAGGCGCACGCCATAACGTGAGTTCATTGCGATGGCGCAAGGAGTAATCCAGCAATTCGATCTGCATAAACCCTCGTTCTCTTGGCCGCTTTGGCCGGTTTTGAGAGCGGTGATCCACACGGGACACTTGAGGGTTCGCGATTGGCGAGGCGAGGTTCGCGTATTCGGCGATGGCGCCGGAAAGCCCATCGCCATCCATTTCCATGACGACAAGGCTCAGCGGGCGTTTCTCCTCGACCCTCATCTCGCCTTCGCCGAAGCTTATATGGACGGGCATGTCGAGATAGAGGCCGGGTCGATCTACGACGTCCTCACTCTGTTCGCCAAGAACCTCAATCACCATGATTTTCCGGCTTGGATGCGCCTCGCCGATAGCTTCAGACGTGTCACGCGCCTTTCGCAGCAGGCAAATAATTTAGTGAGATCGAAGCGCAACGTCAGCCATCATTACGATTTGCCGGGTTCGCTCTACGAACTCTTTCTCGACGAGGACAGGCAGTATTCGTGCGCCTATTTCGAGAAGGGCACGGAAAGCCTGGATGAGGCCCAGCTCGCAAAAAAACGCCATATCGCCAAGAAGCTCTGTCTCTCACCGGGCCAGCGCGTCCTCGATATCGGCTGCGGCTGGGGCGGCCTTTCGCTTCATCTCGGAACGGAGGAGGGCGCGAAAGTCTTAGGCATCACCTTGAGCGATGAGCAAGAACGGTACGCGCGCGCCCGCGCAGCGAGAGCCGGCGTCGCAGGCGTTTCCTTCCGTCTCCTAGACTACCGGATGCTTGACGAAACTTTCGACCGGATCGTGTCGGTCGGCATGTTCGAGCATGTCGGCCTCCCGAACTATCTGACTTTTTTCAAGAAGATCAACGCCTGCCTGAAAGATGACGGCATCGCCCTTCTTCACACCATCGGGAGGCTGTCCGGGCCGGGGTTTACAAACCCATTCATCGCGAAATACATTTTCCCTGGCGGTTACGTTCCAGCCTTGAGCGAAGTCGCCCCCGCCATCGAGGCGTCAGGTTTTTTGATAAGCGATATTGAGGTGCTGCGGCTTCATTATGCCGAGACTCTGGCCGCCTGGCGCAGGAATTTCGAAAACGCCTGGGGTAAGGCTGCGAGCATAATGTCGGAACGCTTTTGCCGGATGTGGGAGTATTATCTTGCAGGCTGCGAGGTTGGCTTCCGTCATCATAATCTCGCGGTCTTCCAAATCCAGCTCACAAAACAAGTGGACGCCGCGCCGCTCACTCGCGCTTACCTCTGTTAATTATACGCGGGCGTGCGAATGCTTGACATTAATCATGGTGTTTCATGCGGCGCTGGTATGCCGTGTGCTACGCTCGTTGGATAAGGGAGGAATACCATGACGACGGGTCTCGATGTCTTTGACGCGACTGTCCAGCAAACAAATCTTTGGCTTAAGGATTTGATGACGCGCCTGCCAACCACGGACAGGCATGCGGCCTATCAAATTCTTCGCGCCACATTGCATGTTTTCCGCGACCGGATCGGACCAGAAAACGCCGTACATTTCGGCGCGCAGCTCCCGATGCTGATTTGGGGGTTCTATTACGAAGGCTGGCAGCCGGCCAAATCCCAGACAAAAACCCGTCATATCGACGATTTCCTCGGCGCAATCGAGCAGGAAGCCGGCCGTAGCTTCGGCCCCGATGTGCAGTCGAAGGTCAAGGCGGTCTTCGCAACGATCGCGGACAGGATCGACGCACACGAGATCGAGAAAATTCGCAAGGTCTTGCCGGCCGAACTTCAGCCCCTGCTTCAGGAGGATTTTTATCTTTATTAGGATGGCGTTGGGCCGAATTGGCGGTAACGAGTGGAGTGAGGAGAAAAACCAGCGCGCGCTTCGCGATTTTTACAGTACGCCAGATCTTCTGACCGCTTTACTGTCACGTCAAAGGCGAAATTGGCATACCCCATTTTTGTCGTGGCCGGGGTTGGCCCGGGATCAGGCCAGCATTGAGCAAGGGCTTAAATCCTAAATAAAGACGGCAGACTATGAGCCTGCCGTCTTTAAGCAGCAGATTTTGTGGGGCAATATGCTGCTTTGGAGTGAGAACGGCTTTGGTGGGCGCCTTATTCCATCCGATTTTTCGCTTTGTGCAAAAAATTTATCTGCTAACCGCAGAGAGAAGCCGCTAGTTTTGAGCGCCGTCGGCATGCGCCTGCCTCTCGCGGATTAGAATTAGACGTGGCGCTCAACGCGTTCCTGTTCACGAGCGACAGCTTTCATGTCGGCGGACACCATTTCCTTAACGAGTTCCTTGAAAGCGACAGACGGACGCCAACCCAAGATGCTGCGGGCTTTGGCGGCGTCGCCCAGCAGGATGTCGACCTCTGTAGGCCGGAAATATTCCGGGTCGACTTCCACCAAAGTTCGCCCCGTCGCAGCGTCCACCCCCCTCTCGCTTATTCCCTCGCCTTCCCAAACGACGCGATATCCGGACGCCAGGAACGCGGCCTCGGCGAACTCGCGCACAGTATGTGTATCGCCCGTCGCCAGCACATAATCGTCCGGCTGCTCTTGTTGCAGAATGGCCCACATGCCGGCGACATAGTCCCTGGCGTGCCCCCAATCCCGCTTCGCATCCAAGTTTCCAAGAAAAATCCTATCTTGAAGCCCGAGCGAGATCGCCGCCACGCCCCGCGTGATCTTGCGCGTCACGAACGTCTCGCCGCGCAACGGACTTTCGTGATTGAAAAGGATGCCGTTCGAGGCATGCATCCCGTAGGCTTCCCGGTAGTTCACGGTGATCCAATACGCGTAAAGTTTCGCGGCGCCGTAGGGCGAGCGAGGGTAAAATGGCGTGTTCTCGTTTTGCGGGACTTCGGCGGCTTTGCCGTAAAGCTCCGACGTGGAGGCTTGATAAAACCGCACCTTTTTCTCAAGGCGCAGAATCCGGATCGCCTCCAGCATGCGCAACGGGCCAAGCGCGTCCGCATTGGCGGTGTATTCCGGCGTTTCAAAACTGACGTGAACGTGGCTCTGCGCCGCCAGATTATAGATCTCGTCGGGCTGGACATCCTGGACCACGCGAATGAGGCTCGTCGCGTCGGTCATGTCGCCGAAAGTCAGCCTGAAGCGGGGGTCGCCAATATGAGGGTCTTGATAAAATGCGTCGATGCGGCCCGTGTTGAAAGACGATGACCTGCGCTTGATGCCCCAAACGCGGTAACCTTTCTTTAAAAGCAATTCGGTCAAATAGGCTCCGTCCTGGCCGGTCACACCGGTGATCAATGCTCGCTTTTCCATCTATTAATGGATCCTCAACTGTTCGCAATTGCAGGGACTTAGCGGAAGTGCAAGCCAAGCCCTCCTGAAGCTTCGCTCTAGCTTTTGCAGCCCATACCGGAAACGCCGCGCCTGTTGGCGAGATCCCTTCGCCTTTTGCGCATCGAGAAAATATGTTTATGGCTTTCGTTAAGACAGTCAATGGGGTTAAAATCGACAGCCTGGCGGGAGGCGACGCCGGGACTGCGCCAGCGGCGTCGAGGCGTTTTGGAGCGGATCGCGACGAAGCTCCCTCTCGTATCGCATCGGCTTGCGGATGCGATACGGTTGAATGGCAAACACGCCAAGGCATACCTGCCACGTGCTTACCCCTCGCGCGGGCCGCTCAGCGGCTAGACCTCTCCCGCTCAGGTGACGTCGCGAACCAGCGCCGGGACCCTTTAAAGCGCCAGCTCGATCCGGCAGACCAAGCCATCGGGTTCAAACCGCTGCTCGACTTTGGCGTCGGTCAAGCCATTCTCAATGATATAGCTTCCAAAGCCGGGACGCCTTTTCGCCGCAACAGGGGGACCGCCGCTTTCCCGCCACACCAGCTCCAGGTACCGCCCCTCGCGATTAAGCACGACACGCCAGGTGAGGGAGACATTCCCCTTTTCGCCGAGCGCGCCGTATTTGGCGGCATTCATCGCCAGTTCGTGCAGAACCATCGCAAAGGGCGTGGCGAGGGCTGGCGGGAGCAGGACTTCCGGACCCTCGATCGCGATACGCCCCTGGCTGGAGGCGGGATACGCAGCTAATAGGCGATTGATAATCGCGCCAAGCTCCGCGCCTCTCCAATCGGTCTGAACGAGAAGATCGTGAGCATCCGAGAGCGCAAACAGCCGGTCTTCATACTTTTTGAGCGCTGCGGGACTTGTATCGCCACGCAGGGTCTGGCGCGCCATCGACATGATGACAGTGAGCGTGTTCTTCACGCGATGGGACAACTCCTGGAGCAGAAGGACTTGATGCGCCTCCCAGGCTTTTGTTTCGCTGATGTCCTGAATAGTCGCAACGAGCCTCGGGGCCTGCGGCGGCTTGGCCGCGTCATTGAAAAAGGCCTTTCCCATTGCTCGAAGCCACTGATCCATGCTCCGGCCCTGCAACCTGAACTCGACATTAAATGCGCCTTCTCCGCCCGGTTCCAGAGCGTCACGCCAAGCTTCCTGCGCTTTCGTGCGGTCGCTCTCTGCGATGCCCGCCCAAAACACGTCCAAAGTCACCGGATCGTTCTCGCTGAGGCCCCAGAGGTCCCGGCAGCGCGCGTCGAACCATAGCTTATTAGCTCCGGCGTCGTAGTCGACAATGCCTAATGAGGTCGCCTCCCTGGCAAGCTGCAGCCGCCTCTCGCTTTCCAGGAGGTCGCTTTCCGTCCGGCGGCGCTCGGTGATATCGACGAACGTGATGACGATGCCGTCAATCCTGTCTTCGATCGTCCGATAGGGACGCATCCTCAACAGATACCAGCGATCCGCATCGCTCTGAGCCAGGAATTCGCGGGGAACGAGATCGGCCAGAACCTGGCGGGCGTCGCGCCCGAGGCCTGGATGATCGATCAGCCGATTTGAAAAGTCCAAAATCGGGCGCCCCTCATCGCTGGCCGTGATATTGAAAAGTTCGGCGATGCGCGGAGTAAAACGCCTGATGCGCAGATCGCTGTCGAGAAACAGTGTCCCCACATCGGTGACCGAGATCAGGTTTTGAAGGTCGTTGTGAGCGCGGGAAATGGTCTCAACCTTCAGCTTCAGCTCTTGGTTTGTGGCCTGCAATTCCTCGTTGATAGATTGCAGCTCTTCCTTGCTCGTCTCCAATTCTTCGGCTGTCGAGCGATATTCCTCGCCAACCGACTGCATCTCCTCGTTAGCGGCGCGAAGCTCCTCGATGGCGGTCTCGTAATCCTGCCTGCTGGTATGAAGGAGCGTCTTCGTCGATTCCAGCTCTTCCGCCAGCGCATGCGTCGCCTTGTCCGATCTCAGCTCTGCGGGACTGAAACTGCGAAAATCGGCGTTGCGAGAATTCTCCGCGCTCACCTCGATAAAAAAAACAAGCGCCGCGGGCTGTGCATTATCGCGAAAAATTGGCCGCGCCTGCAGATGCACCTGCGCCTCTGTCCCGTTGAACTTCACAAGCACCGGCGCGGTAAGGCTGGAAAGCCGCCGCTCGAACGCGCGGCTCAGCGATGACAGCAAGTCGAGCCTCAACTCCGGCCTTATTAGCTCGTTGACATCGGCCGTTGGCGGTCCGCCGGGCAGTTGGAAGTACCGTCCCGCCGATTCCGACAAGTGGAGAACGCGATAAGCGCTGTCCACGAGGATGCTTGGCGGGGCGAACTCCTCCAAGGCGAGTTTGTGCGCAGCGGCGTCGCTCGGCGGCGCGGCGCGGACCTGGGCAGGCAGGGCGTGCAGCGCGTGGAACCGCGCCGTTCCAAACCCGCGCAGCGGAGGCAAGGCAGGGTCCGGGATGCGGCCGGCTGACTGGTAGATGCGCGTGTCCTTATCAATGATCCGGAATGCGTCCTGCATGGAATCCACACTCTCGGAGGCGCCCAGAAAAAGAAATCCGCCAGGAAAAAGCGCGTAGTTGAATATGCCGTAAGCCTGCCGCTGCAACTCGCGATCGAAATAGATCAGCATGTTCCGGCACGAGATCATGTGGATGCGGGAGAAGGGCGGGTCGTTCAAGAGGTTGTGCGCTGCGAATAGAACTGTGTCCCTCAACTCGCGCTTAACCTGATAATGCTCCTTCTCCAGAGTGAAGAACCGGCTTAGCCGTTCTTCGCTGATGTCGGCCTCGATTGCGATCGGGTAGCGGCCTTCGCGTGCAGCGGCGAGCGCGCTGCTGTCTATATCCGTGGCGAAGACTTGAATTTGAGGCCGAATGTCCCTTCGCGCAGCTTCTTCCAGAAGGAGCATCGATATGGAGTAGGCTTCTTCGCCCGTGGCGCAGCCTGGCGTCCAGACGCGAATGACGCCTGATGAATCCTTGCCTTCGAATAACTGCGGAATAACGAGTCTTTGCAGCGCATCGAAAGCCGCGCCGTCCCGGAAGAAGGTCGTCACCGAAATGAGAAGGTCGCCGAAAAGCGCCTGAATTTCAGCCTGATCCTCACGGAGCAGCTCCAGATAATCCTTAAGCTCGGGAACTTGCTTCACCTGCATCCGGCGCGCCAGCCGCCTTAAGACAGTTGCGCGTTTATATTTGGAGAAGTCATGGCCCGTTCGCGCCCGCAAACTGGAAAAGACCGCGCGAAGCAGATCTTCCTCCGTGTCGCGAACTTTGCCTTCAAAGACATGTTGCTTGGTTCGGATGATAGCGGCGAGCCGGTCCGCGAGGCCGCGGACTGGTAAAACGTCGTCTGCGCATCCAGTTGCTATGGCGCTCCGCGGCATGGACGGATATTCCGCCTCCTTCGGGTCCTGAACGAGAACCAGGCCGCCGGCCTCTTTGATCGCCTTCACCCCCACCGCGCCATCCGATCCGGCGCCCGTTAGGATTACGGCGAAACCATCGCCGAGTTTGCTCGCGAGGGATCTGAAGAAGTGGTCTATTGGCGCGCGCTTGCCTCGCTGTTCACCGAATTCGCACGTATCGAGCGCTCCATCCGTGACGATCAGCTGCCGGTTTGGGGGAATGACATAGATATGATTGGGTTCGACCGGGATGCGGTTCTGGACCTGCGTCACCGTCATAGGCGTTCGAGCGGCGAGAATGGATGAAAGATCGCTCCGATGCTCGGGATCAAGATGGAGAATGGCCACGAAAGCGGCGCCAGTGTCAGCCGGAATCGCCTCGAAAAATGTCTGCAGCGCTTGAATGCCTCCCGCCGAGGCGCCGATTGCAACGACAGGGAAGTGAGAGGCCTTCTCGGGCTGATCGGCCGGTTTTGGTAGCGGAGCCATTTTTGAATGCCATACCTTCTATTAGGACGTGACTTCGAGAAGCGTCGCGATAACGGCGCTTGGCTACACTGGCGCGAGGTATCGCACGGTCGTATGTATAACCCTTCCGGTCTCTTGCCTTTCCAACAACACCACTTTTTCTATGCAAGTCTGACCGCAGCATTCAAGACGGTAAAACAGCCATACGACGTGACCTGCGCCGGCCGCTGCTTCGTCCGGAAGTTTTAAAACTCAACCGTGAAATGCATTTCCCCGGCCGATGCTGCTGATTTGGAAAAGAAAGCCCCAACCCACGCTGACCTTCAGCGCTGAATTCTTCTTTTAAGGCCGCGATAAAAGTCAACAAAAAAGCTGTGCAAATGGTTCCAAGTCATCGGGCGACTCGTCAGACATCCTCAGAACGAGCCTTTTCTTCCCACGGCGAGTCCGCGAGTTCATGATTATCGAAGCCTAAGCGCGACGGTGTCAGCCCCGCGCAAGACGGGGCAAATATTGCAACTCTACGCTCTGTTCGATTGTCCCCATGACTTTCAGACAAAGGTAATTCTTCATGGCTCGACTTTATGAAAGCTGCAAACGCATACTCGTCACAGGCGGCGCAGGCTTTCTCGGTTCCCATCTCATCGACCGCCTTATCAGGGAAGGCCATGAGATTCTCTGCGCCGATAATTTGTTCACTGGCGCCAAGCGCAATATCGATCACCTTCATGGAGAGCCGCGCTTCGAATTTATTCGCCACGACATTACTCTGCCGCTTTTTGTCGAGGTCGACGAAATCTATAACCTTGCTTGCCCAGCCTCGCCGATTCATTATCAGTACGATCCCGTGCAAACGACCAAGACGAGCGTGCATGGCGCGATTAACATGCTGGGGCTGGCCAAGCGCCTTAAATGCCGCATTCTCCAAGCCTCCACGAGCGAAGTTTATGGCGATCCAACGGTTCATCCGCAGCGCGAAGATTATTGGGGCAACGTTAACCCGAACGGCGCCCGGTCCTGCTACGACGAGGGTAAGCGCTGCGCCGAGACGCTCTTTTTCGACTATCACCGCCAGCACGGGTTGGAAATAAAGGTCGCTCGCATATTCAACACCTACGGCCCGCGGATGCATCAAGCCGACGGGCGTGTGGTGTCCAACTTCGTTGTGCAGGCTCTTCGCGGTGAGCCGGTCACGCTTTACGGCTCGGGAAAACAAACCCGCTCCTTCTGTTATGTCGACGATCTCATCGACGGCTTGATCCGGCTGATGGAAAGCCCGCCGGATTTTATAGGGCCGGTCAATCTGGGCAATCCGGATGAGTTCACTATCAAGGACCTCGCTCTCGAAATTCTGCGCCAGACCGGATCGAGAAGCGAGCTTCAGTTCCAGCCTCTGCCGCCGGATGACCCGAAACAACGGCGGCCCGATATCACGCTTGCGCAATCGCGGCTCGGCTGGCAGCCGTCGATACCCCTTGCAGAGGGCTTAAAGCCAACGATCGCACATTTTGAGTCGCTTCTTTTCGAGCCGCATTCGCCCGCAAGAACAAGCCAGGCGCCTCACATTGCAAGCCAGCCACTCCACCATGCATGAGGCCTTTGCCGTCAGCACAGAAAATGCGGGCTCAACACCGAGGGACCGGGCCGTGTTCGAACGCAGCCGATATCAGAAAATCTGTGTAATAACGCCTTATTTCAAGGAAGACCGCGCCCTAATCGAGCGCTCTCTGATAAGCGTGAAGCGACAGACGGTCGCCGCCGATCATATTCTCGTGGCGGACGGCTTTCCGCAGGCGTGGATTGATGAATATCCGGTTCGCCATGTCAAGCTGGACCGCGCACATGCCGACTATGGCAATGTGGCCAGAGGCGTCGCCGCCCTAATGGCGGTTGCCGAGAGTTATGGCGCTATCGCATTTTTGGACGCCGACAATTGGTTCGAGGAAGACCATCTTGAAACGTGCCTTATGGCGGCAGTTTCAGCGCCATCCGCTCCTTTCGTGGTCGCTCAGCGCAATTACGTCCGGCCTGACGCGAGCGTCATGAATTTAGGCAATATGGAAGACATGCCTCTTGGGGATCATATCGATACAAATTGCTATTTTTTCCTGCCGCCGGCTTATCCCCTGCTGCACTATTGGTGCGCTTTTCCGCAAGAGTTTTCTGCCCAGGGCGATCGGCTGTTTCGCCAAATATTGGGCGCGGATCTATCGATGCCGCCCGCAATTACGGCTAAGCGAACGGTGAATTATACCTGCATGTATGAAAGCCTCTATCGTATCATCGGCGAGACGCCGCCCGAAGGCGCCAAGCCTGATCTGGATTGGGCGCCTGGTCTCGCTTGGCTCAAGACTTTGTCGGGGCGCGATCTCGCTCTCGTCGATCGCCTCTCCGAACTCAGCCTATCGAAGCTCGCCGATGGAAGCACCTAAAAAAGCCGGATGCGCATGGCGGCGCCGCAAACTCGGATTGGGCCGTTTACCGTTAATTAGGATTTTCATGCATCTAATGGTTGATATACGGGTGCAAAGCTCGCAAGGGTTGCATGAGCTGGCAGGCATGAGGCCGTACTCGTATACCGGTGCGAGCCCGGTATGTCCCGAAACTTATAAATAGGGACATCCCCATGATCCACATTTTGGACAATGACGCCACGATCGAAGTCCTTCACGGACTGCGAAAAAGTCCATTCTTTGCTTCGGGGAATTGCAGCGATACGGATTGGGCTGCGCCCTAAACAATCCCTGTAAAGCTCTAAAACAGATTAGAGCGCAAGCGAATCAAAGGATCTGCACCCGGTAAGGCTTGTGATTGCTGTGAGTTATCATCTCGCGCCGTAAATTTTTATCGTGGCGGCTAGCGGCAATTCTCAATTTCACTCGCGGTACTGCTCAACGGGTCCGGAACTGTATCGAACTTCACCCAGAATCCTCGCGATCGGAACCCTCAAATGAGCACAATAGGTTCGCTGCCCATATCACTCCTCACCATTCAGACAACCACACAAGTAAGCGGTTGGACAATAGCGGACATAAACTCGCTGGCGGCCACGCAAATCGCCGCGCTAAGCTCGACGCAGATCAACGCCTTGACCACAGTCGATCAGCAGGCGCTGCACGCGACGCAAATTCAAGCGATTTCGGCTGCTGCGGTTCCCGGGCTATCCATAAACGTTATCCTGAATTTGAGTTCCCCCCAAGGCGGACCCTGGACGCCTACAGAAATCGGGGCGCTGTCCACGGCCCAGATCGGCAACCTGAGCACGACCGAGGTGCAGGGCTGGAGCGTGACGCAGATGGGAGGCTTGACGGCGACGCAGCTTGGCGGGCTGAGCACGACCGCGCTTGGCAATCTGTCGGCGTCCCAGCTCGGCGCCCTGACCACGGCGCAGACGCAGGATCTCACTCGCACGCAGTTGAACGCGCTTGGCACCACCGCGCTTGACGCCTTGACCGCCTCCAGGCTGTCGTCCGCGCAGGTGTCGGGTCTGACCACGCTTGGCAATCTGTCGGCGGCGCAGCTTGGCGGCTTGACGGCGGCCCAGATCGGCGGACTGACCACGGCCCAGATCGGCAGCCTGAGCACGACCGCGGTGCAAAGCTGGAACGTGACGCAGGCGGGAGGCCTGACGGCGACGCAGCTTGGCGGGCTGAGCACGACCGCGCTCGGCAATCTGTCGGCGGCGCAGCTCGGCGCCCTGACCACGGCGCAGACGCAGGGGCTGACCAACACGCAGCTGAACGCGCTTGGCACCACCGCGCTTGACGCCTTGAGCGCCTCCAGGCTGTCGACCGCGCAGGCGGCGGGTCTGACCACGCTCGGCAATCTGTCGGCGGCGCAGCTTGGCGGCTTGACGGCCACCCAGATCGGGACGCTGTCCACGGCCCAGATCGGCAGCCTGAGCACGACCGCGGTGCAAAGCTGGAACGTGACGCAGGCGGGAGGCCTGACGGCGACGCAGCTTGGCGGATTGACCACGACCGCGCTTGGCAATCTGTCGGCGGGGCAGCTCGGCGCCCTGACCACGGCGCAGACGCAGGGGCTGACCAACACGCAGCTGAACGCGCTTGGCACCACCGCGCTCGACGCCTTGAGCGCCTCCAGACTGTCGACCGCGCAGGCGGCGGGTCTGACCACGCTCGGCAATCTGTCGGCGGCGCAGCTTGGCGGCTTGACGGCGGCCCAGATCGGGACGCTGTCCACGGCCCAGATCGGCAGCCTGAGCACGACCGCGGTGCAAAGCTGGAACGTGACGCAGGCGGGAGGCCTGACGGCGACGCAGCTTGGCGGGCTGACCACGACCGCGCTCGGCAATCTATCTGCGGCGCAGCTCGGCGCCCTGACCACGGCGCAGACGCAGGGGCTGACCAACACGCAGCTGAACGCGCTTGGCACCACCGCGCTTGACGCCTTGAGCGCCTCCAAACTGTCGACCGCGCAGGCGGCGGGTCTGACCACGCTTGGCAATCTGTCGGCGGCGCAGCTTGGCGGCTTGACGGCCACCCAGATCGGCGGACTGACCACGGCCCAGATCGGCAGCCTGAGCACGACCGCGGTGCAAAGCTGGAACGTGACGCAGGCGGGGGGCCTGACGGCGACGCAGCTTGGCGGATTGACCACGACCGCGCTCGGCAATCTGTCGGCGGCGCAGCTCGGCGCCCTGACCACGGCGCAGACGCAGGGGCTCACCCGCACGCAGCTGAACGCGCTTGGCACCACCGCGCTCGACGCCTTGACCGCCTCCAGGCTGTCGACCGCGCAGGCGGCGGGTTTGACCACGCTCGGCAATCTGTCGGCGGCGCAGCTTGGCGGCTTGACGGCCACCCAGATCGGGACGCTGTCCACGGCCCAGATCGGCAGCCTGAGCACGACCGCGGTGCAAAGCTGGAACGTGACGCAGGCGGGGGGCCTGACGGCGACGCAGCTTGGCGGATTGAGCACGACCGCGCTCGGCAATCTGTCGGCGGCGCAGCTCGGCGCCCTGACGACGGCGCAGACGCAGGGGCTGACCAACACGCAGCTGAACGCGCTTGGCACCACCGCGCTTGACGCCTTGAGCGCCTCCAGACTGTCGACCGCGCAGGCGGCGGGTCTGACCACGCTCGGCAATCTGTCGGCGGCGCAGCTTGGCGGCTTGACGGCGGCCCAGATCGGGACGCTGTCCACGGCCCAGATCGGCAGCCTGAGCACGACCGCGGTGCAAAGCTGGAACGTGACGCAGGCGGGGGGCCTGACGGCGACGCAGCTTGGCGGGCTGACCACGACCGCGCTCGGCAATCTATCGGCGGCGCAGCTCGGCGCCCTGACCACGGCGCAGACGCAGGGGCTGACCAACACGCAGCTGAACGCGCTTGGCACCACCGCGCTTGACGCCTTGAGCGCCTCCAGACTGTCGACCGCGCAGGCGGCGGGTCTGACCACGCTCGGCAATCTGTCGGCGGCGCAGCTTGGCGGCTTGACGGCCACCCAGATCGGCGGACTGACCACGGCCCAGATCGGCAGCCTGAGCACGACCGCGGTGCAAAGCTGGAACGTGACGCAGGCGGGAGGCCTGACGGCGACCCAGCTTGGCGGATTGACCACGACCGCGCTCGGCAATCTGTCGGCGGCGCAGCTCGGCGCCCTGACCACGGCCCAGACGCAGGGGCTGACCCACACGCAGCTGAACGCGCTTGGCACCACCGCGCTCGACGCCTTGAGCGCCTCCAGACTGTCGACCGCGCAGGCGGCGGGTCTGACCACGCTCGGCAATCTGTCGGCGGCGCAGCTTGGCGGCTTGACGGCGGCCCAGATCGGGACGCTGTCCACGGCCCAGATCGGCAGCCTGAGCACGACCGCGGTGCAAAGCTGGAACGTGACGCAGGCGGGAGGCCTGACGGCGACGCAGCTTGGCGGGCTGAGCACGACCGCGCTCGGCAATCTGTCGGCGGCGCAGCTCGGCGCCCTGACCACGGCGCAGACGCAGGGGCTGACCAACACGCAGCTGAACGCGCTTGGCACCACCGCGCTCGACGCCTTGACCGCCTCCAAACTGTCGACCGCGCAGGCGGCGGGTCTGACCACGCTCGGCAATCTGTCGGCGGCGCAGCTTGGCGGCTTGACGGCCACCCAGATCGGCGACCTGTCCACGGCCCAGATCGGCAGCCTGAGCACGACCGCGGTGCAAAGCTGGAACGTGACGCAGGCGGGAGGCCTGACGGCGACGCAGCTTGGCGGATTGACCACGACCGCGCTCGGCAATCTGTCGGCGGCGCAGCTCGGCGCCCTGACCACGGCGCAGACGCAGGGGCTGACCAACACGCAGCTGAACGCGCTTGGCACCACCGCGCTCGACGCCTTGAGCGCCTCCAGACTGTCGACCGCGCAGGCGGCGGGTCTGACCACGCTCGGCAATCTGTCGGCGGCGCAGCTTGGCGGCTTGACGGCCACCCAGATCGGGACGCTGTCCACGGCCCAGATCGGCAGCCTGAGCACGACCGCGGTGCAAAGCTGGAACGTGACGCAGGCGGGAGGCCTGACGGCGACGCAGCTTGGCGGGCTGAGCACGACCGCGCTTGGCAATCTGTCGGCGGCGCAGCTCGGCGCCCTGACCACGGCGCAGACGCAGGGGCTCACCCGCACGCAGCTGAACGCGCTTGGCACCACCGCGCTCGACGCCTTGACCGCCTCCAGGCTGTCGACCGCGCAGGCGGCGGGTCTGACCACGCTTGGCAATCTGTCGGCGGCGCAGCTTGGCGGCTTGACGGCCACCCAGATCGGGACGCTGTCCACGGCCCAGATCGGCAGCCTGAGCACGACCGCGGTGCAAAGCTGGAACGTGACGCAGGCGGGAGGCCTGACGGCGACCCAGCTTGGCGGGCTGAGCACGACCGCGCTTGGCAATCTGTCGGCGGCGCAGCTCGGCGCCCTGACCACGGCGCAGACGCAGGGGCTGACCAACACGCAGCTGAACGCGCTTGGCACCACGGCGCTTGACGCCTTGAGCGCCTCCAGACTGTCGACCGCGCAGGCGGCGGGTCTGACCACGCTCGGCAATCTGTCGGCGGCGCAGCTTGGCGGCTTGACGGCGGCCCAGATCGGGACGCTGTCCACGGCCCAGATCGGCAGCCTGAGCACGACCGCGGTGCAAAGCTGGAACGTGACGCAGGCGGGAGGCCTGACGGCGACGCAGCTTGGCGGGCTGAGCACGACCGCGCTCGGCAATCTGTCGGCGGCGCAGCTCGGCGCCCTGACCACGGCGCAGACGCAGGGGCTGACCAACACGCAGCTGAACGCGCTTGGCACCACCGCGCTCGACGCCTTGAGCGCCTCCAGACTGTCGACCGCGCAGGCGGCGGGTCTGACCACGCTCGGCAATCTGTCGGCGGCGCAGCTTGGCGGCTTGACGGCCACCCAGATCGGCGGACTGTCCACGGCCCAGATCGGCAGCCTGAGCACGACCGCGGTGCAAAGCTGGAACGTGACGCAGGCGGGAGGCCTGACGGCGACGCAGCTTGGCGGATTGACCACGACCGCGCTCGGCAATCTGTCGGCGGCGCAGCTCGGCGCCCTGACCACGGCGCAGACGCAGGGGCTGACCAACACGCAGCTGAACGCGCTTGGCACCACCGCGCTCGACGCCTTGAGCGCCTCCAGACTGTCGACCGCGCAGGCGGCGGGTCTGACCACGCTTGGCAATCTGTCGGCGGCGCAGCTTGGCGGCTTGACGGCGGCCCAGATCGGGACGCTGTCCACGGCCCAGATCGGCAGCCTGGCTTCGACCGAGCTGCAAAGCTGGAACGTGACGCAGGCGGGAGGCCTGACGGCGACGCAGCTTGGCGGGCTGACCACGACCGCGCTTGGCAATCTGTCGGCGGCGCAGCTCGGCGCCCTGACCACGGCGCAGACGCAGGGGCTGACCAACACGCAGCTGAACGCGCTTGGGACCACCGCGCTCGACGCCTTGAGCGCCTCCAAACTGTCGACCGCGCAGGCGGCGGGTCTGACCACGCTTGGCAATCTGTCGGCGGCGCAGCTTGGCGGCTTGACGGCCACCCAGATCGGCGGACTGTCCACGGCCCAGATCGGCAGCCTGAGCACGACCGCGGTGCAAAGCTGGAACGTGACGCAGGCGGGAGGCCTGACGGCGACGCAGCTTGGCGGGCTGAGCACGACCGCGCTTGGCAATCTGTCGGCGGCGCAGCTCGGCGCCCTGACCACGGCGCAGACGCAGGGGCTGACCAACACGCAGCTGAACGCGCTTGGCACCACCGCGCTTGACGCCTTGAGCGCCTCCAGACTGTCGACCGCGCAGGCGGCGGGTCTGACCACGCTTGGCAATCTGTCGGCGGCGCAGCTTGGCGGCTTGACGGCGGCCCAGATCGGGACGCTGTCCACGGCCCAGATCGGCAGCCTGAGCACGACCGCGGTGCAAAGCTGGAACGTGACGCAGGCGGGAGGCCTGACGGCGACGCAGCTTGGCGGATTGACCACGACCGCGCTCGGCAATCTGTCGGCGGCGCAGCTCGGCGCCCTGACCACGGCGCAGACGCAGGGGCTGACCAACACGCAGCTGAACGCGCTTGGCACCACGGCGCTTGACGCCTTGAGCGCCTCCAGACTGTCGACCGCGCAGGCGGCGGGTCTGACCACGCTTGGCAATCTGTCGGCGGCGCAGCTTGGCGGCTTGACGGCCACCCAGATCGGCGGACTGTCCACGGCCCAGATCGGCAGCCTGAGCACGACCGCGGTGCAAAGCTGGAACGTGACGCAGGCGGGAGGCCTGACGGCGACGCAGCTTGGCGGGCTGACCACGACCGCGCTCGGCAATCTGTCGGCGGCGCAGCTCGGCGCCCTGACCACGGCGCAGACGCAGGGGCTGACCAACACGCAGCTGAACGCGCTTGGCACCACCGCGCTCGACGCCTTGAGCGCCTCCAGACTGTCGACCGCGCAGGCGGCGGGTCTGACCACGCTCGGCAATCTGTCGGCGGCGCAGCTTGGCGGCTTGACGGCGGCCCAGATCGGGACGCTGTCCACGGCCCAGATCGGCAGCCTGAGCACGACCGCGGTGCAAAGCTGGAACGTGACGCAGGCGGGAGGCCTGACGGCGACGCAGCTTGGCGGGCTGAGCACGACCGCGCTCGGCAATCTGTCGGCGGCGCAGCTCGGCGCCCTGACCACGGCGCAGACGCAGGGGCTGACCAACACGCAGCTGAACGCGCTTGGCACCACCGCGCTCGACGCCTTGAGCGCCTCCAAACTGTCGACCGCGCAGGCGGCGGGTCTGACCACGCTTGGCAATCTGTCGGCGGCGCAGCTGGGCGGCTTGACGGCCACCCAGATCGGCGGACTGACCACGGCCCAGATCGGCAGCCTGAGCACGACCGCGGTGCAAAGCTGGAATGTGACGCAGGCGGGAGGCCTGACGGCGACGCAGCTTGGCGGGCTGACCACGACCGCGCTCGGCAATCTGTCGGCGGGGCAGCTCGGCGCCCTGACCACGGCGCAGACGCAGGGGCTGACCAACACGCAGCTGAACGCGCTTGGCACCACCGCGCTCGACGCCTTGAGCGCCTCCAGACTGTCGACCGCGCAGGCGGCGGGTCTGACCACGCTTGGCAATCTGTCGGCGGCGCAGCTTGGCGGCTTGACGGCGGCCCAGATCGGGACGCTGTCCACGGCCCAGATCGGCAGCCTGAGCACGACCGCGGTGCAAAGCTGGAACGTGACGCAGGCGGGGGGCTTGACGGCGACGCAGCTTGGCGGGCTGAGCACGACCGCGCTCGGCAATCTGTCGGCGGCGCAGCTCGGCGCCCTGACCACGGCGCAGACGCAGGGGCTGACCAACACGCAGCTGAACGCGCTTGGCACCACCGCGCTCGACGCCTTGAGCGCCTCCAAACTGTCGACTGCGCAGGCGGCGGGTCTGACCACGCTTGGCAATCTGTCGGCGGCGCAGCTTGGCGGCTTGACGGCCACCCAGATCGGCGGACTGACCACGGCCCAGATCGGCAGCCTGAGCACGACCGCGGTGCAAAGCTGGAACGTGACGCAGGCGGGAGGCCTGACGGCGACGCAGCTTGGCGGGCTGAGCACGACCGCGCTCGGCAATCTGTCGGCGGCGCAGCTCGGCGCCCTGACCACGGCGCAGACGCAGGGGCTGACCAACACGCAGTTGAACGCGCTTGGCACCACCGCGCTCGACGCCTTGAGCGCCTCCAAACTGTCGACCGCGCAGGCGGCGGGTCTGACCACGCTTGGCAATCTGTCGGCGGCGCAGCTTGGCGGCTTGACGGCGGCCCAGATCGGGACGCTGTCCACGGCCCAGATCGGCAGCCTGAGCACGACCGCGGTGCAAAGCTGGAACGTGACGCAGGCGGGAGGCCTGACGGCGACGCAGCTTGGCGGGCTGAGCACGACCGCGCTCGGCAATCTGTCGGCGGGGCAGCTCGGCGCCCTGACCACGGCGCAGACGCAGGGGCTGACCAACACGCAGCTGAACGCGCTTGGCACCACCGCGCTCGACGCCTTGAGCGCCTCCAAACTGTCGACCGCGCAGGCGGCGGGTCTAACCACGCTTGGCAATCTGTCGGCGGCGCAGCTTGGCGGCTTGACGGCCACCCAGATCGGCGGACTGACCACGGCCCAGATCGGCAGCCTGAGCACGACCGCGGTGCAAAGCTGGAATGTGACGCAGGCGGGAGGCCTGACGGCGACGCAGCTTGGCGGGCTGACCACGACCGCGCTCGGCAATCTATCGGCGGGGCAGCTCGGCGCCCTGACCACGGCGCAGACGCAGGGGCTGACCAACACGCAGCTGAACGCGCTTGGCACC
>CAVYBZ010000036.1:0-64786 GCA_963766815.1 uncultured Alphaproteobacteria bacterium | reverse complement strand
TCCCAAGCTGAGGGTCGCGAGTTCGAACCTCGTCGCCCGCTCCAATAAAATCAAGGGTTTAACCGGCAAATCCCTTCGGCGAGTTTCGAGAAAATAGTCACTGTGTCGTCATCGCGAAGGAAATTCGCTCTCCATTCGCCATGCACAGCGCCCCGGCAGCTGGGCCGGTCATTCTACCTCCGCTCCGGAGATGTTGCGCCCTCACTCTCCCATGTCGGACGGCTGTTGACCGCAATCTCCCTCGGCGTGAACGCGGCGCCACCTCTATCGTCCCCCAACATTCATGTGTGGGGGAACCCATCCCCGCGATCCGGCAAAGACCGCAGGGCGGTTGAGACGAACTCCATCGCCTCTCGACTGACAGAAGGAGCAAGCGTTCGATATCTCGTCAACGCCAGCCGCGGCGCGCCGATGAATCTGCGCGCGCGACCTCGTCTGCCGAGCAGCTCCCCTTGTTCAGGAAAAGCGATCCGCTATAAGTACGCCCGAAAGGGTGGGCGTCCCATTTGGCGCGGAACTTGCGGCGGAGGAGTCCTGGAACCCGCAGGTTGCGGGTCCTTTTTTGTGGCCGCGCCGCGGAACGGGGCGATCGCGAAAGGGGTTCAAGAAAAAATGTTGACCTATCTTTATGTCGCGCTCGGAGGCGCTATCGGCAGTGTAGCGCGCGCCTGGACGACAAACCTCATGGTGGGCCTCGCCGGCCCGCAATTTCCCTGGGGAACGATCCTGATCAATATTGTCGGCTCTTTCATTATCGGCTTTTTCGGCGCGCTGACCTCGGGAGACGGCCGCTTCCAGGTTCCAGGCGAGGCGCGGGCCTTTGTGATGGTGGGCATTTGCGGTGGTTACACCACCTTCTCCTCCTTCAGCCTGCAGACTCTCGACCTCTTGCGTGATGGCAAGCTGGGCGGCGCTTTTGTGAACGTCGCCCTTTCTCTTATCCTCTGCCTGGCTGCTGTGACGGCAGGCTATGCGAGCGCAGCCGAACTGAACGCGGCGCCGGCGCGTCGTCTCGCTGCTGCCAAAAACAGGAGCTTGGGAGAGGTCGTTCTTGCCGTTCTCGACCGCCCGGAAGCCGTTTCAAGCGTGCTGTCGAGCGCCGCGCGCTTGCTCGCCTACGGAAAAGGTGGGCGAATTGAAGCGCTCGCTGTGCGCACGCCGCCGGTGGCCGCGTTGATGGTCGCCGATCAGGCGCTAACACCTGCGGATGAGATGCGGCTTCGCGACCAGGAACAAGATTGGGCAAATGAGATGAGAACTCTGGTAGAGCGTTGGGAAAGTCCAGCGTCGCCAGCCTCTATCGTCGCCGATTTCACCGGCGTGGAAGGCGAAGTCGCCCATTTCGTCGCCGAACGCGGGCGACGCTCCGACATGATCGTCGTTTCCTGCGAAACCCGTGGCAACGCCCGGGCGCGCGAGGCGACCCATGCCGCCATATTCGATACCTCTCGCGCCGTGCTTATCGTGCCCCCAAACAGCGTTGGAAGCTTTGGTCAAGTGGTCGCGGTGGCCTGGAAAGACGACATTCGCGCTCCGAAAGCCGTCCTGGCGGCGCTGCCCATACTGGAGAAAGCAGAAGCCGTTCACGTGCTTCGCGCCCGTACTAACGAAGCTGTCGTTCCTCCTATTCTCGAAGAGCATGGCGTTTCGGCTTTGGTTCATGCCGTAGATAGCGGCGATCCCGTCGGCGCGCAGCTCCTCCGGGCGGCGCACGAGCTTGGCGCGGACATGATTGTGATGGGAGCCTATGTTCATGGCGAATGGCGCGAAGCGCTTCTCGGCGGCGTGACGCGCTACATGCTCGATCACGCGGACCTGCCGCTCCTGATGCGTCATTGAGTACGCTGGCGGCGCAGTCCCTTGCTGAGAGAAAGAAGCGCTCTCCTCCTAATGGCGGCGCCTCTACTGTGCCTTGGTTAAGGTTGACCTGGCCCTGCATGCCGGTTCCCCAACGAACGTCCGCTTAGAGTCCTTTGTTTTCGCAGAGTTTTTATCCAAAAACCGGTGGCCACCTCCAGGTCAAGCCCGAAGTCATGCTTTTGGGAAACGCGCCATGGCTGAAGACGGTCCTCATTCAGTGCGCGTGGGCTGGCGCCCGCAAAAAGGGCAGCTCTCTTGAGGCTCAGTTCCACCGTCTGCGCGCGCGCCGCGGCGCCAAAAAAGCCGTCGGGGCGGTCGCAGCCTCGATCCTTACAGCCGCCTACCACATGATCGCCAACGGAACATTCTATCAAGACCTCGACGCCGATCACTTCGTGCGCCGCGCCAAGCCAAACCGGATCAAACGCCTCGTCGCCAAAATCCAAAGCCTCGGCTACGAAGTCGAAATCAAACCGCTGGCCACGTGACTCGTGGCCAGTTTCTTAGGGAACATTCAAAGGGGCGGGAGCCGACGCGAGATTCTAAGGTGATCGAACGGCCATCGAGCTTCTTTTTGTCTCGCTTCGGGCTCATCGACGAACTCTGGCGGCCATTAAGCTTGCCCTGCGTTATGGGTTGTCAATTAAATGCGACGAGAACGCTGCCGACGGCGATCAAAATCACACCCAGCCAGCCAATCGGCAAAAAATTCTCACCCAAAAATAGTGCGCCAAAAAGCGCAACAAGAACAACGCTTAATTTATCGACGGGAGCAACTTGTGAAGCATTGCCCAAATGAAGCGCGCGAAAATAACAGAGCCAGGAAAGGCCAGTTGCGAGGCCCGATAGTGTGAGGAACACCCACGTCTTCGTCGTGATCGAACCAAGCGGTTGCCATTCTTTCGTAAGAGTGAGAATGCCGCCTAGGATGGCTATGATCACGACGGTCCGAATGAACGTCGCGAAGTCAGAATTGATGTTTTGAATGCCCACCTTTGCAAAAATGGCTGTTAACGCGGCAAAGACGGCCGATAGAACGGCCCAGAACTGCCACGATAGGAGGAATGGTTTCATATCCATTTCCGTTTCTTACGCCCGCCTCGGCGCAACGCCGAAGACTCTGCTGGCTCGTCGCCCAGAAAATTATCTGATCGTAAGGACACCCGCAAAGGCGCCGCCCGCTCCGAGCCCGCACGATGCCGGAGATCCAATACGCCATGCCCCTAACATCACCGGGAGATTTACGGTGAATGCACCGCGACGCCTTTCTCGTTCTAGCAGCCCTTGCGCCGTTTTCTCGTCGGCCAACTCCGCTCGCGAGACCATATTCGCGAGGCTTCGCCATTCTTATCAATGGCGAAGCCTCGCGTTAATTCACCGTAGAGGCGCCGAATAGGCGCCTAACTAATTTCCCAGCTTAGCAGCCCCTCATGCTTTAGGCGCGAAAGGAGACTTAAACTGCGAAGCAGTCCCGAGTTCGCTTTCGATCTCGAGCAAGCGATTGTACTTCGCGATGCGCTCGCTGCGGCAGGCTGAGCCGGTCTTGATCTGCCCGCCGCCCATCGCGACGGCAAAATCGGCCATGAAGGTATCCTCCGTCTCGCCAGAGCGGTGGGAAATGACGTAGCCCCAGCCCGCCTCCCGGCAAAGCTCGATGGCCTTTCTTGTCTCTGTGACCGTTCCGATTTGGTTGAGCTTTATCAGAACGGCATTGGCGGCCTTCGCCTTGACGCCACGCTCGATGAAGGCAGGATTGGTGACGAAAATATCGTCGCCGACAATCTGAATGCGATCGCCCTGAGCCGCCGTCTGCGCCGCGAAACCCTCCCAATCGTTCTCGTCGAGCCCGTCTTCAATGGAGACAATTGGAAAGGCATCAAGCCAGCGCCCATAAAGCGCGATCATTTCGGCGCTGGATTTGTCGCCCTGGCCCGATTTGGTAAGACGGTAAGAGCCTTCGGAGTAGAAGGAACTCGCTGCCGGGTCGAGGGCGATTGCGACATCTTTGCGAGGTTGGTATCCGGCCGCCTTGATGGCTTCGACGATCAGTTCGCAGGCCTCCTCGTTGCTTTTGAGGTTCGGGGCGAATCCGCCCTCATCGCCCACGGAGGTGGCATAGCCTTTCTTCTTCAGGATTTTCGCAAGCGCATGAAAGGTTTCGGCGCCATAGCGAAGCGCTTCCCTGAAGCTCGGCGCGCCAACCGGCATGACCATGAACTCCTGAAAGTCGACGCTGTTGTCGGCGTGTTTGCCGCCGTTCAAGATGTTCATCATCGGAACGGGAAGGCGCTTCGCGGCCGCGCCGCCGAGATAGGCGTAAAGAGGCGACCCTGCATCGATCGCGGCCGCGCGAGCCACGGCCATGGAGACGCCGAGAATGGCGTTGGCGCCGAGCGTCGCTTTGTTCGGAGTTCCGTCGAGATCGATCATGAGCTGGTCGATTTCGGCTTGCCGGTTTGGCTCCAGACCGATGAGCTTGGGAGCAATAATGTCCGTGACGTTGGCGACCGCCTTAAGCACGCCCTTGCCGCCATAGCGCGATGCGTCGTGGTCACGCAATTCTACGGCCTCATACTCTCCGGTCGAGGCGCCCGAAGGAACTGAAGCCGAAACTGCGATGCCGTTATCCAAGGCAAGCTGCACCCGAACCGTGGGATTGCCACGGAAGTCAAGGATTTCCAGCGCGCCGATGGCTGAGATTTTGCTCATATGATGGTTCTCCGGTGGTTAGTTGTTTTGTTGAGAGTAGCCACGCTTTTTGTTCATATAACGGGCGCACGCGGCGCCGGCCGCCATGGCGGCTAATTTCGAGAACCGCCCTCTGCCGGCAACGCTTCTTCTTGCGCACAGGCTTGAATATCCCATCCGGCTGTCAGATCGATGGCGATTGTGTAGTTTTACAGAAAAGATCAGTCATCGGAAGCCGGTTGGCCGGAGGGCTTGCTGAGATGCAGGCGCTCGCGTAGACGTTCCATGTAGCTCGACCGCTTCTTACCATATTGGAGCACGCGCGCTTTTTCGAGCGTGACGAGGCCGCTCTCCATCATGTCGTCTAGGATTGGCAGAAACGCGTTTATCTTCTCTTCGGAGTCGCAGATTTCGATGACGATGGGGCGTTCGTCTTTGCCGAAAAAATGGGGCTTGTGCATTCGGCTCGACAGGCCGTATCCAATAGGCCCCTTGAGAACCGTAGCGCCCGCCAGTTGCATTTCGCGCGCCTTGATGACGATGGCCCGATAGAGCGGCTCTTCCACTCCGTAGCGGTCGTCGGCGCCGGTGAAAATGCGGAGCAAGACGGCTTCATGCGGAATGTCCATGACTTACAGCCTCCCCTCTTCTTGACGTTGGACGGGCTTGCCCGTCGCGCCCTTTGTGAGGCGTCCGACGCGCATCATTTGGACTTTTTCCAAGGTCACGAGACCGGTGCCCATCATGGCGTTTAGCTTCGGCAGGAAAGCTTCGATTTTTTCTTCCGTATCGATGATTTCCACGATAGTGGGAAGATTGCCGGGCGCATCGATGCAGGATTCGTCATTGATGCGATCGCCATGACCGTAGCTGAAGGGTCCATGGAAGACGGTAGCGCCTGCGAGCTTTGCCTTGAACGCCGCCTCAACGATGGCGCGATGAAGCGCGCGCCCGGCGGTGCGGTCCGATTCTCCGACGAAGACACGCAGTAGAACGGCGTCCCGAGGTATTTCCATAGCGCGGCCTCAAAGATCGCAACGATTGAGTGTATGTGAAAAGCTTTAGCGTGTTAAGAGACTGCACAGCGTTCGGGCATTTCCAT
Source organism: uncultured Alphaproteobacteria bacterium (assembly GCA_963766815.1). GTDB lineage: Bacteria > Pseudomonadota > Alphaproteobacteria > Rhizobiales > Rhodomicrobiaceae > Rhodomicrobium. Next base: position 59,136 of record CAVYBZ010000036.1, on the reverse strand, counting down.
CACTTAACGACGAGAACGGCGCAAGGCGCGTGCTCGACAAGACGGTCCGTCGTGCTTCCGATCAGGCGGTTGTAAAGCTCGGAGTATTCCATATAGCCCACGACAGGCAGGTCAAACTCCCGTTTGCCACAAACTCGGAGATGGCGGCGACGGGATGCCCCATGACAACATGGGGCGTGAGCTTAATTCCCACAGCTTGGGCCAAAGTATTCGCGTGACTCGCGGCGGCTTCGTAAACATGATCGGCCTCGGCTCTTTCTTCGACGGCCTCGTCGATTGAGGCCGGGAAGCGCGGCATCTCCTAAACCAAAATCATGGGCAGCGCCGCCTCATGATCTTTTGCAAGCTTAATCGCGGCAGGCAGCGCGCGGGCTGCGCCTTCCGAGCCATCATTGGCGATGGCGCAGGGCGCAAGGTTGAACCTATCGCGCGCGGCACGTACAAACCTCTAGGGTTCTAGGTTGTGCATCCTAATGCGCGAATGGGAAAAAGAAGGAGTAAGCCAGCAATCAAACTTGTCTGTTATGTTATATCATAGCATAATGCGAGGCAAATGACGCATTCCGGCAAGGGGAACAAATTGCAAAGGGCGAACCTGCAAACAGTCCCGAATTTTCCTCCACCCAGTGCCTAAACAGGGGTAATCCCCTGCATTGACGATTTCGTCATGCCAACGCGCCCTATATTTGTTGCTGGCGAAGACAAAAGGGAATAATGACGCGCCCTATCCGAAATATCCGCTGACTTAAAGGCCGAAACTGAACCGCAATACTTTCAAATATGGCTCAAGAAAGGACGCGAACATGAAGAAATCCATGACAATTGCCGGAGCAATGATCATTCTGGCTTTCCCAGCGCTGGCGGACGAGCACCGCCAGCTTGGGCCTCATGAGCATGGCCATGGCAAACTAAATATCGCAATCGAGAATGGCGACGTTTCGATGGACCTCGATGTGCCAGGCTCGGACATCGTTGGGTTTGAGCATGAACCCAGCACGCCGGAGCAGAAGGCGGCTTTCGAGGCAGGGAAGGCAGAACTTGCCGATGCCCTTTCCATATTCAAAATTCCGGCCGCAGCCGGATGCAAGGTCAAAGAAGCCAAGGTTTCCATTGAAGGCGAACATGAGGCGGAAACTCCAAAAGGCGCACCAGCCTCGGCCCGGGAGACAGAAGAGGCGCACCACCATTCGGATTTCAACGTCGACTATAAGCTTGAATGTCAGTCAATCGCGAAGCTGACTGCGATCAACTTCGATTACTTCAAGGCGTTCGCAGGCGCCCGTGTTCTTGAGGTGACAATCATCACTCCCAAAGGCCAGAACAGCTACGAGGTGACCCGCGACAAGCCTAACCTCGATTTGACCGGGGTCATCTGATCATCGCTCCATGGAAGGAGCCGGGTTTTATGCAGAAAAACAAACTTCGTGCCTTAGCCGCGTACTGTCTCACGGATAGTTGTCGCCCGGTCATTATGGAGCGCCAAGAGGGTGATGAAATCGTGATTGCCGGGGACGCCTCGAATGACCTTCTGGCCTCCGCGGATGTGAAGAGGCAAATTGGCGAAGGCGAAGCCGCCGTCGTCATTCCAGGAACCTTGCTCATCGAGGCGCTGAGAAAACTCTAAGGGAGGACCGTCACGCAAGAGGATGGCGGCCGGTTATCGAAAGCATGCAAAATGGTTGGTTCATCATCGACGATGGGCGTTTGACGCGGGCCGGTGACGCGTTCCTAGCGCCAGTCCAGTTGTTGCGCTGCTTGGAGTGGCGTGTAATGATGTACCATTACATTGGTGAACAAGCGGCGCCCCGGCCATGATCGGTTTCTTTATGGTTTTATTTGCTCGCATCACCAGGCCCGCGCTCATGCTCGCGTCCTTGATCCTGCTTGCCCCTCCATGCTTTGCTGCGCCGAATGTCGTTGTGACGATCAAACCCATTCACTCGCTTGCGGCTGCAATCCTTGAGGGCGTTGCTGAACCGAAGCTCCTGCTTGAAGGAGCCGCCTCGCCTCATGCTTACGCCTTAAAACCTTCCGATGCCGAGGCGCTGAGCAGGGCTGATGCGGTAGTTCGCGTTTCAGAGAACCTCGAGGTCTTTCTCAATAAGGCGATCACGTCTCTTTCAGGCAAGGCTCGGATAATCGATCTTGAAAAGGCGCCGGGTCTGACGCTCCTTCCCGTTCGGAAAGGAGGCCTTATGCAGGACGTTAGCGCAGAAGACGATGGCGACGAGGATCACCACGATCACGGCGCCACCGATGTCCATTTCTGGCTCGACCCGGTGAATGCCATCCGCATCGCCGGCTACCTAGCGCAACAGTTCGCTGCCCTGGATCCCGGCCACGCGGCCCAGTACAAAGCGAATGAACAAAGACTGAAAGCAAAACTTACAGCGCTCGATATTGAGCTGAAAGGCGTGTTCGCGGGCCTTTCTGACAGGCCCTTCATCGTCTTCCACGACGTGACGCAGTATCTGGAAAAGCGTTATGACCTTCAGGGACTTGGCGCGGTCACGCTTAGCCCTGAGCGTGCGCCCGGCGCAAGGCGGCTTTCCGAAATAAGGGACACAATCAAGGGCGCGAAGGCGATCTGCGTGTTCTCGGAACCGCAATTCCCGCCGAAGCTCGTCGAAACGCTCATAGACGGCACGCGGGCAAAAAAAGGGGTCCTCGATGAAATTGGGGCGGCGATCCCACCCGGTCCCGATCAGTATTTCACTTTCATGCGCATGGATGCACAGAGCCTAACCGGCTGCCTGAAGTCATAAGCCGCATCTCACTGGCGCTCGAAAAGGCGTTGGCGCGGCCGACATATCGAAGGGTACGCCAAGCTTACGCTATGCCGCGCTAACGGCGTTCCAGACTGCACTTCCACTGACGCGCGAGACTGACGCAGTTAAGGGATAGGACAACGCAAAAAAACCCCTTAGTGTGCCTCGCATAGCGATTTGTCCTTCCTTGAACATAGAAACCCTTGTTGATTTTATTTTCCTCTTCATCTCGTTCAACCGTTTCCCCGAGCTGTGTCCAATATGGCGCTCGCAGCAAAAATTTTATTTGAATCGGGAGGGGTTTGATAGTTGTCAATGCATCATTGCGGAGCTTCAGCTTTTCCTTGATCTATAAAAAATGGGAAAAAAATTATGCTAGTGCAGTCAAGTACTCAACTCACCATACCGGAAGAGGAAACCCTCTTTCCGCGCCGGTCTGATTCGCTCCGGCCCGCGATGGCCGAAGAGGCTTTGCATTCACACATGATCATTGGTTTCGAAGAAGCTTTAGACCTCGGCATGTCGCCCGTGGACGCATTGAGCCATGTGCTGCATTGGGTCGCGTCGGAAATGGCCCGTCTCAACAGCAAGCAGCAAACGGACGGCGCCATCCCATCCGGCTCATCTCAAAAACGCTAAGAAATTCCAAAGCTGCTGACCTGCGTGTCATGCCAGCGACGGCGCGCGTGAAGAAATCGAAGTTGGGCCCACCCGGCGCAGTCATAGCTGGCCTGAAACGGCTATCTAGAGAAGCGGACTGAAATATCAGTTGTTTACCGCCCGGACGTGTTCCGGGAATCAAGCCCGGCCATCACATGCAATTCACAGAGTTTCCGAAGCCGGGAAGTCTGCTTTCGGAAACTCTGTTTTGCGCTATTTCAGCGACGCTTTTTTTCCTCCGGCGGGAGGCGCAATCGTCCCCACCACAGCTTCGGTGTAGGCGAGCTGGCTAAATATATTGAGCTGGCTACGCTTTTGAGCGATGCTTAGAGAGTTGTCCTTGGCCACTTTTTGACAATAAGCGGTGGTGAGCCCGTTCACCAAGTCCGCGGGCGATGCATCGGGAACGGCTTGCTTTATTTTCGGAACAAGCTTCTCGATGACCGGCACAACGTTTTCATCCGTCACTTGCAGGATGTCCTGAGCCTCCGAGTTGGCTTTGTCCAACACCGTCTGTGCGCCTCCCGTCAATTTCGACGGGCATTGCGATCCGCCCTCCCCGAGCACCAGCATTAATGGGGTGCTCTTCCGGATCCCGGCCACAAGGAAGCCGTCGGCGTCCGCTGGCGCATTATTTCCCCATTTCGTGCGAACGTAATTCGCAATCGCCGCGATCTGATCGTCGCTTAGCCAAGCAAAGGACGGCATCGGACCGAACGTATCGGTGGCCGCAAGTCCGGCCAGCATCACCTTGACGACATTTTGAGGGCCCTGCGCTTTTACCGCTCCGTTATTGGCAAGCGCGGGAATTTTTCCCGCGATCCCCTGCCCGTTGAGCTGATGGCAAGAGGCGCAATTGTTGACGAAGAGACGCCCGCTCTCTTCCGTCGCAGTTCCGGCGAACGCGGTTTCTTCCGCCTTTGGAGGCGTCGATTTCAAGTAGGCTACGATGGCGTTCAGATCATCGTCGGTGAGGTATTTTAGATCGTCGTGGACGACCTCGGACATAGGTCCTATTGCAATTCCGTGTCCGGGGGCGATCCCCTTCTTGAAGTAGGAAAGCAGCTCTTCATTGGACCAGCTCCCAATCCCTTCGGCCCAATTCGACGTGATATTCGGAGCGTACCATCCCTGAACGGCCGCGCCTTGAAGAGCATCTCCGCTTTCGTTAGCCCCGGCGATGTTGCGCGGGGTGTGACATTGGCCGCAATGCGCGAGCCCCTGCACGAGGTAGGCGCCTCTGTTAATTTGAGCGGATTTATTGGGGTCGGGCTGGAACTCGCCGGGCTTGAAGTAAAGCGTGCGCCATGCCGCCATGCTTTCGCGAATATTGAACGGAAACGCAAGTCCGTTGGGCCTACTCTCCGAATGCACGGGCTTCAGCGAGAAAAGATACGCTTTGATCGCAAGAGCGTCCTCCCGCTTCACATTCGTATAGGATGTGAAGGGCATCGCCGGGTAGAGATACTCCCCATTGCCGGCAATTCCATCATGCAAGGTTCTATAGAATTGATCGTCGGTGTAATTGCCGATCCCCGTGTCCTTGTCCGGGGTTATGTTCGGGGAATAGAGGGTTCCGAATGGCGTCGGAATCGCCCGGTCGCCAGAGAATGCCTCCGCGCCCGGTTTTGTATGACAGGAAACGCAGCCCCCAGCGGCCGTAAGATATTTTCCTTTGCTGATTAGATCGGAGCTCTGATCAGCCTGCGCCGCCTCGATTGGCGCCATGAGAAGCATCGTCAAGACGATTGAAACACCTGCTTTAGGTAATTTGAAAAAGGCCATTCTCGAGCTCTCCGGCTAACCAGACACTCGAATAGAACGCCGGTTCAAACCTTGGGTTCCCCCGAGTAGTAGCCGGCGCGGCCTCATCCAGGCATGAATGTACTTGTTGCGGAAGGAGCCGTTGCGCCGCGCATTAAAAATCTCTTGGAATCTAACTATTGCATCGGTCCAACGTTTGTGGCTCCTTCACCGCAATTCACACGTTGGGATAAACTGCAACGCACATGACCGTGTCCGTCCATTTGAACGACCTGCCGCCCGGCCTCGACTTCGGCGGCGCTGTCGCGATCGATACCGAAACCCTTGGATTAAAGCCTTTTCGCGATAGGCTTTGCGTCGTTCAACTGTCGGCCGGCGATGGAAACGCTCATCTCGTGCAATTCGAGAAAGGCCATTACGATGCGCCTCACTTGAAGGCGCTGATGACAAACCCGGATGTGCTGAAGATTTTTCACTATGGACGGTTCGATATCGCGGTCCTCTTGCATTACCTCGGCGTCACAGCCAGCCCCGTCTACTGCACCAAAATCGCGGCCAAGCTCGTCCGCACCTTTACCGACCGCCACGGCTTGAAGGACCTGTGCCGCGAGCTGATCGGCGTGGAAATCTCAAAGCAGCAGCAGACCTCCGATTGGGGACAGGCCGTGCTGACGCCGGAGCAGTTGAGCTATGCGGCCTCCGATGTCCTTCATCTTCACGCCTTGAAAGCAAAGCTCGATGCGCTCCTCGATCGCGAGGGCCGCGCTGGGCTCGCCGCCGCGTGCTTTGCTTTTCTGCCCTATAGGGCTGAACTCGATCTCAAAGGGTGGTATGACGACTCCGACGTCTTTAACCATTGACGATCGAGAAACGATCGGGACCGAAAGCTAAACGCTATGGCCTTTGCGGCGGCGCCCGTTGGCGGAAATAACTCGCTCGCGCGACAGCGGGGATCAGCGCAGCGCGACGACGCCGCCATCCGGGCGCGCGAATTTCTCCGCGCCAAGCGTCACAGCGTGCGCGTCGGGGTGCTCAAGGTGGCTCTTCCGCTCATGGCGGCGGGAATTTGCAGCCTCTATGCGCTGCCGTCCCTTCTCAGGGTCTCGATCGATAATGGCCACGGCACGGCGTCCGTGCGGGCGATCACGCTGGAAGCAGGGGCGCGGAAAATGCTGGAGCCCCGCGTCAAAGGCGTTAACGACAAGAACGACGCCTACGAGTTTGTCGCGGACACCGCCACGCAGGCCGCCAAGGAAGCCGACGTGATGTATCTCGAAAATATTCGCGGCCGGATAGCCGGGCAGGACGGAAAGATCACGACGCTGACGGCGCCGGACGGCGTGCACAACAGCAAGGCTGACGAAATGACTTTCAATAACGGCGCCGTAGTCAAACGCGAGCCCGATTTGACAGCGACGTTTAAAACCGCGACCGCATTCATGAAGCAGCAGCTCGTTATTTCGAAAACGCCCGTTATTGTTCGCCTTAGTGAGAGCACGATTCACGCGGAGACTATGACAATGCTCTGGGGCGAGCAGCGGACCATCTTCGAGGGCAATGTCCGCACGCATATAGAGCGGCAGCCTGCGGCGGAATCCGCCAATGCGCAGGGCGAAGCGCAGAAACCGGCGGCTGAGGCATGGCGCGTTGAGCCCGGCCCGGCCCAATAGGATTTCGGAGAGAAGGTTAGTGGCATCACGGAGGCAGGCGCGGCAAGCGAAACGGAAAAGGTTTGCAGCAGCTATCATGGCCGCGCTGGCGCTCTCGCTCACTCATGCGGAAGCACAGACCCCGGTCTCCGGATTCAGCGGCCTCAGCGGCTCAAACTCCAAAAAGCCTATCGACATCGAATCCGACAAGCTGGAAGTCGACGACAAGAGTCATCTGGCGATCTTTACCGGAAACGTTTCGGCGACGCAGGGCGATTACAACCTCCGCGCGCCTCGGCTTGAGGTCACTTACGAGAAGGCGCCGGACGCCGCCCCAAAAGATCAGGGAGCGTCGCAAAGCCCGAAGAGCGTGAAGCCCCCGAAGACGGCAAGCGCCGATGCTTCCGCCGATCCGGTATCCAGAGGTCAGATCAAGTTCATTCATGCGACCGGAGGCAAGGTCGTGGTCACGAGCAAAATCGACGAGCAGGAAGCAACCGGCCAAGACGCCATTTACGACGTGAAAGCTCAGAAGATCTCCATCACGGGTAAGGAAGTGATCCTGACCCAAAAGCAAAATGTGGTGAGAGGCAAGCAGCTGGACATCGACCTCGCCACGGGGCGGGCCACTGTGGTTCCCGACAAAGGGCGCGTCCGGGCCATATTTACCCAGGATGCCGCCATGGGCCTTGCGTCCCCAAATTCGCCAACTGCGGGGGCGAAGAAAAAGGGCTCAGAGCCGGTTGCGGGGGCGCAGAAGCCGCCATCGGGGCCTGACTGGCAGACGCAAAGCCATTAAGGATTTTTAAGCGGGGTCGCAAAGAGTTTTCATGGTTGTTCTCGATAAACGTCAGCCTCAGCCTGTCCAGCCGGCGCAACGGCTAAACCGCCCGCGTGTTCAGCCCATCCCCGAGGCGTTCCCGGACCCTCGAAGAGGAATCGATGCGCATGAGCAGCTGTTCGTGCACGGGGTCAAGAAGACCTTCAAGAAGCGCATGGTCGTAAAGGGCGTCAGCATCAACCTGAAAAGGGGTGAATCCGTCGGCCTTCTCGGGCCGAATGGCGCCGGCAAGACAACCGTCTTCTATATGATAACGGGCCTCATCAAGCCGGACGAGGGCTCGGTCGTCATCGACGGCTACGATGTCACAAAGCTCTCGATGTACCGGCGCGCCAGGCTCGGAATCGGATATCTCCCGCAGGAAGCATCGATTTTTCGCGGCCTGTCCGTCGAGGACAACATCATGGCCGTCCTTCAGGTGACCGAACCGGACAAGAGGGAGCGCAAGCGCCGGCTCGACGAGCTTCTGGAGGAGTTCAAGATCGGACGCCTCCGCAAAGCGCCCTCTATCGCCCTTTCGGGCGGAGAGCGCCGGCGCTGCGAGATCGCGCGGGCCCTGGCGAGCCGCCCAGCCTACATGCTTCTCGACGAGCCCTTCGCCGGAATCGATCCTCTGGCTATCAACGACATTAGAACTTTGGTGCGGCATTTAACCGATCGGCGCATTGGTGTACTCATTACCGATCACAATGTGCGCGAAACCCTGGACTTAATCGACCGTGCATATATCATCTATGACGGCCGTGTGCTGACGGAGGGCACTCCCGCCGAGGTCGTCGCGAACGAGGACGTGAAGCGCGTCTACCTGGGCGATATGTTTTCCCGGTGACGGCAGTTTCATCGCGTTCGCAACTCCGGTGGTGGATGTGCTCCAACTAAGGCTTGAGCAACGGCAGACCCAGAAAATCGTGATTACGCCGCAGTTGCGGCAAGCTATCAAGCTTCTCCAGCTTTCGGCTATCGAGCTTCAATCCTACATCGAGAACGAAGTTCGCGAAAATCCCCTTCTCTCCGCCGAAGAGCGTGCTGACAGCGAAGCCGCCCCCGGCGCGACCCCCGAGATCGCCGCCAACGCCAGTGGCGAAGCCGACATCCCGGCTTTCGACGCCCGCGACGCGCATGAAGTTGAGATCGCGCCGGATTGGGAACCGGAAACTCCTGGCGACCGCGTTTATGAAGGCGAGCCGCCCGCGCCTTCCGCCGCCGCCGAGTGGCTTACGGCAAGCGGCTCCAAACCGTCGCCCTCCGGTGAAGATTACGATCCGTTCGCGACGCTCACCCAATCCAAGACGCTCGCCGATCACCTCAACGAGCAGGCGCAACTCGCCTTCACCACAGCCCAAGACCGCCTTATCGCCCGCTATTTGATCGACCTTGCCGGCCCCGACGGCTATATCCGCAGCCCGCTTGAAGATGTCGCCGCTGCGCTGTCGTTGAGCTTGGAGGAGATCGAAGGCATTCTCTTTGTGCTCCAGACCTTCGACCCGCCGGGCGTCTGCGCCCGCGATCTGGCCGAGTGCCTGGCGCTGCAGCTCAAGGAAAAAAACCGCTTCGACCCCTGCATGGAGCGCCTGCTAGCGAACCTCGATTTGATCGCGGCGTGCGACTTCCAGCGTCTCAAGAAGGTTTGCGGCGTGGACGCGGACGATCTGCGCGAGATGATTGGCGAACTGCGCGAGCTCAATCCGAAGCCGGGCGCGGGTTTCGAGCACGTCGAGATCGAAACGCTCGTCCCGGACGTGATCGTGCGGCGCGCGCCGGACGGGAGCTGGCGGGCGGAGCTGAACCCCGGCGCCGCGCCCTCGCTCGCCGTCGACCGCGCCTATTATGCGAGCCTGAAAACCCGCTGCCGGTCTGACGCCGATCGCACCTATCTGAGCGACCGGTTAAGCACGGCGAATTGGCTGGTAAAAAGTCTCGAACAACGGCTGACGACCATCCTCAAGGTGGCGACCGCCGTGGTCGAGGAACAGTCGGCCTTTTTCGATCATGGCGTGCGCCATTTGAAGCCGCTCAATCTGCGGCAGATCGCTTCGAAAATCGGCATGCACGAATCCACGGTCAGCCGCGTCACCTCGAACAAGGCGATCTCCACACCGCGCGGCATCTTTGAGATGAAGTATTTCTTTACATCCGCGATCAACGCCTCTGACGCCTTAGATGAGGCTCACTCCTCCGAGGCGGTCCGGGACCGCATCAAGGAATTCATCTTGAACGAGACCCCGGCCGAGATCCTGTCCGACGACCGCATCGTGACCATGCTCAAAGCGCACGGCATCGACATTGCGCGGCGCACTGTCGCCAAATATCGCGAGGCCCTGCGCATCCCATCGTCGGCGGCGCGGCGCAGGCAGAAGCGCGCGGCGAGCGCGGCTTAAACGCCGCCGCTCTAAGAGACTTCTCGCGCTTCGCTGGAACGGCCGCGAGGGATGCGGCGCTTAGCGATGCGAAGACGCGGAAATCCGGAAGCTTATCTAGCGGATTGGCGGCGGCTCAAAGTGGCGTTATTTTAGACTAGCCGACTAGAAATTCCTTATGCCCAAAATTCATACGCCTTTAGCATTTTCCTTAGCATGGCGCTCGACATATTCGCGCGGCGCCTGGTTTATGATCGTCTGGTAGCCTTTGCCATTGCGCGTCCGTTCCTTGAACCAGGCTACGATATCCGCATCGATGCGTAGCGTAAGCTACTGCTTGATAGGGCGATAAAACGCCCCGCGCATGGCTCCTGACCAGTCTGGCGTCTCCGGAATGTCCGACGTGTCGATCTCATGATCGGGAAGCTCGGCAAGAGCATCGATCTCCGCCTTCTGAGAAGCAGTGAATTTAGAACTCGCCGTCTTCGTAGGCTTGCCTTTCATGGAACGCATGCCGTTCGTCAAGCTAGCCGAAAATCGCGCGCAAATCCAACTCTATCCCTGGCGGGTCGAGGCTCAGCGCGCCCGTGCTGGCCAAGGCGGCGGTTAGTGTGGATTGGTTGGCGCGCGTAAAGTGGATGGCGAGCGGTTTATCCGGATCGATGACGACGTAATGTTCGACCGAGGGCGCCTGAAAATATCCTTGCAGTTTGCCGCCGAAGTCGAAGTTTTTCGTCGTGGGAGACAATATCTCCACCACGATCAGCGGATCGGGGATTTCGCGCATGTGCTCGTCGAGCGCGGCTCCGCAGCGAACGGCGACATCCGGAATGAAGGTCTTATTCTCCGAGACCCTGACCGCCAAGGCGTCGATGAGCACTTCGCAAGGCAAGGCGTCTTTTTTAACCGCGAGCCGCAAGGCGTCGAACACCGCAACCTTGACATTGTGAGCTTTGAGCGTTTCCGGCGCCGTCGCCGTATATTTCGGCACGACGCGGCCGTCGATCAGCTCAAGCTTTTCGTCGCCCTCGTAGGTTGCGGCCCAGGCCAGAAATTCGTCCGAGGTCATCGCATGCCGGCCAAGCCTGCGCGGAATTGGACATAAACGGGCTTCCCATCGTCTGCAGTATTAAGGTGATGGCAGATGCGGCCGCAGTCAACGCCCGGTGTGGGCGGCGGCTCAAGCCGCGCTAGTGGCGGTGCGAATTGCGGGTTACAGTAGCCTCGTAAAACGCTATATTGAGCGAGGGAGGCTTCTATGGACTTAATCATTCACGATCTTCCGCCCAGGGTATGGGAAAATCTGGATAGGAAGGCCAAAGCATCCGGCCGCACCGTCGAAGCGGAAGTGGCTGCGTTACTTTGCGATTCGTTCGGCGATGATGGCGCCGCCGGCGACATGGATGACCTCCAAAGGATGGTCTACGATATGTTTGGGGGCAACGTACCGAAAGACGAGGTCGACGCCCTCATAGCGGATCGCAGGCGTGAGGCGCTGTCTGAATTCTCGAAGTTGGGCTGACAACCACCTAACGGATCACCCTGACTTTTCCGGCATACGGCAACGCAGACCAAATAGCGTCCGCCGTCCACACTTCGAGGCCAAGACGCACTCCCACCGCTAGGCAGACCGCATCCCCGAGCGAGATATTGTGTGACTTTTGGAAATCAGCGTAAAACCTCGATGCTGTAAGAGCATCGGTGGCTTTCACGTTCTCGATCCCAGCGATCTTCGAGGTAAATGTAGCGCAAATCGTTTGGACTTGAGAATCAGTTAGCCCTCTTCGTAACCGCCGTAAGACTTCGATCAGGTTCACGCTTGTAATGAGCGATGCCGACAAATTCCTTCGGACAACTTGGCTTCCCGGCTCTTTGAGCAAGTAAGCGAGCGCCGCCGACGCATCCAAGATTATCACTTCTATTCTCCAGTTATTGTCATAGCCATGAACGCATCACAAGTGACGTGGCGGAGTTTTGCCGATCGCGGCTGCTATTGCACTTCGTAAAACGCACCGTTCTGTCAATGCGGTGCGAAAATTATTGTTGTTTAGTTATCCCGGCTGCTTCGAAGTCACCCCAGTGCTTGATTATCAGTTCCTGAATTCTCCTCCAAGATGGCCAGCCTTTCAATGTCAGTTCACATGGCAAGCGGGCGAAAACTCCTTTGTCCTTCATATACTTGCGCCCATTCCGCAATTCCTTAGCACACTGATCTCCGCGGGTTATTTGCCTGTCTTGCGCTTGCGCTTCTTCGATGATGGCCGCCACTAGAAGCTTTCTCTTTTTCGTCCTTACCGCCGCGAGCATTTTCCGCGTTTTTCGCTCCGACGAAAGCCCTCGCTCAAGTCGGACACGTGAGTTGCGATGCCAAGAAAGAATGCGGAAGTCTCGATCATGCGCAGATAACGTCGTGTGAGTTCCACGGCGCCTGGACCGGCGAAGCTAGAAACCAGATCCGCCAAATCGCCGTGAGCTTTTTTGAGCATTGGCAAATAGAGTTCAACCATCCGGCGGTCTTGATCGCGAAGCTTGGCGTTAGCGTTAACACGAAGAACGCATTCTGCAATTAAGTCGATACCCCATGGAGGAAGATCGCTCATCAGCTCGGCGCCTCAACCTAAAAAATTGTCTCTGCACGATGGCCTGACGTTGAATGCCGATGACGGCAAAGACGCAACAAATATCTAAAATCCAGGTAGAAGGCTACCCGAAGCCAACGAACGCTAACCGTCACTTGATTTCTTCTCCCCGCCCGCCATGCTATACAGCGCCGGTCCAAGGCCGGGCTGGCGTGAGCCCGTTTCAACTTTTTAGTCGCCGCAATAAATCCAAAGGTCGATGCATTCCTAAGCAAAGCCACGACGTGGCGCAAAGAATATCAAAAATTGAGAGCGATCGCCCTCGATTGTCCCATGACGGAAGAACTGAAATGGGGCTGGCCCTGTTACACGCTCGGCAAAAGCAACGTCGTTTTAATACACGGATTTAAGGACTACTGCGCGCTGCTGTTTTTCAAAGGCGCCTTGCTGAAAGACCCCAACGGCATTCTCATCAGACAAACGGAGAACGTGCAGGCGGGGCGCCAGGTCCGGTTTACCAGCGTTCGAGAAATCGATGAGTTGGAAGCCATCCTGAAAGCCACTATTCACGAAGCCATTGAGGTGGAAAAAGCCGGTTTGAAAGTTGACTTCAAAAAAGCTTCGGAATTCAAAATGCCTGAGGAGTTTCAAAATAAGCTAGATGAGAACCCCGCCTTGAAAGCGGCTTTTGCCGCTCTAACGCCCGGCCGGCAACGAGCATACCTTCTTCATTTTTCCGCGCCCAAACAATCTCAGACACGCGCGTCGAGGATTGAGAAACGCCTGCCGCAAATTCTCGATGGAAAAGGATTGGACGATTAGAGTTTTCGATTTTCGGAAGCCGGGACATGGTTAAAATCGTCATGCTTTACGGCGGCCGGACGCGGGCGCTGAAATATCTCGTGGACAAGTGCCGGCTGATCGCCGGTGCGATGATCGCTTTCCAAGTCGCTTATCGCGTTAATACGGACGAGCTTGTCATACCTGCTCTGCTTGCTCCAGAGCAGCCGAAACACAACTTCACACCGGAAGGCACGCTCGCCTAGAAGAGCGCCTGTGGCTTCGGCACGAATTTAAGTGATGTCGAGCGCGCCAAATCCAGCGCGGGCAGGACAGCTGCGATATGGTCCGGGGCCTTGAGACTTCCCAGCGACACTTTATGGCGATTTCCCCAGATCGAGGCCGCGCTGAAAAAGACCGCGGCGCCGGAGAGCAATATGGTGCTATGCGGCTGAGAAAGACGCTGGCCGTCTGCAAGCGCCCATAACAGGGTATGCGTATCGGCGAGATACTTCGTTTCGCTCATCCGGTGTAGTCGCCGAATGCGGCGGGAGGCTCGTCGAAATCATCGGCGACCCAAATTTGGCCTTTGAGCGCGCCAATGCGCAGCAAGCTTGCGGGCGCCTCAATGCCGACGATGCGCGCAACCTGTTTGCCATGGCGTTTAAGAATGACGATCTCGTCAGCCTCGGCCGCTTTCAATAATTCCACCAAATTCGCTTTTGCTTCCGAGATCGTGACTTGCATCAGACCCGTCCCATTATGACCAATATTTGGGTCAGATCGAAGGGCGGAGGCGCCCCCTTAATAATGCGCCTTACATCACACGATAGCCGCCTTAAGGCTTGTCCCCAGCCAGAACAGCGAAACTACCGCCGCATTGACAGCGGCGGGTCTTGCGCTCGCCGATTTTCTGACGCATGTCTAACCCCACTTCGCAACCGATAACCGGGCAAGCCCGGCCATGACAATTTGGGATACGCCATGCCGATCTACGGCTATGATTGCAACAAATGCGGCCACGAGTTCCAGACGCTGGTTCGCTCCTCCGAAACCCCCTCCTGCCCATCCTGCGAAAGTACGGACCTGACGCGCCAGCTTTCGCTCATAGCTGCGCCCGCCAAGAGCCGCGGGGAAGCGCCGCCGATGTGCGACGGCGCCGGAGGCTGCGGCAGGTGTCCGGCCAGGTTCGATTGAGCAGAAGTTCAAGCCGTGAGGCCGAAAAGATGCGCTTCTGCTGGCGCACATTGGGCCGTTAATCGAACAGGCTTGAAACGGATTCCTCGCCCGAGGTGCGAAGGATCGCCTCCCCGATCAGCCCAGCGAGCGAAAGCACCTCGATATTGCTCGCCACGCGCACCGCTTCCGTCGGCACGATCGTGTCCGTGATGACGAGCGTTTCGATTTTCGAGGCCATGATGCGGGCCACGGCGCCGCCAGAAAAAACGCCGTGCGTGATATAGGCGACAACCGACTGCGCGCCTTTGTCGACGAGCGCCTGCGCAGCATTGCAAAGCGTGCCGCCGGAATCGATGATGTCGTCGATCAGAATGCAAGTTTGGCCGGAGACGCTGCCGATAACGTTCATGACCTCGGATTCGCCCGGGGCCTCGCGGCGCTTATCGATGATGGCGAGAGGCGCATCGATGCGGCTTGCGAGGCCGCGGGCGCGCACCACGCCGCCCACGTCAGGCGAAACCACGGTAATATTGCCGTCGTTATAGCGCTTTCGGATATCGCGCACCATGACGGGCGCCGCGTACAGATTATCGGTCGGGATGTCGAAAAAGCCTTGGATTTGGCCGGCGTGGAGATCGACCGTCAGCACACGGTCCGCCCCCGCATGTGTGATCATGTTCGCGACGAGCTTCGCTGAAATGGGCGTGCGCGGCAGGGTTTTACGGTCCTGACGGGCATAACCGAAATAAGGAATCACCGCCGTGATACGCCGCGCCGAAGCCCGCCGGAGCGCATCGATGATAATGAGCAGCTCCATGAGGTTGTCGTTGGCCGGATAGGACGTCGATTGAACGATGAATATGTCCTCTCCCCGGACATTTTCACGGATCTCGACGAATATCTCCATATCGGCAAAGCGCCGCACGAGACACTGCGTCAGCGGGGTCTTAAGATAAGCGGCGACGGCGTGAGCCAAGGGCCGATTGCTATTGCCGGCGACCAGCTTCATGATATGGGACAGTCCATGGCGAGGATGGGTTCACATAAACAGCGACGAACGCGCTTCTATCAGCGCGCTCGCTATCTGTAAACCTGCGAGTGTACAAAGGCCACCCGCACGTTGAAGCAGGGGCGGCAATTGTATTAGCCAGCCGATCCGGCCGCTGCCTGCGCTTGGCCTGAACCCTTGTTGAGGAGCTTTGTCACCTCGGAGGCAGCCGCGCCGGCCGCTTGCTCCGCGACCTCACCCCACGCTCCATCGAGGCTTCCGGCGCCGATCTTGTTGTTCTGAACGACGGTCTTTTCCATCTGCTTGCCGGACGGATCGATGACGACCCAGCGAATGGTGATCGGCTGCTGACCGTTCGCCACAGCACCCATTTCCACATGGCCCTGGATTTTGTAGGCGCCGGGAGCGGCTGCCGAGGCGAGCTTGACGCCCTGACGGCCAAGAGCCCTCTTCATAGCTTCCGCAAGCGCGGTCTTTCCATCCCCAGGGGCGCCGTTCACCGTGGGAACGACAGCGATCACCTCTGCTGGAGAAGCGGCGGCTGTCTGCACAGGGCGAGAAGGCGCTGGAGTTTCAACTGCCGAAGCGAGTGTCGCCGTCTCTGCCGGAGCCTTGGCGCGAGGAGTCTTTGGCGCGGAATTCGCCGCGACCTTCACGGGGGCCGGATTAGCCGCGGCTTTTACGGGAGCCGCGGCCGGTTTGGCGCTCGCGACCGCCGTGGAAGGAGCGGGTGCGTTCGGATTCTCGATCCAGGCGTTGACGTCCGTCGCGGACTTCAGAGCAACTTTCTGGACGCTTTCAGGCGTAACGTGGTTCCAGGAATCGCCACCGCGTTTCGTGGAGACGATCTCTTCGCCAGTGATGGTGCGAACCTTATTGCCAGCTTTGTCCGTCACGTCGACAGTATAAGTGACTTTCGTGCCCTGTTTCAGCTCCGGAGCCGCAACATAGGTCGGCTTGATGACATATATGGCGTCCTTGGCGTCGACGATTGCAACGCCATTGGCCTTGATTGACGCAGCAAGCTGATCGTTAACTTGGCTGGCGAATTTTTGCGGAACACCCTGTGCAGGCGACAGGGCGACAGCGGGCTTGGCCTTCTGGGTCAGGCTTGCATTGGCAGTATCGCTAAGTTGAAAGAAATCACCGCTGCAGCCGGCGAGGCCAGCTAACATAAGTGCTCCAGTCAAGAGCGACGCGGCACGGCGAGCTGCGCTCTGCGCGGCCGGTTTGTTCTCGCGCGTCACTTTTCCACTCCTTGATTTTCATGGCTCTAGGACGGCGGTACTTGACTATACCGGCACTGATGATTCCGCCAAATCTTTATTAACGGCTAAAATCTAGCCCTCGCGGCAAATCCCGTCCAGCCAGAGGAGCCACACGCGGGCCTTGCACTGTAAAAAATCGTTAATATCGGGGGCGCCGAGCCTACTTATCCACATCAACCGAGCACAATGGCGGAAATTTGGCGTCCGTAATCGGGTTCCGCACGATGACAGGAACGCCGATAGCTAAAGAGAATCGATTCGTTTCCATAGGTGCAGACGCCAAGGTTTTGATTGTTCGAGATACCCAGCGCCGAGAGCTTATCTTTGACGTAGCCCGGCAGGTCGAAATGAGGGCGGCCGCCTTGTTCCGAAAAATACTTTTCATTACCGGCGCAGCCCGCGACGAACGCGGCTTTGAACTCAGGGCCGACCTCATAGGCGGCTTGCGAGATGGTGGGGCCGATGGCGGCCGTAATGCGAGGCGCATGGGCTCCGAGGCTCTCCATCGCCTCGATGGCGCTTTCGATGACGCCCGCCTTAGCGCCCTTCCAGCCGGCGTGAACGGCCGCAATGACGCCTGCGGTGGCGTCGGCCATCAGAAGGGGCGCGCAATCGGCGGTGAGCACACTGATGGCGAGGCCTCGCGTGGCCGTCACGACGGCGTCGGCGTCCGGAGCTTCCGCCGGGGTCCAGGGCGCACGGGCGATGACCGCCTTGGGCGAATGGCATTGCCGGGGCCCGATGAGCGCTTCGGATAGAATGCCCAAGGCCACCGCCGCACGCACGCGGTTTTCCTCGACGCGATCACGCGCATCGCTCGAGCCTCTGCCGCAGTTGAGCGAGGCGAAGATCCCTTGCGAAACGCCCCCCGTGCGGAGAAAAAATCCGTGCGCGAGGCCGCTGGCTTCAAGGCTGGCCGCCTTCATGAATGCTGGCGCTTGCTGGACCTCGACGCCAGCGCCGCCGCTCAGCTTTGTTCGCTCCGCCATGCCTTCCGCCTCTTCAGCTTAACCTTTAGATAAATGGGGGTGGCGGCATCGGTATGCCATTGGTCAAGGCGAGAACTTTGAACAGCACACCCATTTGGGCTGGGTCCACGAGGCGCGTAATCCCGCCGCGCACGTCGTTGGCTTCCTCCGCCGAGGCGCTGTCGAGAAGCTGCCTTGCCCGGGCTTCGAGACCGAGGCGCAATAGCCATTCCCCCATGGGCATCGGGCCGAAAACCTTGAGGTTGGCTACGGCCGCCGCTTGCTTCAACCGGCAGAAGTCCACATGCGCGGTGAGGTCGCTTTCTCCTGGAGCGTCGAAGAGGCCGGTAAAGCGATGCCGCCGGACGGCTTGGAGCGTGTCGCCAAAGGACGGCCGGGAATATCCGTAATCTATGATGAGCGCGGCGAATGGCGCACGCCCCGCGAGAGCATGGATCACGCCGGGCGCGGCCGGCCGCCGCTCCAGGATTGCGCCATCCCCGGCGTCGCTCTGCCCGTCCGGCTCGAGACCTTCGGGCAGCGACTCCGAAGTCCCCAGAGCAAAGCGGAAAGCCCCATCCTCGCACGCAACCATGCGCTCTCGCCATCGCGCCTCCACCGAGCCGAACACGAATTGGCGGACTGGCAAACAATCGAAGAATTCGTTCGCGATCAGAATAACTGGCCCGGCCTGCACGTCCGCGATGTCCGTATGCCACGAGAGGGGAACCTGGATTGGGCCAAGCGCAGCTCCCTGGGCTGCCTGCAAAGGCTCCGAGGCTTCGATAAGATGAACCGTGACGCTTTCCAGAAGGCGCGGCAGCACCCGCAACGCGCGAAGCGCATCCGACATCAATATGCCGCGGCCAGGTCCAAGCTCGACGAGGCGCAGCGCGGCGGGCTCACCCATCTGGCGCCAAACCTCGCCCGCCCATAACCCGATCAGTTCGCCGAAAGCCTGCGATATTTCCGGCGCGGTGATGAAGTCGCCGCCCCGCCCGATCGGTTCTCTCGTCCTATAGTAGCCATGCTCCGGATCGTAGAGGCATGCTTCCATATAATCATGGACGGAGATGGGTCCGCCGGTGGCCATGCGCGCGGCCAGCTTTTTGGCCAAAGGCGTAACATCGGCGTCGCATGGCGGAGAAGATGGCATCAGCGAAACATACTAAGGTTTCGGCCGGCGAATGGAAAGCTGCTGGAAGCCTTTGCCGAGCATGACTGGCTTTTTGCTGGAGAGGAGGCGGTTGTTGACGCCAACCCAGCCGATCTCGCCCGATAGACGCCCATATTCGATCTTGGGACAGCGGTTCATGATCACCCGCAACCCGGCCTCCTCGGCAAGGCGCGCGGCCTCGTCATTGCGAACGCCAAGCTGCATCCAGATGACCTTGACGCCGAGCTTGTCTTTTAGCGCGATCGCATCGCGAACAATCGCGAGGGCCGCTTCGGAATTGCGGAATATCTCGACGGCACCGGCGGCTCTTCGAGATCGGCTAGGGTTGCAAACACCTTCTGGCCGAGAATTTCGCCTCCCGCCTGCCCTGGGTTGATCGGGATGACCTTGTAGCCCTTTGCGAGAAGATATTTCAGCACGAAATAGCTTGGACGCCGCGTGTTCGCGCTTGCGCCCACCATTGCGAAGCTTTTGGTCTCTTGCAAAATTCCAGCGATAATGCTGTCGGGGTAGCTGTCGTGGTTCATGATCGCGCCTGCAAAGCTTGCTGCGCCATATAGGCAGGCCGCGCCGTTTGCAAGAGCTTTCGCGTTTCTCCTTCCGTTTCATCGGCCGGCGCCGAAGCGTTGTAATCCTCGATCAAGATATCACATCAAAACCGAGCACCGGCTTGAAGTTTTGACTGCAACGATAACGCTAAGGAGGCCGCTCATGGGCCAGGAATTGCAGTATCAGATACGGATCTATCTGAACGATGAGTTCGCCAAGATAGCGAGGGCCGATCCCAGCGATCCGGCGCTAAAGCCGCTGACGGACATCCTGGCCAAGCATCGCGTCGTGATGATTTCGGTGTATGACGCCTTCGCGGAGTATGTCGCGGAGGCTGAGAAGCGCGGGGTCGAGCGCTTCCCTCTTTATAAGTGGACGAAGGCGACGATCGAAGACCCGGCCAAGAAGGAAAAGCACATCAAAGTTTTTACGCTCTATGCCGGCGGCGATGAAGTCTACGCCAAGGAGGTCGCCGGCGCGCTCGAAGCGGATTTGCAGCCTCTTATCGGCGGCGAAATCGTCGCGCGCCTGTCAAAGCATGACACCAACCCGGCGAACAACCCGCAAGCCCCCGAACGCTTCCGCTGACGGGCCGGGATACCTCGAGCTGGGATTTCACTCGGAACGAGGTCGCGCTTTTTTGCGCGAAAAGGCGATCGAAGCTCGATTTTTGCGGCGGCAAAAAATGAAAAACGCCGCCGTTTACCATGGAGAGGTTAATTCTGGCGGTATGACGCTTGGCTTCATCATCAGTCAAGCCGCGCCAGCCGGTCCCTTCGCCGTCCGCGCCAAGTTTCGATGGCCGCGTTACAGGCTTGGCGCGCACGCCAGCCCTTGAGCCTTCTTGGTCATCAATTTGCCGCTGCCCTTTCTCATCCCTGCGAGATGGGGACGTTTGCTTCGGCTGCGGCGATGTGGCAATCACTCATTTCGCGATGGTGGGAAGGATTTTTTGTTCAAGGGCATTTCCGGGATGCAGACCGGCCTCACAGGGAGATAGAAGCCGGTAGCGGCCTTGCCGGCTTTTGCCAGGGCAAAGACAAGTTAAACGGTGGCGGCGGCTGTGACCTCAATTGCTATTATGAATGCGAAGGGCGGCGTCGGCAAATCGACGCTCACAATGGCTATAGCCGAGACTCTCGCTGTCTATCATGGCAAGAGCGTTCTTCTGATCGATGCCGACGCGCAGATGAATTTAAGCTTAATGGTCATGCCGCCGGAGAAGCTTAATGATGCGCAACGCGATGGCCAGTCCATAACCGCCTGGTTGACGAGCCATGTCCTGACTTACTCCCGTGTCAACTGGAGCGTTTGTGCGATCGGAGAGATCAGCGACATCGATGAAGCCAAGAAGCTGTTCATTCTACCGGGCGATATGGACCTGACCTTGGTCGAGCGCGAGATCGCCGCCAAAGGCGCCTTCCCGAGGGCTCGCCAAGCCTGCCGCCAGCTCTTGAATGAGGCAAGCGACCGGGTCGATTTCATCCTTGCCGATTGCGCGCCAGGCATCTCGGTCATGACGGAGTGCTGGCTTCGCGAATGCGACTGGCACCTAATCCCCATAAGGCCAGACATCCTGGCCGTCAGCGGCATGGAATATCTGAGGCGGTTCAGAGAACACGATCCGGCCCAGGGCTTTGCAGCCCATCTCGGCGTTTTGGTCAATATGAAGGATGTGCGCTCTCCCGTCGATCAGATGACCCACGACTTTTTGGCGAAGGACGCGGATCTTCAGTGCTTCGCGACAGCGATCCCGCTGATTCAGCACATTCAGAAAGCCGCGCTCTTTATGAAAGACAAGCGCTCTTATCAAAACAAGTATCCGGCCGAGGCTGGCCAAGCTCTGCGCGACGTCACATCCGAGTTGCTGAGGCGGGTTTCAAAAGACGCCTCGGGGCTCGGTTAAGCACGCCGCCAGAGTTCCGGCGACGAAAAAGCCCCTAGCGATGCTATAGCGCTAGGGGCGAAGCGTCGTGAAAAAGGCAAACGCAATACGCTTTGGAAAGGAACCGGCAGAGCCTCTTGTCTTTAACGCGTACCCTGCTGCAGATGAAGCTATTACGGGTAGAGGCGCCAGGCAACAGCTTTTGCGTGTAAAGCTTAAAATGCCCGGGGATCGTTTGCCAGCAGGCGCATCCGCTCCTTCACATCCGGCGGCGGACACGTCCAAAGCTCAAACGTTGCTTTAACCGGCTCCCGCCATCGATAGCCTCTGAGTTACTTAAACACATGGTTCAGAGCCTGCGCCCGCTCGGGCATGCGATGGGTCACTCCGTGACAATGTCACAGACGCCTCCTTGGCCGTGTGCTACGGCTTCGCTATGGAACATAGGAGGACGTTATGAGAAGAAATATCGGCGCGGTCGACCGGATCCTGCAAATCGTTGTAGGGATTGGACTAATCTCACTTGCTTTCATCGTGCCAACGAACTGGGGATGGATCGGCGTCATTCCCCTTATCACCGCCTTCGCGGGTTTCTGCCCTGCCTATCGGCTGATCGGCGTGAACACCTGCTCTCGCGCATAGCGAGCGCAAGCCGCGCCGTAAAGCTTGAGGCCGCAGACCTTCCCTTGCGCCGGCTGTGGTGCTTCCGGCGGCCGGCGCCGCCGGTCCGGTTAATAACTCGCAAACGATCTGTTACTTCAAACCTAACAAATTGACCAAGATCAAAAGGCCCCTCGCTGCGACCGGATAAGCGTTCGCAAACCGGCCGCTCCGGACGCCCGCAAAACACCTTCATCCTGGAGTAGCCGCAAATGGGCGAGAGTCATCGGCGGACGCGCCTTTTAGCCTTAGACAGGGGGTGACGGTGATGTTGAAGGTGCTATCTCACGACGGAGTAACCTATCGCAGTTTCTGCGGCGCAAATGGCGACGAGGAATATAATATCTCGGTCGCGCCGCCGCCCCACCTCGCTTTCGAGGACCAGATCAAATACGTCCAAACGGCTTATGCCGAGGCGACGAAGTCGCTGGGGCTGGAACCCGAGACGGCGGTTTTCCGGCGGCTGTTCCTCAGCGACGTGATGAATCAGGCGTCGCTCGTCCGCAACAGCGAGCTTGTCGACGACCATGGGGAAAACCCTGTCGCGGTTTCGATCGTGCAGCAGCCTCCTTTGACGGGCGCCAAGGTCACCCTCCTCGCCTATCACATCGCCGCCAAGGAGCAGTTCTCGAAAAAGCGCTTCACCATGAAGCATGTGCTCGTGAAGAAGAATGGCAGGCGGCATTTGTGGAGCACGAGGCTGTGCGCGGGCGCCTTCGACCCGTCGCCGTCATCGGCGGGGCAGACGCGAAAAATCTTCGACAATCTCACCGACACGCTCTCCGATCTCGGCGGCAACCTCGCCAGCCATTGCGTGAGGACCTGGATTTATCTGCGAAACGTGGACGTCTTTTACCAAGGCATGGTGGATTGCCGCCGCGAACTGTTCACCCATGAAGGCCTCACCGGCGCGAACTCACTATATCGCCAGCACGGGAATCGAGGGCGCCTGCGCCCATCGGTTCGATGTGGTCTCGATGGACGCCTATTCCGTTCTTGACGTCAAGCCGCAGCAGATCTCCTATCTCAACGATTTTGAGATGCTGTGCGCGACGAAGGACTACAGCGTCACCTTCGAGCGCGGCACGCGCGTCGCTTACGCCGACCGTGCGCATCACTTCATCTCCGGCACGGCGAGCATCGACAAGGAGGGCGAGGTCCTGCATGTCGGCGATGTCGTGAAGCAGCTTGAACGGTCCATTCTGAATGTCGACGCCCTCCTTCAATCTGGCGCAGCGAAGCTCGAAGACATGCAGCACCTTATCGTCTACCTGCGCGATCCGACCGATTACGGCCGCGTCACTGGCATGCTGAGCGAAAGCTTTCCGGGAGTTCCTTTGGTCGTCGTCCAGGGCGCCGTCTGCCGCCCGGAATGGCTCGTCGAAATCGAAGGCATCGCCGCCGCGGCGCATAACGATCCAGCGCTGCCGGCATTTTAGGGAACTCAACAAAGAAAGAACGAAGCATGCAACCGAACGATCCTCCTTTTTCGCTGCTCGATGAAGCGGCGATCTCCGCCGCCGAGTTGCGCCGCGACCCTTACGATTTCGCCTTCGTGGAAAACGCGATCCCGGAATCGCACAAGGACGAAGTCCTCGCCGACGCGCCTGCGATTCCCACTCACGGCAGTTTTGGCTTGCCCAGCCTGCGCTATGGCCCGCGCTTTGCTGCGGCGGTCAACGACTTGCTCACTCCGCGCTTCCGCCGTCTCGTCGAGCAGAAGTTCGACATGGATTTGAGCCCCTATCCGCCCTGCATCGTCATGATGGGCAACACTACGGGCAACTACAACGAGGGCTATGCCCACCCCAATTCGAAACACAAAATCGTCACCGTGCTTCTCGGTTTCAGCCGCGAATGGCCATACGAGCGCGGCCGTCTTAGGGTGTTGCGCAGTTCCGACCGCGAAGATTACGCCTTCGAGTTCCCGCCCGAGTTCGGCCGCATGCTGATGTTCCGCGTTTGCGATCATTCATGGCACGGTTTTCTGCCGCAGAAGGGCGCGCGCACAAGCCTACAGCTCTGCTACGTCGATTCGGAATGGTATGTGCGCAAGGAATATTTGCGCCATAGCTTGAGCGCCATGGTGAAATCCAATCCTGTCACCCGCAAAGTCCTCGAATGGGCGCCGCGCAAGTTCACATGATGAGCTTCGCCTGAGTGATGCCTGTTCGCATTTGAGGAGCCGCACATGACCTATCCCCATCTCCCCGAGGCCGAGGAGGTCGCGAGCCATTTCGTGAAAGCCTTGGCCGCCCCCGAGATCCTTGAGGAGCCCTACCGCCGCTGGCAGATCAGGAATGTCCTCCCCGAGGCCATGTGCACCGGCATCCTCACCTTGCCGATCGCGCCGCCGGTCATCACCATCGACACGCAGGGCGCGCGCGACACGTTCAACAATCAGCGCATTTTCTTCACGCCGAAGATGCGGGAGCTTTTTCCCGCTATGTCGGTGCTGAGCGATGCGATGCAGCGGCCCGAGGTCGCGCGCCAATTCAGCGAGACGTGCGGCGTCAAAGCGGAGGGCGGATTCCTACGCATGGAGTACATCCAGGATCTGGATGGCATGTGGCTTGAGCCGCACCGCGACATCGAGGAAAAGCTGTTCTCGATGGTGATCTATCTTTGCACGGGCCCCTTCGCAAAAGACTGGGGCACCGACATTTACGATCACGATGTGAAATGGTGCGGGCGCGGGACAGCCGAGTTTAATTCCGCGGTGATATTTATCTCCGGGCCGCATAGCTGGCACGGATACGAGCCGCGCCCCATCTACGGCGTCCGCCGCCTCATGGAAATCAACTATGTCAGCGATTCATGGCGCGACCGCGAACAACTCGCCTTCCCGGACCGGCCGCTAACGATTCGATAGCCCCACGTTAGGTGAAGCGCCGCTTGCTGGGCAGGCGGTGAACCGCGCTTCACCGTTTCCTCCGCGCCGCAATCATCTCGTCCAGCGCAACTGAAGCGATCTCGCCCAGTCGTAAGCTGCAAGCCGGTCCTCGGCCTCATCGAGCCGAGCTTCGCCGATAGCGGCGTCCGGCTTGCCGGGGCTCCCCGCCGGGGCGCGAGATTGAGCAGCTTCTTTTCCGGCCGGAGAAGGCCGAGAACGGACTCGACAGCATCAGAAACTTTGTTAGATCGTCGCGTCCGCTTATAGATCTCTTTGCGGGCTACCCGTTGATTGAGAATTCCTTAAGGTGAAGGTGGGTCGCAAGGTGCCGTTCGCGCGCTCGATTAGCCGCACATTCTCTGGCGCGCTCTACCCTGGACCTTTATAGTCTTGGGGAGTCAGGACCGGGGGGCAGAGATGACGGCGACGGTGCGGCTGGCGGCCGTAACATTGGGGTTGGGCCTTTTTTCCATTGGAGAGACCGCCCGGGCCGGTCTCGAAAACCGGATCGCGTCGGATGGGCAGAAGGCCCGCGAACTATATGCGGTTGAGGCTTTTGCGCCGATGACTCAGGAAGCCTCAATCGCGCTTATCCGAGCATCCGGTTTTTCCGAAGAAAGCTCTTGGCGAAAACGCTTGATTTAGTGTTGCGTGGGGCAGACCGTCTATCTCACGCGATATAAGGATAAAACATAACTAAGTATCTTTCCGGTGGTTAGGAAATAAGGGATTTCTGACGATGCAAGGAACGCGCTGCTATCGTTACACGCTTCTCAAGGCAACTGCAGCTATCGTCTCCGGACTGATCCTATGCGTCGGCAACGCTCGCGTTGGACAAGCAGATAACGTGCAAGCATCAGCTTCCAACAGGAGCCCGGAAGAGACAGCGGGGTGGCTCGGTGTGGAACTCAAGGGCATATGGCCCCAAGATGTTAAAACACTTGGCCTGCCTCACCCAGAAGCGGTCATGGTGGTCATACCGGTGCCAGGCAGCCCCGCAGATCGGGCGGGCCTACTCACAGCAGACATAATCATCGAGTTAGAGGGCATTCCGGTCAAATCGCAACCGCAGTTTACCGATGCCCTGCGCAGGCGCGGGGCAGGTCGAACTGTAACCCTGAAGGTCTGGCGAAAAGGCGTAACGATGGACATTAAGGTTACGCTAGGTAGCTTAGCAAACGCTCAGCTTCTGGCGCGCAATAGATCGCTGGGGGAGTACCAAGATCGTTGGATCCAGGCTATGGAATCGATCCTAGTGTTCTTCAACCGAGACGTTTTCCCATTAGACTGGGGGACGACTTAGAACGACTTGGCAAACGCTTACATTGCTCGGGTAAACGGTGACCGGGCTGAAAATGTCGAACGAGCAATCAATGCCCAACAAGCGGGACTAACGGTCCGAACACGCGATGCAAACCCGGAGGAGTGGGGGATTAGTCAATACAATCTCGCAGGTGCCTACAAAGACAGAATAAAGGGCAGCCGCTCCGACAATATCGAGGCGGCAATCAAAGCCTACGAAGCCGCTCTGACGGTCTTTACGCTTAAATCATCCCCCGCCAATTGGGCACGCACGCAAAATAATCTTGGTAATACTTATCAGGATCGCTTAGAGGGTACACGTGCAGAAAATATACGAAAGAGTATAAAATGCTATGAAGCAGCTTTGATGTTTTGGACTCAAGAAGCCTACCCTACCAGCTGGGCGGACATGCAGCGTGATATCAGCGACGCCTACATGAATCTCCTCGATGGGAACCGCGCCGAAAGCATCGAACGGGCTATCGCAGCCTTACAGGCTTCAGCCACCGTCTATACAAAAAATGAGTTCCCCGAGCAGTGGGCCAAGCTCCAAACCGGCTTAGGTGAAGCTTACATTCAACGTCTAACCGGCGACCCGGTTTATAATACCGAAGAGTTGATTAAGGCCTTCGAAGCCGCCCTCACAGTCTCAACGATAGATGTTGCTCCAAAAGACTGGGCTAACACCGAAGTCCAGCTCGGCCAAGCGTATAGAAATCGGCTTCGCGGTGAGAAAGCTCAGAATATAGAACGTGCCATCAAAAGCTTTGAAGCCGCGCTTACGGTCCTGGACCTTAAGTCTTCTCCAAGAGACTGGCTTGATGCGCAGATCGCCCTTGGCGGCGCTTACTTCGAGCGCATTCGTGGTAATCAGATCTCAGAACATAGAACGCGCCATTGAAATCAATAGTAAGGTGCTCGCCGCATTGCCCCGGGAAACAGATCCGCTTCGATGGGGCGCGGCCGAAGAGAACTTGGGCACCGCGTTTCGACTTCGCGACAAAGGTAGCCGGGCAGAAAATTTTGAGCGCGCTATCGAGGGTTATAAAGCCGCTCTTACCGTTTTTGCCCGGGAGGCACGTCCAGAAGAGTGGGCGCTATTGCACTTAAATATCGGAAGTATATATCGCGACCGGCCGCTAGGTGACCCCGAAGAGAATTTTGTAAATGCTATCAGCGCCTACAACGCTGCGATGAATGTGTTCACGCGAGATGCGTTTCCAGATAAATTGTGGAATAGCGCAGCATCTGCTTGGCCATGCCTATATGAAAAAAATTGGCGGTGAAAAATCCGAAAATATCGACCGGGCTATAACCGCGTTTAAGAGTGCCCTGACGGTGCGGAAGAAAACCGAACATACCTTTTTCAACCTTCAGACCAATGCATCGCTTGGTACTGCGTTTTCAAAAAAGGCTGATTGGGCGTCTGCGAGCAAAGCCTATGAGAGAGCCCGCAACTCATTTCTAACTCTGTTTGCCCAAGGGGTTGATGAGGATGATGCGCGAGATGTTCTGGCTACGGCCGGGCTACATGTTTCCTGAGTTTGCTTACGCAGAAGCCGAGTTGGGTCACTTGGAAATGGCACTAACTTTGCTGAGCGAGGGAAAAGCGAAACTTTTAGCGGGGGCTCTCCGTCAACAGTCGCTGAACCTGCCGGCTGAAAAAGAAGGGACCTTGAGTTACTCAAAGATGAGATCCGGGCGTCGGCAAGGCTGGCTGAGCACTCCGGTACTGAGGGCGCTCGCGCCGTCGAACATTTAAGCGAGTTGCGGCAGAAGCTCGAAACGCTGTTGCAAGAACTGCTGGCACAGAACGCGGACAAAGCAAGCACGCGATCGATTTTAGAGCAATATTTGCAAGAGGGCGATGCATTAGTCGCACCGGTAGTTACTGTGAACGGCGGCAATCTCCTGATTGTGACGAAGGCCAACAACAGGCTTGCTCTTTCACTGCTCAGCCTCCCGGAATTTACGACGGAGCGCGTTACGAAACTGTTGGGAGGTGAGTCAGTCTCCGCCGCGAAAAAGGGCTGGTTCGGCGCATATAACATACAATATCTACCATTGGCTGAGCAGGTTTCGCGACTCTCTGAATGGCGTGACGCCATTGAAGGAATAGGTCCTGTTTTGTGGAAGCTTTTTGCGGGACAACTCGATGAAAAACTTCAGCGGCTGGGTGTGAAAAGTGGCGCGCGCCTAGTCTGGATGCCAGCTGGCGCGTTGGGTTTGTTACCCTTACATCTCGCAAATAATCCGGCCTCCGGACGGCGGCTCGGAGACATTTATGAAATACTCGTCATTGCTAATCTCGAATTTTTCGGTGCTTCCGCGAGGCAAGTTGCAAAGGCTCCTTCTCCATCCCTTGCAGAGACCGTTAACCCGACGGGTAATGACCCAAACCTCGATCTGCCCTTTACTGAGATCGAAGGGGCACTCGTAGCGTCCCATTTTGTAGGAAGACCACAATCCCGCCTCGGAAAGGCGGACGCAACAGCAGAGAATGTCTTGGTAGCCCTAAAGGACAAAAGCTACTGGCATTTCTCTAGCCACGGCTTTTTTGATTGGAGCGACACGCGGAAGTCTGGGTTACTGTTGAAAGACAAGCGCCCGCTCTCCATCGGTGCGCTCCTTGAAGCTGAGGGTGTCCTCGGTCATCCTCGTCTCGTGGTTTTATCGGCATGCGAAACCGGATTGTTCGATATAGATCAAAACCCCGATGAATTCGTAGGTTTGCCATCAACCTTCATTCAGCTGGGGGCGGCAGGGGTGGTCGGCGCGCTTTGGCAAGTAGATGACTTGGCCACAGCGTTCCTGATGGCAAAATTTTACGAGCTGCATCTGGACCACCACTTGGAACCGGCCCTTGCGCTTAAACGAGCGCAAACTTGGCTTCGCACGTCGAGCAAGGCGGAGCTAATTGCATATGCCAGAAAGGCCGCCGCAATGGGCGTCATCAATTCTCAAATGCTTGCAAACGTGGAACGTATGATCTTGCCAGTTCGCAGATCAAGTGATCACCGTTCCGGAGTATTATGGAATCTGACACAAGAGAGGGGCAAGTTTCGCTCGAAAGCTGTAACAGTTAGAACTTTTAATAGGCGGAACCTAACAATGCATCCGTTTGCGCATCCATATTATTGGGGTGGCTTTGTTTATACGGGACTTTGAAGACTGCCGATTGCGCCACGAGCAGGCTTTCTCAATCAACGCATCTATTGGCTTCTTGGCGAAGACAGCATTTAGATCCCAAAGCCGACGTAGTACGCACCGGATTGCGAGAAAAGCGTGACGACCGCTCGCGACCCATAAGACGCATGCAGGGTTCCCGCAAGGGACCACAATACGTAGAGGCATTCGTTGGCGAACCCAAGAATGTTTGCTTAGGTCGTGGCACGGCAGGCGCTATGCGCGAGATGGAGAAGCCGGTTGTTCGGGCCGCCATTCGCGGCTCGATTAACTCTGGAAAATATCCGCGAGCGCGATGCCGATCCCAGGCGGATCAAGCGTCAGCACGCCTTCGCGCAGGATAACTGGCTTGGCGATTGCGTTCCCCGCCCGCCGGTAGTGGATCAATTCGGCAGCTTCCCAATCGGCGATGAGGTAATGCTCGACCGCGGGCACGTCGAAATAGCCCGCGAGCTTCACCGTCAGGTCTTTGCGCTCCGTCGATGGCGACAGGACTTCCACCACGATCAGCGGCTCCGGGACGATGATGTCTGTCTTCGCTATGCGGCCTGAGAACACCACCACATCTGGCTCGAAAGCGGTGCGCGGTCCAGATTTGACCACAAGGCCTTGGCTTCCAACAAACAAATCGAGTTTCCCGTCCCTGATCGCCGCGTAAAGCAGGCGGTAAAGCGCCATAACGGCTTCCTGATGGCCCCAGGTCTGCGATTGCTGCATTCGGGGCTTCCCGTCGAAGAGCTCCCAATGCTTCCCGGGGCGCGCCTCGGCCCAAATCGCGAATTCTTCGGCTGTCATGAGTTTTTGTGCGAGCGCTGGCATGTGGGGACTCTAACATCGCGGATGCGAGCCAACAAGAAGCAGAGCCGGCAGCCGGCGCTTCGCGTAGACGGCTGCTTGGCGCTTTCACATACCGGCGGCGATAACCGCTCTCCGTCGCAGGTTCAATGTTAATCGCGGGATGGTAAACGGCGGCGATTGGAATTATTATCTGCCTGAATCGGCGCTCAAAAACGCATCTCAACGCAGTTTTTGCCGCAAAAACGTGCTTCGAAAAGTCCGTTAAATATAAACCCAGGCCGCAGATTAACCATGACCGCGCATTCGATGGGCGCTGAGGAGCAATCGCTGCCGGAAATTATACCTGTAAAATCAATAAGTTAAGACCTTTAAGCTTTCAGCAAGGCGCTTTATCCTACGATCCCGGCTTAGGAATTGAGAGACAAACGCATGTGGGAACAAGGACAGGCGACGAAATTCGCAAACAGGGCGAGCGTTCGGGCCGCCGCGCCTAACCCACAATTTCAGCGTCGCCCTTCAGCGCCAATTCCAGCAGCATGGCGGGATGGCGCGCGGCGCGGCCCAGGCCATCGTGGATTTGCTTGCGGCAGGAGTATGCCGTCGCGGCCACGAGCGCATCGCGGCCGGCTTTGCGGATCGCGGGAAACAGCGCCAGTTCCGCCATGGCGAGCGAGGCTTCAAGGGTGCCGGGCGTCATGCCGGTGACGCCATTCAAGCCGCAGCACGAGGGCGGGGCTGCGGTGACGGCAAGCTCGGGGATGAGTTTCAACACCTCGGCGGCCAGATTCTCCAGCCCAAGCGCGCGTTCATGGCAATGGGCGTGGAGCACCAAATCGGCCTCGATAGGCTTAAGCGGCAGGGAGAATTTGCCCTTTGCGATGCGGGCGGCGAGAAACTCCTCAAAAAGCAGAACGGGCAGCGTCCCCCGCGCAGGCAAGCCGAGCGCCTTATATTCGTCGCGCATCATGAGAACACAGGCGGGCTCGAGGCCCACCACCGGGATGCCCCTTTCCTCGAACGCCACAGCCGCGGCGCTCATCCGCTAGGCTTCCCGGCGCGCCTCTGCAATGTAGCCTGCATCGTAATAGGTGCGCCCGCAGCAGAGCGGCCGCTCGTCCTCATCGGCGAACGCCACCACACCGTACCCAGCCGCATCAAGGACGCTAGCAGCAGCGCGCAAATTCGCGGATTCGAACGAGCGGTTGAACGTGTCGGCAAAAAGGGCGACTAACCCAGCAGGCCCAGGCTCAGCCTTTTGGGGCGCCTTGAAACGCCGCCCTGACCATCTCGGCCAATGCCGGTCCGCCGCAAGCCCCAAATGGCGCTCGGTCAGGCGCGGCAGCCCTGGCAAAAGATCGCGCATGGCGATGAGCAAACGCCATCGCGCCGCGCGGTCGGTGTATTCCGGCAGCCGTGCGAACAGATCGAGCGCACGCGAACGATGCCCATTCGCTCTGGCGGCCGCGAGCGCCTCCACCTTCAATTTGGGGATGTCGATGCCGAAGGGACATGCAACCCCACAGGCCTTGCAGGACACGCAAAGACTCATCGCCTCAAGCATTGGCTGCGAACCGGCCGCGCCTTCGCCAAGCTGTCCCGAAAGCGCAAGCCGCATGGTATTGGCGCGTCCTCTCGGGCTGTCGCGTTCGTCATGGGTGACGGCGTAGGAGGGGCAGGTGAAGTTGTGCTCCGCCGAGCGGCACAGACCGAGCCCCGAGCAGCGCCGGGCATGATCCAGCGCCCGCGCCGGCGTGGAACCCGAACCCCACGAAAGCTCGCTCGAAGCCTCGGCACGTTCGCCTTCGAGAGGGGCGCGCAAAAATGCCCCATCGTCGAACCTTGGCGCGCGGAGAATCTTCCCCGGGTTGAGAAGGTAACCCGGATCGAGCTGTGTCTTAAGGTCTTTGAACAGTGCGATGGCTTCGGGTCCGAGCGCACGCTCCAGCGCCTCGCTTCGGGCGATGCCCAGACCATGGCCCGAGGTCAGCACGCCCTCATGCGCGCGGAGCAGCTCCGCCATCGCATCGGAAAGCGCCCGCATACGCTTGCGGTCAAGCGTGTGGCGAAGGTCCAGCATGGGGCGGACTTGAAGGCAGCCGCGCCCCGCCTGGCCGTACATCGCCGACCGCACGCCGTGTTCCGCGAAAAGCGCCTCAAGCTCCTCGCCATAGGCGGCAAGGCGGTGGATCGGAACGGCGCCGTCCTCCAAGAATGACAGGGGCCGCGCTGGCGAGGGCACAGTCCAAGACTGCGTAAGCGCGTCCCGGCGCAAGCGCCAAAGCCCCGCCCTTGCGTTTTCGCCAAGGATTTCAATGACGCTGAATTTGCCTCTGTCTGCTTCAGCCGCACACTCGGCAAGCGCCTTCAAAAGCCTCGTATTGTCGACCGGATTGTCTTCATCGAACTCGACAATCAAGAGGGCCGCAGGCTCGCCCTGCAAAAGCCGTGCGGCTTGTGGTTCGGACTTCGCCTGAAGGGCCAGAAACTGCAGCAGCGTCCTGTCGAGAAGCTCGATGGCGGACGGATTGAGGAGCGCGATCTTAGGGATGAGGCTGAGCGCCCGGCCAAGGTCCGCGAACCTACAAACGCCGAGCGCCCGGTTCGCCGGTCTTTTCGCGAGTTTCAATTCGATCTTGGTCGCTATGGCGAGCGTACCCTCGGCGCCTGCCAGGAGGCGGGCCATATTCCGATCTCCAGAACTCGCGAGCAGCGTGCGAAGATCGTAACCCTCGGGCTCCGGAATGCCCGGCGCACGCGGCGGCCAAAGCGTGGCGATGGCGTTCTCATGAAGCTCGCCAAACTGCAGAAGATCGAGAAGACGCTCCCGGCCTGAAAAAGACTGCGTTTGCGCTTCCGCGATAGAGCAGAAGAGGACGCGCTGACCATCGGCGAGAAACGCATCGGCGGATGCGACCGCATCGCGCATCGATCCGTAGCGCAGCGCGCGAAGGCCCGCCGAATTGTTGCCCAGCATCCCGCCGATCGTGGCTTGGGGCGCTGCGATATCGGCCGGAAACATAAGATCGTACGCTTCGAGAGCAGCGTTCAGCTCGGCCGGCGAGCATCCCGGATCGACAAAGCAGCGCCGGTTTTCGGCGTCGATGGTAATGATGTTCCTCAGATGCTTGGAAAAATCAACAATGACGCCTTCGCCAAGCGCCTGCCCCGCGGTGGACGTGCCTCCCCCGCGTGCGATAACCGGCAAGCCTTCCTCGCGGGCCATTTCGATGATGATGGCGACGTCATTCGCAGTCTTGGGGCATACGGCGCCGGCCGGGAAGCACTGATACATGGATGCGTCGGTGGCATAGCGGCCCCTCGTGAAGAGGTCGCTTGCGGCGTCGCCCTCGATCTCGTGTGCAAGCCTGTCCCAGAATGCCGGCCCAGCTCTCCGGATAGCCATTTTCCCTCAACGCAGGCGGTAATCCGCCCGTCGCCGCATTACGGCGCAGTCCTGCCCTTATCAAGCCGCAGACCATGGCCCAGAGTCTTCATTCGCGCAATGGCCTGAGCGCGCCTATGGTGACGCTACTGGCGGCAGGCCCGGCGTAACGTCCCGCCCATGTATCGCAGTAGCCGGCGAAACGCAAATCTGCTGTCGTCTGATCCCCCTGGCCGAAAGCATCGCGCGAGCAGATCATGCCGCTAAGCCTTCGATCCCTTACCTGACCTGTTTGCACACGTTGTGCAATCTGATTTCCACAACATTACTTGAAGTTGTAAATAGTCTTGCCCAAAATCATAGGCTTTGTTAGCATCGTCTCTAATGGGTACAGTTTCCGCAAAAAGTCAAAGGATTTTTTCGGTTTAGGCAAAAATCAATTCGGTTGCTGTTCTCCGCTGCAATAAATTGGATTGAGTCATGAGATCATTAGAAAGCCTTGTTGCTTCTGTCTTCCTGTCGTTTACTGCGTTTGACCCCGCTTTCGCCCAGGTTATCGACGATGAGACCAAGTGTGCGACCGCCACGAAGATCATTGATGATCCTTCGTCAGACGATCGGAAAGTGCGCGAGGTGGTGGGTTATATCACCACTACAATGCGAGCGCTCGACCGCGCGCACGGCCTCAAGGGCAGGGCCGAGATGTTTCCACAAATGACGGAAGAAGGACAGGCCGGGATTGCGCTCGTGGCCGCAAGCCGTTGCCGCGGCCAGGACCGCGTGACGATCGAAGACGTGGCGCTGCAAACCTACGAAGCTGTGCGCGCCATGCAAGGCAGTCTCGGCTTGAATGAAGCTCAACGAAAGCAGGCCGCCTCGCCCATGCCGCGCCGCTATTGGAAGGCCAGCTCCCACAATCGCCGTCAGAATTCGCAAAACTCGATCCGGAGCGCGCAAGGCGGGCGAGCAGTGCCGTCCGTCGAGTAAAGCGATTATTGCCCCGCGATTTACGCCATAGAGGCCCGGCGGCGCCTGCCGGCTCTTCTCTCTCAAGCTCACCGAACGGAATAATGCAGCAGGCGCTCTGCATCGCGCTCAATGCATGCGTTAATTTGGTTCACCTTTTGAAGCCCCTGCGTCATGGAGCGCTGATAGCTCTCGAGATCGCCAAGAAGGTCATTTAGCCCCGCCGTGGCGCTTCCAAACCGCGCGCTTTCCATCTTTCCCATAATACGGGTTGTCTCCAAGGCCGCCAACGCGTTCTTCATGTCCGCGCACGACTGATAGAAGCGTCGGGTTTGAGCGGCGACGGATCGAAGTCCTCCGGCCGCTCTCTCCTCGTAGGATTTCCGTTGTTCCTCAAGGAAGCCGATTTCCTTGGTCTGTTCATAATCGCCCTCCAGCAGCTCAGCCCGGAACACTTCGCACATTTCCTTTTGAAGCTTGGCCGTGCAAATGAGGAAAAGGCTGCTGTCGACCGCTTGAGAGAGTTGTTTAGCCGATGCGACGAAGTCGGCGATCATGGCGTTGATCGTGTTGGAGATGCCGCCATAGTTCATGGAGATCACGCCGATCGTGGCAGCGGCTTCCCCGACCTGGGCGGCCTTAACCCTGAGATTCAACGGGGCATAGCGATGAGCCGCGTAGTCAGCATGAATAAGATCGGCATGCTCCAACAAGGCTGCGGCCGCTTTGGCCAGCGCCTCGAAATTCGCCGTAGCTGGGTCTCTCGGTCTCGCGAGATGCTGTTCGCGCGATTTCATCTCTTGGCTGAGGGCGGCCGCCATAAACGCGTTGTAGTCTTGGAAGCCGAGACTTGCGAGGCGTCCCAATAATATTTGCGCGCTGATGGCTGGTTTCAGGCGCTCACTCTTCTCTTGAGCCGCGATGGCCGCATATTCCCGCTCGACAACCGGCAAAAACGCAGGCCCTGGTTTCAGGCGGACCGAAAGATAGCCGCCTTCGATCGGTGTGACGGTGGCGAATACCCAATAATAGCGGCCATCTTTGGCTCTGTTCTTGACGTATGCGCCTACCGGCTCGCCCTTCTGAATAGTTTCCCAAAGGAGCCAGAAAACTGCCCTTGGCATGTCGGGATGCCGGATGATGTTGTGCGGCTTACGGAAAAGTTCCGCCCAGGAAAACTGGCTTATTCTCTGAAACACATGGTTCCCAAAGAGAATATGACCTTTTTCGTTTGTTCTTGAGAAGAAAATCTCATCGAAAGAAAAGGGAACTTCCGTGTTTGCGGGCGCCTTCTCGTCGCCTTGACTGAGATCCTCAACGCTCACAGCGACCCCATAAGCGCCTGCAACGTAGCCATTGACCGTTGCGGCCTTTCGCCAAGTAACAGCAGCTGGCGCGCTCTCAGAGCATCTTGGCTGGAATTGGTTCTCGCGTTCATGGGATGACGGTCTGTCATGCTCAAGTCCTCGATCTATTCGCCCAGGGAGAAGACCACGCTAGGGGCGGCCTTATTGAACTCGCCTCCTTCCGGCAGGGAGCAAATGCCGAAAGGAGGCGGCGTCCAGGAGGAATGACGCTAAGAGAGGAGAAAATCTCAGCCGTCACAACCAAAGATTGACACAGGTAGATTAACAGAACGTGACCTTGAGCATTTACCTTCAGGTATCGGACTGGTTCCACCCCGCGAAAGAGGATAGGCAGCGCGAAAGAGGATAGGCAGACCGAGCCCTTCGCCTGGCTATGCGTGAGATCATATCGGAACGGAGCCGGCGATCAGCCAGCGATCATTGTGCTTCACTTTTTTCGGTCCAGCGGCGCTCAGCTTGGTTTCGCGTTCAGCCGCTTCGCAAAATCGCGTTTTTGCTTAACCTCATCGAGCCATGTGTGAAAGTCCCGCCCATGAAGTACGGGTTGAGAAAGGCGCGAGGCGGGGGAATTTCCACATGTCTTCGATGGCGCCGAAAGGGCGGGCCATCGCTCATCGGTTTCGCCTTCGTCGTTGAGGCCGGGGTAGGATACATTGAGGCGCTCCAGCTCTAGCCGGCAAGCCTCATCATAAAAGTCGGTTTCAAAAAGTTTGGGCATGCTTGCACACCACCAGCTTAACAATGCTCATAGTTCCCTAACACCCGACGCAGCGACAGGTTGCAAAGCATTCGTTAATACACGAAAAGTTGAGGCGGGTCCGGTCCGGGGCAGGATCTGATACCGGCGCCAAATCTTCTGACCAACTTGGCATCTTGTCCGCGAGGACGGGCATCCATTAATCGGGACGATGAAAGCCTTTAAGAACAATAATACAATGATCGCTTACCAGTTCGCCGCCGGAGTTTACCGTCGTGCATACCGGGGGGAGACGAGGCGGTCAACCTCAGGCGGCGGCTGCGGAAATATCGGTCGGCGGGGCTGCCGCGCGATACTCGGCGAACCAATAAATGGCCGATTGGCTCGTCACCGCAAAAGGATCGCACCGCCGCAGCGGCCGCGAGCACTCTGCCGCGCCGAGATCAGCGCTGATCATCCGGACCCAGAAATGGCGCAAAGCCCGGGGCCGCCACGTCAGCCGCGCACTCTCGTCACGTCGCGTACAGCTCCGCGAGCCGCGCTGGTAGCCATGGCTGCGTAGACCTTCAGCGCCTGGCTGACTTGGCGCTGCCGGTCGGCCGGCTTCCATGCGGCATCGCCTCGGCCCTCCATCGCCTTTCGCCGCGCCGCGAGCTCTGCGCTGCCCACCCGGACATTGATGGCGCGCGCCGGGATGTCGATGTCGACGATGTCCCCCGGCTCGATGAGCCCAATCGCTCCGCCTTCCGCCGCTTCGGGCGAGACATGGCCGATGGAGAGGCCCGAGGTGCCGCCCGAAAACCGTCCGTCGGTGATCAGCGCGCATTGCTTGCCGAGGCCCATGCTCTTCAAATAGCTGGTGGGATAGAGCATTTCCTGCATGCCGGGGCCACCGATGGGGCCTTCGTAGCGAATAACCACGACATCGCCAGCCTTCACGCCGCCGCCGAGGATCTTGCTCACCGCCTCCTCCTGGCTCTCGCAGACAACGGCCGGGCCGGAGAATTTGAGGCAGCTTTCGTCGACCCCGGCGGTCTTTACGATGCAGCCATCGGCCGCGATATTGCCGGACAAAACCGCCAAGCCGCCATCTTTCGAAAAAGCGTTTTCGGCCGAGCGGATGACACCTCTGGCGCGGTCCAGGTCGAGCGTATCCGAGCGCTTGTTCTGGCTGAACGCTTCCGTCGTTCGCACCCCGCCTGGCGCGGCGCGAAAGAAGGTCTGTACGTCGCGATAATTATTACGGCTGGCGTCCCAGCGATCGAGCGCGTCGGCGATGGTGGCCGCATGCACCGTCGGGCATTCGCGGTTGAGGAGCCCGGCGCTGTCGAGCTGGCCGAGAATCGCCATGATGCCGCCCGCGCGGTGCACGTCCTCAAGATGAACATCGGACTTGCTTGGCGCCACTTTGCACAAGCACGGCGTACGCCGCGACAGGCGGTCGATGTCCGCCATGGTGAAGGGAACGCCAGCCTCCTGCGCCGCCGCCAGCAGATGCAAAACGGTGTTGGTGGATCCGCCCATGGCGATGTCGAGCGTCATGGCGTTCTCGAACGCCTTGAAATTGGCGACGGATCGCGGCAGCACGCTTTCATCGCCGCCCTCATAATAGCGCTTGGCGAGGCTGACGATGCGGCGGCCGGCTTCGATGAAAAGCTCCTTGCGATCCGCGTGCGTGGCGACGAGCGTGCCGTTTCCCGGCAGCGCAAGGCCCAGCGCCTCGGTCAGGCAGTTCATGGAATTCGCTGTGAACATTCCCGAGCATGAGCCGCAGGTCGGGCAGCTTTCGCGCTCATAGGCGAGCGCTTCCTCGTCGCTGACGGACTTGTCCGCAGCCTTGATCATGGCGTCGATGAGATCCACCGCGAGCGTTTTGCCGTTCACCGTGACTTTTCCGGCCTCCATGGGGCCGCCGGAGATGAAAATGGCGGGGATGTTCAGCCGAAGCGCCGCCATCAGCATGCCGGGCGTGATTTTGTCGCAATTGGAGATGCAAACGAGCGCGTCGGCGCAATGGGCGTTGACCATATATTCGACCGAGTTGGCGATCAGCTCGCGGCTCGGCAGCGAATAGAGCATGCCGCCATGGCCCATGGCGATGCCGTCGTCGATGGCGATCGTGTTGAATTCCTTGGCGACGCCGCCCGCCTTTTCGATCTCGCGGGCGACGAGCTGGCCCAGATCCTTAAGATGGACGTGTCCGGGCACGAACTGGGTGAAGGAATTGGCGATGGCGATGATGGGCTTGCCGAAATCCTCGTCCTTCATGCCGGTGGCGCGCCAAAGTCCGCGAGCGCCTGCCATGTTGCGGCCGTGTGTTGAGGTTCTTGAGCGATATTCGGGCATGGTGAGAAACCTTGGAGGCGTCAGCGAGCAAAAGCATTGCGCTGGATTTGTCTGCCGCAGTGGATTGATTGCGTCGATGCCAACGGGTGTACGCCCAACCAGCGAATGCGTCAATTCCGCGGCGTTCGGCAGAGTTCGACAGAGCGCAAACTCTTATACCTCAGGCGCCGGTGTGCTGAGGGGAATCCGGGTGGTTTTCAGCGTCCTGACCCAACGCTCGCGAATGCTTTCGTGGCTGTATTTCATGAGCGGGGACAGGAGGTCGCTGATGATGCGGCGGCTTCCGGTGTTCTGACCTCCACCGTCACGGTCATGCCGGGCGTAATGGTGGCGTGCAGCCGGTTGGCGATCCTGGATATAACGCCACGACTGCCGCTGGCGCCACCGCTTCCGCCAACATTGGCCGCCCGGATGCGTGGGAGTGGGTCAGCCAAGAGTTGCTGTGGAGGGCGCCGCCGCCAATCCCACCCCTGACCAGCGGAGCTATGAATTAACCTGCTGGCCGGGGAATTGCAGGCGCCGCTCAAGCGGCTGGACGAAGCTCGCGTGTGAGGACGCGGCGACGGCCTCAAGCGCCGTGTGTTTTGAATGCGATCACGTCCATTCCCAGCCGGTGAAGCGAGCTTGATGCATAACTTGCGGGCGCAAAGCCGTGTTCTTCCAACAGGGCGTACAGGGTCTCTCTTGTAAGCGGCCCAGATTTGCCCGCTGGCGGCGTTTCATTGACTAACTGCCACAGCGGCAGGCCGTGATTGATGGTGGAAATAAACAAAACTCCATTATGCGAAAGAAGACGCCGTGCAGCTTGCAGCGCCTCCGCGGATGAGGAGAGACAGCCAAGTGAAGTCAGGCTGATGACGCGAAACCGCTCGGACTGTTCCAGTAAAGAAACATCCCGGTCATGGGTTTCAAAGCCGAGCTTCTGGAAGACAGACAGATTCTGCGCCCGGCTATTAACGCAAACCGGTGTAAAGCCCCATTCCGACGCGGCCAGCATGAGCGCGGGATCGCTGTTTTCCACGTCGAGCCAATACCCATCCTTCACGTAGGCCGAGATGCGCTCGACAATCGGGGCTGCCTTTATACGTCCCGCTTCCAGTTGGGCTAGTGAGAAACCAGGCGCAGGCGGCGCTATGGCCACACCTTCTTGCACCCGTATGGTGTCGGGCGCCAAGCCAGCCTGCCATCTATCCCACATCATCTGATAGGCGGATTCCAGATTTCGGGTGAAGCGAGCCATGTCAAACAGGGGCGATGTGAGGCGATTTTGCGCCAGCCTATCGCGTAACGCCTGCAACTCAGCCGGATTCTGCGCAAGATGCAGGGCTTTGGCCTCGTACTCTTCGAGCGAGTCCGTCACCAATTCCGGCAAGCCAACGCTATGCAGAACGCTTCCTGCTACGCGGCTAACGAAAGTTTCTCCCGCGCAGGTCAGCAGCGGCAAGCCTGCCCACAAAGCGTCGGAGGCCGTGGTGTGCGCATTGACCGGGAAGGAATCAAGAAACAAATCCGCCAGAGCCTGACGCTCAAGATGCTCTGGCAGCACAAGCGCAGGCGCAAACACAATCCGCTCCGGTTCCACGCCTCGCGAAGCCGCCTCGCGCAGCAAATTTTGGCGAGTGACGTCGACACCCGCTTCCAACAGCCACATCACGCTTCCCGGCGTTTTCTTCAGGAGGCGCATCCACACATCGAAAACAGCGGGAGCGATTTTGTAATTGCCATTGAAGCTGCAAAACACAAAGCCATCTTCCGGCAGACCGAATAGCGCCCGCGTAAAGCCGCGCGCGGAAATAGCGCGCTTCGTGTCGTTTGGCTGATAGCAATGCGGCAGGTAGACGAGCTTCTCGGAAAAATGCTTTTGCTGCTCAACGGGGACTAAAAAGGAATCAGCGATCAGATAATCTATAAAGTCTACGCCCATCGTGCCGGGATAACCGAGATAGCTCGCTTGCAGCGGCGCTGGGCGGCTTGCCATAATTTCGGTGCGGGCATTCTGCGTATAGCCCTTGAGATCGATAAGAATATCGATGCCATCCTCATTAATCTGGCGGATGGCGTCTGCATGCGACGTCTCGCTGATGTCGATGAAATGATCGAATGCTGCGATCAGCCGGCTGCGGATTTCGCTCTTTTCGCCGGCGCTGAAGGAATAGGCGAAAATCTCAAAGCGCTGGCGATCATGCCGCTCAAGCAATTCCGCCATGAGAAAAGCGGTGGCGTGCTCCTTGAAGTCGCAAGACAGATAGCCGATGCGGATGCGGCCCGGCCGCCTCGTGGCAGGAGAAGCAGGGACGGTTTGCGCCATTACGGGAAGGGACTTCCCCCATCTGCGCGCGCAGATCAGTTGCTCGTCTGGCGGAGTGTTGGCGGTAACGAATGCGAAAGGCGAGAGGCGCGCCCCTGCGCGGACCAACTCGCGCAACTTGTTTTCCGTCGTCTCGAAATCCATCCAGTCGCACAGATGGCGCTGCTCAAAGAAAAGATTCGAAACGGCTGGCGCGTGGCGTGGATTGATGCGCAATGCTTCACGCGCAATCGCGATGGCTTCCTCGCGCCGTCCCTGCGTTGCCAAGTTAAGGCCAAGATTGGTCAGCGCGTCGATATTGCCTGGATCCAACTCAATCGCCTTGCGGTAGCTTTCTTCAGCTTCCTCCGGACGTCCCGTGAGCTGGTAGCAATTTCCGAGATTATTGAAAGCCGCTGGATGGGCTTGCAGTTCGGTCGCTTTCCGCAACACATCTATTGCTTCATCCAGCCGTCCCAACGCGTATAATGAGTTGCCGAGATTGATATAAGGCAGGAATAGCGACGGATCGATCTGTATCGCCGCTTGATACTTCGCAATCGCCTTTTCCGTTTGCTGGATCGCGTTGTAGGCAATGCCGAGATTGAAATGCGCCTCAACCGAACGGGGATCAATCGTCAGGGCTTGCTCCAGAACTGCGATTGCTTCAACGTTCTTGCCCTGATCCATCAGCGCGACGCCGAGATTGCTGTGCGCCATCGCATTTCGGGGACCGCGCCGCACGGCGCGCCGGAAAGACTCAATCGCTTCCTCTGTCTTGCCTTCCGCGCGCAGCACGTTGCCGAGATTGTTATGAGCTTCGGAAGATGTGCTGTTGAGCGCCAGCGCCTCGGCGATCAGTTCATGCGCTTCGCCTAACTTATTTTGCCCGTAAGCGAGCACGCCGAGGTGATGCAGGGCGATGAAGTTTTTGGGGTGCGTTTTTAACACCGCGCGGTAGGAGGATTCCGCTTCCTCGTGCCTGCCCTGTTCGTGCGATGAAATAGCCCTCGCCAGCAATGCATCCGCTCTCATGAGAAAACCGTATTAAGGAAAGATCGGCAAACTACAATCTAGATTTGCGTAAATTGCAAGATAAAATCTTGAGTTGTAAATTTTTGTCCCATTCTTAGCCGCGCAACCCGTTCCTGTGCGCCACGGCGCAGGAGCCGGCAGGACGGCGTTTCTGATTTCAAAGTCGTCCAACGGCCGTGATGCACAGGAGCAAACTGGGCTCTCCCAGTTGAGCCGCGCGTTTCTTCTCAAGAGTAGCTTTGTGTAATCCCGTCAGAAACAAAGGCGATATCTAATATGAATAAAAGCCCGCACCTCATTTTGCGGTATCGTTATGACGGAGCTGGCATACTTCTTCATCCGCATCAACGGCGGAGAGTGAATAATTGAAACCGTTTAAGCTCGCTCTCCTCTTCACGGGCCACATGATCGACGCGCCCGGCCGCGAAATTCCGCGCTTTCCGCCCGAGCTGGAATGCGAGGCTGCCAAGTCTATTTCGCGGCGTATCGGATATGCGAGGCAGGCTGCGGGCGGCTCTGTGGTGGGCATAGCGAGCGGCGCGCGGGGCGGCGATATTCTGTTCCTTGAAGCGTGCCGGAAGGAAGGGCTCTCCTTGCGGATGGTTCTGCCGTTTGCGGCCGGAACGGTTTTTGGATACCTCAGTGCGCGGCATTGCTTCTGGCGACTGGGAAGCCCGGTTTTTCGCGCTTTGGAATAGCCTCGGCGCAGGCGAGCGCGAAATACTCGAGGCGCCGGAAGGCGAAAACGCCTACGATTTCTGCAATCGTCATATGCTCGCGATGGCGAGCGAGCTTTCCGAACGTTTCCGCCTCATCGCCCTCTGGGACGGAAAAGACACAAACCCGAGGCCCGGCGGCGCCGCTAGCTTAATCGCGCTCGTCCGCCAATCCGGCGGCCATGCCGGTCATATCGATAGCAAAGCGCTGATTCGAAAGCCGCGGTCCTGATTTAAAGGCCGCCTCGTTCAGCAACGCCCACAGGGCCTCAACATCGGCGCGCTCTGTGGCCTCGGCGCCGATGCTCACACGGAGCATCTGCTTGCCCTTCAGGATAGCAGGCGTGAGGTAGGCCTTGCCGCCTTCGTTGACCTGCCGGGCCAACTCCAAATTATGGGCCTTGAGGGTGTCCTCGCAGCCTGAGAACTCGGCGGGAACGTGGCGCATGCATACGGTCTGAAAGGGCACGGGAGCCAAGCGTTCCCAGCCGGCGGCGGCGTCCACTTGGTCCTTGAGCCATTGGGCATTGGCGAGGTCCCGGCGCAAGCGGGCCTGAAGACCCTCCACGCCTGCGTCCATGAGATAGAACCAGAGCTTGAGAGATTTGAAGCGCCGGCCAAGCTGTACGTGCCAGTCCCGGTAGTTCTTCACCTCGCCGTCCTGCTTCGTCTGCAGGTAGCTGGGATTGGTGCTCATGACGCGGATGAGGTGCTCGGGATCGCGCACGTAATAGGCGCTGAAGTCGAAGCCCACGCCCATCCACTTGTGTGGGTTGAAGACCAGGGAGTTAGCCCGCTCGATGCCTGCAAAATGCGCGCGGCATTCGGGAAGAATCATCGCCGTTCCGGCCATGGCGGAATCTACATGCAGCCAAATGCCGTGGCGTTCGGCAATGGCGGCCATCTCTTCCAGGGGGTCCACGGCGGCCGTGCCTGTGGTGCCGGCGCAGGCCACA
This sequence comes from uncultured Alphaproteobacteria bacterium, assembly GCA_963766815.1. Taxonomy (GTDB): domain Bacteria; phylum Pseudomonadota; class Alphaproteobacteria; order Rhizobiales; family Rhodomicrobiaceae; genus Rhodomicrobium. Next base: position 15,112 of record CAVYBZ010000036.1, on the reverse strand, counting down.
AGCGCGCAAGGGCGAAGACCAGCCTCCAAATCTTGCGCAATGACCGCCTCCAACAGATCCAAACGGAGCGCGTGCGCGTCATCGGTTGGAATGAGCCGCAGATGCGCCCGGCCGAAGCCCGCAAGAAGCGCGCCCTTTTCGATGCTGCTGTGGCTCTGATCCGACGCGTAGACCGTGAGCGGCGCCGCACCGGACTGGAGGCCCTTGCAGTTCTGGCTAAAGCCGGACGCGCGCTCCCTGGCGCAGAGAAAAGCCGTCAGCGTGGCTGTGCTGGCGGTGTCGTGTATCACGCCTGTCCAGGCCGCGCTTAGGCCTGCCATCTGGCGGAGCCAGTCCATGACCACCTCCTCCACTTCAGTCGCGGCGGGGCTTGTCTGCCAGCTCATGCCCTGCACGCCGAGCCCTGACGCCACAAGATCCGCCAATATAGAGGCGTAGCTGGTGTTGCTGGGGAAGTAGGCGAAAAAGCTGGGGTGGTTCCAGTGGGTGATGCCGGGCATCACGTCCCGGTCGAGCGCGGCCAGCGCCTCGTCCAGCCGTCCACCCCGCTGGGGGGGGTGCGCAGGAAAGGCCGCACGGATCTCGCCGGGCTTCGACTGGCTCATGACGGGAAAACGGGCCAGCCCCTCGCGGTAGTCCGCCACCCAATCGATGAGCTGGTGACCGAAACGGCGGAATTCCTTGGCGTCCATGGGGGTATCCAGACTTAAGCCTAGGGCCTGGCGCTGAGAGTGTCGCGCTCCGGCGTTCGATTTCGTTTTCGCTGGAGCCGCGTTCGGTGTTTATCAGGGGCTTTAAGCCGATCCGGCCTGCCTCTGTCACCCTACAGGCTGTCGCCAAAATCTTCGCGGAACTTTGCGACGAGAACCTGCTGCCAGTTGGACACCGGCTTCAGCCGCCCGTAGAAGAATTGCAGGATTTCCGGCTCCTCGGTGAAGACAAGACCGCCAACCAGCCTGCGGTTCTGGTAGAGCCAATCGATGCGGTCGATCGCATAATTGACCTGCGAGAGCGTGAACACGCGCCGCGGCATCGCCAAACGCAGCAGCTCCATATTGGAGAAAACCTCGCTGCCGTCCGGATTGCGTTGCTCCGAAAGCGTACCGCGTTCCATGCCGCGCACGCCGCTGCCGATGTAAAGCGCAGAAGCGAGCGCGCCAGCCGGATATTGCGATTGCGGGATGTGATCGAGGAAACGCAGCGCGTCGATATGGCAGCCAAGGCCGCCGGCAGGGGTGATCACGGGCACGCCGCGCTTGACCAGTTCGTCAACCATATAGGCGATGAACTGCGGCCCTTGGTTGACCATGTCCTCGTCCATCGTCTCTTCGAGGCCGACCGTCAGCGCCTCGATCTCGCGCACCGACATTCCGCCATAGGTGAGGAAGCCTTCATAGAGCGGGACGAGGCCGCGCATCCGCTTATAGAGTTCCTCGTCGCGGATGCACATGGCGCCCCCGCGCACGCAGCCGAGCTTGCGCGCGGAGAAGTAGATCAGGTCGCACAGATCGGCGATGCGCCGTGTGATCTCGCGAATGCTGAGGTCTTTGCAGCTCTCTTCGCGGACCTTGTTGAAATACAGATTGTCCGCGAGAAGACTCGCGTCCATCACGAGAATAAGACCGTACTTGTCGCAGACTTTTCGGATTTGTTCGAGGTTTGCGATCGAGACCGGCTGGCCGCCTATGAGGTTGGTGCCGGCTTCCACGCGCACGAAAGCGATTTTGTCGGCGCCCTCTTTCTTAACCAGGGCTTCAAGTTTGGCGATGTCCATATCGCCCTTGAACGGAAGGTCGCTCGTGACCTCAAGACCGGCGTCCGAGACCAATTCCTCCACCACGCCGCCATTCAGGACGATATGCGCCTTGGTGGTCGTGAAATGATAGTTCATCGCCGCTATTTTGCCGGGCTTCACCAGCACTTGCGCCAGAATGTTCTCGCACGCGCGCCCCTGATGCGCGGGCAAGATCCAATGCATGCCGAAAAGTTCGCGCAGCTTGCTTTCGAGCCGCGTGTAGGTGGCGCTGCCGGCGTAGCTGTCGTCCGCCACCATCATGGCGGCGAGTTGCTGATCGCTCATCGCGTTGACGCCGCTGTCGGTGAGCATATCCATGAACACGTCGCGATTCTGCAACAGGAACGTGTTGTTCCCGGCCTCGCTCGCCGCCTTAAGGCGTTCTTCCACGGGCGGCAGGGTAAGCTTTTGAACGATGCGCACCTTGTGCATTTCCAGCGGAAGATTGACGCCGCTGAAGAATTGTATCCTCGCCATCGTGGAGCCCCTTGGTCAAATTTTCCAATAGCAAGGGCGAAGGTAGCGGTCTTGGCCTCAGCAATTCCATGTGGGATTAAGACGCGGCCTTGCGTCTTTTGCTCGCGCCTCGCGGCTATGATGGGAGGGCAGTGCTTTGGCGGTCAATTGTTTGGGCAGGAAGCAAAGAAGACCGCTTGCGGCCCGAGGCAAGCCTCAGCCGCTTGGCCGGTTTTACGGGAAGGTGTTCAGCTTCGCCGTTCGCTGCGGCTGAAGTTGCTGAGATGTCCAGCGCGCCCTGCCAGAGCGCGCGCCTCTTTGGCCATGCCGGCGCTCTTGCCCGGAGCCGCCGGGCGAGACATCAGCCGCTCCAGCTTCTGGCTGCCGCAGGCCGGGCAGGCGGGAACTGCGGCGAGGCCAACCAGCAATTCCATGTCCTTGTCGCATTCCTTACAATGGTAGCTATAGAGTGGCATGCCTTGCATATCCCCTGGGGCTCGCTCGGCGGCGAACCCATTGTTCCAGCTTTCCTATACAGCCGCCGGAGCGTCCGAAAACTTTTGATGCATGAAGCTATGCAGGAACTGAGCCAAAAGCTGGAAGGGAGCGGCGCTGTGCGGCAGCCTCAGCGCAGAGCTTCGGCTTGAACGGGGCGTTCAATCTAGGCGGACATTCGCGGCTCTGCCAACGTTCCACATGCCGCCGATGACGGCGACGGCCGGCGGCTCGCGGCGGGGAAGCCACGGCGGCCGCTTGCCCGCGCCGCCGCTCGCTCTGAGCAGCCGCAATCAACGAAACATTCTTCGCCTTCACCGAGGACAGGTATTCGTCAGAAATGGAAACTAAGATGCTCCTCAACAAAATCTTGTCACTGAGCCCTTGCGGCAAGCTGGAGGGGAACCATGGGTCTAAGCGTCAACGGCATCAGCCCAGCCGACGGTGCGGTTTCCGCACAAGACGATGGCAGTCAGACCGCGCAAGCCGTGCAAACCTTTCAAGCCAAGCTTGACGGGCACGCGCAACAAGACGCTGCCCCAAAAACAAACGATCAGCCGAGCCAGAACCAAGCTCATCAAAACAGCGGCAATTGGTTCACCCGGGGCATGGGCCTGCTTCAAGCGGGCGTCGGCGTGGTGGAGACCGTTGGCGGCGCGGCTTTTGGCATCGCGACTTCGGAAACGGGCATCGGCGCCGTTGCGGGAGGCGCGGTCGCCCTGCACGGCATTGACGATATTCAGGCCGGCGTCCGGCAGGCGTGGTCGGGCAAGTCTACAGACAATTACACGCAGCAGGCAGCCACCGGCGCCGCACAAAAGCTGGGCGCGAGCCCGCAATTGGCCATGGCCATTGGCGCGGGCATCGATATCGCGGCGGGCGGCGGCCTCGGCAGCGGCGAGAAGGCGGCGGTCAAAGCGCTGAGCGAAGGCGGCAAACTCCTTGAAGAAGGAGCCAAGCTTGAGAAGGGTGTAAGCGACGTCGCCAAGCTCGAAAAAGGCGTAGGCGAGGGCGCGAAGATTGAAAAGGGCGCCAGCGAAGCCAATAAGCTCGAGAAAGGCGTAGAAGAAACCGCCAAGACAGGGGAAGCTGCGGCCTCCAAGTCTGGGAAGTCCGCAGAGGACGCAAAAGCAATCGAAATCAAGCTTAAGAAGCCGGCCGGTGTGTCGGAGGAAGCTTGGCAGAAAAAACTAAGCGCTCTAAACAAGGGGCCGGCGAAGGCAGGGCGAAGGTCGTTCACAACCCGGTCCGGACCGGGGAGGCGCAACGCGCAGCCCGGAAGGAAGGCGCCATCGAAAAGGGGCATGACGCCGATCATGGTCTCGATCTGCAGTTTGGCGGTTCCGACACACGGAAAGAGATCATATCCACCGACAGCAGCGTAAATAGGAGCGTTGGCGCCCAAGGCAAACAACGGCTACAATATCCGGATGGAACTCCAATCAAGAGGTTTACCGATTGAAGCATGAGTTGCTAGAGCGGCTTGCCGCCAGTCTGGACTACGCCAGGCCTCCGCTGCCGCAAGGCTCGGCGGAGGCGAGCGGCGATGCATGCGCGATGCTGATCTCACCTTTGCTTTCCATGGCAAATGGCTTTGTTACGAAGCAGAGGGCTTTCCGCGTCTTCGGCACAGAGGGGGACAACATTGTGCCAAGCCTCAGAAGCTGGAACGCTTCGGAATGGAAACAGAATTACGGCGCTTTCGCCGATTGGCTGTATTTCTTTGCCGAAGACATCTTTGGAAATCAATATTCATTCAAGCACAACAAGGATGATAGCGAGGTTTTGCGCTTTGCCTGCGAGGGCGGCGAAATAAGACGCTTAAAGGGAGGGTTGGAGGAGCTTGTCGCGGCGTTCGCCGATCCTTCGGACTCTGATTTGCTGGATTGGCCGTTGATTGAGGCCGCGTTTCAGCAAGATTTGCGTCCTGGGCCGAATGAGCATCTGGCCTTCGAACTGCCGCTGATCTCAGGGGGCGCCTACGGCATCTCAAATTTGACGACGGAGGATATTGACCTCCATCTCGGCGTGTTGTCTCAGTTGACTGTTCAGATTGCGGCCTCCAAGGCCGGCGCGCCAATTAGAAAATTCTCCATCGAATAGCTCGCGTCGCCGTATGATGCTTGTGACCATCGACGGGCTGCGGTTCGAAATATCCGAGGATTGGTGTGACATCGTCGGCGACTTGGCCCCCGGCTCGCCGCCGGCGCTTGCCCGCGAAGATGGGGTTGGAGCCATTCAGTTTTCGGTCGCGAAGTACAAAAGCGGAGCGAAGCCTTCAATCACGGAAAGCGATTTGAAGCGCATGCTTTCGGAACTTTTGGAGGCCAAGCAAGTGGCAGGTGTTGTGCCGGAAGCAGTGGCAGGAAGCCGCTGTGCGGCCGTCGGAGCAATATGGACCGCCGGCGCCCCAAATAGGCCGATGCGGCGCTGCCCGGTTTTCTGCAATGGACTTTCCAACACATTGGCTAACGAAGACGACTTCCCTTTTGTGCTTGGAACATTGCGCGAGAGGACGTTGCAAAAAAATAGGTCAGCATATTAGAGCGTAAAGCATAGGCCAAGGCGGGCCATCGGCTTTGATCTGCGCCAAAAGACCGTCTGGTTTTCGGCTACCAGCTTCAAACTACACGAAACTTAAAATGCGCTTCAGCGGGCCGGTAACCGCGCTTTCTTACAGTCATGTTATCGCTTAATTTGCCCTGCCCCGGACAAAGGTCGTTGCGCATTCGCAATGACCAAAAGGCTTGATTACAAATACGCTCTGTTGACTCTTGCAGGCTCAGGCGGAAAAACCGCCTGCTCGCAAGATTATCCAGGACGGGGTACCGCGCAATCAGTCGGATGATAAGCACGTCCGGCAAGGTGGGTTTTAGATGGACACTACAGTCAACGATCTCCAAGGCGACGTATCGCGGCGGGATTTCATTACTCTTGCCACGACAGCATTTGCAGCCGTAGGCGCCGCGGGAGCCATGTGGCCATTGATCGACCAGATGAACCCCGATGCCTCCGCTTTGTCTGTTGCGTTGGTGGAAATCGATTTGTCTCCCGTCCAGATTGGGCAGGCGATAACGGTTTTATGGCGCGGCAAGCCGATCTTCATCCGGCATCGAACAGCGGAGGAGATCAAGAAGGCGCAAGACGTACCGCTCTCCGACCTGAAAGATCCCTATGCGCAGGTGAGCGGGGGGCCTTCAGACTTGTCTGCGATAGATGCGAACCGGACAAAGCCCGGCAAGGAGAGTTGGCTCGTCGCAATCGGTATCTGCACCCATCTGGGCTGCGTCCCGAAGGGACAGGCTCCAGCCGACGATAAAGGTCTTTACGGCGGCTGGTTCTGCCCATGCCACGGCTCGATGTACGACACAGCTGGCCGCATCCGGCAAGGCCCTGCGCCGCGCAACCTGGACATACCTCCCTACGAGTTCCTCGGAGAAGCGAAAATCAAGATCGGCTGAGCTGCACGCGCGAACTCCGTTATGTTCACGCTCCAGCACTCTAGGGCGCCGTCTGCTATGGGGAGGAGTTCTCGCTTTGCCGCCGGAGCATTCGCGGCCAGAGCCAGATGGCCTGACGCCTGAACTTGGCGGACGCCGCAAAGTTGGTGGCGGCCCCGATGCACGCACCACCTCGGGCGGACCAACGCTCGCCGTCTTCTCGATGCGAGGCGAGCGCGGCTTTGCAGGAAGCCAGCGAAGCGGCGGCAAATGTCGAGGAGGAGGAGGAAGCCGCCGCGAAGGCCGCCGGGCTTCGCTACTTTCACATCCCTTTCAGCGCTCGATCCCCTGACCCCGCCGCCGCCGACAAATTCATCGAAGTCATAACAAGCAAAGGCGCCGAGCCTGCGTTCATTCATTGTTTCGGAGGGGGGCGCGCAGCCACTATGTGGTTTATCAAACGCCTCGTGGTCGATCGTTGGGACGAAGATCGCGCTGAAAAAGAAGCCGCCGCTCTTGGCATGAACAGCGCCGCGCTGAGGGGCTTTGCGGTTACCTACGCACGAACGCACATGCGATAGAACCCCAGTGCAAATAGACAGTCTTCCCGTCTCTCCTGGCCGTCACGAGACCGTCGAGCCGAAGCCGCGCGAGTTGTTGCGAGATAGCCGGCTGGCGCAGCGAGAGCGCATTCTCAAGGTCCGTCACCGAGCGTTCCCCCACGGAGAGGTGACAAAGGAGAAGCAACCTTGTCTCGTGAGAGAGGGCTTTCAGGAAGTCGCTCGCGAAACGGGCGTTTTCCAGCATGCGATCGAGCTTTGGCGTAGCCTCATCGGCAGCGTCCGGCTCAGCTTCATTGTCTTCAGCGCGCGCGCCGGCGTCTTTGATTGTCATAATACCAATTCCGGTTTGATTCCGAAGTTCGATTGGCTTACATCACGATATATGAATATCGTGTGGCAATAAGTAAGAAGACGATCCTAGGAGGCGAAACGCCTTTTCGCATCTGCGAGATAGTCTTTATAGCGAATGCGTCGAGCCTGTCGCCAAACTTAGGAGGGAACATGCAAAGGTATTTAGGCGTTGACAGAATGCGCCCGCCTTGTTTGCCGCTTTGATCGTGCCGGCCCGCGATGTTTCCGTAAAGCAGGTTCATGATATCCGAGATTCTCACGATCGGGTCGGGCGCGCTCGTGGGCTTCGTGCTAGGGCTTATCGGCGGTGGCGGCTCGGTTTTGGCGGCGCCGCTGCTCGTCTATGTCGTGGGCGTGCAGCCTCCGCATGTCGCCATCGGGACGAGCGCGCTTGCGGTCGCGCTCAGCGCGTCGGCCAATCTCATCCAGCATGCCCGCGCCCGTAATGTGAAATGGCGCTGCGCCGGCGTCTTCGCCGCCGCCGGCGTCATAGGCGCGTTCGCCGGCTCAGTGCGGGCAAAGCGTTTGACGGCCAGAAGCTTCTCTTGCTGTTCGGTATCGTGATGGTCGTAATCGCTGCTTTCGTGGCGAGCCAGAGGGGGAACCTCGGCAGCCCCAATGTCAGGCTCACCGGCGCCTCCGCCGGCAGGCTCTTGCCCCGGCTCTCGCTCTATGGCTTCGGCGTCGGAACGCTATCGGGCTTTTTCGGCATCGGCGGCGGCTTCCTGGTCGTGCCGGGGTTGATGGCCGCGACCGACATGCCGATGCTTTCGGCGGCCGGTTCTTCGCTCGTATCCGTTACAGCCTTTGGGCTGACGACCGCCGCCAATTACGCCGTTTCAGGCCTGATCGATTGGGGGCTCGCGGCGCTGTTTATCGCGGCGGGAGTCGCCGGCGGTTTTTTTGGAGGCCGCGCGGCGAAGCGGCTTTCGGGCGAGAGACAGAAGCTTAAGCTTATCTTTGCCGCCATCGTGGCCGCTGCCGGCGTCTACGTAACCGTGCGTGGCGTGATGGGTCTCGTGGGCTAAGCAGAGTTTCCCAAAAGTGGCCACCGGTTTTGGGATAAAAACTCAGCTAAAACAAAGGATTATAAGCAGACATTCGTTGGGGAACCAGCGAATGTTTGCTTAGCAGCAAGCCCGAACTCCATGACATTCAAACAAAAGAACGCGGGGGATTATGCAGACTATTGCAAAAGCGTGGAGCGGCCGGCGCACGCGCTATGGGGCTTATTTGCCTGGGATGATGATGAGCGTGGTCCTGGCCATGGCGGCGACATTCATCTCGATCGGCTATGGCGGACCGGCCATTCTGTTCGCGCTGCTTCTCGGCATGGCCTTCAATTTCGTGTCGCACGACGATCGCTTCGCGCCGGGTTTGCGGATCGCGGCTAAGGAGGTGCTGCGCGCCGGCGTGGCTCTGCTCGGCGCGCGCATTACGGCCTCGCAGATCACGGGGCTTGGCTGGCAGGCGCTGACGGGTGTGTCGGCTGCGGTGTTTCTTACCATTGCTGCCGGCCTTCTTGCCGCGCCGCTTGCCGGTATGACGCGAAGATTCGGCGTGCTGACTGCCGGTGCGGTCGCCATATGTGGCGCTTCCGCCGCCGCCGCCATCGCCGCCGTGTTGAAACGCGACGAAACCCATGAGCGCGACACCGCCTTCACGATTATCGGCGTCACCACGCTCAGCACCGTCTGCATGGTGCTATACCCGCTGATTGCGAGGCTCTTTCACCTCGATCATACCGAATCCGGCGTCTTCCTTGGCGGCACGATCCACGACGTAGCGCAGGTGGTCGGTGCGGGCTACAGCGTCTCGCCTGAGACGGGGGATGTCGCGACCATCGTGAAGCTCTTACGTGTGGCGCTCTTGCTTCCCGTCGTTATTCTCATCTCGCTCGTGGAGCGCAAAACGAACGGCGCGGCGAGCGGCGAGCGCGCGAAGCTGATCCCGAATTTCCTCCTGGTCTTCATCGGGATCGTGACCTTGAACAGCTTCGGTCTCGTCCCGAGTTTCGCTCAATCGGCGATGAGCGACGCGTCGCGCTGGTGCATCGTGATTTCTATCGCTGCGCTCGGCATCAAGACGTCTCTTCCGGCTCTCGCCACCGTCGGACGCGGCGCGATCTTGCTCATGGTTGCGGAGACGGCGTTTATCGCTGTTCTTGTCATGACCCTGGTGGGATTTGGCTAAGAAAATCAAGGCGGGCGCGGCGGCGCTGAACGCCGCGCCGCACCGTCAAGCGCCGTGCGAGGCGCAATGGCATCCGCACCCGGCGTGGCCGTCTTCTTCGGGGGCGGTCGGGGGAAGAGGCGCGCCGGCGGCCACGGCTGCGGCGGCAGCCCTGGGATCGGTTTCGCTTGTGAGAACCACTTTGACGCCGCGGACGGAGAGCTTGTGCAAGAAGCCTTCTCCGCATCCCCCAGTGATGAGAACATCGAATCCGTCTATGGGGTGCGCTGCGCCGGTGGGATGTTCATGCAAACTCATCTCAAGCGGCAGATCGAGCTTTCCCGTCTCAATCACTTCCGCGCCGGAAGCTTCGAAAATCATGAACCGCCGGGCGCTCCCAGCGTGACCGGTAATCGTGCGAAAATTCTGGCTCGTAACGCCAATCTTCATGCCGCTATCCTTTTCGGAGAGTTGTACGGCGGGTGCGCTTTGTCCCGCCAGCAGCCTGGATCGTCCCTGAGACTGGTTTCCATGTCATTGCGAATGCGCAATAATAGCCATACGATGAAGAATAATGCGCATTCTTGAATGTGTACGGAAGCTCAGGGGGACTTCGAATTGAACCCAGTCACATGCGCAGAGGCTTGGACCGGCGTCGCCGACTGCCTCAACTGCAACATCCGTCAGTCCGCTCTGTTCGCCGGATTGGAGGAATGCGATTTCGATGACCTTCATGGGCCGGTCGATCAGCTTAACTATTCAGTTGGCGCGCCGGTCTACAGAGCCGGCGAGGATGGCGTCTCGCTCTTTACCGTTCGCACTGGGCTTGTGAAGCTGTCGCACTATCTTCCCGATGGCGGCCAGCGCATCGTCCGGCTTCTCAGGAGTACCGGCGTCCTCGGATTGGAGTGCCTGTTCGCAACCTCCTATCAGCACACAGCCATCGTTTTACAGCCGACGGAGGCCTGCCGCCTTCCCGTCAGCGCCATTAAACGCCTGTTGAGCAAAAATCAGCGCCTGTTTCATACGCTCATGGCGCGCTGGTATCAGGCGTTGTCCGATTCGGACCGTTGGATCACCGAGCTTTCGACGGGAACGGCGCGCGAGCGCGTGATACGGCTTTTGCTCTGGCTCTCGGAGTTTGAAACGGGTAACTCCTGTGCGTTGTTCAGCCGCGAGGATCTCGGCGCGGTGCTCGGGCTGACCACCGAGACCGCAAGCCGGACGATGGCCGAGCTTAAGCGGCAGGGTTTGATCGACGAATACAGCCCAAACCGTTTTACTTGCGACATTGTTAGCCTTCGGCGGATCGTCGAGCCGCAGTTCCAGCTCTAACGGCTTGGCCGCACTGGCGGACCGCGCCGGCGATGCGCCGGAAAAATCCGGGGATGAAGAGCACGAGGCCGACAAGCCAGAAAGGCCTCTTGTCGAGGTTGACCCAGGCGTTCTCGAAGTTGGCGCTTGCGTCCACGCCGAGAGCCATAGCGGCGACCTGAAGCGCCAAAAAGAGCGCGCCAAGCACAATCAGCAGGCGCCCCGAAGCCGATCAGCCCTTCCATATGAGGCGAGGCGAAGAAGTCAGCGCTCGGCGTAACGAGCAGAATATCCGCGCCCTCCTCATCGATCGGCAACCGCACAGGAATTCCCGTTTCCTCTTCGATCTCTTCTTCTAGGCCCTCAAGCGTCGCTTTCAGCGCCTTGGGAGGCAGGCCGAGATTGTTGCCGATCTTGAAGACCGTGCCGATGATCTCGTTGCAGTATTTCTGCACCATGCCGATGTGGCCGATGATCTCCCGCGCGGCCATGGAGATTTCGGCGGTGTCGATGCCGAACGGGCAGTAGACGGAGCAGCGGCGGATCGCGACCCTGCTTTTATCGAAGCGCTCATGCACCCGCCAGCCATGACGATCCCGGCGGGCGAGGATGGGTGTGCCGATCCAGGGCCCGATGATGCTGGGCCGGTGTTTTTTGTCGAGCCTGTTACACGAGCGCTGGTCATGCGCTATACGGCGCGGAAGCGCCGTGCGGTTTGGCGCGACGGCGCAGCGGCCAAGGCGGCGGCGAAAGCGCTCGATGAGGTTCTTGAAAGCAACCCTCTGATCGTCCGAGCCAGGTTGCGCTCTGGCGAAGGGCTGATCCGCAACAATATTCTGCACAACCGAACCGAGTTTGAGGTGAGCGCGGACGGACCGGGACGGCTCCTTTACCGGCTGCGCTTCCACGACCGGGTCATCCATTGAAAAAGGCGAGGTGAGAAGCATGCTCCAAATCGGCGACATGATCATCACGCATCCCGAAATCTGCTCGTTCAATCCGCTTGAGAAGCTCGTGAAGGAGGCGGCGCGGGCGGGGACGATCCATTTGAGCTTCGATCTGAAGCCCGAATATCCGGACACGCCGCGGAACTGGCAGGACCGGCTCGAAACGGCCTTCCTGTCGATTGCCGGTAGCGGTCGATGAGAGACCAGCATGCAAGGCGAAACGAAGGAAAGAACTCGAAACGCTGGCCGCGCCCTACGGCCGCGAGGTTCGGCTCGACGGCGTCCGCTTCGAAAGCGGGATGCGGCTGTTACGCATGACTATCCGCGAAGGGATGCGTATCACGGTTCTCGACATTGATGCTCCGGCCGCGCTTGTGCTCGCGAAGACCATGAAGGAATGGGCGGGGCGGGTTGCAGACCCGGAAAGGAAAATTTAGGCCGTGGACCAGCTTCCGATTTTCTTCCAGATCAAAGGCAAGTCTGTCGCTGTGGCGGGGGGCGGAACGGTCGCTGCGCGGCGCGCGGAGCTGGCGCTGAGAGCAGGCGCCAAGGTCAAGGTTTTCAGTGAGACGCTGAGCGACGATTTTCGCGCTCTGCCGTTCCGCGAATTTTCGAACATGTCACCCGCTCTGTCGCGCTTACCGACATGCAGGATTGCGTGCTCGCTTTTTGCGCAACCGGCGACCCTGCCGCGGACCTTGAGGTTGCCGGCTCGCGAAGCAGGCGCGGGTTCCTATAAACGTTGCTGACGCGCCCGGCCTTTGCGACTTCATCATGCCGTCCATCGTGGACCGCGATCCGCTCGTCATCGCGATCTCAACCGGCGGCGCCTCGCCCGTGTTCGCGCGCATGATCCGGGCGCGGCTCGAATGCGTGATCCCCGCCGCCTATGGGCGGCTCGTTTCGCTTGCCGGATCGTACCGGGAAAAGCTTTCGCGTCGCGCGGCGAAACATTCAGGCCATGCGCCGCCGCTTCTGGGAGCGCATTCTTGAAGGCCGCATCGCCGACCGTTTCCTTGGAGGCGGAAGCCGAGGCGCGCATGGAGCTTGAGCGCGCGCTGGAAAGCGCCGGCTGATGGCGCGGCGCATGCATCCTTGGGCGAGGTCTATATCGTCGGCGCCGGGCCGGGCGACCCAGACCTCCTCACCTTCCGCGCGCTCCGCCTGATGCAGCGCGCCGACGCCGTGCTCTACGACCGGCTTCTGCCGTACGGCATCTTGAATCTCGTGCGCCGCGAAGCCGAACACATCTATGTCGGCAAGCTGCCCGACGATCACATCCTTCCGCAGGAGGAGATCACCGCGCGGCTTATCGAAGCTGGCGCAGCCAGGGCAAGCGCGTGCTGCGCCTGAAGGGAGGCGACCCCTTCATGTTCGGCCGCGGCGGCGAGGAAATCGAGGCGCTCGCCGCGGCAGGCGTCCCGTGTCCAGGTCTGCCCGGCGTCACCGCGGCGACCGGATGCGCCGCCTATGCCGGCATTCCGCTCACCCATCGCGACCACGCGCAGGCCTGCGTCTTCGTCACCGGCCATTCCCGCGGCGACGGCCTTAGCCTCGACTGGACCGCGCTGATCCAGCCGCGCCAGACCGTGGCGATCTACATGGGACTGGGCAAACTCGCGCCCTGATGAAGGAGTTCGTCGCGCGAGGCGGCGATCCCAACCTGCCCGCGGCCATTATCGACAACGGCACGCGCCCGAATCAGCGGGTGGTGACGGGACGCTCGAAACGCTCGCCGGGCTCTCCGCCAAAGCGGACCTCCACGGCCCTGCTATCATCATCCTCGGAACCGTCGTGACCTTGCGCGATAAGCTTGTCCGGAAGGCGCCACCGCGCCGGCGCCCGGCGGCGCCTTCGAAACCAGGCCGCTTCGTCGTTGAGGGCCCCCATTTGAAACGCCCACGGGAAAATAATTTGCGCGTTTTGGCGCCCTACGGTCTTTCCAAAGCCTAAGCTTTAGATCATGATGTTTGAATATGTGTAAGCCTGGGAATCTTCAAGGGAAGGAAGCAAGAAATGGCGCACATCGTCGTGCTTAGGGTTTGCAAGGAATGCGTCGCCCGGCGCGATGTTTGGCTTGTAACAAGATCACCCCTCAGGCGGCGGCCTTCGCGACCGCGTTGGCATTATTATTTGCAAGATCGCTGGCTGCGCTGGACGGTTATGAAGCTGGCTCCAAGCGGCTATTGATATTGCTTGAATTAAGGTCGCACGGGCCAGTTGGACGGAGGATCATTTCTTGAAGACGGATGATCCTTGTGTGGAAGACCTGAGCAGTGCAGGAGATGAGTGTTCGGATGTTCGGACAGCTAAGTCCCTAATTTAATTGGCTGGGGAACCTGGATTCGAACCAAGACTAGCGAGTCATAGTCCGCTGTTCTACCATTAAACTATTCCCCAAACCCGGCAGGCCGTCCTTGGCGGACGGGGACCTGCCCGATGTTTGCGCTCGGAGAATGCGGCAGTTTGCGCGCCGCCGCAAGTCTTAGTTACGCGGCGCGAGCCGCAGCGGTGAACACTCCAGCATGCGTCATTCTGGCCTTGGAGCGCGTTGCAGCCAGCCGCCGGCGGATTAGCTGCTCTAACGTTTTAGAAGTGATGAACTTTCCGTCCCCGATCGAACCCAGGTTACGGCGGGGCGGTTTTTGAGGCTGGGAACGCAACTTGTTTGCTTCTTGCCGTAAGAGTTAATACAACTGTGCATCGCATGACAGCACGCAAAAATGGTGCGTCCTTTGGGGGACCGGAAATAATGGCGGCCACACCGGCGGTTTTATTCGTTTGTCTCGGGAATATTTGCCGCTCGCCGCTTGCTGAAGCGGCTTTCAAGCGCGAAATCGAAAGGATCGGCCTCGAGGCCAGCGCCGACTCGGCCGGAACCGGCGATTGGCATGTCGGCGAGGCTCCGGACCGCCGCGCTCAGGCGGTCGCAAAACGGCATGGCATTGATATTAGCGGCTATTGTGCGCGGCTGGTGACGGTGGGGGATTTCCGGCGTTTCAGCCATATTGTGGCGCTCGACCAAAAGAACCTCTCCGTGCTCAAGGCCATGAACCCCGACGACGCAACCGCCAAGCTGAGCCTGCTGCTCGATCATGTGGACGGCCGCAGAGGCGACGCTGTTGCAGATCCCTATTACGGCGACGAGACCGGCTTCGATATCGCATGGTCGGACGTGACCGTGGGCGCGCAGGCTCTCGCGCGCCGCATCGCGGCGGCTAAGGGATGAAGCCCCTCGCCGAAGCCGGGGCGGATTTGCTCCGGCGGCGTTCTTCGCAGCGCGCAACCGGTTCACGGCGGCAGCCTATCCCAGATCGTGCGAATTACGCTGACCGGCGGGAGCGAGGCGATCGTAAAAGGCAGCGGCGCCCCGCGCGTCGAGGCGGCCATGCTGACGGCCATCGCCAATAGCGGCGCACCCGCTCCCACGGTTCTCGCGGTCAGTGATTCGGTCCTGGTCATCGAGGCCATGCCGGCGGAAGGCGGCCTCGATAAAGCCTGGACAAGCCTGGGGTCCGCGTTGGGCATTCTGCACGCGGCGAAGGGCAAGTCCTGCGGCTGGCCTAAGGATTATGCGTT
>CAVYBZ010000035.1:0-58586 GCA_963766815.1 uncultured Alphaproteobacteria bacterium | reverse complement strand
GTTACTGAGCGGCGCTTGCGACCGTTTCGGAAGGCGCCGTGCAGGTGTCGGGCGCCAGCAAAAGCCCGCGTCCATAGATCGGATCGCGTCCCTGTTCCCCCAAATCGATAACGGCCATGCCGTCAAGCAAAGCAGCCTTGTCCGGCTGGAGGGATTCGCGCGGCTGAACGGCGAGCACGGCTGTCACGTAGGGCGCGGCGAATGACGTGCCGGAGTGGTAGCCCGCCGGCCGCCCGGCATAGCTGTCCAGATATCGACGCCCGGCGCCGCCACATCGATGTGGTCGCCGCGATTGGCATAGCGATAGTTGTGCAAGTCTTTCGTCACCGCGGTCACGGCGATGACTTGAGGATAGGCGGCCGGATAGCTCGGGTCTGCTGTCGGCCCTTCGTTTCCAGCGGCGGCGACGAAAAGCACGCCGCGCTCGCTCATGTGCTCGATCGCCTCGGCGATAAGGTCGTCGCGCGGCCCGGAGAAGCTCATATTGATGAGCTTCACGTCGAAAGCCTTCATCCAATCGAGCGCCTTCAACAAGCTGATGGTATCGGACGCCATTTCGCCGCGCTCATCGGCGAAAAACACGTTGGCGGAGAAGAATTCGGCATCGGGAATGAGGCCTGGCGTGCCTGTGAGCGGGCTCCCCGCCAGCAACGAGAGAACGGCCGTGCCATGCCAGTTGGGCGGCGGGAGCCTCCCGTCAGGCGCGAAATCGAACCGATGAATATTCCGGCCCGCGAAGGCGGGGTGGGCTTCGTCGATGTCGGTGTCGATCACGCCCACTTTCAGCCCTTGCGCGCAGGGCGCGAGCGCCTCTTTCCACCCGATGGCCTGACTTGGAAAACAACGGTCTTCTGCGCATCTTGCGGCGTTTCCTGGCGGGCTTTTTTCCAGCGTTACGGGCTCGTCGCGCGCCGCCGCACGATAGAGGCGGTATACTTTGTTCAGCTCGAACCGCTGGCCTGGAAGTTCCGTGCTCAGGAGGTCTCGCCCGCGAACCGCGTCCATTCCAGGAGGCACAATGAAACGGGTTATGATATGCTCGCTCGAATCCGAGGTTAAGACTTGAGGGTCGGCTTTAAACCCCAATGCGGCGGCGCGCTCAATCGACGCCGGGTCCGCGCCCACGGCAAGCACTTCGTTGGGCAAGAATGACAGTTCGCCAATCGCAAGCTTCGTCTTTCCGACAATTGTGGTGGCGCCGATCTTTTGCCCAAACACTGAGTTTTGATAGCGCTCCGCAACGGGATTAACGGATTTTTCCAGCGCTTCTTCGGAATGCCTCTCCCTCCAACCTTCCGCCGCAATATTGCGAAGATAGACATCGTTGAGGGCTTTCTCGCTAAAATCTCGGCGGCCGATAGTCCAGGCTTGACCTTCGTGTTGCTGGTGCGGCAGGTGAAGCATGGAATGGGCGCCATCACGGTGTTCTGGTGCGCCAAGTTTGACATGAAGGTTCAGCATATTCCGGTTGGCTTCATAGGTCACGCTATAGGGATGGGGCCCAGGCTGAGCGTCGGCCCCACGAGTGTCTGGCCGGCTGCCGTGATCCCCGCTGCGTTTGCCGCTATCTCCGTTGCTTTTCTTATCCACCCCGGCATGCTCGCCGCCTACGCTGCCGGAATCCTGCTCGCCTGCCAGCGCGGCGGCGCAAAACGCGAAGCCGAAGCCCGCCGGTAACAGAGTTCCGGCGATGACGATGAGGGCCGCCTTACGCAAGCGCGTAGAGGAAAAGGAGGCTCGGACGCGGGGCATCAGCTGTGTCCAGGACAAGATGAAGACTCATGGCAGTCCAATAACGGACATAGTTCCTCCCTATTCCGCCTTGGTGTTGGAATTGAGGACTACGCCGAAAGCTTCCGCCGAAATCTGAGCCGGTGTTGCATTTCTGGCAAGGCGCCGCTTGAGTCCGGCTGCTGCTCGATGATGGGGCTGCGCCACGGGCAATAGCGTGTGCGCCCCGCCCACGTCCTATCCCGCAAACATCTTCATGCTGCTCCCTTCCTTCGAGCTTGTGAAAAAATCGCATGGCCCCTTTTTGTCATGTCCTGGCTTGACCCGGTCATGTAAAGGGTCCGGGCCATTTCTTTCGCGAACACACATTACGTCATGGCCGGGAACGATCCCCGGATCAAATCCGAGGACAGGCCGGCCATCCATCCAGATCACATTGAAAGAGTTTCTGCTCATGGATGGCCCGATCAAGCCTCAATAGTGTCCGGTTTAAATCTTCAATGAAATCAACGACCGGCATGTCATGCACAATTTTTGCGGTTATTGCGACCAGGCTCCCTCTCCCTGTGGGAGAGGGTCGGGGTTATGGGTAAAGCGCCTTATAATTCAGGTGGTTACCCCTCATCCTGTCCTTCTCCCACAGGGAGAAGGGACCCTGTTGCATCGTCTCGCAAAAAAGAGGCCTTTTTCTCAAGCCGTTGATTTGCCGCCAAATTTAAACCGGACACTATTGTGATCAAGCCCGGCCATGACGAGAGCAGTTTGCTGGCTGCCCGGACTTTTGCCCCTTTTACCCGATCATCCAGTAATAGATTGAATTTAAAAGCGTTTATCCGGATAGTCGCGTAGCACTGCGATGCCGAACTTTTTCACACGCTCCTTCGCGGGAATCAAAGGCGGAAGGCTTTCACTTTCCGCCAGAGTGCAGTCACCTCATGTACAGGATGTGCATTCGCCTATCTTCAGGGGGGCGTGGAGTTGCTGATTTCAAAGGCGCGCGATTGATCTCGGCGCAAGCGCATTGCGCTGAGATCGGGCTTGACTGCGGATTTGGCTTGACGCTGTTCTTTTTGGATCGGCGCCTCGCTCGCCTGCTCATCGTCCGGCCCGAAGGCCTGCGCATGCCGCGCACATGGTCGCTTTCTCCCGAACTCGCGGGAGGCGACGATCCCATAGACGGCCGCGACCGCCTCGATCTGACAGGCTTTCCTGGCTCGCCGATCGCATCGGTCGCCGAGACGGAAACCAGCATCATAATAGAGACCGCTCTCATAAGAGCGGAGGTGCGGCGCTCGCCGCTCGCTATCACCTGGTCGTTCCGCGCGCACGAAACGGCGCCCTTTCAGCCCGCGCTGCAAGACAGGCAAACCCAAGCCTACCATTTCGAGCGCACCGGGCCGCGTTTCATCCACTATTTGGAGCGCGAGCCTGCCGAACATTATTACGGGTTCGGTGAAAAGGCCGGCAACGCCAACAAGCACGGCAGCCGCATTCGGATGCGCACGACAGACGCGCTCGGTTACGACGCCGAAAACTCGGACCCGCTTTACAAGCACATCCCGTTTTATATTACAGTCCGCCCCGCTTCCGGCGCGCCCGCCGTGGGGCTGTTCTACGATAATCTCTCGCACGGCGTTTTCGATCTGGGCCAGGAAATCGACGCCTATCATGGGCCTTACCGCAGTTTCGAGGCCAGCGATGGCGATCTCGATCTTTATCTGATGTTCGGCGGTCAGGCCGGGGACGTGGTTTCGAGCTTTACGGCGCTGACCGGACGAACGGCGTTCCCGCCGCGATGGAGCCTCAGCTATTCCGGCTCCACGATGCAATACACCGAAGCCCCCGATGCCGGCCTGCAGCTTACAGGATTTCTCGCCCGTCTCGGCGAGCATCGCATCCCCTGCCAGTCTTTTCACCTGTCGTCCGGATATACTAAACAAGGCGAGAAGCGCTACGTTTTCACCTGGGACGCGAGCCGCTTTCCCGATCCAGCCGCGCTTGCCCGGCGTTTCGCGGAGTCCGGCGTGCGCCTGATCGCCAATGTGAAGCCGGCGATGCTGCTCGATCATCCGCGTTTTGCGGAGGTTGAGAGCTTCAAGGGTTTCATCCGTGACAGCGAAGACGAGAGCCGCCCGCATATCGCACAATTCTGGGGCGGGGAGGCGGCCTATCTCGATTTCACGAACCCGCAAACCTCGGCCTGGTGGGCGCGCGAGCTAAAAGCGCAGCTGTTGGATCGGGGTATCGTTTCGGCCTGGAACGATAATAATGAGTTCGAAATCTGGGATGATGGGGCGCGGGCCGATCTGAACGGGCTGGGCGCAGCGATGGCCTGTCTCAGGCCGGTGCAAACTGGGCTGATGCTTCGCGCCTCGTCCAACGCACTGCGCGAGCACACCCCTTTGAAGCGCCCCTATCTCGTAACCCGCTCCGGCGGTCCCGGCATGCAGCGCTACGCCCAGACCTGGACCGGCGACAACCGCACGGACTGGAAAACGCTGCGCTACAACTTACGCATGGGGCACGGCCTGAGCCTCTCGGGCGTCTTCAATTTCGGCCACGACGCTGGCGGCTTCGCCGGGCCGAAGCCCGAGCCCGAACTGTTCATGCGCTGGATCGAGCAGGGCGTTTACTGGCCGCGCTTCACCATCCATTCGTGGAATGACGACGGCAGCGCGAACGAGCCCTGGATGTATCCCGAGCTGCTTCCCCTGGTGCGGGCGGCGATGGATTGGCGCGAGCGTCTTATGCCGCTGCTCTACACGCTGATGTGGAGGGCGCATGCGCATCACGAGCCGGTTTTGCGCCCGCTGTTCCTCGATTTTCCCGATGAAGCGGAAGCCTATGAAGAAAACGATGCGTTCATGCTCGGGCGAGATCTTCTTGTCGCGCCAATTGTCGAAGCTGGCGCGGACAACCGTAACGCATGGCTGCCGAATATAGACGGCGGCTGGTACGCCATCGGGACGGGCGAGCGCTTCTCATGCGGGGAACACCGGATCGATGCGCCGTTTGGGACGGCGCCTTTATTCATGCGGGCTGGCGGCATCCTTCCGCTGGGGCCTTCCCCATCTTGGAGTGCCGGGCCGCTGACCCTTCGGCTTTTCCCTCTTGTAGAGGGTGAAACCGGGCTGGAAATCTACGATGACGACGGCGATAGCGCTGTTGACTGGGCCAATCCGCCTTGCCTGATCCGGGTAGCCGTGTCCTGGGACGCTGGCGAACCCTCATTGACAATTTCGAAGCAGGGAAGCCATCCGCCGAGGTGGACCCAAATTCGGTTCGAGGACGCGGCTGGCCAGCCCAAAGCGGTTTCAGTCAACGGCCTCAAGGATGTTGGATCGCTGCAACCCTAGGCGGCGCACGATGCCCATTCTTAAGCCCATCGCTCAATTTTAAGCTTCAATTCAACCAAACCCCAACCTCAATAAGGCATACCTCAAATTACTCGCAAAAGTTGCGGATTTGAGGGAGCTAAAATGCTGCAGGCAATATTTTCCCCGGCCATGTCGATCATGAGCCGGCTTCGGTTTTCGCTGAAACTTGGACTGATCGGCGCGCTATTTCTGGCGCTCATCGGAGGGCTCAGTATCTTCATCGACGGGAAGCTCAGCACCGAGATACAGACCGCCGAGACGGAGCGGCTTGGCGTGCCGCTCATGGCCCCCGCGCGGCTTCTTGTGCTTGCGGTCCAGACGCACCGCGCCCGAGGCGCGCTCGCACTGAGCGGCGATCAAGCCGCCAAGGAAAAACTTCCCGAAATTGCCCGCGGCGTGGATGAGAAGCTGAATACTCTCAGTCTCGCCAACAAGCAATTTGGCAAGTCCATTGGGATTGCAGATGCGCTTGAATCAGTAAGGAAACAGTGGCTAGAAATACAATCTAAATTTTGGCAATCAAGTCCTGAAGATAACTACATAACTCATGCCGCGCTAATCAAAACAATATTGAATTACATGACAGTTGTTGCCGACAAATCTGGTCTTACACGTGATCCGGATTTGGACTCTTTCTACCTCATGGATGCAGCGGTCTTCCGCATCCCGGCCGCGGTCGAGAATGTCTCGCGCTTGCGCGCCAGAGGCTCCGGCATCCTGAAGCGCCAGGTCATCACGCCCGACGAGAAAACCTTGGCTGCTGTGTTGCAAAATTTCTTCGACAAGGATTTCGAAGCATATCAGGCCAGTTTCGACAAAGCCCTTGGCGCAAACAGCGCGCTGAGCGCCGCGTTAGGCGCGAAAAGCAAGGAAGCCCGTGACGCTGGCGAGCGTTTTCTGCAAAACGAGGTCGCCGCTCTCGCGAAAGGCGATCTGACGATGGCGCCGCAACTCTATTACGACCGCGCCACGGCGGCGATGAACACCATGTATGAGTTATTCGATGCTTCGATCCAGCAGCTCGATAACCTGCTCGTGGCCCGCTTAGAGAAGCTGCGCGCCAACCTTTACCTGATCTATGGAGCCGTCGGCGGCGTCCTGTTCTTAGTGCTTTACCTGTTTGGCGGCATGCTTCTGTCAGTGCTGCGCTCGCTCAAGTCCATTGAGGCCGGCGCCGAGCGGCTTGCGCATGGGGATGTCTCCGTGCCCGTCGACAGCTATTCGCGCGATGAGCTGCGCGAGGTCGGCGGCGCCGTCAACGCGGTCACCGGCACGCTCGGCAAGTTCATCAAAGCCCAGCTCGACATGGCCCGCGCCCACAATCAAGAAGGCCGCATCAGCCATGAAATGCGCGCAAGCGACTTTGCGGGCGCCTATGGCGACATGGCGCGCAATTTGAACGAGATGGTGAAGGGTCACATCGGCGTGCAGACCCAGTTCGTGGATTTGATGGTCGCCTACGCCAATGGCCGTTTCGAAGCCCGCATGGAGGCTCTCCCGGGCGAGCGCAAGAAGATCTCCGACACGGCAGACCAGCTGCGCGACGTGCTGCTTACGGCGCAGGAAGCCGCCAAAGATACGCTGAAAGTCAAGATCGCGCTCGATAACGCCTCGTCCAGCGTCATGATGGCGGATGGTGAGGGAATCATCCGCTATCAGAACAAGGCTATGATGAGCCTTATGAAGAGGTTGGAAAGCGATTTCCGGAGGATCTGGCCCACGTTCTCAGCGTCAGGCCTCGAGGGTACGAGCTTCGACAGGTTCCACAAAGACCCAAGCCACCAACGCACGATGCTCGCCGGCCTCAATCAAGAGCATATCGCCGAAGTCCAGCTTAGCAATTCGCGCGTCCGAATGACCGTCAACCCCATTGCCGATGGAAACGGCGCGCGGCTAGGGAGCGTTATCGAGTGTCTTGAACACACCGCCGAGGTGAACGCCGAGAAGGAAATCGCCGATATCGTCGAAGCTGCCGCCTCGGGCGACTTCACGAAACGCATCGAGGAAACCGGCAAGACGGGCTTCATGCTCCAGATGGCGCAAGGGCTCAACGCGATCCTCGGCACCAGCGAACAAGCTCTGAGCGAAATCGGCCGTATCCTGAAGGCGCTGGCCGATGGCGACCTCAGCCAGGAGATCCGGGCCGAGTTCAAGGGCGTGTTCGCCGAACTGAAAGACAACTCGAACAGCACCATCGAGCGCCTGCGGGACATCATCGGCCAGATCCGCGAGGCGAGCGAGTCCATCAATACGGCGGCGCGTGAGATCGCCATGGGCAACAACGATCTGTCCAAGCGCACCGAGGAGGAAGCGTCGAGCCTGGAGGAGACCGCCAGCAGCATCGAGGAGCTGGCCGCAACCGTGAAGCAGAACGCTGGAAATGCGCTTGAAGCCAACAAGCTTGCGGCCGAGGCGTCGGCAAGCGCCACGCGCGGCGGCGAGGTCATGGCTCAGGTTGTGACGACCATGAACGGCATCACCGAGAGCAACCGCGAGATCGCCGACATCACCACGCTGATCGATGGCATCGCGTTCCAGACCAACCTGCTTGCGCTGAACGCCGCCGTGGAAGCGGCGCGCGCCGGCGAGCAGGGCCGGGGCTTCGCCGTGGTCGCCTCCGAGGTGAGGAGCCTCGCCCAGCGCGCCGCCGAAGCCGCCAAGGGCATCAAGACGGTGATCGCGGCTTCCGTCGGCAAGACTGACGAAGGCGCGCGGCTCGTCAAAAGCGCGGGCGCGGCCATGGACGATATCGTGGCGCAAGTGCAGCGCGTGACCGCCATCATGGGCGAGATCGCCGCCGCCAGCAAAGAGCAAAGCGATGGCGTCCAGCAGGTGAACCAGGCCGTGACGCAGATCGATCAGCTCACCCAGCAGAATGCGGCGCTCGTCGAGGAGGCCACCGCGGCGGCGAAAAGCCTGGAGGATCAGTCCCAGAGCCTCGTGCAATCGGTGTCGGCCTTCAAGCTCACCGGCGGCGCCGGAAAACGCGAAGTGGCGCAGGCCAGACCCAATGGCCGCGGCAACGGAGCTGCTAGCTTGCCAAACGGCAAGGCGGGCTTGCACTAAGACGAGCCGCCACATCTCCCGCCGCGACGCTTGTGCCGGCGGGGGATGAGTTTCTTTCTTTTCTTCTGTCATGGCCGGGCTTTAATGTGGCTTGCCCCAGCTTTTTTCTGCCCGCGCTGACGCGCAACGCACGCCTCAAACAGTGCGGCGTCAAACAGTTAGGCTTACGCTTTCGACATAACAGGCATGTTAAACGCAAACTCGGCTGTGCATGGCACGCACCTTGCTGTTAAAGAGACGACAACTGTTGAGACCTATGGGGAATAATTGCATGTTGGGAATTGGCGACAAGCTGCCATCGTTTGAAGTCACGGGCGTAAAGCCAGGGTTCAATGCGCATGAGGAAAAGGGCCAAAGCGCTTTCGAGAAGCTGACGGAGGCAAGTTTTCCAGGGAAGTGGAAGATCATTTTCTTCTACCCGAAAGACTTCACATTCGTATGCCCGACCGAGATCGCGGAATTCGCGAGGCTGGCGCGCGAGTTTTCCGATCGCGACGCTGTCGTTCTAGGCGGTTCGAGCGACAATGAATTCTGCAAGCTCGCGTGGCGGCGCGATCATAAGGATCTGAACAAGCTCGGCATCTGGCAATTCGCGGACACGCAGGGCTCGCTCATCGACGGCCTCGGCGTGCGCTCTCCGGCTGGCGTCGCCTTCCGCTACACATTCGTCGTCGATCCGGACAACACGATCCAGCATGTCTATGCGACGAACCTCAATGTCGGGCGCAACCCTTCCGATACGCTTCGCGTTCTCGACGCGCTGCAGACCGCGGAATTGTGCCCGTGCAACCGCGCTGTCGGCGGCGCGACCCTGAAGGCGGCGTAACGCCGCTTACAACCTTGTGGCTTGAAATGTCGGTATCCCGACATTTCAAGCGACGCTCTGTCATGTTTTCGACAATGTTCGAATGAGCTGCTTAACGTCTAGGAAAACATAGGCCGCAACCGCTAGAAATCCCGCGGCGCCCATGAACCACTTCAAGCCCTCAGGGCCAGGTTTGCCCGCAAGGTGGAAGAACGAGCTGAGACAGCCATAAACCATTGCAACGAGAACTGCTTTGATAATGGGGCGGCCGCCAGCTGTCCTGCTCGCGAGCGCATAGGCGCCGGCGCACATCGGCAGCGCAACTGACAAGAAGCCAAGCCACAACGCCACGATGAAATCTGGTGATCCGTTCATGATCTTTGCCTCGGTTGCGGCGGCATCGCCGCCAGCGGCAGGTCCTGAGGGTAGTCGCGGCATCGGGCTGAAAGGTTCATGCGGTTCGCGGCTGGCATTATCGCCATGAACGATATGCGGCGCCCTTTTCCCGGCCCTCGCCGCATCTCCCGCCGGTCTATGCACTTGCATCGGCGTCATCGCGCTTGATCTTACCAAACATTGGCCCCAAAAGACGTGCATGCAATTCGCAGAAGACTTGAAACAGCTGCGAAAACAGAGTTCCGCTGCTTGTTGGGCTTGGGGGAGACGATGAAGGGCGAGGTTCTCGGTTTATTGATCCTTCTTTCGAGTTGCGGCTTAGCGCAAGCGAAGGACTGCGATTACAACGGACAAAAGAGCATGCTTTCCCGCGTTGTGGCCGTCAACTCCACAAACGGCGCTGTTTACGCCGGGCAAAAGGCCGATGACCCGGCAAGTTCGCCTCTGGTCTTGAACAGCAAGGAAATCGTTCTGACCTTCGATCAAGGTCCGCACCCGAGCAATACCAAATATATCCTCGATATTCTGGACCACCACTGCGTGAAGGCAACCTTCTTCTTCGCGGGAAGCGCCGCTTTGGCGAATCCGTCCTCCGTCCGCGACGTTTCGCAGCGCGGTCATACGCTTGCCGCCGGTCCGTCGCCGGCTTCAGCCGATTTCGGCGAGATAGGTTTCGAAGCAGCGAAAATGGAGGTCGAGAAAGGATTGACGGCGGTTGCAAAAGCCTCGAACGCCCCAGCGGCGCCCTTCTTTCGCGTAGCTGCCACAAACGTGGCGACGGATGTTCTTGCCTATCTCAAGGAGCGGGGCGTCAGCCTGTGGTCCATCGATCTGGCGGCGGGAGACGAAGAGCCTGGATTAACGGCGACGAAACTTGCCAACCGCACGCTTGCCAAGATTCAACAAGCAGGCAAGGGCGTCATTCAATTCCACGACACAAAAAAGGTGACCGTGGACGCCCTCGACAGCATTCTGTACAACTTGAAGCTTGGCGGTTTCAGGGTGGTGCATATCGTCCCCGCCACGAGTTTCACGCCGAAAGATGAATATCTTACCGGGCTCGCCGAACCCGCAATTCTGGCTGCCGCGCCTTCGAGGGTAAGCCACACGCTCGTGGAATCTGCGAAGCGCCGCGTGCGGGATAGCGAGGCAGGCGTGCGGCGCGTCCGGCGATACCGGCGTCCCAGCCTGCGCGAGCAGAGTTCCGGCGCAATGGCGCCGCTAGCCGAGCGACGGCGCGCCCGCGTCGAACAATGAAGGCGCAATATCGCTGCCGCTTCTATGAGCCTGAAAATTCCAGCCCCAATTTTTTCGGCCAGCGGCGCTTGGATGGCTGTGCTGGGCGCCGTTCTCGACCTACGGCCCTTTCCTGACATTCTCATTGCGGCGCGCGAGGGGCTGGAAATCACAACCGTGCGATGGCGCCTGCAAAACATCTTCGATCGCACCGGCGCACGATGCCAGACCGATCTCGTGAGCATGCTGGTTTCGCTCTTCGGATGGGAGCGATTTTTGATTTTTCGCAAGCTCAGTTAGGGCTGCGTCAATCTGTATCAGATACTCTGACTTCAGGGCAGATTTCGAAAACAGGGCTGAAACTCGGCGGAACAGTTTACAGTTCGGGCGACTTCTCCTCCTCAGTCCGAGGCTTTTCGCAACCGGGTGAATATAAGCATGAAAGCGTCACCGAAATCGTCGCCCAAACCAATCTTTCGCGCGGTGGAAGCGCAGCCCCACCTCGATCTCGACAAAGGTCAAGAAACCCAGCCATGGGGAACTTTGACGGATTTTCCCATCGCACTCAGTGAAGAGGCGCGGTCACAAAGCATCGAAGCGCTAAATCAGCTCCTCGCCGACACGATCTCGCTTCGGGACATGTACAAGAAGCACCATTGGCAAGTCAGCGGCCCGACCTTCTACCAGCTTCACCTTCTCTTCGACGCTCATTACGAGGAGCAGGCGGAGCTTGTCGACACCATAGCCGAGCGCATTATGTCGCTTGGCGGCGTTTCGGTGGCGATGGCGCCGGATGTCGCTGAAATGACGATGATCCGTCGGCCGCCAAAGGGCCGCGAGACGCCCGCTATGCAACTCACGCGGCTGGTCGAGGCGCATCGTCATATCCTGGCTGAATCCCGTGAAGGCGCCAAAAACGCGGCCGACGCTGGCGACGACGGCACGAATGACCTTCTTGTCAGCGATGTCATCAGACTGAACGAAAAGCAGACCTGGTTCCTGGCCGAGCATCTTGTTTCCGCGCGGCTTGAATAAGCAGGCGGACAATAACCCTTGCGGGAGAGGGGGGCTTCGGCGCCCGGCCGCGGCTGTCGCGTTGGCCGAACCGGCTGGATCTGCTTTAGAATCCCGCGGGACCGTGCCAAGGCATCTGCCGATCGGTGATATTGAGGCTATCCTGCCACTTCGCGACGGGTTGAGGGGCGGTGGCCAGGTCGGATCGCCCCCCTTTTCCGGCGCCGGTGGCGGCGGTAGGTTCCGGCGCCGCTGCGGCGTGCCCTTCGCGGTCTTTCGCGTGCTCCGCGAGCCAGGTCTGCAACAGTTCCGCTCCGCTCCTGAGCTTGGCGAGGAGCGCTGTCATAGTCACGCGCGCATCGTCGCATACTTGCGGATTCCGCTGGCAGAAGCCGCGCATGTCGTTCATGGTCTGTTCCGCAGACGTCAGCAAATGCCGATTGTCTTCCTGCGAGCTGGGCAGCAACAAACAGACCAGGGCGATCCAAAACACCAGCCGGAGTAAAAAAAACATAACGCATCACTCTACGCCTTACCTAGGTCCCACATCCTAGTTCTCAGAAACAAAATAAAAGAAAATACGTATAGTGCAATTTTATTGACTTTGTTCCAACCGTCATTAGAGTCAACTGGAATTGAGCAGTAATAGATGCAACGTGTTTCTATCAATATTGACAGTGGCTTACCGCCTAAGAAGGATCTTTCTTTAAATCGGCAATTGTGCGATTATCCGGCTATGACCAGGTTCCGCGCGCGCCTTACTGTGTTCGCTGTCATGGCGATCTTTCTCGCAACAGCGAGTAACGCGCTGTTCATGCAGGATCGCGCGCGCCTATTTCAGGCAAACGGCCTTCCCAGCACCGCCGTGTCCATCACCCAGTTCCCTGTCGATAAGGCTTCGCAAGCTTCGCCCGGCGCCGGCGCGGCTGAGCCCGGCCAAGTGGAGCAAGCGAAAGGGCCTCGCCTGCACGCCGCGCTTCGGCGGGAGCTTGGCCGGCGGGGCTATTCGGACCAGCTTAATATCCCAGCCAACGGCCTCAAGCTGGCCGTGCTCGCCTATGAGTTCGATAACAGCCTGCCTTTAACGGGCGAGCCCACCGAAGCGCTGCTGAAGCGGATCCTTTTCGACATGAATCAAGGGCCGCGCGGGGCTTTTGCGGATCGTGCCGAACTGAACCCGAAACTCGTGATCGAAGCGCAGAGAATGCTTCTCGGGCTCGGCTTTTTCCGCGGAACGTTCTCGGGCCGCATGGACGTTTGGACATCCAGCGCGATCAAGGATTTCGAGAGGCATCGCGGCATCGCGCTCACCGGGCGCTTGACCGATGAGACGCTCCTTGAGCTGATCAACTATTCAGGACAGCCCATCCTGTTATCGTCGGGCTAAAACCTCAAAAAAAGCTGATGCCAAAAGATCACGCTGCTGTGGCGAAGTCCGGCGCGCCGCAAACGGTTACACATTTGCGCTGGCGTTTGGGCCTTACAACCTCTTAACAGTCACAATTTGAAAGCGTTCTTTATTGCGGTGATTCTCTTTGTTCGGGGGTTGGGAGCGCCGGGGCCAGAACTCATTTCAAATCGGGCGGGTATGCAAAGCGCAATCGCGCGACATAAAGTCAAGAGGGCAGCACAACGGCGCGGGCTCGTATATGCGGGTTTGGCGGCGTTGAGCTTGTTTAGCGGCTGCACGCTCCTCGACCCACACGTTCCCACGCCGGATATCGATGTTCCGGACGCCTACATCAATAAAAGCGCCAATCCGGCCAGACCGGGCGCGTCTCCTTACGACTTCGCCGTCTTCAAATCGCAGCGGCTCACCGAGCTTATCCTGCTGGGCCGGGGGTTCAACTTCGATACGGGAGCAGCCATCGCGCGCATTCAGGAAGCCGAGGCTCAAGTCCGTATCGCAACTCAGCCGCTCATCCCGCTCATTCAAGCCAATGGAACCGCAAGCCAAAACCTGACCCACGTTCAAGGCCAGGCTGTAAAGACCACATCGGTCGTTGCGCAATTGACCGCGAGCTACACGATCGATTTCTGGGGCCAATATCGATCGCTGCTTTATGCTGCAATATCGAACCAATATTATGCAAGTTTCGCTGCAGCCACCGTCGCTATCTCCACGGACGCGAGCATCGCCAATACTTACTTCGAAGCGATTGGCGCACAAGAACAAATCGAGATAGCGAAGCGAAACTTAGCCGCCGCTCAGCGCATCCTGAAGGCCATCAAAGACCGGTTTGCAGCGGGAACAGCCAGCGGTCTCGATGTCGCGCAGCAGGAAACGCTCGTCGCTAACGTCGCCGTCACTATTCCGCCGCTTGAGCGCCAGCTTGAGCAATATAAGCATGCCTTGGCCGTGCTTGCCGGGACGGCTCCGGAATTCTTCCGCTACAAGGGCGAGAAGCTTTTCTCGGTTAGGGTGCCCAACATTCCGCCGGGCTTGCCATCGGAGCTTCTGTGCCGCAGGCCCGATATAGCAAGCGCCGAGGCTCAGCTCTCTTCGGCGAAATTTAACGTCTCGTCGGCGCGTGCGGCGATGTTTCCCACAATCCAGCTCACGGGCTCGGGCGGCTTCCAAAGCGTAGCGCTGGCAACCTTGTTCCAGCCGCAAAACGCATTCTATAACGCGGCCGTCAGCATCACCCAGCCGATAACGAATGAGTATCAATTAAAGGCCATGCTAGACCTCAATCGCGCAACATATGGCGAACTTCTCCAAGATTATCGCAAGGCGATCGTGTCTGCATTTCAAGATGTTGAAGATTCCTTGATTGCTTATAGTAAAGACGCCGAGCAAGAGAAGCGGCAGTACGAAGCCGTGATATCCGCAAGGCGGGCCTTCAAGCTGTCCGAGGAGCAATTGAAGGGCGGCATAATCGACGTAACAACCCTTCTAACAGTGCAGCAAACCTTATTCACGGCAGAAATTGCTTATGCCCAAATTAGGCAAACCCGCCTTCAAGCTGCAGTTTCCCTCTACCAGGCTCTAGGCGGAGGGTGGTATAAGCCAGGCGACGCTGCAATCGCAGAAGTTGCGTCGGTGATAGAAGTGAAAGCAAAGGCTCCATGAAAAGGCTTCTGCCCTACCTGATTTTTGTGCTGATCACAGGCGGCTTGGTGGCTTTTGTCTACAAGGACCGTATTTTCCCCCCGCAAGCTGGGGCCGGGGGGGCCCCGCAAGGAATGACGGGCGCGCCCGGCGGCCGCCCGCGCGGCGGCGGATCACGCCGCGGAGATCAAACGGTCCTGGTTCTCGCCGCAAAAGCGCGGGCCGAAAACGTCCCAGTCTATCTAACCGGCGTCGGGACTGTTCAAGCTTTTAATACGGCGACAGTGCGAACCCAGGTGAGCGGCCGCCTGATCGACGTGCCCTATACCGAAGGTCAGGATGTCAAAGAGGGCGACGTCCTCGCCGTGGTAGACCCGGCGCTGTATCAGGCTGCATACGACCAGGCCGTCGCTCAGAAGGCGAAGGATGAGGCGCTTCTCGCCAACGCGCGCCTGGACGAGAAGAGATATACGGACCTTGTCAAGACGAATGCTGCCACAACGCAGCAGGCCGACACGGCGAAGTGGACAGTTCTGCAAGACGAAGCACAGGTCAAACTCGATCAGGCTTTGATCGACAACGCGCGGGCTAGCCTCCAATGGGCGACGATCAAGGCGCCGCTTAGCGGCCGCACGGGTATCCGCCTGGTCGACAAGGGCAACCTTGTAAGCGCCACAGACGCCACTGGAATTGTCGTCATCACCCAGCTGCGGCCGATCGCCATTGTGTTTACATTGCCCGAAAGCACGGTGGCGGGTATCCTCGATGCGCAGGCGAAAGGCGCTGTGCCTTTGCAAGCTGTCACAGGCTCGGGAGTTCTCGGAGAGGGTAGTCTCCTTGTGCTTGACAATGAGATCGATCAAACTACCGGCACGGTGAAGATCAAAGGCATTTTCCCTAATGAGAAAAGCCGGCTTTGGCCGGGGCAATTCGTCAACGTAAAGCTGAAGCTGAAGACGCTCGAAAACGCGATCGTGGTTCCATCGCTCGCCATCCAGCAAGGCGCGAACGGAAGCTACGTTTACCTTATCACGCCTGAAAACACGGCGAAGCTCACCTATGTAAAGGTGGTGCAGGAAGGCGAGAAGCAATCGGTCGTTGGCGAAGGCGTCGCGGCAGGCGATACCGTTATCACCAGCGGATTCGCAAATCTTCAGGACGGCTCGAAAATAAAAATCGACACGGCGTCTGCCAATGGCGCTCCCGCGGCGAGCGCAACTCCGGCGCCGGAAGGCGGCGCAAAAGAAGCCAAACCTGAAAAGCGGCACAGAAAGGAGGCCGCGGCTGAAGAAGCGGCTCCTGACGGGGGGCAGGGGGGCGGCAAGAAGCCTCCTCAAACCGGCGGCCAAACGAAAGCCGCGGCCACTGAAAGCCCGCCGAAGCCATGAGCATTTCTGCGCCCTTTATCGCGCGGCCTATCGCAACATCGCTGCTCGCCGTCGCAATCTTGCTAAGCAGCGCGCTCGCTTACTCGTACTTGCCCATCTCGTCCCTCCCGCAGGTCGATTTTCCCGTCATTCAGGTGACGACGCAGCTTCCGGGCGCTAACGCGGACACGATGGCGAGGCTGGTGACCGCGCCGCTGGAGCGCCAGCTCGGACAAATTCCTTCGCTCGAAGGCATGAGTTCCACGAGCTCGCAGGGCTTAAGTCAAATCACCCTGCAATTCACTCTCGACCGGGACATCAACGCCGCGGGCCAGGACGTTCAGTCCGCGATCAGCGCGGCGGGCGGAGCGCTGCCGCAAAACCTGCCGTATCCGCCCGTTTACGCTAAGGTCAATCCTTCCGATCCGCCTATTCTCACGATCGCCCTCACGTCGACCGGCCTATCCATGGAAAAGCTGAGCGATCTCGCGGACACGCTCCTGAGCCCGAGGCTCAGTCAGGTTTCCGGGGTGGGCCGCGTCACAATCCAAGGCAACATTCGCCCCTCCATCCGCATCCAGGCCAACCCGCTTCAGCTTTCCTCCTACGGGCTTGCGCTCGAAACACTGCGCGCCGCCATCGGCAACGCCAATGTCACCGGGTCGAAAGGCGTGCTCAGCGGATCGGACAAAGCCTTCCTTATCGGCGCCAACGATCAACTCGAAACCGCTAAGGGTTATGAAACCATCGTCGTCGCCTACAACAACGGCGCGCCGGTGCTGCTCCGCGACGTCGCCACCGTGGTTTCGGGTCTGGAGAACAACAAAGTCGCCGCGCGCTATAATGGCGTGCCGGCCGTCGTCATCGACGTGCAGCGCCAGCCGGGCGCGAACATCGTGGGAACCGTCGACCGCCTGAAGAAAATACTGCCAAAGCTTGCCGCCGCCCTTCCCGCGGGCGTCAAGTCGGAGATTGTCGCAGATCGCACCGGAACCATCCGCGCGTCGGTCGCCGATGTACAATTCACGCTTTGCCTCAGCGTCGCCCTCGTCGTTATGGTCGTGCTTCTGTTCCTGCGAACGCTGAGCGCAACCATCGTTGCGGGCGTAACGCTGCCGCTTTCTCTGATCGCCTCTTTCGGCATCATGTATTTCGCCGGCTTCAGCCTGGACAACCTCTCGCTCATGGCTTTGACCATCGCGACCGGCTTCGTGGTCGACGACGCCATCGTGATGATCGAAAACATCATGCGCTACATCGAGAAGGGCGAGAAGCCGATGGCCGCCGCCTATAAGGGCGCGGGCGAGATCGGGTTCACGATCGTATCGCTGACGGTCTCGCTGATCGCGGTTTTCATTCCGCTTCTGTTCATGACGGGCATCGTGGGCCGGCTCTTCCGCGAGTTCGCGCTTACGCTGACAATCGCCGTACTCACCTCCATGGTCATCTCGCTCACGCTGACGCCGATGATGAGCGCACGTCTCTTGCGCCTTCCTCGTCATGGCGAAGGCGCGCCCTGGTATGCGAGGCTGGCCGAAGCGCCGCTCAACGCCCTCTATACATTTTACCGGACCACCCTCGACGTTGTGCTGCGGTTCCAGACGCTCACTCTGATCGTGGCCGCGCTGACGCTCGTCTTCACCATCACGATGTATTTGGCGATCCCGAAAGGATTTCTCCCCGATCAAGATACCGGCTTTTTGACAGCAGCGACGGAAACTTCCTCGGACGTGTCGTTCGACCGCATGAATGCTCTTCAAAAGGGCGTCGAGACCATCATCCGCAAAGATCCCGATGTGCTGGGCGTTGTGTCCGTGGTTGGCGTTGGAACGACGAACGCCACGCCGAACGTCGCCCATTTCGCGCTGACCCTGAAGCCTAAGAACGACCGGACAGCCAGCGCAACGGAGATCATGCAGCGGCTTACAGCGGCGACGCGTGATATTCCCGGCATGTCGACGACATTCCAGATCGTGCAGGACATCCAGATCGGGACGACCCCGAGCCGGACGCAATATCAATATGTGCTCGTTGGGCTTGACCGGGAAGGCTTCTCGATCTGGGCGAAGAAGCTAGAGGGCGAGCTGAAGCATGACAAGCGGCTCATCCACGTCTCGTCCGATCTTCAGGAAGACGGCAGCGCTGTCTTGATCAAGACCGACCGCGTGATCGCTGGCAGGCTTGGCGTAACGATGCAATCGCTGAACGATACGCTTTACGACGCGTTCGGACAGCGGCAGGTTTCGACCATCTATGGGCAATCGAACCAATATCGAGTCATTCTCGAAGTCGATCCGAGGTTCCAGACAGATCTTGCGGCGCTGGGAGCGATCTATGTTCCAGGCAACGCCATCAGCAACTCGACGACGGGCAACTCCGTTACGGGCCTTGCAAGCGGGGGGGCAGGCCCGACGGGTTCCTCTATCACCGCCGTGCCCGCCATCGGACAGGGGCGCGGCGCGCAAGTTCTGCTTTCGTCATTCGCGACAATCGAGCGAACCATTGCGCCGCTTTCCGTCAACCACGTCCAGCAATATCCGGCAGCCACAATCAGCTTCGATGTTGGGCCCGGCGTTTCGCTCGATGCGGCAGTGCAAGCCGTCGCCGAGGCCAGCGACCGTGTGGGCATGCCGAGTTCGATTGTGGGCAGCTACACCGGCGCCGCGGCCGAGTTCAACGCTTCGCTGAAAAGCACGCCCTTTCTCATCCTCGCGGCTGTGGTGACGATCTACATTATTCTCGGCGTGCTCTATGAGAGTTTCATTCATCCGTTCACCATCCTCACGACGCTTCCATCCGCAGGGATCGGCGCGCTGCTCGCGCTCGAAATTTTCGGTATGGAGTTCTCGTTTATCGCGCTCATCGGCATCGTCCTCTTGATGGGCATTGTGAAGAAGAACGCCATCATCATGATCGACTTTGCGCTCGATGCGGAGCGCAATCGCGGCATGAATCCGCTGGATGCGATCAGGGAGGCGTGCCTTCTGCGCTTCCGCCCGATTATGATGACGACTGTCGCCGCGCTGCTTGGCGCCCTTCCCTTGGTGCTTGGCAGCGGCCCCGGGTCGGAGTTGCGGACGCCGCTCGGCGTCACCATCATCGGCGGACTTTTGCTGAGCCAGTTTTTAACGCTCTACACAACGCCTGTGATCTATCTCGCCATGGACGGCGTTAAGCGCCGGATCGAGCGGCTGTTCGGTATCGGAGAGCACACAGCCGAGCCGCCGGGCGAATCCGCCGGAGGCCCGCCCCCAGCGGCTGCGCCTGCCGCTCCGGAAACCCGGGGTTAGCGGTCATGAACCCCTCAGCGCTCTTCATACGCAGGCCAGTTGGGACCATCCTGCTCGCGATCGGGATCTTTCTTGCCGGCGCTGTCGCGTATTTCAAATTGCCGGTCGCCAGCCTTCCAAGCGTGGACATGCCGGCCGTTCGCGTCAGCGCCGCTTTGCCTGGAGCAGACCCCGAGACAGTAGCCGCCACCATTGCCGCGCCGCTTGAACGTCACATCGGGGAAATTGCGGGCGTCAACGAGTTGACCTCGACGAGCCAGCTTGGTTCCACAAGCATACAAGTTCAGTTCGATCTCTCGCGGACCGCAGACGATGCTGCGCGGGATGTGCAAGCGGCTATCAACGCCGCGCAGGCCGATCTTCCCAGCACGCTGACGCGCCGGCCCACGATCAGAAAGTCGAACGCAGCCGCCGCGCCAATCATGATCCTCGCCATGACCTCACCTGTGAGGCGGCCCACCGATCTTTACGATCTCGGCGACCTTATCGTCTCGACGCGGATCAGCCAGATCAGCGGCATCGCCGAGGTGCTGATCGGAGGCGCGCAGACGCCTTCGGTGCGCGTCGTCGCGGACCCCGCGGCCTTGCAATCCCGCAGCATCGGCTTCGAAGATGTGCGCACCGCCGTAACGCAGGCCAATTCGCTCGTGCCTATCGGAAAGCTCGATGGCGCCGGGAAGGCGACGATCATTGAAACGAACGGACAGATCGATAAGCCGTCCGATTACGCGGCGCTGGTCGTGAAGGTGAGGAACGGCGATGTGGTGCGCATCGGCGATATCGCCGACGTGTCTACCGGCACGAGCAACCGGCTCGCCTCAGGATATTTCAACAGTGATAACGCCGTCATCTTTATTATTTTCAAGACCCCGGATGCGAACGTCGTCAAGACCGTGGATCAGTTCTATGCCTTACTGCCTGAGCTTCACCGCCTCCTCCCGGCGGATGTGAAGCTTGAGGTGCTCAACGATCGAACCAAGACCATTAGAGCCAGTATCGGGGATATTCAGAAAACGCTTTTCGCAAGCGTCGTGCTTGTGATGATGGTGGTGCTGGTCTTTCTTCGCCGCATCATTCCCACGCTCGCAGCGGGCGTCGCGGTTCCTCTTTCGCTCGCAGGCACCGTCGGGCTTATGTGGGTTTCCGGCTACAGCCTCGACAACATATCCCTTCTCGCGCTGACGATCTCTGTCGGTTTCGTCGTGGATGACGCCATCGTCGTCATTGAAAACTGCTACCGCAATATGGAAGCGGGCCTGAAGCCGCTGGAAGCTGCGCTTCAGGGCTCGCGGCAGATCGGCTTCACCATCATCTCCATCAGCCTGTCGCTGGTCGCCGCCTTCATCCCGCTTCTGTTCATGGGCGGCCCGATCGGGCGCCTCTTCGGGGAATTCGCGTGGACCCTGACATTTGCGATCCTGATTTCCGCGGTCGTATCCTTGACACTCACCCCGATGATTTGCGGCCGCTTCATCCGCCGCTTGCCGCGTCCGCGCGAAACCTGGCTCGACCGCCGGGTTGAGCCCGTTTTCGAAGGTCTGATCCGATTTTACGAGCGCTCGCTCACCTACGCGCTTCGTCACAGATGGCTCATGCTTCTGGTCACGCTGACGACGCTGGCGATGACCATCCAGCTCTACATTGTGCTGCCGAAAGGCCTCATACCGCTTGGCGATACCGGCCTCGTGATCGGGTTTGCGCAAGCTACTCCCGATGCTTCTTTCGACTCGCTGGAGGACATCCAAAAGAAAGTTACCTCTATTCTGATTTCCGACCCTGACGTGGATGGCGTGGCCGTCTCGATCGGAGGAACCTCCGGCTTCGGCCAGAGCAATCAGGCGCGTTTTTTCATGTCGCTGAAGCCGATGGAGACGCGCAAAACCCCGGTGATGGCCGTGATCGGGCGATTGCGCCAGAAACTGGCGGCGGTCAAGGGCGTGGAAGTGACCATGTTTCCCGGTCAGGAAATCCAGTTCGGCGGCCGGCAGTCCCGCTCGCAGTATCAGGTGACGCTCTGGGGACCGGAGCTGAGCGAACTCGCCCAGTGGCTTCCCAAGGTTCAAGAGCGCGTAAAGCGCGTGCCAGGCGTTGTCGACGTCAATAACGATCGTCAAACAGGCGGTCCTCAGGCGATGGTTACGATCGACCGCGTGAAAGCGGCGAAGTTCGGCGTCGCGGTCAAGGACATCGACGCCGCGCTCAACGACGCGTTCTCCCAGCGCCCCGTATCGACGATCTACTCCTATCGCAATCAGTACAATGTGATTTTGGAAGCGAATCTCGACATGCAGCGCAGCCTGGCGGGGCTCGACAAAGTCTACGTGAAAGGCAGCCAAGGGCAGCAGGTGCCTCTCGCCACAATCTCGCAGCTCAGCGTGACGTCGATGCCGCTTGTCGTCAACCATACCGGGCAATTCCCCGCGGTGACGATCAGTTTCAACACCCAGCCTAACGTCTCGATCGGGCAGGTTCTGCCGCAAATTCTGCAAATTGCGGGCGATCTGCAACTGCCGGATTCCTTGCATCTGGAGCTTGCCGGGGAAACGCTGGCGCTTCAGCAGGAGCAGGCCTCCGAGGTCTTGCTGATCGTTGCGGCGCTCGTGGCCGTCTATCTTGTGCTCGGCATCCTGTATGAGGATTCTGGTTCACCCCCTCACCATCCTCTCGACGCTGCCGTCCGCTGGGTTTGGGGCGCTTCTTACGATGCAAGCAACGGGGCAGACGCTTTCGATCATCTCGCTGATCGGCATCATCCTTCTTATCGGCATCGTGAAGAAGAACGGGATTATGCTCGTGGATTTCGCGCTCGACGCAGAGCGCACACGCGGCCTGTCCAGCGAGGACGCGATCCATCAGGCTTGCCTCGAGCGCTTCCGGCCCATTCTCATGACGACGCTCGCCGCGATGTTCGGCGCATTGCCATTGGTGCTTGCTTCAGGGCCGGGGTCGGAGCTCAGGACGCCGCTCGGCTATACCATCGTCGGCGGTCTCGCGGTCTCGCAGCTCTTGACCATCTATACGACGCCGGTGATCTACCTCTGGCTCGACCGCCTGCGCAAGCGGCGCGGAAGAACAGAGCCGGAGGCTGAGGCTGTAGCGCCATCGCTGTCGTAGCTCACGCTCCGGCTGTCGAGGCGATCGTCGCGCTGTTCAGGTGAGACTGGTTTGGCTCACGGTTGCAGGCGCCTTCGAGCGCACGGAAAGCCTCTTAACAAGGTGCAGGAGGATTTGCCCGCCCCAAACCGAGAGCTGTCCAACAATGCAGACCAGACCGAGAAAGCCCCAGCCATCATCGCGCCACATGGCTTCGAGCGTTTCGAGCATCGGAGGCTTTTGATCGCGCTTCGCGATCTCAGCTTTTAAATCCTCGTTGAGCTTTTGCTCACGCACGATAAGCGCCTTCAATGCGGCTATCTCGACACGCTGGATTTCGTATTGATGTCTCAAGGACTGTAATTCTGTTGCAGGAGCGGGCGGTTGAACTTCCTCATTGGCGCGCTGGCCGTTAAGCTTTGCAAGCCGCTCCTCTGGTTCAATCGCAGCTTTGAATGTGGTGGACAAGCCGCGCAGCTCAACAGCGGCATCCGAAGGGATGGGCGGGGCGTGCAAGCTGCGGCTTCGCGGCGCACGGTCAGCGGACCAGACGCCAGCCAAAATCAGACCAAAAAGAAGAAGAACGGGATACCTCATCACCCAGCGCATTATCGCAGCCTTCCAAAATCCATTATGTCGCAGGGATCGATTGCTCACGTGGCGGAATCATGACGTTGCAATTCCTCAGGAGGCGGGCCAGAGAGCTGCTTTTTGCGCCTCGTCTCGCAGCCGGGGCGCCCTCCGCTGAAGCTGGAAGCAATCCAAGGCTAAGCCTTTGACGCTGCGGCTGCGAGAGCCGCCTCACGACGGCGTGCGCGCTCTAATTGGCGAACG
Organism: uncultured Alphaproteobacteria bacterium; assembly: GCA_963766815.1. GTDB lineage: Bacteria > Pseudomonadota > Alphaproteobacteria > Rhizobiales > Rhodomicrobiaceae > Rhodomicrobium. The sequence continues at coordinate 35,325 of CAVYBZ010000035.1, read as the reverse complement.
CCGCATTTTCAGCTCCACTATCAAGCCGCGCTGGAATTCAGCTTTTTACTGCATGGCGGGGCCTGTCCTCGGACTTGATCCGGTTCAAGCCTTGCCATGACAAAAATGGCTATGCCGATTTCTTCACACGCCCATGTGCGGCTGGGACCCCGGGGAGGCCGCCTTAAGTGAAACGGATCTAGTCATCAAAACCGCTCCGCTTCCGGCCAACCTTCACAGCGCGCTTCGTCTTTTCGTTTTCCTCGGCTTGACGCGTCGCCACCAGACGCTCGATGCGGTCAAGGCGTTCCATCTCTGCCAGCCGCCGCTTGACCTCCGCCATGAAACGGCGGATGCGCTCGGCATTGCGTCCCAGATCGTGCTGTCCGAATCGCGACGAGGAGCGGATGTCGATTTTCGCCGCTCTTGGCGAGCCAGTGATGCGAATGGCGATATCGTCGGTGAACCCGAAGAAAAGTGTGCGGTCGACTGCTTCTATATGGCCGCTTCTGGCAGTGTCCGGCGCTTGCTCGTCGATGATTTTCCAGTTCAGGGCCTTCACCACCTCGTGAACCGATGAATAGACATCGATCAAGGACCGCTGCACCTGGAGCGGCTTGATGTCGGGGTAGGCCGCCGCCTGCAGCGCGCTGAAAGAGGGCTCGTAGTGAACGGGGTTGGCTTGGCCTTGGCGGATTTTTGCGACACGGTCGAAAGCGGGAGGCGCGGCTGTGTCGGTTGTGACCTCGTAGATCCTGGGCAATCTTAAAAGCCCCGGAAGCGACCACAACGGAACCGCAAGCACAAGGGCGCTAAGAATTACGGCCGCCGATGCGCGGCCCGCGCCAAGGTGCCCCTGTTTCCAGATCGATACCAGAGCCGCCACGGCCAAAGTCAGGCTGACGGCCGCGGCTCCGGCTGCGCAACCCAGGACTTTCAGCGCAAGCGGCGTTGCGAGCCCGAAGAACCGGTGCCACACAAATGCGCCGGCGAACACGAGAACCGATAGGATCGCGATTCTGTAGCTCCAGGCGGCTGTTCGGGAGAGGTGCTCGTAGTAACGCACTGAGGTCGCTCCGCTGGTGTTAAAGCATGATCGCTTTCGATGGACTTATACCAACCGCAATGTCTTGCCCGCGTAGGAGCATGTGAATAAATTGGGGCTGGGCTCCGCCGAATTGTAATAGCCACGCTTGACGCGGCTATCCAGAGAAAGAGGCTGAAATATCCGTTGTTTACTGGATGGCCGGGTCAAGCCCGGCCATGACGGAAGGGGTAATTCGATTACTTCACACGCTCGAAGTCGGCCATCCAGAAATCGAGACGCTAAAAGTCTTTGGGAACAACAACTTGATGCATCTCTTACCGGGTCCCGCCGGAGTTTACCCTCGTGCTGACGGCGGCGGGGACAACAACGGAAGCGGTCAATGCTTTCGGCGGTTGGGATCACAAGAGCGCTCTAGGTTTTTGGGCCATGATCTTATCCAAGGTCCGTCTCCGACCGTGCTCTAGGCTAGATGAGGATGCTTGCAGCCATCCAGCTGTTGTACAAAATGTAATCAAAATTTTGCTTGCGTTGTCGCAATTGAGCCACCGAATCACTCGACGCTGGATCGTAATATAAACCTTAAGAGTTTGGCGGCAGTTAGTAAATAATGGAGTACGACCGTGAGTGAAGACTATCAATGGCGGCAGCTCGGTTCGATTGTCAACACAGTGCTGATCGACGCGAAAGCGAAGGCGATCCACAAGGGGGCGTTTTCAAAGCTCCCGCTGGATGCCACGCCCCGAAATGCTCAACACCTTGAAAGTTCTCCGCAAGAGAGGCAGGGAAACGGCTTTTTGAGCGCTGCTCGACCGGCGGCTTCGGGGCCGGTCCAGCTTGAGCTGCCATTTGGCATCGCGGCGGCGCCTCAGACAAGCCTGCACGAACAGCGCGCGCCACACACAGCCGTGTTGATGTGATGCTCCCTGGAAGCGGTCAGCGCTGCTGCTGACCGTCGCCCGAACCGTCGCTCTCGGATGGCGGAGAGCTTAGCTTTCCGCCCTTCCCTGAGCGGTTCGGCTTCTGGATCGCATCGGCGTCGACTGCCTTCGACGGTTCTTCCTGTGCGGCCGGAACCGCTGGCGTTGGAGCGGGGGCTGCAGAAGGTGCGAACCGATAGTTTACGGGCTGCACCGGGCTTCTCGCTGGCACGACTGGCGCGGGGTAGGTCGTCGCCACCGGCGCTTGAGGCGCACTCGCATACACAGGCGCTGCTGGCGCTTTCAAGGGCTGCATGCTGGCCATTTGGCTAGCCGCGGGGCGGGTGATGACCGGAGATGCGGACATATCGGCCATAACCGGTGCGGCTGGCTGCGGCGCTAGCGGTCTCGATGGGATTTGCTGTACCGCGGCCACCGCAAGCACAGGCGCTGCAGAAGCCGCCGGCTGCGCTGGCGCCTGACCTTTGTTCAAGCTGGCGAGAACCGTGGCCGGAACGCCATCGATTCCGGGCATCTGCGAAGGATTGATCTTGGCGAAGACCGGGCACGGCCCATCTGGCGCGGGATCCGCTGCTTGGCCGGGGAACGAAACATTCACAAGATACTGCCTGCCGCACACCTTTACGACCGGCGGTTTACCTGTCGTCTCGAACGCGTCGTAGCCCTCCTTAAGCCTCACCCAGAACGGATACCATTGGTTGTCGCGGTGGCGCGCCATGTTATCGGCTGTCATGCGGAAGGGAAGCGCTTGGACGTGAAATTTCGTCTGCCCAGCTGCGAAGGCTTCGCGAGCCATAATGTATATCTCTTCGATATAGGCGTCGGTCATGGCGTAGCAGCCGGCGGACTTGCAATCTCCATGAACCATGAGCGCGGAGCCGGAATGGCCGTTGGCCGAATTGTAAGAATTGGGGAAGCCGATATTAAAGGAGAGATGGTAAAGGCTGTGCGGATTTAGTTGTCCATGGCCAACCGTATAGAAACCCTCGGGGGCTTGTCTGTCTCCCTGCTGCACTTTCGGGCCAAGCGCGCCCGACCAGGCGCAGATCGGATAGGTGCGGAAGTGCTGGAAGCGGCCATCCTTGAGCTTCCAAACCTCAAGCTCCGATTCCTCTTTAAAGATGCGGACGAAAATTGGCGATTCCTGCTTCATCCCCTTAATGGCGAGAAGCGCCTGCGTTGAGGCCGGCAGTTGACGCTCCGCGGGCGGAGTGGAGTTTACGGTCCCGCCGCCCCCAAAAAAGCTAAGACAGCCGCTCAAACCAAGCATTAATGGCGCAACCAGCGCAAAACGCACGACAACCTTCATGGAACTCAACTCCGCTTCCGCAACTGCAGAAGAGGATCGAGTGTTTACCCTAAATTTCCGTTGCAATCCAGTTGCAAATCTTAAGAAGCGCATCCTTAAGTTGTAAGCTCCTGATTCGGTTGCCGCATTGTTGACGTTTCAGGTTTAATTGGGCTAAAATGCGACGTCAGGCTTGAGGCAAGCCGACCTCCGCAGGCATTCCTTGGCAGGCCCAATAAATGCCTGCTTAGATCCTTTCGTTGTTGCAGAGTTGTATCCCAAAACCGGGATGGCCACCCACGGGTCAAGCCAGAGGTCATGCTTTGGGAACTCTGCTTAGCGCCCGGGGGTAAGTGATCTTCCGATGGCGAGAAACTTTTCCTGACGCTGTTTGCGGATGTCCGCTCCCTCCACGCTTTCGAAGTCCGAGAGAGCAAGTTCAAGCGCGTCGCTGACCTTTTTGATGGCCGCGTCCGGATCGCGGTGCGCGCCGCCAGTAGGCTCCGCGATGATGCCGTCGATGACGCCGAGCTGCAGCAAATCTTGCGCTGTGATTTTCATGCTCGTCGCGGCGTCTCGGGCCTTTGCGCTGTCGCGCCAAAGAATGGACGCCGCGCCCTCGGGAGATATCACGCTGTAAATGGCGTGCTCCATCATGAGCACCCGATTTGCCGATGCTACGGCGACCGCGCCGCCGGAGCCGCCCTCGCCGATGATAATCGCGATCATGGGAACGGTGAGCGAAAGGCAGCAATCGGTCGAGCGGGCGATGGCCTCGGCCTGTCCGCGTTCTTCGGCTTCGATGCCGGGATAGGCGCCCGCGGTATCGACGAGGCTCACCACCGGCAAGCCGAACCGGTCCGCCATCTGCATGAGCCGCACGGCCTTGCGATAGCCTTCCGGCTTCGCCATTCCAAAATTGTGGCGTAGGCGCCCTTGCGTGTCGGCGCCTTTCTCGTGGCCGAGGAGCATAATTGTGCGTCCGTGGAACTGGCCAAGGCCGCCGATGATCGCCAGGTCCTCACCGAAATAGCGGTCGCCGCCGAGGGGTGTGAAATCGACGATCAGCTCCCGGATATAGTCGCAGGTATGCGGCCTTTCGGGATGCCTCGCAACTTGGGTTTTCTGCCAGGGATCGAGGCTCCCATAGGTCTCCTCTAGCGCCGATTGCGCCTTCTCTCGCAGCCGCGCAATTTCTTCCTTGATCGAAACCGCGCTGTCCCCATCGCCGAGGGCGCTCAGTTCCTCGATCTTGCTTTCGAGTTCTGCGATAGGCTTTTCAAAGTCGAGATAGGTGCGCATGTGGGAAGCGGGCGAAAAGGCCAAGGTTCACGATGCGCCTTACCTAGCACGGCCCATGATTCTAGTGCTAGCGCCGCGTCGCAAACAAATGACAATGCTTAAGGGATTTCTCTATCCGGCCATAGCGTTCGCGATTTCGTAAAAGGGGCAAAAGTCCGGGCAATTTCTTTCGCGAACACACATTACGTCATGGCCCGGCTTGACCAAAGAGCGTCCGGTTTAAATCTTCAATTAAATCAATGGCCAGTACGTCATGCACGATTTCTGCGGCAATCCCGGCCAAACTCCCTCTCCCATCGCATCCGCTTGCGGATGCGATAACTTTTGCTGGCAAGCACGCCAAGGCGTGTTTGCTGGGAGAGGGTTGGGGTGAGGGGTAGAACGCCCTGTAAGCTAACACGTTACCCCTCAACCTGTCCTTCTCCCATCAAGCACGCCTTGGCGTGCTTGCAACTCAGAGTTATCGCGTTTGCAAGCAAACGCGATGCGGAGAAGGAACCCTGTTGCGCCATCTCGCAAAAAAACGAAGCATTTTCTCAAGCCATTGATTTCGAGACGGATTTAAACCGGACGCCATCGGGCTTTGATCCGGCCATGCAGGAGCAGAAAACACACATCTTTCGATGTGATCTGGATGGCCGGTCAAGCCGGGCCATGACGAAAGTAGTTTGCTGGCTGCCCGGACTTTTACCCCTGTTACGCGATTCCGGTATAAGCCATTGCGGCCGCATGTGAAAGCGGCGGCGCGGGCGCGGCCGAAAAAGCCACGCCGCTTAAGCCGTTCACTTGATCCCATAAGCTGCATATTGCGCCACAAGATTGGGGTTCGCTGTTTTGGCCATGATGATATCCTCGGAGCCTGCCGCGAAATCGCCGCGCTTGATCCTGGCGATGCCTCTTCCATACGCGGCGCCGGCCATTCTCGGGCACAGTTTCAGCGCGGCCTCGTAATCCGCCTGCGCGGCCTCGTAATTGCCGAGCTTCAGATAAACGAGACCCCGGCTGTCGAAGGCGTTTGCGAATTTCGGATTGAGTTTTATCGCCGTGTCGCACGCCTCAAGCGCTTTGCCGGCATCTCCACCCGTCGTGATCGTGTTCCAGCATAGGCCGTTCCAGGCCGAAGCGTTTTTCGGCTGCTGTTTCGTCAGTTCCTCAAAAACCGAAATTTGCATGGTCTTCTGAAATTGAATGACGATGGAGGCGGCGCTGCCGAGAACCTTAATATTGGCGGCTGCGAATTTCTTGTGGGCGTCCGATTTCAGAAACGCCGTGACCTGCGACAGTTCATCGGGCGAGAGCCCAGCCGCGAACGCCTTGACCTGAAGCGCCTCCAAGTCTTCGATGAACTTCTTCATGCCCGGAGAGTTGGGCGATAAAGCCTTCCGCATAAAGGCCGCCGCGAATTTTGACGCTTCGGGATCGGCGGTGGAAAGCTGCTCTTGCATCATCTTGCCCAGCGCTCCCGAGACTTGTTGCAGGTTGCCGCCTTGATCTTGGGCTGCGACCAACTCACGGGCCGCCGCAATCGCTTCGGCGTTGGGAGACGCCTCTTGTGCATGGGCGCAAGGCGCCAAAGCCATGAGAGCCAGCGCCGCGCCCGTTAAAACCTGTTTGATCCGCATCATAGCTGTGATCTCCTCCAGTCCGCGGGGCTTCTCATGGCTAACGCGCCTGAGAAGGCCGGGAATACTGTTGACGAAAGGTTCGGCCGCTTTATTCGAGGCCGTCTGACCTTAGTGCGCCGGCCGAGCCTTCTGGTTCAAACCGCCTTGGCGCAAGGGCCGGGCAGTGAATATCAAATTGCCTACGACAAAGCTTTGATCAACCGCCTTGCGATCCATCGGATGCTTACAATCAAGATCAGCACCAAAAAAGTAATAGAGAGAAAATCCAAAACAGTATACATCTCAAGACCGTAGCATGTTTTTGCCGAAGTCTTCCCGCTATCATCCGGGCAATTCAAAGCAATCTGGGCTATGCCGAGGCGGGAATTTTTCAAAAGGACTTCGACATCATCTAATTTGTCGGCGATCTGAAAAAGGACTTGGAAGGCGCTGAAGATGGCCACGCCAAGGACTGCGAGGTTCAAAATCCGGTCGGACTCGGACTGAAGCCGCTGCTCCCGGTAGCGCCTCTCCTCTTCGATGTCCTGAATGGTTTTATCGAGGCCCGCGGCGATCTCGTCGCATCGCCGGAGCCTCGGCTCCGTGCTTCGAATTTGCTCCAGCATTTCGAAGACATCGCGCTCCGAATTGTACCGCAAGGTGTTGAGGTAGAGGTGCTTTTTGTAAACACTGAAGGCCTTGTACCGGAACGCGTAAAACAGCTGCGTCGCCTTTTGAAGCTCCCTCGTTCTTATGTCCTGCCCCGCTCCCCGGTTCAGGAGCGCTTGCAGATCGCCATATTCGGTGAGACCCGGGTCGGAAAGCTTGTCCTGCACTTCGGTCGATTTAAGCTCATATTTGCGGACGAGGAATTCGTTATGCAAAGCCATCAGATGCACGAGGAAAATGTACGGACACGTCCCGATGTAATCCTCGCCCACCTCAAGGCTGCGCGAGCGTTCGACCACTTGATAAATGGCCCGTCCGTTGGCCAATCGCACATAATAGGCCTCTTCCTGCTGTTCCTCGGTCACAGGATAAATGGGATCGGTTCCGTCCCGTATTTCGACAATATCTTGCTTGAGGAAGTCGATGATGTTTTGAAAAAACCCGGAGAGAAAGTAATAGCGGATGTCAAATGCGCCGCTTGCCGGAACGCGATCGAAATCTTCCTTTTTTATCTCGACTGCATCCAAGCTCTGGTAATTCGGGTTGTTGCGGATCGCAAAGCGGTGATCTTCCTGAAGAAGATTGAAAAAGTCTGCATCTTGAAAAAGAAAAAGAGCGCGCGCCGCTGGCGCCTTCAAAGAGGGAACTTCGATAAAATCTCCTTGTTCGACAAGGCGGTCCCATAGTTGCTTCGCGTGTTCAGCGCCTCGCAATAATTCCACTTTGTACTCGATACCAGCGCTCTCGACTAGATCTTGCAGGTGTTCCGCAAATCTTGCCTGGACAAACTGCCAAAAAGTGATGGGCTCTTGTTCGTGAACCGTAGCTTCGGTGCGCGTCGTGCTTGCGGCGCTATTCGTTTGTGTCCAGACGAACCGCCCGTCCAAAGGCCACAATCCGGTTGTTCCAGACGTAATATCGTTAGGCGTTGGCTTCGAGAGGTTCCCCTTCTCAATATAGAACTCTTTCGGAAACATGAGTTTCTGAAGCATCGAAAGAAAATAGTAATCCTTGAATTCATGACCGTATTTAAGAAAAAAGATATATGATAAGAAAGCGCCCCATCTGTATGGGCATACCAGAACATTCTGCATTTCAGCTCATGCTCTACAGGGCTGCCCAAATCGACGGCGGATTCTATTCCCTCTGTTTTCCATACAAGCCGTTGCGGAAGCTTGATGACAATGCTCTCGACTTCGCTTCCCCTTTTTGCGCCGATAAGGAATTCATCGATGGTTGAGTTTCGGTCCCTGATCGCAATGTCATTGAAAAGGGGATCGATGGCTTCACGTAATCTTTGAGTTTGCTCAGAGGTGTCGCGTATTTCGAGACGTTTTTGCCTTGTCCAGTTTCTGAAAACGCTGCTCAGCTTCTCCGCCGGTATATAAAGCGATAGCGTGGCATGAAGGCTTTTATCCGTGAGCTTTTCCTCTGCGCTTTCGGACTTTCCTTCTGGCAGAAAATGCGGCGGGCGTTCGTTCATCTCACTATCTCCACGTCCAGGAATGCCCAACCTTGTGATCTTAGCGGCGCTCCTCTAACCTCCTCAGTAGGCCGGGCAAGCCGGAAGCATCCCCATGATCAAATGCCTTCCAACTCTGTGACAGGAGGCGCGGGATGCGCAACAACCGAATTCTCTCGCCACGAGCGCACTCTCCCTTGAGTGTCCCGAGGAGCGCGGACGCCGTTGAATTGGAAGCAGGATCCTTGCCCTTTAGGACCGAAATGCCAAAAAAGCGTCTCAGATGTTCCCCGAGCAGACAAGGGTCGAGGGTTTCATCCTCGGCGCCTAAAACCCCATAGACCAAACCGTCATCGGGCTGTTGCTCCGCGGATAAGGGCGGTTGAATATAGGTGAAATCAACAATCCGAGCGCCGAGTTTGGACCAAATCTCAATCCGTTTCATTTGATCGAGGCCTGAGTGTTGTGAATCGCGCTTGTAATCTTCGCTGCTCATCCGCAGGGGATCGTTCTGTTCGATAAACAAAAGGAGAGGCGAATCGAAAACTTGGGGCTCAAAGGCGGCGCGCGCGACAAACTGGACTGCTTTCACCATTTCGGCCAAATAGCCTTTGCGGCGATGGCCGGGATCAACAAACGCGTAGCTTAAATTCATAGAAAGTACGGTCTCCGCAAGCTCAAGAGGGAATGCAATGAAACTCGCGCCGCCGATAAACGCGCCGGCGGCATCCCGTAAGACAAGCACAATTTCACGAAATGGGCCGTAGCGCGATGACAGGAGCGCATAAGGCTTGCCATGATTGAGGGCGAGGCACTCCTTAAACCCCTCAAGCTTTTCTTTCTCGTTCGGAAGAACAAAGGCGTCATCGTAACCTGCGAAAAATGAGGCCAGCACTGCGCTGCCGGGATGATCTGTGACTTCGATGACGAGCTTCTTTCCTTTGGCGGTGAGCCAGTCCAGTTGTTTCAAAAAGCCAAGTTCTGACGCGAGCATGCCCAAGAGTGTTCTCCAAGCCGTGTCCGCTCTTCCGGCAGAGCAAGCCTCACAATGCGCGGAACCTCAAAATATGTCTTCATCGTTTTTTGCGGGGAAGGACATAATTATCTTTTCCCAAATGCCGAACGGCGGCGCCTGCACAGGCTGGCGCGTTAACGAACAATGAAGCCAAGCGTCATCCGGTCTGGATTAGCGCAACCGTGGTAAACGGCGCCGTCGTTCATTTTCCGCGATGCCGTTCGTATCTCATTCTAAGCCATCACTCAAAGGCTACGATCTTCGCCTGAGGAAGGGCTGGCGCGCCGGGCTGCAAGTCCCAGTCGCGGGCGTTCAAGACTTCGCCATCCTTGCGGACCCCGGCAAGCAAATCGAGATCGAGAGTGGAGTAAACCCATTGGGCCTCGTTGAACTCGCCCAGCGCGATGACGCCATCGGGAGGGAAGTTCCGGCCGGGCGGCGCATAGAAGCCAGCAGCGCCCACATTGACATCCATCGCGGCCGACCAAGCTGCCTCGCCAACGGTCGGAGATTGGATGACATAGATCTGGTTTTCGAGCGCGCGGGCGGCGCAGGCATGCCGGACACGATAGTAACCGGCGAGCGTATCAGTGCATGAGGGGACGAGCAAAATCTCCGCGCCAGCCTCGGCGAGCGCACGGGCGATCAACGGAAATTCGCTATCGTAGCAGATAGTAACGCCGATCTTCACAATGCCAGTATCGAAGACGCACAATCCGGCGCTGGCGCTAAGTCCCCATTCCTCGGCCTCGAAACGGGTCATGATGTGCTTCTGTTGAAAGCCGGTTTTTCCTTTAGGGCTAAACAACTGGGCGCGATTCACAAAGCGCCCGTCCGTCAGGCGCGTCGGCGCGCTTCCCGCGAGGATGTGAACGCCATAGCGCTTGGCAAGCTCCGCGTGGGCGGCCTCGTAATCCCCGATATAATATTGCAAAGCTTCGATTGAAGCGTGCAGATCGCGCGAGATGTGCCCGGCGATCCGCGACAGCTCCATCGCGCCATATTCGGGGAACACCAGAAGCTGCGCCCCATGCGCGACGGCCTGCTGAACCCACTGCGAGAGCTTTCTTTCGAAGGCGGCGGCGGAGGTTATTTCCTCGATGGGATATTGCGCCGCGGCGGCTCGGAGGACGCGGGTCATGAACCAAGCTCCCGGATCCAGAATTGCATCGGATGCTCGCTTTCATGCGGTCGATCGATATCTTTCCAGCGGAACATGGCGACCATCCCTTCGGCTTTGCGGTATCCGCGTTTCTTCCAAAACATATCGAGCGGCGAATAGGTTGCGGGTTTCAGCGGATGTCCTTCCGGCCTCATGACCGAGCAGAAGGCGCTGTATTTGTAGCCGTGCGCTTTGGCATGGGCTTCGCGCCGGTCGAAAAATGTGTGGCCAAGGCCCTGTCCGCGATAGCTGGAAGAGAGGACCGACTCCCCGCAATAAAACACCTCGTTCGGATCGTAGCCGTGCTCGCGGAACGGCGCGGCGAATTCTTCGTGGTGTCGTTCGAGCGCCGAGCCCGTGGCGCAGCCAACGATCCGCCCGTTATCTTCCGCCGCGACGATTATGCTGTCCTTGCTCGCGACGAGCGCCGCCAGATAGCTTGCCTCGTAATCGAGGGAGCCGTCGTAAAGATAGGGGTAATCGCGAAAAACTTCGAGGCGCAGACGCGCCAAGTGGGGCAGCGCGCTTTCGAGGTCAAGCCCCTTCAGCGTCGATATTTGCAATGCCCGGTCCCTCCCGCTCATCAATACGCGGGCGCAGCCCCGTCGGTTCAAGCCGCGCTAACCAATATGCAGCTTGGCGGACCCCGCTTTTCTATCGTTGCGTGCGGCGTCACGAAGCCAGCGCCCGCAAGTCCCCTGCCCGCGAGCTACACCGCCGCTCGCGCCAAATATGAGGCCGCCGAGCAGATTTGCGCTAGTGTAGCTCCATGACGGCGATTGCGAAACGTGACATGTCGGCCGAGGCGTTCCTGACATGGGCGGCGGCCCAGGACAGCGGGCGTTATCAGCTCATCGGCGGCGAGTTCGTGGCCATGGCGGGTCGCCAACTGGCGCCAACTAAGCGGGATTTGGCGTGAACAACTATTTTCGCCATGCGGCGGCCACAGCTAACCGCGTCTGTGTCGGTCCCAGTCCTGGGGGACCCCCATTCCCCAACGGCTGCAGCCATACGCTGGGATGCGCCTAGACGCCGCCTGTGGGAATGAGCGCTTCAATCGATCGGCCCAGAGCTTGCGCCCGCCCGATCTTTGGCTCGGCGTACATCGCGGTTACCGTCCGTTGCGATGGCCCGATGACAGAACGTCACCTTTGCAGTTTTTTAAACCTTAGGAGGAATAACAGAACAGATGCAACCTATGATCGGCTTGGAAATTGGCATGAGCGTCCGATCGAAAATACTCGCTGTTGATGACGAGCTGCACAACCTCAATATCATAAACTTCTATCTGGCCCGGGCTGGCTTCGAGGTGGTGCGAGCTGAAGACGGCATCGCCGCACTGCAAAGGCTGGAAGAAAACGCAGACATTGATTTGATCGTCCTCGATAGGATGATGCCAAATCTTGACGGAATGCAATTTTTGCAGCGAATCAAGGTGGACCCACGCTTTAAGGACATTCCGGTCGTCATGCAAACAGCGGCGGCCGCCACCGATCAGATCATGCAGGGCATCAAGGCCGGCGTGAGCTACTACCTGACAAAGCCCTATGCAGGCGAAATACTGATTGGGATTGTCAACGCGGCGCTGCGCGATGCGAAAACCAAAAACAAGTTGCGAAAGAAGGTTCGTGGATATAGCCGGATTCTAGGCAGGTTGAAGGAAGCACGCTTCGACTTCCAAACCTTGGATGAGGCGGTCGATTTGGCCCAATGTGTTGCAAACTGCTTTCCAGAACCTGAAGCAACTGTATTTGGGTTGCACGAGCTCCTGATAAACGCCGTTGAGCACGGAAATCTTGGCATCGGTTACGCCGAAAAAACCGCCCTGTTAGAGATTGGTGACTTCACTGCGGAGGTCGAACGCAGGCTGAGCTTGCCCGAGAACAAGAACAAGTTCGGCACCCTCAGCTTGATGGTGACAAATGATGCTGTTGTTATTCACATCCGGGATGCGGGCGAGGGTTTCAACTGGCGTAAATACATGGAGCTCTCGCCAGATCGCGCAACCGATTCGCATGGACGAGGCATCGCGGCGTCGCGCACGATGTCTTTTCATAGCGTCGAATATTTGGGCGCTGGAAACGAAGTTCGGTGCACAGTGAAGCTCGGCCAGGGAATGCGCGCGCCTTGAAGTTTGCCGGGCTGAATGGACCTCTAATGACACTTCGGACCGTACAATGGCTGTATAATTGAGCGCCGCATTGCGGTTCCGGCCTGAGACATAAAGCTAAGCAGAGTTCGCAAAACCGGGAAGGCCACTTTTGCGAACTCTGCTTAGGGGATCGATTTCTCCCCTTTTGTTTCGCCCTTGTCCCACCGGGATCGCGATATGACGATGAATGCCGTTACGCTGCTGTTAAAAACCTGGACAGAACAAAAACAGCGGACGATCTGGCCCCTCGTAACGCTCGCGGTCTTATACGCCCTGACAGGTTGGTTAGGCTCCCTGGTCGCGGCGCCGCCTGGTTTTGCAACCTTGATTTGGCCGCCAGCAGGAATCGCGCTTGGCATGGCCCTGATTTTCGGCCGATCGGTATTGCCAGGCGTGTTTCTAGGCTCGCTCGTCATAAACTGTTACCTGAGCGGGCTCATTCCACCCTCTGGGACGCTCTTTGCAAACAAACTTTTAGCTCCGATCGCCATTGCCGCCGGCTCGACTTTGCAGGCGCTTGCGGGACACTATTTGATCACGCGCTTTTGGGGATTCCCGATAAAACTGCGGCGGATATGGGATGTTATTTCCCTATTTTTTGTTGTAGAGTCCGGTTACTTGCCTTGTTTCAGCGACAATTGGGGTTTGCTCGCTTTACCTCTTCAATGACCTTCCTTCCAATCTATTGCTTCATAATTGGATAACTTGGTGGGGCGGAGACACATTCGGCCTGATCCTGGTCCTGCCAGTGATTTTGATCAGTCCGTTTGGAATATCCATCTTGACTTGGCGCGGCCGCAAGCTTGAAAGCATTCCCCTGGCAGGGCTTTTGACCCTGATCCTGCCTATCGCCATAACATTCTACACTTGGATATTTTTATCGGACAGCCTTTTCGGCCAGGCGATGACGAAATTCTCAAGCTTGGCCCTGGAGAGCGAAAAGGCGCTTATCCATAGACTGGCGTCCTACGATCACGCGCTCGATGCGGGCGCAGGCTTTGTCGGAAATGTCCCGCAGCTTACGCGCCAAAGCTGGCGAAGCTTTGTAAACGCTCTTAATTTGCGGGTTTCTTTTCCTGGGATAAGAGGTCTCGGATTGATCGAACGGGTCAGGCCGGATGGCGTTCCGCAGTTTCTCGAGCGGATGCGTCAAGACGGCGCGCCGGATTTCGATATTCATCCGGCCACGATAAAGGATGAGTTCTTCCTCGTTTCTTACATAGAGCCGATTCAAGACAATGGACCCGCGCTCGGCCTCAACATTGCCTTCGAACGCAACCGCCGGGAGGCCGCTATGTTATCGATCGAGAGCGGCAAGTCGGCGATTACTGGCAAGATTATACTCGTTCAAGACGGGAAGAAAAACCCAGGTTTTCTCACTATGCATCCACTATATGAAGGACAAATGATACCTGAAACAGTGGAAAAAAGAAAAGAAAAATTTCTTGGCTGGGTTTACGAGCCATTCATTGCCAAGGATTTTATGCGTGACCTCACGAAAAGCCAAGGTGAGCTTCTCAATCTTAAAATCTTCGACGGCGATATTGAAACGGACAACGCCCTTATTTACAGCAGCGAGGCGGACGAAGGCGCTTCAGCCCCGCTTTTCTCAGTGCGTAAGACCCTCGAACTCATGCAGAAGCGCTGGACCTTCGTCTGGACGAGCACGCCTTACTTCGAACGCCTGGAGAAGCGGCATGATGCTGACTTTGTGCTGATCGGAGGAACGGTATTCTCGGCTCTCTTCGGCGCCGTATTGCTTCTTATCGCACAGCGTAGAGCAACGCTCCAAGAGCTTGTCAAAGAGCGCACAGCTGAACTGGAAACGGCCCGCCTCGCGGCGGAGGAGCGCACGTCAGAACTTGAAGCGGCCCGTTTCGCGGCGGAGGCTGCCAACCAAGCAAAAACTACTTTCTTATCGAATATGTCCCACGAACTCCGAACGCCCATGCATGCCATCCTTGGCTACTCCGACATGAGCTTGATCTCCATCAAGGAGGGATCACCCGAAAGCGCCGGCGAATATCTCGACAACATCAAACGCTCAGGCAAGCGCCTGCTGAGACTTCTCAACGATTTACTAGTTTTAGCGAAATTGGATTCGGGCAAGATCGAGTACAAGTGCGAGCACGCCGATCTGAAAGAGGCTGTGGATAATACATTGATAGAACTGGCGCCCCTCATAAAGGCGAAGGACCTGGATATTCTCGCCAGTTTTAGCGATAGTTCTGCGCTCTTCGACAAGCATTACATGACTCAGGTTTTGGTCAATCTCCTCTCCAACGCCATCAAATTTTCCAGCGCGGGGGGCCAGATCGCCATTGACGTTTTCGGGGAACGGCCGCCAAGCGGCAACCGGGCGCTATGCTGCAAGATCGCCGATGGCGGCCCGGGCATTCCAGAAGGGGAGCTGTCGACGATTTTCGACAAGTTCGTTCAAAGCAGCAAGACCAAGACCGGCGCCGGCGGCACGGGCTGGGCTTGGCGATTTGCCAAAGGATTATCGATGCTCATGGCGGACGCATCTGGGCCGAGAACGCCAAACCCAAGGGAGCCGTGTTCACATTCGTCATTCCGAAGGAAGTCCCGCCCGGCGCTGAATTACCGACTGTCGAAGCTGTTGCATAGCCTATTGTACGTGACACAGTCCATTTGGCCGCCAGACACCGCAGCGCCAGCGCCAGGAGATATAATTCCCGCGAGGAAACAAGCTGCAAGGCTGGATAGTGGTAACAGGGGCAAAAGTCCGGGCAATATCTTTCGCGAGCACACATTACGTCATGGCCGGGCCATGCCCTCGGGCTTGACCCGAGGGTTGACCCGGCCATCCAGGTCACATTGAAAGATATGTGTTTTCCGCTCCTGGATGGCCCGATCAAGCCGGGCCATGGCGAGAGTAGTTTGTTGGCTGCCCGCACTTTTGGCCCTTTTACGGATAGTGCGGCCGTTCTCCAATTCCTGCCTTGCCTCCGTTATGAGAAAGTTTGGTTGACACCCCAAATTTCGTTCTTCGGCCTCAAGCGTTGGTTCGCTCACGCGCGATGTGGTGCGCCCGTAAAGCGCGGGAGTGGCGGAAAAGCGGGCGACTATGGCTCAAGGTGAAGCCGAACATAGGCAGAGATTATTGTGAAGCGTAAGCCACCCCAAATGCCTTGCCGCCCATTTTCGCAAGCTGCGGCATGGTTAAAATCATCATGCTTAACAGCGGCGCGCAGCAATACTTTCCTGCCCGTTTTTGCGCGCCAAAATGCGCTTTACCCGCGAAAAACGGACTCGCAAAAGTCCGTTAAATATAGATAATTACGCGCGTTAACCATAAAACTTAGCCTGAGGTTGCGGGGCGTGCGCGCCGCAACTTTCTTCAAAGTGACGCCCCAATGGCTATGTCATTGAAAAACCTACGCTTACGATTCGCTAAGGCGCTTTCGGCTATCATGTTTGCATCGATTGGGAAGCTGGCGATTTTTAAAAGCGGATTTCAAATGCGAAATATCGGGATTAACACAGGGTTAAGGGGCGGCGGCGACCGGGCGCGGCCGGCGGCGGCTAAGCCGCCTTCGCGTCTGGATCGGCGAGGCGAACGATGCCGGCCATGATGCCGTTGAGCTGAAAATTCTTTGGCGTATAGATCGCGGCGACCCCGAAAGCCTTTAAGGTCGCTTCGTCCTCGGCGGGAATGATGCCGCCAACGACCACGGGGATCGCGCCAAGCCCGGCGGCGCGCATGCGGTCCATGATGTCCCGGACGAGCGGCACGTGGCTGCCGGAGAGGATCGAAAGACCGACGACGTGCACGCTCTCCTCAAGCGCTGCATTCACGATCTGCGCTGGCGTCAGCCGAATGCCTTCATACACAACCTCCATGCCGCAATCGCGCGCGCGGACTGCGATCTGCTCCGCGCCGTTGGAATGGCCATCGAGGCCCGGCTTGCCGACGAGGAATTTGATCCGCCGCCCGAGCTTGGCCGAAACGCGCTCGACATCGGCGCGCACCTCGGCGATGCCCTGGCCGCCGCTTTGGGCGGCAGCCCGTGACACGCCAGTCGGCGCCCGGTACTCGCCAAAGACCTGGCGGAGCGTGTCGCCCCATTCGCCAGTGGTGACGCCGGCCTTGGCGCACGCGATCGAAGGCTCCATGACGTTCCGGCCTTCCTGGGCAGCGGCGCGGAGCGCATCCAAAGCCGCCTGAGCCGCCTTCGCGTCGCGCCCCGCGCGCCAAGCCTTCAACGCCTCGACTTGCTCGCGCTCGACACCTTCCGGAATGGTCTGTATGCCGCCATCGCTGCCGCCGGCCAGCGGAGAAGGCTCGGATTCGAGGAATTTATTGACGCCGATGACGGTTTGCTCGCCCGTCTCGATCCTGCGAAGCCGCGCGGCGTTGCTTTCGACAAGGCGCTGCTTCATGTAGCTCGCCTCCACGGCCGCGATCGCCCCGCCCATGGCTTCGATGCGGGCCAGCTCGTCCCGCGCCTCCCGTTTCAGCTCCTCGACCTTGGCTTCGATGACGCGCGAGCCATCGAAGATGTCCGCATAGTCCAAAAGATCGGTCTCATAGGCCACGATCTGCTGCATGCGCAGCGACCATTGCTGATCCCAGGGCCGCGGCAATCCGAGCGCCTCGTTCCATGCCGGAAGCTGCACGGCGCGGGCGCGCGCCCTTTTTGAAAGCACCACCGCCAGCATTTCGAGAAGGATGCGATAGACGTTGTTCTCGGGCTGCTGCTCGGTGAGGCCGAGGGAATTCACCTGCACGCCGTAGCGGAAGCGCCGGAGCTTCGGGTCGGTCACGCCGTAGCGGTTCTCGCAAATCTCGTCCCAGAGATCGACGAAGGCGCGCATCTTGCACATTTCGGTGACAAAACGGACGCCTGCATTCACAAAGAACGAAATGCGCGCAACCGCCTCGCTGAACTCGGCCTCGGAGACCTCGCCGCTCTCTTTCACGGTGTCGAGCACTGCGATTGCGATGGCGAGCGCATAGGCGAGTTCCTGCACCGGCGTCGCGCCTGCCTCTTGCAAGTGATAGGAGCAGACATTCGTCGGGTTCCATTTCGGCGCTTCGCGGAAGGAGAAGACGACGATGTCCTTGATGAGCCGCATCGAAGGCTGCGGGGGAAACACGTAAGTGCCGCGCGACAGATACTCCTTGATGATGTCGTTCTGCACCGTGCCGGTCAGCGATTTGCGATCCGCGCCCTGCTCATCGGCGGCGGCGATGTAAAGCGCCAGAAGCCACGCCGCCGTGGCGTTGATGGTCATGGACGTGTTCATCTTGTCCAGCGGAATGCCGGCGAGCAGCGCGCGCATGTCGCCGAGATGCCCGATGGGAACGCCCACTTTGCCCACCTCGCCGCGCGCCAGCGGATGGTCCGCGTCGTAACCCGTCTGCGTCGGAAGATCGAACGCGATGGAAAGTCCGGTCTGTCCCTTGGCCAGGTTCTTGAGATAGAGCTCGTTAGACGCCTTAGGGGTCGAGTGGCCCGCATAGGTGCGGAAGATCCAGGGCTGGTCGGGCATGGCTGGCCGGTTACTTTCGATGCGAAAAAAAGCCGTTTGCGCCGCACCATATCACGGCGCCTTCCATCAGCCCAACCCCTATCGCATGCGAGAACGCGCAGCTACTAGAGCTTATCCGCTTTTGATGGAATCAAAAGCGGGCTCTAAGTTTTTGTTTTATTGTGCGTCTTCGCAGAAAAACCGCTTCACACATTTCCGGATTCGCTCAAAGCGCATCCGCGGCATTATATTCACGGCGCGTCATCGTCTCGCGAGGCGCAATACTAAGAGCAGAAGGATCGCCCCGACGGTGGCCGTTATGATGGAGGCCACAGTCGGATTCGTGGAAACGTGGGCGCCCAACGCTGGGAACAAGTAAAAGCCGATGGCCGACCCGATTACGCCGGCGACGGCCGCGCCAAGAAGATCGAGGCCCGTGGGTATGACGACGCTGGCGAGTACGCCTGCCACGAGGCCAATAAGGATTATGTACACTATCGAATAGGCATCCGGCATGTTTGTCTCCCAGAAATGGGCGTGCGGCGAAATGGTAGCCTCGCGACCTGTAGGGCGGTCTCATGCCCTCGCTTTCCCGATAAAGACAAACTTCACAAAATCGTTCCATTCCGCGAAAAAGATAGAAGGCGCCGCCGCGTTGGAGCAGGTGTTTCACCGGTACAGGCGCTCACAGGACAAGGGGCAGACCATGAGGTTTTTTTTCTCGCTATCGACATTCGTTTTTACGATGGTCCTCGCCCTGATCGCATTTACCTATACGGCCATCAACTTTCCGACCACGATGCGCGACCTTCTGGCGGGCGCGCAGCACGTACGAGACCAGATCCAGCTCCTCTACCTGCCGGACAGCTATATGGTCTGGGTCGATATATTTCTGCAGCCAAACCAGATTGTCCTCGTGGGCTTCAGCATCGCAATGCGGGCTTTGATCGGGATCGTAGGCTCGATTTTCCGGCGGGGGCCAAGCGCATCCAGGGCCGCGGCGCCT
Organism: uncultured Alphaproteobacteria bacterium; assembly: GCA_963766815.1. Taxonomy (GTDB): domain Bacteria; phylum Pseudomonadota; class Alphaproteobacteria; order Rhizobiales; family Rhodomicrobiaceae; genus Rhodomicrobium. The sequence continues at coordinate 16,204 of CAVYBZ010000035.1, read as the reverse complement.
TCAACGGCTTCGAATTCACCGTTCAGCCGGTGGGGATGACGCTGCCCAAGACTTCGATGTTCCGGGATGGGCGCGAGAAACCGGAAATGCTCGCTGAGTAATCCAGACTTGCTAGGTGGTTGCTTATCAAGTAAGCCAGCAGATCGCCGTGATGGCCGTTATCTGCTCTCGATAGCAGCCTAAGAAGCACTGCCTTCTTCGGGTTTATGTCTGAGATGAACCTATTTATGCATCGGTTTAAGCCAAATGCGCCGCCTGCATAATACTCTGAGCGGAGGCGGCAGTAACGGCGCCGGTGTCCCCTCCCTCCATCTTAGGCCGAAGCACATCAGCATGTTCCATCGGACCTTGAGCTTTATCGTGAGGGCGGGAAGGGCCAGAGCGCCAGGTTTCCCGCTAAATCGCTACGCCGCCGCCATCGCCCTCGTCGCCGTCGCCACCATCATTCGGCTGGCGTTCTTGCGGGCGCTGGAAACAAGCGTTCCCTTCATAACTTTCTATCCCGCCGTGATGCTCGCGGCGCTCTACGGGGGTTTTCGTGCAGGGATATTGGCGACTTTGCTTTCAGCGGCCATCGCCGATTACCTTTGGATTGAGCCGCAGCTGTCCTTCGCCATCAGCCGCCCTCCTGATTGGGTGGCTCTGAGTGTTTTTGTGACCAATTGCGTTTTTCTGTCGTGGGTTGCCGGCAAACTGCTTCAGACGAATAAGAGGCTGCGCCAGCTGGAGGCCATGCAGCGCGACGAACTTGAACGCCAAGTCGCCGAACGCACCGCGCAACTGCGGGAGACCGAGAAGGATTTGAACCGGGCTCAGGCAATGGCGCAAATTGGCAGCTGGCGTTACGATCCGCGCTGCAACGAATCTACATGGTCCGACGAGACATACCGGCTCTTCGGCGTGGTCAAGGGCACGCGCTGCACCTACGAGCAGTTCCTTGCCGCCGTGCACCCTGAAGATCGGGGCGCCGTTGACCGGTCGTGGCAGTCCGCCCTACAGCATGGTACGCCGCACGACGTCGAGCATCGCGTCATCATCGATTGCGCTGTGAAATGGATGCGCGAACGCGCTGAGTTGGAGTACGGCGAGGATGGCAAGCTCCTCACCGCGTTCGGGACCTGTCAAGACATCACAGAGCGAAAAAGGGCCGAGGAGAGCCGGAAGCTGCTGATCGGTGAGCTGAACCATAGGATGAAGAACACGCTAGCCGTTATACAATCCATCGCGCAACAGACTTTCATGCCTGAGGACGTTCCGGTTGAGGCGCGCCGGTCTTTTCAAGGCCGCATTGCGGCGCTCGCGGCGGCCCACAATCTGCTTTCGCGAACGAACTGGGAGAAATCCTCCCTTGCGGACGTTGTGCAGGACGCAATCGCTTTCTGCGGTCCGGCCTGCGAACGGGTCGTTTATGACGGGCCGTTGGTCATGCTAAACCCGAAGCAGGCGCTTGCCCTGACCATGGCTCTGCACGAGCTCTGCACCAATGCGCTGAAACACGGCTCACTTTCAACTCAATCGGGATCGGTGGATTTGAGATGGAGCGTGCAGGGCGGCTGGCTTGAAATAGTCTGGCGCGAAAGCGGCGGGCCGCCTGTCCAGCCGCCCGGCCGCCGTAGCTTCGGCAGCATGATGATTGAGCAAGCGCTGCCTTACGAACTTTGCGGCGAAGCGGCGATGTCGTTCAATCCCGATGGCGTCGTTTGCGTAATCAAGGCCCCCATTGCGCCTCTCTAAGCACGGCGCGCCGCCCTCTCTTCGCGCGATGATCTGCTGTCAGCCGCCCTCTCGCGCCGACCCCTCGCTCAGCGGGTGAAAGTCGAAAACCGTCTGCCGCAGCCGCTCCTCCATGACATGCGTATAGATCTGCGTCGTCGAAATGTCGGAGTGCCCCAGCAGAGTTTGCAGCACGCGCAGGTCGACGCCGCGGTCGAGGAGGTGACTTGCAAAGGCGTGGCGCAATACATGCGGCGAGAGCCGGTCCTCGCCGATGCCGATCCGAGCGCCAAGCGCCTTTAAATCGCGGGCGAATTTCTGCCGTGTGAAATGTCCGCTCTCACCCCACGACGGAAAAAGCCATTTCGGCTCGGCGCCGGGAAGCGGGAGCTGCGGCTGCGATGCTTCCAGATACCTGTCCAGCGCATCGCGGGCTTTCTGATGCAACGGCAGGATGCGCTCGCGTCCGCCCTTGCCCTTGACCGTCAGCATCATCCGGTCGCCGCGCAGCGCGGCTCTAGGCAAGCTCACCAGTTCGGAGACGCGCAGGCCCGTGGCATAGAGGAGTTCGAGAAAGCAGGCGAGACGGAGAGCGCGCCGGCGTTCGCCTTGAGCTGCCGATGCGACTGCCTCATGGGCCGCGCTAAGAAGACCATCGACCTCCGCAATCGACAAAGTCATGGGAAGGCCGCGCTTTGCTTTCACGCCGTCGATGAGGCGGGCGGGATCGTCGCCGCGCTTGCCCTCGGCAGCGAGAAACTTCGCGAAGCGCTTGAGGCAGGAGAGCTTGCGGGCGGCCGAGTTGGCCGCAAGCCCGCTCCCGGCGCGGCTTGTGAAGAAAGCCTCCAGCTCCTGCCGCGAGCAGGAAAGGAAATTCATCTGACGCGCAGCGACGAACCCGGATATCTCGCGCAGATCGGACGCGTAGGCGGTTATCGTATGAGGGGAAGCGCCGCGCTCAGCCCGCATCATGTGCAGGAACGCCTCAATTAGAGCTTCATCCCCGGCCTGAGCGCGGGAAGCAGATGAGCGGGCCATTCTATTTGACTTTGGCGTCCCTGATCGACTTTGTCATCTCGTGCGGCTGCGGCTCGAAGAAGTTTGCGAGCACGAACATGGAGCCGTAGAACAACCCGATGAGAATACCGACGATCATCAGGAAGCGTAAGAGTGTCGGCATGACAGGCTCCAGACTGGTTCCATCCAGAATGGGCTGCCGTTCTTTGCGGCCGTTGTCAAGAACGGGATGGATGCATAAGTTGCAGTCTTACGATTCCTTCAAGCTTGAAGCGGGCGATTGTGACGGCGGAGAACGACAGCGGCGCAGCTAGACCCCTGAGCAGAACCGTGCGCCGCGCGCTCAAGAAGCGGAGCATCATCCTTGTCGGCATGATGGGGTCGGGCAAGTCGTCCATAGGCCGCCGCCTCGCCGGGGCGCTCGATTTGCCGTTCGTCGACGCCGACGCGGAAATAGAGCAGGCCGCGGGCATGACGATAGAAGATATCTTCCGCATCCACGGCGAGCCCTACTTCCGCGAGGGGGAGGAACGCGTCATCCGGCGGCTGCTGCAGGGCTCCCCGCAAGTGCTCTCGACCGGCGGGGGCGCCGTGATCTCCGCGCAAACCCGCGCAGCCATCGCAAACGGCGGCGTTTCCATCTGGCTCGACGCGCCAATCGATCTTCTGCTGCATCGCGTTTCTCGCCGGGATAATCGCCCGCTGTTGAAAACAGAAGACCCAAGAGCCGTGCTGGAGCCACTTCTTTCCGAGCGGGGGCCATATTACGCCGAGGCCGATCTCAAGTTCGAGAGCCGCGATGCGCCGCATGAAGCCGTCGTTGACGAAATCCTCGCACTGGTGTCTTCGTATCTGGCCGCACATGACAATTCGGGAACGCCCGATCACCAACAAAAGGAGGGGTCATGACCGCGAACACTCTTGCACGGGTCGATGTGAAACTTGGCTCGCGGAGCTATCCCATCCTCATCGGCTCCGGCTCCTTGCCTCTGCCGCTACGCATCTTGCCAAGCACTTGCCGGACACGCGCTTCGCGATCGTGGCCGACGAAGCGGTGCGAGCCTACGCCGCAGAGCTTGAAGCCTCACTAGCCACGGCCGGGCTTTTGCTCGGGCGTCCGGTGTTTGTGCCCTCGGGCGAAGGCTCGAAAAACTTCTCGGAGCTTGAGCGCGTGTGCAGCGCGCTTCTCGACCTTGGCATTGAGCGCGACAACGCCGTCATCGCAGTGGGCGGCGGGGTGACCGGCGATCTGGCGGGCTTGGCGGCCGCCAATGTGAAGCGCGGTGTGCGCCTCGTGCAGGCGCCGACGACGCTGCTTGCGCAGGTCGATTCCTCGGTGGGGGGAAAAACCGGCATCGACACGCCACAGGGCAAGAATTTGATCGGCGCGTTTCATCAGCCGTCGCTCGTGCTGACCGACCTCGACACGCTGAAGACCCTGCCGCCGCGCGAGTTCCGATCCGGCTATGCCGAGGTCATGAAATATGGGGCGCTGGGCGACGCAGTATTCTTTCGCTGGCTGGAGCAGAATTTCGAAGCGATCTTCGACTATGACGCCGAGGCCCTGGCTTACGCCATCGAGACTAGCTGCCAGATGAAGGCCGAGATCGTCTCTCGCGACGAGCGCGAGTCGGGGGATCGGCGCTCCTGAACCTCGGCCACACATTCGGCCATGCTATCGAGGCTTGGGCAGGCTATTCGGGCGAAGTCTTGCACGGCGAGGCCATCGCTATCGGCATGGAGCTGGCGTTCAGATTTCTCAGCAAGCCAGGGCTATTGCGGAACGAGGATTGCGGATCGCTTGAAGCAGCATTTTGAGCAACGCCGGCCTTCCCGCCGATTTCGCAAGCCTTCACAAACTCGTGGGGCGCTCGCCCAGCCTCGACGAGCTGATGACCTTCATGGAGCAGGACAAGAAGGTGAAGGGCGGTCAGATCACGCTGATCCTCGTGCGCGGCGTCGGCGACGCCTTCATCGCCCGCGACGTGCCAAAAGAGTCCATCCGCGCCTTTCTGCAGTCCCAGCTTCAACAGTGACATTTGAGCTGGATTGTGCCGCGTAGGCGACTGGCTGCAATGCCCTTTGGCCAGCGCCATCAGCCGGTGACCGTAATCGGCTTTTCCAACGTGAAGACAGCGCCCCCGTCCTCCTCCCAGATAAACTGCAGACGGCCGCTTTCGGCTGCTCGAACGTAGAACGCCAAGTAGGGATTAGCCGCCATGGCTTCGTGCAGATCGACGCTGAAGACGACGGCGTCATTGTAGCGGCAGGTGAATTTATTGATGATTTGGCGCGGATCTTATTGCCAGTGTTGTCGTGGCGCAGCCCCGTCTCCATCCGATGGTCGATCAGGGTCCTCACCTGAAAGACATCGCCTTTCGCCACGGTTCCGGGAGCCTGTACGCGCGGTTGCATTGGTGCTCTCCTCCCGCATTCCGAAACTTAATTTGAGGGACACCCGTTAATCGTCACTTCAACCCACGTCCGGGCCTTCAGCGCCGATCCGTCGCTCATCTGCGCGACCGCGAGGACGTATTGGGATTGAGCGAGGCGAACGCGGGTTGAAACTGAAGCGCGGCCGCTCTGCGGCGTGTACTGAAAATCTGCGACGACGAGAATGGGATTTCGAGGCGCCAGCACGTGAACCTGGCGGACGTAATCGGTCTCGGTCATCGGACTATCGACGGTCAGCGTCAGAGGCACGCCGAAGCCGTTGCCGAAGACCGGCGGCATTTCGAGACGAAGGCGGCTAGAACTCGGTGGCCGCTTTGCCGGTAAGCCGCTCGATCAGCTCGTTCTCCTCGGTTTCGTTAGGCTCGGATGCGCCAAGGCTCGCACGGGTGGCCAATGTCACGCTCGCAAGGCCCAATCCTCCGAGCGAAGCTGCCCGAAACAGCACCCGGCGCGTGATGGAGGCCGTAAATAGCGCCATGCTCATACCGGCCCTCTCACCCCCGATGAAACGTAGGATCGCTGCGGCCTCGATACTCATTTCGAGGCTGCGAAGCCGAAGCCTGTCATCCCGGCACTTTGTATACAAGCGCCGTCGTGGAATAAAATTTCAAAACTTTGTTACTGGTAAAACTTTATCCATTGAACCACGATGTTAAGAGCAAGCTCATTCGGAAATCTGATCAAAAATGCCACCGTAGCGATGGATTTGGCGTCAAAGCTTCTGGCATCGATTGCAGTCATGACTGCCAGGTGCGCTCCGAAGCGCATGCCGGGAGGCAGAGTCCCCTCCAGCGGCGCGATCCCGAGTAAGGCTGAGCGGACGAAGCCGGCGGAATCGGCGAACAAACATCAAGCTGAAATTCACCCCCGGGTAAGTCACGAGCGAATATTTTGCGGCCGTTCTGCCGGGCCCGCGGTCGCCAAACCTGCTCAGCAGGAATAAAAAAAGTCATAGGGAAGGAAAAGTTGCATGTCAGATCATGACCATGTCGACGCCAAGGATCGAAAGTCTGAGTACAACGTCGAATGCGAGCGCCGCGAGATGCGCCGCGTTTTGAGTCCCGAAGGGGCAGCGTCCCGATAATTCCGTTCGGATTACGCGCCGCATGTTCATTCACAAATCGCTGCTCACCGGCGTGGCCGCAGGCGCAGCCGGCGCCGCGATAACGGGCTGGTTCCCATCATCAACGCAGTCTCGGTGGCGCATGCCGCGGGCGATCCGCGGGTTCTCGCTTTGCGTGGATTTCGAACTCGCATCTGTACCCGAAAGCGCTCAACAGCCTCTTCGTGGAAAAGCTGACCCGGGCGGCGAAGGAGGTGCCAGGCGATGCATCCGCAGGCCGACTTCCTCATTTTCGGCGGCGACATCGCACAGCTCGGCCGCGCGGATGAGCTCGAACTCGGTAACGATCTCCTGAAAGAAGTTAAGCTCAAGAAGTACTTCATCCCCGGCGAGCACGACTGGTATTTCGACATGGGGAAAAAGTGGGGCCAGCTTTACGGCCAGCCCAACTGGACATTCGATCACAAGGGCATCCGCTTTGTCGGCCTCGACACCATCTCACGCGCGCCCGATTACTGGTCCGCCACAAAGATGACGCCTGAAATGCGAATGGACCATATGGCGACGCTCGACGGGACCGTGGCGGGCGCATGGGCGGGAGTTGGAGACGACCAGCTCGTATGGATGCAGGGCGTCTTGTCCGATTGGAAGAAAGATGCGCCCGTTATCATCATCAGCCACAACCCGCTGTATGAGTGCTACCCGCCATGGAACTTCTGGGTCCGCGATTCGCGCCAAGTTCATGAATTCTGAAACCCTATACCAAGGTGACCAATATTCACGGTCACGTGCACCAGGTCCTGTATAACGAGATCGGCACTTTACGGTCGATGGGCATGCTAGCCACCGCATGGAACTGGCCCTATCCGCCGCAAGGGGTTCCCGCGCTCACAAGGCAGATGATGCGGGCCGATCCGAGCGACCTCTATGACGGCACCGGCTGGGGCATCATCAGCCCTTCGCGAGCCTTCCCTTCGATCCCCAATATGTCGCGTGGGGCCGCAAGACTATTCTCGCCAAATCCGGCGGACATCTCGTCCGCCCACCCGGAGGTCCTGCATCCGCGGATCGCCGACAATGGCTGGTACTGGAAAGACTAGGCGGTCCTCTGTGGGCGGCTGAGAAGCGCGCTTCTCAGCGGGCATGCCTTGGCTGGCCAAAGAACCTGCTTACAATTCTTTGTTTTCGCAGAGTTTTGTCCCAAAACCGGGAAGGCTGCTTTTGGGAACTCTGCTTGGCTTTCCGTCATCAAGAGTCTCATCGGGAGATAGTTATGTACGCTCTTAATAGATGCCGCCGCCTTAGCGCCGGGCTGCTGGCGTTTCTTACCCTTGGCGTGTTTGGCCCGGCTATGGCGCAGCGGTCGCCGACGACGCCGGAGCAGTTGAAGCACTATAACGATGTCTTCATGGAGGAAGTGAGGAAGGGCGATCTCCTATTCCATGGCAACGCCGATATGGCCAAAAAGATGGGCGTGACGCTTACCACCACTGGCACGGCTTGCGCGATGTGCCACCCAATGGCCTCTGACACGCATCCGGGATCTTTCCCCAAATTCCAGCCGAGTATGGGACGGTTCGTGGTCTTACGGGATATGGTCAACTGGTGCGTAGGCAACGTCACCAAAGGCACGCCGATCAGCGCCAATTCGGATGCGATGAAGGCCTTGGAGGCTTACATCTACTGGTCGAATTCCGGTTCGGTGCTCGATACCGGCAAATATTAGCGCGGCGGACGGCTCCAACAATGCTGAACCGGAGACAATTCGTTGCGGGAAGCGCCGCGCTGGGTGTAAGCGCGGCGGTCAATAGGCCCGCGATAGCTAGCTCCAAGCCGAAAGTCGTTATTATTGGCGGAGGCCCCGCCGGGGGCTCCGTCCTTCGCGCGCTTGCCGCCGCGGCGCCCGGAAAAATCGGCATCACCTTGATCGAAGCGCAGCCCGTATACACGGCCTGCTTTCAGTCGAACCTCTATCTCGGCGGCTTCCTGCCTTTCGACAAATTCACGTTCACCTTCGACGCGGTGCACAAGCTCGATGACGTGACAGTCGTAAACGACGCCGCTGCCGCCATCGACCGGGAAAACCGGACGGTCACGCTGCGCGGCGGAAACCAGGTTCCCTACGATTTGCTTGTCGTCTCGCCCGGCATCGATCTCGATTACACCTCCGTTCCGGGCTGGTCCAAGCAAGCGGAAGAGCGCATGCCGCACGCTTATAAGGGGGGCGCTCAGTTGAAACTGCTGAAGCGCCAGCTGGACAGCGTTCCCGACGGCGGCGTGATCGTTATGGTTGCGCCTCCCAATCCCTACCGCTGTCCGCCCGGCCCCTATGAACGCGCATCCATGATGGCGCACACCCTAATAGCTGCCGGTAAATCGAAGTCGCGGATCGTGATCCTCGATGCGAAGGAGGAGTTTTCAAAACAGCCTTTGTTCGAGGAGGGCTGGCAGCGGCATTATCCTGGGATGATCGAATGGCTGCCGCCGTCCATCCATGGCGGAATAAAATCGGTCGATCCGGCGACGATGACGGTCGAGACCGGCTTCGAGACCTACACAAATGCGGCGCTCGTCAATGTCATCCCGAGGCAAAGGGCTGGATTTATCGCGCAGGCTGCCGGTCTCGCCAGGCGGAAGCGGTTACTGCCCATCGACGCCTTCACCATGAAATCGAGGGAGGACCCGCGTATCTTTGTGGTAGGCGACGCATGCATGCCAGGGGACATGCCCAAATCGGCGTTCGCCGCCAGCTCTCAGGCGCAGGTCGCTGCGCAAGCTATTCGCGCAGAGCTGTTGCAGGAAGCGCAGGTGGAGGCCGAATATCGCAACACGTGCTGGAGCCTCATCGATAGCGGCGACAGCGTTAAAATCGGCGGCGTCTACAAACCCACGCCGCAAAAGATACAACAAGCCGGAACCTTTATCTCCAAGCTGGACGATGCCCCGGACACGCGCAGTATTAATTTTGCAAACTCCGCCGCCTGGTATTCGACACTAACTTCCCAGCTGTATTCGTAAGGGCCCCGCAAAACTTGCCCCGCGTGCGGGGCCGGTCGGCATTTCCCATCGGCGGGCATGGTTGTCCGACAGCCTGCGTGCGTCCTGGGGCGTCAAGCCGAATTCGTATCGATTTGGGCGCTCCGCCGCAAGTGCCTCCACAGCACAGCTTCAATGCCGCGAGAACAAATCGCGCAGCTTGCAAAGCGAGGTGGTGATGTCGAAGCGTTGATCGGGCAAGGGCTCTCCAGAAAGGATGCGGGTCAGCGCCGCCGAAGGGTCGGTTTCGCCGGTGAGCAGCACATCGGCGCCTCGCTTTTTCATATGCCGGACAAAGCCGTCGCCGGCGCTGCCCGCCACCACGATCTCAACGCCGTCGAGAGGATGGGGGGCATCGTCCTGAAAGCTGTGCAAGATTTGGTCCTTCGCCAATTCGACCTGCGCAGGTGGCGGCAAAGCCTCGCCTGTTCGGCCTGGAGCAAAATCGTAAACCAGCCAGCATCGCGTTTTCCCTGCATGGCCGCTCACCGTCAGCCAATCTTTGGTGGCGATAGCGATCTTCATGAAACTTATTCCCCGATGTCCATCCTCAACGCTATATCCTACCACATATAGCTGCAGCTTAGCCTGACGATTTCGACGCTATTGGCGCAAACCGGGCCGCTTTGCTTCGGGCGCGTTCCCGCGTGCTGCGACGCCTCATGCGGGTAATGCGCCCTCGAACCAAGCGCGCGCGACATGGCTTTCATGCAATGTTACCCGAAGCCGGGATAAAGCCTTCCCATCGGGCCCAAGCATTCCTTCGGCGATGACTTCGGTCAGCTGACCGAAGATATATCTGCATAGAAACTCCGTCGTCGTAAACTGGCCTTTCAACTCATCCAGGACGTCGAGATTTCGGTAGTTGAGCGGCGCGAGCACGGCCTTCAGCGCTTCCTGAGCGAGGCCGATGTTAACAACAATGTTGTTTTCGCTGAGATCGTTGCGGAAGAACGTCACGTCCACGATGTAAGTCGCGCCGTGCATTCCCTCAGCGCGACCGAAAGCCGGATCGGGCAGACTGTGGGCGATCATAACGTGGTCGCGCACCTCCACAGCGAATTCAGCCAATTGCATGCTCCTTGCTTTGCAGTCTTAGAAGACGGGCGCGTCCAATATTACCGCATAAACGCGCCTTCAGCCACATTGGGGTAAAGTGAGAAAGAACCAGGAAGGCGACAGGCAATTCTTTTCGAAAAATGTGACCAAAATTTATGAAAGCATCAGCTTTTCTTAGACTAGCCAGCAAATCGATGTTAACAAATATAATAGCTGAGCGAGACTTATTGGGAAGGGGCGTCTCTAATGCAAACCAAAACGAAGCCGGGCGAAGCCGCCAACATCTTCAGGTTGAGTGACTTGCCCAGCGACGGCGATATAGACGCTGTCTTCTTTACCCAGGACGAAACTGGCAGAAAAGCCGCGGCGCCTTTACATAGTCATAAAGAACAGAATGAGCCCAGTGTAAAAGCTTCTGAAATACCGGGTGATGAGAAAGACTTAAGCCCAGAATCTGGCCTCCGCCGAGCCAGCCGGCTCCGGCGGCGCCTTGGAATGGCTGAAGATGATGGGAAACGCCACCTCAGGTTTGGCCGCGGATATTTGGACGCCAAAGGACGATTTCTCCGCTCGCGCTTTCCCGTCCGGAGAGCAGCCCGCATCGCAGCTTCGCAATTCCGCTTCATCCGGGAACCAACGCCACGCCGCAACCTCAGCTAGCGGCGACGGGCGCGAAGAGTTTGGAGAGGAACGCAAGCTCGCCCAAAAGCTTCGCCTATCGATTTGATGAGCCGAGGCATGCGCCGCCTCAGTCGTTGCGGGCGGCGGCGATGCCCTACGTCGCTGCCACCGGGTTATTCGTTTTCGCCGCCGGCGGCGCGCTCGCTTACTTCGCGACCGAATGGTCTTCCGACGCCCAGCCAACAAAATCTCAGCCTGCCGCTTCCATAACGCGCCTGGACCAGTCCGGCGCGAGGAAAGGTGACTTCCAGCGAGCGGCGGTGCAGACCGCTCCTGGGCCGTCCATGGCGCAGGCGGGCAGGCAAGCCGAACTGGGGGCACCCGGCGCATCGCAGCTCGAAACATGGGCGGGCACCGTTGAGGCCTTCAAACAACTTGTGAAGGCCGATCTCCAAAAATCGGCGGAGAAAGTTGGTAATGCTCAGTAAGTTGAACGCGGGGCGATAAGCGCCGCTGAGTATAGCCGCGGCTTCGATTTCTTATCTGACCGCATAACTGATCCACGTAACTCGATGGCGCCCGCATGCGCTCGAACTTGCTGCGGGCAGGCCGCTGATCACTCCGTCCTCAAGTTCAGGATGAGGTTAAGCATTGTCAACGAGCAGGCCCAGATGGTGAGCCTGTCCAAACCATGACTACATTCTTTTTTCAGCCTGCTTAGGCATTTGGCCCTCGAATAAGAAGTTCTCAGTCTCTCTGCGGTACCGGCCTAAGCGCTCAAGACAAGGCCTTGTTTATCGCTCGTATCAGCGCTCATGAACGAAAACACGGTTGCCCTAAGCTCTACAGCAGATCCACGTAATAGAGAGCGCGGACGGCGCAGTATTTCACGGCCTCGACCCCCAATCGCATTGCGGTCTTTTATTCATATGTTTACTTGTATCTTGGCGCCGAATTTTTCATATTGCGGCGATTTGTAAGGTGGCGATTCTTTCAAATCATGAATACATGAAGCAAGTTTATTGTCATTCACTCGCGGCGTATTGATTAACGGAACTGCTTTCCCAAGTTTTGATTGATCAACTCGGCCAGTCGCGCTTCAGATCTGGTCCCGAATTCGCCCTTACCGTTGCGAGACGCAAAGGAGGCTGCCGTTTCATTCATTCAATTCCGATGGCCAAATACATCCCAGAACTCGAGCCCGCGGCTGGAGGCCCGCTGGCTGCGAACTGGCTGATCACCGATCGGATTATCTGCGAACGAGGCAGTCAGCGGCCTAACATCATCGCTCGCCTGCCCCCGTATACGGTATTAGGCGGTCATTTTGAAGCCACTAGTACGCCCCGCGGGAAGTCCCGCTCCATTTGCAGCGCGCGCCTGCGGGACTTCCCGCGGATAAAGCGTACTAGCAGCTTATTGACTCTAGTACAGCTTATCCGCCGGAAGTTCGCCCCCGGGCGTGCTTCAAATGGCGGCCAGACTTCCGGCGGGCTCTAATGCAAATCGTATATCATCTAACTGTATGATTCCTGCATTGCAAAGCAGTGCACGCAGCCAGTCCCGCCGGCCAGGCGCACGTTGCTTGAAGCAACGTACAGGCGAGCTTTCGCGAGCACTCTCCGGCGGCTGTCCAGTTACCGCAAACCCCATCCACTGCTGATGAATGGGTGCTGTCGCCGCGGTTTGTCCACAGCACTCGCTCAGTGTACGAAGCGGCGGCGTAAAGCTATTTTTGGCTGATCGGTAACCGGCTGCGAGCGACGCGCTTGCAGAATGTTATGCGCTATCACAATATATTAGCAACCAATACACGCTACGCTGCGCGCGCTCTCGATAAAGCAGCTTTGCGAAATGGTCACGGGACCAGCCCGTAATCTCAGGCGCTAGAAAAGGTAATAGGTTATGGGAAGTAAGACCGAGTCATTCAGGACAGTCGCGATGGAAGACTCCACCTGGGCGGTCGTGAGAACTGATCCAAGCCAACCCCGACTTATGGAGGTAATCGCAACCTTCTATGACGAGGCGCGCGCCAGAAATTACGCTAATGTAGAGAACGGCCAGTCTCTTCAGCCTGAGGCTCCTCAGCTCCAATCTCCTCCGCTGGAGGAAGAAGCGGCGGCGCCGAAAGGCGGCGGCGCCAAACCAAATGGAGTCGAAACCGAGCTCAGCCAGCGGCAAAGGGCCGTCCTGGAAGCGCTCCGCGCCAAGATGGATGACAATAACCTCGTAGCAGTGAGGGCAGCCGTCCTGGCCGAGGCGGCAAAAATTCCGCTTGGATCGCTTCATTCAGTACTCGGATCGCTCGAAAAGAAGCAGCTGATCCAAACCAGCCGGGCAGGTTCGGCAAGAGCTCCGGCGGTCTACGAGGTCCTGTAGGATTGTGCTCTGTTATGAGGCGATCGCGGGGCGAGGTGCGAGGTTCGCGCGGCCACGCTCATCGACCTTATCCTGCACCGCTGATAGAGCGTGGGGCAGAGCCAGGGGCGACGTTTAGGGCGCCCTTCTTCGGGGTGAGAACCGCCATTGGCGCAATAGACGCGCGGATGAGGCGGCGGCGGCAGGCGTCTTGCTTATCAACTGAGTTTCTATCGCACCTTCAACCCCGCCCACCGGCGCCTGCGATTACCCGAGCGACACAGTGTTCGGCGTAACCGACGCCCGGCCCGATCCAGCCGGCTTTTTCCTTGAGGCGAAGCTCAACGCGACACGAAGCCGGCGCCAGAGGCATTGCGCCTGGCGTGCTCGATGAGTCTCGTAAGCCGCTTTCGAAATCCAGTAACCGCCAACTCTGTCGCGGGCGACGCTTCCGTCCGGCGAGGGTTTCGGCGCAATGACGAGATGGCGACCAAGGGTGACGAGAGGAGGAGCGAGGGAAAGGTGCAGGCGGGTGATGGGCACATAATGGGCGAGCCGCTCGTCAAAGTTAGGCACATAATAAATCTGTGTGCCGAGCCGGACCTGGTGTTGCATTGTATAACTTTCCCTACCTACCGGACGGGTCAGCTCTTCGCGGAAAATGGCCCGTCGAGCGGGGCAGGCGCTGGCCCATGCGCCAAAATAAGGCCTACGACTATAAAGAGGGTTAAGTTCAAAAATCGAAACCTGCAATTGATTGCGAGATTGCGCGCAAGGTTCCCCCCGGTCTGTTGCAGCCATGATTTTGCAATCGAAGAGCCGCGGCGGGCCGCTCTGAAGGCTGGCGCATCTGCACTCGCTGCGGCCGCTCACGCTGAAGCTCGTAAAAAAAAACCGCTGGCAATAGACTTGCCAACGGTCTTCCCGCGTGTCTCGCGCAAATACACGCATTAGCCTGTAATTCGTTTTTGCACAACCTAAGAGTGCATTAGGGAGTCCCGATTTTGTTCCAGTCTCCCAACAAGACGAATCCTGCTTCGAGCGTCAGGCGCGGCAGATAAGAACCCGTACTAAACGATGTTGTGGCTGCCGTCGCAGAGAGGCGGGTTTCTGGATTGCTTGCAACCGCAAAGGTTGACCTTTTCGGACCGCCCGGCCTTATAAGCCAGCGCTATCTTGCTGGTCCCCGCATGCGAGCCGTCGCAATAGGGCTGCCGGTGGGAGCGCCCGCAGGAGCACCAGTAATAGGTCTTCCCCTCCTCGGCCTCGATGGCATAGGGGCGCTTTTCCGCAATAAAGCCTTCGCCGGACACGATGCAATTCCTCCCTCATCAACTCCGGCGCATGCTTAATCCTGAAACGGATCATGCACAAGGATCGTGTCCTCGCGCTTCGGGCTTGTCGACAGAAGCGCGACAGGCGCGTCGATAAGCTCTTCAAGGCGCTTCACATATTTGATGGCTTGCGCGGGCAGATCGGCCCAAGACCGGGCGCCTTGCGTCGATTCCTGCCAGCCCTTCAGCACTTCGTAAATGGGCTGGACCCTTTTCTGGGCGCCTTGCAGGGCCGGGAGATGGTCGACCTCGTGTCCGTCGAGCCGGTAGCCGACGCAAACTTTCACTTCATCGAAGCCGTCGAGTACGTCGAGCTTTGTAAGCGCGATGCCATGCATGCCCGACACTTTGATCGTTTGCCGGACAAGGCAGGCGTCGAACCAGCCGCAGCGCCGCGCGCGGCCCGTCACAGTGCCGAACTCAAGCCCGCGCTCTCCGAGCCGCCGCCCGGCCTCATCGTTCAATTCGGTTGGAAATGGTCCCTCTCCCACGCGCGTCGTGTAAGCCTTGGTGATGCCGAGCACATAATTCACCGAGCTTGGCCCAAGCCCCGAGCCAGTCGCGGCTTGCGCCGAAACTGTGTTAGATGAGGTGACGTATGGATAAGTGCCGTGGTCGACATCGAGAAGCGCGCCTTGCGCGCCTTCGAACAGAATGCGTTTTCCTTCCCGCTTATGCCGGTCGAGAAGCTGCCAGACCGTATCGATGTATGGCGTGATCTTGGGCGCAATCGCAGAAAGCTCGTGGAAAAGCTCGTCCCGGTCGATTTCCGGCTGCGCCAGCCCGCGCCGCAGCGCGTTGTGGTGAACGAGCGCCCGGTCGATTTTGCCGGGCAAGGTTTTCAAATTCTTCAAATCCACCGCGTGGATGGCGCGGCGTCCGACCTTATCCTCATAGGCGGGGCCGATGCCGCGTTTGGTCGTGCCGATAGCGTTGGCGCCCGCGGCGTTCTCGCGCAGCGCGTCGAGTTCACGATGCATCGGAAGGATGAGGGTCGCGTTCTCGGCAATTCGCAGCTTGTCTGGAGTCACCGAAACGCCGAGCGCGGCAAGCTCGCTGATCTCTTTGTGAAGCGCCCAGGGATCGATGACAACCCCATTGCCGATGACGGAAAGCTTGCCGCGAACCACGCCCGAGGGCAAAAGCGAAAGCTTGTAAGTCTGGCCGTTCACGACAAGGGTGTGTCCCGCATTATGCCCGCCCTGGAAGCGCACAACGATGTCGGCGCGTTCGGACAGCCAATCGACGATCTTGCCTTTACCCTCGTCGCCCCATTGCGAGCCGACCACCACGACATTTGCCATATCATTCCCCGGATGCTTACGAAACACAGACACTACTGCAACGCATCGCGTTTCGCCATGGCGAGAAATCAAAGCCGGCAAATCAAATCGTCGCTCTCGCGTGCCGGTTTCCACCACCGGCGACCGGGCGCCGCTTGCGCGATTTGAAACTTACCCCCCTTAGGCTTTCACCTAGACAACTTCGATCGCCGCGGACACTGTAATTCGGGTGCGGGGTAACGGACTTGGATACTGTGGGGTGGTAATTT
>CAVYBZ010000034.1:0-23216 GCA_963766815.1 uncultured Alphaproteobacteria bacterium | reverse complement strand
GAGGGTTCGAATCCCTCCCTCTCCGCCAGTCCCCTGGTTTTTTCCTGTTACAAAATCAAAACTTTTATGCCGAATTGGGTGGCGATCTTGTAGCGCCGTCTCGGCAATATAAGCGCACGCAGTTATATCTCGAATGGCGCGCCGGACAAGACTACCGGTCCCAGCCCTGTTCGCGAATGCATCTCAGATCGAGTTCCGCCCGGTCAGGGAGCTGTCCGGCGCCGGAGCTGCAAAAAGCCCTGACTTGATGATGGCGAGGCCTCGAAATAGGGCCATCTGCCCACGCGCCTGCCGTTTGGAGCTTGTCCGCCCGGTCTTTGGGCGATGGACAGGCAGAGGCAGTCCGCGGCTTCACCCAGGCTCTCAGTTCCCGCGCTTCCTCTGCTCCTGGGTTTTCGGTGGCCAAAACTTCGATCGTCACATCGCCGGACCTGACGACCGCCTGGCAGGCCAACCGGGACGTTGGGCCTACGCCAGCGATCTGTTTGAGGCGGTCATTCTCGGGGCCTGCGATCTTCGAGAGGTTCTCTGCGCCTTGATGAATGAGGATGTGGCACCCATCGCACTGCGCCTGTTCAGTGCAATCGTGGCGGATAGGGGCGCCTGCTCATGAGAAGCGCAAACAGCACAGTGTCGCCATCGGAGGCGTCCACGGCAGCGCCCGAAGGCAATATCGTCAGTGTCGGCATCGCGTCGAGTTCCTCAATTCTATCTTGCTCGATAGCGGTCATCGCACAGGACGGACCGCAATGACAAGACCGGTGACCGCGCCCCGGGTCCAATATCGCGGCCGGCAAGCGCGGCTTGATGAGGCGCCCAGCCTATAACTTCACGGAAAGGCGTCACGGCTTGACGATGACCTTGCCTTTGATCTGCCGAGCCTCCATGGCGAGCAGCGCGTCCGCCGTCTCCTCCAGCGGAAACACCCGGTCGATATGCGGGCGTATCTTCCCCTCCACGCTCCACGAATTAGCCGCGCCATTTGCTGGCGGAAGCCGGGCACATTGAGAGCGAAATCCCGCCCCCAGAACACGCCCGCGATTTCGCAACCCTTGAGCAGCACGAGGTTCAGCGGGATTTTCGGGATGGCGCCCGCCGCGAAGCCGACGACGAGATAGCGCCCGCCCCAGGCGATGCCGCGCAGCGCGGGCTCCGCATAAGGGCCGCCGATACAGTCATAAATCACGTCCGGTCCATTGCCGCCCGCAAGCGTGCGCACCGCCTCCTTAACATCGGCGCTCGCAAGGTTCAAAATATGCGCCGCGCCGTGAGCCGCGCAAACTTTAAGCTTTTCGTCCGAGGCGCCCGCCGCGACCACCTCCGCGCCGAGACACGCCGCCACCTCGACCGCCGCGAGCCCCGCCCCGCCCGTCGCGCCAAGCACGAGCACCGTCTGGCCGGGCCGCACATGGCCGCGATCCTCAAGCCCATACAGCGCCGTGCCGTATGCAATTGGAAGCGACGCGGCGGCTTCATCGGAAATGCCGTCCGGCAAGGCGATCACCCGGCTTGCGGGCGCGATCGCCAATTCCCGGCAACCGTTATGGCCGATATAGGCAAGGACACGCTGACCTACGGCAAGCCCGTCCACCCCGGCGCCGAGCTGCGTGACGGTTCCGGCAATCTCGCCGCCGGGCGAGAAGGGCAGTTCCGGCTTCGTCTGATATTTGCCGCGCACGATCAGCGTATCGAAAAAATTGAGCGCAACCGCCGAAACGCGGATCGCAACCTCGCCCTCGCCTGGCTTTGCATCCGCAAGATCGCCGGTCTCAAGCGCGCCGGGGCCTTCGAGAGACTTGCACAGCACTGCTTTCATCGCCTACCTCAGTCTAGACGTTCATTTTACGCGAAAAGCTAAACACATGCGCGGATACTTCGCCATCGGAGCCGAACGGATATCGAAGCCCATGAACTTGGGCGCCCCTCGCGTTCGGCCCATGCCTTCGGGGCGAAATTCTTCTTCACAATCGGGGCTCACCCTCGCGCTTTCGATGCGAAGTCGGACACATCCAAGGCGGCCCATCACTTGCCGGTCTATCATTGGGCTGACCAGGGAAAGATGGTTCTGCCGCTCGGCTGCAAGCTTGTCGGCGTGGAGCTGATCGAAGGAGCGACAGATTTGCCGAGCTTCCGTCATCCGCTCCACGCGGCATATGTTCTCGGCCCGGAACTCGACGCCTTTCCGAGGGGCTTCTTTCGCGCTGCGATCATGTCATCAAAATTCCGGCGGCTTTTTGCATCAACGTGGCGATGGCCGGGGCGATTGTCATGTATGACCGCGTGCGAAGTCTCGGGTCGTTCCCGACCGCATGGACGCGCCTGCCCCGCACCTTCGAGGGCAAGCCGTTAAGTTTTCCTTGACAATAAAGAGAGACCAGCGATTTAAGCTTGACGCCCAGGCTGAGATTAGCAAAGGGTAAAAGCCTTCTGAAAAACGGAAATCCGGCATGCGGCGTCTGATTATTCTCGCACTGTTCATCATGGTTCCGGCTGCGCTTGCCCAAGCACAGCAGACCGCGCCGGAAGCTGTCCCAGCCCACGCTTGTCGCGGCCCGCCGCCAAACCTAAGCCGAAGCCGCGCCCGCGAAGAAGCCCGCTCCCGCGGCTCCAGAGGTCAAAGCCCGGCTTCTGGAAAAGATCAAGGATTGGACGGTGTTCATTTACGAAGGCGCCACTGAAGGGCGCATCTGTTTCGCCGCCACCGCGCCGACCGATATGCAACCGAAAAACACCAAGCGCACACCCGTCATATTCTACGTCACGACCTGGCAGAAGGACGGCGTCCAAAACGAGGTCAGCGTGAAGCAGGGCTATGCGATGAAGGCCAACGCCGTGGCGACGGTGACTATCGGCGGCCAGAATTTCGCTCTCGCGGCCGATGACGACAAGGTTTATGCGAGAGACCCCGCCGATGAGCGGAAGCTTTTGGCTGCGATGTCGGCCGGGGGGCCGATGACCATTAAGGCGACCTCGGCCAAGGGACAGCGACCACCGACCAATATTCGCTCGATGGGATTTTGTTGGCCGTCCAGAAGCTGCAGGAAGCCTGCCCGTAGCGAAGAGCCAAAGCAGACCGTCGCGACCCAAAAACGGCGATTGCGGCGGCGAAATGCCCACCATCGTCATGGCCGGGCTTGACCCGGCCTTCGAGTAACTTATTAAAAACACGATCTTTCTTGCCGAATGCATGGCCGGGTCAAAGCCCAAGAATGTCCGGTTTATATCTGCCGGCAAATCAATGGCTTCAGAAAAAGGCCGCGTTGAGATCGCGCAACAGGGTCCCTTCTCCCGGTGGGAGAAGGACAGGATGAGGGGTAACTACTTAAATTACAAGGCGCTTTACCCCTCACCCAGGCCCTCTCCCACAGGGAGAGGGAGCTCGGCCGCGATTGCCGAAAAATCGTGCATGGCCTGTCGAGCATTGATTTCATTGAAGATTTAACCGGACACCACTGGGTCAAAGCCCGGTCATGACACGCGTGTGGCTAAGCCGGAGGGTGGCGTCATATAACGCAAGGCACGCTGTTCCAGCTCAAGTTTTCTGGTACGGCACAAGCTCGATTGCTGGATTTAGGTTAAATGGCTGCAGCGTCATCTTGAGGCGGCTTCTGCAGCCGTGGCGGCGCATAGCATATCAGCCATGCATTTAATCGAAAGCGCTCATCTGGCGCGAAGCTCGCGGAATAATATTGGGCCGCTCGCGCCACAGTTTCCTGGCGGCGTTTTCGGCTTGGAACGGGCCTGCGAATTCACGTCCTTCGAGGCTGTTGAAGCCATGTAATGCGGCCATGAAGCGGTATGCGGATTTGTCGCGGTTATGGCGAACGATGATGCCCACGGCGTTGCCCTGCAACTCGATGACATAAGCGTCTGACATGCTTGTCCCCTCGCCGGAAAAGGCCGGCAGCTCTGAGCTGATCGATATCTGAGGATGCTTGTGCTACGCGCGGAAACACATCGCGGTAGCGGCTGAGAAGCGACGGCTGAAGGTACGGATCGTGGTCATGGCCGCAGCATCATTTCACCTGAAGCTGATTTGCCGGGAGCATCTCACAAGGCTTCTGCTTCGGCAAAGATATTTATTTCGATTTGGACGAACTGAGCCTACAAAAAACGATACAATTTTAGAACTACGTGGTTTCAAATGCACTTTTGCTAATAATGCGCCGAAAATCCATTTAGGATGGCGCTGTTTGGGAAGAAAAAGCAAAAATATACCTCTATTAAAAAGCAAGACCCGATGAACGCTATAGTAGAATTCAATGCAACCAAATAAAGCACGGTGGCGCGTGTTTTTATGGTTGTGCTACCGAAGCGTGTTCGGATAGGACTGGCGTCGCGAGTTTGTCCGATCATGCTTTGCCGGTTTGATCCCAATCAATGTCGGCGGTGGATGGCGCGGTCATTCTTAAACCCTTCACAAAGGTGCGCTAGCACGTCACGGCGGCTAGCGGCGGCGATCGTCAAGGCGCAGCACTTGCGCTCCCTCCGAGGCGCCATATCTGCGGTATCGATGTCTGGCGGCTTTCCGGTTATGACTAACGAAGAATGGAGTCTCGCTTTATGAGCGAGGCGAAAGCGGTAATCTCTGTTGACGGCCTTGAGGCGCTTATCGGCGCCATTGCCGCTCGCGGATACAAGGTTTTAGGGCCGGCGGTGCGCGACGGCGCCCTCGTCTATGACGAGATCTTGGGCGTTTCCGATCTGCCGGCTGGGTGGACCGACCGCCAGGACGCCGGGCGTTACCGCCTTGAGCGCCGGGACGATGGCGCCTTATTTGGGTTCGCCGTGGGCGCGCATTCCTGGAAGCGCTATTTACATCCACCGGTCCAGACGCTTTGGACGGCGCGCAAAAAAGAGGGCAACGGGCTGGAGATCATCCCGCCGGAGCCGCCCTCCCAAAAATTCGCCTTTTTCGGCGTCCGGGCCTGCGAAATCCATGCGATCGCCATTCAGGATAAGGTCTTTCGCGATGGGCCTTTTGCCGACACGGCCTACGCCGCGCGGCGGCGCAACGCTCTTATCGTCGCCGTCAATTGCGGAGAGGCCGGGGGAACCTGTTTTTGCGTGTCCATGAAGACCGGACCGAAAGCCGAATCCGGTTTCGATTTGGCGTTGACTGAACTCCTGGATGGAGACAGTCATAGTTTCCTGGTTGAAGCGGGCAGCGAAGCCGCGCCGAACTGCTTGAGCAGATACAGAAACGTCCGGCGTCGAATGCAGACCTTGCCGCCGCGGAAGCCGTCCTAGCGCATACAACAAGCCGTATGGGACGCAGCCTGGATACAAACGGCATCAGAGAGCTTCTCCAAAGCAATCCAAACCATCCGCGCTGGGAGGATGCAGCCGCGAGATGTCTGGCATGCGCGAATTGCACAATGGTTTGCCCGACCTGCTTCTGCACTACAATCGACGATCACAGCGATCTGACGGGGATGTCGGCCGAGCGCGTGCGCAAATGGGACTCCTGTTTCACGCTTGACTTCTCCTACATCCACGGCGGCAGCGTCCGGAAGGCCGCAAGCTCGCGCTACAGGCAATGGATGACTTACAAGCTGGCGAGCTGGTACGATCAGTTCGGCACTTCAGGATGCGTCGGCTGCGGCCGCTGCATCACCTGGTGCCCTTACGGGAATCTACATAACAGAGGAAGCTGCCGCGATAAGGACAGTTCCTCAAGCCAGAACGGAGGATAAAAATGGAGGGTCTTGAGCGCATTTTGAGCGAGCACCCCTTTTTCGCGAATTTCGGACCCGAGCATAGCCAGCTTCTTGCGGGGTGCGCGAAGAATCATCGCTTCAACGCAGGCCAGTTTCTGTTCCACGAAGGCGATGCGGCAAACGAGTTCTATCTGATCCGCCACGGCCAAGTGGCTCTGGAAATCGCCGCTCCAGGCCGGGAGCCGATCGTGTTCGAGACTTTCCAGGACGGCGATATTGTCGGCGCGTCCTGGCTCGTGCCTCCGTATCGGTGGATGTTCGACGCCCGCGCAGTCGGGTTGACGCGCGCCATCGGCATGGACGCCGCCTGTCTTCGCGGCAAATGCGAGGCCGATCATCATCTTGGCTATGAGATGATGAAACGCTTCTTACCCATCCTAGTAGGACGCCTTCATGCAACAAGACTTCAAATCATCGACGTCTACGGCAAGCATTGACGATACGCTGCCCGACGCGTTTCTGCCGGAGCTTTATCGCGTCGGGCGGACTAAGCTTGAGATCCCGGATGTGGTGACAATCGAGATTGCGCCCCTTTCCGGGTTGCGGCCTGCCTATACGGCGGGCCAATTCAACATGCTTTACGTCTTCGGCGTGGGCGAGGTCGCCATCAGTATGAGCGGCGACCCGGCCGATATGAGCGGCTTCGTTCATACCATCCGCGATGTCGGAAGGGTGAGCCGCGCGCTGACGGCGGTCAAAGAAGGCGACGTGATCGGCGTGCGCGGCCCTTTTGGAACCGGGTGGCCGGTTCACGAAGCCGAAGGCCTGGATGTGGTGCTGGTGTGCAGCGGTTTGGGGCTCGCCCCTCTTAGGCCAGCGATCTACCACGTGCTTTCAAACCGCGAGCGTTATGGACGGGTTTCCATCCTTCTCGGCTTCCACAGCCCTGAGGATTTGCTTTTCCGCCAGGAATTCGAGACTTGGCGTCAGCGGCTCGACGTGGACCTCCTGTTGACCGTCAACCACGCGGACCGAAGCTGGAAGGGCAATGTCGGCGGCGTGCAAAGCCTTGGCTTCGTCAAGCGCGCCAATTTCGATCCGAAAGAGACCCTCGCCATGGTCTGCGGAACGGAAACAAAGATGCGCTACATGGCAGCTTCGCTTCGCGACGCGGGCATCCCCGAAAGCCGCATCTATTTCTCGATGGAGCGCAACATGAAATGCGCCATGGGGCTTTGCGGTCGCTGCCAGTTCGGCCCGGATTTCATCTGCAAGGATGGCCCTGTGCTGCCGTTCGACAGGATCTCGCACATCCTCGCCGTCAGGGAGATTTGACATGGCCGAGCGAACCCGCCCAAGGCTTGCGGTTTGGAAATTCGCGTCCTGCGATGGATGCCAGCTCTCGATTCTCGACCTGGAAGACGAGCTTTTGACGCTGGCGGCGGAAATCGATATTGCCAATTTCCCCGAGGCGTCAAGCGCCATTTCCGATGGACCTTACGACCTTTCCCTCGTGGAAGGGTCGGTAACCACGGCGCATGACGCCGAGCGCATTCACAAGGTGCGCGAGCAATCGAAATTTCTGATCACCATCGGCGCTTGCGCGACTTCGGGCGGCATCCAGGCGCTGCGCAATTTCGCTGATGTGAACGACTTCATCTCCGCCGTTTATGCATCGCCGCAATACATCAACACGCTTGCCACATCGACGCCGATCTCGGCTCACGTGAAGGTGGACTACGAGTTGCAGGGCTGCCCCATCAACAAAGCCCAACTCGTCGAAGTAGTTTCGGCCTACCTGAGTGGGCGCAAGCCTAACATCGCCTCCTACAGCGTCTGTGTCGATTGCAAGCTGCGCGGGACAACTTGCGTGATGGTGCAAGGCATTCCGTGCCTTGGACCTGTGACGCATGCCGGTTGCGGCGCGATCTGCCCGGCGTTCAATCGGGGCTGCTACGGCTGCTTTGGCCCGATGGAGACGCCAAATACCGCCTCGCTGGCGAAGGAGTGGATTGCGCTCGGCGCTACGCCGCTGGACATCAAACGCGCTTTCCGCACTTTCAACGCCGCGGCGGAACCGTTCCGGAAAGAGAGCGAAGCCCATGGCGACTAAATCGATTTTGGTTGATTATCTCGCCCGCGTCGAAGGCGAAGGGGCGCTCGACCTTGAAATCAGCGATGGCCGGGTAACCTCGGCGCAGCTTAAGATTTTCGAGCCTCCGCGCTTCTTCGAAGCCTTCATGCGCGGCCGGGGCTACGAAGAAATACCCGACATCGTGGCGCGGATCTGCGGTATTTGCCCCATCGCCTATCAGATGAGCGCAGTCCATGCCATGGAGAACGCCTTTGGCGTCACGGTTGGGGGACAGCTCCGCGCGCTCCGGCGGCTGATCTATTGCGGCGAATGGATAGAGAGCCATGGCTTGCATGTGATCATGCTGCATGCGCCGGACTTCCTCGGCTTCCCCGACGGGATCCAGATGGCGCGCGATCACGGCGCTTTGGTCAAGAACGGCCTCACGATCAAAAAGGCCGGCAACGAGATCATGCAGGTGCTCGGCGGCCGCGAAATTCATCCCGTTAGCGTCAAGGCTGGCGGCTTCCATCGCGTGCCCACTCGCGCAGAGCTTGCGCCGCTCGCGGAGAAGTTGAAACGCGCCCGCGACCTCGCCGTGATGCAGGCGCGCTGGGTGGCGACGTTCCCATTCCCGGAGTTCGAGCAGGATTACGAGTTCGTGGCCCTGCGGCATCCGGACGAATATCCCTTCAACGAAGGCCGGCTCGTTTCCAGCCGCGGTCTCGACATCGACATCGCCGATTTCGACTCGGAGTTCGAGGAGCGGCATGTCGCGCATTCCACCGCGCTGCATTCGGTGTTGAAGCGCCGCGGCGCCTATCTCGTAGGGCCGCTGGCGCGTTACGCGCTTAATTTCGATCAGTTGCCTGCATCGGTGCAGGCGCTCGCCCGGGACACCGGCCTTGGACCTGTCTGCAGGAACCCGTTCAAAAGCATCATCGTCCGAGCCCTCGAGATCGTCTACGCCTTCGAGGAGGCGCTGAGACTGATCGCAGACTATGAGCGCCCTGACGCCCCATCCGTGAAACTTGAGCCGCGCGCTGGCGTGGGGTATGGCTGCACTGAGGCGCCGCGCGGGTTTTCCTGGCAGCGCTATGAGTTCGAGGCGGACGGCACGGTCAAGACCGTGCGCATCGTGCCGCCCACGTCGCAGAACCAGCCGAGCATCGAAGCCGATCTCAGGGCGGTCGCAACGTCAATTCTGGATCAGCCGGATGACGCCATCCGCCATCGCTGCGAACAGACCATCCGTAACCACGACCCCTGCATTTCGTGCTCGACCCATTTTCTGAAATTGTCAATTCGACGCTCGTGACAGACGCTGAGGGCGGCATGGAAGAGCCACGGAAGGTTCTCGTGGCCGCTCTCGGCAATCCTGATCGCGGCGATGACGGACTGGGAGCAGCGGTCGCGCAGATGCTGGCGGGGCGGCTTCCGGCTGGCGCCGAAGTGGTTGCGCGACGGGGCGACGTGCTGTCCCTCATCGAGGACTGGGCCGGCTACGACGCGCTGGTGTGCGTCGACGCCGCCGCTTCGGAAGGTGAACCCGGCCGCATTCATCGGATCGATCTGGCGACGGACGAGCTTCCAACCGAGCTGTCGTTCACATCCAGCCACGCCTTCGGCCTCGCCGAAGCGATCGATCTCGCCCGAGTGCTTGAACTCGCTCCTGAAGATATTGTTGTTTATGCCGTAGAAGGCCGACGCTTCGACGCAGGCGCTCCCATGACGCCGGAAGTTCTATCCGCCGCCGCCGAGGTCGTGGATCGGGTCGCCGCCGAGGTTTGCCGGCTTATGCTAACCGCTAAATCTTCCGCCCCGCTTGGTGTCTTGCCCGCGAAGGCGGCCATGCAGTAACCGGGGCGATGATAGTTGGGGACAAAAACGTCATGCATTGCTTACTTGTTCCTCACCTTCGCGGGGACGACAACGGGGAGCGGGGTGAGCGCAGCCTGCGAAGGCGGTGAGGCATGATGAGCGGTGAGAAAACGGAAAAGCGCACCGTGCGCGTTCGTATCACGGGCAGGGTGCAAGGGGTCGGCTATCGCGCCTGGTCCGCACGCAACGCCAATGCGCTGGGCATTGCAGGATGGGTGCGCAACAACAAGCGCGACGGCGGGGTCGAGGCGCTGTTCTCCGGCGCAGCGGAACAAGTTCACGAAATGCTAAGGCGTTGCTACGATGGCCCCATGGCCGCTATCGTCGATGACGTAGCTATCATTGAGGAGGGCGGCATGCCGCCTGCGGGCTTCGCCGTTTTGCCGGCGGCTTGACATCAATTCAGTTGAAATTTGTGTGACGTGTTCAACTGCAAACATGCGGGCATTTGTGACTCCCAGCTTCAATATGCTACGGCCTGTCCATCTTTTCGCGGGTCCGAACCTGCGATGTAGCCCCCCTCCGTTCGCATCACCAGCTGCGCCCCTCCGAACGCAAATTCGCTATCGGGCTGATCCGCGACGAGATCATGCCCTTTCGCGCGCAAGCCTTCGAGGGCGGCGGCCCCAATGGCTGGCTCGACGGCCACGCGCCGGCAGGCGATAACGCGCCAACGCGGCGCGCCGGCGGCAGCTTGGGGGTTTTGCCGGTAGTGAAGAGTTCGCAGCGCCATCTGCAGGTGACCTTGCGCTTGCATGAACCCGCCCATCACGCCGAACGCCATCAGCGGCTGCCCATTTTTTGTCACAAAGCCGGGAATGATCGTGTGGAACGGCCGCTTCTTCGGACCCACCTCGTTGGCGTGGCCCGGTTCCAGCGTGAAACCGGCGCCCCGATTTTGCAGGCTGATGCCGGTGCCTGGAACCACCACGCCGGAGCCGAAGCCCATATAGTTCGATTGGATGAA
The DNA here is from genome assembly GCA_963766815.1 of uncultured Alphaproteobacteria bacterium. Classification (GTDB taxonomy): domain Bacteria; phylum Pseudomonadota; class Alphaproteobacteria; order Rhizobiales; family Rhodomicrobiaceae; genus Rhodomicrobium. Next base: position 12,634 of record CAVYBZ010000034.1, on the reverse strand, counting down.
GGAAATCATCCGTCCGTCTTCGCCGGCGGCGGCGAGATAGACCGTGCCGCCACGTTTGATTTCGCCAAAGACCGGCTCGCCTGCGCGATCGGGGTCGATGAGCCTGGCGCGGCTCGCGAGATAGGCCGGGTCGAGCATATCGGCAGGCTGGCAGCGCATGGAGGCGGGGTCCGCGCAATATCGGAACACATCCGCGAAGGCGAGCTTCATCGCCTCGATCTGAAGATGCAGCGTCTCCGGATCGTCGGGACCACCGCTGCAGCCGCCTGCCGCATCGACAATGCCGAGCGCCATCAAGGTTGCGATGCCCATGCCGTTCGGCGGCAGCTCATGAATGCGGCTGCTTTCGAAACCAGCACTTAGGGGTTCGACCCAATCGGCGGAATGCGCGGCGAGATCATCAGCGGTCAATGCGCCGCCGCCGGTCTTCGCGAAAGCCGCGATCGCCTCGGCGAGTTCGCCCCTGTAAAACGCCTCGCCGTTGGTTTCCGCGATAAGCTCCAGACTTCTTGCGTGCGGTGCGGACGTAAACAGCTCGCCCGCCCTCGGCGCCCGGCCATGTGGCAGGAAGGCTTCCGCGAAGCCCGGCTGATCGCCGAGCGAACTCGCGGCAAGTTGCCAGAGCTTCGCGATTTTCGGGCTCACCAGAAAGCCGCGCCGAGCGTAATCGATAGCGGGTTCCGCAAGAACGCTCAGCGGCAGCGCCCCGAAGCGCCGAGCCAACTCGGCCCATGCGGCGACCGCGCCGGGAACCGTGACAGCATCCCAGCCGCGTTCCGGCATCGCTTCGCGGCCGCTGAAGCGCTCCGGCCTCCATGCGGCGGGCGAGCGGCCGGAAGAATTCAGCGCATGCAGCTTGCCGCCATCCCAGACGATCGCGAACGCATCGCTGCCGAGGCCGCATCCGGTCGGTTCGACAACCGTCAGAGCCATCGCGGCGGCGATAGCGGCGTCTATGGCGTTCCCGCCTTTGAGCAGCATGCGCAGACCGGCCTGGGCCGCGAGCGGCTGCGAGGTGGAGACGACATTCCGGCCCATAACCGGGGCGCGCGAGGAAAGGTAAGGCAGGCTGAAATCGAGATCTATCACGGGCGCTACTCCGGGAGGGGCGATGGCGGCCGACTCCGTCCTGCTCGACCGGCGAAGCCCTGGGACGCGTTCAATCCGGCCTTGCTTGCCAGAAATCGGGTCCGGCCGCGACGCAAATTTGCTCCCTCCTCACCTGTAGGTGTTAGAGAGGTAGTCCACGATCGCTTTAGCCTCGTCATCTTTGATCTGCGCGCCAAAGACTTTAATCATCTTGGCGACTTCGGCTTGCCAGAAGTCCCGGCCAAAACCCGGTCCTCTCGGCTGGGTGGTAATATACTCGTAGGAGTGGCAGACGCCGCAGTAGTCTTCCGCATCCTTTAAGTTGGGTCCCGGGCTTAGACGTGCGGTCTCCTCCGGCGCACGGTAAACAACCGTAGCGCCGGAAGCCGGCGGCGGCGCCGCAAGAAAAACACTCAGGATAGCCGTGGTGACAGCAGCAGATTTCATGACGCCGCCCTCTGGACCGCTGTTACCGTGATCTTTTCGATCACGTTCCGCATATATCCCGCGGGGTTCCAAAGCGCCTGCATGGGCTGCGACTGCCCGATCCGGTTCACGGCTCTTATGGCTAGCGTGTGGGCGCCAGGGGTGAGCGACAGGTTCGCAGACCATTGCCGGAACGAATATTTCCCGAGTTCAGCGCCGAGCTTGGCGGCGAGCCACGTTTTTCCGTCATCGAGGGATAAGGCCACCTCCGTTATTCCGTAGCCTCCATCGAAGGCGATCCCGCTGACAGTGAACGGCCGCTTTGCTTGAACTGTCGCGCCGTCCGAATGGCTCGTGATAAAGGATCGGACATTCAGCCGGTCGATCGGCACAGTCGACGCGGGCTTGGTTCCAGGCTCGACGCAAGCGCATGCATTGTTTGGTATTCGATAGGCGGTCTTCATCCAAAAACCGTCGTAAGCTTTATCGATGACGATAATCTCGTTGAGATGCTTCACCCAATAGGTGCCGTAATAGCCGGGAACGACAAGGCGGAGGGGATAGCCATTCAGCATAGGCAAATCCTCGCCGTTCATGGCGTAAGCAATGAGCACCTCTCCGTCCCGGGCGTGATCGATGTCAAGCGCTTTGACGAAGTCTGGGGTGAGTTCACTGGCTGGGGCGTCCAACCCATTGAACGTGACCTGTTTGGCTCCTTGCTGGACGCCGGCTTTGTCGAGAACGGCTTTCAAGGGGACGCCTTTCCAACGCGCATTGCCCATAGCGCCGTTGCCGAGTTGGCCCCCGGCGACGCGAGGGTTCGAAAAGCTACGCCCGTTTCCCGAACATTGATTGACCGCGACAAATTCGGCCGAATCCAACCCCTTTAGGTCATGCAGGTTCAGTGACAATGGCGTGTTAACTTTCCCCTTCACGTCCAGGCGGAACGCGTCGGGGTCGATCGCATCAGGCGGAGACCTGGTGAGATGATACCGGACATAAAATGCGTCGTTGGGTGTAAGCATCGACTCGCCGAAGACAGAGAATGGCGTCTCCAGTTGAGGGGGGCGTGTCGTAAGCCTGATAAGCGGACGTTTTTGCGGATAACGGACCAGCGGCCGCTCTCCATTTCCAAACGGCAGGTTGACCAGGTTAGCGGCCTCGGCTACCACAGCTTGCGACAAGACTTCAGAGGCTCCGCAAAGTAGCGCCGCATCTCTCGCAAGTCTTATCAACCGTCGACGCGATATAGAAGCAGAAACTGTAGTCATACATAACTCGTTCGCGTTTCTTGCAAGGTTTATTTGACTTCACTATACGTTATTCTCTGCACAACAGCAACAAGCTTTTTTATCAAATGCTATATTATTATCCGTTTTATATCCATCGAAAGTAAAAAAATATTAATAGGTTCGTTTAGCTTGCCAGCTCTAGGCAAGTATCGCTCGTCATATTCGACGGCTTCACCAACATCGCTATCGCACTTAATTAGCGGAGATTTACAACACTAATTAGAAAATCTTCGTTATTTAGCGCTCGGACTGTTTGTGATCCAGATATTGCTTGATTTGTTTCAGGAGCGCTTCTTGCTCGCTTTGACTGAGAGTGTGGCCTGGAGAAGTGGCTTGATACTGCGCCACAAACCTATTGAATGCCTGTTGCACATCTGCGGAATCTTGGCCAAGATCAATCCCGGCATGCGTGAGCTGCTGGTGAGCTGCGAGCCAATCGCCGGCGGGCTTGAACCTCGTCCAACCGGGAATATCGGCCCAAAGATTGATTTCACTCCATTTTGGATGTCTGGAGCTCGAATGAAATTGATCTATCTTACTAAAAAACTCATTCACAAATTTGGCGACCTTGCGATAACGCGCCGAGTTTTCAGGCCACGCATATGTGACGAGAAGTGCGCGGTTGGCGATTGTCGGAACCGATTTTCCTTCATCGATGAGATTAGGATATTCTTTGCTCGTTAATTCCGCTGGCAGATATTCCGTCAGGACTGGCCCCAAGTCGTAACCGGGCATACTTTCTTCGTCGATGGGAATAAAATGAACGCCGTCTTCCTTTTTTAGCTTTGCCAGTGCAGCCTGAGGGGCGCCAGTGACAATCATCATCGCCGATATTTCGCCAGCAAGCAGCTTCCTGATAGCCTCGTCATTGTCATAATTTGATTTCTCGACAGAAATATTCAACATTGAAAAAAGGCGGTCTGCTGTAACTTCGGTTTGATGCTCCTTGACGTTGAAATTTACTTTCTTCCCTTTGAGATCGCGGAAGGATTTAATGTCGTTTCTGGCGAGCACATGCAGTTCGGCGTTATACAATTTCGCGATATATTGGACACGCTGTTCAATATTGGAGTATAATTTGGGATCTCTTTGCTTCAAAATCAGCAGGTTATCCTGATCGACGATCCCCATGTCGATCCCTTTCAGGAAGAGAACATCCTTGAGGTTCTGAAGGCCTCCCACGCCAAGAACCGGCAATATGCGCATCCCGTCCGGCTCGAGATCGTTGAGGATATTGCGCATATCTTCGGCAAAGCGGGCGCAGGTGCAGGAAAGACCGGACACGACTATCGCTACTGCAATATCGTTAGTCTCGCGCTTTTTTTGATCGTAGCTCTGATCCTTGGATTGCGCGCCGGCAAAGGGCGTGAAGAAGGACAGGCAAAGCGCCGCTGCAATGACGATCGCGAGTCTTTGCGAAGCGAGGGTTGACGACTTCTTTGGCGATGCGATACTCATGACCAGCCCTTTAATTTCTTTCACAGAACACCGGCAGACCTGTCTCGTTTTTATCTCTGCGGAGCATCCCGGCTGCTTGCTTCCTTACTTTCCAACTCGGCCGCTCGCGCATACCAGGCGGCGGCTAGGCTAGCGTCGGGCGCCATACCGGCGACGTGGCGCCCTGCCCATTTTTTAGCGTCGTAGCTTTCCGCAAGAGCGAAGGCGCCAGAGGCGCTGCGGTGGTTCGCCAAATATCGATAAATCAGGCGGGCGCCGGCGATGTCGTTCTGAATCATGAGGTCAGATGCGCGTTTCAGCATCTTCTGCTCTTGATCCGGCGCCAATTTTGGAAGATCGCTCTCCGGTATTCCGGGGTCGTTCAAGGCTGCTTTGTTGATGACGGAAATAGTGGCGGTTAAGGTAACGGGGGGCCGGTCTGCGGATCGGACACGAGTTACCGCGATTTGAAATTTGCGCGAGAAAGCATTGGGCGTGATGATTGACAATGAGGACAGCTCCTTGCGCCGGACCAGCCAGAAGTCGTCATAGGCGGAGCCGCCTGAAAGCTTAACTTCGGGGGGGAGCCCTGTGATTGCGAACAGGTCTTCGGGCGAATCCCATTGGTTCGGTATGATGTTGAGGGGGATAATCTTGCCTGCCTGGCCAGTCACGTCGGAGACCGAGAACTCTTCCGGCGCCGCCTGAACGAGTTGTGTCAATGACGTGGCCTGCACGGCGTCTTCCGTGCCAGCGATCAGCGCCGACGCAACAGTTTCAGAAAAGACTAGCGCTCCCAAATAACTAGCAAGAACCAACGCTCCGAACGCAAACGCCTCGGCTACAGTGCTCCAAGCGACGCAGATCACTTTCCACTTTGTGTAACCGCCTGGGCCGCGAAACCTCGAAACATTATCGAAGAACTTGTTCACGAACTTGGCGACCTTATGATACTGCTCGGAATTGGCCCGCCCAATTGTAAGCAACGCAGCATGTTCCGGCGATTGACGTCAGACGCCTCACCCATGCCGATCAACATCAATCAGCTAAATAGTGGTGCGTTTATGGCGATAATCCAATTCGAGAAAGCTTGATGAAAATGATTGCGATGTTGGTCCCGGTACGCGCCCGGCCGGAGAAACTAGAGCAAGCAGATGAGCTAATTATTTATTAAACTCTAGAATTGGTAATATATTTTCAGGATGATGGCTTTCGTGTCCAATAAGCGGTGTTTGCCTTTTGTCAAAGGAAAGGTTATCATCCGTTATGAAGATACATAGAAAGTAACATATGTCTCTTGCAGCGTTTTCGCTGAGGCGCCCCTACACGATTTTCGCTGTAATTGCGCTCATGTGCTTGCTGGCCGCAGGCGCGGCCAAGCGCATGCCGACGGATATTTTCCCAGAAATCGACATCCCCGTTGTCAGCGTCGTTTGGACCTACAACGGGATGAGCGCATCCGAAATTCAGAACCGGATTGTAGCTCTTCACGAGCGGCAATTGGCTTCTCTTGTAGACGATATCTCCCGTCTCGAAGCCAACAGCTATAACGGCGTCGGCGTCATCAAGGTTTATTTGCACGAGGGTGCAGACGTAAGCAGAGCTATTTCGCAGCTCGCGAGTTCGGCCCTTGTCGTTCTCAAATACATGCCGCGCAATATCACGCCGCCTCTTATCCTACGATACGGCGCAACCGACGTCCCAATCATCCAATTAAGCCTCTCCAGCAACACTCTCACGGATACTGCGCTTAACGACCTAGGGCAAAATATCATCCGCCCGGACCTCGCGGTCGTTCGCGGCGCTTCTATCCCCTATCCTTACGGCGGCAAGCCGCGCGTCATAATGGTGAGTCTCGATCAAGACGCCATGCAAGCTCGTGGCCTCACCCCCGCCGACGTAACCGGAGCGCTCTCCCATCAAAATGTCATTATGCCGTCCGGCGACGTGAAAGTCGGAAGCAAAGACTACACCGTCTCTATGAACAATAGCCCAGACGCGATCGCTGCGATCAACGCCTTTCCCATCAAAACGATCGATGGCAAGACAGTGTTCGTGCGCGACGTCGCCCACGTTCATGACGGCTATCAGGTTCAGACAAATTCGGTGAGCCAGAACGGGTTGCCCGGAGCGCTTATGCTCGTGCGGAAGACAGGCGGCGTCTCGACGCTGGCCGTCATCAAGGGCATCAAGGAGGCCCTGCCCGGCATCTCGAAACTTCTGCCCAAGGGCGTTTCCCTAAAGCCTATTTTCGATCAGTCGATCTTCGTGAAAGCCGCCCTTAACAGCGTGATCATGGGCGGCTTGATGGCGGCGGGGCTGACCGCTCTCATGATCCTTTTATTTCTCGGAAATTGGCGGCTGACGATCATTATTCTGGCGTCGATCCCACTCTCCATCGTTTTTGCGGTTCTGATCCTTTACGCCGATGGACAAACGCTCAATACCATGACCTTGGGCGGCTTCGCTCTCGCGGTCGGTATCCTCGTCGATAATGGAACCGTCGTCATCGAGAACATCGAGCGTAACGCCGGCTTGGGCAAGCCTTTGGAGGAGGCTATTCTGGACGGCACGGCGGAAGTGGGTTTGCCGACATTGCTCGCGACGCTTTCGATCTGCGTGGTGTTCGTGCCCGTGTTCCTTCTGACCGGCACCGCGAAATATCTGTTTTCGCCCCTGTCGCTGTCGGTGATCGTGTCGCTGATTTCCAGCCTCATCCTATCCTTTACGCTTGTGCCCCTCCTGTTCAAATATCTAATGGCGTCTCAGCTGCATGCAGGACACGGTCATGAGCATGCCGCGGCGCGTACAGCGCCTGTGCGGCGTCGCCGGTTCAATCCATTCGGCGCCGTTCACCGGTCTTTTGAGTATGGCTTTGAGCGCTTGCGCGACGCACACCGCAACACTCTGGCCTGGATGATTGACAGGCCTTTTATCACCGTTTCGTTCTTCGCCATTTTGATCGGCGCTTCTTTTACGTTGTACCCAAGGCTCGGCATGGATTTCTTCCCGCAGATCGATGCTGGGCAAATGCGCTTGCATGTGCGCGCCCCTCCGGGAACGAGGATCGAGCAGACTCAGCAATATTTCGCCAAAGTGGAGACGGCGATTCGTGACATCGCCGGCAACGGCCAGATCGATGTCATGATCGACAATATCGGGCTGCCATATAGCGGTATCAACATCGCTCTCAGCGACACGGCGACGGTCGGTCCGATGGATGGCGAGATCCTTATTTCATTGAATGAGAAGCACACGCCGACGCCGAACCATGTCGCCGATCTCAGGCGCGAGCTGCCTCGCCGGTTCCCTCAGCTTCAGTTTTTCTTCCAGCCGGCGGACATCGTGAATCAGGTGCTGAACTTCGGTCAGCCGGCGCCGATAGACATTCGCATTTCCGGCCCGAAAGACGACGAGACCTATGCCTTGGCGACAAAGGTTGCTCACGACCTTAACGGCGTCCCAGGCGTCGTCGACTTGCATGTGTTTCAGGTGCCGGACGCCCCCGCGCTAACGATCGATGTGGATCGTGAATTCGCTCGCGAGGTTGGCCTCGGTCAACAAGCGGTGGCGGACAACGTGCTGGTGTCGCTTAACAACAGTTTACAGGTGGCGCCGAATTTTTGGCTGAGTTCGAAAAATGGAGTGAGCTACCCGCTCGTCGTGCAAACGCCAACCTATCAAATAAATTCGACGCAAGACATCTGGACGCTCCCCGTTACGCCTCCACAAGCCAAGGAATCGCAGCTCCTGATGAATATTGCGAAGTTCGGCCGCAACAAAGTGCCGATGATCATGTCGCAATTGAACATCAGGCCGGTCTACGACGTTCATGCAGACGTTCAGGGGCGCGATTTGAACTCCGCGGCGACGGCCATCGAGAAAGTCATTGCCGCGGACCAACCGGATCCCTCCAAGGCAATGACGTTAACACTTAGCGGTCAAATCGAGACCATGCAGGAGAGCTTCAACGGTCTTTACTCGGGCATGGCGCTTGCGGTGGTGCTGGTTTTTCTGCTCCTCGTGATCAATTTTCAGAGCGTTACCGATCCACTGATCGTGCTCATGGCGGTTCCCTTTGCACTCTGCGGAGCGATGTGGATGCTGTTTGTGACGCAGACGCATATCAGCGTGCCAGCCCTGATGGGGACGCTTATGTGCATTGGACTGACGACTGCAAACAGCATCCTGGTCGTGACCTTCTGCAATCAGCGTGTCGCAGCGGGCGTCCACCCAAGCTTGGCGGCGATCGAGGCGGGCTACACGCGGTTGCGGCCCGTGCTCATGACAGCCGGCGCGATGATCCTTGGCATGATCCCGATGGCGCTTGGGGTTGGCGAAGGCGGCGAGCAGAACGCCCCCCTCGCCCGCGCCGTCATCGGCGGCTTGCTGTTTGCGACGGTCGCCACTCTTCTGTTCGTCCCAACCATGTATCGACTGCTGCGGCGCGCCCCTAAAGCGGCGTCCGAAAAAGGGAGTGGAGCCGTTGTCCCAGCCTGATGACGATAAGAGGGCGCGCCCCTTCGATGGGTATGACGATGTCGCTGAGGGTATCACCGAACCTCATACGCATCCTATTATCCAGGCCTCCTATAAGCCTGGAACCGGCCTCCGGCTGGGCGTTCTGGCTATTACCCTCGCTATCGTGCTTGCCGGCGCATTTTTCTTCGTCAGCGGCATCAAGGCGCACGACGAGGAGCAGCTTTCCCGGGAGACGGAAGCCAAAGTCAACGAGCCGCCGGCCGTTGAAGCCGTCACAGTCGGGCCAGCGCCCGCCAGTCCGTCCTTGCGTCTGCCGGGAGAGGCGCGCGGATGGTACACGTCGACGATTTATGCGCGGGTGAGCGGGTATGTCACAAGGTGGCTGGCCGACATCGGCGATCGCGTGAAGAAAAATCAGGTCCTTGCGGTGATAGATACACCGGAGCTCGATGCGCAGCTCGACGCCGCGAAAGCGCAGCTCAACGCCTCAGAAGCGGAGATGAAAGTCAGGGAGGCCGACGTTGCGTTCGCCAAGACCACCTTTGACCGGTGGCAAGGGGCGGCAAGGGGCGTTGTTTCCGATCAAGAGCGCGAAGATAAAAAGGCAGGCTTCGCCAGCGCCGCCGCCAAACTGAACGCCGCTGAAGCGAAGGTCAAACTTGATAAATCGAATGTGGATCGCCTGACCTACATGGCCCAATTCAAGCAAGTGACCGCGCCCTATGACGGTGTTATCACTGAGCGTCGCATAGACATTGGTGATCTCGTTACTGCCGGTAGCACCTCCAATACGGCGTCGTTATTCGGAATCGCTCAGTATGATAAGATAAGGGTTTTCACCAATGTCCCCCAGAGCGCTAGCTTCGACGTTGGCGTCGGCACATCGGCGGCGATCTACGCGCCTGAGCATCCAACCCAGCTTTTCAACGGCGACGTAGCCCGTACGAGCCAATCCATCAATGTGCAGGCGCGCACACTTCGCGTGGAGGTCGATCTCCCCAACCCGGATTTGAAGCTTCTTCCCGGCATGTATCTCCAGGTTGAGTTTCATCTGCAGCCGCAGCAAGGTGTTCAGATCCCAGCGAGCGCGCTTTTGTTCCGTGCAAGCGGCCCGCAGGTCGCCGTCATCGAACCGGGCGACACCGTGAAATTCACCGATGTTCGAATCGGGCGGGACAATGGCAATACCCTTGAGATCGCGTCAGGGCTCTCTGAAGGGGAGAGGGTCGCCCTCAATATCAATAATCAGATTACCGATGGCGCCAAAGTGACTGTGAAGGAAAACGAGAAGATTGCGGCCAGATAAGGTTAAGCCGCCGCCCCATAACCCGCCGTTAACTGCAATGCTTTGCATCTGAACTCCACTTTTTACAAATCGCCGGCTTCCCCATCGATGCGAGCATCATCGCTGAAAGCGCTTTAGCGAAACGTAAACGGTGCGCGCCGCGTCGTTTCACGGCGTGTATCGTGTTGATCGATAACGAGAAAACTCTTCGCCGCCCATTTGCGGCGGGAACAGGCAAGTAAGTTGTATAAAATCGCCCAAACAATCTCTGGTTTGGAAATGTGGTTAACTCGCGTAATTATCTATATTTAACGGACTTTTGCGAGTCCGTTTTTCGCGCTTTAAACGCGTTTTTCGCGCAGATCCCGGCAGAACCTTATTCTCGCGCGCCGCCATTAACTATGATGATTTTAACTATGTTCCGGCGCTACAAAAATTGGCCGGGCGCTCGCATGCATTTGGGGCGCTTATGCTTCTCGATAAACCTCTCCGATGAGCATGCCGCGAATTCCTCGGCCGGATTTGCTATCACAGGCTAAGCACGCATGCTAGGGTTCGCCAACGAATGCCGCCTTGTTTTGCGGTCCCTTCGCCAAACAGGGATGCGTGCTATGGGTCGAAAGCGGCCGTGGCCTCGATTTCAGTGCGCAACCGCTTTACCATCGGCAGCGGAATATCCGTATCATTGCTTACTATGCGGCCAAACGAATGGGACGGTACACTGTGTGCCGTCTAATGAGGCCAAATCTAACTAACAAGTGGCGTGAATTGCTCGTTGGACATAGGTGCATATTCATGGGGCCACACTCCGTGAAACTCAACAAGCAAACGCTGCCTCGACGGTGTAGGCCGAGGATTGATTCTTACCACGCGCGCTTCGAATTTTCCTGGAGAACTCGCGATCGCCATCGCGAGATCATTGACCAGATACCTCGGAGCCCATCCGATCATAAAGTAGTCAGCGGTTTGCACTTGCACGGCAAAGCCTGTCTCTGGATTTGTTAACTCAAGCGCAATGTTGAGTCTCTCTCCCGCCTTCAGCGATGCCAATCGGTCCTGGGCTTGCTCGCTCACATGAGAAGACCCATGAACAAAGAAGCGACAGCTGAAGGCTCCATCCTTGCCGCGCTGGAGTTTCGGAAAAACTTGAAACTCATCCGTAACACGCCGCCCGCCACTTACAGCAAGGATTTCGATTGGATCATTGTGTGAGGGATCGAGCCCGAGCTGCTCTAAGTAAACCTTAAAATCAGGTCTCCCTGCCGTCATAACACGGTTGCGGAAGACCGGAAAAAGCTCAGATGATTTGTAGTCTTTCTCGAATTTCGGAAAATCAGGCAGCGGTTTGAATTTCGCCTTCGCCTCTGCTTCTTTCGCGCCTCCAATGTATCGAAACCGATACATTGTTTTTTCGGGATCCACATCAAGACGCCCCACCGGAAACCACCTGCGTGAGGCAATCTGATCCTGCCAAGCCAGAAACAGTGTTTGCTCAATCATCGGCTAATTTCCCTATTTCCCGCAGATTATATAACATGAGTTCTTGAGCGAAGCGTTTCGCGGTCGCGCTCATCCAATCATCGGGCACTCGGCTTATATAGGGTTTTAAACGCCTATCGTCCAATTTACCCAATTTCAGAATGGCGCTGCGGAACAAGTCAGGATACTCGCCGAAGCCTCTGCGAACAAGCTCTAAAGGACTTACAGCATGAGTGTCAGTGTCCGCCCAGAATATACCGCCTCTTGCTTTTTCGCTGTACCGGCCAACACGCTTCTCATTTAGCAGATGTTCTCTCCGTTCATCGGTCAATTCTCGACCCAACGAGCTTGCGTGATCAAAAGATGGAGCAAGAGAACCGTATTGGTTATCGCCCTGCGTTTCTGTTAAAATTCCCCAATTCTCGTGATGGCGATCAGTGTTTCCGATTAACGCATCAAACACTAAATAGTTAGCCATTAGTCTTTTCGCATTTTGTCCATCCTCGCATGCCTTAAATATAAGGCCGAGAGCGTGGAAAACATTTTTTATCGTATGTCGTTTCTGATCAAATCGGCAGCTGGGATCATATAAATCGAGCTGGCCTGCAAGTACCTGGTTTCCATGAAATAGCTCCTCATTGTCTCCAACAAACGATTTTGCGACCGACCCCCGTTCATTTTCGCAAACAGCCAGCCTTACCTCGGGCCTTGAGATACCAAAACACCCAGCTACGCCCGCAGCCACTTTTTCCGCCCAGTGTTCTCCCGTGTTAGCGTGGGGGTATTTAAATAACCACTGAATTTCGCTATTTGGTTTCCGATACCAAAATTTCTGCTTACTCCCCATCTCTTCGCCTTCGAACGCCCAGCCACGCTCCACCTTTTCGATCCGATAAGGTCTCTCGCTCATGCGTTGTAATTGACGGTTTGGGTGGAAAGGACGTTGCTCCGGGTGGGTTATAGAGATCTTCCTTTGTTTTCGCCACCAGCTAGCGGCGAGCGAAGGCAGCTCGCGCTGACTTTATTGGGAAGCGCTGCCTATGCGGGGCCGCACTCGAACGATGGGCCAACGCAAATCAAGAATGGCAGCTCATTCTTCATAAGCGGCGCGCCACTTAAAGTTGTCCTGATGACCGCAACCGGC
>CAVYBZ010000033.1:0-6528 GCA_963766815.1 uncultured Alphaproteobacteria bacterium | reverse complement strand
AAACCCGATGCCGCCTTCAACGCGCTGCATGGCAAATGGAGGCGAGGTGGCTGCATCAGGGCGTACTTTGAGACGCTTGGAAATCCCCTACACGCATTCGGGCGTGCTGGCCTCAGCGCTGGCCATGGACAAGGCGCGCGCGAAGGTCGTCCTTCAAGGCGGCGGGCGTGCCTGTGGCGGAGGGGGATCGTGGCCACAGTTGCGCGGAAGCGGCGCGCGGACATCTTCATGGCGCCGCCTTACGTCATCAAGCCTGTGGCCGAGGGGTCGAGCGTCGGGGTTTTCATCGTCCGCGAGGATCACGAGTTCTCCACCGCAGGATTCCGGCCCGATTGGACTTACGGCGACGTTCTCATCGAGCGCTATATCGGCGGGCGCGAACTCACCTGCGCGGTCTTGGGCGACAGACCCCTTGGCATCATCGAGATTCTAGCCCGCCGGAGGCCTTAGGTTTTCTATGACTACGAAGCAAAATACGCAAAAGGAGGCTCACGCCACATTCTACCGGCGCAAATTTCACCGGACATTTACGAGTTTATCCAAAAATTGGCAGTTGATGCTCATAATGCATTGGGCTGCCGGGGCGTAAGCCGGGCCGATTTTCGTTTCGACGACCGGCCGGGGGGAACGGGCGAGCTTGTCTGTCTCGAGGTCAATACTCAGCCAGGCATGACGGCGACATCGCTTGTTCCTGAGCTGGCGGCCCATGTTGGATTGACGTTCGGTGAACTTGTACGGTGGATTGTGGAGGACGCTTCTTGCAGCCGGTAACTCAAGAAACGGTTCGCTCGGCGAGCCAAGGCAGCGGGGGCGCGCAATCGGGTGGGAAGTGCGCGTCCGAGCCTTCCTGGTTCTCGATCGCTCAGGCGAATGCGGACAGGGCGGCGCAGGCTTCGCGGTGAGCATGATGTTCCTCGCCGCGGCCGCAACCTACGCCCTTTATTTGTCGGGCGCGGCGAATGCGATTTTCGGCGAAATCGCCGCGGTGGCTGACCGGGCTGCCTATGATGCAGGCTTCCGTCTGGAAGATCTCGCGGTTTCCGGTTCGAAGAACACGCCGCAAGCCACGCTGCTGAAAGCCCTCGATCTGCCCTATGCGAAATCCTCCCTCTCTTACGACGCAGCGGAAGCTCAAGACCGGCTGTTGAAGCTCGGCTGGATCGTTTCGGCGGGGGTGCGCCGCATCCTGCCTTCGCGGCTTGAGGTTGTGCTGACCGAGCGCGAGCCGTTCGCGCAGATGGGCCGACGCTGAAAACACGGTGCAAGCGATAGATCGCGACGGGCATCTCCTCGGCCCGGCGGAAGGGCGATTCGAAACCTTTTTCCTCTTTGCCGGCGAAGGCGCCCGGCCCGAAGCTCCGGCGTTCATGGATGCTCTTTCCGGCCATGAGACTATCAGGCAGCGCATAGAGCGCGGGAACTCATCGCTGAGCGCTTTTGGCTGGTCAGGCTCGACAACGGCATGGACGTGAAACTTCCGCGCAAGGTGAACGAGTTAGTTCTTGGACGGCTCAAATCGCTTCTGGCCAGCACGAAGATCACCGAAATGGCTTTGGAAACCATAGATTTGCGTCTGACGAACCGGACGATCCTGCAATTGAGAGACCCGACCTTGGCGAACCGCGATAAGGCCATCGCTTCTATAACAGCCCCTTCGGCGCAATCTGCACCATCGCCGAGAAAGGGCAGGGCCTTATGATGGCAGAGCGGCGGCAGGCCCCGCGCGGTCCGTCGCGGCTATGGCCGTTTAAAGCCCGTGATGACATCATAACCATCGTGGACATGGGCGCTCAAAAGATCGCCTGCGCGATCGTTTGCCTGTCCTCGCCGCGTTTCGGTTTCGACGTAGGCGCCAGAAACATTCGGGTTTTGGGCAGCGCGGTGGTCAGATCGTCGGGCTTCTCCAGTGGACGCATCGTCAATTTGGCGGCGACCGAAACGAGCATCAGGCGAGCAGTCGCCCAGGCCGAGGCGCAGGCCGGGATCACAGTCGAGGACGTGCTGGTCACTGGCCAGTTTTATGGCCTGACCGCGGATATTTTCGAAGCCAAGCTGGGCGCGCAAACCACTCTGTTGAAAGAGGACATTGACGCGATTTCGCTCGCCGCCGAGGAGCATTGCTCAGCCGCCCAACGGAAGCTTCTTCATCTTTTCATGACGACGGGCGACAGCGAGGGGCTGGACCTCGCCGCGGCCGGGAACGCCGCTCCGGGCGAAACGGATGTGATCGCGATTTCGATGCCGCTCCGCGGGGCGCGCCAGATCGCGGCCTGTCTCGCTAAGAGCCTGCTCACGGTGCGCGGCTATATTGCGGGCCCAGTCGCGACGGCACTCTCGGTGACGAACGCCTTGGAACGCTCGGCTGGCGTGCTCGTGATCGACATGGGCGCCCAATCTACGGGCTGTGTTTTATTTTCGCGCGGCGTACCGGTTTTCGCCGAGTGCATCAATGCAGGCGGTCAGCAAATTACAGAGGAGATCGCGCGCGCGTTCGGTCTGCGCAAATTCGAGGCCGAACGCTTAAAGGTCCGCTATGGCAGTGTCTACGATAGCCTTCAAGCCGATGTCGATTTGCCCATGCAGAACGGGGAAACCGGCGAGCCGGTCTCTAAATTTTCTCTTAATCATATTATTCGATCGAGGGCATCGACCCTCCTTCAGGCCGTTAATGAACGGTTAAAGGGTGCTGGATATTCTGTACCATTGGGGGGCGCAGTGCTGACGGGGGGCGGAAGTCTGCTTCCGGGGGTTCGCGAGCTCGCCTCGCATCTGTTCGCCTCGGAGGTCAGGACGGCAAACCCCATCAACTTGAACGGCCTCAATGCCGGAAATGTATTAAGCGCGCTAGTTGGAGGATGTCTTTATGCAAGCCGGCATCAGTCCGCGGGCGAAATACCATACGCGCCAGAACTTGCGTCCCAAGATAGTAGCTACGCGTCTCAAATCAGCCAATGGCTGCGCACAAGCTTTCTTTGACGTCCGCTCCGCGCAATCGGCTGAAGACATAAGCGGGCGATTTGCCCGAACGGGAAGCTGACGAGGCCTGCCATGGGAATTAATCTGCAACTTCCAGGATTGACGGAGCTGCGGCCGCGCATCACCGTCATCGGCGTCGGCGGAGCGGGCGGCAACGCTGTTAACAACATGATCGAGAGCGGCCTTGAAGGCGTCGAGTTCATCGCCGCGAATACAGATGCGCAGGCTCTTTCCACGTCGAGCGCAGGGTGCGTTATTCAAATGGGCGTGGGCATCACCGAGGGGCTCGGCGCCGGTTCGCGGCCGGAAATTGGCGCGGCCGCCGCGGAGGAGGCGCTCGAAGATATCCGGTCTCATCTCGATGGCGTTCACCTCCTTTTCATTACAGCTGGCATGGGCGGCGGCACGGGCACGGGCGCCGCGCCGATCATCGCCCGGGTGGCGAAGGAACTCGGCGTGCTCACGGTCGCGGTTGTTACGAAGCCGTTCGAGTTCGAGGGGCAGAGGCGCATGCGCACCGCCAAGGCCGGCATTGCTGCGCTTGCGAGGAATGTGGACACGCTGATCGTCATTCCGAACCAGAATCTGTTCCTGGTCGCGAGCGAAAAAACGACATTCGCCGATGCATTCATGCGCGCCGACGACGTGCTGAAATCGGGCGTCGCCTGCATCACCGATCTCATGGTGAAAGAGGGGCTCATCAATCTCGATTTCGCCGACGTCCGCGCCGTCATGCAGAACATGGGAACCGCGCTGATGGGGACGGGCGAAGCGGAGGGCGAAAAGCGTGCGCTTCATGCCGCCGAGGCCGCGATCTCAAACCCGCTTCTCGGAGAAGTCTCCATGCGCGGGGCCAAGGGGCTGCTTGTCAGCATCACCGGCAGCTTCGACATGACGCTCTACGAAGTTGAGGAAGCGGCGTCGCGCATCCGCCGCGAAGTCGATCCCGACGAAAACCCCGATGTGAATATCATTGTCGGCGCAACCTTCGAGCCGTCGCTGCAAAACCGCTTGCGCGTGTCGGTCGTCGCCACGGGAATCACGCCTGGAGAGCACCTGTCCTCGCTGCCCAATTCTCCCTCGGAGAAGGAGGCCAGCCTTGCCGATCGTTTGTCCTCAGCGGCTACAGGCGACAGCGCCAGGCGCGGATATGCCGCTCCACGGGAGCAGGCCAGCGCTCCGAGGCAACCGCCAGACCGGCGCGTGGTCCTTGAGCCGAAGGTCAGGAAGAGCGCGGAGAATGAAGGTCCCAGCTTCAGCGCCCCTGACAACGGGCAGCGATTCGAGCCTCTTCCTCCGTCGAAAACGGCCCGGCCGCCTCGCCGGCCCTTGACGTATCAGGATTTTCCCGAGCTTAACCAAGCGGGCGACCCCGCAAATGGAGCATCCGCGAAATCGGAATTCAGGCCGGCCGCGCGGTTTTTTCGATTGGATGGCCGGCAAGGACCGCAGCTCCAAGTCTTCGTCCCCAGCCAAAACCGTTGCATATCAGCAACGTGCTTCCCACGAAAAATCTCCGCCGGAACTGGAGCATCGCAACGGATCTCATTCGTTCCCCGTTGACAGGGAAGAGCCCGAAGGACAGGGGGGCAAGTCCTCCTCTGGCCGCCAGAATTCTGACGAAGGCATTGAAATTCCACAATTTTTTAAGAAGCCTGTTTCTTAGACCCTCAGCACGCAACCTTTCGCGGACCCGCATACACATAGCCTGCGGCAGGCCGCCACGGCCCTCACTTAGAAGCCTCGCCGCCGCTCCCGTAACAGACTGTTAAAAACCGTGATTTGAAGCGCCGCCACCCGCCCGGCTAGGTTTGCTGCGTCGGGTGTTGTTGGATCGTTGGCGTGCGTAACCGGCAGGGCGCCGGCTTCAAGAGTAGCGGAAGCTACCGATGCTTTGCCTAGAGCTTCAAGCATTCGCTCACGTAAGGGGGAGCGTCTTCCTTCGGCAAGGGAAGACGCCATGGCACAAAAGAACGGCGCAAAAGATGAGCTTTCGAAGCTATTCGAGCAGGCAATCGACGATTGACCGCGATATCGTCATGAAGGGCGCGGGCGTCCATAGCGGCGCTGAAGTCTCGTTGATCCTGCGCCCCGCCGAGGCGAACACCGGCTACAATTTTTACGTCCAAGACAGCAAGCGTGCAGGCCACGTGCCCGGAGACTTCAGAGCGGTCAGCAATCTCACGCTATGCACCGTTTTGAGCGGCGCGCATGGCGTGTCCGTGGCGACCGTTGAGCACCTGCTCGCTGCGCTGCGCGGGCTTGGCGTCGACAACGCCAGCATTGAGGTCGACGGCAATGAACTCCCGATCATGGACGGCAGCTCCGAGCCATTTGTGGACGCCATCCTGGAAGCAGGTTTGCGCGAATTGGACGAGCCCCGCCGCTACATCAAAGTTCTTCGCCCCGTGCAAGTGAAAGATGGCGACGCGATCGGCCAAATCTTCCCTTACGACGGCTTCCGCCTGGACATCGAAATCGATTTCAACTCGCCTTTCATCGGCAAGCAGCGCCTCGACATCGATGTGACGCCCTCATCGTTCAGGAAGAACCTATGCCGCGCCCGGACGTTCGGCTTCATGAAAGATGTGAAGCAGCTTTGGGCGGCAGGCAGAGCCCTTGGGTCGTCGCTCGAAAACACGGTGGCGATCGGAGATGACCGCATCCTGAACCCGGAAGGTTTGCGCTATAGCGACGAATTCGTGCGGCACAAGACCATGGACGCCGTCGGCGATCTGGCTCTCGCCGGCGCCCCCATTCTCGGGCTTTACCGCTCCTCTCGCGGCGGCCATCGCCTGAATTCCGCGATGCTTCATGCGCTTTACGCCAATAAAGACGCCTGGACGATCGTCGAAATGGCCGAGAAGCCGCATCCCCGGCATGTCGCGCCCCGCGCCGAATTCGGAATCGCTTTCGCGATGCCGAACTTCGCGCCCGAGGTCGCTTGAGCCAGACAGGCATTCGCGGCTTCACCAACGAATGCGCGGCGGTGCAGCAGTTTATCCTGCCGTCAGCGCAACTAACGCTTCCCCGCCTTCGAGCCTCCCCTTTCTGGATGGCCGGGCGTGACCCGGCGATCCAGAGCACTTGATATTTTTGCATGTTTCTCTGGATAGCCGCATCAAGCGATCATCAAGCGCGGCTATGACAGCGCCGGCGGAGCCCAGCCCGGATTTCTTTACACGCTCTTTCGCGGGATGAAGCTGCGGAAAATTGAGGGCGCATGCGGCCTTCACCCAACCGGTTAGGTCCCGGCAATGCGGTTTCAGGGCACAACCGTTGGGCGCTCATCAACAGAGGTCCGGACCGAACCCTTATGACGCACATGCGAGAAGGCTAGGACGCGCCCTTTCGGTGTGGTTCATTCGCAGCAGGTGATTCAAAGCAGAAGCGCAGGCTATGCCGGTAAACCAAGCGTTACCATTCGCATGGGAAATGCAGTATTGCCCGCAGGCTAGGCAATCGCTAACGTCACCGTTGCTTAGTGGTCCCAGATAAAAACGAGGGGAACGGGAGGAACCATGAAACCGATGGCTGCAGATACGAACGAAG
>CAVYBZ010000032.1:0-358215 GCA_963766815.1 uncultured Alphaproteobacteria bacterium | reverse complement strand
CGCTGCATTCATCCGGGCGCGGGGCAGAGGCGATCGCATATTTAAAGGAATGCGCGAGACGGTATCCCGGAGACCGCGATATTCTTCTGGCGATCGTCAATTTTAGCCGCAACGCGGGAGATGCCGCAACCGCGCTTCTACACGCGGAACAACTCTTACGAGATGCGCCCGATGATCAGGCGACGAGAAAATTGGTGGACGAACTTCGGGGTCAGGCATCCCCGCAGCAGCGTTAACTGCGACGGGTTTAACCATGTGGTGAGCGGTCATTTACCCACGACGGGAAGAATATTCCTACACACAGCCTGATGGATAAGCCGGTTAGTAGCGTCCCATTCTTTAATTATCGATAAAACCATTGGCGCGCGGTTCAAACTTTCCTGTCAGGAAAATAGTATTGATCTTGTTGAAGCTCGACAGGTCTTTCGACGTTTTTCCTCTGTTGGTAATATTCCGATCACACTTCTCCACTGAGTGGCGCGCGTTAAAATGCATGCCAAGATACAATAGCGGCGCTGCTAAAATTGCGGATGAGAGGATTAAGTATGGAATTTTCATGACTGACTCTTTGAATAAGCGCTCAACAATACTCTGATGGCTTCACTTCCCGCGGCCGTTTTTCAGGCGCCAAAGTAAAATCGCCATCACCGTCCAGACACGCCGTCCACCCGCCACGGCCGAGCTTCATAGCGATAGGGTAACGGCTTGGCAGAGGTGGTTAAAGACTCGGCAAGTACTCAGACAATGATTGAATGCCTGTTGGGTTCAATCTTAAGCCGGGCTGGAATCCGGGTTTGCCCTGATCGAAGTTTCATTTGAATTCGGCTCCCCGCAGATAAGCTCGTGAGCATTTTCCGAAATCTGGGTTTTTGCGAAAAAAAATGTAAAATTAATTTCCGCAATTAGAATTGCGGAATGTCAGAGTCTAATAGGGCTGACTGAGATGAAGTACATAGTAGCATTGTTGCTTGCGCTCGGCGTTATGCCCGGCGTATCGGCGCTCGCCGCTCCACATTTCGGAGAGGCCAGCCTGCAAAAAACCGAAGCCGCTGCCCCGGCCACGGCGCTGAAGGTATGGTACGATGGTTACAGGGGACATGTAGGGTATGGAGGGTACGGCTATTACCATTCATACCGGCAGCATTACTATCGGCCGTATGGGGGATACGGTTACTACAACTCATACCGGTCGAATTACTACCGGCCCTACTGGGGAGACGGCTACAGTGCTTACTACCGTCCCTACTACGGTCCCAATTATGACTACTACCCGCGATACGGGTCGTACCCTTCTTGCTGCGGATGGCCTTACTAACCGAAAGCCGTTGGCGCCAAGATTTCAGGAATGATTGCGGTGAACACGCCGTGAAGGCGAGACCCGCCACAATCTGAACCTATGCGCGACGGTTCCATCGGCCGGCGTCAATGGCGCCGGCCGTCCCCGATCCTATTATTTAAGCGAAGCGGCCGGCGCGGCAGGCGAGACCGCAAAGGTGAGCCACACATTGTAGCCCTCGGCTCGCTTGCTAGCATCGAACTCCCAGTAGGACTTCAGATTGAGATATCCCTGCATGTCGCCGACGGGAAAGAGGTAGGTTGCCTGCGGCCCCAGGCCGACGACGCGCGATTGAAAACAGCCGACCCTATCGCCGGAGCCGCTATCGCAGCCGATCTGATCGTAGAGGTAACCGGCAACGCCAGCCGAAAACTGCTTCGATAGAAATTTCGATGCCGCCCAATCGACATGAAAGTCGACGCCATTTTGGTAATTTGTGCTTGTATTCTCAAGATTATATGTAAAGCCCCCGACTATTGAAAACTCATGCCCCGTGGCGGGGTTGAAATAGGTGTAGCCTGAGCCAAAATCTGCGGCCCCATGTCCAATGCCGAGATTGGCCAAGCGACTTGAGCTGTAGGCGCCGACCGGGATGTCTCCCGACCCGTAGATCATGTAGTTGTTGACGCCTTCATTCCATTTCAGCGACGCCGTTGGATAGAGGTCGGTAAATCCGGTTACGGAAGAGCTGATGTTCCGGGAAATCGTTGCATTGACGGGAGACGTTATGGTTAGCGTCCCATTCACGTCGGCGTTCAAACGGCCGTAACCTCCTCCCATGCTCACCGTTGCCTGCCCGCCTAGGACCGGGTTGGCGAACACGTAAGTTGGAACAAAAAAGACCGCATCCGAATTGGCCTTCAGGCTCGCGGATAACGTTGCCTTCACGGTCGGGGAGATTGCGCCGATCTCGATCTCGCGCGCACGCGAAACATCGGACCCGGCGCTCAAATTCGTATAATAGTTGAAGGTACCGAACGACCATCCTGGCTGTCCTGGCGTAGCCGCCAAACTTGCGAACGTACCCGGAACCCAAAAGCTGACGCCGCCTTCATCGGCAAGCGAAGCCTGCGGGCCCAACGCCATAACGGCAGCGGCAGCAAACAATGATTGAACGGGCTTTTTATAAGAGGACGCTCTATAGCCGACAAATTCAGCTCGACCCACCCGAGACATGGCTCACCCTCCCAGTCCCTCCAGACGTAACCGCAGCCGACGGTTTATCGAAGCGACTTCTTTAGCTAATTTAGCAATGGCCGAGCTGCCGTCGAGAAGCAATATCGATGGTATGTTATGCCGCATGGACTTGAACGAAATCCGAGCAATCGAAACTTTTTTACAACATCGGCACGCTCGGATTGTCATGAGCCACACCTCACCCTATGTCCTATGCAAACGCTATAAGTAATTTCCGAATCTGCGAACCTTATTTATTTTACGGTAAGAAAGAAATCCCTCCTCCAATAGGGCGACTGATGAATTGATAACCGTCAAAGAGAATAAGGCTCTTATGGTGAACCTTGTTATCCCGATCATTTAGGACGGGAACCCAATAAATTGCGAGAGGCTAAAATGAAAGTACTTCTTAGCGCATGTGCGCTGCTTCTGGGCAGCTTCACGATCGGCGCTCAGGCAGCCCCTGCTGCGAGCGTGGGGACGAACTTGCCTGAAGCGGCCTCCCGTCCGATGGTAAAGCCGGTTGTGGTTCGCCATCGGAGCACAACGGTCAGAACTGGTCACCGCTACCATCACAACCACTACCATGGTGGAGTCTATCATCGTAGTGCCAGGGTCGTCGTCGGAACGACGACTGGCGGTGTTAGCTGCGTTGGCGGCAGACGGTGCGCCGGCGGTTATCATTACCATGGTGGTGTCCGCGTTTGCCGTTCATGGGCTGTCTGCGAATAACATGATAGCATGTGTACGCCGATCCCGGACGGTCATTATAAACCGGCGAGAGCCTAAGCTGGCTATCGGCGTTACTTGACCCAAGTGATGCAGGCTTTCCTTGTTAGCGCCTGCATCACGATGCGAGCGCGCAAGTGATGGGCTCCGGCCCAATATTTTCAGATAAATCCTCGCGAAAGCTAAGCTTACGCTCTCTTCACAGCCTTATGGCGCAGGCTGGGATCGCGCCCGAAATGGCCAGCGATCTCCGCCGGAGAGGACGGCTCGCGATCATGAAAACAACACTACAAAAAGGCCTTGCTTGGAATCGGAACAATCGAAACTTTCTTACGACATCGGCATGCTCGGATTGTCATAAGCATTTCCACATCCACTGAGCTCTGCGCAATCGCTATAAGTAATTTCCGAATCTTGGAGCTATGCTTATTCTCCATTAAGATCGATTGCTTGAAAAGTGGGTCTAAGTCCCTCAACTAGAAAAAAGGAACTCGCGGTTGCTCTGCAGCAGGGGGACTTCCTTTATGTCACGTGGGTCCGGCCCCCGCCCTCTCGGTAAGCTATGGGACTTCCGCCCCGATGCATCACGAGCGCTTAATGTCGATAGAGTGGTCTGCCCTGGCGGCAAGATTTACAGGGTTGCTCATCGTTACCGCAAGGCCCCAGGCGCTGCCGCTTCCCGGCGTTTAGCATAGGCGCGCGCAGCGGGTCTGAGGCTGCCGCGCCCAAGCCTTCGCGAATGGCCGCTATTGCCCCCAAGAACAGTCCTTCTCTCAAGAAGAGCGGATTCGGGCATGGATGAATCTTAGATTATACGTCTTCATGAATTGGCAATACGCCGAATGCGCATGCTAGTGGGTCGCACGAATAGAGTAGCTCATAATACCTTCGATATGTCGTCTTGCGATTATAATACTAGTCTTAGGTATATAGTATTTTCAGTATTTCTCTTGCGTTTTGTCAATGGATAAAAAATGAAACGAAATTCAAATAAAGCGCCAGAAATGGCGGAATTTATAGCACTTACAGGAGAATGCAATGAAACTGAAACTCGTGATCGCCCTTTCGGCCGCCACTCTTTTCCTTTCTATCGCCGGGACTTCACGCCGTCACTGTGCCAGGCAGTGACAAGATCACTTCTGTACGTTCAGAAGCGGTCAAGGCCGGCTGCGTTGGCGGCAGACGTTGCCGGGGTTACTACACCAATGGTCATGGCGTCCGCGTATGCCGCGGGTGGGTCGCCTGTCACTAGCGCGGGCGTGGCGGGATCAGACTGCGCCGCCATAAAGTCCTGGCGGAAGCGCGCCTAGTAAATCATTTAATAGTGGAGGTTAAGTGATGCGCATGCCTACTGCGTTTACCGGCCTGCTCGCTCTCGCCGGTGTTGCGCTGCCCGTGCTTCTACCGGCGTCGCCGGTCTTGGCTCAGCAGCCGAATAAGCCCAACATTGTGATTATCTGGGGCGACGATATCGGCCAGTCGAATATCAGCGCCTACACAAATGGCCTGATGGGATATCGCACACCCAACATCGATTCCATCGCGCAGGATGGGGTGATCTTCACCGACTATTATGGGGAGCAGAGTTGCACCGCGGGACGCTCGGCCTTCCTTACCGGCCAAAGTGTGTTCCGGACCGGTCTCAGCAAGGTCGGATTGCCGGGGGCCGAACTCGGCCTTCGGAAGGAAGATCCAACCATCGCGGAACTGCTGAAGACGCAGGGCTATGCCACTGGGCAATTCGGCAAGAACCATCTGGGCGACAAGGACGAGATGCTGCCGACCGCTCATGGGTTCGACGAATTTTACGGCAATCTCTACCACCTGAATGCGGAGGAAGAGCCCGAGCTTGCCGACTATCCGAACGCCAACGATCCGGAATTCCCTAATTTCCTAAAGAAGTTCGGTCCGCGAGGCGTTATTCACAGCATTGCGAACCCGGACGGAACGCAAAAAATCGAAGATACCGGCCCGCTCACCAAGAAGCGGATGGAAACCATCGACGACGATATCGCCGCGCGCTCTGCTGAGTTTCTCGAAAAGCAGGTGAAGGCGAACAAGCCCGTGTTCCTTTGGGTGAACTTCACCCACATGCATTTCCGCACCCATCCCAAGCCCGAGAGCGTAGGTCAGGCGGGGCGATTTATGGGCCCCTATGCCGATGTGATGATCGACCATGACAGGAATGTCGGGACCGTTCTCGCCAAGATGAAGGAACTCGGCATCGAGGACAACACGATCGTCATGTATTCGACCGACAACGGTCCACACATGAACTCGTGGCCGGACGCAGCCATGACGCCGTTCCGTAATGAGAAGAACTCGAATTGGGAAGGCGCTTATCGGGTGCCGGCCATGGTCCGCTGGCCGGGCAAGATCAAGCCAGGCACCGTATCGAATGAGATCGTTTCACACCTCGACTGGGCGCCCACCTTGCTCGCAGCGGCCGGCGTGCCGGACGTCAAGGAAAAGCTGCTCACCGGTTACAAGGCCGGCAAGATGAGCTATAAGGTGCATCTGGACGGATACAACCTTGTGCCATACCTGACCGGCGCGGAGCAAAAGAGCCCGCGCAAGGAGTTCTTCTACTTCTCCGATGACGGCGATCTGACCGGTCTTCGCTACGACAATTGGAAGTTCGTCTTCGCCGAACAAAAGACGGTAGGAACAATGCGGATTTGGCAAGAGCCCTTCACTACCCTTCGGATTCCGCTGCTCTACAATCTTCGGCTCGATCCCTATGAACGCGCGACCATCACGTCGAATAGCTATTATGACTGGTTTTTCGACCATGTCTTCCTGCTGATCCCCGCGCAAACTTATGTCGGGAAGTTCCTTGCGACCTTCAAGGATTATCCGCCTCGCCAGAAGGCGGCGAGCTTCTCGATCGATCAGGTAATGGCGCAGCTTCAGAAACCGAGTGGCGACTGACGCCGCCGCTGACTGGAAGCCCAGCTGACGAAATGGGCCGCATTCACCCAAGACGGGTGCGGCCCAGCCTACCTGCCTCCCGCAAATCAATTCGACCGTCGAAAAGGAATTGGTCTCTTCGGCAGTTGATCAAACATCGATCGGTGGAGGTTGAGTTTATCTTTGGGCGCCATGCTAGGAGGGCTTGCAGTGCGCAATCAACACGAGGCAACCGACTCGAATATTAATTTCAGATTTTCGAAGCTTAGCTAAAGGAGGTTTAGCGATGCGCATGTCTAGATTGTTTGCCAGCCTGCTCGCTCTCGCCGGTGTTGCGCTGTCTGTGCTTCTACCGGCGTCGCCGGTCTTGGCTCAGCAGCCGAAGAAGCCGAATATTCTGATCATCTGGGGCGACGATATCGGCGTCTCCAACGTCAGCGCCTACAGTCACGGTATGATGGGCTACAAGACGCCCAACATTGACAGCATAGCTACGGAAGGTGCGCTATTCACGGATTGGTATGGCCAGCAGAGCTGCACTGCCGGCCGCGCCGCCTTTATCACGGGGCAATCGCCGATCCGCACCGGCCTCACCAAGGTTGGCCTGCCGGGCGCGCCGGAGGGTCTGAAAAAAGAAGACCCGACGCTCGCGGAATTGCTCAAGCCGCAGGGTTACGTGACCGGCCAGTTCGGCAAAAACCACCTCGGCGACCGCAACGACATGCTGCCCACGGTTCACGGGTTCGATGAGTGGCTCGGCAATCTCTACCACCTCAACGCCGAGGAGGAACCGGAGAACGTCAACTACCCGAAGGATCCGGCCTTCAAGGCGAAGTTCGGCCCGCGCGGGGTTCTGCACTGCGTCGCGACAGATCAGGACGATGCGACCGTCGATCCGCGATTCGGCAAGATCGGCAAGCAAAAATGTGAAGACACCGGCCCGCTCACCAAGAAACGCATGGAGACGGTGGACGAGGAGATCACCGCCGGGGCGATCAAGTTCATGGATAAGGCGGTGAAAGACCAAAAGCCATTCTTTATCTGGTGGAACGCCTCCCGCATGCACATCTTCACGCACCTCAAGAAGGAAAGTGAAGGCAAGACCGGTCAGGGCATCTACGCCGACGGCATGGTTGAGCACGATGGCCACGTCGGCCAACTGCTCGCCGAGCTCAAAAAGCTGGGCATCGATGACAACACCATCGTCATGTATTCCAGCGACAACGGCGCTGAGTTACTCTCATGGCCGGACGGCGGCACGACCCCGTTCCGCAGCGAGAAGGCGACGAGTTGGGAAGGCGGCTTCCGCGTACCAACGCTTATTCGCTGGCCCGGCGTCATCAAGCCCGGCACCACCGTCAATGAAATCGCTGCGCATGAAGACATGATCCCGACGCTGCTCGGCGCGGCAGGCAATTCGACGGCTAAAGAAGACCTGCTGAAGGGCCTCAAGATCGGCGATGTGACCTACAAGGTCCACCTCGACGGCTACAACCTGCAACCCCTCTTCAAAGGCGAAGTGAAGGAATCGCCGCGCAAAGAATTCATCTATTGGACCGATGACGGCAGCGTCGCCGCTCTGCGCTATGGTGATTACAAAGTGCTGTTTTTGAAGCAAAATGCCGTTGGACTTAAAGTTTGGCAGCATCCTTATGAGGAACTGCGCGCGCCACTTCTCACGAACCTACGGATGGACCCCTTCGAACGTGCCGAAGAAGAAAATGCGATGGGTTATCAGCTTTGGTACGTCGAGCACATGTACGCGTTTGCGCCCGCAGCGTCTTATGTCGGCAACTGGCTGCAGAGTTTCCGCGAATTTCCGCCACGCCAGAAACCCGGCAGCTTCAACCTCGACCGCGTCATGGAATTGATTACGGCAGGTGCAGTCGGCAAAACAAATTAACTGAAGTCGATAAGCTCCCGGCTATTTGTCAAAGCAATTGGCCGGGCGTTGACTGAAAGCCAAGTATCGATCCTGTCGGCAGCGGCTGATCGAACACGAAAGTCCGCAGCAATGAAAACACAACCCCGAAAACGGGCGGATGCTCTCCTCATGGCAAACCAAACACCCTCCCGCCGCGAGGTCTTGGCCGGCTCGGCGGCAGCGGGCGCCATGATCCTGTTCGGCCGGCTTCCCGCCGCAGCGGCGGACGGGAAGAAGACCTTCACCATCCTGCACACCAACGACCTTCATTCGAACTTCATCGGGATGGCCCCGGCGTCCGACTATACCGCATCCCCCCCAATCGACCTCAACGACGACGAAACCCGGGGCGGCTTCGCGCGTCTGGCCGCCTTGATCGCGCAGAGGAAAGCAGCGCGCGCAGGTCAGGGGCCGGTCTTGGTGCTCGACGCAGGCGACTACAGCATGGGGACCGCGTTCGCTGCCGCCACCCGCGAGACCGGTGGCGAGTTGCGGCTCCTGTCGATGATAGGTTTCGACGCCACCACCTTCGGCAACCACGATTTCGACCTCGGGCCTGACGGCACGGCCCAGTCGATCGCGGCGGCCGCCAAGGCTGGCCAGGTTCCGGCGGTGGTCGCCTCAAACACGAACCTCTCCGCGGATGACCCGACATTGACCGGTCTTCAGCGCCTTGCCGAGGAGGGGATCATCCGTCGCTATCGCGTGATCGAGCGTGACGGCATTCGCTTTGGCATTTTCGGAGTTCTCGGCAAAGAAGCCCAGTTCTACACCGACGGCGCCGGCGCGGTTAGGTTCGCCGATCCCATTGAGACCGCGACGGAGATGGTGAAGCTCCTCCGCGAGACAGAGAAGGTGGATGTTATCATCGCGCTCAGCCATAGCGGCATGGAGCAAGGAAAGGACGGACGTTTTACGGACGGAGAGGATGTACGGCTGGCCAAAGCCGTGCCCGGCATCGACATAGTGGTCGGCGGCCACAGCCACACCGAGCTGCATGAGCCGGTCATCGTCAATGGCCGCACCCCCGTGGTGCAGACCGGAAAATATGGACAAAACCTCGGCGAACTGGTGATCACCTTGGACGGCGGCAAGCTGACAGTCGAGTCCTACCGCCTCCTCCCGATCGACGACGCCATCGCTGGCGACCGCGCCATCGCCGGCGAGATCGACAAGTTCAAGAAGACGGTCACCGAAGTGGCGTTCGCGTCGCGCGGTTACAGCATCGACCAACCGCTGGCAGTGGCGCCGCAGGACATTCCTAACACTTACGCCGATATCGCCGCCGGCGCCATCCTTGCCAATCTCTGCACCGACGCATTCAGAGAGGCCACGAAGGCGGACATCGGGTTCACCGCCAACGGGATGATGCGCTCCGGCTTTACCCGCGGGAAATCGGGCGTGCAGACCGTTTACGATGTGTTTTCCGTGGCGCCGCTCGGCGCCGGTGTGGTGGATACGACGGCCGGCAGTACGCTTGTGACGGGCTACTTCACCGGGCAGGAGTTGAAGCATCTGCTCGAGTTTTTCCTCGTGGATAATCCGGCGCACCCCGGCGAGTATTTCCCCCGCGCCTCTGGCATGAGGTTCCGTTACGATCCGTCCCGCCCGAATTCGACGTCGTGACGGCCATCGAGTTGGGGGATTTCGACCGCGGCTACCGCGCGATCGACATCAGTGGGAAGGACGAACGCCTGTATAGCCTCACATGTCCGCTGATGCTCGGGATGATCCTCGTGGCTATACCGAAATACACCAAAGGCAAACTGCCGTTGGTGGCGAAGAATAAGGACGGCCAGCCGCTCAAGTCGAAAGTCGAGGCTCTCGATGATCCACGCGATGACACGCCCTACCTTTTGCCGCCGCCCGGTACGCTGGATAGGAGCAGTGTCGACACCGTTTCGGAGAAGGGCGCTGTCCGGGAGATCAAGGAATGGCAGGCGATCATGGATCACCTGCGCACTCTTCCGGTGAAAAGCCAGGGTGAACTTCCCACGATCCCGGTCGATGATCGCGCTGCGGAGGTCCGGGCGATCAAAGCGGGTTGATCGATTTGAGCGGAATAGAGGCAACCCCACGACATCGAGGAGCTGAAGTAAAAAAGTCAATCGGCGTGAGAACACGGCGTTGAAAACCGTGCGCTTAGAGCCAGCCATGGAGCGCGCGAGCCATCACGCGCCGCGACCTTAATAGCCCACGGCGATAAAGCCTACCGCACCCCATAAGCTTAGGGCTCGCACTGTTGCGGGAGGGCGATGACGCGATCTTCATCGCCGAGAATATTCGCTCTGACGCGATACTCCAATAAGCGGACGTGGCCGGCGATGCTTCCCGCGTCGACGGTCGCGCATTGATCGAGGTCCGCTGATGTGATCTAGCCCGGATATCTCACGAGCGCTAGGTGCATCGGGGCTGTGAATCAGCGAAAGTTTTTTTGCCACAAAGGATTTTTCTGACGCAGGAGGATACCCCGATGCTGACAGAGTGTAGTCAGGATTTCCTGGATTTCGCCAGGGTCGGCAGCCGGAAAGTCACAGCGGCGTTTGACGGCGGCGCCATCACTTAGAACGCCGCGCATTGCTTTTGCGGCAGACCGATCGCCGTATCGGCCTATCGCGGCAGGTGTCGGCCTGTTTCAAGGATGGCCGCAGGCAGGATCGGATCGAGCATGCGGTCGAGACGCTGGTAGCCCAGCGCATTCATGGCATCGCGCTTGGCTACGAAGACCTGAACGATCACGACGAGTTACGTCACGATCCGGTTCTTGGCCTTGTGTCCGGCAAAGTTGAAGCGAAGCGATCCGATTGCGCGGCGCTGGCTGGCAAGTCGACGCTGAACCGGCTCGAACACGCGCCAAGGACAGAAGATGACCGTTACCGCAAACTCAGTTTGGACGAGGAGGCCATGAAGCGGCTGTTCGTCAGTGTCTTTCTCAAAGGCCAGGCGACTCCGCCCAAGCGCATTATCCTCGATCTCGACGCCACGGACGATCCTATCCACGGCGATCAGGAAGGCCGGTTCTTCCACGGCTATTACAAATGCTATTGCTATCTGCCGCTTTACATTTTCTGCGGCCGGGAACTGCTTCTGGCGAAACTGCGGCCCGCGAACATCGACGCCTCGGCGGGCGCCAAGGAGGAGATCGCCTTTATTGTCGCGCAAATCCGGCAGAGTTGGCCCAGCGTTGAAATCTGGCTCCGGGCGGATTCCGGCTTCTGCCGCGACGAGTTGATGGCGTGGTGTGAGAGCAATGGCGTCGAATATGTCTTCGGCCTTCCCCGCAATCCACGGCTCAAAGCTTCGATTGCAGACGAGTTGGCCGCGGCTGAGGCCAAATCCAAGGAAAGCAGCAAACCCGAACGCCTCTTCAAGGAGCTGCGCTATCGTCAACGCTCACCGGCATTTATGCGGCGCTGCCGCTTTAATGTGGCAGCGGCTCAAGTCCGCCGTCCTGAAGAAAGATACATCGCCAAAGTTCATGCAACCGGTTCTCCGGCGGAAAAGCCACGCCTATGAAAGCGCCTAGACCGCTATCAACCGCTCTGCGTAAAACCGCACTCGCCGATCATGACGCTCGTGAGATATCCGGGCTAGACCTCGCACATGCGATGACGCGAACTTCTGTTTCAGATCCCTAGCGCTGGACATCACAGGGTGCTCCGTCAAAGCGGGCGCGCGCGGCATGGATATCGGAATAACGACGGTCGGCCCAATCGATGAGGCTCGCCATCGGGTCCAGCAGGGATTGGCCTAGCGGGGAAAGGCAATATTCAACGCTCGGCGGCTTGGTCGGAAAGACATGGCGGGTAACAAGTCCGTCGCGCTCCAAGTCGCGTAGCGTCTGGGTGAGCATGCGCTTGGAGATGTCGCGGATGGCTCGGCGAAGCTCGCTAAAGCGCTGCGGTCGCGTCGCGAGGGTCATGATTATGAGCATGCTCCATTTGTCGCCGATGCGGTCGAGCACGTCGCGCACCGGGCAATGTACGGGTTCTACTGACTCGGCGTCGTCCGATTGATATCGGCTGAATCGCTCGATCGCGCTCAATGCGTCGCTCATACGGGTTCCCTTTTTCTCTCCTGGTTACAAAAAACTGCCTCCTTACGGTGCAGGTCTAGGGTCTCTATATGAGACCTACCCTAGAATATAGACCATTTAGCACCGGGAGAATACGCATGTTTCTAGTCGTGGGAATTACGGGAAAAGTAGGCGGCGCAACAGCCACACATCTGTTGGCGCAAGGTAAGAAAGTACGCGCGCTGGTTCGCGACCGCGCGAAGGCGGCAAGCTGGACAGACCAAGGCGTCGAACTGGTCGAGGGCGACTGGAACAATGCGGCCGCCATCGAGCGGGCGCTCAAGGGCGTCGACGGCGCGTTTGTCATGCTGCCGGCCGTCTGGGCCCCCTCGCCGGACTTCAAGGAAGCCAAGGGCGTCATCGCGAACTATGTCGAGGCGCTGACCAAGGCTGCACCGCCGCGTGTGGTCGCGCTCTCGTCGATGGGAGCGAACCGGACCAGCGGGCTGGGGATGATCACCGCCCTGTCGCTGCTGGAGCAAGGCTTTCGCAAACTGACATCGCCGATCGCCTTCGTGCGCGCCGGCGCGTTTTTTGAAAACTTCCTTTACGGCCTGCACGTCGCCCAGGGCGGCACGCTCCCAGTTTACTACAATCCGACTAACCGGAAATCGACCATGGTCGCGACGAACGACATTGGCGCCGAGGTGGCGACGCTGCTGACCGGGCCGGAGTGGCCGGGGCGGCGAGTTCATCGAGCTCGGTTCGATGATCAGCGCGGATGAAGTCGCCGCCCAATTGGGGGAAGTCCTGAAGCTCGACGTCAAAGCCTTTGCCGTCCCGCGGGCCGATTGGCCAGCAGCGTTCGAGCAGTTCGGCATCCCGAAGGGTCAGACCGGACCGGCCGAAGCTATGTTTGAGGCCGTCAACTCCGGCTGGATGGACCTCGGGGCCGAGGGTACGGAGCACGTCGCGGGCACGACGCCCCCCCGCGATGTCTTCGCGGCGGCTCAGAAAGCCGCCACGGCGTAGGTCCGCGGATCGGCGATGAGATGCGACTTTCGGACCCGCTCCGGAAATTCGCATCTCCTGCGGAATGAATGCGTCGCCCTCATAAGAAAAGGATGGACAAATGTCAAAGATTTCCTGACGCCAAGCCTCGGCCTTGGCGCTTGCAGCTTTCTTCGTCGTGGGATCGCTCAGGAATATCTGCGGTGGGGGTACCCGCCATGGTTCCATTTCGTGACCGGATCGCTGGAACTCACGACCGCCGGCTCCTCCGGCAACCTTTCGGCGTAGGAGCCATAATCGCCGGCAAGAACGAGATAGGCTTCGCGTTCCTCATCGCTTACGGAGCTCAGCACGATGGCTTCGACAATGGCGGCGACGTCATCGAGAGCTTCAAGAGTGGAGTGATATTCGGGAACGTCGTCGTGATCGAGATCTCCGGTCAAGGCGCAAACTCCCTGGGTTGCGGTTTATAATTCAAAACTTCGATCCAGGCGAAGCGCAGCGCCTCCGTCGCGCCGCAGCCTGGCCTAGATGGCTTCGCTGAGCTCCTTCGCGGCGCGAAACGCGACCTTCTTGCTCGCCTTGATGGTGATCGGTTCGCCTGTGGCGGGATTTCGCCCCGTCCGCTCGGCCCGCTTGCGCACCTCGAACGTGCCGAGCCCGCCAACGCGGATGCGCGCGCCCTTCTTGAGATGTTCGCCGATTGCGGCGACCGTGCTGGAGAGCAGTTCGTTCGCCTGCTTCTGTGGGATGGAGCAGGACTCAGCCACCGATGCCGCCAGTTGGCGAAGCGTGACGAGCTCCACTTTCACTTTCTTGTCCGCCGCCGCTGCCTTTGCCTGCTTGGCGGCTGGGAGAGCCTTTTCCGGCGTGGTGTGCTTGGGCGCAGCCGGTTTCGGCGAAGCCGCCGGCTTAGGTTTTGCGGCGTTCGGTTTGGCTATTGCCATGGTCGATCTCCTTTACAGGCGGTTCTGGACGCATAACGTCGCCGCCAATACTGGCGCTAGCCGATTCCTCCAGAATTTGAAACACGCTGCTAAGATTCGATTTTTTGAGCATCACTCGTCGGGGAAGTCTTTTCCAGGCGCTTCTCAAGGATTTCGATCCTGTGCCAATCTCCGGCGATGAGCAGCGCCATCGTTGCCTCGGAGATAGAAACTGCGCCCGATTTGCGGGTCTACGCGCTCTCAAAAGCGCCCTGCCTATGCCTGACTATTGACGCCATCCCATCGACATGGAAGTGGGTAGTTCGACAATCATGCCAGCGCGAGCCGGGAGGCTTGCCCCGGGCGGACTAAGCGGAGGCGACGTTGGGGCTTGTGGTTGTAATTTTCGCGCTGTTGGGACTCGTCGCGCTAATTCTGCCCTGGATCACAATCTTCCGGCTCCTGGACGCCGAGCACCGGCTTTTTGCCGCTGAAGCCAAGATCGAGCGGCTGCGCTCCGAAATCGCTGCTCTGAGGGGCGCCGCGGAAGATCAAGGCCTCAGCACCGCGCCCACTTCGCCCGCCCTCGCCCGAAGCCCTAACCTTGATGAGACCGCAGAGGCGCCGCCTGAAACGCCAGAAATCACTGAACCGCCTGCGGAGCCTGCCGAATCAGTCCGTGTTCTTCCGCGCCCGACATTCGAGCGGCAGTTCGGGGTTCGCTTGCCGGTCTGGTTCGGCGGCGCGGCGTTGATCCTAGCGGGCTTCTTCCTGGTCAAGTTCTCGATCGAGCAAGGTTGGCTCAATCCGGCGGTGCGCGTTATCCTTGGCGGAGCTTTCGGCCTGTCCCTGCTCTTCGGCGGCGGATGGGTCCGGCGAAACGATGCCACCCCGAACAGCCAGCGCATTGCGCAATCCCTGACCGGCGCAGGCATCGCGGTCCTTTATGGCAGCCTCTATGCCGCCACAACTCTTTATGAGCTGATCCCATCGTTCCTCGGGCTTAGCGCAATGGCGGCACTGACCTTCACGGCGCTGGTTCTATCCTTGAGGTATGGACCGCCCATCGCCCTTCTAGGGCTGATCGGCGGTTTCCTGACGCCCGCCATGATTCAGTCCGGCAATCCCAGCGCGCCGGCTCTCTTCCTTTACCTTTACTTCGTTCTGGCCGGCCTCCTGGTTCTGATCCGGCGTGAGCAGTGGTGGCTTTTGAGCCTGCCCGGGGTCGCGGGCGCTTTCGGCTGGGCCGCGTGCTGGCTTTTCGCAGGCTATTTCACGCCCGGCGATACGATCTGGCTCGGCCTTTTTCTGCTCGCGGTGAGCGCAACCGTCGTCGTGACATCGAAGCGCCAACTTGAAAGCGAAATCGAAGAGGGCGCCAGCCTTTTTCACCTTCTCAACGCCGCCTCGGCCTTGAACATCCTCACTCTCGGCGGCGCAGCGCTCATCATGGGCGCAATCGGCTGGGAAGGCGGCTTCGGCGCGTCCGAATGGGTTTTCTTCGGCCTCCTGTCCGCCGGAGGCTTGGGGCTCGCCTTCTTCGAGCAGCGCCTTTATGGCGCCGTCCCATCGCTGACGATGGCTGTGAACGCCGTCATGCTGGTCAGCTGGTATGACGCGCCGCGCGACCGCTTCGCCGTGACCGTCGCCTGTTTCGGCGCGCTGTTCGCCTTCTCCGGCTATGCGCTGCAGTTCCGAAGCCCCCGGCCAGTATTGTGGGCCGGACAATTTGCGGCCGCAAGCCTTGGCTATTTCCTGATCGCTTATTTCCGTCTGCATGAGACCGGGCTTCTTGAAGGCGTTCGAGGTTTCTGGGGCATGCTTGGCTTGGCGCTTGCAGGCCTCAGCACCTTCGCCGCTGCGCGCGTTTTGAAAAAAACGCCAGGCCAGCAAGCGCTGCTTGCGGTTTTCTCTGGCACGGCGACCGCTTTTATCGCCCTTGGACTCGCGATGGAGCTTCGGCGCGATTTCCTTTCCGTCGCCATCTCCGCCGAAATGCTAGCGCTAGCTTGGCTCAGCATCTGGCTCGAAATCAAGGCGCTTCGCACTTTCGCGGCGCTGCTCGCCTGCGTCTTCGCCTTTCTCATGTCGCCGCAGATCCTGCTTCTCATACAGCTCACGGCCTATGGATTGTTCGAAGCCAAGTTACCCTTGCAAAAAACGGTTCCATTCGTGGAGTCGCCCATTTTTCAGCTAGGACTTCCAGCCGTATTCTTCGCCGGGACAGCCTATTTGCTGCGCTTCCGCAAAGACGATGGCTTGATCCGTATCCTCGAAGTCTCGGCGATCGCGCTCCTCGGCGTCATGGGGTACTACCTCACCCGCAAAGCCTTCCATGCCGGCGAGAATGTGCTGTTCGCCAGGGTGGGTTTTTTCGAGCGCGGCGTCGTCACGAACGCGATCTTCGTTTATGGGCTCGCCTGCCTTTGGCTCGGGCGGCGCTTTACGCGCGCCGCGGTCTCGGCTTCGGGCCTTGCGCTCGCGGGCATTGCGGCCTTCCGCATCGTTTATTTCGATCTCATCGCCTACAATCCAGTCTGGGCGACGACTTAGAACGTTGGCGACCTGCCCGTCTTGAACGCGCTTCTTCTCACCTTTGGCCTGCCCATCCTTTGGATGGGGCGGCTTTGGCAGGAGGCGGGTCACCTTAACATGCGGCGGCTGGCGCACGGCTGCTTGGCGGGGATGCTCATTCTGGCGTTCGTCCTGACGACTTTCGAGGTCAGGCAGCTCTTCCATGGCGCTCATCTCGGCGCGGGCGAGACGACAAAGCTGGAGGTCTACGCCTATTCGGTTGCTTGGCTCGTCTTTAGCCTTGCGCTCCTGTTCATGGGCGCGCTGCGCAACAACACCGCCATTCGCATCGCCTCGCTTGTGGTCATGATCCTGACGGCGGGCAAGGTGTTCCTCTACGATGCGTCGCAACTCACGGGGCTTATGCGCGTCGTGTCATTTCTGGGGCTTGGACTTTCGCTTTTAGGCATCAGCTGGTTCTACACACGCTTT
This sequence comes from uncultured Alphaproteobacteria bacterium, assembly GCA_963766815.1. Lineage (GTDB taxonomy): Bacteria > Pseudomonadota > Alphaproteobacteria > Rhizobiales > Rhodomicrobiaceae > Rhodomicrobium. The sequence goes on along the minus strand of CAVYBZ010000032.1, from coordinate 341,182 downwards.
GTTTTCGGCCCTCAGGCCTCCAGCGGTGGCGATCGATTCGATACGCTTCCACCTGCCTAGTGAGAATCGCATAGCTTCAAAGGGTCGAAAGCCGCCGTGCCGGTTTTCTCGCGATCCTATGCACGCCAAGCCGGCTTCGGGAGCCGAATGCGGCCCTCTCCGAAAATGCCGAAACATACGTATATCGGCTTCGGCTGAGGCTCGGGGTGTGAAACCGCTTGTCTTATGACTTCTGCTACCGAACAAGCGACAAGGGATCGCTGACGAGAGGTAACGCCGACACGAGCGGCGAGGGACGGAATGGCACATTCGGAGATGCATGAGAGACTCGGACTCCCCGGCAACAAACCTCGTCTTCAATAGCACTGCAGGATCAGGCGCGCCGCTTCGAACCGGTTGGCAACCAGATCCTCGCGCCGGATCCAGGCATAAAGCTGCCCGTTATCGCCCCACATCATCCGTGCTTTTGAATCGCTACCGATTTGAGCAAGTAAAAGCCACTCTTCGGCCCTCCCGCGCGCAGCCAGAGTCTCGCTGGCGCGGTAGGCGTCGCTTTTGCCGCAGTAGTAACCCGCGTCCACAAGAGCACATTCGGCTTGCATGTCGCCCTGAACGGGGGTTGGCCAGCCGCCCACCCGATGACATTTCCAATTGCTTCCGCCTTCGCTGGCGGATATGTCTCCGGCTGCGCTCCACCAGTCGCCATAAAGTTCGGCAGTCTCCTTATCGATACCTAAAGCTCTAAAGCGAGCGGTGCGGACGGGCAGAGGCGCATGACAGCCCCGTGGATAGCAGCTTACTGGTTCAAACGGCGTGTGGCGCCCGACTTTTCCAAAATCGGCAGGCGCCTTCTGACGGTCCAACTCTCCGAGATCGGCCCGGTGGAACAGCACCTTGCTGCCAATATGGTCGGCCGGATCGAAGCCCCAGGGGCCCTCAATCGTATCGTAGAAGATCGACAACAGTCCCTCTTTTGGGAAATCGGGATCGAGAGTGCCTGCGCCCCAGGCTTCGGCAAAATTTATTTGGGCGACAAACGCCAGCGGAAAAGGTCTCTCAACGATTTCCACCATCTGTTTCAACTCTTCGCGCCGCGCCGGCAAGCGCCCGCTTTTAGCCAGCTTATCTAAAGTGCGGCGATAGCGATCCGCACGGTCCGCGTTGGGATAGGGGGGACGTAGCGGCCAAGCAAAGCCGGCTGGAAGATCAGGCTCTCCCCCAATCTTTGTTTTACCACATGCAATTTCCGTTTCCCCCCTCACACTCCTCGTTTCAAGCCAAATGCAAGGCTTTGCCTCTTTTGCGATTAGCCTGGCCTTTTGCTCATTCAGATTTGCGGCCATGAGAGCAGCAAAGATTTGATCCTCAGATGAATACACGGGCGAACCTCCGACAAATGCCCTCTAAAAAAACAACAATACTTGAGTGGCGCAGCACCGAGAGAGGGTAGCTTAAGTCCCCATGTCAAAATGGGCCCCCAGGCCGCCCAACTAGATCGTAACCCACCCGGGTCGCAGTTTGTATTCCTAATTAAGAATTTGGCGCTGTGGTTTGATCCGTCCGAAGCTTGCAGCTTTGCAAAACGTCCGCGGTAAGATCTAGCAGCAAACGTTGCCGCTCGGACAGTTTTTGAGACCCGCCTCTTCGGCTCCCGGCCTACTGCGTTGGTTCGGGGTACTTAATAGGGCATAGACGCTGGCGGACTTGGCTGCACCAATTCTAATCATCAAACATCGGCGGCGGAACGAAGCCGCCGAATTCGCGCTCGATCAGTTCGGCCAGTTTGAGCGGTGTGCGATCTTCCAGCCAGGGGCCGACGATCTGCACGCCGATCGGCAGACCTTCCGGTGACAGCCCGATCGGAATCGCGGTCGCGGGCAGACCGGGCAGGGTGGCGACGCCGGACCACGCCAGCTGATCGGGGTAGACGTAATCCTTGCCGTCGATGTTGATGCGGCGCTTTTCCTGTTCGGGCGAATGGTCGTGCGGGTAGGCCGGGGTCGGCGTAACCGGACAGATCACCGCATCGTAGCTCTTGAACAATTCGCGCCATTGCGCCCGCAATTGAGCACGGCCGCCATCGGCCAGCACCCAGTCGCGATGGCTCAGCACCATGCCTCGCAGGCGCTCCGCGCCAAGGCTCATATCGTCGGGGTCAAGGTTGGCGGCGCCGGCCAGCGCCGCCTCGACGCGTTTCGGTGGGGATATCGCGCCGAGGAACGACATCAGCATCCGCATATAGAGCCGCGACGATGCCGCGAAATCAGGCAATAACGGGCTGTCGCGGCCGATCCTGGCGCCGGCCTTGCCGAGGTTTGCGGCAAGCCTGCCGATGGCGGCGCGCACCACGGCGTTGGCCGGAATCACCGGGTCGGTGTCGACCACGAGCACGCGGAAATCATTCAACGCGTCGTGACGCGGCGACGGCAATGCCAGTCTGTACGCGGCGCCGGCTTCCAACGGATCCGGGCCCGCGATGACGTCGAGCAGAAGCGAAAGGTCCGCGGACGAGCGCGCCATCGGTCCGATCACTGCGAGATCGCGGTCGAGCGGCAGCGGCGGAAACGGTGGCGGCGTATGGCCGCGCGATGGCGCCAGCGCGAAGGTCGGCTTATGGGCATAGACGCCGCAGTAAGACGCGGGCACTCGCAGCGAACCGCCGATGTCGGAACCAAGCGAGAGCGGTCCGTAACCCGCTGCGAGCGCCGCCGCCGATCCGCCGGAGGAGCCGCCGGGTGTACGGCCGAGATCGTACGGATTGTTCGTCGTGCCGTAGATCTCGTTGAAGCTTTGCCAGTCGCCGAGTCCGAGCGGCACGTTGGTCTTGCCGAGTATTACGGCGCCGGCCTGCTTGACCCGGCAAATCGACAGCGCGTCGTCCGCCGGCATGAAATCCTTTTGCGCAGGAAAGCCCCACGTCGTCGGCAACCCCGCGATGTTGTAGGATTCCTTGACGGTGAGGGGGAGGCCGAGCAGCGGCCGGGTCTCGCCACGTCCGCGGGCGGCGTCGGCGGCGCGGGCGGCGTCGAGGCCACGGGCGAAATCGCGAACGCAGATGGCGTTGATCTTGCCATCGTGCCGCTCGATGCGCCCGATGGCGTCCTGCGCCAGCTCGACGGCCGAAACCTGCTTTGCCGCGAGGGCCGACGACAATTCGACGGCGGTCTTGAAGCTCCATTCCGACTTGGCCACGCGCGCTTCTCCTGCTTTCACAGATTTGTTCGCGGGAGATCATGCTACATTCCGGCAATGCCCGCTAGACAGCGGCCGGAACAGGGCCTCTCGCGCTGGTTCTGGAGTGCATCACTTCCTTGCCCGCATGGGGTCGCGAGCGGTCGTGCCGGTTTTCTCGCAATCCCATGCCTTCATGGCGGGTGATGGATCCGAGTGCGGTCCTCTGCGGAGAGGCCGACATACTCCCAAGCAGATGCGCAGTATGTTCTTGACGAACAAAGCGCGACCTTCCATCGGAGGGGTGAGTGAAGCTCCCTGCAAGACTGTGCGGGGCGTCAGAAGCCGAGCGAATAGACGATGCCCCGCTTGCTTCGCGGGTGACCGCCACGCCTAGGCCAATTCCTCTCGACTTTGCCGGACGCGTTGCGTAGATGCAAGGTAACTTAGTAGCGGTGCGAACAAGAATGGCTCCGGATGCCGTCACGAACAACCTCGGCAGAGAGAAATCCGCATCGCATTCTCCCTATATTGCCTGTCGTCCTCCTGCCCGCAGTGTACCTGGCGACCACCTGGCTTATAGGGCCCGGGCCGGTCTATGCGTTGTTACGAAATGAGGCGGGGATAGAGATTGAACCGAAACTGTATTCTGCGCTGTTCGGCAGTCTTCCATTGTCACTGTGCATCGGGCTTGTCGCCGTGCTCTGGGCGCGAAGCAAGCTCCTTGCCGCAATCTCGGCGGGGCTCGCATTCGCAGTGTTAAGCTGGCTCTTCGGCCCGTTCAGCACGCAGGCGCTTGTTATCCTGGGCGCGACCGATAATCAATCCGAAGAAGTAAGGATCGCGGCAACTTTTGTGCTGCAACTGGCGAAGTACATAATCTTCGCCGCTTGCATGGTCGCCGCCATGCCCAATCTTCAATCCATGGCCGTCTGGACCTGGCAACCGCTTGTTGGGGCGATCGCGGGCACGGCGCTCCTGGAACTCCAACGGCAATCGATTATGTCGATCCCGGACTACGCGCTGACAGTCGAGATTTTTTCGGCAGGTATGCTTGCTTGGCTCGGGTTGATCGTGCTTCGAGCGGCGACGCGCTTCGATCCCGGGCCTGGTTCTAGCTCAGCCGCGGGAATGGACACGGCCGGCATCAAGCCCGCGTCCGCCCCCGGCAAAGTAGACATTGCGGATCTTATTCCTTTGATGTTCCTAGGCTATGGCCTTCGCCTGGTTACATTGGCGATCGCCATTATAACATTCATCATTGTGCTCGTGTACAGCAGCCTTTTCATCGGGTTTATAGGCAGTTTTGCCGTGACCATCCTCTTCGAAATGTCGGAAGAGCGGTTACAGAAGCTGCGAGACCGGAAGAGCCAGAATATGGTTGCGGATATTATCGCTGGAAAACAGAAATTGTTCTTTCTGTATCTGCGGCCATTCGAGACCGATGGCCGGCTTCATTTCGAACTGCCGAATGAAACGTTTTTTCAAAACCTGAAGGATTTCGCATAATCCCTATGCAGGCTCGCGCGAGCTGGATTTCGGATTCGAAAACACCCTGCGGCAAGCGCTCAAGTCCTTTGGTTTGACAATCGGTCTTGGCAAACCCAGCAACATGCCCGGTATCGGCCACGTCGTAACCACCGACGATGAATGGCAGAGCATGGCGTCGCTGTTGATGTCGAAGGCCGGGATGATTTGGTGTGTGCCCGGCCCGCAGGAAGGGACGCTCTGGGAGATTCGAAAAATCCTAACCGAGCCGCTGCTTCTCGCGAAAACGGTTTTCATCGCTCCGCCAGGCGCTTCGGAGGAGTTTCGCGCCTGCTGGGGCGCGATGCAGGGCAAGCTGGTTGCGTTCGGTTATTCATTTCCAGATTGCCCTAACGAGCCCCAGCTATTTAAGATCATGAATGGAAAAAGGGCATGGGTGCGCACCATTGACGCCAGGAGCCTCTCTCGCATCCGAGGATATGCCGCTCGAGTATCCCCAGGCGTCCGCTCTTCCCTGATGTTGTCTCGTTTGTTAAGGATTGCCGCGATCGCCAGCGTGGGTGCGTTTCTCTTCCACATGCTGACCGACAAAGATGGGTTTCTCTTTCAGATGCTAACCGAAATAAACGGTGTAAATTGGGTCCCCACCTTCACCGTTTGAGGCTGGCGAGGCGAGCGGCGACGGCGCACAAGGCGGATTTCGGTGAGCCCCGCCATGATGTCCGGGTCTCGGCCCAAAAAACGCCGGCATCCCTTTCGTCAAAGGCTGTAAGTCCGGAATCGGGTTCTGGCTTCTCAACCCCCTTTGGCGGCCAAAGGAAAGTCCCCGGTGCAATGCCGATCTCCTCAGGCGCACTTTGATTTTCGAAAGCGCCGCCGCGTTGAAGGTGATGTGGCGCTCTTAGCCCGGATCGCCGCCAGCGTAACCGGGGCCCGAATACGCAAAGATTATCGGCCCGAAAATTACGCTTCCGGCGAGGCCAAGTCTATCTGTGACCCCTCTCGAGCCTACCAGCTGGCTTTTGTGGTTCCTGCACAGTGCCTATTTTCCGGTATTATGGCGCAAACGCCACTGATTATGGGATCGGCCCGGCGGCTTGTGAAATACTTTTCAAGACCGTTCAAAGCAATTTGGGTGTTGTCGAATGCGCTGCAGTCCCACCTCTGTCGCATGGCGGCGCAAAACTCTTGCCACACGGTATCGAGGCGGAATTAACCCCGCGCGCATAATGCACAACCATGCCACGCGACTGCTCCGCGTCCGTGCATCCGGCTTCAAGCAGGAACACGACCGGCGATTTGCGCAGGCCGGGGAACACAAGCTCCCGCTCGTGTAGCACCTTAAAATCTTGGCGTAAAACTTCGCCCTCAAGCACCATCCCCCTGCCCCGCACCGAAATGCCGGACGTTTCCAGCCGCATATACCCCGTTGCAAAATACAGCCCGAGCGCTGCGCCGGTCTCAACCAGCACCGCAAGATACGGCGTCAGCCCCTGCTCGATTCTCGATCGCCTGCAAGCCGGCGAGACGCACGAGCACCGCCGCCTGATTGCCGGCTTCGGTGGAAATGGCGCCGTGAACTGCCGGATTTAGGCTGAAGTCAATGCCAGAGCAGAGCCATCGCAATCCGGCGCGCGTAGCCCGGCATTGCATGCGCAGCGGCATCGGCGGCGCGATCCAGCGTGACAAGCGCCTCCAGCTCCGGCGCTGCGCCGCGCGCCAGCCGTGCGTTTATCTGTGCGCAGAAAACTTCCCCCGGCACAGCGAGCCGATAAATCACGCCGATTGAAAGCAACGGGCCATCCCTCGTCACGAGGTAGCCGCCGTCGCGTAACAGTCCGGCGGGATCAAGCTCCGTTTCTTCCATAACTTCCCTGGCGACGCTCCCATCGAAGTCAACCGCGCCGGAACTCCCGATGTCGCGCCGGTCGATGAACCCTCCAGGCGGATAGATCATGCCTGCATTGACATTTCCGGGAGTTTGCCGGCCGTAAATCAGCGCTCCGTCGGACCCGAGGAAAATCGCCGACCCGAAACAATCCACCACTGTCCTGTCCCGGTATCCGGTTTCACGCCAATAGAGTGAGGCGGCGAAATCCGTCGCGGCGAGGCGTCCCTCGATATGACCCTGCCGCAGGGCGCCGGATATCATGATGTAAACGCAGCCATTAAAGAATTTCGGGTTTTCTGCCGAGCGCTGCGACCAATGACAGCGGATCGCGCTTTCCTCCTGGCTGGCGAACGGCCAGGACGCCGCGCCGCAGCGGATCGAGCACTTTTGAACGCGATGGACGCCTTCCGGAATTTCAATCATGGCTCGCTGCTGGGCTCGAGGGGCGGACTGCCTCGTAGTAGTGATGAAGCGGGTGTAATGCTCGTGGAGCGAAGGGGGCGGGTCATCGCGGTTCACAGCTCCGTCTGTAGCTCATGAAAGGGCGGGATCAATCGCTCGTCCCGTGCTCGAAGAAAAACCGCACCATTTCAGTTGACGCGTCTGGCCCGCGCGGATCGGTGTAAGAGCCGGACTCGCTGCCCCCGGCCCATGCGTGCCCAGCCCCACGGATACTCCATTGTTCGAACATCGTCAGCCCCTTCTGATCGGCATAGGTGGTGCGGACATAGGCATGGCCGCCGGGCGCTTCCCCCTGCTCCGCCGTTCGCTGCAATCCGGTTGCGCGCCCCAGCGCCTGCGCCGCCAGCGCCTCAGCATTGGATGGATGGACGACCGGATCTGCGTCGCCGTGAAAAACAATCGCCGGAACAACCGGGCCGGGGCGCTCGGTGGCCTTCGCTCCCACCCGCATGGCGTCGAACGCTGACGCAAGGTCGCTGGCCGCTCCCGATGGCAGGCCCGAATGGATTCCCACCGCTTTGTAGAGATCGGGATAGGCGTCCGCCATGATCGCAGCCGCAGCTCCGCCAGCCGAAAGCCCTGCGATGTAAACCCGCTCCGGATCCACCGGATGAGCGCGCATGATCTCGCGGGTGATCCCCGCGATCAGCGAAGGCTCCCCCTGGTCCCGGCGCTGATCGTGCGGGTTAAACCAGTTCCAGCACTGGCTGACATTGGCCGAGCGATTCTGGGCTGGATAGGCGACGAAGAAGCCGTGCTCCTCGGCGAGGCTATTCATTCGCGTTCCCGCGGCGAAATCGTCGGGTGATTGGGTGCAGCCATGCAGCATGACGATTAGAGGCAGCCGCTCACGGCTGCGGACGCTTGGACTAAAGAGCTTGTAGTCGCGTGATCCTTCGGCATTGGCGTAGGCCGCTGCCGTGAACGACGCCCCATCCGGCAAAGGCTGGGAGACCGGCCGGGACGCTAGGCCTTCCTCAGCATCGAAAAGCTTTGCGAATTTGGCGGCGCGGGCCACGGCCTCGCGCAGGCGCGAGTGCGGTCTGACGACGCGCCGGGCTTTGGCGCCCGGCCCTTGCTTCGCCGCTGGCGCGGGATCGGCGGAGACGAATTCGGCATCGATAACGGGAGCGCCAGCTGTTGCGCTTGGTGCGCCGCGAAGCATTCGCTGAATGAGCGCCGTCGCCTCAGCGAGTTTGCCAAGCCGGGTGAGACGGGTCGCCTCGGCCATTTCAGGGGGCATTCGGTAGTTCATGTTTGGGCTTTCTGTTAGCGGGCGAAGAAGCATCAAGGGCGAAATCTCAACGCCGGAAACTATTGCATGCGATCGGCTAACGCGGCCTTGACCGCGGCGCTAGCGTGAAGCGCGCCCAGCACTGCCAACTTTGCAATAGTGGCGCGGGCGAGTTCGGGCGTGACATCTTCTGCGATGCTGGCGAGACCCAAGACCCGAATATCCAGCATCTGTCCCGCGTCACGAACCGCTTCGAGGTCGGCGCGGTTGAAATGCCGAAGTCCAAGATCGACGCTTTTGCGGCTCACGGCCTTACGAACAACGTCGGCGTGACGCTCGATCTGATTGCGGATGGCGGTTCGAATGAAGTCGGTCCGGTTCGAGTAAAAGCCCTCCTGCACCAGCAGGTCGATTTGGCCGAGATCGACGAAGCCGAGATTGATTGTAATCTTCTCGGTATCCCCAGTCTTCGGGCGCAGTTCATGTATGTTATTTGACATCGCTATACCATCCAGATGGATGGTAAATGGATGGTGGGCGCCATTCTTCAAGGGGCGTCGAGATAAAAAGCGTTTGGCGGTTCGGCCTGTAGTGAATCGGAAATCTCAATCGAGATTTCCGGTATGGGCCATACGCCAAGAACTGCAAGGGGAAATCGGCTTCGATCTCTATCGCGGAACGGGCCTTGAGTACGGAACAACTCGCCCGGTTTTTGAACCGCAACCTCAAATCGGTTAGCTACGTGAAGGCCTCACTTAGAAGTATCGATTGAGCGGAATGGAAGAGTATGTATAAATTAACCGAGGAACAATCTTGGTTGCACAAAAACACTATACAACCCTTTGTTTTTCAAGTTCGGCTGGAGTTATATATCGTATTTATTTTGATGTAGGAGCCGATTGTGACGCCTTCCGAGTCTCTTGCTCTTTGGACGAAATGTGAGGACGCCCGCCAAATAGCCTTTGAAAAAGCCCTGCGAGAGCCCGAGGGTGATAGCTTACGCGCAGCCGATTTGGCACTCGGCCTACATTTTGGGATTAATCTATGATGTGGTCTCGGATTTTGGCCGGTCCATAATGCGGCCGGTCTACTTCTGGATTACACTATTTTTGATATCAATGATGGTGTACTTAAGTTCTTATCAAACTAATCTGAAGTCCCATGAACTGCAGGCGTCTTGGCCCGAGCGTCAAATCTCTTTACTTCATGAGGCTCTAACTGGAAATCTCACTTGCTCAAAAGATGCTCAAGATCTTAACCCGTTGGAGGAAGCTGCTAATCTCGCCTTGAAACATGGATTGCTTATGGTTGGCGCCTCCTTCGATGGCAGGCTAAACCAGTCGGTTGAATGCCTGTACGGTAAGACAAAAGGGTCACCAAATTACCCCAGTGGCTTAGGTTGGCAAACCTTACAAAGTCTGTTGCCGGCGCCGCTAATCTTTCTTTTCCTTTTGGCCGTTCGCAACCGTTTTAAGATTAAGTAACAAAAATAAGTTTGGGTGGAGGCAACGCAAAAAAAGCAGGCTAAGAAGCCTGCCAACCACCAAATTGCGTCGCTTCGCGTTCGGGGAAAGTCTTCTCTGGCTCAGGCGACTGTTGCATGCGGACTTTGGGCAAGCAAGGCAGTATCCTGTGCGCGAAAAGCGATACTTCGTTACTTTGCATCTTTGTCATGGAGACCGAGGCAACGAAGTATGACAATAACCGGCAGCAGCATTGTTCTGAGCGGTTTCCAGATCAACCGATAAATCGCAGCGCCGGCGGCTGTCGCTTCGACGGCTCGCATAGCCTCTTCCGATGTGACATAGTCCACAAGGCTATGATGATAGTGACTAAGTGCTCCTATGCAGGAATGCGGCATGGCAACCTCCTTCCGAGAGCGCTGAACTGCGAAAAAACTGGACCTCCTTCCCGAGAGGGGATAGTGTTCTACTCAAAGTTCATCTGCTCTTTTACTGTACGTTACCATAAATACACCCGCCAAGATTGAGATTTCGTGACAGTTTTTATTGATAAGAACGTTCTCTTTTTCAAGTTTTGCATTCAGCAACGATTTTTTCAAAAGGGCCAGAGTTTTTGGAAATTTTGTAAAATTTCCGTTCGCCTGATGGACGTTCACGTTCTGTTATATTTTGAAATAAATGTTGACGGGAACATATGTAAGCGGACTTCCCCGCCGTTAGCAAACAGGTTAGAAGCATTAACCTATGGTGATGGCCTCAGTTCTGAGGCCATTGTTTTTCCAGGGACAAATTTTCTTGCAGGATGGCGAAGGCTAGATGAAGGAAATAACACCCGATCGCTTTCGCTGCCTAATCGGTGAATGCCCAGCAGCTTTCAGGCTCGAAGACGGGCGCATACTACTCATCGGCAAGAAAATTGAGCCTGATCTCTTGAATAAGATCTCTGGGCGCATTGGCGGTGACGAATACGCAGTCGTCGTAGAGCCGGGCCTCCTTGAGAACGTATTCCCAAAATAGCCATTCCCGACGCCGACGAAGGTCCTTGCTCACTACATAAGTAGAACCTCGGCTATGCATCCTTCGACATTTTTGTGAGACGTATTTCCGCCGTCCGGCATTTCCCCCCCGCGAACCATCCTGCCCCCTTCCCGCCCAGTTGATTAGCCGCGCCGATCAAAGCGGCGAAATCCACATTGCCGTTTCTCGCCGAGATTGGAAATCATGCGAAACGGACGGTTCCTTCTTTCTCGATTGAGACGCCTACGGCATCACGGCGACATGCTGACAACCCGCACACGGGGCGCGCGGTCGCCTCAAAGTCTCACGGCGCTTGGTTAAAACCATATCAAAGGGTGGCGCACTCATGTGATCGCCCTCACCGCAGCGCCGGAAGTGCGCCGTCCCGCCCACGGGCGGGAGATGAGGCTGAAATCTGCGTGCGGGCGCTCCGGCCGCGCCGCAGACGAGCAAGTCCATGTTCTCTACAATTCGGGCGCGCTGGATCGCGCGGTTGAATGCTGAGCGCCGCTTCAGCGGCCGAATCGATGGCGGCTTAGGATCTTGAAAACGCCGCCGCCTTTGGGCTCGCCTAGAAGCGTCAGATCCTCGATCTGGAATGGCCCGGTCACGAAGGAAGCGAGATGCGGATCGAGCGCCTTCGCGGTCTCATCGAGCTCGGACGCCGCCAGAGGTCCCGCGAGCGAGATATGAAAGCGGAAATCGCTCAAGACGTAAGGGTAGCCGAACTCCTCCAGAAATGTCGCCTCCCTTGGGGACATGCTATCGATTTCCCGGCGGTTGCGGTCGATCTCCTCCAGCGGCGCGCGGAAGCGATCGAAGTGCGTTACGCTTTCCGCGGCGAGCCAATCGATATCCGCCGTGTTTCCGTTGAGCGCCAAGGTGAGATATCGTTGGTATTGCGCCAGCGCAAGCGGCCCTCCGGATGCCGGGCGGCGGGTCGAGCAGAACTCGTCTAGCGCGTCCTGAAGCGCCCGAGGAGAGACATCGTCCCTGAGCCGAAACGGCGCCTTGAGGGTGGCATGCAGACCATAATGGGCCGGACTTTTAATTGCGCGAGCGGTGAAGGCAGGCGCAAGCCCGAATGTCTCGGTTCCGCCGAGCCAAAGCGCGCCGAACTCCGCCATCGCGGTCTCGGGCGCGGGGGTCCAATAGATGGCGTAGCGCTGGAAGCGTTCTGTCATAATAAAGGTCTCGCTGTAAGGCATTTCGGTGAAGAGGCCGAGGCTGCTTTTGGGAACTGTGCTTTGAACCTTAAGGTCTACACGCATCGTCGTTTGCTCGGCGCACATCTCGCGAAGCACCACAAGCGCCAAGTTTTCCGGTGCGCCGGCCATAGCTCGATCATGCCCATGCGCTGGTTATAGCAAGCCGAGCGCTTTAAGCGCTTCTTCCCTTTGACCATTTGGAGAATGTGCTTCTCTCCTTCGCCCGTCCAGCATATAACGCTGCGGCGCTTGGCAAGTCTTGTCGTCGACTCGCGCCACGCCTTCACTCAAGGCGCGCGTGTTTGTGCCGTGCAATCTGTGCCCTGACGCTCTGCCTGGCTGGGCCGGTCATTGCGTTCTCATCAAAATCCCGGGTCTTCGTCATTTTGATTTCCCTCAGTTTTAAATGCTCTGATGCGCATGGCCGGCCTTGATCAGTTTCGCACTATGAACAAATCAAGCTGGCTAAATAGATATAAAGTAAGACTAAAGTCGGGGCCGCGGTGCGAACCAATATGGAGCGGTCAAGCCACGGAAAATTGTCAGCTCTGCGTACTCTGCCCATTTTGCCCTAAAAGCGTCGACGCGGACGCGGCTGGTTCTGGAGTTTTTTCTGATGACGGTTTCAGAGCTTGAAATGCTTAAGGAGCTTGAGCACAAGGTGCTTTGGCTTTCCGCCTATATGATCCACAACGCCAATCATTTGCGGGCAAGCAGCGATGGGTTGAAGGTCGGCGGCCACCAGGCGTCCTGCGCCTCCATGACGACCATCATGACAGCGCTCTATTTTGCGGTTTTAAGAGCCGCAGACCGCGTCGCGGTTAAGCCTCATGCGGGGCCTGTTTTCCACGCCATTCAATATCTCCTCGGCCGTCAGACGAAAGAGAAGCTGGAAAACTTCAGGGGCTATGGCGGGGTCCAATCCTATCCATCGCGCACCAAGGATACCGATGGGGTGGATTTTTCCACCGGTTCGGTGGGGCTCGGCGTCGCGCAGACGCTGTTTTCGTCGCTCGTGCAAGATTACATCCGCGCGAAAGATTGGGCGCCCAAAGGGCCGGAAGGCCGCATGATTGCGCTCCTGGGCGATGCGGAGCTTGACGAAGGCAACATCTTCGAGGCGATGCTTGAGGGATGGAAGCAGGGCTTACGCAACACGTGGTGGATCGTCGATTACAATCGTCAAAGCCTGGATGCCGTCACCCGGGAAGGCCTCTGGGCCAAAATCGAAGCAATCTTCCGAAATTTCGGCTGGGACGTCGCCGTTCTCCGCCATGGAAAGCTGCAGCAGGCAGCTTTTGCGGAGCCCGGCGGCGAGGCGCTGCGCCGGTGGATCGAGGAGTGCCCCAATCAGCTTTATTCGGCTTTGACGTTTCAGGGCGGGGCCACTTGGCGCAGGCGGCTTTTGGATGACCTTGGCGACCAGGGGCAGGTCTCGGCTTTAATCGCCCGGCGCAGCGACAAGGATCTCTCTGCGCTGATGGGCAACCTAGGCGGGCACGATTTTGAAACGCTTAATGAAGCCTTCGCCAAGGCCCAGCAGCACGACCGGCCCGTCTGCTTTATCGCTTATACGATCAAGGGGTTCGGGCTGCCGCTCGCAGGCCATAAGGACAACCATGCGGGGCTTATGACCCCGGCTCAAATCGACGCCTTGCGTCTTTCGATGAACATCCGGACAGGCCATGAATGGGACCCCTTCGAGGGCTTGCAAACAGGCGCCTCGGAACTCGAACGGTTCCTTGGCCGCGCTAGCGCCGATCGAAAGTCCATGCGCCCCCCCGAAGCGCCGCGCATCGCCACGCCCGCGCGACTCGATTATCCGAAACAGCCTTCGACGTCGACGCAGCAGGCCTTCGGGCTGTTGATGCACGAAATCGCCAAGCGCGAGGATGAATTCGCCGCAAGAATAGTCACCGTCTCGCCCGACGTGACGGTATCGACGAACCTTGGCGCCTGGGTGAACAGAAGAAACATCTATGGGCGGGAGCAGATACAAGATCTCTTTCGCGCCGCGCAAATTCCTTCGGCCTATAATTGGTCCATATCTCCTAAGGGCCAGCATTTTGAACTTGGCATCGCCGAGATGAACCTTTTTACGATGCTGTCGGCTTTGGGGTTGTCCCACGCCATTTCGGGCGAAAGGCTGCTTCCCGTCGGCACGCTTTACGACCCCTTCATCGAGCGCGGTCTCGACGCCCTTAATTATGCCTGTTATCAGGATGCGCGCTTCATTCTTGTTGCGACGCCCTCGGGCGTGACATTGGCGCCGGAGGGCGGCGCGCACCAGTCGATCGCGACGCCCCTGATCGGCATGGCGCAAGCCGGTTTGACATGCTTTGAGCCGGCGTTCGCGGATGAGCTCGCCGTCATTCTCAGATGGTCTTTCGAGCATATTCAGGCGCATCCCGAAGAAAAGGAAGGCGGATCGGTTTACCTGCGGCTTTCCACCCGCGTGCTCGATCAGCCTCAAAGGGAGATGACGGCTGAACTGGAGAGTTCCATTTTAAAGGGCGCCTATTGGCTGAGAAAACCAGGTCCGAACGCGCACGCCGTGATCGCCTTCACGGGCGCCGTCGCCCCAGGGGCGATAGAGGCGACCGGCCTTGCGGGGGAGGATCGCCGGGACGTGGGCCTGCTTTCGATCACCTCGGCCGATCGTCTTTACGCCGATTGGATGAAAGCGCAAAAAGCCCGCGAGCAGTCGCCTGCTTCAGCCGTCAGCCATGTCGAGTTGATTATGGCGGACCTTCCTTCATTTTGCGGGCTTGTCACCGTCATCGACGGCCATCCGGCGAGCCTCGGCTGGCTCGGCTCCGTCTGCGGGCATAGGACACGATCCCTTGGCGTTCATAACTTCGGTCAGTCGGGCACGATCGATGACCTGCACCGGCATTTTGGCATCGACGCGCGTGGGATCATCAAAGCGGTAGAAGCGATTGCTCCCGGCCGGCCGCTCCGTCATTTATGGGCCGTGTGATCCGCATTGGATAAGAACGGCGCGGCCGCCTAAATTAGGGCGTTTCCAGCTTAAATGGAATCGCGACGAAGCTCCCCCAGCGCATCCGCAAGCGGAGTAACGCCGTGCTTCCCCTTCAAGCGCATGGCGCCTAACGTCAGTTTGAGCACGCGGCATGGGATCGTTCGGCGGGTGAGCTAACGGAATGGCAAATGGCGTTTATGCTCAATTTATATCGGCCTTGAACGGCAATTCGTCTTTCGGGGACGGCGGCGCCCTCGCAATCAGGACAGCGGCCATCTCGACACCTCATTGCTTTTGCCGGGAAAAGAGGTGGCTTTCACTTGCTTTCGAGCGCTTGAATAATTCACGCCTGATCCTCCACGAAAGACGCCATCATGGACGAAACGCAAACCGGGTCTGCCGGAATCCACCTGTATAGTTCGGATGATTTCGCAAGCATGCGGCTGGCTGGACAACTCGCCGCCGCCACGCTCGATTTCATCACGTCTTATGTGAAGCCGGGGGTGCGCACAGGGGAATTGGACGAACTCATGCAGCGGTTCATGGAGGACCGCGGCGCCATCCCTGGGCCGCTTGGTTATCGCGGATACCCCAAAGCGACCTGCATTTCCATCAATCACGTGGTCTGCCACGGTATCCCGGGCGACAAGCGCCTCCAGGACGGCGACATCGTGAACATTGACGTAACGCCAGTCCTGGACGGATGGTTCGGCGACTCCAGCCGCATGTATTTTTGCGGCGAACCCGGCGTAAAGGCGCGCAGGCTGGTCGATCTCACTTACGAGGCCATGATGCTCGGCATCGCTGAGATCAAACCCGGCGCAACCTTTGGCGACATCGGTCACGCCATCCAACGCTTTGCAGAAAGCCATCGTTTCTCGATCGTGCGCGACTTCTCCGGTCATGGCGTCGGCCGAAATTTCCACGAGGCGCCGAAGGTTCGCCACTATGGCCGGCCTGGCGAGGGAGCCACGCTGCAAGAGGGGATGATCTTCACCGTCGAGCCAATGCTCAATGCGGGCCATTACGCCGTGAAGATTCTTTCTGACGGCTGGACAGCTGTGACACGCGACAAAAGCCTGTCAGCGCAGTTCGAACATACGGTCGGCGTCATCAATGGCGGCTTCGAAATCTTCACCTTGTCCCCCTCGGGCTATACCAAGCCCCCATATGTTGCGCTTCCATAGGCGTCACGCTGTGCATCGCCCTGAACGGTTAACGCTCGGGCGGCAAATCCGGCCAAAGGCCTGCTCGCAACGCCGCCCCCGCAATCAGCCCGGAAAAATGTGGTTATATCAACCGCATGAGAAGCTGACTGGTCCGCGGCGATAGGGGGTAGGACGGCTTCGCCGCCCCTCCCTCCGAATTTATTGCGCAACCCTTCGATGCGGGCTTTACCCGTTAGGCCGGCGCGATAAGGGGCCGCGAAGGACGCCGGCGGCGCCCGCCGAGCCAGCATCGTGCAGCATGGGAGAGGATTCGGCGCTAGCTCTGGTCTTCTTCGGCGCAAAGATCTCCGCTACACTCGCAAGGCCCGCAACGTCAGCGCATTAATTTGTCCAGTGTGATGGGCAGGTCGCGCACGCGCATTCCGGTCGCGTGATAGACAGCGTTGGCGATTGCGGCCGCGACGCCGACGATGCCGATTTCGCCGATGCCCTTGATGCCAAGCGGATTGATGATGCTGTCCGGCTCGTCGACGAAGATCACCTCGATGTTGTGAATGTCGGCGTTCGCCGGCACGTGGTAGCCGGCCATGTTGGCGTTCATGAAGCGCCCGAAATTGTGATCGATCAGAGTTTCCTCGTGCAGCGCCATTCCGATGCCCCAGACGACGCCGCCCATGATTTGGCTGCACGCCGTCTTCAAGTTGAGGATGCGCCCGGCCGCAACCGCGTTGACGACGCGCGTGACGCGGACGACGCTAAGCTGTTCGTCCACCTTAACCTCGGCGAAAATCGCGGAATGGGTGTTGCGCGCGTATCCCCCGCCGGTCTTGAAATCGGTCGATCTTTCCTGCTCGATGCGGTCCACGCCTTGGTGTTTCATCGCCTTGGCGAAGGGGACTCTGCGAGATGTGTCGTGCTTGCTGACGATCATCCCGTCCGCAAGCGTGATATCTTCCAGACTGACCCCGGTGAGCGGTGAATTCGGCAATCCGCTGGCCATACCCAGCAACTGCTCGCGAATGGCGGTCGCCGCATTCGCAATCGCATGCGAGACCGAAGCCGCGATCCAAGATCCGCCTTCGACCGGCGATTGCGGCAGTGTCGAGTTCGCCGAGCTTTATGCCGATGCTCTCAAGCGGCAGGCCAAGCATGTCGGCCGCCACCTGCGCCATGATCGTGTAGGTGCCGGTGCCAATATCGGAGGTCGCGCACGCTACCTCAGCGCGCCCGTCAGCTGTCAAGACGATACGCGCCGCCGTCTTCATCTGTAGCGCTTCCCAGACGCCGGTCGCCATCCCCCAACCCACCAGCTCGCCGCCATCGCGCATGGAGCGCGGCTCTGAACTGCGTTTGCTCCATCCAAACATCTGCGCGCCCTGGCGATAGCATTCACGCAGGCTTTTGCTGGTGAACGGCAAATCCTCGTTCTGATCGCGCTCCGTGTAATTGCGGTAACGAAGCTCCAGTGGATCGAGCTTAAGCGCCACGGCGAGTTCATCCATTGCGCATTCAAGCGCATAGACCCCCGTTGCAGCTCCCGGCGCGCGCATGTCACATGGGGTGGGCAGATCCAGACGCGCCAATTTGTGCGCGTAGCGCGCATTGGCGCTCTTATAGAGTGCGCCTGACCAGGTTGTGTCGTTGCGCGCAAAGCTTTCGTAAGACGAGGTGTTTGCCACCGCCTCTTGTATGGTCGCGTCGAGCGTCCCGTCCGCGTGCGCGCCTAGCGCTAGCCGTTCGATGCTGGCTGGCCGGTAGCATAGCGAAAACATCTGCTTACGGGTGAGGACGAGGCGGACCGAACGCTTGAGCGCAAGCGCCGCTAGCGAAGCCAATACCGCCTGATATTGTGGGCGCAGACCTGAGCCGAACGCGCCGCCAACAAAAGGCGAGACGACGCGGATCTCCTCGGGCTTCTTGCCGAAGACGCCGCAAAGATAACGTTGCACGTTCTGCACCCCTTGCGTCTTATCGTGAACGGTGAGCTTGCCGCCGCCCTCCCAGATCACGGTCGACGCATAGAGCTCCATTGGGTTGTGATGCTCGACGGGTATATAATATTCAGCCTCGTGCCGAACCTCGGCGACGGCCAACGCTTTTTGCGCATCCCCGCGCGGCTTCGCGAGAGACATGGCGAACGCATCGCCGGCCAGTTCAAAAGCTTCCTCGCGTTGTTGAAAGAGATCGGTTGCGTGCGCTTCTTTTTCGTAGTCTACGCGCACCAAGGAGGCGGCAAAACGGGCAAGCTCCCATTCCTCCGCCAGCACGAGCGCTATGGCTTGGCCGCTGAAAAGGATATTGCCGTTATAAAGCGGCCGGAAGGGAGAGCCTTCCGGCGCGACGTCATCCTTATAGCAAGCGTCAGTCTCCGCCATCTGCGGGCGGTTCTCGTGGGTGAGCAAGGCAAGGACGCCATCCACCGCGAGCGCCTCGCTTGCATCGATTCGAGCGATGCGGCCTCTCGCTATGGCTGAGGTGACGACGCTACCATAGGCCAAACCGGCTACGTTGAATTCACCAGCGTATTTTGCTGCGCCTGTGACCTTAGCGCGACCATCAACACGCGATACGGAGGAGCCTATATAGGGTCCCATGACGCTCACCGGATTTTCTTTTCGGATTGAGACTGCGGCTTGCTTTGCGCCGCTTGGCCGAGCGCGCGAACAATAGCGCGGTGCGTCAGGCCGATCTTAAAGGCGTTGTGCGCCAAGCCTTTGGCATCTCGCAGGATGAGGCCGGCTGCGCGCATGAAAGTCTCGTTATTCGCAGACTGTCCGCGCAGCGCCGCTTCTGCGGCCGCATCGCGCCAAGGCTTGTGAGCCACGCCGCCAAGTGCGAGCCGCGCCTCCTTGATGACGCCGCCGTCGAGATCGAGCCCAACCGCAACGGAGACAAGAGCAAAGGCGTAGGAGAGCCGATCGCGGATCTTGAGATAGGTGTAGTGCGTGGCGAAGCCTTGCGCAGGGAGTTCGACAGCCGTAATGAGCTCGCCAGGCTCCAGATTAGTGTCGCGCTGCGGCGTATTTCCCGGCAAACGGTGAAAATCGGCAAACGCGATCGTCCGGTCTCCCGAGGGGCCTGTCACGTGCACACTTGCTTGGAGCGCGGCAAGCGCCACACACATGTCGGAGGGATGGGTCGCGACGCAGTCCTCGCTCGTTCCGAGGATAGCGTGCATGCGATTAAGGCCGTGAACGGCTGAACAACCGCTTCCGGGCTCGCGCTTATTGCAGGGCGTAGCAATGTCATAGAAATAGCAGCAACGTGTCCGCTGGAGGAGATTGCCGCCCGTCGAAGCCATATTGCGCAGTTGTGGGGAAGCGCCCGCCCGGATCGCGCTTGATAACAAAGGATAGCGCTGCTCAATTAGCGGGTGATCGGCAAGGTCTGAATTGGGCGCGAGAGCCCCGATGCGCACGCCCCCCGCATCAGTCGCCGCCACCGTATTCAGCGGCAGCCGCGATATGTCGATCAGCCGGGCTGGGCGTTCGACATCCTCTTTCATGAGATCGATGAGGTTGGTGCCGCCCGCGATGACTTTCGCTTTGGGATCCGTAGCCATAAGGCTCACTGCTTCGGCGACGCCGCTTGCGCGCGTGTATTCAAAATTGATCATGGCGTCCCCATCGCCTGCTGGATTGCGGCTACGATGTTTGGGTAGGCTCCACAGCGGCAGATGTTGCCGCTCATCAGCTCCCGGATCTCTTCTGCGCTTCTGGCCTTGCCTTCCGCGATCAAACCGGCGGCGGAGCAGATTTGTCCGGGGGTACAATACCCGCACTGAAACGCGTCATGGTCGATGAATGCTTGTTGGAGGGGATGCAGACCGCCTTCCGCCGCAAGGCCCTCGATTGTGGTGATCTCAGCGCCATCCTTCATCACTGCAAGCGTCAAACATGAAAGTATCCGTCGCCCGCCGGCCAAGACCGTGCAGGCGCCGCATTGACCGTGATCGCATCCCTTCTTCGTACCGGTTAGATCGAGATGGTCGCGCAGAGCGTCGAGCAACGTTGTCCAGGGCGCGACCTTGACCTGCTTTTTTGCACCGTTGACAATCATCGTCACGGCAAGCTTATCCGGTGGGAAGATGTGCTTGGCGAAGGTCGCTTTCGTACCGGTGGACGCCATCGGGCTTCTCCCCACAGCTGATCAGTCAAGATATAGTCAATCCACAAGAAGTGAATGAAGATTGGGCAGACGCTGAAAGAATGAACGCCTGAAGCACACTGCGCTTCTCGACCCACATAAGGAGGTTAATATAGTAATTTGCGCCGGTTAACCCAATCCGTCAGTTATTCTTAATAAATTCTTGACAACTCATCTCAACTAGCTGTCCCTGGCGATATATTGAGCAAGCCACGCGCGCCGGTATTTTACGTCAGCCAACCGGGTCGTCGCCCGCGGTCGAAACAGCATGGCTAATAATTTATCCGCATTCACCGAGTCAAACGCATCTGGGAGTAACGCCGAGGCAGGCCCTCAAAAACCGATACGGGAAAACCGTGTCACGGCGGCAAACGATGGCCATGCGAAACGGCCTGTTGGAGGTCGGATCATCTTGGGGACGGGCGTTGCTCACCCGCTCGCGGGCCTGCGAGCGCACGGATGCTCTTCAGATGGCGCTCGATCCCGCCGGTTCCCAACAGTTTCTGGAGCGCGGGCTGGAGCTGGCCACGCGCCTCTCCGGCGCGCCACAGTCCAAACCGCAAACTCCCCGGGTGTCATCTGAGTATTTCAGCCGCATGTGCGGAGCCCAAACCGGCGCGGCGGTGTTGTGGTTACAAAGAAATGTAGAGAAACACTTATAAAGAGGAGTCAAAAGTCATGATACGCGCTCTCATAATTGCGGCCGCTCTCGGCGCCGCGACGGCGCTGCCAGCGGCCGCAGATAAGGGTCCCGATCAGCCATTGACTGCGCAGGACGCCAAGGCCTGGGCCGGAAAGCCTGTTTACAGTAACGATGGGAAGGAACTGGGCAAAGTGACCCTTCTGGAAAGCGGCCCCGGCGATAAGGCCACGCAATTGCGCGCCGACATCAGCAACGCCACAGGCTCCGGCCCGCATCCAATCATCCTGCCGGCCACTCGATTTAGCCTGCAGGGCGACCGGGTCGTTCTCGATATGACGGCTGAGCAGGCTTCGAAGCTTCCGAAAACCGCCTATTAATGCGCTTAACAACGGGATGCGGGCGCTGAGCCCGCTCCTTCAGCGGCGTCTCACCAATCCAAGCATCGCGCGTGTAGCGCGGGGACGCCCTTTCCGGCGCCGCAAAGCTGCTTCTAAGGTTAAGCTCATAAAATCTATGAAAGACAATTGCGTATTGTTGCTTCTTCCTCCACCGAACCTTAACATTGCGGAACGAAAACTCTTTTCAACTCGAGCGGGAAGCTTTAGCCTTGCAATTGTCTGGGCGGCCCAGACGGCGAGCGCGAGCAATTAGGGTTGGGATATCGCCGCGCTCGCCCTTTCTGGGCCCTTATCTTCAGGAGCTTAACCCTCTCTTGTTTGTCCTCTGCAGGGCTGAGGTTCGTCGACCCCGTAACGGTCATCGGCGCCGGTAAAGATACGAAGCAATACGGCGTCATGCGGAAGGTCCATGCGTAAAAGGGGCAAAAGTCCCGGCAATATCTTTCGCGAACACATATTACGTCATGGCCGGGCCATGCCCTCAGGCTTGACCCGAGGGTTGACCCGGCCATCCAGATCAGGCTCAGCGCCTTTAGCCCTTGGCTTAGTTTGCATCGAGGGAGGCGTTCGGCCTCGATGTCACTTCACCACCAAAACGGCGGCTGGGGCGTGCTCTACGAGCCGGTCGGTGGTGCTGCCGATGACGCGGTTGTAGAGCGCCGAGTGCCCCATATAGCCCACAACGAGCAGGCCGAACCCTCCGCTCGCGACGAAGCCGGAGATGGCGGAAACCGGGTGGCCGGCGACAACATGCGCGGTGAGCTTCACCCCTTGCGCCTGCGCCTGCGCTACCGCCTGGCTGCTGACGCCCTCATAAACATGATTGGCTTCGGCTTTTTCCTCGATGACTTCGTCGACCGAGGCCGGGAAGCGCGGCATCTCCTCGACCGAAATCATGTGAAGCTCCGCTTCGTGCGCTTTCGCGAGTTCGATCGCGGCTGAAAGCGCGCGCGCAGCTCCTTCGGAGCCGTCATTAGCGATCAAAATCTTCTTAAACATGGGATGCCTCCTCGATACCGGCCGCATTTACATCCAAAGGCTCAAACGTTGGCGCATCCACTTCCATAGGTTTCAGTGTTGGCATGAACCACCTCTGGGCGATAAGGGTCGGGACCACGGCGCTGCCGATCACGGCGGTCACCAATATTGTATACTCGCGCTGATCGATGATGTGATTGGTGAGACCAAAAAGCGCGGAGATGCTCCCGAAGGTCAGCCCGGTCGACATCAGCAGCGTCGTATACATCCCTTCCCTGGGCTCGAAATTGAAACGCCTGGTCAGAGGCAGGATTCCTATGAATTTGGTCGCCATCTTGATCAAAAGGAACACCGCGATCAGACCGGCCGAAGCCGTGACAGCGCTGAATGAGACGAGAGAACCCGCCTTCAGAAAATAGAAGGGCGTCAAGAATCGTAAACGCGATGATGCGGAATCGATGGCCGAGTTCCTGATCCTTAAGGAAGGTGGGAGCCAGCGCCATGCCGATGAGATAGGCCGGCAACACGGCCTCACTGCCGGCGACTTGGGACAGGCCGCCGAGCGAAAGAAGAACGAGGGACACAAATTTCGCCTCGGGCTCGCTGACGCGATGACCGGCTTTGCCAAAAAACCACGGCGCAAATCGAGGCAAGAACCAAAGCGTCAGGGCCATCGCCGCGCCAAAAAACGCGAGCCACACATCGAAATGCGCGAACACGATGCCGAGCGCGAGAACGGTGCCGAGATCGTTAATGAAGCAGGCGGCAAGGATGATTTTGCCTAGTTCGGTTTTGTTGAACCCGGTCTCGACCATGACCGCGTAGACTACGGCGACCGAGGTTGTGGAAAGCGAGATGCCAGCGATCTGCGCCTCCGGCCATGACCATCCGATCGCGTAATGAGCGTAGGCAAGCACCCCCACATAAGGGGCGAAAAAGCCAACAACGCCAATTCCGACGCTCGCGCCAAGATTATTCCGGATTACCTGCATTTCGATCTCGGTGCCGGCAAGGAACGTGAGCAGAATCGCGCCAAAGCCAGCGAGAAAGTTGACCCAGGGGGTGATCTCAAGGCCGATGGTGTTGCCCGCGATCGCTCCCACGATGATCTCGATCAGCGCGACCGATATGGCCACGCGAATGGAGATGATCGAGGCAGCCAGCGCAAGCGCGAGCCAAACCGATGAGGCCAGCCAGACATTGGACATATTAAACTCCTTCCGCTTGGAGGCGCGAGAGCCTCCGGGTGCTACGGGCGCGGGTGCGCTGGAAAGAGCGGCCATGATCAGGGCAACTCCCGCCGTCGCATTCGCGGTAGGAGTCATCAGCCCGCAGGCGGTTTTAGGGAACTCCATCCCTATCGGCTGCCGGGACGCTAGATCAGCTCTTCCCGAAGGTCAAGCCCGCCGCGACGTAGCGAGACCGGAGCCTCTCGCACCAAGCGCCGAAAGTCTCGACGGGTAATGCCTCCTTGCGCCCGAGCCCCCTCCTACTGGGAGAGATGTCTGCTTAGGCCGTGCAGCGGAGAGCGGCGGCGCGGATTTCGCTGAGGCTCTGGCGCGGTGTTAGGGCTTCGGGGTCGATCCTAAGCTCCAGGATCGAGGGAAGCCCGGAGGCCTGCGCCGCCTCGAACGCGGATGGAAACTCTTCAGTTTTGGCGACAACAGCGCCAAACCCGCCGAAAGCCTGGGCGTAGGCCGTGAAATCCGGGTTGGTAAGATCCGTCCCGCTGACGCGGCCTGGATAGTTGCGCTCCTGATGCATGCGAATGGTGCCGTACATGCCATTATTCACCACGATAAAGATCGCCGCCGCCTTATATTGCACGGCGGTGGCGAACTCCTGTCCGGTCATGAGAAAGCAGCCGTCGCCTGAAAAAGCGACGACGGTGCGATTGGGGTGAACGAGCTTCGCGGCGACCGCGGCGGGAACGCCGTAGCCCATGGATCCGGACGTAGGCGCAAGCCCGGTCCCGAACTGCCGGTAGCGGTAGAAGCGATGAACCCACACGGCGAAGTTGCCGGCGCCGTTCGCGATGATAGCGTCACGCGGCAGCGCCTCGCGCAGGAAGGCGATGACCTCGCCCATCTGGAGCGCGCCCGGCGTGCGCGGCGGGATTTGCCAAGCTTCGTAGGACTTTCGCGCGTCCTCTCGCCAGGCGCGCCAGGCCGAACCATCGACCGGCCCGAGTTTTGACAGCGCCTCCGCAAAGGCCCGCGGGCCTGCATTGATAGGAAGATCGGCTTGATAGACGCGGCCCAGTTCCTCTGCGCTCGCATGAACATGAATGAGCTTTTGTTTCGGCCGGGGAATATCGAGCAGCGCATATCCGCCCGTCGGCATCTCGCCGAGCCTCGCGCCGAGAACCAGCAAAAGATCGGCATCCTTCACGCGCTGGGCGAGCTCGGGACTTACGCCGGCGCCTATGTCCCCGGCGTAGCAGGAGCTGTCATTGCCGAAATAATCCTGCCGCCGGAAAGAGGCCGCCACCGGCAAGCCGGAAGCCTCGGCGAAGGTCCGGATTTGCGAGGCGGCTCGCCCGTTCCAGCCGCCTCCGCCAACGATAGCAAGCGGCCGCTTCGCCTTCCCGAGCCGCGCTTTCAGCTCAGCCATCTCGGCTTCGGAAGGGTGCGCCTCGACGCGCTTGTATGGCTCAGGATCGGCGACAGCTACCTTAGCCCGCAGCATATCCTCGGGCAGGGCCAAAACCACCGGGCCCGGCCGGCCGGACACGGCGGTATAAAAAGCCCTGCTCACATATTCCGGGATGCGCGCCGCGTCATCGATCTGCGCGACCCACTTCGCCATCTGGCCGAACATGCCCCTGTAATCGATTTCCTGAAACGCCTCGCGGTCCATCATGCCGCGCCCTACCTGCCCTATGAACAGGATCATTGGCGTCGAGTTCCTGCCGCGCGACGTGCACGCCTGAGCTCGCATTCGTGGCGCCGGGCGCGCGCGTCACCATGCAGATGCCGGGACTGCCCGTAAGCTTACCGTAGGCTTCCGCCATCATCGCCGCGCCGCCCTCTTGCCGGACACGATAAAAGGCATGGCGTCGCGATACCCGTACAGGGCGTCCAAAACAGCCAAAAAGCTCTCGCCCGGCACGCCGAAAATCATGCGCGTCCCATGCAGGCGAAGCTGGGCGGCCAAAATTTCTCCTCCGGTTCTCAAGACCGTCTTAGGCATAGGACCTCCGGCGCCGATTTCGCGGCCACATAATGGCGGGTTGCGGCCAATGTTCAAGCCTGTTCGACGGGGCCGGTTTTGGTCTGGCGCTTGTGATTTCGATCTGCTAGCTTGACCGGATCGCCTTATTTCATCTCATTAGTTTCAAGGCGTTTGCGGGAGCGCAGCGATGCTGTCGGCGCGTGTCTTGTCGATTGAGGAGTTTTTCCTGCTGGGCGTATTCAGCCCGGCCAGCGTTCAGAGGGACTATGTTTGGGACGCCCAACAAAGCGACGAGCTTTTCAACGACATAGCAAGAGCGTGTGCAAGACTTGGAGATGCGCCGGAGGACGACGACCAAGATCGAGTTTCCATCGCCGATGCAGAAATTGAGGCCGAAGCGGATGAGGCGGCGGCGTCTAATGTTGAAGATTCAGGCGACGAAGTAACACCCGGATACCATCTTGGCGGCGTTGTTCTCCGCCGCTTAGGAAACAGTCAATTCGAGATTTTCGACGGGCTTCAGCGGGCGACAACCCTGACAATCCTGCTTTGCCTGATCCGGGACCTCACAACATCCGAGTATTTGCGATCGAAAATAGATTACCTCATTAAATCCGACAATACATTGAGAATTGCGCTTCCGGGCGTAGACCAAACTCTTCGCGACGAAATCCAAGCCAGCGGGCAAGCTCTAAAGAAGCCGCGCCGCGCGGCGAAAGGAGCGCGAGGCTCGCGAATACGCCTGTCGCGCAGCCTGTTTCACAGCTATCTCAAGAATTGGGATCAGGACCGATTATCCCATTTCGCCGACTTTGTGTTGAAGCGCACGCTTTTGGTTGTGGCGGAGACTGAATATCGAACGCTGGCGCGCCAGGTGTTTATCACCGCGAACCATCGCGGCGTCACGCTCGGGCGGATCGATATATTCAGGAGCCAGCTTCTCGACATCGCAGGCGCGGACCAGGCGGCGAAAACTATCGCGTCGCGCTGGACCGGCATTTTGCAAATCGCAGGCGGCGACATCGCTGAGTTCATGCAGGCGTTCGATTTCATCAAGCGGCGCGATTTGCAAGGCGCCGATCATCTGGCGAAGCTGGCGGACTTCATTGAGAAGCACTACGGACCTGAGCGCATTCTTGAAGTTATGGATGAAATCCTGGACTACGCATCCGCCTGGGTGGACTTGCGAATAAAGCTTGCTACAGCGCCCAGTTCCTCGGTTGATTTCGATATCTGGAAACTCAACTTCTTCCAGTGGTTTGAATGGAAGCCGCTCGCCCTTGCCTTCTTCAAAGAGTGTCGCGAAAGACGGGGCAGAAAAGAAGGAGGCGCCGGGACAAAAGCCAAAACCGCCTTCAACAATCGATTTGCGGCCCTTCATCGGGCCTGCATGCTCATAACGCTGGCGCAATACTCAGCAGTGGATCGCGAAAGGATCTTTCGAAGAGCCCTCTCTCAGCACGACCCTTATTCGGCAAAGGATAAAAGCAAAGGCGCGCTTACGTTTACGCCCCGTGCGATAGACCGCGTCCGGGAAACGCTTGCGACGCCGCTCTACGACGACGAGATCAGGAAATCTTTGCTAAGGTGGACCGAGGCCTGTTTGCATAGTGTGGAGAGCCTGCCCGCCGAACTCGCCAGGGCTTCCACCGAGCATGTTCTGCCGCGTCATCCAGAACCCGGCTCCCAGTGGCTCAAAGACTTTTCCGATGACGACGAGCGTTTCTCGGCCTGCCACTCCATCGGCAATCTTGCGATCCTGGATTACCCGGAGAACGAAAAGATCAGCAACCGGGACTTCGCGCGGAAGCTGGAAACGATAAGGGCGCAAGCGGCAAAGTATAAAACGCTTGGTGATATTGCTGGCGAGACAACCTGGACCCGTGAAATCATAGCCCTTCGGGCCGGGCGAATGATGGAGTTCATTTGCGCGACCCTCAAAATCGCGCCTCCGCTCGAACATCAACCGCATCCTTCGAATGCGGCAGGCTCTGCTTAACACATTCTAAACTATGACCGCGCTAGTTTAAGGGCTTTCCGCAATGCGCCTCGCGGAGAGGAGGCCTCCATGAAATACTTCACCGATGCCGCCGATGTGACCGAAATCCGCGAGCTTGCATCGACCGGTTTGCTTGATTGCGTATTGGCTAATTCAAAGAAGAGGGGGCGGAAAATTTCGTAATGCGATGTTGAACGGCCAGCTAGACGAACAAGCGGCACTCCCCTCACCCTGTCCCTCTCCCTCTGGGAGAGGGGACGACGCTGCAACGGCCGCGGCCGGACTCCCTCTCCCAGGGGGAGAGGGGCGCGAGGCTCATTCGGATGTCGCCCGGGCTGTGGCAGGCTGGCTCACTTATCTCGGCGCGGAGCGGCGCTATGCGGAGAACACGCTCGAAGCCTATGAGCGCGACGCCCGCCAGTTTCTTTTCTTCCTGGGAGCGTCCTCGCAGGAAGCGGTGACGCTCGCGCGCCTGAACGCATTGAGCCCTGGAGATTTCCGCGCATTCCTGGCATCCCGGCGCGACGACGGCACGGGAAGCCGTTCGCTCGCGCGCACGCTGTCGGCGCTTCGCTCGCTGTTCCGCTACCTCGAACGCACTGGCGGCTTGCTGAACCGCAGCATTCTTACGGTGGCGCTTCCGAAATTGCCGCCGCGCTTGCCGAAGCCCCTCACCGAGGTCAAGGCGAAAGATGTTGTCGATGAGGCTGCGCTTGACGGCGAACTCAGCGATCACCCGTGGACGGGCGCGCGAAACCAGGCGGTGCTGCTTCTGCTTTACGGATCGGGGCTTCGCATCTCAGAGGCGCTTGGCCTGGACCGCAAAGACGCGCCTCTTTCACCCCGCGATGTGCTTCGCATCAAGGGCAAAGGCGGCCGCGAACGCCTTGCGCCGGTCTTGCCTGCGGCGCAATCGGCAGTATCGGCCTATCTGGAAAAATGTCCGCACCGGCTCGATCCGCATAGCCCGCTTTTCGTGGGCGTGAAAGGTGGCCGGCTGAATCCGCGCATCGTGCAGCTTTTGATCGCGCGGCTTCGGGACAACCTCGGCCTGCCCGTCACGGCCACGCCGCATGCGCTCCGCCACTCGTTTGCGACCCACCTCCTCTCACGCGGCGCGGACCTTCGCGTCATCCAGGAATTGTTAGGACACGCAAGCCTTTCCACCACCCAAACCTATACAGCGGTTGACCGCGAGCGCCTGTTTCAGGCTTACTCTAAGGCGCATCCGCGGGCGTAACCTGTGAATTGTCCGCTTTTGCAAACCTTAGGGGCGCAATTTGGGGCGCGAATCGCGATATGCGCCTCGGTATGTTTGTGGGATATGAGGGCGCGATGGGCATTCTTCTGGCAGTCGCTAACCGCAAGGGCGGTGTGGGGAAATCGACGATAACGACCATGCTTGCGCACGGCTTCGCCGTCACCGGCGAGCAGCGCGTTCTCATTGTCGATCTCGATACGCAATGCAATTCATCGATCATCCTGACCGGCGGCGAAAAGTGGGAATGGGCGCGGCGGAACCGGAAAACGGTCGCCGACTACTTCGACGAGAAATACGACCGGCCGAAGCTCAGGCCAGACGATTACATTCTGCATGATGTTGGAGATATCGAAGCGCCCACCGGCCAGCTCTCGGTGCTCAGCGGCTCGCTCGATCTGGAGGATATCGAGAACGAGCTTTTGCATAACAGGGCGCGCGCCGGGCAGGATCTTTATGCCGCCGAACAGGGCGTCATCGGCCGCCTGCGGTCCATGATGGACGATCTTGGCGATCAATTCGATGTGGTGATTTTCGATTGCCCGCCCGGACTGTCGTTCTCGACGCGCGCCGCGCTCCGGCTCGCGCACAAGGTGATTGTGCCGTTCCGCCCCGACTTCGTCTCAAGCTACGCCGTCGACCGGATTTCGACTGTGATCGAGGAGAGAAGCCGGCTGCAGGATGTGCTTGTCATCCCCAAGGAGAAACGCCGCTATATCGGGCTCGTGAATTTCTGGCGAGACGGCGCGTTCCAGCGGTTGAACTATGGGAACATCGCGGCGGGCCATCCGGTGATGCGCACCGCCATCCCGGAGGATGACGGCATCGCCGAAGCCTTCGAATATCGCGGCGAGCCGCTCTCCATCGACGAGAAATACGGGTCCGGCGCAGGAGTGGTCCGCGCGTTGTGCAAAGAAGCCGTCGATTCCATCATCATGCGCTACGAACGTGAGGCCGCGGCATGACAGAGGCTGGCGACAGGGTCCTGGCGCGATTGCGTGCGCTTTTCGATGTGATCGCCGGCGAAGCCCATGCCAATCCGTCATTCGCCCGCAAGGTTGAGGCCTCGCTCGCAAGCGCGAACGAGGCGCATGGCGCAAGGGGCGCCCGAAAGCCGTCTGGCGCCGCTGCGAGGCCGAAGGAAATCTGCGAAGGGCACACGATGCTGCACAACATTACCTTCGATCCGCTCGAATGCCAGATCGAGGCCGCTCTCCTCAGCGGCCGTGAGCAGGAGGCGCGGGCGTTCCTTGGCAAGCTCGACCGCGCACAGCTCGGAGAGGTGGTCAAAGCGCAGCGGCTGCCGGGCGCAAGGAACCTTCACAGAACAATTCAGGAGTCCGATTCGGCTTTCGCCGTTGAAGCGATCGTCGGCAGCGCCGCGGAGAGGGTCCGCAGCCGCTACTCCGCCGCCGGCTAAACGGGGATGCATCGGTTCGGCCAACGGAACACCCTCATACCAAATCCGGCCGTTCACTTCCCCACGCCTGCCGGGTGACGCGAACAATGCGAGCCCGGCTCGCGGTTGTCGCGTCCCTTAACCTTGTGTTAACCGCGATATTTTGCATTTGCATTCCGTTTTCAAAAATCGCCGGCTTCTCCATCGATGCAAGCATCATAGCCGAAGGCGCCTTAGCAAAACGTAACCTTAGGTTTTTCAAAGACTTAGCCGATGGGGCGTCATCTTTGAAGCAAGTTGCAGCTACGAGCGGCGCAACCACAGGCTAGGTTTTATGGTTAACGCGCGCACTTATCTATATTTAACGGAGTTTTCCGAGTCCGTTTTTCGCGGGTTAAGCGCATTTTGAACGCAAAATCGGGCAGGAAATAATTGCCGCGCGCCGCCGTTAACCGAGATGATTTTAACCATGTTCAGCGGTTAAGCGGGCATTTGACAGGATTATGCTTCTCGATAGATTTCGCCGATGAACCTGCCGCGAATGGATCAGCCCCGCATCCGCTTGCGGACGCTCCGGAGTGGCAAGCTCGCCAAGCGCTGGCGATCTGCGGGCGTAGCTCATGAAGTCTGCTTGGCGGCGGCTATTCCGCCAGCACATCGCGGTAGACGTCGGCGAGGCTCATCTCGAAGCCGATGGCTGGAAGCTTAAGAACCGCTCCCAGCCCTTCCAGCACCTGAAAGCTGCTCCTTTCCGCCTCGCCGCGGCTGAAGATTTCGGCATGAGCCTTGTCCCGCGCCACAAGCACATAATGCTTCACACTGTCGAGCTTTTGATACGGCGCCCACTTCTCGCGGCGGTCGCGCGCTTCTGTGCCGGGAGACAGCACCTCGACGATAAGAACGGGATCGGATAAATGCGCCGCGCCCGGCTCCAGCGGACCGCACCGGACCATGACATCGGGGAGAACTTGCAGGTCCAGTAAATTCTGTTTCAGCCAGAATGTCTCGTTATAGGGCCGGCAAGAGGAACCCCTACGCCGAAAATCGTTCATCATCTCAGCCGCGACGTTCTGCACAATGCGCTTGTGCTCCCAGCATGCAGCAAGTTCACCCTGCTAGCCACGGAGATCGCGGCCTTTCCGCCCCGATGCGTGAAAAGCGACAGGCGATCCGCCTATGAGCAATGGGATTTGCCGTTCCGCGACGCTCTGGCGAACGAGCTGCGCCATGGGCTAACCACGCTGGAGTCCGGAGAAACGGTGGCGGGCGCGTCGCGGTTTGCCGCCGGCGAGGGCCGGCACGGGCAGTTTTAAGCGCGGCTTTCGCCGGCGTCTCTGACATCTGATGCCGGAAAAAGTCAGCCTCAATCGCGCCGCCGGATCGAGACCCGGATCCGCGGTTAACGCCGCAAAGACACAAGCATGCACCGCCGGCCAATGCACTTGCAACCGTCAACGCCGTACCGGTCGATTGGCGGCATCCCTTCCTGTCACATGCCGATTTCCGCCCCTGTCAATATCGGCTTGTAGTTCCTGGGCCAACTTCAAGTGACGCCGGATCGTAGGAAGACCGGATGACGCAGCATTTCGCAGGTTCTCATCCGATCCTTTCGCCGCGAAGGTCTCGCTAACCGCGACAGCTTGCGTGTGTGCGAGCACTTGCTGCCGGACATATGCCTTGTCGAATTCAGCTCCCCTAAGGCTTTGGAGAGTGCTCAGAAACATGGCCTGATCGCTGCTCATGCCGGGCTCAGGGGCGGGCAATCCAGAGGTTTTGGCCGCTTGGCGCAAGGCATCGTTTGCGTGGGTGTGATCGCGAATCATTTCTTGTGCGAATTCCCGTACACGGGGATCTTGGCTTTCCACCTCGGCCACCCTGGCCGCCTCGATCTCATAGTGATCGGTCTGCGACGCGGCCATGACAAAGTCTTTAGGGGATGGCGGTTTCGGCGGCTGGGCCACAGCTCCCCGTGTAGCGCCCAAAACCGCCGCAAGCGCAATCGCTACCGGGGATATGATTCTGAACATCTCGATCCCTTATGACTATGGATTGCCTTGGCCGCCGCCGGCGCCATAGATGTTTCCCGTAGTATAGCTTAAGTCATCTTCCGCCAATCTTACGAAAATGCCAGCCAGTTCCACGGGCTGCCCCGGGCGCCCTAGAGGAGCCGTCGCCCCAAATGTCACAACCTTCCCCTCCGACGCGCCGCCGGAAATCTGAAGCGGCGTCCAGATCGGTCCAGGCGCTACGCCGTTCACGCGGATGCCCTTGGGGCCGAACTGCTTTGCCAGCGACTTCACGAAGTTCATCGTCGCGGCCTTGGTCTGGGCATAGTCGTAGAGATCGGGCGAGGGATCGTAGGCCTGCTCCGACGTTGTCGCGATGATGACGGAACCCGGTTGCAGATGCGGGAAAGCCGCCTTGATGATGTAGAACGGAGCATAGATGTTGGTTTTCATCGTCGCGTCGAAGTCTTCGTCGGAGACCTCTTCGATTGAGGCGCGGGACTGCTGCCGCCCCGCATTGCTCACAAGAATATCGAGCCCGCCAAGTTGACTAACCGCGTCGCTGACCAAGCGGCGGCAAAACTCGGGATCGCGCAAATCTCCAGGAAGCGGAGCTGCGCGCCTCCCTGCATTGCGGATGAGTTCCACAACTTCGCGCGCATCCGGTTCTTCTGAAGGCAAATAGTTGATGGCGACATCGGCCCCCTCGCGCGCGAACGCAATCGCAGCCGCGCGGCCCATGCCCGAATCGCCGCCTGTAATGAGCGCTTTGCGGCCGCTCAACCGGCCCGATCCGGCATAGCTCGTTTCGCCGTGATCCGGCTTCGGCGTCATTTGACTTGCGAGGCCCGGCCATGGCTGGGACTGAGCGGGAAATGGAGGTTTCGGATATTTTTCGGCTGGATTTTGCTTAGCGACGGGTGGCCGCTCAGATGTTTGCGCCGCCGCTGGCATCGTCATCGCCGCTGCAGCGCCTAATGTCGTTACTGTCATGACTTCACGACGCGTCGTCTTCATCGTCGCCCCAGTTTTCGTTGATTTCACCGACGTAAAAGAAGGGCGATCTGCAAAAGTTCCACCATCAATGCGCCCGCAAAGCAGGCGATGAAGAACTCGCCTCGTCAGTTGGCTTTGCGATGGGGGCTGTGAACGCAGAGGGGCGTGCTGGTACGGATCTATCTACGGCCGGATCTCCCGGACGTAAGTTCAGAGCCTGCGGTGACAGGCGATCCGCCCAGCTCCGCGACGTTCCGGCGAACGAGCTGCGTCATGGGCTTACCACGCTGGAATCGGGAGAAACGGCGGCCGGTACGTCGCGGTTTGCGCGAGGCGAAGGCCGGGCACCTGGCGCGGCTTTCCGTAACAGCTTCGACGCTTTCGCTCGCTGGTCACATGGCAGCAGCGCGTGAACATACTAAACAGGCCGTTTGCCGACAATTGCCTTTTTCAGCGGGTAGTCTGTTCCTCGGGTAACGGTGGCATCTTAGCGCTGCTACAAACCACCAGCGCCCGCGCCCCCGCCAACCCCAGGCGGAACCGGCCTGACATTTGAGGAAGGTGCAGTGTTACGCTGTTTTCTGTTTTGATCGAGACGGCTGACCGGCGCTGGCGGCCAGAGGTAAAGATCGCTGGTGAGAGTTACGCTGAACCAGGGAACCTGCGCATCGTGAGTTATCTGCTTCACTGCCTTAGTAACCTGGATCTGCATATTTTTGATTTCCTGCCCTTGCTTAGGGATATATTGCGCGAGCGCTGTCGTGAAGGGACTGTTTTTACCTTCGCCATCCTGAGCAGTGGACCCTGGAGCTGTCGCGTATGCGATAAAGATGTCCCCCGTTCCCAAATTGCTTGCAGCGGGGCTCGCCAGCCCGCTTCTCAGCGCCCGAATAAGCTCGCCAGCTTGGCGGGTTTTGTTCTTAAAGGTTAGGTCGGTTGCTTGGTCTTTGAAAGGGTTATTCCGGCAAGCGTCAAGGAAAACCAATTTTGCGCGTGTCACACTTTTCATGCGCGCGAGCACACCGTTCAATTGGATCGCCCCAAGCTCTCCTACGACCGAAGGGGTCTCAGGCATATCCACGGTCAGTAGATAGTTCTCATCATTGGCCTGCAGGGCGTGACCGGCGTAATAAAACAGGCCAATTTCTGCTTTATTGGTTTCCTTTTCAAACACATCCAACAACGGTTGGACTTCTTCAGACTTAATATCGTATTTGTCGATTATTTTGAATTTTGGTGAAATTTTCCGTAGTGCTTCAGCAAAAGCCTTTGCGTCGTTGGCCGGATTCGTGAGAGCAAGTCTTCCAGGATATTTGCTATTGCCTATGATGAGTGCAACGCGCTCCCCAGCGCGTGTCGGCCCCGCTGCGAGCCCCAAAACGCCTGCAAGGAAGGGGATAGCCCCACACACAACTAATCGTATAAGTATTTGTTTACACATTGCCGCACCCCCACGCGTCCGCTTTCGTTCAATGCCATAATAGGTAAAAACCAGAATTCAGGCTCCGTAAGTTTTTTGTATCCGTACAGCCTGAACCGCTTTGCGCAAACGTAAAGGCCGCCCGCGCTGGTGCTCATTTGCCACGCTTGAGCCCACTTCGCAATCCGCGACTAGCTTTGAGTTGAGAACTGAGCAACTCTGTTTTATAGATTACATATTTATTCGTTCTTTTGGTGAGATAAGTTATGCGTACTGTTGCCATTGCATACCATCCAAAGTTGTGCATCTTAGCGAGAGCTGCCGTTGTCGGTACAGCGATAGTAATCGGAACACTCGGGGCGGCCCTCGCTCAGCAGTCAGCGCTTACCGGCGCCGCAACTGGCGCGCAGGGGGCGAGCCAAACCGGCGCTGTTACAGACTTTCAGGATCAACTTCTTTACCGGCTCATCTCGCCGGGCCCGGATGGCAACTCCCCAGTGTTTGGATTCGAATTTCCTACCGCGCGGCTCCGTGAAACATGGCATGATAGTTATCCCAGTCCTCAAGACGGGCCGACCTATAAATCCTTCACTAAGGAAGAATCACTCATTGGCTCAGCATATTTCAAGGTGCCATACAACGTTCTTGGCGGAACGGTGCAATTTGGTACGTTCCTGGGAGTCGATGAACTTAATAGTAGCTATAAGAGATCATCAGGACCCGGCGCATACGATATTGTGCCAGGAACAAGAACGTTTAATCACTCATACTTAGCGGGTGGCTACGCTTTATATAGCTCAGGCAGTAATTATGCATTGAACACAGTGACAATTTTTGAAGGCAGGACAGACGAAAAAGGCGGGGTAGATACTCCTGGAACTTCTCATTACAACACTCACGGCTTTGTAAATAGCACGGTGGCAGGGCACGTTTTCAATCTAGAAGGAATGAGCGAACCGCTTAAGCTAGATATAAGGGCCGGTCTTCTCTACTCCAATGCACACGGTGACGCCTTCGCTGATCCAGCGGAACAAATCTTGCGGCCAAGCACGCAAGAATG
Source organism: uncultured Alphaproteobacteria bacterium (assembly GCA_963766815.1). Taxonomy (GTDB): domain Bacteria; phylum Pseudomonadota; class Alphaproteobacteria; order Rhizobiales; family Rhodomicrobiaceae; genus Rhodomicrobium. The sequence goes on along the minus strand of CAVYBZ010000032.1, from coordinate 305,619 downwards.
GACCGGGTCCCTTTCCGCAATGCTGTTCGAGGAGTGGGTACGTTCCGGAGGAGAGACATTGCGCCCATATGTTAGGGTTGGCGTCAAACAACAGTTCGCCTACTCAGATCAAGAAGATTTAAACTGGGGGGCCGGAATCGTTAACACGTATCATTTTGGGCAAAGCGGTACGTTAGGGTTCGGCGAAGCTGGATTCGACTACGCTTTTTCGAACGTGACACTCACAGGCGCTCTTTACGGGGAGAAATCCGCAGATCAAGCGACCATTGGTGGCCGTTTGGGGGCAAAGTTCACCACGGATAGCCTAGGGCATAGTGGAAGCATTCCTGCGGCCTCATGGACCGGCTTCTATGCCGGTGCGAACGGCGGGTATGGCTGGAGCGCTGCTAGCTCGACAATTTCCGGCGCTGCACACGATTCCGGTGGATTACTCGATCCACTGGACGTAAGCACCGCCTGGGCTGCACCGACTTGGAATTTCGACAGAACGGGCGGGTTCGCAGGCGGTCAAGTTGGTTATAATCTTCAGCGTGACCGCATTGTATATGGCGTTGAAGCCGATCTTCAACGCGCTGGCGTTAACGGAGCCAGCACCACTTTGGCCAGCGACGATCTCTGGGACGTGATCGCTACGGCACACCACTCAAGCACCCTCAATTGGCTTGGAACGCTTCGTGGCCGCCTTGGCTATACCTATGATCGTGCTTTGATTTACTTTACGGGTGGCTTCGCTTTCGGCGGCACCAAGGATCGCTTGTCGCTCACCATGGATGACACCTCGGAGAACTTAGACTGGGGGACGGGGAACGGCACAATCAGCCAATCCTCTGCCCGTAAGGATGCGGTCAGCACTGGTTATGTCTTGGGCGGCGGTCTCGAATACGCGATTTTTCCCGCTTGGTCCCTCAAAGGAGAGTATCAATATATCGATCTGGGGAGGTCGGTCTTACGCACATCGGTCTACGATACGGTCGATGGGGGAAATTCGGCACTGGCTTCTACCACCATAGATCACACCTATCACAGCGTGCGCCTTGGACTTAACTATCACATCCCCGATGGGGACGCTCCCCTCAAGTGAGCGACGCTTGCTAATAGGAGTTTCCGGTTTCTTGAAGTGTAATCCTACGGTGGGGACCGCGGTCTAAACGTGTCGCGCTCACGCCGCCTTTTGCAGCGCCGGTTGCTTCCATTCCCAGGGCAGCAGGTCATGGAGGCGGCTTTGCGGCATTCCGGCGATGCGGGCAAGCACATCGGTGAGGCGGGGCATCGATATTCTTGCGCATGATATCTGCTCCCGACCCAAGGCAAATGAATGAGGCTTGGGCCACCTTGCGGGATAATGCGCAGAGACGCCGCCAATCACTCGCGAAGCCGCGAAAGCCTGCTCGGACAGCAGGGCGCCGCTACTGCGTCTCCGTCCCCGCATCCGCCGCGCGGATGTCGCGCCACGCCGCGCCGAGGCTCCCGCGATCGAAGGAGACCGACTTCACCACCGCGAACACGGGCGTGCCGGCGCGCAAGGCGAGCCGCTCCACCGAATAGCGCGTGAGCCGGGCGACGAGCGCGTCGCCGCCGCAATCGAGCTTGATCTCGATGCCGGGGCCATCCAGCGGGCCAATCTCCTCCACCACGGCGGGGATCACGTTCAGCGCGCTCATGTCCTCCGGGCGCCGCAGCGCAATCATGACATCGCGCGCCTTGATGTGCATGCGCACGCGCTTTCCCGGCGCGATATCGAGGCGCGGAACTTTCCATTGGCCGGCGCGCGAAGCCAGCGTGGTGAGGCCATAGGCGTCGTCGTGGCTTTCAACGACAGCTTCGATAAGCGCGCCCGTCTCGCCGGCGCCCGAAGCGGGAAAGAGATCGAGGCGCTGCATCAGCTCGATCGTGGGACCGGCGGCGCGCACCTTGCCGCCCGACAGAACCACCAGCGTATCGGAGAGGCGCGCGACCTCGGCGACGGAATGGCTGACATAGACGATAGGCATGCGGGCTTCGTCGCGGAGCCGTTCGAGATAGGGCATGATCTCCTGTTTGCGCGCGTCGTCGAGCGCGGCGAGCGGCTCGTCCATCAGCAGCAGTTTCGGCGCCGCGAGAAGCGCGCGGCCTATGGCGACGCGCTGTTTTTCGCCGCCGGAGAGTCGGTTGGGATAGCGGCCGAGCAGGCCTTCGATGCCGAGCAGATCCGCGACGCGGGCGAGATCCGCGTCGCGCCCCGTCGCGCGGGCGAACCACGCGCCGTAAAGCAAATTCTGCCGGACGCTCAGATGCGGGAACAGGCGGCCTTCCTGGAACACCGTGCCGAGATGCCGCCGGTATGGCGGAAGGAACACGCCGCGCTCGGTATCGAGCAGCGTGGCGCCATCGATGACGACGCGCCCGCGCTTAGGCCGGAGCAATCCGGCGATGACGTTGATGAGCGAGGTCTTGCCGGAGCCGGAAGGCCCGAACAGCGCGATGAACCGGCCGTCTGCGGCGAACTCGGCGTCGAGCGTGAAATCGCCGAGCCGCTGGATGGCGCTGACCTCAATCATGGTTGAAGATGCAAGCCCCGGCCCGCGCGGCTGGCGAGGAACTCGGACGCAAGCAGCGCGGACATCGAGATGACGAGCGAGATCGCGGTGAGCCGAAGCGCACCGGCGTCGCCGCCCGGCACCTGCGTCAGCGTGTAAATCGCGGAAGGCAGCGTCTGGGTCTCGCCCGGGATATTCGAGACGAAGGTGATGGTGGCGCCGAACTCGCCCATGGAGCGCGCGAAAGAGAGGATCATGCCCGCGATGACGCCCGGCACGATCAGCGGCAGCGTGACGGTCAGGAACACCCAGACCGGGCTCGCGCCGAGCGTTCCAGCGGCGGCCTCAAGCCGCGTGTCGACCGCTTCGGCTGAAAGCCGGATGGCGCGCACCATGAGCGGGAACCCCATCACCGCGCATGCCAGAGCAGCGCCCGTCCAGCGGAATGAAAAGACAAGGCCGAAATGCTGGTCGAGAAAGGCGCCCACTGGGCCTTTCCTGCCAAAGGTGATGAGGAGCAGATAGCCGGTGACGACCGGCGGCAACACCAGCGGCAGATGCACGATCCCATTCAACAGCGACTTCCCCCAGAAGTCGCGCCGCGCAAGCGCCAAGGCGAGCGCCATGCCCAACGGCAGGCTCGTGACCATGGCGACGCTCGCAACCAGAAGGCTCAGCCGGACGGCGGTCCATTCGTCCGGGCTGAGCGTCCACCAATCGCTCAGGATCATTTCTCCGTCTTGATATTCAGCACGGTGAATCCTTGCGCCTCGAAATAAGGCTTGGCTTTAGCCGACTCCATATAATCGAGAAATACCGCCGCCGCCGCGTTCGCCTTCTTTGTCAGCGCGACGGGATAGATTATGGGCGGGTGGGAATCGGCTGGAAACACAGCGACGATCTTCACGCTAGGATCGGAGGCGGCGTCGGTCTGGTAGACGACGCCGAGCGGCGCCTCGCCCCGCGACACCAGAAGAAGCGCCGCGCGCACGCTTTCGGCTTGCGCGAGCTTGTTTGACACGCTGCTCCAGACGCCAAGCTTTTCGAGAGCGGCCTTGCCATATTTCCCGGCGGGCACGGAATCGACATTCCCCATAGCGAGCCGCCCATCTCCGAGGACCTTCGCGAGATCCGCGCCGGGCTTCAGATCGATGGCGGCCGTGCTGTCTTTCGGGGCGATCAGCACAAGCTTGTTACCGAGAAGGTTAGACCGGCTCTCCGGCTTTATCAGCCCTTTACCCGCCACGTAGTTCATCCAATCGAGGTCGGCGGATATGAAAATCTGCGCCGGGGCGTCTTCCTCCAGCTGTTTCGCGAGCGTCGAGCTGGCGGCATAGCTGGTTTTCACCGTTTGGCCCGACTCTTGCTGCCAAGTCGATGAGAGGTTATCGAGCGCGTTTTTCAGACTGGCGGCGGCAAACACGATGACAGGAGACTTGGCGTCGCGATCTTGGGCAAAGGCGCTATGGCCGAAGAGAAACACGGCAGATAGAAGCGCCGCAGAAAGAGACGCAATGAGGCGCGATCTCAAGCTCATTCTTTTCCTCGTTAATTCGTCACGATATATCCGCGTGTATATAGCTGCATATTCGCCCTGTCGATCTCAATATGCCGTGCGTTTGCTTGGCGGATCAGCTTTGCAATTCTGGCCAGCGGGATCACGATATGCGATTGGCGCGGTTGAAAAGTTCTGCTTGCTCGACGGGGATGGCTTAACAAATATTTGTTGCGGGACCGGGCGCTTTTCAGTTCTTCTCTCGCCTGGCCTGCCTTTGTCAGCGGATGCGGCGATTGCCGCGGGAGAGCGCCATGATTGATACGCCTAGCCCCGGCTTCATCGACCTGCCCCATATGGAGGACCTCCTCATTGGGGATGTCCGTCTTCTGGGCTCCTTGCTCGGTGAAACGATCCGGGATCAGGAAGGCGAAGAAACCTTCGAAAGGATAGAGACCATCCGCCGGCTCAGCACCGCTTTCGAGCACGAGGCGGACACGGCGGCGGGGCGGGAGCTGGATCGGCTCCTCAGCCGTCTGAAGCCGGAAGAATCCGTCCAGGTGGCCCGCGCGTTCTGCTATTTCTCCCATCTGACGAACATCGCCGAGGACCGGCACCGCATCCGTTGCAGCTCGGCGCTTCCAAACAAAGATCCGGAAAACGGGCAGGAAGGCAGTCTCGATCTGACGTTCAAGCGCCTGGCCGCGGCTGGAATTGGCCCGGAGAAGACATGCGAGGCGTTGGCGCAAAGCCTTGTGTCGCCTGTGCTCACCGCGCACCCCACGGAGGTTCAACGCCGGAGCATCCTCGACGCCACAAGCGCTATCGAACATCTACTCGCTGTCCGGGAAAACTTGGGCAGCGCCCTTGAGCGCAAAAGGAACGAATCGCTATTGCGGGCGAGGATAGTTCAGCTTTGGCAAACGCGGCTTTTGCGATCCTCGCATCTGACGGTCGCCGACGAGATCGAGAACGCGCTGCGGTATTATCATACGAGCTTTCTAAGCGAGATCCCGAAGTTGTACGCCAGCCTTGAGGAAGGGCTAGGCGGAGCGCATGTTCCGCCTTTCTTCCAGATGGGATCCTGGATCGGCGGCGACCGCGACGGCAATCCGAATGTGAATGCCGATACGCTCGACCGGGCCTTGCGGCGTCAGTGCGAAGTCGCGGTGCGGCATTATTTGGCAGAGATCAATGAGCTGCGCGTCGAGCTGCCGATGTCTTCGCGGCTCGTCGCGTTTACACCGGAGCTGCAGGCGCTCGCCGACAGAGCGGATGTCAGCGATCCTCACCGGGAGGACGAACCATATCGCCGCGCGCTCGTCGGCGTCTATGCCCGGCTGGCGGCGACGCTGCGGAAGCTGACAAGCAAAGCCGCGCCGAAATCCGCTGACTCGCGCTCGGAGCCGTATGCGAATGCGGAGGAATTGCAGGCCGATCTCGCCATCGTCGAAACCTCGCTTGCCGCGAACAAGGGCGCGGTGCTGATCGGCGCCCGGTTGCGGCCGCTGCGCAGAGCGGTCGAGGTATTTGGGTTCCATCTCGCGACCGTCGATCTCCGCCAGAACTCCGATGTGCATGAAGATGTGATCACGGAGCTGCTCGCGACGGCCCGCATCGTGGGCGATTACCGCAATCTCGATGAGGAGCAAAAGCAGAAGGAACTGCTTAGCGTTCTGAAAGATCCGCGCCCGCTGCGCGTGCCAGGCGTCATCTATTCGAAAAAAACTGCAAGCGAGCTATCGATCCTCGACGCCGCCTGCGATCTTCGCAAGCTTTACGGCAAGCGGGCGATCCGGCAATACATCACCAGCCACACCGAAACGGTCAGCGATCTCCTTGAAGCGCTTGTCCTTCTAAAGGAGGGCGGGCTCATGCGAGGCGTGCTGGGCGACGAAAACGCCGCGGCTGAGCTTATCGTTGTGCCGCTGTTCGAGACGATCGCCGATCTTCGCTGCGCCGTTCACATCATGCGGGCATATTATGCCTTGCCGGGCATTCCCGAACTGGCCGAAGCGGGCGGCGGCGTGCAGGAGATCATGCTTGGCTATTCGGACAGCAACAAGGATGGCGGCTTCTTCACCAGCAATTGGGAGGTTTATAGCGCCTCGGTCGCGCTCGCGAAGCTGTTCAAGGAGGAGCACAGCCTCAAGCTGCGGTTGTTCCATGGACGCGGCGGCACGGTCGGGCGCGGCGGCGGCCCGAGCTATCAGGCCATACTCGCGCAGCCCGCGGGAACCGTGAACGGGCAAATCCGCATGACCGAGCAAGGCGAGGTGATCGCCTCGAAATACGCGCATGGGGAGATCGCGCGGCGTAACCTTGAAGCGCTGGCGGCGGCGGCGATCGAAGCGACGCTGCTCGCGCCTGAGCGGCCCGTTCCCGATGAGTTTCTGCAGGCTGCGGCGCAGCTTTCCGAAGCGAGCATGAAAGCCTACCGGGCCCTTGTCTACGACATGCCGGAGTTTAACGAATATTTCTTTGCGGCGACTCCAATCGCCGAGATCGCGGAGCTGCACATCGGCTCCCGTCCAGCTTCCCGGCGCGCGACTCACCGCATCGAGGACCTGCGCGCGATTCCTTGGAGCTTTTCCTGGGGTCAGGCGCGCGCCGCTTTGCCGGGCTGGTATGGATTTGGAACAGCCGTCAGGGCGTTCGCGAAAGATGCGCCAAGGGAAAGGACGGCGTTGTTGAGGCGAATGAGGGAGGAATGGCCTTTTTTCCGCACGCTCCTCTCGAACATGGACATGGTGCTCGCCAAGGCGGACATGAGGCTCGCCAGGAAATATGCCGAGGAGCTCGTACACGATCACGGCCTCGCTCAAAAAGTGGTGGGGGCCTTGCTCGTTGAATGGAACGCCACCGTGGACGCCTTGAATGAGATTACAGGGACTGCGGAGCGCTTGGCCGATAGCCCAGCGCTCGCCCGCGCCATCAACCGCCGCGTTCCTTATATCGCGCCGTTGAACCATCTCCAGATCGAGCTGATCCGGCGCTGGCGGCGAGGCGAGCATGAGGAGAAGACGAGGCGCGCGATCCTGATTTCGATAAACGGCGTCGCCGCGGGCCTCAGAAACACCGGATGAGCGATGCTCGCTCGGGATTATCGATCGCCCGGCTCGGACTGCCAGAGCGGTTATGAGTTATGAGTGTGTTAGCGATGACAACGAGCTTCCGCATTGCTGCGGCAAGAGCGGCTTTGGGCCGTTTCGCGGCGGCGATAAGATGGTCATAGAACGCCTTAAGGGACGACGTGGACGTTGTTGCGCTTCAATTGGGAGAAAATCTCTTGCTGGATTATCCCGCAGCGCCGGGCTATTGGGGCTTTAGGAGCGTTTGTGCGAAGAGGGCTTTATCACTGAAGGGTATTCCAAATGTTGCCTCTCGCCCCAACTCCGAGATGGCCGGCGAATTTTCTTGCTGTGCCGATAGGATGGGCATGCTCTTTATAATGCGCTCCATAAGGTAGCGGCCAAACAGTGCTTTTTTATCTGCCGGGAAGATAGCAACGGAATGCCAAAGTCAGGTCCAGAGCGCGCCGGCGCGCCGAAGGTTGGGTTCGTCAGCCTTGGCTGCGCGAAGGCGCTTGTCGATTCCGAGCGCATTCTCACCCGGCTGCGCGCCGAGGGCTACGCGATTTCGCCCAGCTACGACGGCGCGGACCTCGTGGTGGTGAACACCTGCGGGTTTCTCGACAGCGCCAAGGCCGAAAGCCTCGACGCCATCGGCGAGGCCATGGCGGAGAACGGCCGCGTCATCGTCACCGGCTGTTTCGGCGTCGAAGATAAGCGCATCCGCGACGCTTTTCCGGATGTGCTGGCCGTGACAGGCCCGCATCAATACGACGCCGTCATGGATGCGATCCACGCCGCATCGCCGCCCCCGCACGCGCCTTTCCTCGATCTTGTCCCGCGCGCGGGCTTGCGCCTGACGCCGCCGCATTACGCCTATTTGAAAATCTCCGAAGGCTGCCACAACCGCTGCTCGTTCTGCATAATCCCGGGCCTTCGCGGCGATCTGGCGAGCCGCCCGGCCGGCGATGTACTCGCGGAGGCTGAGGCGCTGGTGGAAGGCGGCGTGAAAGAGCTGCTTGTCATCAGCCAGGACACGAGCGCCTATGGCGCCGACCTGAAATACGCGCAAAGCGATTGGCGCGGCGCCCCGGTGAAGGCGCGGCTCACAGAGCTTTGCGAGGCGTTATCGAGCCTCGGCGCCTGGGTGCGTCTGCACTACGTTTATCCCTATCCCCATGTCGATGAGCTCATTCCGCTGATGGCGGAGGGCAAGATCCTGCCCTATCTCGATATTCCGTTCCAGCATGCCTCGCCCGCTGTGCTGAAGGCGATGCGCCGCCCCGCGAACCAAGAAAAGACCTTGGAGCGCATCGGGCGCTGGCGAGCGATTTGCCCCGATCTGGGCCTCAGGTCCACCTTCATCGTCGGCTTTCCCGGCGAGACGGAGGATGATTTCGCGTTTCTCCTCGATTGGCTGCGCGAGGTTCGGCTAACGCGCGTCGGCTGCTTCAAATACGAGAACGTCGAAGGGGCCGCGAGCCGGAACCTCGATGGGCATGTGCCCGAGGAGGTCAAAGCCGAGCGCCACGAGCGTTTCATGGAGGCGCAGCGGGAGATTAGCGCAGACGTGCTCGCCGCGCAGGTTGGAAAGACGCTCGATGTGCTGATCGACGAAGTGGACGAGGACGGCGCGACCGGGCGCAGCGCATGGGACGCTCCCGATATCGACGGATCGGTTTTTATCGAGGACGGCCAGGGGCTGAAACCCGGCGATTTTGTTCGCGTCACAATCGTCGACTCGGACGAATACGATCTTTGGGCGGAGGCGTTACCCTCGGATGCATAACACCGCCGAAGGCAAGTTCGCTTCCTGTTCGGCGCTAGCATCCGAGCGAACTTGCCTCCGAAAAGCTGTACGACACTATAAAATTGCTCGTGCGGCCTATCTGCAGGAAATCCTGGCGCAGCCTCCGCAAACGGGGCAGGACTTCACGGAGTCCGCTACGCTCAAGACCGCCGAATTGTTTTAATGGAATGCACGCATTTTCGCGGAGGAAAGCGTTGACCAGACCACGCCTCTCGCTTATCTGCTGCGCATGCCAAAATTGCCTGTCATCACGCTGCCAGACCCCGTGCTTCGCAAGATTTCCGCGCCGGTGGAAACCGTCGGCGAAGAGGTGCGCAGCTTTTTGAACGATATGCTGGAAACGATGTACGCCGCGCCTGGCATTGGGCTGGCGGCGGTGCAGGTCGGTGTGTTGCGCCGCATGATCGTGATGGACACGGTCAAGGGCGAGGACGTGCCGAGAAACCCCTTCATGCTCATCAATCCTGAAATCGTGTCCGTAGGCGATACGCCGCGCCTTCACGAGGAAGGATGCCTCTCAATTCCGCAGATGTATGCCGAGGTGGAGCGTCCGGCCCTGGTGCGCGTCCGCTACGTCGATATCGAAGGACGGCAGCAGGAGCAGGATTTCGCCGATTTGCAGGCGACCGTGGTCCAGCATGAGATCGATCATCTGGAAGGCATCCTGTTTATCGATCACCTTTCGCGGCTCAAGCGTCACCTGCTGATCAAGAAATACCAGAAGGCGCAGCGCGAAAGGGCCGCGGCGCAGCAGCTCTAAAGCTGACCCATGCGATTTCGCCAGAGGGCCGCTTCGTTCGTAGCCGAAGGGGCTAACGCCAACCGCCAAATGTTTTGCCCCACTTGGCGCCTTGCCCGCGAAGGAACGTGTGAAAAAGCCGGCGGCCGCCCTCTCCCCTCATGGCCGGGCTTGACCCGGCCATTCAGTAAGTTGTTGAAATCAAACCATGGTCTCCGGATCGCAGCCTCAAGCGTGATCAAGCCGGGCCATGACGAGAGTAGTTTGCTGGCTGCCCGGGCTTTTGCGCCTGTTACCAGGATGAGGGGTAACGAGCTGATTTACAAGGGACTTTACCCCTCACCCCAACCCTCTCCCAAAGGGAGAGGGAGTCTGGTCGGGATTGCCGCCAAAATCGTGCATGATGTGATGGCAATTGATTTAATTTAAGATTTAAACCGGACACCACCGGGTCAAGCCCGGCCATGACGTAATGTGTGCTCGCGAAAGATATTGCCCGGACTTTTGCCCCTTTCACTCATCCTGTCCTTCTCCCATCAAGCACGCCTTGGCGTGCTTGCAACTCAGAATTATCGCGTTTGCAAGCAAACGCGATGCGGAGAAGGAACGCCGTTGCGCGATCTCGCGAAAATCGAGGCGTTTTTTCAAGCCATCGATTTGCTGCCAGATTTAGACCGCACGCTATTGCCTCAGGGGCGGCTATGACAATCAAGCCAACAGCCGCCTGCTTATCGACTCCGAGCGTTCAACCGAAAGTTCCGTACCGGCATAACCGCGCATATAAATCGGGCTATCGAGGAGATGCTGCTTGTACCCCGTGAGATAACCGCCATCGGCATGGGGAATTTCGGCGTTGGAGCATAACGTGCTCCCCGGCAGCGAACGGGCGTTGAATTGCGTTTGTCATGTGCAACCGGTATGGCACGGCATGGACCGGAACCGACCCGCCCTTTCGCCGCCAAATCTCCTGACTGCGTCCCGCATCGCTGCCGCGCCTCTGCTGGCATGGGCTGTGCTGACGGCGCAATCCCGCCTGCTAGCGGCCGGGCTCGTTTTGGCGGCGGCGCTGACGGACCTGCTCGACGGCGCAATTGCGCGCTCCACTGGCAGAGTTTCGGAACTCGGAGCGGTCCTCGACCCGGTCGCCGATAAGATCTTTATTCTGACCGCGCTTGCGCTTCTGCTGGCCGAGGGTCTGCTTAGCGGCGTAAACGCCTCAGCTGTCTTGATTATTTTGTGGCGCGAGCTGCTGATATCGGGCCTTCGCGATTATGCCCGCTCCCAAGGTCTACCGGCATCGGTAAGTCCGCTTGCCAAGGCGAAGGCCGCGGCGCAGTTCTTCGCGGCGATCCTGCTCTTCGCGTCGCGCGTCCCGGGTCGAAACGCGCAAGCGCTCTTGGATGCGGGCATCGGCCTGCTATGGGCGGCTGCGGGTTTGGCGCTATATACCGGAGCAGACTACCTTTGGCGGGCATGGCGGCAATCATGGAAGTGACAGTCAAATATTTCGCCTGGGTGCGCGAGCGCATAGGGATGGGAGAAGAGCAAGTGACGCTTCCAGAGACCGTCGCGACGGTCCGGGACGCCATGAAATGGTTGAAGAGCCGCGGCGAACGTTACGCGGCGGCCTTCGAGCGCGAGGACATTATCCGCGCCGCCGTGGATCAGACGCATGCCAGCCATGACTCCCCCCTGCGCGGCGCGCGCGAAATCGCCTTCTTTCCCCCTATCACCGGAGGGTGATATAGGAGATGCTCAATCTTAGCGGCACGGCAAAGGGGACGGCGTGGGCAAAGCGCGGCAAGGCAATTTCTTCGAGGATTTCAAACTTGGCCAGGTGATCGAGCACGCAACGCCACGGACGGTCACGGCGGGCGATGTGTCGCTCTATACAGCGCTTTACGGCTCCCGTTTTGCGGTGCAATCGTCGGACGCCTTCGCCAGCGCCATCGGCTATCCGAAGAGCCCTATCGACGATCTCCTCGTCTTCCACATGGTCTTCGGCAAGACAGTGCCCGATGTTTCGTTAAACGCCGTGGCTAACCTCGGCTACGCCGAATGCCGCTTCCTGAAACCCGTCTACACCGGCGACACGCTCTCCTCCACGTCCGAGGTCATCGGCCTTCGCGAGAACTCGAACAGGCAGAGCGGCGTCGTCTATGTCCGAACAACGGGCCGGGATCAGACTGGCGCTCCGGTGCTCGAATTCGTGCGCTGGGTGATGGTAAAGAAGCGCGATGAGGCGGCTCCTGCCCCTAAGGCGCACGTGCCCGAGCTGAAACAATCCGTCGCCCCGGCGGCGCTGGGCTCTGCCTTGCCTCCGCTCAATCTCGAAAACTTCGATAACGCCCTTTCCGGCAGCCGGCACAGGTGGGGCAGCTACGAAGTTGGCGAAAAGATCGATCACCTCGACGGCATGACCATCGAGGAAGCCGAGCATCAACTCGCAACGCGCCTGTATCAGAACACCGCCAAGGTCCATTTCAACCAGCATGAGCAGGGCCAGGGACGTTTCGGGCGCCGTTTGATCTATGGCGGCCACATCATCTCGCTTGCCCGCGCGCTGAGCTTCAACGGTCTCGAAAACGGGTTTCATGTGGCGGCCATCAACGGGGGCAGGCACGTCTCGCCCGCTTTCGCTGGCGACACGGTTTACACCTGGAGCGAGGTGCTGGAAAAGGCGCCGCTTGACCGGCCGGACGCGGGCGCTTTAAGGCTGAGGCTTGTGGCCCTGAAGGATAAGTCCGCCGCCGGGTTCCCGTTCAAGACGGGCGATCAATACGATGCGAGCGTGCTGCTCGATCTCGATCTTTGGGTGCTTATGCCACTTTAGTCTTGCGTGGCCGGTTGCCGCCATGGCTGGTATGTAGAATACGCAACGATTGTGCACTGCAGCATAACCCCTTGATCGCCTTGCGAAAGACCTCTTTCCTGATTGGCCGCGGCGTTAAAATTCCGGTGATCTTCCTCTCAGGTAGAATGGTTTTCCGTCCCTCAACCCCCTAGACTCCGTTAAGCAGCTTCGTTTAGGCTCTTGGCGGCGCCAGGATTTTTGCCAAGTTGTGCGGTTTGGGAGGGCGGTCAAGCCCAAACTACCAGTGTCCGTTGCGGTTTTTGCTGCAGTGCGGCAGACTCGGCAGTGGCGCCAAGACTCAGGCGTTAAGAAAAAACGCATGCCGCGTTAAGAAGGATTGCATGATGGCGGAAGCCAAGCAGACCGCAGGAGCCCGGCCGATGGCCCCGAAGCCGATGTCTCCGCACCTCTCCATTTTCCGCCCCTACGTCAACATGGTCCTGTCGATCATGCATCGGATCACGGGCGTGGCCAACTACTGGGGCAGCTTTCTGCTCACGGCTTGGCTAATATCCGCCGCGATGGGAGACTGGCAATTCAACGCGGTGAGCTCGTTCATGGCGTCGCCACTTGGGCTCCTTATCCTCGTGGGTTTCACATGGTCGCTCCTTCACCATATGCTAGGAGGCATCCGCCATTTCATCTGGGATACGGGATTTGGTTTCTCCTTGCGAACCGTTCGGGTGCTTTCCTGGGCGACGCTTCTGGGATCGGTGACGCTAACCGGCCTGATCTGGGTCGCAGGGCTGTCTATGTGGGGGAATCACTAATGCCGGCGACATACAGAACCGAGCTCAAAAAGGTCCGCGGACTCGGCTCCGCGATGGGCGGCCCAGGCACCGATCACTTCTGGACGCAGCGGATGACGGCCGTTTCTAACATTTTCGCCACCGCGTTTCTCGTCTACGCAGGACTTTCGCTCGTTGGCGCTTCGCGGATGGACGTCCGGCTGTTTTTTTCCCAGCCGGTCCATGCCGTCCTCGGCCTTCTCCTCGTCGTATCGATAACCGTTCATATGCGGCTCGGCATGCAAGTGATTATTGAGGAATATGCCCCGCGTGGGCTGAAGGTGCCCCTTATGTTCTTGAATACGTTCCTCGCGATCATTACGGCCGTGGCCTGCGCTCTCGCGCTCATCAAGCTTTTTCTCGGAGTTTAGTCCATGGCGGATGCAATGAACCCGAACCGCGCGGCAAACGGCAAGAACGGCGCGGCGTCAGCCGGTCTCAACGGCCGCGCCTATCCTGTCAAGGATCACAGCTTCGATGTCGTGGTGGTGGGAGCAGGCGGCGCCGGTCTTCGCGCTACGCTCGGCTGCGCCGAGGCCGGGCTCAAGACCGCCTGCGTCACCAAGGTTTTTCCGACCCGCTCGCACACCGTGGCCGCGCAGGGCGGCATAGCGGCGGCGCTGGGCAATATGGGCAAGGACGACTGGCGCTGGCACATGTACGACACCGTGAAGGGGTCCGATTGGCTTGGCGATCAGGACGCCATCGAATATTTGTGCCGCAACGCGCCTGCCGCCGTGTATGAGCTCGAACATTACGGCATGCCCTTCAGCCGGACTGAGAACGGCAAGATTTACCAGCGCCCCTTCGGCGGCATGACGACATTTAACGGCGAAGGGCCGCCCGCGCAGCGCACCTGCGCCGCCGCGGACCGCACCGGGCACGCCATGCTGCACACGCTCTATGGCCAGTCGCTTCGCTATTCAGCCGAGTTTTTTATCGAGCACTTCGCGCTCGATCTCATCATGGACGACGGCATCTGCCGCGGCGTCATGACGCTGAGCCTCGATGACGGCAGCATTCACCGCATCCGCGCCAAAAAAACGATTATCGCGACCGGCGGTTATGGCCGCACCTACTTCTCCTGCACGAGCGCCCATACCTGCACCGGCGACGGCAACGCCATGGTGCTCCGCGCCGGCCTGCCGCTCCAGGATATGGAGTTCATTCAGTTTCATCCCACTGGCGTTTATGGCGCCGGCGTCTTGATTACGGAAGGAGCGCGCGGCGAGGGCGGCTATCTCACCAATTCCGAAGGCGAGCGTTTCATGGAGCGGTACGCGCCCAACGCCAAGGATCTGGCCAGCCGTGACGTCGTCTCGCGGGCGATGACCATCGAAATCCGCGAGGGCCGCGGCGTCGGGCCTAAGAAAGATCACATCTTCTTGCACCTCGACCATCTGGACCCCAAAATCCTGGCCGAGCGCCTGCCCGGCATCACCGAGAGCGCGCAGATCTTCGCGGGCGTCGATCTTCGGCGTCAGCCCATCCCCGTTCTGCCGACCGTGCATTACAATATGGGCGGCATCCCCACGAATTATTTCGGGGAGGCGATCAGCCCGCACGCAGGCGATAGCGACGCCACCGTTTCAGGACTGATGGCCATCGGCGAGGCCTCTTGCGCAAGCGTCCATGGCGCGAACCGCCTCGGCTCCAACTCGCTGATCGACCTTGTCGTTTTCGGTCGCGCGGCGGCGCTGCGCTGCGCCGAAACCATCGAGCGGGGCCAAATGCAGCCCGAACTGCCGGATAACGCGGGCGACGAGGCGATCGACCGCCTCGATCGCATGCGTTTTGCGAAGGGCGGCACGCCTACGGCGGAGCTGCGCGGGAGGATGCAGCGCATCATGCAGAGCAACTGCGCCGTGTTCCGCAATGCGGAGGTGCTGGCAGAGGGCCGCGACCTCATTCACGAAGTTTGGGGCGGCATCGACGACATTCACGTCACCGACCGCTCATTGATCTGGAATACCGACCTCAT
Source organism: uncultured Alphaproteobacteria bacterium (assembly GCA_963766815.1). Lineage (GTDB taxonomy): Bacteria > Pseudomonadota > Alphaproteobacteria > Rhizobiales > Rhodomicrobiaceae > Rhodomicrobium. Next base: position 290,365 of record CAVYBZ010000032.1, on the reverse strand, counting down.
CGAGACGCTTGAGTTCAATAACATGATCGTGCAGGCGGCCATCACGGTCGAGGGCGCGCTCGCACGGCAGGAGAGCCGTGGGGCCCATGCGCGCGAGGATTTCCCGAACCGCGACGACGCGAAGTGGATGAAGCACACGCTCTCCTACGCCGACGGAGAGAAAAAGACCGTGAAACTCGACTACAGGCCCGTTCACACGCGCACGCTGACGAACGACGTCCAGTATATCGAGCCGAAAGCGCGCATTTATTGAGGATGGCAAAGCGCCGCCGTGCAACCGGCTAAGCAGGCGCTCGCGGCCCGGCCAAGGGAGGGAGCCGCATCATTCCCGCCGGGGAAGGCCAGCAGCGGAGCATCCCGCCGGCAAGAAGTGGTTCTCCTTCTGAAGGGCAATTTTCGCTAGATTCCGGGCTTCTGCGCCGCGGACACGCACACCAGCAGTCTCAAGCGCAAAACGGGACCAGCACATCCTCGCCATGAGCCTGGAAACCTGTCTCAGCAGCCATCGCAGTTTGACGCCCCCCTAAAACAGCCGGCGGCGCTATGGACCTAGCTGTAACAGCTATGGCGGAAGCTGCGGTAAATCCCAAAGATCTTTGACGCTGCTGCAAAGGAATATTCATCTGCCTCACCTAAGATAGCTCTCTGTGTGAGGAGCTTTTAGCGGATCGCCGGTTTGGCGGAGCCTTTATCTAACCCCAAAAAACGAGAGCGCCATGCCGCATTCTGTCATTGTGCACGAGGAAAACGGAAAAGTTCACGGGAAGGTGGGCTCTCGCGGCGTCGGCGCTATCCCGTTCGGAACGCCCCACCCCTTCGCTTCGCCGCTGACTATCTCCAATTTCAAGGAACTCCGCTTTCACCTAGAGGACCATACTAACCCTGCTTCAGGCGAAAATGCTGCCTGCGGCGGAAACGGAGAGCTGGGAGATCCGGGCGCCTGGGGCGTGGCCCTCTACAATGCCATCTTTGGCCATGATCCGAAAAGCACGGAAGCCTATCGCAGACTGAGGTTTGCGATTGAAAGCCGTAGGCCGATCCATGTCGTAGTCCGCTCCAACGATCCGCAGTTTCTATCACTCCCGTGGGAACTCACGAAATTGCCCGGCGCGACCGATCCGATCGCCGCGCGCGCGGATATATTCGACCGTTCTCTTCTGGAAAGCGGCTCGCCCCAGCTGCTCGCCACCACGGCGGACGGCTTCAGGGTTCTCATGGTGATCGCCCGGCCCCGATGCATAGGCGATATGTCCCTTCAAACCGTGGCCAGGCCCTTATACCAGCACCTGCAAACGGCGAAGAACGCAGTCCGCATGGATGTTTTGCGGCCCCCGAGCTTCGATGCGTTCAGAAAACGGCTCAAGGACGCAAAAGACGCCGGTACCCCCTACCACGCCGTTCATTTTGATGGACACTGCATGTTAGGGCGAATGGAAGCCGTACTAAACCCGGATTCCCAGTTAAATGCAGAGCCATCGCAAGCCTATGCCGTCTTCGAACGCGACGCTGGCAGTGCGGAGCCTGTCGCCGCCCTGGCGTTTGCCGAGGCGCTCGTTGCGGGCGATGTGCCACTTGTGATCCTTAACGCGTGCCAATCCCGCGAAATTGAAACCGCAGACGATGCCGCTTGCCCCGAGGCGGCCGTGGCGGCGCAGCTTCTGCGGAGCGGCCTGGCGTCGGTAGTGACGATGAGCTACTTGCTTAATTGCGCCGTTACCGCCGCCTTCATGGCGGCGTTCTATGAGCAGCTTCTCGCGGGCAAAAACGTATCAGAAGCGGTTGGCATCGCGCGCAAGGCGCTGCGTCTGGAGAATACGCGGCCGGGCCCGAAAGACAGCATGGCGGTCCAAGATTGGATTGTGCCCGTGCACTACACACGCTCGGCGCTGCGGCTGCGGCAACGGGAGACGATGCCGGGGCCGCGCCCTCGCCGAAGGGACGGTCGCCAAGGGAATGGGCGTGGCGAAGGCCGGCGATGTGCCGGCGCGCGGCGATCTCGCCGCCGCCGACAATATGTTCTTCGGCCGCGACGCAGAGTTTCTCACCCTTGAGAGCGCCATGCGCACCCACCGCATCGCCCTTCTCCACGGTGTCGGCGGCGGCGGAAAAACGGAGCTAGCCAAGGCCTTCGCGCACTGGCTGCAAGTATCGAGCGGCTTTGAGGGTCCTTTGTTTGTGTTCTACCGCAGCTTTGAGCCTGGCCAGCCGCCCTTTGGGATCGATACAATCGCGAACGAGATAATGGCCCGGTTCGGCGAAGCGCAGGCGTACTTTGCTGCTGGATCCGCAAAGCGGCGCGCGGAGCTTCTATTGCAGCTGCTCTGCCGGCATCGCTGCCTTTTGATCTGGGACCACTTCTGCAACGTCGCCTCCATGACGGACCCTGGCAAGGGCGCACCGGCTTTGGACGAGACCAATAAAGCTGCGCTGCTTTGGCTCCTCAGCGAGTTTCGCAAGACCAGATCCGCGGTGCTCATCGCCTCGCGCTCCAATGAAGACTGGCTCGGCGGCCCGGAGACAATTGTGCGCTGCGAGGTGTCGGGCTTCAACGGCCGCGATGTGCAGCTCTATGCGGATTGTCTATTGGCGCCCCATCCGCAAGCAAAAACAAGGCGTGCGGCTGATCCTGTCTCCTTTAAGGCGCTGATCGATCATTTGGGCGGCCACCCACTGAGCCTGAAACTCGTTTTGCCGCAGTTAAACGAGATGAGCGCGGCGGCGCTGCTGGACGGGCTAAAGGGGCAAAGGACGCTGCCGGCCAAGTTGAGCGCAGCAGGGGGACACCTCGAATTGCTTGGCGCGAGCATCTCATACTCATTACGGCGCCTGTCAGAAAAGGATCAAGGCCGCCTCGTCATCCTGTCTCTCTTCGAAAGGGTGGTCTCGGCAAATACGCTCGGCGCCATGAAGGACGGCCCCGCGCGCTTCCAGGATTTCGGCGGGCAAGCCTGGGATGCGCTTCTCGGTCAGCTCGCTGACATCGGCCTCATGGAAAGCCTGGGTAGCGGCCTTTACCAGCTTCATCCCGCGCTGCCGCCTTATCTTACCGCCTTGTGGCAATCCCAAACTGAAGCAACCGGAGATTGGGCTGCCGAACGGGAGGCGGCGCTCAGATGCCTCGTCGGCGCCGCGGCAAGCGTCGGCGGTAATCTACGCTGGCAAATCGAGGAGGGGGAAGTCCTCGATGCGCTCGCCCGGACCACCGCTTACAGGGCTAGCCTCCGTACCTTCCTCGCCGCCGCTCTTGAGCGCAGCCTGTTCGCCGAGGCTCAACCGCTGATGCACGCGTTGAACGAATATTGGGAGAGCGCGGCGCTCTCATTAGAGGCGCAAGCCTGGAGTGAGCGCGTCATTAAGGCCACTGAGCCCGCACCCGGCCAAGCCCCTGAAAGCGGAACGCCCGCATTCGATCTCTGGCTTTCCGTGATTTCCAACGAGGCCAATCACGCATTCCAGGCAGGCGACCTCGATAAGGCTGAAGGCTTATATCGCCGGATCGGCTGCCGCCAGGTGACGTGCCACAGCCGAATGCAGCGCCGGGGCTCCGCCTGCGCCTGTTGTAAGCTTTGCCTGGTGGAACAAGAACGCGGCCGCCTGGACGAGGCCGATGGCTGGGCCAAGAAATACCTCGCAATCGCCGAAGCATCAGGCGATCCGCTGGATTGCGCCTTCAGCTACCACCAGCTGGGTGTGGTGGCGCAGCTTCGCGGCGACTCGGCCGAGGCGGAGAATTGGTACAAAAAGTCCGTGGCTATTCACAACACTCTGCTCAATCAACCGCAAATGGCCGTTACCTACCAGCAGCTCTCCCAAGAGGCGGCGCAGGGTGGCCGTCACGACGAGGCCCACACATGGAACCAGAAATTCATAGAGATCGAAGGAGCCCTCGGCAAGATGGCCGATGGCTACCATAGGCTGGGCTTTCTAGCGCAGGGGCACGGCCGTCCCGGTGAAGCGGAGGGATGGTATTGCAAGGCTCTCTCCATCAGCGAGGCGCTGAGCAATCAGCCCAGCATGTCACAGAATTATCGCCAGCTCGGTATAGTGGCGCAACAGCGGGGCCAGTTCGGCAAGGCCGAGGAATGGTATCGGAAGCTCGTCACCACCGAAGAAGCGCTAGGCAACCAGCCAGAGATGGCGCAAGCGTATCGCCTGGCCGGCGCGGCGATGCGCGAACGAAGCCATCTCCAAGAAGCCGGGACCTGGTACAAGAAATCCTTGGCCATCGAAGAGGCGCTGGGCAGCAAGCCGGGGATAGCGGCGACCTGTTTCCAGCTCGGGCTGCTCTCTCGTGACTTAGGTTTTCTTCGTGATGCCGAGAGCTGGGCCATGAGGGCATTCGCCATCTTTGACATGCTGGGCGACGAGCCTAACAAGGGTCAAGCGCTCACGTTAATCGTGCAGCTCAAAGCGATCTCCGGTGAAAACAAGAGCACAGAAGAAGACAAACCGAAGCCATCGATCTGGGCTAAACTGCGCGGGAATTTCACTCAATCTGGGGCTCGGGCCAACATGGCGTGACGGATGCACATGGTGTTATCCCGTAAAGCGCCCAAAAGCGGGCGAAAGCAACATGCCGTTGCGGCAAGCCTTCGGGCGCCCAAGTCTCTAATGGGTCGTGCGCACCCGCAAGACACATGCGCCGTCGCCGGAAGGCAAAACAAAACGCGCCGCGATTGCGCCATGACCCTGCGACCGCCGCCGCGCGAGATCGGAAGCCGCCTTCACACTCTTCTCTAACGAGGCAAAGACAAGATCGCGGCTGTTATGGCGGCCAAAAGTACGATGTTGACATAATAGCTGGGCGACACTTCGAACCAAGCCGGCTTTCTCAATAGCCTCTTGAGAAGCAGCCAGAGAGCGATCGGCGGCGTCAGGAAGGGCAGAAGCGTAGGCGCCAGCGCCGCCGCGGCCAGCGCGCACACCACGGGCGGGAGAAGCTGATCGATGGCCGCTTCGAGATACGTGACCTGGCTGGTGGCGGCGAGCGGCGCGCTGTCGTCATCGTAGGGCGCCATCGCCCTGCGAGCTTGCCTTATGCAAAACAGGAAGAAAAAGACTGCGCCGATAATGGATGCATCCGCGAACCAGACGGGCATGCCCGAGAAAAAGTTTGCGCCAAACGCGGCAAGCGGCGACGTTTGTTCATGGTAGAAGCTGAGGAGTGGTCTAAATACCTCGCGCAGCTCTAGTGGATAGGCCGACTGTATAAAAGAAAGTACGGCTAAGGTTTCGAAAAAAAGCGCGCCGCAAAAAATGGCGTCGCCGAACACAGCCATTAGCATTTCGATCGCGTCCCTCTTCGTTCAGGTCTTGGTGAAATATGTAAAACATTGTCTCAATGGCTGGCGCGGCGCTTCCCGCACGAGCCGTTCTGCTCCATACTCCAGCGCGTCTGGCGGCGAAACCTTGACGTTCACGCGCTTATCGCCAAATCTGTGGCCGGATCGATGCGGTTGCATAGGCTTTCGCACTCGCGCGCCCGCGCCATGATTTCGAGGACCGGGATCGGTTGTCACGCAGATTTCAGTGCGCTGCCGCCAGCGAGACGCGCGGGGACTGCGCTATGGGGTTTTGGATGCTTCGCTTCCTTCTGATCGGTTTAATGGCATTTGCGATGGCCGGCGCTTATTTCTGGTATGCGGCCGCCGCCCCAGGCAGCAAAAAAAGCCACGGCCGCTCCCGTTATCCCGGTCTCGACGATACCCGCGATAAGGCGGGACGTTCCGATCCTCCTTTCAGGTATCGGGACGGCGCAGGCGCTGAACACCGTCCAGATACGCTCCCGCGTCGATGGCACGCTCGATCAGGTCAAATTCGCGGAGGGGCAGCAGGTCAAGCAGGGCGATGTCCTGGCGATCATCGATCCACGCCTGTTTCAAGCTGCGCTCGACCAGGCGAAGGCGAAACTTAATCAGGATCAGGCGCAACTCATCACCGACAAGAAAGACCTTGAGCGCAGCCGCCAGCTTTCGCAGCAGAAATTTGCGTCGGAACAGATTGTCGATCAGATGACGGCGAAAGTTGGCGTCGACGAGGCTCTTATCGAGGCCGACCGGGCGGCGATCCGCACGGCGGAGACAAATCTCAGCTATACGACGATTAGCGCGCCATTTCCTGGGCGCGTGGGCTTGCGCGCGACCGATCCCGGCAACATCGTCAAGGCGAACGACCTTACGGCTTTCATCGCGACGCTCACCCAGCAGAACCCCATTACACTGGTTTTTACGCTCCCTGAAGCCGATCTCCCCGCGGTGCACGAGGCTCAGCGGGCCGGCGTGGTCCCGGTCTTGGCCTTGGATCAGGAAGGCAAAAAGACGATTGCGAAAGGCAAGCTTCTAGTTGTCGACAACCAGGTTGACCAGGCGAGCGGGACGATCCGCCTCAAGGCGATTTTCGATAACAAGGACGAGGCGCTTTGGCCGGGGCAATACACGCCGGTAAAAGTTGAGGTTGGCGTCAGGAAGGGAGCCGTGACGATCCCCTCCCCGGCTGTGCAGAGAGGCCCGAACGGCCTCTATGTATGGGTGGCGAAGCCCGATCAGCGCGCCGTCATGGCTCAGATCGATATGGGGCCAAGCTATGAAAACCTGACCATCGCCGAAAAAGGCGTGAGCGAGGGCGATCTCATCATCACCTCGAATTTTTATAAGTTGCAGCCTAACGCCCGGATCGAGGTCAATACGCAACCTGTGGCGGCCAACGACGCGACCGGCCGCACATGAACATTTCCGCGCCTTTCATCAACCGGCCGATCGCGACAACGCTGCTGATGGCGGCCTTCACCTTCGCTGGGTTTGCGGCCTATTTCTATCTGCCGGTGGCGCCGCTTCCGCAGGTGGATTTCCCAACCATCCAGGTCTCCGCGCAGCTTCCAGGAGCCAGCGCAGAGACCATGGCTTCGTCGGTGGCCAATCCTCTCGAACAGCAGTTCGGCCAGATCTCGGGCGTGACCCAGCTCACTTCGACGAGCACGCTTGGCAACACGCAGGTCAATATTCAGTTCGAGCTGGACAGAAACATCGACGCCGCGGCGCAGGACGTCCAGGCGGCGATCACGGCTGCCGGGCAAGCGGCTGCTGGCCACGTTGAGTTCGCCGCCAAGCTACCGGAAGTACAACCCCGCCGATCCGCCGATTATCCTCCTGGCGGTAACTTCGGATACGGCGCCACTCACAGATGTTGACGATTACGCCGAAAATATCCTCGCGCAACAGCTCTCTCAGATCCATGGCGTGGCTTTCATCATCATCGGCGGCCAGCAGAAACCCTCCGTCCGCGTTCAGGTCGATCCTGAAAAACTTGCGACGCGCAATCTGACGCTCGAGGATGTGCGGGCTGTCCTTGGAAACATCACCTCCGATGCCGCGAAGGGAACGCTGAACGGCGCCAAGCAGAGCTTCACGATCGCAGCCAACGACCAGATCATGAAGCCTGAGGATTACGATAACATCATCCTCGCCTATAAGCAGGGCGCTCCGATCCGTGTCTCGGATGTCGGGCACGCCGTCGCCGGACCGGAAAACAGTCTGCTTGGCGCTTGGTCGACGTCCAAGCTGAGCGTCTTGCTGATCATCTTCAAGCAGCCCGGCGCCAACGTGATCGAAACCGTCGACTCCATCAAGGCGGCAATGCCGAAGCTTGCGAGTGTGATCCCGGCAGGCGTCAAGGTCGACGTGATCAGCGACCGCACAGTAACGATCCGGGCCTCCGTCTTCGATGTGGAGTTCACGCTCTGCCTCACCATCGCGCTTGTCGTGCTGGTGATCCTAATCTTCCTCCGGAACCTTCGCGCCACGCTCATTCCAAGCGCGGTGGTGCCAATCTCGCTGCTTGGCACGTTCGCGGTCATGTATGTGGTGGGATTTCAGCCTCGACAATCTCTCGCTTATGGCGCTGACTATCGCCGTGGGCTTCGTCGTGGATGACGCCATCGTCGTCGTCGAGAACATCTACCGCTATGTCGAAAAGGGCGAGGAGCCGTTCAAGGCGTCGCTGAAGGGAGCCGGCGAGATCGGCTTCACAGTCTTTTCGATCAGCCTTTCACTTGTGGCCGTGTTTATTCCGCTCCTCTTAATGGGCGGCATCATCGGACGGCTTATGCGCGAATTCGCGTTGACGGTCACGGTGACGATTGCCGTATCCGTTATCGTTTCGCTGACGCTGACGCCCATGCTTTGCTCCCGGTTCCTTAGACCCGAGAAGCACAAGCCGGGCTGGCTCAACCGCAAGATAGGCGGCTTTTTCGACGCCCTTATTGCCGGCTACGACCGCACTTTGAGCATCGCTCTCAAATACCGCTTTGTCACCTTGATGATCTTCTTCGGGACCTTGGGACTGACGGTTTTCCTCTTCGTCACGATCCCGAAAGGGTTTTTCCCGATCCAAGACACCGGCATTCTTTTTGCCCAGACGGACGCGCCCCAGGACATATCCTATGAGGAAATGGTCCGCCGCCAGCAAGCGCTCGCCGACATTATCGCCAAAGACCCGGATGTCGGTACCGTGGCCTCTTTCCTTGGCTCGTCGCCCGGCAGCACATTAAATTCGGGGCGTCTCGTCGTCACGCTGAAGCCTTATACTGAGCGCATCAGCGACGCGCTTGGCGTCAGGAACAGGCTTCGCCCTAAACTTGCGCAAGTCTCCGGCGTGGTGGCGAACCTTTCACCGGCGCAAGACATTACCGTGGGGGCGCGGATCGCCCGCGGGGATTATCAATTTACGCTACAGGATGCGAGCCTGGGCGAGTTGAATGAGTGGACGCCGAAGGCTATCGCGAAACTGAAAACGCTGCCCGTCCTGGCCGACGTTAACACCGATCTCCTAGTGAATGCGCCGCTGCTCAGCGTAGACATCGACCGCGACCGCGCCTCGCGCTACGGCATTACGCCGCAATTGATCGACGACACGCTGAACGACGCGCTCGGGCAAAGGCAGGTGGTGCAATATTATACTCAGCTTTCCACCTATAACGTCATCCTTGAAATTCCGCCGGAGCTTCAGGGCCAATCCGATGTCCTCAACCGGATTTACATCCGCTCCCCGGTGACGGGGCAATTGCTGCCGATGTCGACGCTTGTGCAGTTCGACACCAAGAAGATCGGCTTCCTTGCGATCAATCATCAAACGCAGTTCCCCGCGGCGACGATCTTTTTCAATCTGCAACCCGGCGTCGCGCTTGGCGAAGCGGTCACGGCGATCAACAAGGCGATGGCCGAGATTGGAGCGCCCAACACGCTCGTTGGCACCTTCCAGGGCAATGCGCAGGCCTTCCAAAGCTCGCTGAAGTCGACGCCGATCCTCATCGTGGCGGCGCTTGTCGTGATCTATCTCGTCCTCGGCATGCTCTATGAGAGTTTTATACACCCGCTGACGATCCTTTCCACGCTGCCGTCCGCAGGCGTGGGCGCTCTCTTGATGCTGCAGTTGTTCGGCTTCGATCTTTCCGTGATCGGCATCATCGGCATCATCCTTCTCATCGGAATTGTGAAGAAGAACGGCATCATGATGGTGGACTTCGCCATCGCCGCCGAGCGCGAGCGCGGGCTTTCGCCCGAGGAGTTGATTAAGGAAGCTGCGCTGCTGCGGTTCCGGCCCATCCTCATGACGACGATGGCGGCGTTGCTCGGCGGCTTGCCGCTGATGCTGGGTTCCGGGACAGGATCGGAGCTGCGTCAGCCGCTGGGCTACGCCATGGTCGGCGGCCTCGCGTTAAGCCAGGTGCTGACGCTTTATACGACGCCGGTGATCTACATCTACCTCGACAAGCTGCAAAGCTGGCTTTCCGGCTACTCAGAGGCGCCGGCGGAGAAGCCGGATGCGGACGAGGCCGGCGGCCGGCGCCCTGTTCTGGAAGCGGCGGAATAACCATTCCGCAAGAGTGCGAAGCAATTTTTCCGATAGCGGCGCACGATAGGACGGGCGCAGCAGCCTAGCACGAGGCGAAGCCGTGAGAGGCTGCTTAGCTCACGGATCGAGATGGGTAGCGTCCAGGCTAACCGTGGAGTCGCTCGGCGCCTTGTTTGCTCCGTAAACGCCGGCTCTCGCGCTCGGCGCGAACCGCTGCAAGGCCGTCCGCGATCAGCGGCGCAACCTTCTCTTTCAGGCGCTCAAACTCGCTTTGGATTTCATTCGGCTCTTCGTCTGTCATCTTGTCCAAGGAGACGAAGCCGGTTCGAGCGCCCTCTACCCCGCGAATTCAGCTCGTCAAGTTTCAGGCGGACGATGCGCGTTTCCCGGTTTGCGTGTTCTGAATAAGAAATACGATCAGAAAAGTAATGATCGTGGCGCCCGTGTTGATGACGAACTGCCACGTGTTGGAATAGCCGGACAGCGGACCGCTGACGCACCACATAAGCTTATCCGCGTCCCGTGGGCGCGGCGCTGAACTTGAAGTGAAGTTCCCCTCTCACCCCGGCCCTCTCCTGCAAGAGGCAGTCGCGGGGATTTCAATGCCGTCCCTTCTCCCCTCGCAGGAAGGGGATAGGGGATGATCGCAACGCACCTTTAACCGGTCTCCGGTAAACCAAGTCACAGCTTAAAGTTGTATTTGGAGTTGGCGTTTACCATGGGCGAGAAGGGTAAGTTCGTGCGTGACGTTCTGGCTCATGAGCCAAAAAGATTGGGTTTAACGCCGCCATGCCCCTTGCATAAGCCCGGGGCGCCCAGCATTCGCCCGAATCGCGCCTTGGGGTTAAATGTGCTGCAGAGTGCGCGTGAGTTGCAGCGTATCGTCAACGATTCCCCAAGACGGATCATGATTGTTACAGCTCTAGTCGCATCGCTTTGTGCTTGTTCCGTGCCCAAGAGTTCGAGCACCGTCGATGAAACGCAAACCTTGAGCCCCCGCGTCATCAAGGTTGGCGACCCCGTTCCCAAGGGCGGCGGCGTCTACAAGCTTGGGGATCCTTATCTCGCCGGCGGCAAGTGGTATACTCCAGTCAACGACCAATCCTACGATGAGGTTGGGCTTGCGTCCTGGTATGGAGATTTTTTCCATGGCCGTCGCACCGCGAACGGCGAAATCTACGATATGGATGCTTTATCTGCGGCCCACCCCACCTTGCCGATGCCGACCTATGCGAGCGTGACGAACCTCGCCAACAACCGCACCGTCATCGTTCGGATTAATGACCGCGGCCCCTATCATGACGGCCGTATCATCGACCTGTCGCACAAGGCGGCCGAGCTTCTCGGTTTTTATGGACGCGGCACCGCTGCGGTTCGCGTCCGCTATTTCGCGCCGGCGCCTCTCAGCGGCGACGACACTTTGGAACGCAACATGCTCGCTAAGCAGCCATGGGCGACGCATCTCGTGACTAACAGCCATGCGCAGGCCTCGCCGAGGGCCAATTTCCTGGCGGCCGCGGTAACGGCGGGGCCGTCCCTCGTGGTCAAGAAAGGCGGGTTCGAGGGCGCTCCTACGGTTAGCACCGGCGGATGGGCGACGAGCGCGCGGCCTGAATTGACAAATGCCGCCGCTTTCAAAGGAACGCAGTGACATTATTTAAAGGCTCGACGGCCTTAATTTTAGCAATCGGGGGGCCGAATTGATATATATGCTTGCAAGTCAGCCTGGATGACGCCAATGCGCTTTGCCGTATTTTTTATACTCCTTCTCCTATGCCCTCAGGCAGCAAGCGCGGAGCCTGCGGCTGGCTACCAGACCGCTGCGTCCGAAGCGATACTCATTGATGTCGACACAGGGGCGATTCTTTTCGAAAAGAACGCTGACAAGCTCTTTGCGCCGGCGAGCATGAGCAAAATCATGACGCTTGAGATTCTGTTCAAGAAGCTCAAGGCTGGCGAGATTTCGCTCGAGACCGAGTTTCCGGTCAGCCTCTACGCTTGGAGGACGGGCGGAGCGCCGTCGCGGACTTCAGCCATGTTCATTCCGCTCAATCAGACAGCGAAAGTCAGCGATCTCATCCAGGGCATCGCCGTCCAGAACGCCAATGACGGCTGCATCGCGGTCGCCGAAGGCCTGTCCGGAACCGAGGACGCCTTCGCTCAAGCGATGACCGAGGAGGCGCGAGCCCTCGGCCTTGAGAAATCGACATTCGGAAACTCAACGGGGCTGCCCAATCCAGCCAACCTTATGACGGCGCGCGAACTGGCGAAGCTTTCCATCCACGTGATTCAGGAATACCCGGCTTATTACCAGTATTTTTCGCAGAAAGAGTTCAAATTCCGGACCTACAATTTCAAAAACCTCAACCCGCTTCTGAGCGCGCCCATTCCAGCCGACGGCCTGAAGATCGGCTTCACCGAAGGCGCAGGCTACGGCATTACAGCGTCGGCGGTGAAAGATGGCAGGCGGCTCGTCGCTGTGATGAATGGCTTCCCGTCCGAACATGAGCGGCGCGAAGAGACGCAAAAATTCTTGAGCTGGGGCTTTGTGAATTTCAAGGCCTTCAAGGTCTTCGATAAGGACGAGACGGTCGGCGAAGCGAGGGTGTGGGGCGGCCAGAAATGGAGCGTGCCGCTTAAGCCGAAATCCGACGTTATGATTCTCCTCCCGGTGAATGCGAAGGACCACCGCATCAAAGCTCAGATCGTCTATCTCGGCCCGCTCAAGCCGCCGGTCAAGGAAGGCGACAAGGTTGGCGAGGTTCGGATCACATCGGAGACGAACGGCGCATCCAACGCCGCGCCTCTATATGCGGCGGCGGATATGGAGCCTGGCGGCATGGTTTCAAAGGGGATCGATTTGGTGCTGCTTGGCGTGAATTCTTACGTATCGCAGGCGGTGATGAAAATTCTCAAGAAGCCGCCACAGCCAACGGCGGCGGCGGCTCCCGCCATCTCGAAGCCCAGCTCGTGACTCAACAAGGCAAGTTCATCACGCTCGAAGGCGGCGAAGGGGGCGGGAAAACTACTCAGGCCGCGCTTCTCTCCGAGCGCCTGAGGCGAGCCGGGATTAACGTCCTGCAAACCCGCGAGCCGGGAGGGACTCCGCGCGCGGAAGCCATCCGCGAAGTGCTTCTTTCCGGGAAAGCCAAAAAATTCGGCGCCCTTGGAGAGGCGGTCCTGTTCTATGCCGCGCGGGAATCGCATCTGGAACTCGCCATCAGGCCAGGCGCTCGAACGCGGCGCGTGGGTGATTTGCGACCGCTTCAGCGATTCGACCCGCGCCTATCAAGGCGCGGCAGGCGGCTTGCCGCTCTCCATCATCGACACAATCGACAGCGCAGTCGTTGGCGCGACGCGGCCCGATCTCACGATCATTTTCGATTTACCGCCGGAGGAGGGGCTGAAGCGCGCCGCTCAGCGCAAAATCGAAGGCCGCTCAGACGGCGTCGCCGAAAACGTTCTTGACCGGTTCGAGACCATGAATATGGCTTTCCATCGCAGCCTCCGGCAGGAATTCCTGGCGATCGCAAAAGCGGAGCCGCAACGCTGCGTGATCGTTGACGCATCGGACACAGCCCGGCGGGTCGAAGATAAGGTCTGGTCCATCGTCCGGGAGCGGTTCAAGCTATAAAGTCATCGCGGAAAGCGCCTGGCGCTTATCGACGGCCTGCCTTAATTAGCTCAGCCCCTCGATGAACCCGCAGCGTCATTCCCGCGGAGGAGTGCGTGAAATAATAGCAAATGCCCCTTTTGTCATGGCCAGGCTCGACCCGGCCATCCAGTAAGCGATTGAAATCGCAGCTTGTTCTCTGGATAGCCGTTTCAAGCGTCATCAAGCGCGGCCAGACAATGCCGGCGATGCTACTTTAGGGCGCGGCGATTGCTGGTCCCCACTGGAGTTGACCCTCGTGCCGGCGGGGGTGGGAACGACGCTGCGGCAAGGATATGAATGGCAAAGCGCAAAACCGCTGAGACAGGCGCTTCCGGCGACACAGAAGCTGCTGGGCCGGACCCGCTCCATCCGCGACTGACGGGGAAGCTCTTCGGACACGATGCGGCCGAGGAGCTTTTCCTGGGCGCTTTCGGGGCTGGCTCGCTTCACCATGCCTGGCTGCTTACAGGCGAGCGCGGAATTGGCAAAGCGACTTTCGCCTATCGCGCGGCGCGGTTCCTTCTGAGCAGAGAGCAGGGCGCCTCTGCGCCGGGCGAAGCGTCCTCGCTCGCCATTCCGGCAAGCCACCCTGCCGCCCGGCAGATCGGGGCGGGCGCACATCCTTCGCTGTTCGTCCTCAGCGCTGAAAACACCGCGTCCATTGGCGTGGAGGCTGTGCGGAAGCTTCGCGCATTCCTCGGCCTGACAAGCCCAGGCGGCTGGCGCGCCATGATTGTCGATCCTGCGGACGATCTCACGGCCAGTTCGGCCAACGCGCTCCTGAAGGCCATCGAGGAGCCCCCTCCGCGAACGGTTTTTTTTCTGATCAGCCACGGCGCGGCGGCGGTTATGCCGACCATCCGCTCGCGATGCATCAAGCTTGCGTTGCGCCCTCTCGATCTATCCAGTTTTCAAAGCGCGGTTTATGCGGCTTGCGTTGCAGGAGGCTCCGCCGAGCCTGAGAGCGAAGAAATCCACAAGCTTTTTGCCCTGTCCGCAGGTTCGCCCGGCCGCGCTCAGGACCTTATGGCAGGCGGCCTTCTATCGCTTGCAGGTAAGGTCGAGCGGATCTTCGAAGGTCTGCCGAAGCTCGATCCGTCGCTTGTCCATGAGCTGATCCAGGGCGCGAGCGGAGCGCGCAACGCCGAAACCTTCATGCGCCTTTGCGATCTGATCGAGGAGCAAGTCGCGGAGAAGGCAAGAAAGGACGCACTCGATAAGCCGTCGCGGACGGCCGGCGCCGCCGCCTGGGCGCAGCTTTGGCAAAGCTTGCGCGAGCGCCGCCAGGACATTGAAGTGCTTAATCTCGATAAAGGAGCCTTTCTCATGGCGGCTTTTTCCGATATGGAAAGGATTGCACGGAAGCAATCGCATGCTTTCTTCGCCTGAAACGAGTTCACCCAAAATCCGAAATGACCGAGACCCAAGCCAAACCGCATTTCACAATCTCAACGGCTATTTCCTATCCCAATGGCGAGCCGCATATCGGCCATGCCTATGAGGCGGTGGCGACCGATGCGCTTGCGCGCTTCAAAAGGCTCGACGGGCACCCTGTGTTCTTCGTGACCGGCGTCGATGCGCATGGCCTCAAGATGAAGCAGACGGCCGCAAAGCTTGGCGTGACGCCGATTGAGCTTGCGGACGCAAATACGCTGAAATTCAAGGACATGCTGTCGGCGCTTGAAGTCAGCTACGACGACTTTATCAGCACGCGCGAACCCCGCCATTTCGAATCGGTCAGCGAAATCTGGCGCCGCATGGAGAAGGCGGGCGACATCTATCTTGCGGGTTATAAGGGCTGGTATTCCGTCCGCGACGAGGCTTATTACGCCGAGAACGAAACGGTGCTTGGCGCGAATGGCATACGGCTCGGCCCTCAGGGAACTCCCGTTGAGTGGACGGAAGAACAAACCTATTTCTTCCGCCTCTCGAAGTATGAAAAGAAGCTGCTGAAGCTTTACGAGGACAATCCCGGCTTTATCCTGCCGCCCGAGCGGCGCAATGAGGTGGTGAGCTTCGTGAAGCGCGGATTGCAGGATCTGTCGATCTCCCGCACCACGCTGGACTGGGGCATTCCCGTGCCCGGCGCGCCGGGGCACATCATCTATGTGTGGGTCGACGCGCTGACGAACTATATCACGGCCGCGGGCTTTCCGAAGGTGCGCTCGAAGATCTGGAAAGAGCGCTGGCCCGCGCAGGTGCATGTCATCGGCAAGGACATTACCCGGTTTCACGCGGTTTACTGGCCGGCCTTCCTGATGTCCGCGAAAATCCCCTTGCCGGAGCGCGTGTTCAGCCACGGCTTTCTCTATAACAAGGGTGAGAAGATGTCGAAATCGACCGGCAATGTCGTGTCGCCGGTCGACATGATTGAAACCTATGGCGCCGACCAAATCCGCTACTTCTTCCTGCGCGAAGTGCCATTCGGACAGGATGGCAGTTTCACCCACGAAGCCATCGTGAACCGCATCAACGCGGACCTCGCGAACGACCTCGGCAACCTCGCCCAGCGTTCGCTGTCCATGATCGCAAAAAACTGCGGTGGTCTCATTCCGGAGCCCGCGGCGCTGAACGAAGCGGACGAGCCGCTTCTGGAAGCGTCATCCGCCCTCCTCGCCGCTTGCCGCGAGGCGATCGACCGGCAGGCGATCCACAAGGCGATCGAGGCCGTCTGGCAGGTGGTCGCGGATGCGAACCGCTATTTCGCGGCTCAGGAGCCGTGGTCGTTGAAGAAGACAGACCCGGCGCGCATGGGCACCGTCCTTTACGTCACCGCGGAGGTGGTGAGGCGCGTCGCGATCCTGAGCCAGCCCTATGTTCCGGCGGCGGCGGCGAAGTTTCTCGATCAGCTCGGCGTCGGCCCCGAGGAGAGGACTTTCGCGGCGCTTTCGCCCGAGGGGGCCTTGAAGGCCGGAACAAAAATCGCCACACCACAACCGGTGTTCCCGCGCTATGTCGAGGACGAGGTTCCGGCCCCTGCGGAGTGATTGGTTCGAATTGCGGCAAAGCCCCCTCACCCCGGCCCTCTCCCGCCAGGGGAGAGGGAGTAACTTGCGCTTGCAACAGCGCACCCTCTCCCCTTGCGGGAGAGGGCTGGGGTGAGGGGGGCCTTAAAGGCCGCCAACTGCGATGAATTCGGGATGCACACATGTTAGTCGATAGTCATTGTCATCTGGACTTCCCCGCTTTTGCAGCGGAAACCGGCGCGGTCATCTCGCGAGCAAACAACGCTGGCGTCGGGCATATGCTCACGATTTGCACGCGGGTGCGGAAATTCGCCGAGGTGCTCGCCATCGCCGAACGCTTCCCCGAGGTCACATGCTCCATCGGCACGCACCCTCACTCCGCGACCGAGGAACGTGACATCACGGCTAGCGAAATCATCGAGCAAGCGAGGCATCCGCGCGTGGTGGCGATCGGCGAGGCGGGGCTTGATTATTTCTATCAGAAGAGCAGCCGCGAGGATCAAGAGGCAGGTTTCAGAACCCACATCGCCGCGGCGCGCGAGACGGGCCTACCGCTTGTGATCCACACCCGCGACGCCGACGCCGAGACAGCGCGCATTCTTCGCGATGAGATGGCGCGCGGGCCATTCAAGGCGCTTTTGCATTGCTATACGGGCGGCCGGGAGCTGGCCGAGACGGGCATCGAGCTCGGTCTCTATGTCTCGTTCTCGGGGATTTTGACCTTTCCAAAATCGGACGATTTGCGGGCGCTCGCGGCGTCGCTTCCTCTTGACAGGCTCCTCGTGGAGACCGACTCGCCCTTCCTCGCGCCGCCGCCGCATCGCGGCAAGAGAAACGAACCGTCCTATGTGCGGCACGTCGCAAAGGTGCTGGCCGATGTTAAGGGCGTGAGCGAAACCGAAATCGCAAACATCACCACCGCGAATTTCTTCACGCTTTTTGCAAAGACGAGAGCGGCCGCGCCGGACATGTCAGTGGCGCGGCATGATAGCAGCTCCGCTTAAGCGCTTCACGGACTAAGATAGTCACCTTGGAAGCGCTTTCTCCATCCGGGGCCTTAACACCGGATGCAACCGGCTACCCGCTCCGCGTGATGCCTCCGACTACGGGCATTCAGATATGGGAAGGAAAAAACCATTAAAAACACTGGCATAGCTCATCGCTTACTGGGTTCCCGCCTGCGGGGGAACGGCGTCGAGGACGGTCAAGACATTTGGCGGCCGGTCTTAGCACATTGCCAGGCTCGTTGTTTCAAGAGTCAGGATGACGGCCAAGGTCCGTTCAAGGATGACGAGACCCCGGCTTGCGAACTGTTCAAGCGGAGTTAGCATGACCCTTCGTATCACGATCCTTGGCTGCGGCTCCTCGACGGGCGTTCCACGCGTCGGCAACGATTGGGGCGCGTGCAATCCGGATAATCCGAAGAACCGGCGAAGGCGCAGCTCTCTGCTCGTCGAAAGGATCGGCCCGGAAGGACGCACGGTCGTTGTCATCGACACCTCGCCCGATCTTCGCGAGCAGTTCTTGCAAGCGGGCGTGACCCGCCTCGATGCGGCGCTCTACACCCATGACCATGCCGACCACACCCATGGGATCGACGATCTCAGAATGCTTTGCTATTCCCAGCGCCGCCGCATCGACGTTTGGGCCGATCCGCGAACGCTCGCGCTCCTTCGCAGGCGTTTCGATTATTGCTTCGAGACGCCCCCCGGATCGAGCTACCCCGCCATCGTTCAGGGTCACACGATTGAAAATCACGCGCCCGTCACCATTAGCGGGCCCGGCGGCGACTTGGTTTTTCAGCCATTCCGGCAGATTCACGGAGACATCGACTCGCTCGGGCTTCGCGTGGGCGGCGTCGCCTATTCCTGCGACTTGAACGACCTGCCCGATGACGCGCTGCCCCACCTGCGAGACCTCGATGTCTGGATTTTGAACACGCTGCGCTACACGCCTCACCCGAGCCATCTCACGATGACGAAAGCGCTCGCTTGGATTGGCCGGGTCAAGCCGAAACGCGCGATCCTCACTCATCTGCATGTCGATCTCGACTACGATCAGCTCGCGGCGCAGCTTCCAGCAGATGTTACGCCCGCTTATGACGGCATGGTGCTGGAGTTCTAGCGCGGTTCCGTCTCAGGCGCGGCCTGCATCAGGATCTCCAGCGCGGCGCGATTGCCGCTCATGACGGCGCCGTTCATATAGCCGAGGAAGTCGGGCTCGGTGTGCTCACCTGCGAAATGCAGCCGGCCGCCGCATTCAGCCGCCTTCGCCACGGGCAACAGCGTCGTGTATTGCCCCACCTTCGCGCAGGCGTAGCTGCCGAGGCTCCAGGGGTGCTGCGCCCAGAAGAAGGAGGCGGCCGCGTCCTTGTCGAGGCAAGCGCCGATGGCCGGCGAGATCGCCGTAAGCCCGCTGCGCAGGTTCTCGAACGCCGCAGCCTCAGTGGCGGGCAGCGCATTGCCCGCCATGAAGTTCGAGAGCAGCCCCTGATCGCCCGGCTGGACGCGGCTCGACTCCCATGTATTCTGGAACGGCAGGCTGGTATAGAAAGCGCCGTTGGATGGGTGAGGCAGGCCGCCGCCCGGCGTGCGCCAGGCGCGCGAAGCAGTCCCGCACACAAGCTTGGCGTTGCCGCCATAGCCGAGCTCCCGGATCGCGCGCAATTTCAGCGCGTCGAGCCCAAGCGTATCGATGCCTTTAACCGCGCGAAGGCAGGTGAAGGGGAGCGCGAGCACTACGATGTCGAACAGCTCGCCCGTCGCGCCGCCCGTCGCGCCGACGGTCAGCTCCACGCCCTTATCGCGCCGGGCGATGGCGGTAAGCTCCGTGCCGAGCCGCAGATCGCACGTCGCTTGGCAGGCCGCCACAAGCGCATCGATGAGGCGCGACGAGCCGCCCTTGATCCGGAACGCCTCGTCGCTCTCGCCGAAAATCTCGAATGGCTTCGTCACATCCGCCGAGATGAAATCGACGAGGTTGAGGCTCGATTGCTCCACCGGATCGAGGCCGAACTCGATGGTGTAAGCGACCGCGATCAGATCGATGGCCCAATCTTGCGCCTTGCCGCGAAACTGCTTGAGGTAATCGCCGAGGCTGATGGCGTCGAGCGCTCGGGCGCGATCGGTGAAATCGCCGGAGTCGTCGCGGATCGCTTGCTCGTCGATCGCGATTTGCTTGGCGATTGGCACGAAAGCGCCCGTGCCCTTAGCCGCATCGAGCATATCGGCGGAGGTTCGCAGCTTGCCGCCGAAGAAATAGAGGTCGCGGCCGCGTTCCTCAGGCCCGTAAAGCGGTTCGAGCGAAAGGCCCAGCTCTCCGGCGAGCGCCTTCAGATCCTCGTGCCGCGTATCCACCAGCTCCCCGCCAAGCTCGGCGAACATGCCATGATAGAAATCGGGCACGGTAAGCATGCGGCCGCCCCAACGGCTGGCCGCCTCGAAAACGGTTGGCCGCAATCCTTGCGATTGCAGGCGATGCGCGACTGTCAGCCCCGCCGCCCCGCCGCCAACGATAGCTACGCGGGGGGGCGGTTGCCCGGTTTCGGGGTCGCCTTGTTCCGTTTGTGGGCCGGCGGCCTTGGAAGCGAACGCGCCCATGGCGCAAGCCGCCGCCGCAGAGCCGCGCAGCATGTCGCGACGGGTGATCGCCATCCGCGCCGCATCGCGGCCGCCGAAGTCAGCCGCCGCTAATGCACGTGTCATCGCCCGAAAAAGCGGCGTCCGCGCCATCCCTCGCCTCCCAAGCCTTTCGGCAGAGCTATAGCCGCCGCCGCGGAAATCGCCAAGCTTGTTGCGGATAACATTCGCGCGCGCTTGCGAGAACAAAATGGAAACTCTAAGGTTTGGCAGGGCGAATTCTTGATTCGAGAACGATGCTAGACGCAGGCGAGGATTTGTTGCAGGCGATGCAGGGACGGCGCTTCGGCGCGATCCTAGCCGATCCGCCTTGGCAGTTTCAGAACAAGACGGGCAAGGTCGCGCCGGAGCACCGGCGGTTGAACCGCTATGGGACGCTGACGCTTGAGAAGATCATGGCGCTGCCGGTATCTCAGATCGCGGAAGCGACCAGCCATCTTTATTTGTGGGCGCCGAACGCGCTTCTCCCCGAGGCGCTGGGTGTGATGAAGGCCTGGGGCTTTGCCTACAAGACGAATATCGTCTGGCACAAAATCCGCAAAGACGGCGGGCCGGACGGGCGCGGCGTCGGCTTCTACTTCCGCAACGTCACCGAGATGCTGCTGTTCGGCGTGCGCGGCAAGAATGCGCGCACACTTTCCCCCGGCCGCCGCCAAGTGAATTACCTCGCCACGCGCAAACGCGAGCACAGCCGCAAACCCGATGAGCAGTACGCTGTGATCGAGGCATGCTCGGCGGGGCCGTTCGCGGAGCTGTTCGCCCGCGGCGTCCGCGATGGCTGGGAGTGCTGGGGCGCTGAGGCCAATGCCGATTATGAGCCGAGCTGGGCGACTTATAAATCTGCGGTTCAGAAGCCTTTAGTTAGCGGCCACAAGATTGCTCCAGATGTGCCGAAACCCGCGAAGCTAATGGCTTTGGAGCTGTGTGCGGGCGCCGGCGGCCAATCTTTAGGGCTTGAACAAGCCGGGTTTGCTCACACAGCCTTAGTGGAAATCGATGGCGACGCTTGCAGAACGCTCAAGTATAACCGTCCAGACTGGCGCGTCATCGAAGGAGACATCGCAACATTCGATGCTAAGCCCTTCAGGGGCGTCGATCTTGTCGCCGCTGGGCTACCCTGCCCGCCTTTTTCCGTGGCTGGCCAGAAACTCGGCGAAGCGGACGAGCGCAATCTTTTTCCTTCAGCTTTTCGCATCATCGATGAGGTGCGGCCCAAAGCCGTAATGATCGAAAATGTTCGAGGATTGCTCGATAAGAAATTTGACTATTATCGTGAGTTGATCGTCGCGCGCCTTAAAAATCTTGGCTACGAAACTCGCTTCGAGCTTCTTAACGCCGCCGATTTTGGGGTCCCTCAAAACCGGCCGCGTGTCTTCATTATAGGGCTGCGGCCTGAGTTTCATTCAGTATTTCAAATGCTTGCTAAAAAGAAGTTGTGCGCTTCCGTTGGGGAAGTTTTGTTCGATCTTATGCAAAGCGAGGGCTGGAGCGGCGCCAAAGACTGGAAAGAGACTGCGTCAGGTATCGCGCCCGCGATCGTCGGAGGATCAAAAAAGCACGGGGGACCGGATCTCGGGCCAACCCGAGCCCGTGCTGCATGGGCCGCTCTCGGCGTTAATGGAAAAGGCATTTCGGACCGTCCGCCGTCGAAAGATTTTTCGGGCCATCCTAAACTTACCGTAGAGATGGCGGCGAGGATTTAAGGATTTCCGGATGATTGGAAGTTCACCGGACGGAAGACCGCAGCCTATCGCCAGGTAGGAAATGCGCTGCCGCCGCCCCTTGCGTTCGCTGTTGCTTCGTCTATCGCAATAGCTTTAGAAAAGGGCCTGCAAAGCTTACGTTATGGAACATAGACATTTATGAGCATAATTTCGGACGCGCGCCGTCTTTATCATGAAGAGCTCAAAAATGAAGCCTTGGTTATAAATGAGAGTGATAACAAGGCTTCAAACGCGGACAAGGACAATAAGCTGAGTGTGGCTCTCGCAAATGAGGTAGCAAACACTCTTGGAGCGCATGTCAGCAAGAAACTTAAGCCTCAGACAGTCGGTGTCGTTTTTGAAGCCAGAACATGCGAGTTTATAAGGCGAACATTCTTACGACTGGAACACCTTAGACCGGGTAGATGGACTGTTGAAACGATACTCGCGACTTCAAGACTACCTATTGCGAGGTACGAGCAGTATAAGCATCTCATTGTTTTAGACGATGTAGTTTCAGCCAAAAAAGAACTCAAAAGTATTATAGGGCTAGATTATACTATCGCACCAGATATCATAATAGCTCGACAACCCCTGTCCGATGATGAGATCAATGAAGGCCAGATATTTATTGAACCCTCTCGTAAATCCTTAAGCTCAATACGAGAGAAGAATGGGGCGCTTGCCACTTTACACGCCAGCATCTCATGTAAATGGACGCTAAGGAGCGACAGAGCGCAAAATGCTAGGTCTGAGGCTCTCAACCTGCTCCGAAATCGAAAGGGTAGAACGCCTCATATTGTTGTTGTAACTGCCGAGCCTCTACCCAGCCGTTTGGCCTCCTTAGCATTAGGTACGGGGGACTTCGACTGCATTTACCATTTTGCGCTTTCCGAGCTACGAGACGCCGTGGAGATTTGCAGGTCAACAGCGACCAAGCGAACTCTCCTTCAGCTCGATAAAGCAAATGACGATCTCGAAGCGATGATAGTGGGGAAGCGGCTGAAAGATGTCGCTGACCTGCCTCTCGACCTGATTGCGTAGATGGATAAGCTATCTGCAATCGAACGCAGCCGGAACATGGCTGCCATCCGCAGCAAGGATATGAAGCCCGAGCTTGTGGTGCGGAATACGGCGCACAGTCTCGGCTTTCGCTTTCGCCTTCACCGGAGGGATTTGCCCGGCAAGCCGGATCTCGTCTTTCCCAAGTATAAAGCGGTTATATTCGTTCATGGCTGCTTTTGGCACCAGCACACGGAGCCGCGATGCCTCGATGGGAAACAGCCAAAATCTAATTCGGCTTACTGGGGGCCGAAGCTGGCGCGGAACGTAGAGCGTGACGCAAAAAACAGAGCTAGTCTCGAACAGCAGGGCTGGCGGGTGTTAGTTATTTGGGAATGCGAGACTAAGGATGCTGGCTTGCTGGCTCCCAAAATCCAAGGCTTTTTGAAACCGTAATACCAAGCGCCGAAAATATTGGCCAACTGCCTCTCACCGTGCCCTCTACCGCAAGAGTAGAGGGAGCAATCGCGGCGGGCACTGCCTATGGGCAGGGCTTCGTTTTGCCAAACTCGATCGCCGACAGCTCCCCATTTAATGAAAACGTGCCGTAATCGAGCTTCAGCTTGCGGCTGACGCCGTTGGCGTACATACGAAAAGACACTTCATAAGCCGGAAGCCCGTCCTTCTTCGGACTTTGCTCGTAATAGCTCACCACGACCGGCCAGGACTGAATTGCATCCAGGGTTTCCGCATTTTTCACCGCCGGCAGCTGTGCGTTCGCGGCAAGCTCCAGCGGCGCGCCAACAACCGTCGTCGTTTCGTAAACCTTCGCGCCCTTTTCGGAGCCATCGTAAATATCGGCCTGAATACGGGTTTGCCCTGCAATCGCCGCCCTCAGAATGGCGAGCGAGTGCTGCGTCGGGAAATAGATGTCGCCCGACAAAGTGAACGAGGTCTTCTTCGGCTTTTCGAGATCGACAGAAATGCTATCGCGCGCGCGCCCCGTCCGCACGGCCAAGCCCTTCGTGCTCTCGCTCAGCTTATTGTTGATGTATTGGGAGGTGCTGAACCGCAAACGCCGTCCGTCCGCATCCTCCAGGCTTTCGGAGCGGATATCGGTGGTGCTGGGCTTGCCTTCGCGATCGAAAATCTCTGTGACGAGACGTGTGTTGAGCGTGTAGCCCTCGCATGCCGATCCGCTGAAATCATAGATGAGCTGGCCCCTTATGTCGGTGACGTTCGATCCGGCGCCCGTCTGATCGAGCGTCAAATCGTAAACCGCGCGGTGGGCCGCGAGATCCACGGCGCCGGGTGTCGCAAGTTGAGCGAAAGAAGCCTGCGGCCCCAGCATCAGGGCTATGCTCACGGCAAGAATTGACCATGCCACCGAGGGCGATGCGAGGTTGTTCATTGTGGGGTCCGCTGTTTATCCGGGAGTATAGATAAGGGATTTCAAGAAAAAGAACAGCACGTATCCGAGGCAGCCTTGCTTCTCCCTTACTGGCTGAGCATCGGAAAAGTCACAGCGATGGCCCAGGCGAAGGCGAGCGCATTCGCGGCGCCGCCCACCAAGGGATTGCCGGTCCGCCGGTTCGTCCAGCCGCTGAATAATCCGTAAATGATGAAGAATATTAGGATGATCGGGATGATGAGGATAAGAAAGAACAGCTTCTTCAAGTTGAGCGTAACGGCTATGGCGAGCGAGATAAGGAAGAGGAGCTTCGTCACCCCATAGGCTCCCCGCGCCGCGCCTTGTCCGCGCGTTAGCCACTCATCCGCCAGGAAAAATGGGAGAGTCCCGGCAAGCACGGCAAGGATAAGCGTAACCCGTTCGGGGATCGGCCAGAAAGAGAGCACGAACCTGTCGAGAGGCAGGCCAAACGCCAGGATGCTATACGCCGACACCAAACCTACGGCGAGGATGAACTTAGAATAGGAGACAGAAGAGCGGCGTTCGCTTTCGCCTGGGCGACTATGATCCTCCCGGACCGCGCTCTCCGGCGACTGTGCGATGGGACCGCTGTCCCCCAACAAAGTTCCGGTGATCTCTTGACCCTTGTGCCATCCTCCAGCATACGCGAAAGGTGCGGACTTGAGGGCCGTCCGCTTACTCCCGCGCGATACAATCCAAAGCCCAACAAGGGTGAGCAGCCCGTACAAAGCGAAATGCACGGTGATATAATCGCCCAGCAGAATCGGCAGAAAATGCGTCGGCATCCGCCATAGGATAAGCGGCGTGAGAATTGCCGGCGCGATGGCCACCGGCAACAGTCTGCGCCACGGCAAACCCGCCCCGAGCTGCTTGGCCGACACGCGCGGAAGAAGCGACGCAAGCGGCCAGCCAAGCAGCGTCAGCCCGAAAAAGAGAAAACCGATCGAGGCGCCGCGCGCGTCGATATATCCGTTGCCGTCGCGCCCGAACGCCCTGTCGAACCAATCGAGCGCCTGCCTCATGCTTTCCGGGCTAAAGAGGACGCCGATATGTTCGACGCTGGGCGAGAAGGTCAGGCGGCGCGCCGTTCCATTGGCGAAGTCGCCGTAAATGACGCCAAGATCCGGCTCGCCGCCAGACTCCATGCCGACAACGCGGCGGCCTTCATCCTTCAGCTTTTCCGGCTCGTTATTTCCGACGATGACGGCCAGATTGCGCGGGCTGGTGGGAGTGACGCCTGGCGAGAACATCGAAACGGCCACTGTCGCAGCCACTTCCGGATGCGCCTGCGCATAGCGGATCACGATGTCGCTCGCCATGGAATGGCCAAGAACCGCTATGCGCCCATCGCTGCCTGGAAGCTTCTGCGCAAACGCCGCGACTTCCCCAAACTCCTTCACGAGCGCCGGTGTAGGTCCTTCCTCGACTTTGGTGACGTCGCCTCGCAACGGCAGCGGGTTGCGGCCGTGCCCGCGGAAATCGAATGTCACAGCGATGAAGCCATTTCGCGCGAGCGTGGCGGCAAAAGGCTGCATGAGTTGCTGCGAGCCCGCGAAACCGTGCGCGATCACCACGACCGGAGCCGGGCCGCCGGCCTTGGGCCTGAAAACCGTAACGGGCGTCTGCCCGGCATAGGTATGCGTGATCGAAAGGCCTGCAGTAGCGCTTTCAAGCCGCAAAAGTCCAACGGCGATGCAAAGGAGCGCGACAGGCACAGCGATGATGCGGAGATGGTTCATGAACTCAACAGTGGAGGATGGGAGGAAGAACGGACTTGAAAGACCAGCGGCCGGAGTGCTCTCTAATCAGGCATTCATTGGCTGGCCAACGAACGCCTGCTCAGATTCTTTATATTTTAGCAGAGTTTTATCCCAAAACCGGGAAGGCCACTTTTGAGAACTCTGCTTTGTGCTCATAAAGGAAGACTGCGCCGGGCGCCAGAGGTTCCGCCCGGCCAAGCCGCTCACGTTTTCTCACATCGTGGAAAGTCTTTGAGAAATGGGCTTCGTTGCCCGGCAAAGCTCTAGCCGGAGGCTTGACGGATCGCGGCGGATGGCACAGAAGGTCGCCATGATCCTTCCGCCGAATCATCCCCTGCGCCAGAAGCTGAACGACGAGGTCCACGCCCGTCCGCCAGAGGAGTTGCACGCGCCGTGCTCCATCTCCTATCTCGCGCTTTTCACCGACGAAGCCGCGCGCCAGCAAAGCGGCGCCAAGATCCGCGAGCTCGCCGGGCTTTTCAACGCCCCGCCCCCTGCAGAGGGGGCAAGCCATTACAGCGCGGACCTTGGTCCATTCCGCGTCAAATGGGAGCGCCACACCGAATTCACGCGCTACAAGTTTATCATCGAGAAGGAGGACAGCCCGCCCTTCTCCAATCCGCCCATCACCGCTGTGCCTCAGAATTGGCTCTCAAGCGTGCCGGGCAAGCTCCTTGTCGCCGCCAATATCATGGTCGCGCGCGCGAATTCGTCGCTGCCAAATCTCGACGATATCTCGAAGCGGTATTTCGAAGACAACACCCTTGTGGGATCGTCGGTCTCGAGCGGCGCCGCGCGCGCTTTCACCGATTTCCGCATCCATGGCGACGGCTTCAGCCGCATCCTCGTTCAGGATTTGTCTCTCACGCCGCGGCAGGCCGGCCGCCTTGTGCAGCGGCTCGTCGAGATCGACAGCTATCGCATGATGGCGCTGCTCGCCTTGCCTTTCGCGCACGAGTTGGCGCCGCTGTTGACATCCTGGGAAGGCGAACTCGTCGAGATCGCCTCGGCGATGGTGAAGTCGGGCGAGAAAGAGGAGCCTGTGCTTCTCGACCGCTTGACGAAGCTCGAAGCGGAAATCGAGAGCAAGCGTTCGGCGAGCGCTTACCGCTTCAGCGCAGCGGCCGCCTATTACGACATCGTGAAGCGCCGCACCGCAGAGTTGCGCGAGGAGCGCATTCAAGGCTTGCAGCTGTTCGAGGAATTCACCGAACGCCGCCTTGAGCCCGCGATGAGCACCTGCGCCGCCGTCACGGCGCGACAGGAGTCGCTGTCGACGCAAGTCTCGCGCGCCACCCATCTTTTGTCGACGAAGGTCGACGTCGCATTGGAGCAGCAGAACCAAGCCGTGCTCGCCTCCATGAACAAGCGCGCAAAACTCCAGCTCAGATTGCAGGAAACGGTCGAAGGCCTGTCAGTGGCGGCCGTCACCTATTACATCGTCGGCCTTGTCGGCTATGCCGCGAAGGCGATCCATGCGGCCGGCGTGGAGCTGAGCCCGGAACTTGTCATGGGCCTCAGCATTCCAGTGGTAGCAGCCATCGTCGCGTATGGGCTGAGCCGGGTGCGAGCCCGCATTGCCGCCGATTCGAAATAGCAGAAGCCCGCGCCTCGTATCCGGGCGGAACGTTGGCCAGGCTTCGTTGACGCGGGTGAGACTAAGCCTAAAAATCCAAGAGTTGATGCAGGCATGTCTGCCGCAGCCTCATCCCAGCGAACCTGGAACCCAGTAATCGATGTCCAATTACATTGGATACGCCTTCCGATTGCTGGTTTCACGTGTCCAGGGAATGACACTGCGGCGATATCGAAGCAAGTACGTCAAATCCAAACGCGTCAGGAGCCGGACGTACTAGACAAATAAGTCCTAATGCGAATTGAGCCAGTTTTTGACCTGACGGTCGGCTTCGTCTTTAGAAATGCCGTAGCGTTCTTGTATCTTTCCCGCCAAAATTGTCCGGTCGCCTTTGGCTTCCTGCAGATCGTTATTGGTGAGTTTTCCCCACTGTTTCTGCACTTTGCCCTCGAACTGCTTCCAATCGCCGGATACTTCGTCCCAGTTGATGGCCATTGCCGGCAGCGTGATCGCGGCCATAACGGCGGCAAGTGTGAGCGTACGCCACATAACTTTAACTCCCTTGTTTGTGAACGAAACCAACTGCGAAATCGCCCATCAGAGGCGCGAGGGCGTTTCGGTTCTCCGCACGAGACCGATCAGGAAGAGCAAAAGGACGGCGCCAAGCGTTGCGCTAATAATTTGCCCAATCAGGTCACCACCTGTGAACAGGCCGAGTTGCGGCAATACCGCTCCTCCTATTAAGGCGCCAAGGATGCCTACGACGATATTTCCAACAGTCCCGAAGCCATAGCCCGTGACCAGCAGGCCGGCCAGAAACCCGGCAATAGCACCAATTACCAACCACACAATCAGTGACTCGATTGCCATGATCGTCCTCCAAATTTTGCTCCGCCGCGCAATTCCGCAGCCTACGGAGAAGGCATCGGCAGGCGCTTGGTTCCGTGATCGTTATTTATTTATGCGATCGGAAAAGCTGACGAGATAGCGAAGGAAAAGGCGAGCGCGTCCTCTCTCCTGCGGCAGAGACGGCCCAATGCGCAGTCGCGGCCCGCGTCCGTTGTGTGCGTATTACTTGGCGCCCGGCGATCCACAGGGGTTTTTGTGAGCGGCTTTCCAGGTTAGTCTGCTGCGATGAGCCGCCCCAAACACCTCTTTCCGTCGTACACGCGCCTGGAGCACATCGCGGATGCTTGCGTGCACGCGGCGGGCGTCCTTTTCAGCATTGCGGCGGCCGCGCTGCTTTTAACCGGCGCGATCGGGACTGTGCCCGCTGCGATAGCCGCCGGCTTGATCGTCTATAGCATAGGCCTTATTGGAATGTTTGCGGCGTCGGCGGCTTACAACCTCGCGCCTCATCGCGAGGTGAAAGAAATCCTCCGGCGCCTGGATCATGCCGCGATCTTCGTCATGATCGCGGGCAGCTACACGCCTTTTGCTCTCGTGGTCGGAGGCGCAACGGGCCACGCCATGCTGACGGCCGTGTGGACAATCGCCGTAGCCGGCGTCGCCATCACGCTTCGCTTTCCTCGCCGGTTCGGCAAGCTCGTGGTCGCACTCTACCTTTTTCAAGGCTGGATCGTGCTGCTCGCGCTCAATTCCATCGTAGCTTCCTTGCCGGACCGCGCGTTTGTCATGCTGCTTGCGGGCGGCATTGTCTATACGCTCGGCGTTGTCTTCCATCTCCTGGAGAGATTGCGCTTCCACAACGTGATCTGGCACATTTTTGTGCTCGGCGGCGCAGCCTGTCAGTTCATTGCCGTCAAGGCCGCCGTAATGCAGACCTGAAGGCGGCGACCAACTTCTTCCCTCTTTCAGCACGTATCTTGATCGCTGAAAAAGGGTTTCCCGATCGTGCCGAATCCGCACAGACTAGCATTTGCGGAACCTAAAAAAACTGTTACTCTCTAAGGTTAGCAGGGCGGCGAGGGATGAATCCTGCCGGGCAGCTGTGGCGGGAGGTCGACGTTGAACACCGGAGAGAGAAGGGTCGCTGCGTCAGACGGCGCCAGCATAATTTCTCCGGGGCTTGACGGGCAAGCTAACGGCGCACAGTCCTCCCCTGCTCACAAACTTTGCGAGGCGCAAAGGCCGCTCTTCCCCCGATCAAAGTGACGGCGCCTTCCAGGAACGGAACCCTTCCCTCAAAGCAAGAGAGCGAAGCAACTCCTGCCGCGATCTATGGCGCGCTCGATCTTGGCACGAATAATTGCCGCCTGCTCGTCGCGCGGCCGTCCCGGCGTGGTTTTTTCGTCATCGACGCCTTCTCGCGAATCATCAAGCTCGGCGAGGGCGTCAGTCATTCCGGCGTGCTTTCAAATGAGGCGATGGCTCGCACGATCGACGCCTTGAAGGTTTGCTCCGCGAAGATGGCGCGCCGGGGCGTGACGCGCTCGCGCCTGGTCGCGACGGAGGCTTGCCGCGTCGCAAAAAACGGTCCCGATTTTGTCGCCCGCGTCAAACGTGAGACCGGGCTTTCGCTTGAAATCATCGGCCGCGAGACCGAAGCCCGCCTCGCGGTTTCGGGGTGCGCTTCGCTCATAGACAAGCAAAGCGACTATGCGCTGATTTTCGATATCGGCGGCGGCTCGTCCGAATTTGTGTGGCTCAACCTCAAAACCGGACGCCGCGCCAGGCGCATATCCCTTGAGGACAGGCTCAAGATTTAGGACTGCATCGAAGCCTGGACATCGCTGCCCTTCGGCGTCGTTACGCTGGCAGAGCGCTTCGGCGCCGCCCGCGCGGAAGGCGTTCAATTCGAAGACATGGTAAGTTTCGTTCAGGCCAAGCTTGCGCCGTTCAGTGAAGCCAATGGCATCGGCGCGAAGGTCGCGCAGGTTGGCGCGCACCTGCTCGGCACCTCGGGCACCGTCACCACCATCGCGGGCGTCTATCTCGGCCTTGCCGAATATCATCGCGCGAAGGTCGATGGCTGCTGGCTGTCGACGGAAAGCATCCGCGATGTAACGAAACGCATCGCCGGCATGAATTGGGAGCAGCGCGCCGCCCAGCCTTGCATTGGCGCGGAAAGGGCCGATCTCATTCTTGCGGGTTGCGCTATCATGGAAGCTATGATCAGGGTGTGGCCTGTGAAGTCGTTGCGGGTCGCCGACCGCGGTTTGCGCGAAGGCATCCTTGCAACCCTTATCGCCGAAGACGCGATCCGCGAGCGCGGCACGATTACGATTAACGGAAAAGGCAACCCGCGGCTGGACGCCCCATCATCGATTCATGACCAAGCGAGAGCCAAATCGAGACCGGTCTTTTAAGATCAAGCTGAAGAAAGCGCGCGGCTTAACAGTTTCTTCCAAGCATTGGCTTGAGCGGCAGCTCAACGATCCCTATGTGGCCGCGGCGAAGCGCGAAGGTTACCGCAGCCGGGCCGCTTATAAGCTGGACGAAATCGCGGACAAATACGGTCTTCTCAAGCCGGGGGACGTGGTTGTCGATCTGGCGCCGCTCCGGGGGGCTGGAGCCAGATAGCGGCGGCGCGCGTGCAATCCGCTGGCGGCCGGGGCGCCGTGCTCGCCCTCGATATTCTGCCCTTCGATCCAATTCCGGGCGTAACAATCTTTCAGCGCGATTTCAGCGATCCGGCAGCCTGCGAGGATTTGCTGAACGCGCTTGCCGGACGCAGGCCGGACGCGGTTCTGTCCGATATGGCTGCGCCCGCCACGGGCCACAGGCAAACCGACCATCTCCGTATCATGGGCCTTGCCGAAGAAGCGCTGGCTTTCGCTGTCCAGGTTCTGGCGCCTCGCGGGGCGTTTCTCGCGAAGGTTTTCCAGGGTGGAAGCGAGAAAAGCCTGCTTGACGTTTTGAAGCGCGATTTCGCAAGCGTGCGGCATATCAAGCCGAAAGCGAGCCGCGCGGAATCGCCAGAGCTTTACGTTCTGGCGACGGGATTTCGCGGAAGCGAGGCCTGCCCTACCGAGGCGGATTAGCCTGCGGAGCAGGCTCAGGCGCTGGCGCGGCGGGCGCATCTGCAGGCGCGGGTTGACCTGCTGGCGCATTCTGAACCGCCTGTGAAATACGCCGGGCGAACGCGGCATCCGACGCGCCCTTGCTTGCGCTGGCGTCGGCGCGCCTCGAGAGCTTTATCGCTTCTTCAGACTTGGCGATTTCCTCGCGCGAATATTCATTAGCGTTGCACGAGCAGCCTTTGATGTAGACTTTCCGGTTGCGGAAGGCGTTTGGCGTTTGGCTGTAAGGGCGTCCGCTCAGCGAGACCATCTGATCCACGTCCTGATCGGAGCGGTGGTAGAACAGTTCCGCAGGCGCCGCGCACTGGGAATGGCATTTGGCTTCGTCTTGCTGGAACTGGCGTTCCGTCGTCGCGTTGCTGATCGGGAAATAGAAGCCGTCGCATTCGCGGACACAGAGCGTGCGATAAGTGGAGGAGCCTCCGTAACCCGGAATTGGCGGCGGAGCGGCGCGCGATGGCGGTTCCTCTGAATTATCTTCCTCATTGAAAAATGAGAAGATCGAGGTGTTCCGGCTGCGCTGCGCCTCGTGTTCGCGGACATATTGATCGCCGCAGCGGTTGCGGGCCAACTCGGCGACGATGTCCTCTCTCCTGCCCCTCGGCGAGGCGCCGCGCAAAATCGCGTCGCGCTGGGCTTTAAGCTGCGCAAGGCTCGCCTTCGCGGCCTGCGCCTGCCGGTCGAGATCGACGCAACGCGGAGAGCGGCGAAGGGACCGGCCAAAAAGGAACATATCCTCGTAGCAATCGGCGTGATCCGCGTCGGCCTGCGCGCGATGGAACTGCGCATCGGCTTCGCGCATGTCGTTTTCAATGCGCGGGGAGCTGGTCCTGCCCGGCGCCGCCCGGCGATCCGCCGCCTGTCAATTGCGTTTCAAGGTCGCGGCAGCGCGGATTGGCAGACCCGGCGGGTTGTTGCTGGGGCGGTCCGCCATAGGCCGGTTGGCCGTAGGGCTGGCTATAAACCTGCCGCTGCGGCGGCTGATCGTAACCGGAAGGCGGATCGTCGTAACCGCCGCGGTTGCCCCATCCCCAACCTTGAGCCGCGCCTTCAGTCGCTCCTGCGGCCATTACCGCCATAGCGCAAACAATGCCCACACCGCGAAAAAGAGTCTTCATGTCACCCGCCGCCGGTCAAAGACCATGTTGGCCGCCCCGTCGTTAGCGCGAAGTATGGGCCGCGTCGCAACATCGCGCAACCCATGGGATGCCTGGGCATCAATACCCTCGCTCCATCGCGTTCATCATCGGCGCAATTTTCGTCGAGTCGTCTACCATCCGGCTTGACCTCGAACAAATTTGCGGCAATGGTCAGGCCATGAGACAAAAAGTTTCACACAGCAGCCGGTGCATTATCAACGCGAGCTAAAAAACACGCTGGCGCGGCATCCGATTTTTATTTGAATGAATAGCCCGCCAGCAGAGGCAGGGCTTATGACGCTTAAGCTTTATAATACGCGCACGAAGCGCAAGGAAATCTTCGAGCCGCTCGACCCGAAGGCCGTGCGCATATATGTGTGCGGACCCACGGTTTACGATTACGCCCATATCGGCAATGCGCGGCCCGTGATCGTTTTCGATGTGCTGTTCCGGCTTCTGCGGCATCTTTATGGGCCGGATCACGTCATCTATGTGCGCAACATCACCGACGTCGACGACAAGATCAACGCGCGCGCCGCCGCGGAAGGCATTCCGATTCGCGAACTGACGGAGCGCACGGCCGTGCAGTTCCACGCGGACGTTGCGGCGCTTGGCGCCTTACCGCCAACAATCGAGCCGCGCGCCACGGAGCACATCCTGGAGATGATCTCGCTCGTCGAGCGCCTCATCGAGCGCGGGCACGCCTATGCGGCCGAGGGGCATGTGCTTTTCGACGTTGCATCCGATCCGCGTTACGGCGAGCTTGCGCGGCGTTCGACCGACGAGATGCGCGCGGGCGCCCGCGTCGAGGTCGCGCCCTATAAGCGCGATCCGATGGACTTTGTGCTGTGGAAGCCAAGCGAAGGCGCGCCCGGCCTCAAGCAGCGAAGCGGTAGGCCGAACAAGAGAGCCCGGCTGGGAAAGCCCATGGGGATATGGCCGCCCCGGCTGGCATCTCGAATGCTCGGCTATGGCGGAGAAGCACCTCGGCGACGTGTTCGACATCCATGGCGGCGGCATCGATCTCCTCTTTCCGCACCACGAGAACGAGGTCGCGCAATCGACATGCGCGCACGGGACCGAGATCATGGCCAACATCTGGATGCATAATGGCCATCTCCAGGTCGAGGGCCAGAAGATGTCGAAGTCGCTCGGCAACTTCGTCACCATCCACGATATCGTCTCCAAAGGCCGCATGTCCGCCGCCGCTGCTCGATTGGCGATGCTTTCCACTCACTATCGCCAGCCCATGGATTGGACCGCGGAAAAGGTGCGGGAGGCGGCTTTCGCGCTTCACAAGTTCACCGCCGCAATCGGCGATTGGAACGTGCAATCTGATTTCATGGATGAGCGCATCTATGGTCCTCTATTGGATGACCTCAACACGCCAAGCGCCATTGCCGGCTTGCATGAAGTCGCAAACGAGTTGCTTGCCGTCAGGGATGCGGACAAAGCTCAGCAAAACAGGTTCGATACCATCGCAAACGCCCTCTATGTCATGGGGTTTGGTGAATTCCGGGATTTCGACGCGAACAGCTGGGCGCGCGAGCAGGTCTCTGTAGATGTCTCGAAAGTGGAAGCGCTGAAGAGCGCGCGGCTTGCGGCGCGGAAGGCGAAGAACTGGGCGGAGGCCGACCGCATTCGCGACGAGCTTTCCGCCATGGGCATTGCGCTGAAAGACGCGAAGAACCCCGACACCGGCGAAATCGAAACAACCTGGGAAATAGCGCGATGAACGGCGATTGTGGCAAACCCTCTCCCCTTGCGGGAGAGGGTGGCGGCCGGCAAAGCCGGTCGCCGGGTGAGGGGAAAGTTGCGGGCACAACGCTGCTGAGCAATGCCCGCGAGCTGCGTCATAACATGACCGATGCCGGGCATGCGCTATGGCGCCTTCTGCGCAACCGGCAATTCGCGCGCGCCAAATTCAGGCGGCAGGTTCCCGTTGGACCGTATATTGCGGATTTCCTTTGCTACGATGGCCGCCTCATTATTGAAGCGGATGGCGGTCAGCACAGTGAATCCCGGGGCAGACGAAGTGCGGGATGCGTGGTTCGCGGCGCAGGGCTTTCGCGTGCTGCGGTTTTGGAACAATGAGATTTCTCAACAATCCGGAAGGCGTGGCGCATGCCATAGCAATGGCCTTGCTTCCGCGCGCGGAAACTGAAACACCCCTCACCCGGCCGCTTTGCGGCCACCCTCTCCCGCAAGGGGAGAGGGTTTACACCCCTCGGCCAAGCAATCCAACTCACCAAACGGGGCAAGGGGAGAGCGTCTCCCCCACGAAATTGGGCACAACATGAAAAAGCGGCTGTATCTGTTCGACACCACGCTCCGCGATGGTGCGCAAACTCTTGGCGTCGACTTCTCGGTGGAAGACAAGTTGCTGATCGCGCAGCGGCTCGATGCGCTTGGCGTGGATTATATCGAGGGCGGCTATCCGGGCGCGAACCCCGTCGACACCGCCTTCTTCGAGGCGCCGCCCCGGCTGAAAGGGAAGCTTGTGGCCTTCGGCATGACGAAGCGCGCCGGCCGGTCCACCTCGAACGATCCCGGCTTTCAAGCCGTGGTTCAAGCGAAGGCGGATGCGATCTGCCTCGTCGCCAAGGCCTGGGATTATCACGTCGGCCTGGCGCTCGGCATCACGCTCGAAGAAAACCTCGACGCCATCCGCGCGTCCGTTGAAGCAATCCGGGAGCGCGGCCGGGAAGCGATCATCGACTGCGAACATTTTTTCGATGGCTATAAAGCAAACCCGGCCTATGCGCTTTCCTGCGCAGGCGCTGCTCACGAGGCGGGCGCGCGCTGGGTCGTTCTCTGCGATACGAATGGCGGCACGCTACCGCATGAGGTTGAGGAGATCGTCGCGGCGGTCGCCAAGCGCATCCCGCCGGAGACAATCGGCATCCACGCGCACAACGATACGGAGAACGGCGTCGCCAACACGCTGGCGGCGGTGCGCGCAGGCGCCTGTCAGATCCACGGCACGCTGAACGGGCTGGGCGAGCGCTGCGGCAACGCCAATCTCACATCCATCGTCCCGACGCTGTTGCTGAAAGAGGATTACGCCTCGCGCTTCGAAACGGGCGTCACAGCCGCTGCGCTTCGCACGCTGACGGCGGTATCGCGGCAGCTCGACGAGCTTCTGAACCGTCAGCCCGACAGGCATGCGCCCTATGTTGGTGAATCCGCATTCGCCCATAAGGGCGGCATCCATGCGTCGGCGGTGAACAAGGAGCCGCGCAGTTATGAGCACGTGCCGCCGGAAAGCGTTGGAAACACGCGCAAGCTGCTTGTCTCGAACCAGGCCGGGCGCTCGAACGTCCTGGCCGAGCTTTCGCGCGTGGGCATGGACGTGGACAAGGACGACCCGCGCCTCGCTGCGCTGCTGGAGGAGGTGAAGACGCGCGAGGCTCAAGGCTATGCCTACGAAGCCGCCGACGCATCCTTCGAGCTGTTGGCTCGCCGCGTATTCGGGGAGGCGCCCGATTTCTTCGATGTGGAGCGATTCCGCGTCATGGTCGAACGCCGGCATAACGCGAAGGGTGAACTCGTCACGGTCTCGGAAGCCATCGTGACCGTGAAGATCGGCGACCAGCTCATGATGAACGCTGGCGAGGGAAACGGCCCGGTGCACGCTCTCGACCGGGCGCTGCGCAAAGACCTCGGCATTTACCAGCCGAACATCGAGCATTTGGAGCTGGTGGATTTCAAAGTGCGCATCCTCACAGGGGGCACGGACGCTGTGACGCGCGTCCTCATCGAGAGCCTGGATCGAGAGACAGGCCGCCGGTGGTTCACTGTCGGGGTGTCGCCGAACCTCGTCGACGCGTCCTTCGAGGCGCTCATCGATTCGATTGTGTTCAAGCTGTTCAAGGACGGCGTTGCGCCCGCTCCTCAGGCTGTGAGTCACGTCACGCAGGAAGAGCGATTTGACGACGTTTCCGCCAAGCGCCTAAGAGCTTGATTAAGCTTCCAGCGCCGGGGATGGCCATCCAGCTAAAATAAAACCGATCGTCAAAACTTCTCGCTCGGTGTTTTTCCCGCGAAGGAGCGTGTGAAAAAGTTTACGCAAGTTGTCTTAGCCGCCCTTGCGGGCAGTAGTGTCCGGTTTCAATCTAGCAGCAAATCAATGGCTTGAGAAAAGGCCTCGTTTTTCGCGACATGGCGCAACATCGTCCCTTCTCCGCATCGCGTTTGCTCGCAAACGATAACACTGAGTTGCAAGCACGCCAAGGCGCGCTATCGACAGGCGCGCATGAGGGGAGAAGGACAGGATGAGGGGTAACCACTGAATTATAAGGCGCTTTACCCCTTACCCCAACCCTCTCCCAGCAAACACGCCTTGGCGTGTTTGCCAGCAGAAGTTATCGCATCCGCAAGGGAGAGGGAGCTGGTCGCGATTACCGCAAAAGTCGGGTCAAGTCTGTCAAGTCCGGCCATGACGAAGGTGGGTGATGCCTGTTTCTGACACGCTCGAAGGCGCCCCTCCAGGCATCGGGACAATTAAAGTCTTAAAACAAAAGTTCGGCGGCGGCAGGAAAGGTGACGGCGATGAGCGCGCGCATTTGGATTTTTATCGCGGCGATTTTGGGGGGCTTGGCGGTGGTGGCTGGCGCCATTGGCGCACACGCGCTCCCTGACACAGCCGCGCTCGCCGACTCCAAACGGCTATTTCACACTGGCCAGCTCTACCACGCGCTTCACGCGCTTGCGTTGCTCGGAGTTGGGATCGTGCTGCTGCAAACGGAGGGATGGCGCGCGCGCTTCGCGGCGCGGTTTCTGCAACTTGCCGCCGTCGCCTTTCTGATAGGAATTGTTTGCTTCTCCGGCGGACTCTATCTCCAGGCCATGCAGGGTTTTTCCAGCGGCGCAGTCGTGCCTGCCGGCGGCATCGCATTTATTGCAGGCTGGACGGCGCTTGCAATCGGAGCGCTTGGCCTGCGCAGCTGAGAGTGCGCGAAACAAGAAGCCGGCGCCCGGTCTAGGACGCGAAACTTATAGTGCGTCCGGAAAAGCGCCAAGCGGCTTTCCGATAAGACGCACGATAAAACAAAAACTTAGAGCGCGCCTTGATCAAAAGCGGATAGGCTCTAGGTCAGCCCCTGCGACCGGCTTGTTTCATGTCTCGTGTGCGTCCGGAAAAGCGCCAAGCGGTTTTCCGATAAGTGGCGCGACATAACAAAGAGTTAGAGCGCGCTTTTAATTCCATCAAAAGCGGATAGGCTCTAGTGAGCTGAAATGCCGTTGACCGTCAGCTTCCGGCGCACTTTCTGCTTAGGAGCGGCCGCCACTTCGGCATTTCGTTTTTGCTTCGGAGAACTCTTCTTCTCGGACTTGTTCCCGGGCTTGTCAGCGGCGCGTTTCGCGGCGGATGCAGCCTTGCGCTGGGCCTTGCGGACGCGATCGATTTCGCAAACGGCGAGGTGCAGCAAAGAGCGCAGGTCTTCAGAAATGCCGGCGTCTAGGTCGCGCGCTGCGCTGGCGGAATTCGCCAAGGATTGCGCAATCGTGTTGATCGCTATTGTGGAAGGAGACAGTTTTCCCATTTTGAGTTGCTTTCCAATAAAGACTGGCCCTGTCGGCCTTCTTCACAGATAACAACCTATGGTTGAAGACGTTTTAAGCTAAAATTTTCAATTGAAGCGATCTATCGCAAAAAAAGCGGCGGATTTACAGTCGCTTAAGGAGCTCCGCTTTCTTCGAAGCGAACTCCTCCTCGCTGAGAACGCCTTTCTCCTTCAGCTGACCAAGCTGCTCGATCAAGGCGATGATTGAGCCCGCGTCGCCGCCGCTGGCTGAAGGTGGCGTTGATAAGGGTGGCTGGGACGGACGCGCCGCCGGAGCATGCCCGCCCGTAACACGCGGAAGGCTATCGACGCGCACCACGCCGCGCTGACTGGTGAAGGTCAGCGACGCGTCGCCGCTCTGTTGCTGGCCGAAGCCGCCAATATTGTGGCCGCTGGTGTCGTACACCTCGACGCGGCCGCCGTAATCGATCGCCAGCCGGTTGCTGTTCGGAAAATAGGCATAACGCGAATTATTCTGCGAACCCGTCGATGAAGGATTTCCCAGCTCCTGCGGCCACCACGAATGCGAAGAAGAGCTCATATACAAACTCACGCCGTCGCCATATGAACCGCCGCTCCCCTGGCTCTGGGACTGATATTGTGGGACCGGCGCGTAAAGGATCGCCTGACTCGCAAGCAGGTTGGAAAGCTCGTTGCAAAGGTTGTCGACGGCCGCCTTCATGGAATTGTTGAACATGTCGCCCACCATGGTCATGCCGCCTCGCATCCACTGGCCGCTTCCACCGAACTCGGCCACATTGAATTGCGCCATCGTGCCGCCGCCCCTGACTACGGCGTCCAGCATCAGTTTCACCGCGTCCACGCCAATGGAGTAACGCTCTGCGATGGCTGCAACGATCCTTTCGCCTTCCGGTGTAAGCTTCGACATGGCTGGCGCTCCTGATTCGGCAAAATTTCCTAACTGTAATGGGCGATCCGAGCCCGGATTGCAATCCACAGTTCCGCGAAAACCTGCATCAAAGGGCTGTACCGGCATCCCGGCCGCATCTCGCATCAAAGCAAGCTTGCGGGAGTGCGCCAAAGCCAGCTTTCCAGCTACTCAGAGGCGCCGCCGGAAAAGCTGGATGCGGAGGTGCTGGCCAAACGGCCCCCTGTTCCCGAAGCGGTGGAATGACAGTTCCGGAATATCCCGGACAGCGCTTGAGCATTTCCGGGATGATGATGTTTCATGGCTGTCGCCTCCGCCTGTGCGAAGCCCATGCGTTAATCCAAATCGAAACTAACCCCGTTCTGGCCATATTTGGCCGTCATCGATGGGCTGCGTAGCGCTCGGCGCAATCCGGTTTGAGTTGGAAGGCAAGAGGGGAGTCATGAACCAGAGATGGCTGGCTGCGCTTGCGGCCGTGACATTAATGATTACAGCGAACGCGTTCGAGGCGAGCGCGCAGGAAAGCAGGCTGGACGACTGGCTGGGATTTCGATCAATCCGGTGATTCTCCGGATCGGCGCTCGCGCGACAACGCCTTAACGGGTGAAACGGAAGTGCAGCCGGAACAGGGCTTTCCGACGCTTGCGAAAGAAAATTTCACGGCTACCAAGAACGCCATCAAGCAATATTCAGAGATTGTGGCGCGCGGGGGTTGGGCGCAACTCCCGCCAATCGAGCTGCGTACCGGCATGAGGCATCCCGCCGTGGTCCAGCTCCGCAAGCGCCTGCTGGCGACCAGCGATTTGCAAGCCTTCGGCGGCACTCCCGAAATTTACGATTCCTGATGTCGAACATGCGGTGAAGAAGGCGCAAGCGCGCCACGGCCTGCCTGCCACGGGCTTCCTCGATAAAGATACCATCCTGGAGCTGAATGTGCCTGCGGCCGCGCGGCTGCGCCAGCTTCGCACCAATCTGCCCCGCTTGCAAACCGCGTCCGCCGCTGCGCCCGCCGGCAAATTCGTGACCGTGAACATCCCCTCGGTGCAAATCGAGGCTATCAACAACAATCAAGTCGTCTCGCGCCACACTGGCGTTGTCGGCAAGCCCGACCGGCCATCTCCTCTGGTCAATTCGGCTATCGAGGAGATCAATTTCAATAAGGACTGGTTCGTCCCGCCAACCGTTCTGAAAACAGACTTGTTGGGCGAGGCGCATAAGAAGGGCAAAGAGGCGCTGGCGGCGCACAAGATCGACGTGTATGCGGATTTTGCGGGTTACCAGAAGGGCCTCCGCATCGACCCGGACACAGTCGATTGGAATTCGGACGCGCCGCTCCATCTGTTTTATGTGCAGAACGGCGGCCCAGAAAATCCGCTCGGCTTTGTCAAGCTGAACTTTGTAAGCCCCCATCACGTCTACATGCACGATACGGCGGCGCCCAGCATTTTCAGCCAAGCGTTCCGGGCCGAAAGCTCAGGCTGCGTACGCGTGCAGGGCGTTCACCGTCTCGTGGCTTGGCTGTTGGAGGATAATGGCTGGTCGGTGCAGCAGGTGCTACGCATGAAGGACACCGGCGAGAAGCTCAATATCCGGCTTAAGAAGAAGGTGCCGTTGTTCTGGGTTTATATCACGGGCTGGGCGACGCAGGACGGCACGGTGGAATTCCGCCGGGATATCTATCGCCGGGACGGCGCCGAGGTGGCGTCGGCCTACTAACACTAACGCATATCCGCATTCGGTGGAATTCAAAGCGCGTTCTGATCTTTGTTTTATCGCGCGTTTTATTTTATGCATCCTGCCATGAGGTGGCCGCCGCCGGCGGAAAGATGAAAGCTTTCCGGTTGTGAACCCCGGCGAGGAAGAGGGCGGCCTGAAGATGTATAGCGCAAGGCAGCCTAAAGGCATGGCTCAAGCGCCGGCGTATTCATCGCGGTTTCGTATCACGATGACGCGAAAATGAAGGTGTCGACCTTCCTGCAATCTTCCGGTGTGAGCACCACGATCGCCGGGATTTCGATGCGCTTGAAAACGGCCTCGATCCTCGACGAGCCCCAGCCGTTGTTGTTGGTCGTCAGATCGAAGACGGGTCTCAAGTCTTTCACGATGCAGGTGCCGCGAGTGTATGAGCCCGTCAGCCCCATCGCGCGGCGCGCCGATCCCTTCAGCCCAGGTATCGTCCCCTCAAGCCAGCCTGTGGTTGAGAGAGCGTAGGTTTTCGGATCGGTTTCGGTGGCGAAGAAGGTCTCGACTTCAAATTCGCAAGAAAGCGCCCGGCAGTAAATGCCCGACTGAACAGCATCGATCTTGGCTTTGAATGCTTCCTTGACAAACGCTTTGATGTCTTTTGGGGCGGCCTCGACGGAAGAGACCGCGACAGCGGAACTCAACAAGGCGCCAAGCGCGAGACGAAAAAGCATTGTCATTGGGAAAACCGGCGTTTGTTGAACCAAATTCAGCCCCTCGGACACCCGCTTCATTAAGGATATTGCTTTTGGGCGCAAGCGTTATCTTCTCCAAAGGGTAGCAAAAAGATGGAAAATTGAGCTTGAGTGCGCTACCTACACTCAAAAGGGCCAGAGGACCGTAATCATGCGCATCGACTTAATCCCGATCGGAACCAATCCACCCATCGACGTCAACGTCATCGTGGAAGTGCCCATCGGCGGCGAGCCGATCAAATATGAACTCGATAAGGCGTCCGGCACGCTGTTCGTCGACCGGATGCTGTATACGGCGATGCGCTACCCCGGCAATTACGGCTTTATCCCGCATACGCTTTCCGATGACGGCGATCCGATCGATGTGCTGATCGCCAACTCCAGGCCGATTATCCCCGGCGCCGTCTGTAATTGCCGCCCGGTCGGCGTGCTTTTCATGAATGACGAGGCGGGCGGCGACGAGAAAATCATCGCGGTGCCGTCGGACAAGGTTTCGCCGCTTTACCGCGGCGTGAAGGACTATCGGGATTTGCCGGAAATGCTAATCTCGCGCATAGCGCATTTCTATGAGCACTACAAGGATCTCGAAGCCGGGAAATGGGTTAAGATCGATCATTGGGGCGATGAGGCGGAAGCGCGCGCAGTGATCGACGCCGCCATAAAAGCGGCCCGGAAAAAAACGTAATGTAAGTATGCTTTTCACCATCCGGCGGCTGCTAAACGCCGCCCCGGATGTGAAATGACGATAAAGGGCCTTGCAGGGCGTCGCGGCGCATCAGAGCTATTTCCTCTGTACGCCGCCTCTGCTAAGCAGAGTTCCCGAAAGCAGCCATCGCGGTTTTGGGTGAAACTCTGCGAAAACAGAAGACTCGAAGCGGGCATTTGTTGGCCGGCCAATGAATGTCTGGTTTGCGTCTGCGGCGGGCATCCGGTTTCCCGGGCTACGCCTTCGGCTTGAGGTGAAATTCTTCACGAGATGAGATGCAGGAAGGGACGGTCATGACATATGTAGATGAACGGCGGCGCCAAAACACGCACCCAGAAGAGTGGTTCAGCATTCTGCTCGCACTGATCGCGACCGTTGGAGGGGCGATTTTCATCGGGCAATTTCCGGCTTATAAGCCGGGAGAAACCAGCGGCGTGGCTTGGGCCGTTCCGGTTTGGCTCGGATTTTTGTACCTTATCGTTCAGATGACGTTCCTGCTTTTTTCCGCCAGTCAGGTCCGGGCGCTCGGCGTGCTCGATTCGGTGCTGGCTATAGCCCCTGTCGTCGCAGGCCTGGTGATCCTCGTTCAAATCATCATCAGCCCCACCTTTAAGGCGAATATCTCTC
This sequence comes from uncultured Alphaproteobacteria bacterium, assembly GCA_963766815.1. Classification (GTDB taxonomy): domain Bacteria; phylum Pseudomonadota; class Alphaproteobacteria; order Rhizobiales; family Rhodomicrobiaceae; genus Rhodomicrobium. The sequence continues at coordinate 247,435 of CAVYBZ010000032.1, read as the reverse complement.
CATACCAGCTCAACTCGCTCGCGGTTCTCATCGTGGCGGGCGCATCGGAGTTTCTGCTGACGATCTGGATTCTGCTTCGTTATCAATCGGCGCACCATCGGTTTCGGCGGCGGCGATAACTAAACGGCGATCCGACCCGGTTTTCTCAACCAACGCGATGCCGGAAATGGCGTGACCGCCGTTGCCGGCAATCGCATACAGCTTACGATATGCGCCAAGAACATCGGGTGAGAGCGCCATGCGGTTAGCAATCATGGGAGCTGCCGGGCGAATGGGCTGCGCGCTTATTCGCGCCATCCACGAAACGCCTCATTGCGGAGTTGCCGGCGCCGTCGAAAGGGCCAACTCTCCCTTTATCGGCAAGGACGCGGGAGAGGTCGCAGGCGTTGGGCCGATTGGCGTTGAGATTACAAGCGACGCCCTGCCGCTTTTCACCCATATAGAGGGCGTGCTGGACTTTACGGCGCCGGCGGCGACTATCGCGACCGCTGCGCTCGCCGCACAGGCCCGGATCGTTCACGTCATCGGAACCACCGGATTATCGGCGGATGACGAAACGAAAATCGAAGCCGCCGCCCGCCATGCGACGATTATCAAGTCTGGGAATATGAGCCTCGGCGTCAACCTTCTCGCCGCTCTCGCCGAGGAGGCCGCCCGCGCCCTCGATGAGCGCTTCGATATCGAAATCCTGGAGATGCACCACAAGCACAAAGTGGATGCGCCCTCGGGAACGGCGCTTCTGCTCGGCGAAGCGGCAGCCGCAGGACGCCGCATTGCGCTAACGGACCACAGCATCAGGGGCCGGGACGGCCACACGGGCGAGCGGCTGCTTGGCTCCATCGGCTTTGCATCGCTGAGAGGGGGAAGCGTCGTCGGCGATCATACCGTCGTTTTTGCTGGAGCTGGTGAGAGGCTTGAGTTGACCCACCGCGCCGAAGACCGTCAGATTTTCGCCAGAGGCGCCGTGACCGCGGCGCTTTGGGGACAAGGCCGCGGGCCTGGTCTCTTTTCAATGCGCAACGTTCTTGGGATCTGATAAGCCCCGTTTTGCGTGAAACGAAGGATAGGACAATGGAAAACGTGCTCGTGCTGGTTCGCCACGGCGAAAGCGAATGGAACAAGCTTAATCTCTTCACGGGCTGGCGCGACCCGGACCTTACGGAGACCGGCGTCGACGAAGCCCGGCGCGCCGGCGTGCTTCTTAAGAAGCAGGCTTTCGCGTTCGATATCGCGTTCACGAGCGCGCTCAAACGCGCCCAGCATACGCTCGCGCTCATCCTCGAGGAACTGGCCCAGAAGCATATCCCAATCACTCAGAACCAGGCGCTGAACGAGCGCGACTATGGCGACCTGTCCGGCTTGAACAAGGACGACGCCCGCAAGCGCTGGGGAGAGGAGCAGGTCCACATCTGGCGCCGGTCCTACGACATCCCTCCGCCCGGAGGAGAGAGCCTTAAGGATACGGCGGCGCGCGTGCTTCCCTATTACGAGCAGGAAATTCTGCCGCAGGTGCTGGCGGGACGGAATGTGCTTGTCTCGGCGCACGGCAATTCCTTGCGGGCGCTCATCATGAAACTCGACAAATTGTCCACCGAGGAAGTCCTGAAACTTAACCTCCCGACCGGCGAGCCATATGTCTATAGGCTGAACGCCGACGGGTCGGTCGCGTCTAAGACGACGCTGACGGCTTAAGCTATGTTATGGGGGGGTATGAAGAAAAAGCAGCAGAGAAAGACGCGGCCAAAAGCGGCGCAGCAGCCGGCGGCCACGCCTGCGGTCGCGCGGCGGCCCGCGGAAGCGGAAGTCAAACGCGCGCCGCCTCCAAGGGAGGAGGAGGAGCGGAAGGTCGGCATCGTCAGCGGTACGGCGGCCGACGCCTTCGACGAGACCTCAGAACACAAGCACGACAAGCATGTGGCGATCTACATCTCCGTGCTTGCCGTTTTACTGGCGATCGCTGCGACCGGTAGCAACGACGCCATGAAAGGCGCCCAGCAGGCCGGTTTCCAGGTGAACGATCAGTATGCGTTCTATCAGGCGAAGACCATCCGCCAGTCTCAGATCAAGCTCGCGTCCGATCAGCTCCAATTGAAGATGGACGAGACGCCGAACCTCGATAGCCTTCCGGAAGCGGCTCGAAAGTTTCTCCAGACCAACAAGGCCGAGTACGACAAGGAAGTCGCACGGCTGGAAACGAATGGGCGGAATGGCAAGAAGGAGCTTCTGGCGAAGGCAGAGGCTTGCGAGAACGAGCGCAATATCGCGCTCGCGCAGCACCCGTTCTACGATTATTCCATGGCGATGCTGCAAATCGCGATCGTGCTGGCTTCCGCATCCATTGTCATGAACGCGCGGCTTCTGCTTTATGGCAGCGCGGGCGTCGGGGCTTTCGGGATCTTGCTTTTCCTGAACGGCTACGCGCTCGTCTACGGCTCGCCCGAGCTGAAGCACGACAAGGCCGACGCGCTGGAGAAAGCAGGGGTTCAGATCTCGCTCAGATGCATCCAGGAATGATCCTAGATCCTTTCCGCGGCGGTCGCCCCCTATTCACGAGGATAAACTCCAGTGGGGACCGAGTGATCGCAGTCATATATCATTCAACCTAAATCCGGCAGTTGAACTTATGCCGTACCGGAAAACTTGAGCGGGAACAGCGTGCTTTGGGTATTTATGGCGGCGCCCTCCGGGTGAGGCACACGCCTCGTCATGGCCGGGCTTGACCCATTGGCGTTAACATAAGGCGAGGTGGGTGGCTGACTATACCTGTGGGAGTCGCCCCTCACCCCAGCCCTCTCCCCAAGGGAGAGGGAGCCCGCCGAGACCGCTGCAACGCCGTTCCCTCTCCCATGGGGAGAGGGACAGGGTGAGGGGATGTTCGCATGTATAGTCAGCCGCCTCGAATTATGTTAGCGCGTATGGGCGTTGACCCGGCCATCCAGGAAGCAAGAAAATGCGTGTTTTCAATGTGTTGCTGGATGGCACGGTCAAGCACGGCCATGACAATGGTGGGCGTTTCCGCGCCGCAACCGCCGTTTTTAGGTTGAATGCAACTCGATTACTGGATCCCGGCCTTCGCGCATACGCGCTAACATAAGGCTGAAGTCGATAGCGCCGTTTTCGCGGCGGTTCGAGGAGTTGGCGTCTGAGAGCTTTGGGGCTGGAAAGCTGCGGCATCGGCACGGGCATAATGGCGGCAAGGCAGGTTAACCGCCAAAGCGCTGGCGCTGTTACGCGGCCATGTAGGAAGATTCGGCGGTTTGTATTGCCGCTCGTCCGGGCGGCTTGGCGCACCGGCGCCTCTCCGGGCGGCAAGATGCCGTAGGCTAAGCCGAATCAGGCTTGAACAAAAAAACCTCGCCGCTGCTCGCCGTCTCTTCGGTGAGCAGCGAAAGCGCGAGCGGCGCCAACGCGTCCGGCGGCGGCAGCGTATTCTCGTCCTCGCCCGGATAAGCCTGCCTGCGCATGCGCGTCCTAACCTTTCCCGGATCGAGCAGGTTTACGCGAACCGGCGTAGACTGCACTTCGTGGGCGTAGGTCTTCGCCAGCGCCTCCAGGCCTGCCTTCGAGACCGAATACGGCCCCCAATAAGCACGGCAGCGTTGCGCCGCGCCGGAGGTTAGGAACAGAACGCGGCCCGCAGGCGAAAGGCGCAAGATCGGGTCTAGCGTGCGAATCAGCCGCCAATTCGCCGTGAGGTTGATCGCGAGCGTCTCCGACCAATCCTTTTCGCTGAGATGGCCGAGGGGCGTCAGCGGTCCGAGCACGCCGGCATTGCCGACGAAGATGTCGAGCTTCTGCCAGCGCTGGTAAAGCGTGGGGCCCAAAGCATCGATTTGCGCACCATCGTTTAGATCGAGCCGAAGCAGCGAAATCTGCGCTCCAAGCGCCTTCATCTCGTCGTCCAACTCTTCGAGCCCGCCCTTCGTGCGCGATGTGGCTGTCACATGCGCGCCCTGGAGCGCGAGCGCCTTGGCGATGGCGCGCCCGATGCCTCTGGACGCGCCTGTCACAAGCGCAACCTTCCCGTCGAACCGTGGCAAAGTGGGATGATCGGGTGTCACAGCGCTACACCGCCATGAGGGAAAGGCGATGCTGCTGACCGGGCTCCGGCCCATCCCAATCCTGCAATTGGGTTGGATAATCGCCGGTGAAGCAGTGATCGGTGAATTGCGGATAGTCCGGATCGCGTCTGGAGTATCCAAGCGCGCGGTAGGTGCCGTCGACCGAGAGGAAGGCGAGGCTATCGCATCCGAGCAGCCGCCTCATGCTTTCCAGGTCGTGATTGGCGGCAAGCAGAGAGCCCGCGTCCGGCGTGTCGATGCCATAGTAATCGGCGTATTTGATCGGCGGACAGGCGATGCGCATATGCACCTCGCGAGCGCCGCGCTCCCGCATCATGGCGACGATCTTCGTCGATGTGGTTCCGCGGACGATGCTGTCGTCGATCAGGATGATGCGCTTGCCTTCGACGCTGACGCTGGGCGTGGGGTTGTGTTTCAGTTTCACGCCAAGCTTGCGGATGCGCTGTTCGGGCTCGATGAAGGTGCGCCCGACATAGTGATTGCGGATGATGCCAAGCTCGAACGGCAGCCCTGACTTATGGGCAAAGCCGATCGCAGCTGGCACGCCGGAATCGGGAACGGGAATGACCACATCCGCGCCGGCGGGAGATTCGAGGGCGAGCTCGCGTCCGAGCCCTTTGCGAACGTCATAAACGCAGCGCCCGCCCATGATGGAGTTGGGGCGGGCGAAGTAGATATATTCGAAGATGCAGGGCCTGGCGGGACAGGCCGGAAAGGCTCTGTGGCTCTCGATCCCTTCATCCGAGATGATGACGACCTCTCCATTCTCCACCTCGCGGACGAACCGCGCGCCGATGATGTCGAGAGCGCATGTTTCGGACGCCAGGATCGTCGCATCACCCAGCTTGCCCAGAACGAGGGGCCGGATGCCTAACGGATCACGAATGCCGATGAGCCTTTTCCGTGTCAGCGCGGCGAGAGCATAAGCGCCCTCGATGTCCTGCAGGGCGTCGAAAATCCGCCCCATCAGCCCGTTTCTGCGCTCACGGCTTCTGGCGATGAGATGCACGATCACCTCGGTGTCCGACGTCGATTGGAATATCGCGCCGGACGAAACGAGTTCGCGGCGGATTTTCAACGCGTTTGTGAGGTTGCCGTTATGCGCAAGCGCAAGGCCGCCCATGTCCAGGTCAGCAAACAGAGGCTGAACGTTTCGCAAGGCGGTTTCGCCGATGGTGGCGTAGCGCACATGGCCGATGGCCATGGGGCCCGGGAGGCGATCGATAACAGGCTTCGTGTTGAAGTGATCGCCCACAAGGCCGAGACGGCGCTCTGCATGAAACTGGCTGCCATCGAATGTTACGATGCCAGAAGCCTCCTGCCCCCGGTGCTGGAGCGCGTGCAGCCCTAGCGCGGTAAGCGCCGCCGCATCGGGATGATTGAACACCCCGAACACACCGCATTCCTCATGTAGCTTGTCCTCGCCGAAGTCAAACAGCTCCGTCACCGGAGCTGGCATGCCAGCAATCTCGTCCACTTCAGCGTCCTTCAACCAATGTTCCGCTTTCGCCCTTCCAAAAGCGGCATCCCCACCTAGAGCGTATCCGCTTTTGATGGCCTCAAGAGCGAATACGCTCTATCTCTTTGTTTGTTGTGCGTCTTACCGGAAAACCGCTTCACACTTTTCCGGACGCACTCTAAAGCATTACGACCTATCAGCTTCAGGGGCGGGCGAAGCTGGCCGGTCACGTTTAAACAACGACTCTGGGTTGTCGGGCAACAAAGATTTAATGGTGCTTCCCGCGCTTTCAATAAGCGGCAAGGATCGAGCATCCGTCACCCATTTGGGCAAATTCTTCGGATCGACGATCTGGCCGACGATCAAATAAGCGATCACCACCAGGATAAGCCCGCGCACCAGCCCATAAACGAAGCCCAGCGTACGGTCGACCGCGCCGACCCGGCTGTCGAGCACGCGCTCCGACACGTTGGCGGTGAGAAGGCTGAAGAGGACAAGGCTCGCAATGAATACGACCGCGATCAGCGTCGCGTCGGCGAGCATCGGCGTATCGATCCAGGCGCGCACGTCGCCCTTGAAATTGGAATAGGCCAGAAGCGTCACGATCGCAGCGAGCGCCCACGACATGATGGATAGCATTTCGCGAGTTAGTCCCCTCAGCATAGCGAGGAAGCCGGAAAAGATCATGATGCCAACAAGTATGATGTCGAGCCCCTGAATTGGCATGAGCCTTGCCCTTTCATGCGGATTTTACGACCGTCATGCAACCATGCCCGTCTTAAGGCGCTTTATGCGAAAAGAGTAGCCAAATCTTTCAGTTGAGGCAGCCTCGTGAGCTTCACGGCGAAGCCGTTGCTCAAAATCTCTCCCGCGGCGGGAAGGCATGCAGAGCGAAACCCAAGCTTCTGCGCTTCCTTCAGCCGCACGGTCATCTGCTGGACGGGCCTAAGCGCTCCAGACAACCCGACTTCACCGAAATAAACGGTATCTCGCGGAAGCGCAATGCCTGAGAAAGCGGAAAGTAAAGCCGCGGCGACCGCGAGGTCCGCTGCAGGCTCGGAGATGCGCAAGCCTCCCGCCACGTTCAGATAGACGTCCTGGGCGCCGATCTTTACGCCGCAGCGCGCTTCCAGGACCGCGAGGATCATGGCGAGCCGGTTTTGATCCCATCCTACCACCGAGCGGCGCGGCGCGGCGTATGGGGAGGGGGCAAGCAGCGCCTGGATCTCGACAAGCAGCGGCCGCGTGCCTTCGATCCCGGCAAAGATCGCGCTGCCCGCGACTTCGCCGTCGCCCTGGCTGAGAAAAAGCTGAGACGGGTTCGCCACTTCGCGCAAGCCATCGCCATGCATGTCGAACACGCCGATCTCGTTCGCCGGGCCGAAGCGGTTTTTCGTCGCTCTGAGCAGCCTCAGATTGTGATGGCTTTCGCCGTCGAAGGTGAGAACCGTGTCGACCATATGCTCGATGACTTTCGGGCCCGCGATCTGGCCATCCTTGGTCACGTGCCCGACCACGACGATCACCGGGCCGCGAGATTTCGCAAGCGCGATAAGCGACTGCATGCTGGCGCGCACCTGGCTCACCGTGCCGGGCGCGGAGTTGATCGCCTCTGTCCAGAGCGTTTGTATGGAGTTGATGACGATGAAGCCAGGGATCTCGCCCTGCTCGACGGTGGCGAGGATGCGCTCCACGCATGTTTCTGCGGCCAAGCCGAGCGGAACCTTCGACAGCCCGAGCCGAGACGCGCGCAGGCGGATTTGATCGGTGGCTTCCTCGCCGGAGAAATACAGCGCGCTATAGCCTTGGACGGCGATTGCGGCGGCGGCTTGCAGCAACAGCGTCGATTTGCCGATGCCGGGTTCGCCGCTGAGCAGCACCGCGGAGCCTTGCGCGAAGCCATCGCCCACCGCGCGGTCGAGTTCTCCGATGCCGGAGGAGATGCGCTGCACATCGCGGCCTTCGCCGGCGAGGCTTTCGATGGTCGCGGCTTTCGCCCTGCGCTTCGCCTTCAGGCCAACGCCGCCGGGCGCGGACAGCGCGCTCCCTTCTTGCGACAGGCTGTTCCACGCGCCGCAGGATGGGCATTTGCCCTGCCATTTGCTGGAAGCCGCGCCGCAGGATTGGCAGACATAGTCGTTGGCGATTTTCACCATGGGGCGCTATCCCTATGGCGGGGAGATAACCGCTCTTCGTCATGGCCGCCCTTGAGGCCGCCATCCAGAACAACCGGCGTGACGAAACAAAGAGTGGATGGCCGGGTCAAGCCCGGCCATGACCAGCACACCGCGCGCCCTTTCCTACTCATCCACATAAATCCGGTGGTAGCGATGGCCGAGCGAGGTCAGCACCTCGTAACCGATGGTCCCAGCAAAGGAGGCGAGATCGTCGATTGCGACGCGCTCGCCCAGGATCTCTACCAAGCCGCCGCGATGAACCAGTTCATCGGGCGCATCGGTCGCGTCATAGGTTGTGAGGTCCATCGAGACGCGGCCGAGGAGCGGCAGGCGGTGAGCTCCGGCATATCCCGCCGGACCTTCCCGCGCATCGCTCGCGGAGAGCGCGCGAATAAAGCCGTCGGCGTAGCCTGAGCAAACCGTCGCGATCCGGGTCCGGCGGTTTAGCGTTTGCGTCGCGCCGTAGCCTACGGCTTCGCCACGCTCCGCCCAGCGCACTTGCGCGATGCGGCCGAAAAGCCAGACGGCAGGCTCCGTTTGCGTTACGCCCGCCGTACACTGCCCGCCGTAAAGGGCGATGCCGGGCCGCGTGAGATCGAAATGATAACGAGGCCCGAGAAATACCCCCGCAGAATTTGCAAGACTGCGCGGCGTGTCAGGAAACAAACCCGTCAGCTGTTGAAAAGCGGCGAGTTGAGCCTCGTTCCTGGGATGAGCGGCATCTTCGGCGCAAACGAGGTGGCTTATGAGCAGGCTGAGGCCGAACTGCGTCAAGAGCCCGGGCGCTGCTGCAGCCACGCGCGCATCGTCCGGCGTCAGGCCAAGCCGGTTCATCCCCGTGTCGAGATGGATCGCCGCCGGAATACGCTTCCCGCGCGCTTGGCAATAGGCGGCCCACTCCTCTATTTCCTCCAGGCTGCCGAGGACAGGGCGCACCCAAAGCTCATCGAACTGCGGGCGGTGCGCGGAAGCAGGCCATCCAGGACATAGATTGTGGCGCCCGCCGATAGCTGGCGGAGCGCGCGAGCCTCGGACAGCGTCGCGACGAAAAAGCTGCGGCAGCCTTCCTCTTCGAGCGAAGGGACGCACTGCGCCGCGCCAAGACCGTATGCGTTCGCCTTCACAACAGCCGCAGTCCCGGCCTTTGAAGCGGCGGCGCGAAGCTTGCGGTAATTCCGGCGGATGGCCCCAAGGCGGACGACGAGCGCGCCCGTCGCATGCGGGGGAACTTTCGCAAGTTCCTTGGCGATCTTTGCGGCGAAGGCTTCATCCATGACTATACTGGCGGTTCCACCCCTCATCCTGTCCTTCTCCCACGCAAGCTCGCCTTGGCGAACTTGCCACTCTGGAGTTTCCGCATCCGCAGGCGGATGCGGATGGGAGAAGGAACGGCGTTGCAATCGTCGCGGCCTGCCCCCTCTCCCCTTGTGGGAGAGGGCCGGGGTGAGGGGTAAAAAAGCGTTGAGCCATTCCGCCCCGCATTACTCGTACCGCTCGGGCAGGCGGCGATCGTCGGCCAGGTCGCCGAAGCGCGTGATTTCGGCCTGGAATTGCAGACGCACCGTGCCTGTCGGGCCATGGCGCTGCTTACCTATCACCACCTCGGCCAGCCCCTGCACCTGATCCATTTCATCTTGCCACTTCTGGTGCTCTTCGACTTTCGTCATCGACGGCTCTTTTCGCGACACATAATATTCCTCGCGGAACACGAACATCACAACGTCGGCATCCTGCTCGATGGACCCCGACTCGCGCAAGTCCGAGAGCTGCGGGCGCTTGTCGTCGCGGTTCTCGACTTGGCGCGAGAGCTGCGACAGCGCCAGGATCGGCACGCATAATTCCTTGGCCAGCGCCTTGAGGCCAACCGTGATTTCGGAAACCTCCTGCACGCGGCCCTCCTGCGACCGTTTAGCCGAACCCGTCAGCAACTGCAAGTAGTCGACGACGATCAGGCCGAGCCCCTTCTGCCGCTTGAGGCGCCGCGCGCGCGCAGCAAGCTGGGCGATGGAAATGCCGCCGGTGTGGTCGATGAACAGCGGTAGAGTTTGCAGCTGAGTGGCCGCTGTGTTGAGCCGGTTGAATTCTTCTGGCGAAATCTGGCCGCGCCGGATTTTCTCCGAGGGGATTTGCGCCTGCTCCGCCAAAATACGCGTCGCGAGCTGCTCCGACGACATTTCGAGGCTGAAGAAGCCCACGATTGCGCCATCCACAGTCTCTTCGCCGACGCCCTCCCGCTGAGCGGTGCGGAACGACTTTGCGATGTTAAACGCGATGTTGGTCGCAAGCGCGGTTTTGCCCATGGAAGGCCGGCCGGCGAGAATGATCAGGTCCGAGTTCTGCAAGCCGCCCATCATCCGGTCGAGATCGGTGAGCCCGCTGGAAAGGCCCGACAGCCCGCCATCGCGCTCATAAGCGCGCGCCGCCATCTCGATGGCGTCGGTTGTGGCGTCGCCGAACGACATGAAGCCCGAGCCGTATCTGCCCTTGTCGGCGAGATCGTAAAGCCGCGACTCCGCCGCCTCGATTTGCGCCTCGGGGGGCGCCTCGACGGGCGAGTCATAGGCGACGTTCACCATGTCCTCGCCGATGACGATCAACTCGCGGCGCACGGCCAAATCGTAGATCGTGCGGCCATAGGCAGCTGCGTTGATGATGGTGGTCGCGGCGGCGGCGAGCCGGCCCAGATATTGCGCGACCGTCAGCTCGCCGATGGGCGGCTCGGACACGAAGAACGTCTTCAGCGTGACGGGCGAGGCGTGCTTGCCGGCCTGGATCAGCTTGGTCATGACCTCGAACAGGCGGCCATGCAACGGCTCGAAAAAATGGCCGGGCGTAAGGAAGCCCGACACACGGTCGTAGGATTTATTGTTGATCAGGATGGCGCCGAGCAGCGCCTGCTCGGCCTCGATATTATGCGGCGCTTGCCTGAAGGGCAGCGCGTCCAAGCTCTCTTCGAGAGTAGGCTGTGCGGAAACGGCGGATAATGCGGGGTTGCGTCTCATGGGGAGGAGTACAGCTGATTCCCTTGAGGCGCCGAAGATGCCCTAGGTTGCGTTGTGCTCAAGTGCACAGGCTTATGATTTCGCGGGAGGAAAGGTTAACGCGGCGGAGCGGCGGCTTGACTGCGGCGCTCGCGCCCGAGTCGGCATTGGGCGATGTATCCTTGGGCGCGGCCCAGCGGAGCTGCGGGAGTTGACAATCAGGGCGTGCGCGAAGCCACGCGCCGCGAAAGGAAGGCGTATGAGGATGGTTAGAAAACTGACGGCGGAGGAAAATGCGGCCCTGGAGGCTCTGAGTGGAACTCCCGATCTGACCGATCCGGACGCGCCGGAGGTAACGGCGTAGGCCGGCTCGACGCGGATGTGCTGGAGTGGTTCCGCGCGCGGCACTCCAAGGGCTATCAGACGAAAATCAACGCGGTTTTGCGGGATTATATCGCCCAGAAGCGGCAGGACCAGGCCCGTTAAGCCGCCCGCCTTCGGCCAGACGCCTAGGCCGAGCGCATGGCAGACGCCGGGGTTTGAAGAGGCAAGGATGTGAAGATCTAGGGAGTTGAAAGGGGCCTGGCCACGCGGAAACCACTATAGCCGTACCGGCTGCCTGAGATGTCCCAGCTGCGCCTCGCCGCGCGGAGGAGTCGAGGACTGTAGTTCCAGGAGCCGCCGCGCAAAACGCGACGGTTGCTATCTCCGGTTGTCCAGGCGGCGCCTGTCGCCATGAGTTCTCGGGTTTTCCGGCAAAGCTGTCATGCCAGGCGTCCTCGCACCATTCCCAGACATTGCCATGCATGTCGTGCAGGCCGAACTTATTGGCGGGAAAAGAGCCAACCTCGACCGTTTTGCCCGCGCTGCCATAGCTCCCTGCAGAGAATTGCGCCTGCGCCGTTGTAATGCTGTTTCCGAAGGAATAAGCCGTCTTGGTCCCCGCCCGGCAGGCATATTCCCACTCCGCCTCGCTCAAGAGCCGGTAGGTCTGGCCTGTCTTTGCGGATAGCCATTCGACATAGGTCTGGGCGTCGTCCCAGGAGACACGCATCACCGGCTGGCGTCCGCGGCCCCAATCTGTCGCGGGCTTATGCTCGACCCCCCCATCCGCCTCCGCCGCGTCCCATTCTGCGAAGGTGACAGGATATTTGCCAACGGCAAACGCTTGCGAGATCGTCACCTTGCGCCGGGGTCGCTCGCTAGCCTCGCCCTCGCCATCCTTCGACCCCCATCCAAAACTCGCCCGGCGGGATGACAACCATCTCAGGCGCGATGTCGAGATCGCGGAAGCTTTCGCCCGGCTTTAGCCAATAGCTGATCGGCTTGCCTTCCTTGAGCGATAGAACTTTGACGAAGCCGAGAGACCTCAACCTCGCAATAACGGCGTCCGGGTCATCATGCCAATGCGCAAACAGCGCGTCGCGACCGGTGGCGCACGCTATCTTTTCCCGGATTTCCGCATGCCTCGCTTCGGCTTGCTTTCGCTCGGTCTCTTCTTTGGCGCGCGCCTCGGCTTCGAGCGCCGCCACCTTTTGGCGTGCGCGGTAGGACCAGACCGCATCGTCTTTTTCCCACTTCCCCGAATAGGCGACCAGAAGCCCATGATCGAAGCAGGCGTCGAGATCGAGCAGCTTCCATTCCCGCTCCGCTTCGCCGACACGCGGCAAAACCTTGGCGACGGGCGCGGGCTGCGGCGGGAGCCCAGGCGCGCTCGCGCCTTGTTCAAGCATCCGGTTCACATCGGCGAGAAAATCCGCCGCTCCGCCTTGCTGCGACGCGCCATCCCAATTTGTAAGGTCGCGCGCCTAAATCAGGCTGAACGCAAAGGGTGGCCTCGCGCCCTCGACGGTGACGGGCACAAGATGCCGCGCTCGCGCCCATGATGGGCTTCGAGATGCACCCAGTAAGCCTTGCTGCTGTCGATGGAATTCGGCGACCAGACCACCACGACGCAGCGCGCCGCATTGATCTCGCGTTCGATCATGGCGTCCCAGCGCTCGCCGCCGGCTAGGCGGGTGTCCCACCATACGCTCCAGCCCCTGCTTTCGAGGAGCGCCACCATTTGCGTTGCGTGGGCCGCATCCGCGCGCTTATAGCTTAGGAAAATATCAGCCATCAAAATCCGCCGATTGCCCTCCCAAAACAAATAGCAGCGCGGCACGGCGAGAGAAAGATAGAACGGCGCCGACTTCGCCGCGAAACTCGACTGAAGTTCGATTTGCGGGGCGCGCCTGGCAAGTGCTAGCGATTTTATATCTATTAACCAAGAAGAAAAGGCAGATGCGTGGCCATGAGACGAAACGAAGTCAAGACGCTTTTGGGAGCGCTGGCGTTAACGCTCGTATTGCCAGCCGCGGCGTTCGCCTCGACGGAGGACGCCATTGGCACATGGCGCGACACGGAGACGGGCGGCATCCTCTCGGTCTATTCGTGCGGCGGCGGGGATTAGCCGAAGCAGGAACTGAAAGTGCGCTTCCAGGGCGGCTCTCACCGCCCGCGCGTTGGGCAAGGAGCGAATGCCTCCCTCGTTCGTCACCGGCCTTGCGGCCGGCCCGCTGGGAATGGAACAAGCTGCAGATTCTTGCGTCCACCTCCGCAGATAGCGAGTTTCTCTTTATTCAGCACCAAATCTGAGCGCCCGCGGCGTAGGAGCGGGGAACTGAAAGGCGGCTCTCACCCGCACAATTTATCTCCTTATGGAGCGCCCGGATATAGGCGGGCGTGGTGCCGCAGCATCCGCCGATTATTTTAGCGCCTGCGTTCCTCCATCGTAATGCGCTGGCGGTGAACTTCTCGATTTCATGGTCATCGTCATCGAAGCGCCACCCCAAATGGTCGTGCGCGTGCCCCACGCCATTCGGATAAAGACCGATCACGCCTTTATATTCTGAACATAATTTCTGAAACGCCACATCGACGGTGTCGATCGGCCTGCAGTTCAATGCTACGCCTGCCCGCCCCGGCAGATCCGTTTTTTGCACGGCTTCAATAAGGGGTGTTCCGTCCAGAAGCCGGGCGCTGGAGTTGACCACAAAACTGATGATGAAGGGAAGCCCGGTCGCCGAAGCCGCCTCCGCCATGATTTCTCCTTCGAGGCCGGCATTGATCGTCTCAGGCAGCAGAAAATCCACCCCTGCTTCTGCGAGCCAAGAGGCGTGCAGCCCATGCTCCTCGCGTAATTCCTTCTCACTCGGCACAAGATCGGGACGATAGCAATCTTCAAGCGGCGCAAACGACCCGCCGGCGAACGCCTGGCGTCCGGCGTTCTCCTTCGATTTAAGCGCGATGCTCACGGATTTTTCGAGCGCGCCCCGCGCCCCGCTCTCCCGTCCCGACTTGCGGAACGCGCGCGGCGTAGTTCGGAAGGTGTTGGTGATGGCGACATCGGCGCCGGCAGCGAAATAATCGTCATGGATTCGCTCAACCAATTCCGGCGCCTCGAGGTTGGCGCCCGCCGACCAAAGTGGCAACGTGCTTTGATACCCCCTGCGCTGAAGCTCGGTGCCCATGGCGCCCGCGAACAAAACGGTGCGCGCGTTCTGGATGAAATCGGTGAAGCTATCTGATTGGTTTCTCACCAGGGCGCCTACTCGGATGATTTGAGGGGAAGTCAGCTCGCTCGTCGTGCCAAACATGCACCTATAGAATAGCATTCTAATTTAGCATGACAAGGGTTACCAATATGGGAATTTATTCTAAATATTGCGCCGTCGCCGTTAACCTGCCATGCGCTTCGAATAAAAAATGACGGCGACCGGGCTAGAACCATTATATACCGGGAGGGAGGCCCTATGATCCGCGTCCAGGAGCAGGATTTTGACATCGGCGCCGAAATGGCCGCTCTTAGAAACGGGCGAACCGATATTGGCGCGATTGCGTCCTTCGTGGGACTTGTCCGCGATCATGCCAGCGGCGGCGAAGTGACCGCGATGACGCTCGAACATTATCCCGGAATGACGGAGAAGGAACTGGGCCGGATCGAGGCTGAGGCCCGTGCGCGCTGGCCCCTTTTGGACTGCCTCATCGTTCACCGTGTGGGGCGGCTCAATCCAGGCGATAATATTGTTCTCGTGATAACCTTGTCGTCGCACAGGCAAGCCGCTTTCCAGGCGGCGCAATTCTTAATGGATACCCTCAAGACGAAAGCGCCGTTCTGGAAAACCGAAGAATCCGGCAAGGGCCGCCAATGGGTTTTCGCCCGCGAAAGCGACGTCGAAGACGCGGCGCGTTGGGTCAAATAGCGCTGATCGTCATCGCTTGCGCCGCCTCCACGCTGCTCCCGAGCAACTATCCAGCAAGCGGCGAGCATGCCAAGTTCTCGAAGACTTTAGCTTTCCGATCGCGGGACCCCATCGCGGGCATGACGCCGATTGAGTCTGCAGGACTTCCGGCTCTTGGAATAACGGAGCAGCCAGCCGCCCGCTCAGTCGATTTCCGCGGAAACCTGCCGGCTGCGGCTTTTCTTGGGAACAGCTTTCTCGGCCTTTTCTGCGGTCTCTTTTACTTTGGCCGCGGCGTCTTCCGCCTCTTTGGCCAGCCGCAACTGACGCAGCCTCTCCGTCTTCTCGGACCGCAGCCGAGCCGCGGTCTCAATATCGTGCCTGACCGCCTGATCTCGCTTCTGAAGGCTTGCGAAGCGCTCCGCGGCTTTGGTTTTTGTCGTTCCAGCCATCAGGTTTTCCTTCTTGTTGTTCGCGAGTGCGTTAGATGAAGGAGAAGGCGTGTGCGCTTCCCCGCAAGCGAGAAGCCGGGCAAAGGTCAGCTCGCTCTGAGATCAATGCCTTAATTGGGTGGCGGGATAAGCCTTCGCAAGCGCCCGGGTTCGCGCCCCCGCCCTAGCCGCCCCCGCTCCGGGTCGCTCTAACCCTCTGGTTGCGCCTCAAGAAACGCCCACCCCGCGAGCTGAACCGAAGCGCCGTTCTGGTGTTAGGCCCTTATCTTCGCGCTTTTAAATAAATCCATGACAAAACGCATCGAGGACTACGCTCTTATTGGCGACTGCGAAAGCGCGGCCCTCGTAGGCCACGATGGTTCGATAGACTGGCTATGCTGGCCGCGTTTCAATTCTGGAGCGCTGTTCGCGGCCTTGCTCGGCGCCTCCGAAAATGGGCATTGGAGCATGTCGGCGACCGGACAAGCCACGACGCGGCGGCGGTATCGCGAGGGCACGCTTATCCTGGAAACGGATATCGAAACCGATAGCGGCGGCGTTACGGTTATCGACTTCATGCCTTTGCACCGGCAGGGCCACGGACGCGTTATTCGTCTCGTCCAGGGAGGCCGGGGCGAGGTCGAGATGGTGACCGAGATTATCCTGCGCTTCGATTACGGATTGATCGTCCCCTGGGTCACGCGTTTCGACGGGAAGGGGCTGCAGGCCATTGCGGGTCCGGACATGGTTGTCCTTCGCACCGACGCTTCCGTTAAAGCGCGAGGATATAAACATCAGGGCGTGTTCACGGTCCGAGCCGGTGAAACCGTCTCTTTCGTGTTGAGCTATGGCCAATCGTTTGAGCCGCCGCCTCCGTCCATCGACCCCTTGCAGGCGCTGGAAGAGACTGAGAAAGCCTCGCGGCGCTGGTCGCAACGCTGCACCTACACGGGGCCATATTCCGATGCCGTGTTGCGGTCGCTGATCACGTTGAAAGGTCTCACCTATCATCCCACGGGAGGCATCGCCGCCGCTGTCACCACGTCGCTGCCCGAGGAGATCGGCGGCGCCCGGAATTGGGACTATCGCTATTGCTGGCTGCGCGACGCGACATTTACGTTGCTTGCGCTGATGAATTCAGGCTTCCAGCACGAAGCCGGCGAGTGGCGCACATGGCTTCACCGCACGGTCGCCGGAAGCGCGCAGCAGGTGCAGATCGCTTACGGTCTGGCAGGCGAACGCCGCCTCGTCGAAAGTGAGATTCCATGGCTTGCTGGCTTTGAAAACTCGAAGCCTGTGCGTGTTGGGAACGCGGCGGCTGGACAGCTCCAGCTCGACATTTTTGGCGAAGTTTTGGATGCCCTCTTTCAAGGGAGCGCGGGCGGTCTCGATCCGGCCCACGAGGCCTGGCAGCTCCAGTGCAACCTGATCGAGCATCTGGAGAACATTTGGCGCTTTCCGGACGAAGGTTTGTGGGAGGTCCGAGGCGGTCCCCGCCAATTCACCCATTCGAAGGTGATGGCATGGGTGGCGTTCGACCGCGCCATCAAGACTATCGAGCGCCACGGCGTTGAAGGGCCGCTGGCTCGATGGCGCAAAGTCCGCGGCGAGATTCGCAAACAGGTTTGCGAGGAAGGGTTCGATACCAAGATCGGGGCGTTCACTCAGAGCTACGGGTCGAGCGCGCTCGACGCCAGCGCGCTTCTCATCCCGCTCGTCGGCTTCCTGCCTTCGTGCGATCCGCGTGTGCGCTCAACCGCGGAGGCGATAGGCAAAACGCTCCGTGTGGATGGCCTCATCCGCCGCTACGACACGAGCAGGACAGACGATGGGCTCAAAGGCAGCGAGGGCGCGTTTCTGGCCTGCTCATTCTGGTATGCCGACAATCTCATCAAGCTCGGACGCCGCGACGAAGCTGTTGAACTGTTCGAACACCTGCTCACGCTTCGCAACGATCTCGGCTTGCTGTCCGAGGAATACGATCCCGTCGCCGGGCGGATGCTGGGGAATTTTCCGCAAGCCTTTTCGCATGTCGCGCTCATCAACACGGCGCACAACCTTGCCGAATGGACGAAACCGGCGACGCAGCGGGAGGAGAGCCTGAGGCGGGATCAATCGTCGCCCGCAAATCCCGGATAAAGCGCCATGCCGTCGCTTATGAAGCGCCGCCCCGATGCCGATTTTTTCACACGCTCGAAGCAGGGGATCGGGAGATCGTAAAAGGGGCAAAAGTCCGGGCAATTTCTTTCGCGAACACACATTACGTCATAGCCGGGCCATGCCCTCGGGCTTGACCCGAAGGTTGACCCGGCCATCCAGATCACATTGAAAGACATGTGTTTTCTGCTCCTGGATGGCCCGATCGGGCCGGGCCATGACGAGATTGGCTGGCTGCCCGGACTTTTGCCCCTGTTACGGGAGATCCGTATAAGCCGCTGTTTCTACGAAAGAAAGGTTCCCGCCTTCGGGGGAAGGACGCTGCGGATAAAGCGCCTACAATAGAGGCAGTTTCGGAAAAGCAGGAACAAGCCGGGGCGCCGTTTGTTCGGCCTCGGCTTGTAGCGGGATGGGCTTGGAGGCGGAGTTTGAAGCATCATGGGTGAGGCAATTGGGCATTGCGTGTGGGCGATCGCGGAAGGGTACATCCCGCCGTCCAGCACCGGAACCACGCGGCAGCTCGTGAGCCACGAAACCGTTTGCATCCTGAACGCCGGAGACAGCGACGCCCATGTCGAGATTACGGTGTATTTCGCCAGCCGCGACCCCGCCGGCCCCTATGTGCTCGCCGTTCCGGCGCGGCGCACGCGGCACGTCCGGTTTAACGATCTCAGCGACCCCGGGCCCATTCCCGCCGACACCGATTTTTCAAGCGTGATCGTCTCGACTGTGCCCGTCGTCGTGCAGCACACGCGGCTCGACACCAGGCAGGACGCTCTCGCGCTGTTGAGCACGATCGCCTACCCGGTTCGCTAGCACGGCGCATAGTTGCTCACTCGTCGAGCGAAAGCGTTTCCTCGCCGCCGCCTCCGGCCCACAAGCCTTTCAATTCATTGTCTCCCGTCAGCGCGTAGACGACGGGCGTATCGCCGCCCCACTGGACGATTAGAATGCCGCCCTCAAGCTTGCCTTCGCCATGATAGGCGTCGCGGCCAACTTTCCAGTCCAAACTATAGCCGCCCGACGCGTTTTTTGCGATGTCCACCGTGCCATCGTAGCTGCTTCCCGCCGGGTTATGCCCCGTGACAGCGTAGCGCCCTTCCGCCAGCGATTGCGCCCCGGAGGCGACGCTTGCGAAAAGCTCAAGCCGCTCCAATGCCTTGCCGTCCGCCCATTCGCCATCGAGGAAGCCGTGCTTGCCGATGGTGTAGACGACAGGCGTCTTGTCCCCCCAGTTCACCACCAGCATTTTGCCCGCGAATTCTCCGGCGCCGATGAAGGTCTGTTTGCCGATCCACCATCTGACCTGGATCTGGCTGCCGGTCCAGCTCACGGCCGCGATCCCCTTGTAGCGGCTGCCATTTGGATTGACGCCATCGGAACGGTAGACGCCGATAAAGTTGCGCTGCGGCTTGGCGCGCACCTCATCCTCGCCTGCGCCGGGCGGCCCCGGCCGGAATACGAACTCGCCGAAATAGGACGAGGAGAGCCACGGCGTCTGCTGCCCTTGCGTTTCTTGATAAACGCCTTTCAGCGTTTTCTTGAACACGTTCTCCAGATTGAGACGCGGCGTCGCGATCGCCATCGCCAGGTGCTTGGCGTAGGGGCTGTTGCGGCCCGAGCCATCCAGCGCCGCGGCGCCCGGCTTGGTGGAGAAGGATATGAACAGCCGGTCGCTCGAATCGATGCGCGACAGCCCGCGAGGTCCGGTCGGCCCAAGCGGGTTGTCGCGGCACGCGTCGAGGACCAGGATGTTGAGCGTGTCGCCTGTCGCCGCCAGCGCGTCGACGAGCAGGCTCGCATTCACCGCGCTTTCCCTGAGGCCGGTTTCGTTCCCGACAGCCGCGTCGACGGGAACAAGATAGTTCTCGCCCGCCATCTGCGCCCCATGCCCAGCATAATAGAAAAAGCCGACGCCCTTGCGGCGCGCGAGCGTATGGGCGAATTGATCGATCGCCTCCAGCATGCCCGCCTTGCCCGCGTCCATAACGAGATCGACGTCGAAGCCGGCGCCGCGAAGCGCATCCGCGATATCGGCGGCGTCGTGCGAGGGGTTGGACAGCGGCGCAAAAGCGTAGTGCGAATTGCCGATGACAAGCGCGGTCCGCGGCTCGTCCGCGCGCGCGGCGAAGCACGGCGCCAAGGAAAGGATGGCGAGCAGGAGGCCGGCGCGCGCCCAGTGAAATACCATCGAGCTTCTCCCTCAGGTGGATGGCCGGTTCAAGCTAGCAGGCTTTCGCAGTTTCGCCAACGGATGCACAGCGCCGCGCGGCATAACTGTGGAGGCCGCTGAAGGGGCGAAGCACGCGGCGGCCCACAAGCCGCCATCGGATCGGTGTCGCAGCGAATATGAAAACTGAAGGAGCGCCGGAAATTTGGGACTGCGCCCCGCGCAGGATGACAAGTTGCTTAGTTTCAGGTAACTCTTCTCTAGAGTTCTGTAAGAGACTGGCGGACATTGATGTTGCAGCAAGAGCATGCGCCCGGCGGCATTCTTCATCGCGATTTTTTCATTTCCCGCGCAGGCGCAGATAGGGCTTTCGCGATCTGGATTGGCCGCTTGCTTGCCGCAAATGGCAAGTCCTACATTTTGCAGGACGAGCATTTCGGCCATCAAGATTTTACGGGCGCGATGGACCGGGCGCTGAAATCCGGCGCGCGCGTCATCGCCCTTTATTCGCAAGCTTATTTGGACAGCGGCAATTGCTTGAAAGAGGCGACAACCGCCATTCACGGCGACTCCTTCAACAAAGAGCAGCGTCTGATCCCGTTTCGAATCGAGGCCTGCGCGCCCGACGGCATGCTGCGCAACATCGCCTATACGGATTTGCTTGCCGAGCGCAGGCAGGCGGACGCGGCCGCGCTTGCACTCAAGATTTTAACGGCGATTGGCATCGGCAACCCGCGCCTGGACAATATCCCGCCGACGCCGGAAGGCGTGCTGACCAAGCCCGATCAAATCGTCCACGAGGAAATCCGCACGATGCGGACCGATCTCGCGCCGCGCGAGGACCTCATGGCGCGTCTCGCCACGGCGATGCGCGGGCCAACGGGCCGGATGGCTGCGCTCACAAACTCGCAATATCTGATGGGCGCGGTCGCCGGAATGGGGGGCGTCGGCAAAACAGTGCTGGCGCGCGAATACGCCCGGCGGCACTGCGGCGATTATCATGGCGTCTGGTGGATCGACGCTGAAAAGCGCACCAGCTTGCTCTCCGGCCTTGCGGCGCTTGGCGCCGAGATGTCCGCCGCCATCAAGGCGGAAGCCCAGACCAACGTCGAGCAGGCAGCCCGGGCCACCCTAAGTCTCATCGAAAGGGCGAGCACGGAAAAGCCGTTCCTCCTCATCTTCGATAACGTCGAGAAGCCTGGCGATATCGAGCGCTGGACGCCACGCGCGGGCGCGCACATTCTCATAACCACGCGCTGGTCGGAATGGGATGACATCGCCGGCAAGATCGATGTGGGAACGCTCGACCGCGAAACGGCCATCGACTTCCTGTGCAAACGCGCCAACCGCCCAAACGACCGGCTGGAAGCGGGACTTTTGGCGGACGAACTTGGCTGCTTGCCTCTGGCGCTGGACCATGCGGGCTCCTATTGCCGCAGCGGCCGGCGCATTTCCTTTAAGGAGTACCGGCAATCGCTCGGCCACAAGCGCCTCGAATGGAAGCCCACCAAGGGAGCGTCGTTCGGCCAATATGACGGCAGCGTCTGGGGCACATTTAACCTCGCCCTCGACCGCGTCATCTCCGGCGATGCGGAAGCAGGATTTCAAGCGCACCCGGAAGCCGAAATCATTATAGGAGTTGCAGCGCTGCTTGCGCCTGTCGCAATCCCGCTTTCGATATTCGCGCACCCCCGTGTCACATCGGACGGCTTCGACGATGCCTTCAACGCACTCGCGGAATTCTCCCTGATCACGCGAGGAGACGATACCACCGGGCAACCCGCGATCCTGGTGCATAGGCTCGTACAGGCGGTCATGCGCGACCGTCTCGAAGAGAATGGCTCAAGGCAGGAAGTGCTCCGTCTTGCCGTTGAACTGATGACCTCCGCTATGCCGCAGCGATCGGACGAGTTCGCCAACTGGTCGAAATGCGCGGGACTCCTGCCGCATGCATTCGCACTCCTGGGGGCTCTTCCGAGCGACGATATAAGCGCCGGCCGCAGCGCTTTATTGGGATACAACGTTGCTAAATATCTTCAACAAATCGCCCGGTACAGCGAGGCGGAGCCTCTGCTGCAGCGCTCGCTTGCGATATACGAGAAAACGGTCGGTTCCGAGCATCCTTACACGTCGGCGACGCTGCACGAATTGGCGAGCCTTTACCAGGCTCAGGGCCGGTACAGCGAGGCGGAGCCTCTGCTGCAGCGCTCGCTTGCGATATACGAGAAAACGGTCGGTTCCGAGCATCCTGACACGTCGGCGACGCTGCACGAATTGGCTCGCCTTTACCAGGCTCAGGGCCGGTACAGCGAGGCGGAGCCTCTGCTGCAGCGCTCGCTTGCGATATACGAGAAAACGGTCGGTTCCGAGCATCCTGACACGTCGGCGACGCTGCACGAATTGGCTCGCCTTTACCAGGCTCAGGGCCGGTACAGCGAGGCGGAGCCTCTGCTGCAGCGCTCGCTTGCGATATACGAGAAAACGGTCGGTTCCGAGCATCCTGACACGTCGGCGACGCTGCACGAATTGGCTCGCCTTTACCAGGCTCAGGGCCGGTACAGCGAGGCGGAGCCTCTGCTGCAGCGCTCGCTTGCGATATACGAGAAAACGGTCGGTTCCGAGCATCCTTACACGTCGGCGACGCTGCACGAATTGGCTCGCCTTTACCAGGCTCAGGGCCGGTACAGCGAGGCGGAGCCTCTGCTGCAGCGCTCGCTTGCGATATACGAGAAAACGGTCGGTTCCGAGCATCCTGACACGTCGGCGACGCTGCACGAATTGGCTCGCCTTTACCAGGCTCAGGGCCGGTACAGCGAGGCGGAGCCTCTGCTGCAGCGCTCGCTTGCGATATACGAGAAAACGGTCGGTTCCGAGCATCCTTACACGTCGGCGACGCTGCACGAATTGGCGAGCCTTTACCAGGCTCAGGGCCGGTACAGCGAGGCGGAGCCTCTGCTGCAGCGCTCGCTTGCGATATCCGAGAAAACGGTCGGTTCCGAGCATCCTGACACGTCGGCGACGCTGCACGAATTGGCTCGCCTTTACCAGGCTCAGGGCCGGTACAGCGAGGCGGAGCCTCTGCTGCAGCGCTCGCTTGCGATAAAAGAGAAAACGGTCGGTTCCGAGCATCCTTACACGTCGGCGACGCTGCACGAATTGGCTCGCCTTTACCAGGCTCAGGGCCGGTACAGCGAGGCGGAGCCTCTGCTGCAGCGCTCGCTTGCGATATACGAGAAAACGGTCGGTTCCGAGCATCCTGACACGTCGGCGACGCTGCACGAATTGGCGAGCCTTTACCAGGCTCAGGGCCGGTACAGCGAGGCGGAGCCTCTGCTGCAGCGCTCGCTTGCGATATCCGAGAAAACGGTCGGTTCCGAGCATCCTTACACGTCGGCGACGCTGCACGAATTGGCTCGCCTTTACCAGGCTCAGGGCCGGTACAGCGAGGCGGAGCCTCTGCTGCAGCGCTCGCTTGCGATATCCGAGAAAACGGTCGGTTCCGAGCATCCTTACACGTCGGCGACGCTGCACGAATTGGCTCGCCTTTACCAGGCTCAGGGCCGGTACAGCGAGGCGGAGCCTCTGCTGCAGCGCTCGCTTGCGATCCGGCAGAGGGTTTGGGGGGCGGATCATCCCCGCATGGGTCAATCGCTTGACCTCGTCGCATTAGTCGCGTTGGACAAAGGGGACGTCCATACCGCCGAAGGGGCCGCGGAGCAGGCGCTTGCGGTCCGGGCAGCTCAATTACCTGTGGATCACCCCGAAATCGCTCAAAGCCGATGGACGCTAGCGCGTGTTAGACTTGCTCAAGGGCGGGAGGGCGAAGGCAAGTCTTTGCTTTATCAGGCGATTGAGGCGCTTCAAGCGAAAGTTACTGATGAGCACATTTGGCTTAAAGGCGCCCGGACGGCTCTTAGGGACCTCGAAGATGGGAGCCACACTCCCTCGCCTTCGGAGAAACGGTCGCTAACGCAGCGGACGTCCGCATCGCGCGTAGCTGGCCTTTTCCGATGGAGAAGGAGAAGCAGTTGAAAGGATAGCGCAAGTTATTTGTATGTCCGGTATTCAACGCGCAGACTAGAGACTTAGGTTCCATCTCGATCTCTGGGCGAGGCGCCTTGACCTGGATGGCGGACTTAACGAAAAGTGAAGCCAGGCGCCCCTCACGGCCGAAATTAATCTCACCATGGTAAACGGCGCCGTTCTCCATTTTCTTCCCGCCGCAAAAATCGCGCTTTTTCGCATTTTCTCGCGAAAAAGCCGCAAAAACGCACTCGCAAAAGTCCGTTAAATATACTTGCAGCGCGAGTGTTAACGGTGTAGAGCGCGGCGCCATCGCGGCGAAGGCGTCGCCGCTCCAAAATTACACTTGTAGACTCAATGACTTGAGGCGCGACGCGACCCGTTAACATCCTGGCAAGGCGCTTTCCCTTACCATCGCGCCTTAAGGAAATAGCCTCCATCAACCGCGGCGGCGTTCGCGCATTGTGCAGGAGATGCTTAAAGTTGACATCCGCGCCGGTTTCCCCGATATATCGCGCAGCCGTAATAGGTGTATTCGCGCGACCTAAGGCCCCATCTCCCGATAAGAGAGACCAAAGTCCGCCCATGGCGGCGCCGAGCGGTGCGCACCAAAAACGATAGAGGACCCCATGTACGCGGTGATCCGCACGGGCGGCAAGCAATACAAGGTTGCCCCGCAAGACGTGCTTCAAATTGAGAAGATCGAGGGGGCCGCGGGCGACGCGGTCGCCTTTCCCGAAGTGTTGATGGTGGCTGGCGAAGGCGAGCCGCTGTTCGGCGCGCCGGTTGTTGCGGGCGCTGTCGTCTCGGCCGAGGTTGTCGAGCAGAAGCGCGGACCGAAGGTCATTATCTTCAAGAAAAAGCGCCGCCAAAACTACCGGCGCAAAAATGGCCACCGCCAATCGCTGACCACGGTGCGCATCCTGGAGATCCTCACTGGAGGCAAGGCCCCGGCCAAGACCGCCAGCGCAGCTCCCGAGGCCGCAAAAGCGGCAGACCCAGAGTAAGTTCCGGATATAAGGACGAAAGATCATGGCGCATAAAAAAGCAGGCGGTTCGTCCCGGAACGGCCGCGATTCCGAAGGCCGCCGCCTCGGGGTCAAGAAGTTCGGCGGGGAGCAGGTTATTCCCGGCAACATCATTCTACGCCAGCGCGGCACGCAATGGCATCCGGGCGCAGGCGTCGGCATGGGGCGCGACCACACGATTTTCGCGGCGCGCGACGGCGTGGTTCAGTTCAAGACAAAAGCGCTGGGCAGAACCTACGTTTCGGTCGTGGCCGGCGAGCAGGCCAGCTAGCGTTTCGCGAGTTGTGTCATAGCAGCGACCGCAGCCAGGATGCTACGGCTCTGTCTATGACGCTGCTCTAAATCGCCGAGGGACGAAGACTTGTCGCCGTGACATTTGTGCTCGAATCGTAGATCACGCATTAAGCGCCGCTTTTCGATCGGCTTCGGCGGGTGGTGGCGCCCGAAATTTGCGCGCCCTTTTTGAGCATGCCGTTAGCGCAGACTGTCAGGCGGGATGAGCAATCGATTACCGGTTATCCGTTTTGCGGGCGAGTTGCGCAAAACTGTGCAGCAATGGCGGCGGCGCGGCCAAAAAGTCGCGCTCGTAACCACCATGGGCGGGCTTCACGAGGGGCATCTCGCGCTCGTCCGTCTCGCAAAAAAGCACGCAAGCCGCGTTATCGTTTCCGTATTCGTGAACCCAACGCAATTCGCACCCAACGAGGATTATGGCAGCTACCCGCGCAACGAGGAGCGCGATTGGCATAAGCTTTCGAGCGTCCATCCAGATGTCATGTACGCGCCCGGGGTCGACGAGATTTATCCGCACGATTTCGCCACGCGCGTCGAGGTGGCGGGGCTCACACAGACCTTGGAAGGCATCTCGCGGCCGCATTTCTTTGCGGGCGTGACTACCGTCGTCGCGAAGCTTTTCCTGCAATGCCTGCCCGACGTGGCGATCTTCGGCGAGAAAGACTATCAGCAGCTTCTGGTCGTCAAGCGCATGGTGAAAGACCTCGCTTTCCCGATCACAATCATTCCGGGGCCGATCGTGCGCGAGGCGGACGGCCTAGCGATGTCATCGCGGAACGTCTATCTGGACGAAGGCGACCGCAGCTTGGCGCCGCAGCTCTATGCCGTCCTCTTGGACGTGGCGGCCGATCTCGCGACAGGACGCCCGATTGAGGAATCCATGGAGCGAGGAGCGGTGCGGCTCGAAAGCTCGGGCTTCAGAATCGACTATCTCGAACTGCGCGACAGCGAGACTTCTCATGCCGGTCGAGACCATGGGGCAGGCGCCCGCGCGGCTCCTCGCCGCCGTTTATCTGGGGAAAGTCCGGCTGATCGACAACATCGCGATTACGCCGGCTGGCAGACCTTAAGCCGGACGCGGCGACCCCCTCTCGCTTCGCATACGCAAGCGGACGCGATCAGTTTGAGTGGCAAACACGCCAAGGCGTGTTTGCTGGGTGAGGGTTTTACCTTCATTTTGAAGTGCTTACGCCTCACACGGATCGCAAGCGATCCAACCTCTCCCACAGGGAGAGGTTAGGCCGATGCGCGCCCTAAAACTTGTAGTTTAGACCGGCGCGGATGATGCTGATATCGCCGATATCGTGTGTATAGTACTGCACGGGGTTGGTGCTTGGCCCATTGACTGTGCCAGTGACGCCGCTCTCGCTGCTAAATCCATCGGCGTACAGATATTCGATCTTCGCCGAGAGACGGTCGGTAAAGGCATGCTCTATACCTGCCCCAACCACGTATCCGGCCTTCCATCCCTGATAGAAGTTGCTTTCATCGGCGTCGTTACCGACGATAACTTCGTTCGCATGAACCAAGGCCAGACCCGCTGTGCCGTAGAAAAGGTTGCGGCCAAGGGCGTAACCGAGGCGCGCCCGGATTGTGGCGAACCCGTCCCAGCCGCCGGACCAGTCATGGCCATCGTAGATGTATTTATGCTGCTGACCTTCCATGCCGGACCAGCTCATGTCCGCTTCGGCGCCGGCGACCCAATTCGGGGCGAACTGGTAATTATAGCCAACCGTGCCGCCGAGAAGGCCGCCATCGGGATCGTTCTCAGCCCAACCGTGCACATTGTTATTGTTGGGAGAGACATAGTTGCGCGAGGTCCCGCCGCCATAACCGGCCGTTACGCCTCCGTAGAAGCCTGACCAAATCCAAGGCGTGTCGGCATACGGCACATCCTTCAAACTGCCTGGCCCGTTACTGGCATCGGCAGCATTCGCGGCGGTAGCCGCAACTAAAGACACAGTTACACCGGTGAGAATAGCCCTGAAGCCCATCTTTTCTCTCCTGTTGAAGAAGTCGCGCTACCAGTATTATGCTGCACGCACTTCTGTTTAGCCGGGAAATAAGAGAGAATTTCAATGGTCTAGACATATACTGATTTACTTGGCCATAACTTGGCAGAAAAACGACAGTCAGGCCTTTCATGAGACCGGATTTTGTCGAGCGCTTTGCTTTAAAGCATTGTGTGGGCAGCATATTCTGAGATGGCGGGGTACCACGGCAACAAAATTGCCACAATCTCTGCAATAAATTTTGATATTAACTGGGTTTAATTATATAAAAGATAAGAACAAACGGCCTGCGACAAAAAATTTTACTTCGCTATGGAATAATCTCAAGCAAGCTCGAAAAAACACCAAGCTTTATGATTTGGATGAAGTTATATGAAAGGTAAGAATAGCAGCCTGCGACAAAATATTTTTACATCGCGATGGAATAATTTCAAGCAAGCTCAAAAAAGCACGAAGCATTCAAAAATTCGGAAAGCCGAATTTTGTGCCGGCGGCCCGCTTCGAAGTCCTCGCCCCACTGCGAAATTTGCCAGTTCTCATCCACATGGGCCGCCGCCCACGCCGCGTCCGCATCGAGGAACCCTTTGGCATGGGCGAGCGCGATGAGCGCCGACCCCGTCAGAGAAGTCATCACGTGCAGGGCGGCGAGCTTGAACGCATCGAGCGGCGAGAGCACGCGCCGGATTGCATCGAGCGAGGCGGCCGGTTGATCGATGTGCTTCAAACCGGTCCCAACCGCAAATGGGGCGTTATACTCAGCCCGAACCCAGGCAAGGATCGGGTCCCACAGGCGCGCCTGCTCCGCGGCGAGCGGGGCGGGCGAGGAGGCGCGATAGCAAAGAAGGTCGGACGCGGCGTAGTTCAGAATGTCCTGGACCACCTCCCCTTCCCTGCCCGCAACGCCATCGATCGCGCTGTTAGCGAGCCGTGTCAGCGGAAGGGTCGCAGGCACGATCTCCTCGCCTTGGGCGTTCCATTCCCCGGCGATGGCGCCGGCAAGCGCGCGCGAGGGAACGGCAAGCGGCCGGCCCGCTGGCGTTTTGATTGGGCGGCCGTCCAGCTGGATTTCAAAGCTGCCGTCGTGTTCGTCCGCCACGGTTGCGGTGGTGTAGAATCGCTTGCGGTTCTTTGACTGTGAAGCGGTCATCGTTAGCTTTCAGAGCGCGTGGCGCCGAGCGGCCCGCCAAATCCGCCAGAAGCGGCGAAGCGGGCTGATGGAAACAATCGTATGCAATGGGTCGAAATCCGGCGCGGCCATCGCCCTTAGATAGGGCTTGACGAGCGTCAGCGGAAGGAAAAGCCGGCCAGGCAGCCTTATCGAGCTCGGCCGCATCGGCGCGAAACTGTTGCAACGCGCGGGCAGCCGCCCCCCTGAGATCAGCCAAAGCGGCGCCAAAGTTCGCTGTCATATCGCCGCGATGCACCGCGGCCCAATCGATCCCGCGGCTTTGCAAGTAGGAGGAAGGCAGGAGAAGCTTGTCATGCGAGGCTTGAAGAGGGAGCTTGAGCAGCATTTCAGTTAAGCCGTAAGCGACGCCTGCGTCGCCGGCGGCCTTTTTAGCGGTCTCGCTCCTATCGCCGAGGATAGCTGCGGCAAGTTCGAAGACCGCGCCTTCAGTCTCATATAAAGTGGTTTTCAGGGCCCGGTCATCTTGCGGCGGATCGCCGAACATCGCGGGAATGCGGCCGTCGGCCATGCCAATGAGGCGATCCTTCGGGAGGTTGTGCTCAACGATCGCAGCCGACAGCGCATCGGCGAGCGGGTTCCCCGTCCTCGTCTCCGGCGCGGCGAGTTCGATCGCGTCCCGCCACCATTGCAGCCGGACTTGCCCTGCCATAGGCTCAGATATAACCCCGGCAATGCGGTCCAGCTCCGTGTTGAAGGCGTAGAGCGCGTGGAGGGCGGGACGCTTCGGTGCGGGTGCGAAGACAGCGCTCCAATAGCGGTCGCGATCGCGTTCCCTGACAAGCGCGGCGGCGGTCGCGTCGTCGGCTCTCCTTTGTCTTGCGTCCTCGAACGTCGGCATTGGCGCCCCACAAGCAGAATTCCCCGGCATGCCCTTGGACATGAGCAGGGGCTCCTCTTTCAGGTTTGGGAGAAAACAAGGAGCGAAGGTTTATCGTTAGCGACAAGCGCTCACTCCCCGAAAAGAAATGTGTCTAAGCAGACATGCATGGGCTAGCAAGGACTGTCTGCTTTGCGCTTCCGAATTGATAGGCTCCAAGCAGAGTTCATAAAAGCGGCCTTCCCGGTTTTGGGAAAAAGGCCGCGAAAACAGAGCACAAGCAGGCTCTGATTTTTAGTTTTATCGTGCGTCTTATCGGAAAACCGCTTGACGCTTTTCCGGACGCTGCTCGCCCGCAAATCTGGCTTAGGGGGAGGCCTTAATGCGCAGGAGAGGAAGGAGCGCCGCGGCAAACCGGCGGCCTTCGCCAACGAGCACATTATAAGTCCGGCATGCGGCGCTCGTGTCCATGGCCTCAAGGCCAAGATTCCGCCGGTCGATTTCGGCGCGGAACGCGGCCGGCGGAAATTTAAGCACGGCGCCCGTCCCCAGAAGCAGGAAATCGCCACGCGATCCCGCAAGGCCATCCAGGAAGAGCAGCAGCTCTTGCTCGTCGATGGCGCTTCGAACCGGATTCCAAGCGAAGATATCTTCCGGGGAAACGAGCAGCGCGCAGTTGCGAACCGCTCCGCCCAGCTGGAAAACGCCAGCCGGGGTCAGGGAAATCGGCGCTCTTGCGCCAAGGCGTTCGAAAGAGCCTCTCATGGCGCGCCTCGAACGAGGGTCTAGCCGCGCTTCTTCGACCGTCCGCCTCCCGCTCTCGCCTGCCCTTTGCCCCGCTTTGAGGGCCTGGGCTTGCGTGGCGCCGAAACCGGGATCGGAGCCGCAGCGCCCTCGTTTGGTGCTAGCGGAATTGTCGCCGAGAAGCCGATACTCTGGGCGTCGGCGCCGTCCTCCTCGAAGCCTTCCCCATCAAGCGGCTCAATCGGTTCGGCGCTTCTTGCAGCGGAAACCGGCGCAGGCTTCGCCCCCGGACGCGCAGGCTTAGCTGCTTTGCCCTTCTCCAAGCCGCTCCAATCGCGCTTGACGCCAATCAGGATCAGGAACGGCGCGGCGATGAACACCGATGAATAGGTGCCGACGAGAACGCCGAACAGCATCGCGAAGGTGAACCCGCGAATGACCTCGCCGCCGAAGAAGTAGAGCGCGATCAGCGCCATCATCACGGTGCCGACCGTCATGATCGTCCGCGACATGGTCTCGTTCACGGATAGATCGAGCAAATCGCCGAGCGGCATGCGCTTGTACTTGCGCAAATTTTCGCGAATCCGGTCGTAGATGACGACCGTATCGTTGATGGAATAGCCAAGGATGGTCAAAAGCGCGGCGACGATGGTCAAGTCGAAGTCGAGTTGGAACAGCGAAAAAATTCCAATCGTGAACATCACGTCGTGCACGAGCGACACGATGGCGCCGAGCGCAAATTGCCACTCGAAACGGAACCAGACATAGGCGAAAATGACGAGGTTCGTCAGCACGAGCGCCCAAATCGCCGAATTGATGAGCTCCTTCGAAACGGTGCTGCCAACCTGCTCGCGCCTCAACTCCTTTGAGTTCGCCGGAAGCACGCTGAGAACCTTGTCGGCCCCCACTTTCTGGGCGTCCGGTCCGCCGGGCTGCTCGGGGAAGCGGATCAAAACCTCATCCGGCTGCCCGAAGCTCTGAAGCTGAATTTCGCCGAGCCCGAGACTTGTGAGCTTGGTCCTCAGGCTCGCGACATCGGCGGGGCCCTGGGTCTTGATCTGCATCAGGGTCCCGCCCTTGAAATCGATGCCGAAGTTCAAGCCCACGGTCGGGAGAAGGATTGCGGTTCCAACGATTGCGAAGATCGACAGGCCAAGACACAGCTTGAAGTACTTCACAAAGCGAAGGTTCATCTTCTGTGGCAGGCGGAACAGCGGTTTCAGCAGCATGGTTTTGCTCGCTTGGCGCTAAATTTCGAGGACGGCAGGGCGCGACTGGCGCAGCCATGTCGAGACCATCAGACGTGTAACAGTGATGGCGGTGAAAAGGGAGCTGACAATACCGAATGACAGCGTGACAGCGAACCCGCGCACCGTGCCCGATCCGAAGGCATAGAGGATGAGCGCGGCGAGCAGCGCCGTCAAATGCGAGTTGATGATCGTCCCATAGGCCCGGTCGAACCCTGCCTCGATGGACGAGACGATGCCGCGGCCGGCCTTTCATCTCTTCGCGTATTCGTTCGTAGATCAGTACGTTCGCATCGACGGCCACGCCCATGGTCAGCACCATGCCCGCAATGCCGGGCAAAGTGAGCGTTGCGTGAAAAAGCGAGAGGCAGGCCATGATGATAGCGATGTTAACGACGAGCGCAAAGATCGAGAACAGCCCGAAAAGACCGTAGCCTGCGATCATAAGAGCCGACACCGCGCCAAAGCCGACAATGGCCGCGGTTTTGCCCGCTTCGATCGAATCCGCGCCAAGGCTTGGGCCGACGGACCGCTCCTCGATAATCGAGAGCGCGGCGGGAAGGGCGCCCGATTTCAGGAGCAGCGCAAGCCTGTTCACCTCCTCCTGGCTGAAATGGCCGGTGATCTGGCCGTGACCGCCTGGGATTTCCGAACGGATGACTGGCGCCGAAACCACCTTATTGTCGAGGATGATGGCGAATGGCTTGCCAATGTTTTCCCTCGTAACGCGCGCGAAAGCCGTCGCGCCTTTGCCATTCAATTCAAACATGACGGCCGGCTGGCCGCTCTGGTTGTCAAAACCTGCATAGGCATTCGTCAGATCGTCGCCGCTTACGAGAACCTCCTTGCGCACGAGAATGCTTCCACCGCCGCGTTCCTCGTCGGGCAGAAGCGCGTCGTCCGGCGGCACGCCGCTCGCTTTGGCGTCCTCCGCAGAGACGCTTGTGTCGACGAGCTGGAAAGTCAGCTTCGCTGTCGTGCCGACGCGGGCCTTGACCTCATCGGGAGCGAGGCCCGGCACCTGGATCAGAATGCGGTCCTTGCCATTTGAGCCGCCCTGCGCCTGTATCGTGGCCTCGGTCGTGCCCGTCGGGTCGATGCGGCGGCGGATGACCTCGATCGATCGCGTGATCGCGTTCTCGACCTTGCGCTGAAGCCCTGCTGGCGTCGGCTCAATGGTGATGACGCCATTCTCGCCGCGGATTGCAAGGTCCATGCCCGAGCCGCTTCCAGCGCCTGTGAGCAGCGACGCCGACAAGGGCTGCGCCAGATTCTTCAGCCGGGCCAGCGCGGCATCCATCTTGCCCGGATCTCTCAAGGTGATGCGCACTTGGTTGCCAGCGATGACGACGCCTGAATGCGCGATCTTTTCCTCGCTCAAGCCCCGGCGCGCTTCGACCTGGATCGTTTGCAGCCAATCCTTCCTCAGCTGCGCGGTATCGATTTGATAAAGCAGATGCGTGCCGCCCCGAAGATCGAGCCCGAGCGGCATGCGCGGCAGCTGCGCCCAGCCAGGCAGGCTGTCGTAAGTCGAGATTGGAATGATGTTCGGCAAAGCGAACACGATAGAGGCGATCGAGACTAATAGCGTAAGCGACGCGCCCCAGCGCGAAAAGTGCAGTGAAAACCCGAACATGGAGGTTTGTCCCTTCGATGCGCCGCCGCGTTATCGGCTCGCGGGCTAGAGCTTATCCGCGTTTGATCGAACGCTGCTCTAGGCGGCTGGCTGCTTCCCGCTTTCATCGCCGCCCGCCGTACTTGCCGGCGCAGGCGGTTCGGCCTTGGTTTTCTCCTTGACGGGCTCGCCCTTGCCCCGGACCTCGCTGATGCCGCCCTTGAGGACGCGGACCTGGACGCCGTCGGCTATTTCGACCCTAAGCTCGCCCTCGGCTGAACTCGCAGGACTTTGCCGATGATTCCACCCGTGGTCACCACCGTGTCGCCGCGCTTGACCGCGTCGATCATGGCCTGGTGCTCTTTCATACGCTTTTGCTGCGGCCTGATAACGAGAAAGTAGAAAATCGCAAAAACGGGCACCATCGGGAGAAGGAAATCGAGCGCTCCGCCGCCAAGTGGGCTTGCCGTTTGAGCGAGTACAGGAGAAATCATCAAGGGACCCCGTGGTGAGCGGAAAAGGGTGCGCGTTCTTAGGGCGCGCGGCGCAGCATTGATTTCTTATAGCGGCTTGCTTGAAGTTCGCAACTTTCACAATGCGCCGTTGCGCCAGTGGTAAAATAGCGCATAGTGCGTCCTTCTTCCAGGCCCCGGCCCCGCAATCGCGCGCTTTCGTTCCACTGCCATGCAAAAAAACTCGCCATCACTCGAAGCCGCTCTCCTTCGCATCGCAGAAGCGCTGGAGCGCTTGTCCCCGGCAGAGCCCCCCGTCCCGGATTTCGAGGCGGCCGATGCTTTTATCTGGCAGGCGGAGGAGAACCGCTTTCTCGCCGTGCCCCATGTGAACCGGACGCCGATTGCGCTGTTGAAATCTGTGGATCGCATGCGCGACACTTTATTAGCCAACACTGGGAATTTTGCGCGCGGCCTGCCCGCGAACAACGCGCTGCTGTGGGGTTCGCGCGGCATGGGCAAAAGCTCGCTTGTAAAAGCTGTGCATGCCGAGGTCGCTTCGAAGCAGGCGCAGGGCAATGACACGCCCCCGCTCAAGCTTATCGAAATCCACCGCGAGGATATCGCCACGCTTCCTCGCTGCCTCTCATATCTGCGTGGCATGCCGCACCGCTTCATCGTGTTCTGCGACGACCTCTCCTTCGACGCGGACGACACATCTTATAAGTCGCTAAAGGCCGTGCTCGAAGGCGGCATCGAGGGGCGGCCCGCGAACGTCGTGTTCTACGCCACCTCGAACCGTCGCCACCTCATGCCGCGCGAGATGATGGAGAATGAACGCGCGACCGCCATCAATCCGGGCGAGGCAGTGGAAGAGAAGGTGTCGCTATCGGACCGCTTCGGGCTTTGGATCGGCTTCCACAATTGCAGCCAGGCCGAATATCTCGACATGGTGACGGCTTACGCGGAGCATTACGGGCTGAAACTGCCGCCCGGGCAGCTTCGCGCCGAGGCGCTCGAATGGGCGATGACGCGCGGGTCCCGGTCGGGACGCGTGGCGTGGCAGTATATCCAGGATCTGGCGGGACGGCTGGGCCAGCGGCTTGGCTAATTAGCGCGGCATTGAATTATGTAGAAGTGCGTACCGACGCCGATGTGTGTGTCCACCGGGAGACGATAGGCTAAGGTTCCGCGCGCAAGCAGCGAAAACAATCTTGGCGAATAGGGCTAATCCGCCTACCATCCGCGTCGAGGGACATGGCATGATTCTTCGCTTGATCATGATTGGCGCGGCGGCGCTGGGGTTCGCAACCACGGCGCTTGCCGGAGAGGCAGGCTCTAAGCCGGAGGCTTCGGCGGCGCCCGCGCACGCTAAGCATAAGCACACGGCGAGCCGCGATTCTGAACAGGGCTGCTGCGAGCCTTACCGGTATGCTTATGCCGAGAGCTGGTACGGCGCCAAAAAAGTCGTGGCTCCTGTCAGGCGCGGCGCGCTTGGCGACGAAGTGCTTCTTCCCGGCGGGATCTGGGTAGCCTGCGAATTTTCCTGCGAATATATCCTTCGCAAGCAGACGCTTGATTATTGGGAAAAGCAGGGGGCGGGAAGCGGCAGCCAGTTTTCGCCAACCTATCCGCGGGAAGATTCATACGTCGATGGCTGGGGCTACCGTCACGGCTACATGTTCTAAAGAAAGAAATTCACCGGCTGGCGCTGCTGGCCGAAACGGCCGCTACTTAACCAGCCGCGTTGGATTCGGCCTTGCCCGGCGCATCACCCTCTTTCGTCACACCGGGTCGAGCTTCAAGAGTGTTCGATAGACACCTGATGCACGATTTTTGCAGCAATCGCGAGCGAACTTTTGCGTCAAGCGCGGCTATGACAACAAGCGGTGCGGCGGAAACCTGCACCAAGATCCTGCGCTGAAATTTCGGCCGCGTGCATGGGGTTTGCCCGCTGCCCGTGTGGAGGAACCGAGCCATCATCGAGAGAAAGGGGTTTCGACGGCCTGAAACAACAAGGGAGAACCCGCGTTGACTCCTGGAAACTTCCCCTGAGGAGGAAACGTCATGAAGAAAGCCCTTATCGCTGTGTTAGCTGCCGCAGCCTTAACCATGCCTGCCGCGGCTCAGCAGCAGCCAGACACGAACCAAAAAGCGATGCCCGATCAGCAGCCGGGCGGCGGGTCTGCCGCAATGCATCTTAGCCGGTCGCAGACCAAAATGCTGCAGCAGGAGCTGAATAAGAGCGGACTGAACGCCGGTCCGGTGGACGGCGTCATGGGAACACGGACCCGGCAAGCTCTACAAAAGTACCAAAGCCAAAAGGGGCTCAACGCCTCAGGACAGGTTGACCGCCAAACGCTAGCTGCACTGCTTCAAGGGCGGGTAACCGCACGTGCGTCCAACAAAAATTCAGGCAGCGGCGGCGCTTCACAGCCTCAAAACCAGCCTCAGCAAAGCAGCCAATAGGCTGACGGTCTAACCCCTGGCGCGGAAACTTTTCAATCCCCTTGTTAAACAAAGCGCCAGATACGCTCGCGGCTTTGCCGCCATCTCCGCGCAGGCGCAAATTCAGCTCAACTTGCGATAGCCGCGCCTGATCCCCGGATCAAGTCCAAGGACAGGCGCGGCTATCCAGAGAAACAGGTTCAAATTGCAATTGCTTACTGGATGGCCGCGTCAAGCCCGGCCACGACAAAAAAAGGGACGCTGCCGGCATTTGGCGGTTGTGATGGCGGAGGAGGATGGACGTGCTTGATTGCGCCATCATAGGCGGCGGCCCGGCGGGCTTGACGGCGGGGCTTTATCTGGCCCGTTTCAACAGAAACTTCCTCCTCATTGACGGCGGTTGCAGCCGCGCCCGCTGGATTCCCAAGAGCCACAATTTGCCGCTCTTCACGCAAGGAATCACCGGGCCCGAAATCTTACGCAAGCAGCGTGAGCACGCCGCGCTTTACGGCGCCAAAATCAGCGATGGAACGGTGACGGGCCTTAGCAAGGATGTATCTGGATTTACGGTTCAATTCCGGGAGCGAGGCGGAAAACCTTCGCAGATGCGAGCGCGCTTCGTGCTGCTCGCCACTGGCGTCGCCGATATTCCGCCGCCTGTCCCCAACGTCGATGACGCCGTGAAGCGCGGCCTGATCCGTTATTGCCCCATCTGCGATGGCTACGAGGCGAAGGGCAAGAAGGTTGGCGTGATTGGAGTTGGAGACAAAGGCGTGGGCGAGGCGGTTTTCATCGCGAGCGCCTATTCATCCTCAGTAACGCTTCTCTCCTTTCACGAACCGCTCTTACTCAGCGGCGTGGAGCGCGGCTTGCTTGAAAAACATAAGATCGGACTTATCCGCGAGCCGATCGTGGCTCTCGCCTGCGAGGCCGGCAAAATCAGCGCAAAAGGAACGGCGGCGGAATACGAATTTGACGTGGTGTATTCTGCGCTTGGCGTGCGTTACAGGTCGGATTTGGCGACAGCGCTTGGCGCGGATTGCGATGATAGGGGCGCGCTTGACACCGGCGAGCATTCCGAGACGACTGTGCCAGGGCTCTATGCCGCTGGCGACGTAACCCAAGGGCTGAACCAAATCGTGACGGGGATGGGACAGGCGGCGAGAGCGGCGACCCACATTCACAACAGTCTCTGAAGGCGCCGCGCCACCTCGTGACCTGCAAAGGCTATGATGTTTTCTGGCCGGCGCCCCTCGTTTCCGCGGCGGGCGTTGCGTCGGGGTTATGCTTCTTGGTCGCGCAAGACCACACGTCCGCCAATGTCGGATTGGGTACGCAATCCACGATTTCTTTCGCTAAAGACCCACTCGCCTGCTGTTCACCAGCGCATGCGGATAACAGCATCGCTGGCGCCAGAACCAAAAAGAACACACGGACCATGGCGTTGCCCCCGTGCAGATCGACTCGCCAATTTTATTAAAATAAGTTCGTGTACGCAATCATCGCTTCATATCCCGTTTGTAACTCCTGTGAACTGAGATTATTTCTGTGCTCTTGACGCCACCGGTCGCGCGGCGGGCGGCTGGAAAAATCTCAGCTTAACGACGGGAAGGAAATTTTATGAATTCTAGAAGCGCTTTGTCCGCTATCGCGTTTATGGCGTTGTTTGCAGCCCCGGCCTTTGCGCAGGACGAACCCAAAACCCTTGCCGCGAAAGGCGGCGAGACGATCGATCTGATCCCGGTCTATGGCGAGCATAAATGCCAATCGACGCTGGCCGCGCCGCCCGAGGTTGAGGTTTTGCAGGGACCGCCCGAGGTCAAGCTTTCCGTGCGCGAGGACATGGTCACCCCGCGCAATTGCCCGGCAAAGATCAAGGGCGGCTTTGTGGTGGCCACCATCGCGGCCCTCACCAAGCCCGTCGAAGGCAAGCTAACCTTCCGCGTGAAGTATAAGGTGAAGGACGGCACGACGCGCCTTGTCGGCCACGCCTTCAACGTTTCGCTCGTTCCTTAAGGGGCTAGGCGCCATGGCCTCGCCACCGAACGGCTGAGGCTGCAGCAAACCCTTCGAGAGCCGGCGTGATCGATTGGGGTCAAGCCCCCGGTCCCGCGTGTGATATTAAATCCATGGGCGACATGAATAACTATCAAGTTATTCTCTCTGAGCGGCAGCGCAGCACCGATGCAATGCCTGATCTCGCCGGCGAAAAGCTCGGCAAGATTTATGTCGATCCTTCGGCGTCACACCCGCTTTTAGTGATCCTCCCTGCATCCGCAGCCGTGAGGTTGACAGTAGACGGCAATCATGTCCCATTTCTGAATACCGGTCTGGACATAGCTTCTGGGAGAAGAACAATCTCCAAAAACGGGTTTGGCTACGCGCCCTGGTATCGCCGATGGATGATATTGCTCAAAGCGAAATGAACATCGTGGGTCATGGAATTGAGCGGCCACGACAGAAAAAGAAACCGCATAGGTATAGCGTCGCGATTGCCATTGTTCTCATCGCGGCCGTCTTGCGGATGGTATTTCTCCAGGCGCTTGGAACCAACAATGCCTTTATAATTTTCTATCCCGCCGTAATGCTGGCGGCGCTGTACGGCGGCCTGCGCGCGGGAGCTTTGGCGACGCTCATCGCTGCAGCGCTTGCGGATTATTTCTGGATCGAGCCCACCGGGTCTTTCACCGTAACGCGGCCGGCGGATCGGCTGGCGCTGGCCATCTTTTTCATCAATTGCCTGCTGGTTTCCTGGATCGTCGGACTGTTGCGGAAAGCCCAATCGCGATTGCGGCGGGTTGAGGCGGAACACCGGGCCGGGCTTGAGCGAATGATCGCCCAACGAACGGCGGAGTTGGACTTGGCCAAGGCCGAAGCCGAGATGGCGAATGAGGCCAAATCTCGTGTTCTTCTGACCGCCACGGCGACGGAAGCGGAGTTGCAAGCGGTGTTTGATGCGGTTCCGGCGGGCATTTGGATTACGCGCGATCCATCCTGCCTGACGATGCAGGGGAACCGGCTCGGCAATATGTGGATGCGCATACCCGAGGGCGCCAACGCTTCAAAATCCGCACCGGATCCAGGCATCCTGAGCTTCGAGGTTTTCGACAAGGATGGGCCGCCTGTTTCGAACGAGCAGCTTCCCATGCAGCGAGCCGGTTGCGGAGAAGTGGTGACCGATTACGAGTTCGA
This sequence comes from uncultured Alphaproteobacteria bacterium, assembly GCA_963766815.1. GTDB lineage: Bacteria > Pseudomonadota > Alphaproteobacteria > Rhizobiales > Rhodomicrobiaceae > Rhodomicrobium. The sequence goes on along the minus strand of CAVYBZ010000032.1, from coordinate 208,694 downwards.
ATGGAGATTTCCGGACGGCGAAAGCCGTTTCCTACACGGTAACGCTACCCCCTTGCGCGATGCGGAAGGAAACATAGCCGGCGCCGTCGCAGCCTTCATCGACATCACCGAGCGAAAGCGGGCAGAGGCGGCGCTGCGCGAGAGCGAGGAGCGGGAGCGGCTCAGGCGGCGCGAGCTAGAAGCCATCCTGGAGGCAATCCCGGCGGCAGTGTTCATTGCCGAGGACCCGGTTTGCGCCCGCATGAGTTTTAATCGCGCGGGCCAGGAACTTCTGCGCCTTTCCGCGGATGCCAATGCCTCTAAATCCGCGCCCGAAGGCGAGGCGCCTCAGCATTTCGAGGTACGTTCAGAAGGACGCATTCTAACACCCGGCGAGCTTCCCCTGCAGCGCGCCGCCGCCACAAAGAGCATGATCGAGGGGGCGGAATTCGAACTCCACTTTGTGGACGGCGACTGCAAGCATTTCTTTGGGAATGCCTTGCCCCTTCTCGACGACGGCGGAGTGGTGCGCGGCGCCGTCGGCGCCTTTCTCGACATTACCGATCGCAAAATGGCCTATGACGCTTTGCGCGAAAGCGAGGAGCGGCTGCGGCATCTTGGCGACAGCCTCCCAGACAGCGCCGTTTACCGGTACGGCCACGAGACGAGCGGCGCGCCTAGCTTCCACTATATCAGCGCCGGGATCGAGCACTTGAATGGCGTGTGTGTTGAGGACGTGCTGCGCGACGCGGACACGCTCCATCGCCAGATCCTCCCGGACTATTTCTCCAAGCTCGCCGAAGCGGAACGGCTCAGCGCTCGCGAAATGTCAGACTTCGAGATGGAAGTTCCAATGCGGCGTCCCGACGGCGAACTGCGCTGGATGCGATTGCAGTCCCGCCCCCATCTAACGGAAGACGGCAGCGTGATTTGGGACGGCGTGCAGACTGACGTCACTGAGCGCAAACGCGCCGAAGAGGCGCTTCGCGAGAGCGAGGGGCGCTTCCGCGGCATCTTCGAGCATGCGGCTACCGGCATCTCCATTACGGACCTGGAGTACCGGTTCCAGTCCTGCAATCCGGCCTATACCGCGATGCTGGGCTACACTGAGGAGGAGCTTCGGGCAGCTAGCTTTCTGGACCTCGTGCATCCGGAGGATCGGGAGGCGAATTTGATGGCGCTTCGCCAGCTTGTCGCGCAAGAGATCCCTTTGTTCGAGATCGTGAACCGGTATGTGGCCAAGGATGGCAAACCGATATGGGTGAATAAGCACGTCTCCATTCTGCGCGACGCCAGCGGCGCACCCACCCGATTGATCGCGCTTGTGACCGATATATCCGAGCGGAAGCGTCAGGAGGAGCAAGTCGGTCTTCTGATGCGGGAGGTGAACCATCGCGCCAAGAACATGCTGGCGCTCGTCCAGGCGATCGCCCGGCAGACAGCCGCGATAGACCCGGAAGTATTTGTCGAACGCTTCGGGGAGCGGATCAGCGCCCTCGCCGCAAGCCAGGACCTGCTTGTGAAGGCGGAGTGGAGGGGCGCCGACCTTCACGAGCTCGTCCGGTCCCAGCTCGCGCATTTCGGCGATCTCATCGGCTCCCGGATTGAACCAAGGGGGCCTTCGCTTTTCATCTTGGCGTCCGCCGCTCAGACCATAGGCATGGCCTTGCACGAGCTTGCGACTAACGCTGGCAAGTATGGAGCGCTCTCAACCTTCAAGGGCCGCGTCGATATTGGCTGGAGCTTGGAGCGTACAGAAGATGGCGGAGAGCGCTTTGTGATGAGTTGGCGCGAGAGTGGCGGACCGCCGGTGGTAAAGCCTACTCGAACTGGATTCGGTTCGACCGTCATCTCTCGTATGGCCAGGATGAGCTTCGATGCCGATGTCGAACTTGACTTTGCGCCGGAAGGGCTGATCTGGCGGCTCGAATGCCCAAGCGGCAATGTCTTGGAAGGCCGCAGTCGCGCCGCAATCGCGAAAAGCGCAGAACGCGTCGCACGCTGCGCTCGCTCAAACGCGCGCCCCCATATTCTTGTCGTTGAGGACGAGGCGCTTGTGGCGCTCGATATCGCCCAAGCCCTCACAAACGCAGGCTTCGACGTTGTTGGGCCGGCGAACGCAGTGGCCCACGCCATTGAGCTCATTCAGGACATAGGATGCGACGCCGCCGTGCTCGACATCAATCTCGGCGGAGAAACATCCGAGCCTGTCGCTCGCGAACTCAACGATCGCAGCACGGCGTTTGTGACGCTATCGGGCTATTCACTGGAGCAACGCGCAAGCGCGTTTGAGGGCGCCGTGGCACTCGCAAAACCGCTTCAGCGGGATCTCCTTGTCGCGGAAATCAGGCGCTGCTTGGAGCAGAAGGCGGAAATTCCTGTCAGGCGCGCCGTGCCGCCTGGCGAATGACCGGCGTTGCGACAGCGTTGTTTTAGAACAACGGCGCTGAGATCATGACGGGCTGCGAAACGCCGAAGTGCGCGGCGGGCCGAAAGTTTTCACTTCGGCAATACCGCCAGCGAGAGACGAAGCCGTTACGGGTCCAAGCTTCGGCTCCCGGACTTGTGGGGTCAATTCACCAAGCGCAATAGCAGGGACGATCCTGAGCGCCTGGAAGGCCAAATGTTGGAGAAGCTGGGGAATTACTCACAGAGCGCGACAACGGCAGCGTCGTGCTCTTCACTTCGGATATCGCCATGGACGAATTCGTGAACTGCACGGGGGCGACCTGGCTCAAATGCTTGCGGAAAAACGCCTCATAGGAAGCTGTGTTGCGCGTAATCGAAATCCGTCCCGCCGGGGCGAAAGTGTGACGGAGGCGGGCGAGGGGCTTGCCTTGAGAGTGAAATGATGCTGACGTAGGTTCGTATGGCGTCTTCTTTCATCAAACCTTGTATGCCGTCATCGCGTTCAAGGCCGCCCGGGCGCGAGGCTTGGCTGCATGAGATCAAGCTCGATGGGTGGCGGGGCCAATTGCACAAAAGCGGAAGCTTGGTTCGGCTGTACTCGAAGCGCGGCAACGATCTGAGCTTCAGGTTCCCGGATATTGTGGCGGCCGCGGCGCAGATGCCGATTGGCGATGCCGTGATCGACGGCGAGATCACCGCCGTGAACGCGGACGGGGTGCCGGACTTCGAAGCGCTGCAGCGGTCGGACACAGAGGCGATGCAAACCTTCTGGGCATTTGACCTGTTGAAGAGCGGACAGGAGAATTTGCGCGCCCGGGCGCTCGTCGAGCGGAAGGCCCGGCTTGCGGAGGTGATCGGCGCCCAGTTAAATCCCCATCTTCGCTATGTGGAACATTTCGAGGATGGGGAAGCCTTGCTTGCAGCGGGCATGCGGCTGGGGCTCGGAGGCATCGTCTCGAAAAAGCTGGACGCACCCTATCGCTCCGGCCCATCTCATTCCTGGCTCACGATCAAGATCAGCGCCTGGCGCGAAGCTAAGCAGGAGCGCCGTCAATGGTCTAAGGCCCGAGGCGAGCGCAGGGCGTTGCGCGCCGATGTCAAAACGATAAAGGCCGAGAGCAAAACGCACAGCGAACTTATTGGCGAGGTCAGCAGCTTGATTGTCGAGATCTACCATGAGCAAGAAGTTGTGTCGGAAATCGCGCGGAGCATGGAGGAGCGGGTTTTCCGGCTTGAGGAACACGCCGGCTTTGTGAAGGTGCATTAGCGGGAGGCCGCCGGCTGGCGCGCTGCGGGAACTCGCTTATAGCAGGGACGGGCTGGGCGGCTGGAAGCCAAATGTTGGAGGAGCTGAGGAACCGCTCCAAAGAGCGGCCTCACCACAAGAGCGAGAGCGGCAGCTCCGTCGTGCTCTTCACCTCGGATATCGCCATGGACGAATTCGTGAACTGCACGGAAGCGACCTGGCTCAAATGCTTGCGGAAAAACGCTTCATAGGAAGCGGTGTCGCGCGTAATCACGCGCAAGAGATAATCCGTCTCGCCGAGAAGCGTGTAGCACTCGACCACCTCGGGGAACCGGCGCACCGCCTCCTCGAAAAGCGGCAGCGTGCGCTGCCCATGCGCCTGCAGCTTCACATGCGCGAACACCATCATATCGAGGCCGAGCTTATGGCGATCGAGCAGCGCCACGCGTTTCTTGATGATTCCTGCGCCTTCGAGCTTCTCGATGCGCCGCCAGACCGATGATTGCGAAGCGCCCGCGCGCGCCGCGATGTCCGCCGTCGAGAGCGAAGCGTCGGCCTGGAGAAGCGAGAGGATGGTGCGGTCGATGGGGTCGAGGTCTGACGGCATGGTTTATGCAAAAAGTCTGGCGCTTTGGAAACGGATCACGATTAGGCTATGCCTGCCCGCGCCTCTTTGCAAAGTCTTTTCAATTTCCCCATGTCATAATCATAAAAATATCAAGGGAGCTGTCCATGGACACCTTTGTTTATGCACCCTCCGTCAACCTCGACGACAAGTATCGCGTCGAGGGCGGCCAAGTGTTTATCACGGGCGTGCAGGCTCTTGTCAGGCTTCCGCTGTTACGCAGAGAAATAGACGCCAAGAATGGCTTGAACACGGCAGGCTTTATTTCAGGCTATCGGGGTTCGCCACTTGGAACCTACGACAAACAGCTCTGGCACGAGAAAAAGCGTCTTGCCGGGCATCACATCATCTTCCGCCCGGGCGTCAATGAGGAGCTGGCCGCAACCGCGGTCTGGGGCAGCCAGCAGGCTGGGCTGTTCCCCGGCGCGCGCTACGATGGCGTCTTCGGCATCTGGTATGGCAAGGGGCCCGGCGTCGACCGTTCCGGCGATGCTTTCAAGCACGCGACCATGTTTGGAACCGCGCGTCACGGCGGCGTGCTGGCTTTGGCTGGCGACGATCATTCCTGCAAATCCTCGACCCTGCCGAACCAGAGCGACTTCGCCTTCATGGACGCGGAAATCCCAGTGCTGAACCCGGCCGATATCGCCGAGTTGATCGAGTTCGGCATGAAGGGGTTCGATCTCTCGCGCTTCGCCGGGCTCTGGGTTGGCATGAAAGCCATCTCCGACACAATGGACGCGAGCGCAACGGTCAGGATCGACCTGAACCGGTATCGCGCCGCCATACCCGAAGGCGTCGCGAACCCGCCCGGCGGACGGAATGGCCGCCTCCATCTCACCCCGGCGCAACAGGAGGAGATGCACCGGCATTTCCGTCTGCCCGCCGCCATGGCGTTTGCGCGGGCGAACCGCTTCGACCGGATCGCCATCGACAGCCCGAGGCCGCGATTTGGCATCGCCGCTTCCGGCAAAGGATACCTCCAGGTGCGGCAGGCGTTTCGCGATCTGGGCATCGCGGACGGCATGGCGGCCGCGCTTGGCATGCGCGTCTACAAGGTTGGCCTTGTCTGGCCTTTGGAGGAGGAAGGCGCCCGCGCCTTCGCCGATGGGCTCGAAACCGTGCTCGTGGTCGAGGAACGGCGCGACGTGATCGAGCACCAGCTCCGCGCCGCCGCCTATGGCCTGGCCGACGGCCGCCGGCCCCTGATCCTTGGCAAACGAGATGCTTCAGGCGCGCGCCTTATCAGCGATCTCATGGATATCGACACCGCCGATGTCACGCGCGCCATCCTGCGCACCATGCCTGAGGACTGGAAGACCGAGCGCATGCGCGCCATTGAGGGCCGCCTCCTCGAAACCGCGACTGCGCCGGCCGCTTTTCACACGCGGCCGCCCTATTTCTGCTCGGGTTGCCCCCACAGCACGTCGACGCGCGTGCCTGACGGAAGCCGCGCCGTCGCCGGCATCGGCTGCCATTACCTCGCGACCGCCATGAACCGCAATACCGATAGCTTCACCCAGATGGGCGGCGAGGGCGTACTTTGGGTGGGTCAAGCGCCGTTCACGAGCGAGGAGCATATCTTCGCCAATATCGGCGATGGCACCTACTTCCATTCCGGCAGCCTCGCGATCAGGCAGGCTATCGCGGCAGGCCACAACATCACTTACAAGATCCTCTATAATGACGCGGTGGCCATGACAGGCGGCCAGCCGGTGGATGGGCAGCTCTCCGTGCCGCAGATCGCGGCGCAGATGCGCGCGGAAGGCGTGAAGCGCATCGCCATCGTCAGCGACAATCCCGATCGCTTTCGCGGCGATCCTGCCGTTCCTCCGGGGGTGACCTTCGATCACCGCTCACGGCTCGATGCGGTCCAGAAAGAGCTGCGGGAGGCGCCGGGCGTCAGCATCGTCATTTACGACCAGGTCTGCGCCACTGAAAAACGCCGTCGCCGTAAGCGTGGCCTCATGGAACAATCGGAACGGCGCGTCATTATCAATGAAGGTGTCTGTGAAGGTTGCGGCGATTGCTCCCGCGCCTCCAACTGCCTTTCGGTCGAGCCGGTGGAAACTGAGTTTGGCCGCAAACGCAAGATCAACCAGTCGACCTGCAATCAGGATTTCTCATGCGCCGACGGCTTCTGCCCGAGTTTTGTCTCCGTGTATGGCGGCAAGCTCGCGAAGGCGGCGCCGAAGGCGCATGAGATTTCCGGCTTGCCCGAGCCGCAGTTGCCCGTCATCGGGGCGGACGGTTATAATATCCTGATGACGGGCATCGGCGGCCTCGGCATCACCTCGCTCGCGGCGATCCTTGGCATGGCCGCCCATCTCCACAACCGCGAGGTTCGCGTCCTCGATCAGATCGGGCTCGCGCAAAAAGGCGGCGGCGTTTACTCGCATTTGCGGATAGGCGCGCAAGGGGCTGAGCTGTTCAGCGCGCGCATCGGCCGGGGCCAGGCCGATCTTGTGCTGGCGGCGGATATCGTCGTCGCCCACGGCAAGAACGGGCTGCCAATGATGAGCGCAGAACGCACGGCGGTCATAGGGGATTGCCGGGTTACGCCCACAGCAGAGTTTATCGCCAACAATGCGGTCGCCTATGACGCCGCCTCCATGAAGGCCCGGCTGCAGGCGAATGCGCGCGTGGTGGAGGAATGCGACGCCCAGGCCATCGCCACGGCGCTGCTTGGCGACGCCATTTACGCCAACATGGTGCTGACAGGTTTCGCCTGGCAAAAGGGGCTGATCCCCCTCGATCGCGGCGCCATCATGCGCGCCATCGAGCTGAATGGCGCCACCGTGGAAGCCAACAAGCGCGCCTTCGAGATTGGCCGTGAAGCGGCAGCCGATCCGGCCCGCATCAAGGCTAAAGTCGCGCCACCGCCGGAACTCTCGCAAACGCTCGATGAGCTGATCGGCATTCGCGTGCGCGATCTGACCGCCTATCAAGACGCGGCCTATGCGGAACGCTACCGCGCCTTTGTCGAGCGGGTGCGGGAGCGGGAACGCGCCGTGTCGCCCGGAAGCGAGGCGTTCACGAACGCCGTTGCGCGCAATCTTTACAAGCTGATGGCGATCAAGGACGAGTACGAGGTCGCTCGCCTCTACACCGATGGCGCTTTTGCAAAGCGGCTCAAGGAGAAGTTCGAGGGCGAGGTGAAGCTCGCCATCCATCTGGCCCCGCCCATTTTCGGCGCGCGCAACCCGGACACCGGCTTGCCTGAGAAGCGAACCTTCGGCCCTTGGATGTTCAAAGCGTTGAAGGTTTTGGCGAAAGGCAAACGGTTGCGCGGGACCCGACTCGACCTTTTCGGACGCACAGCGGAGCGGAAGGCCGAACGCGCTTTGCTCGCGGATTACGAGGCGCGAATTGAGAAATGTCTTGCCGCGCTCACACCCGCAAATCTTGCCCTGGCGGCGAACTACGCGGCCGTGCCGGATATGATTTGGGGTTTCGGCCACGTCAAAGAAGCGAATGCGAAGAAGGCCGAAGCTCACTACGCCGAGCTTGAGGCTGCCTTCTTCGCGCAGGAGGCCGCATTGAGAGCTGCCTGACGGGCGCACCGCCGGGCGCCGCTTGGTCCCGGCGGAGAGTTTTCCTTATTTTTTCTCTGCGACCTCTACGCCAACTTCCTTGCAGCGATTGTAGATGAACCCGTTGATCTCGTTCACGGCTGAGCCGCCTAGAATGTCGAAGGTTTTGTCCAGCGTCGTCGCGGACCAGATCGCGCCCTGAAGAAGCGCCGGCGCGTCGACATCGCTCCAATTGAGTTTCACCGCCGTCGCCTTCGCGTTTTTGAAGGTGATTTCCGGGGCGACAGTGAACTTCAAGACGTACGACTCCGCCTCTTTGCCCGTGCCGCCCTTCTTGTCAACCAGGCACTTCAGTGTGTGCGGCTTGAGCTTTATGGTCGCTTCCGGCTCCGCAATCAGTTTTGCAAGTGCTTCGCGGTCGAGCTCGATGTGAGCGGAGCACTGCGTATTGCCCCACGGCCAGCCGATGTGCCCCGACAAGATCTTGTCGCCGATATCAACGTCGAGCCAGGTTTTTGTCGCATCGCAAGTGATGGCTCCCGGTTCTCCCTTGCGCGCGGCGAAGACCTTGCAAATCTCCGCCTTGCATTGCTTGCGAGCCTCTTTCTCGGCGGCGAGGCGCGCCTCGAGCTGCGGATCGTTTACAGGAGGAGCCTCTGGGGCAGTTTCGGCCTTGGCGGCCTGAAATGCGAGGAGGAACGCTAACGCCGGTATAGCAAAACTCAAACGCTTCATGACAACCACCCTTTACAAATCCATTGCACTCGGAACTCGCAGCGCTTTCCCCCCGGAATGCCCGCGAGACTGACGGCTCAATCGTCCGCCGGCTCCGCTAACAGATTGCGCGGACCATCGGGACGCCGCCAAACTTTTGCTGATTTAAGTCAACTACGCAACTTTCTCCTTGTGCTTGGCAATAAACTATCCCCAGGAGCTTTCGCGGCTCCGGCTATCTTGCTGAGCAAACGCTCCTGGCATCGCCAACGAACAGACTTCGCGCCAGCCGCGGCCTGGATTCTGTCTTGGGTCGAAGCGATATCCGGCGCCGAACAGAGCAGGACCGTTAAACTTCCTCCAGATGCGGAAGTACTTCGAAACGCCGCTCCGGCGCTCCACCCTTGCTACCTTTAATGCTTACTCGTGACGTAGACACGCAGCGTGTTCTACTCCGGGCCAAGCTGAAAGAATTGAAAATTACAGTGACTCGCACCGCCGGCCAGTGTTTGTGTCCTTTCCAGGCGAATGCCGCGTGTTGCATAGGCTTCGAAATCGAGGCCGCAAATATGCGGCAGGACGTCTTGATCGCCGTGACGAGCAGCGAATTTGCAGAAGCCGCAGGCTGTGTAGTTGATGCCGAAATCAAATCTGTCCCCGGGGCCAGGCTCGACGAAATCGTAGACGAAATCTTCCGGATATTTTTCCGCGTGGCTTCCCGCCGCCTGCTCGCGCAGCAAAGCCTGGTTCTCCAGAGACATGAACTGACGCCCCGATTTAAGCCGTTCGGCCTCTGGCGCAGTGAGTAGTTGCGCTTTGTAGCATTCTCGCTCGATATCGCCGATCACGGGCAGCGCCACGCCGTGTCGCCGGAGTACGCGACCGATCGCCATAAAGCCTGTCAGACGCATGAAGAAATCGCTCATGCGGTTAGCCGGGCCGCCGACATAAGGCATCTGGGTGAGTACGATCTCGAACTCGTCCATCACCTCCTGCCGGATTGCGTCCAGGCCGGCGAGTTGCGCGCGCTCGCGTAACATCGTTTCGGCAAGATCGAGGCGTTGGCGCATGGCGGCCTCCATTGAGTCGCGATGCGCTTCGTAATAGGGATGAATTTCAGCCATGGGTGTCCTCAGCCGCACGCTTAGGCGACGCAGACTGGCCCAGCAATCGACTACCGACTAAAGGGCGACGCCATAAACTGTTTTCTCGACCTTGTCGCCGGGCGCTACGGGTCTGCTTCTGGTGTCAGGCCGAGATCATAATCGCCTGCGAAAGATAGCCCGAACTACCCAAGAGAGTCGAAGACTATCGGCACGCGCAAATTTCGCCTTTCGCCCTTAGTCGCCAATCCCTGCGGGCTTACGATCTTGCGAACCCGGCGCCCCTGCTTAGATCCTGCGCGCCTTGACATCGCATCACGCCCAAGCATCTCTTGGCTAACCGCAGGATGGCTGACGCGAAGGGGCGAGGATGTCGACAAACTCATATCGTGGCCTCGATTTCGGGCTTGGCGAGGATGCAAATATGCTGCGCGAGAGCGTGCGCGCCTTTTCCGAGGCGGAAATCGCGCCTCGCGCAGCCGGGATCGACCGCACGAACGCCTTTCCGCGCGACCTCTGGGAGCCGATGGGCGCGCTTGGCCTGCATGGCGTAACCGTCGAGGAAGAGTGGGGCGGCGCCGGCCTTGGCTATCTTGAACATTGCGTGGCGATGGAAGAAGTGAGCCGCGCGAGCGCAAGCGTCGGTCTTTCCTATGGCGCGCATTCGAATCTTTGCGTGAACCAGATCCGCAGGAACGGTTCCTCCGCGCAGAAGAGCCGCTATCTGCCGAGGCTGATTTCGGGAGAGCATGTCGGCGCGCTCGCCATGTCGGAAGCGGGCGCGGGCTCGGACGTGGTCTCCATGACAACGCGAGCAGAGAAACGCGCCGGCCGCTATATTCTGAATGGCGCGAAGATGTGGATCACCAATGCGCCGCACGCCGATGTGCTGGTCGTTTACGCGAAGACGGACCCGAAGGCGGGTCCACGCGGCATCACCGCTTTTCTCATCGAGAAGGGCATGGCGGGCTTCTCGGTCTCGCCGAAGCTCGACAAGCTTGGCATGCGCGGCTCGGACACCGCCGAGCTTGTGTTCGAGGATTGCGAGGTTCCGGAGGAAAACGTCATCGGCGGCGTGGGGCGCGGCGTGACCGTGCTCATGTCCGGGCTCGATTACGAGCGCGTGGTGCTGGCGGCCGGCCCGCTCGGCATCATGCAAGCCGCACTCGACGCGGTGCTGCCCTATGTGCATGAGCGCAAACAATTCGGCCAGCCCATCGGCGCGTTCCAACTCGTGCAAGGCAAGGTCGCCGATATGTATGTGACGCTGAACGCCGCACGCGCCTACGTCTATACCGTCGCCCGCGCCTGCGACCGCGGCGAGACCACGCGCGAGGACGCGGCGGGCGCAATCCTATACGCCGCCGAGGCCGCCACCCGCGTCGCGCTCGACGCCATCCAGCTTCTTGGCGGCAACGGCTACATCAACGATTACCCTACCGGGCGGCTCTTGCGTGACGCCAAGCTTTATGAGATCGGCGCGGGCACGAGCGAAATCCGGCGAATGCTGATCGGGCGGGAGCTTTTCGAGAAAACGGCATAACGCCGTTATTTGCCATTTATAAGCCTGTTGACACAGAATTAGCGCTATGCCAGATTTGCTTCAAAAGGGAGTCCATCATGGCGCGGAAAAAGAAATCCAGTGAATACGAAGCTCCTCAACCGCACGGCTTCGCGGAAGCTCCGCAGGCAGCGTTTATCTCGGAGGGGCTGGAGCGTCCCGGCTTTGGCCTCACCAACCGGTTGAGGCTCACGCTTGGCCCCGGCGGCCGCGTCGTCATCCCCGCGGCGATGCGCCAGGCCATGGAGATCGAGGAGGGCGACGCCATCCTAGCCTGGGTCGAGGATGGGGAGCTTCATCTTTTAAGCCCGCGCGTGGGCGCAAGGCAGGCGCAGGCCATGCTGCGGGGCCTGATCCCCGAAGGCGTCAGCCTCGCCGGCGAGCTGATAGAAGACCGCCGCCGCGAGGCCGAGGCCGAGAGCCGTGGCTAGCATCGTCTTCGACGCCTCGGTCATCCTCGCTCATTTGAACGGCGAACCCGGGTCCGAACGCGCCGCCGCCCTCTTTGGCGACGCGCTTGTTTGCGCGGTCAACCTCGCGGAGGTTGTCACGAAGCTTGTCGAGCGCGGGGCAAGCCTGCCGCTCATTCGCCCGGCGCTTTCACGCTACGGCCTGCAGATCGCGGTGTTCGACGAGGATCTCGCCGAGCGGACCGGGGCGTTGCGCGCGAAGACAAAGGCTTTTGGACTTTCGCTTGGCGACCGCGCCTGTCTTGCGCTCGCCGAGCGGTCGGGATTGCCGGTTCTGACGGCGGACCGCATGTGGAAGGAGCTGGATCTTCCCATCGCCGTGCAGATCTTGCGGTAAGAAACTAAAAAGCACCTATATAAGCGGCATCGCAGCGAATAAGGCCCCAATCCAGTCCTATGGCCAAGCTAGAAAGCGCAATCGATAAACGCTCCGCCGAGTTTCAAGCCAACGCCAGCGCGATGCAGGCGCAGCTTAGCGTTTTGCGGGCCAAATTGGCCGCCGCAGCGCTGGGCGGAGCCACGGACGCCAGGGCGAGGCACGTTGCGCGCGGCAAGCTGTTGGTACGCGACCGCATCGATCTGCTGCTCGATCCGGGTTCGCCTTTCCTTGAGATCGGGGCTTTGGCCGCGAATGGGCTTTATGGCGGCGACGCCCACTCGGCGGGGCTGGTCGCAGGCGTGGGGCGCGTTTCGGGCCGCGAGTGCATGATCGCCGCCAACGACGCCACCATCAAGGGCGGCACGTATTATCCGCTCACCGTGAAAAAGCATTTGCGCGCGCAAGACATCGCGCGGGAGAACCGCCTGCCCTGCCTCTATCTCGTCGATTCCGGCGGCGCGTTTCTGCCCCAGCAGGATGAGATCTTCCCCGACGAGCGCCATTTCGGGCGCATTTTCTATAATCAGGCGCAGATGTCGGCGGCGGGCATTCCGCAGATCGCCCTCGTGATGGGGCCTTGCACGGCGGGTGGCGCCTATGTGCCGGCGATGTGCGACGAGAGCATCATCGTGAAGGGCAATGGCGCTATTTATCTCGGCGGGCCACCCTTGGTTCGCGCAGCAACGGGCGAGACCGTCACCGCCGAGGAGTTGGGCGGGGCTGACGTGCATAGCCGCCAGTCCGGCGTCACCGATCATTATGCGCAGAGCGACGCGCACGCCATCGGCATCGCGCGCGGCATTATCGCGGACCTGAACAGGATCAAGCCCGCCTCGCTCGACGTGCTCCCGCCGCGCGATCCGCTTTATCCGCCCGAGGAATTGTACGGCATCGTGCAGGCCGATGTGCGCAAGCCCTACGACGTGCGCGAGGTGATCGCGCGCCTCGTCGACGGCTCGGAGTTCGACGAGTTCAAAAAGCTTTACGGCCACACGCTGGTGTGCGGGACGGCGCATATCTGGGGTTACCCCGTCGGGATCCTGGCCAATCACGGCATTTTGTTCTCCGAAAGCGCGTTGAAAGGCGCTCATTTCGTCGAGAACATGTGCCAGCGCGGCATCCCGCTGGTCTTCCTGCAGAACATCTCGGGCTTCATGGTCGGCAGGAAATACGAGGCAGGCGGCATCGCCAAGGACGGCGCGAAGCTCGTCACCGCCGTTGCGACCGCCAGTGTGCCAAAATACACCGTCGTGATCGGCGGCTCTTATGGCGCGGGCAATTATGGCATGTGCGGGCGCGCCTATGGCCCTCGCTTCTTATGGATGTGGCCTAACGCGAAAATCTCGGTCATGGGCGGCGAGCAGGCCGCCACCGTGCTCGCCATCGTGCGGCGCGAGGCGCTGGAGGCGAAAGGCGGCGCCTGGAGCAAAGAGGAGGAAGAGGCGTTCAAGGCGCCGGTCCGCGCGCAGTTCGACGAGCAGGCCGACGCCTATTACGCCACGGCGCGGCTGTGGGACGACGGCGTCATCGATCCGGCCGATACGCGCATGGTGTTGGCGCTCGCTATTTCCGCCGGGTTGAACGCGCCGCCTGCGCCCACGCGCTTCGGCGTGTTCAGGATGTGAGCCGGGATATGCTTGTGCGCCCGTTCACGTCGCTCTTGATCGCCAATCGCGGCGAGATCGCCTGCCGCATCATCCGCATGGCAAGGCGGATGGGGCTTCGGACCATCGCCGTATATTCAGAGGCGGACGCCAATGCGCGCCACGTCAAGATGGCGGACGAGGCGCGGCTGCTTGGGCCTGCTCCGGCGCGCGAAAGCTATCTCAATATCGAGCGGATCGTTGCGGCGGCCAAGGCGAGCGGCGCGGAAGCGGTTCATCCGGGCTATGGGTTCCTTTCGGAGAAGGCCGAGTTCGCGGAAGCCTGCGCCGAGGCTGGCCTCATCTTTGTAGGTCCGCCAGCCTCCGCCATCCGCGCCATGGGCTCGAAATCGGCGGCGAAGGCGCTGATGGAGAAGGCCGGCGTGCCAGTCGTTCCGGGCTATCACGGTAAAGCGCAAGATGTGGCGGCATTCGCCCGCGAGGCGAAAAAGCTCGGCTTTCCCGTGCTCCTGAAAGCCGTTTCGGGCGGCGGCGGCAAGGGCATGCGCGTTGTTCGCAGCGCTGACGAACTGGAAGCGGCACTTGCCGGCGCAAAGCGCGAGGCGGCGGCGGCTTTCGGCGACGGCGCGCTGCTCATCGAGAAGTTCGTCGAGCGCCCGCGCCACATCGAGGTCCAGGTGTTCGGCGACGCGCATGGCGGGCTCGTGTCGCTGTTCGAGCGCGAATGCACGCTGCAGCGCCGCCACCAAAAACTGATCGAGGAAGCGCCCTCGGCTGCGCTTAGCGATGAGCGGCGCGAGGCGCTTTACGAGGCCGCGCGCAAGGCCGCCGCCGCCATCGGCTATGTGGGCGCGGGCACTGTGGAGTTCGTCGCCGATGACGCGCACGCCTATTTCATCGAAATGAATACGCGGCTGCAGGTGGAGCATCCCGTCACCGAAATGATCACTGGGCTCGATCTTGTGGAATGGCAGCTTCGGGTGGCGATGGGCGAGGCGTTGCCGCTGCGTCAGGATGAGATTACGCGGCGCGGTCACGCCATCGAGGCGCGCATCTATGCGGAGGACGCCGCCGCCGGTTTTCTGCCGTCGACGGGGACAATCTCCCATTGGCGCGCGCCGGAGGAAAGCGAGGGACTGCGCATCGACGCGGGGTTCGGCGCCGGAGACGCCGTTTCGCACCATTACGATCCCATGCTCGCCAAGGTCATCGCCCATGCCGGGACGCGCGAAGCGGCGCTGACGCGGCTTCGCGCGGCGCTTTCCGGTTTCGAGATCGCGGGCGTCACCACGAACATTGCCTTTCTGGCGCGGCTGGTCGCCGAGGACGCTGTGCAGAAAAACGCCGTCGATACCGGGTTCATCGAGCGCGAGCGCGCCGGCCTCGGCGGGGGCGACGCGCCAACGGCTTTCCACCTTGCCGCGGCTGTCGCCGCCATCCTGCATGCCGAGAGGCAAGCGCAGCGCCGCGACGCCGCCGACCCTTATTCGCCATGGGCGCTTGGCGATGGCTGGATGCTGTCTGGCTCTCGCACGCGGATGATGGAGTTTCGCGGCAAGGCGGGGTCATACGCGGCGGCGCTGACATACGGGCGCGATGGGCTTATGCTGGAGGTGGGTGGCGAAGGCTTGAGTGAAACAAATCGAGGGCACGCCCCTCACCCCAGCCCTCTCCCTATGGGAGAGGGAGTCCCGTTGCAGCGGCGTCCCCTCTCCCATCCGCATCCGCTTGCGGATGCGGACACTCCAGAGTGGCAAGCTCGCCAAGGCGAGCTTGCGCGGGAGAGGGACAGGGTGAGGGGTTGTGACGCTTCCCAAAGAGCCTGCCTAGCGTTTGCCTTCGAGGCCATCGCTGGCGAGACACCGCGCTTCGCCGTCACGCTCGGCGATGCGCGGCGCACGCTTACCGCTCTCATCCCGGAGGGCGCCGTCACCGTGTTCGACGGGCCGGAGCCCATCCGGCTCACCCTCGCCGATCCGTTCGCCGCGCAGGCCGTTGACGCCGGCCTTGAACTGGGGCCGGTCGCGCCCATGCCCGGCACGGTCGTCGCCCTTCTCGCCAAGCCCGGCGAAACCCTCGACACAGGCGCGCCCATGCTCATCCTCGAAGCCATGAAAATGGAGCACACGCTGCGGGCGCCATCGCGCGGGCGCATCGTGCGCTTCCTGTGCGATGCTGGCGATTTCGTCGCCGAGGGCGCGGCGCTTTTGGAGTTCGAGGCGGAGGAGGCGGAATAGCATGGGCGAACGCGTGCGCATTGTCGAGGTTGGCCCGCGCGACGGCTTGCAGAACGAGGCCGCCGCGCTGCCAGTCGAGACGCGCATCGCTTTCATCGAAAAGCTCATCGCGGCGGGGCTTGCGTCCATCGAGGCGGGGAGCTTCGTCTCGCCGAAATGGGTCCCGCAGATGGCGGACACGGCCAGCGTGTTGAAGGCCGTGGCGAAGCACAGCGGCGTGTCGTTTCCCGTGCTCGTTCCCAACATCAAAGGCCTGGACGCGGCGCTTGCGGCGGGCGCCCGCGAAATCGCGATCTTCGCCGCCGCCTCCGAAACCTTCTCGCTGAAGAACATCAACTGCTCCATCGCCAAATCCTTCGAGCGCTTCGAGCCGGTCGCCGGGCGCGCGCTGGCGGCGGGCCTTCGCGTGCGGGGCTATGTGTCCTGCGTGCTCGGCTGCCCTTACGAGGGCGTGGTCCCGCTCGCGCGCGTGGCCGACGCCGCCGCGCGTCTCGCCGCGCTCGGCTGCGCCGAAATCTCGCTTGGCGACACCATCGGCGCGGGCACGCCGCGCGCCGCCCGCGCCATGCTGCGCGCCGTGGCGGAGCGCGTGCCGCTGTCTAAGCTCGCCGTCCACTTCCACGACACCTGCGGACAGGCCGTGGCCAACATCTATGCCTGCCTGGAGGAAGGCGTGCGCGTCGCCGACAGCTCGGCGGGCGGCCTCGGCGGCTGCCCCTATGCGCCGGGCGCTTCCGGCAACGTCGCCACCGAGGATGTGGTGTATCTCTGCGACGGCCTCGGCTTCGAGACGGGCGTGGACCGCCGCGCCGTGATCGAGGCGAGCCGGTTTATTTTTGAGGCGCTGGGCAAGACGGGGCGCGCGACGCGGCCCGGTTGATCGTCCGAGGGAGACCTACCCCGGCGGCTCCACACCAAGGTCCTTGCAGATCTTCCTCGCCAGGACATCCGAAATTTCCTTATGTCTGGGAACAGCCGAACGCCGTCCTAAAACCAGGTTCTCCCACCACGAATGATTGCCGCCTTCCCTGACGAGCCTGCAACCCTGCCCCGTCAAGTGCGCCAACAAGTCCCGCCGTTTCATACGGCGAGCTTGACTTCATCGTACCCGGGGCCTGCTTCGCGAATGGCGTCCTCGCGATTGAATGCAAGCGCTTCCCTCAAAGTTTCCCGCAGGCTTTCAAGAAGTTCGTCGCGCGTGCGCTCCTGGCAATTGACGCCGGGAACTTCCTCGATCCAGCCGATCCACCAATCGCCCTCCTGTTTCAAGAGAGCGGTATACTCGCCGCGCATATTTCGCTCCACGGATGTTTATAGCCCAGGATTTCGTCATCGCTTCGCGCATCGGGCAAGTCGCCTTTGGGGAGCGCATCGACCTCGCCCGCAAGCGCGGCAAGACGCTCTCTAAGAGCCGCCGTCCGAACGGCGACGCCTCGCTCTTGGGCCAATGAGAACAAGCTTTCCCGCACAACCTCCGCCACGGAGACGCCCTTCGATTTGGCGAGCTTCCGGGCGAGGCTTTCGACAGCTGCGTCTTCGATGACGATGCTCATTCCATTCTCCCTTTCGGCCAAGATTGTCGGCGTTCCGGTCTGAGAAATCAAGGTGCGCGCTGGCGCCAGTGGAAGTGGCGTTCCACCACTCCTCGCGTCGCAAAAAGGAATGACGATCTACGGGCCGCCGCATCTTTGCCACAATCCCGCCGCCGTCGAAGCAACTATTTCCCGGCTATAGCTGGATGCATTTTTTCAAGCGATGGGGCGGCGCATGACGCAGGACGAGATGCGAGAAGCAACCGTCAGGCGCTTCGAGGCGTGCGAGTCGAAGCGCGCGGAGGCCCGCGCGGCGGCCCTGGCCGAAGGCAAATCCGAGGATGACGCCCGCGACATCGCCCATGAGGCTGCGAAGGCTCGTTGGAACGCCTGGGCTGAGCCCTTGCTCGCCGAACGCAAGGCGATGGAGGCGTCTGGCGTATGGGCGGCGGAAAAGAACATTTTGGGCAGCCTCGAACCTAAGAACGAGCAAACCCACGACTGGATGGAACGCGCGACCGCTGACTTCTCCCGCTGCCTCTTTCTTTTAAGGGGGCCGGAAGGGACCGTAGAGGCAGCGGGAGAAGATAAAGACAAGGCTGAGGCAAGCGAGCCTCCTGTCAAGTCAATTGCGATTGACAATACCGTCATCGACTTCCGCGGCTTCGTGTTTCCGGGCCGCGCCTCGTTCGACAGCGCCGCCAGCGCACGGTCGCCTTCCACGGCGAGCTCTGGTTCCGCTGGTTACCCGCTTAAAAATGCTCGTTGTGAGACTTTTTTCATCTCGACCCAAGGGGCGCCCTTCGTTTCGGCTGCGGCTTGGAGGCGGGAGCCGCAAATGTCCGGGCTATTCGAAATGTCTGCCTAGCCTCTAACGTGGACGTGGACCGTCTGCGCGCCGCCCGAGGTTGCGCCGCTATCGTCGGCGACAACCACGTCGAAACTCGCGGTCGAACTGTTTCCGCCATCGTGGACGAAAAGCACGCGGCCAGGCCTCGATATCCGCCTGAGTGAAGTTGACAATCGACACCCCAGCTTGTCCGGTAAGCGCGACGTAGCCGTTGCTCAGGTTCGATACGGTGTAAGTGAGGTTATCCGGGGTGTCATCGGGATCGATGGCCGTAATATCCTCGGTTGTGATGACCGCCGATTTGCCCCGCTTGACAGTGATATCCAGATCGCCTGCGAGCCTAGGCGGCACATTGCGCAATTCCGCGCTGAGATCGGCGCCCATTTCCATGGCGAGCTGGCCATAGCGCACATGGCCGTTCACCGAACCGGAGCTGCGAATGCTGATGAGGTTTTTCACGAAAACCTCGCCTTGGAGCGAACCGGCGACGTCGGCCTGATCGGTCTTCAGCGTGCCAAAAAAAGTTCCGCCCTGATGGATGAGCACCGAACTCGGCTGCGAGCTCTCCTTCGACATAGCCATGAATTTCCATCTGGCGGCAGTTGCGGATCTTGCCCTTAATTATTGTATCTTCTTGAATAATTGCTTCGCGTGCCACTGGTTGCGCCCCACGTTCTAGAACAACCTACTTTATCACGGCATCAAAGGCGCATGGCCTGACCGGTTGCTGGCACCATAGGCGGTGCGCGCTGAATGCTGCAATCGAAATCCGGCTTTTGGCTGAAATGAGGACTTGTATGTTGCACCGGAGCGCAAGCATACAAGCTTGAGCGAAGTCGAAGCGCGCCCGAGCCTCAACACGTCAGGACATCTCGCGAAGCCGCGCCAGCACCTTGAGCCCGGCATAACCGTCTTCAGGCTTCATGCCAACTTTGATCTGGAAATCGCGGATCGCCTTCATGGTGTCCTTGCCGACACGGCCGTCGGTTCCGTCGGTATTGAAGCCAAGCGCGGTGAGGCGGCGCTGAATTTCCTGCACCTCGGCAAGTGTCGGCGTGCGCTCACTTCCGGGAAACGGCTGCACAAACGGCCCCTCGCCGCGAAGCCGGTCGCCAAGATGGGCGACCGCGAGCGCATAGGTATTTGCAGGATTGTATGACTTGATCGCATCGAAATTGTGCGTGAGCAGAAAAACGGGACCGCCGGCGACAGGCTGCCAAAGGCGCGCGAACTCTCCGGGCCTCGGAAACGGTTTCCCGTTGGCTTGGCGGACGCCCCGTCCGTGCCAGCTTGCTATTGTGCGCATCGCGCGCCCATTGCCGGACATGCCTTCGGGTAAGCGAACCTCATATCCCCAGCCCTCGCCGCGCCGGTACTTTCCGCGCTTCAACAGATATTGCGCTGTCCCGGCGATCGCGTCATCTGGCGGCCCATAGGGCGAAATCCGGCCATCGCCGTCGAAATCGACGCCCATATTGAGCCAGACTTCCGGCATCCACTGCGTATGCCCCATCGCGCCCGCCCAGGAGCCGATCATGTCCTTCGGATCCGCCCATCCCCGGTCGACGATGACCATGGCGTTGAGAAGCTCCTGCTCCCAATAGGCGCGGCGGCGGGGCTCGCCCCAGGCCAGCGCCGCGAGCGCTGGAAAAATCGGGCGCATGTGCTTCGGATTGGTGACGAGATCCCCGAAGGCTGTTTCCATGCCCCAAAGGCCGAGCATGATGTAAGGGTCGACGCCATAGGCGCCCTCGACGCGCTTCAGGAGCGGCATCGCTGCGCGCGCCCGCTCCCGGCCGGTGGCGATGCGCCAATCGGAAACGCGGCGGTTCAGATATTGCCAGATTTCCTCGTGGAACTCGGGCTGATACTGATCGAGAGCGTAGACGGAGGTGTCGGGCTTGAGTTGGCCCATGACGCGGTTGTAGGTCGCATCCGAGACGCCATGAGCGCGGGCGCGAGAGCGGAACGCCACAACCCAATCAGCGAAAGACAGGCGCGAGGATTGGGCCCAGACGCCGCCGCCGCAAGCGCCTGAGGCCAAGGTTGCGAGCGCCGCGGTGAGCACGGCCCGCCGTGAAAAGGTCGTCATCATCGCCCGCAGGTTGCAGAAAAGAGGAGCGAAAATACGGCGCCCGGACAGATAAGGCGGAATTTAATCGCTGGCGCCCTCATGGCGAGCATACGGAAAGCGCAAGCGGGCCGCCTCTTGGTTCGACGAACTCACCATGAGGTCAAGCCGCTGGTCTTTCGGCCTCATCCTGAGCCCGTCGAACGATGAGCTTCCCGAAGGCAGGCGCCCAAAACCCGCGACGCGTCCTGCCGGATAATCTGTCATTAATCATAGCGTTTTGCTATTTTGCCGAATTCTGAAAATTGCCGCCGCCTCCATCAATGCGGCAATAATAGAAGAAAGCGCCTTGCGAAAGCTTTAAGTGCCGATAAGGCTCTGATATCACATGACAAAATCGGCCAGAAGAAAAAGAGGCGCTGCGGTTGCAAGTATCGCCCAGACAAGCTGCGCTTGTATGTCTTGGTTAATCTGCGCAATTATCTATATTTAACGGCTTTTTTGAAGCGCGTTTTTTCGGCAAAAGCTGGCGGGGGAAATTGTTTTGCGGCAGGAAGTTATTTCATCCGCCCGCCGTTAAGCATAGCGATTTTAACCTTGTTCCGGCGCTGCGGAATGCGCCGCGCGCTTCACGCGCATTTGCGTCGCTTATGCTTCACGATAAATACTCGCGATGTAGCTTCACTCAGCAATGCTGCCCGCTTCCCCGGCGCTTCACTTGCCGCCGGACGTCAGCGGCGGCAGCTTGCCGCTCTTGCCGGAGCGGTTCACGAGATGAATTGGATAGTTCACAGGCTCCTCGGCGCTAACCGTTGCGGCGGGGGGCGCAGAGACCGGGGCCGATGAAGCGTAGTCCTGGCGGACTGGCGCATCGTATACTGGGGATGCAGGCGCTTTTGGCGTTTGCGCCGAGGCGATCAGAGCCCGCTTGGCCGGTGGCGCAGACGTATCGGCAACTCCCGCGGAGACCGGCGCGCGCTCCGAGGCTGGGCTGGATACGGCAGGCGAGGCGGACATAGCCATAGCCGCCGGGGAGGCTTGTTCGCTAGCTGGCGCGGCCGGAACGTCCGCCGCCGCCGTAACCCACGCCTGACGCGATTGCGCGCCAGGCTTACTCAGGCTGGCCAGCATCGTGGCTGGGGAGCCATCGGCGCCCGGAAGCTTTGAGGGATCGATCTTGGCGTAGATGGGGCAGGGGGCGCTCGGGTCAGGGTCCGCCGCCGCCAGGCCCGAGAAACTGACATTCACCATGTACTGTTTCCCGCAGACCTTCACGATGGGCGGCTTGCCCGTGGCTTCGAATGAGTCGTAGCCTTCTTTGAGCCTGAGCCAGAATTGATGCCACGGGCTATCCCAGTGGCTCGCCATGTTCTCGGCGGTCATGCGGAACGGCATGATGTGCACATGAAAGTACTTTTGGCCGCCGGCAAAGGCTTCGCGGGCCAGTGCGTAGATTTCCTCGATGCGGGCGTCGGTCATGGCGAAGCAGCCAACCGATTTGCAATCGCCGTGCACCATAATGCTGGAGCCTGTGCGCCCGTTTGCGGAATTGTAGGCGTTGGGGAAGCCGATGTTGAAGGCAAGGTGGTAATGACTGTTCGGGTTCATCTGCGCGGGGCTTACCGTGTAGAAACCTTCAGGCGTTTGCTTGTCGCCCACCCGAACCTTCGGCCCCAAACCACCGGACCACGCGCAAATCGGATAAGTGCGGAAATGCTGGAAGCGGCCGTCCTTGAGCTTCCAGACCTCGAGTTCGGACTCTTCTTTGTAAATCCGGACGAAGATCGGAGCGCTCAGCCGCATGCCCTTTTCGGCGAGAAGCGCGCCAACGCTCTTCTGATCGCCCAAACTGGGCGTCAGCCGGTCTACGAACTTCGAAATGTCCTCGAAAGATACGGGTAGCGACTGAGCCAGCGCCTCCTCCGCCACACTCGCCGTAGCCGCGATCGCCAAAAGTCCCAAGAATGCGCTTGCGCGCTTCATGGATCGCGGTTTCATGCTTATCCCTCCGATGTCCCAGCGCCCCTTCGCCCCGGGGAACTCCCTTGAGATATTGCGAATAACCGTTGAATATGGCAAGAAGCCAACAAAACCGCATACTAATCATGAGTAAACGCTGGACAGAACAGGCCGCCGGGTAAGTACTTCAAGCCTGAGCAGCAGCGGGGCGCGGAGAAGCGATTCGCTCCTGGATGTTTAGATGCCCAGATATGCTCACAGTGAGTATTTCCGCAAGCGACCTAAAGGACGCCTGCGGGCTTGGCGGAAGGGGACCGCAAAACTCAGAGGCAAGCCGGTTACGGCACTGGAGCCTGAGCTTGCCGAACCACGACAGGCTCAGCGTTATTACGGCGGGTGGCGGGAATCTCTTAATCGGGAGGCGCATCACTGATACTGCGCCGCTATGACCGGGTCCCCACTGGAGTTTACCCTCGTGCAGACGGGGGTGGAGACGGCGACGCGGCAATCTTGCTTGCCTTCGTCTGCCGAATTTTATTAAAGCATCCACTTTGGATATCACAGGAAATGCACACCCATTCGATTGCGATTAACGAACAAATTATTTCAAGGAGCTCGCCGATGTGCACTCAACCACGCCGTCATCTTACGCCGCGCATCCTGTTTCGCTTGCTGGCGCCATCGCTGGCCGCGATTATCGCGCTGCTCGTGGCTTTTGCGGCGGCGGGCGGCGCACAGGCCGATTCCAGCCAATACCTGTCCCTCTATACAAACATCCCCGATACCGCCGTGGGCGCCATTACCGACCTCACCGATCCGCCGCCGGTCCCGCCAGGCGGCGCCCTGACCTTGACCGCCGCGAAAGGGGAAGTTGCATACGTGCCTTTTGTGATGCGCGCCCGTGAGACTCTAACGAATGTCTTGCTTTCTCCAGGCGAATTCTCCGGCCCGTCCGCAACGCTGCCGGCTTCAATTGTGGACATCAAACTAGTCGCGACCTGGTATCAGGCGAACGACGGCGACGTGTACTACAAGACCGTAAACAAGACTTTGCGTCCCGATCTGCTCGTCAACGACGCCAAGCTCATCAAAAACGACTTCGATGCTCAAAAGAGCTATCTGCGAATAACGAGTGGCGGCCAGCAGATCTACGCCGATGTAACAGATCCCCAAGCGCCGCCCTTTCCCGAAGATGCCGGGATCCATGACGCCCCGGCCTTGCTGCCGTTCGATATGACGGCGTACGCCAACCGGCAAGTGTGGGTGACTGTGCGCGCGCCGCAGGATGCAGCCCCAGGCGAATATCATGGCGCGATCTTGATTTCCGCGCAGGGCAAAAGCGCCGTGACATTGCCCTTCACGCTGACTGTGCTGCCGTTCGCGCTTAAAGAACCGCTGCTTGAGCAAGCCATCTATTATCGCGGGCGCCAAAATGAGAAATATCCCAACGGGACGGTGCAGTCGGAGTTCAAATCGGCCGCGCAACTTCAGCGCGATTTCGCGATGATGCTGGATCACGGCGTCAAATATCCGACCGTTTACCAGGGGCGAGGCCCGCTCCTCGAAACGCATCTATCCATCATGAAGCTGGCGGGGCTGCCCACCGATCGCTTGTATGTCATGGATGGCACGGAGCGAATGCCAACCACAGCCACGGACATCGCTAAACTCGCCGCGAGCGTTGCGGCGTGGCGCGCCGCCGCCGTAAAAGCGGGGTTCAGCGACAATTTGTATTTCTACGGGAAGGACGAAGTCAGCGCCGATTACGTCCGGCAAGAACTCCCGGCATGGCAGGCCATACACGACGCGGGCGGCAAGGTTTTTGCCGCCATTGGGGATGGCGTCGCCGATGTGGATACGAAGCTTCTCGATATCGCTGTGATCCCCGCCTATCACAACGCCGACATCACCTCGCAGCTTCCGAAATTCAAGGCCCGCGGAGCAAAGCTGTTCAACTATGAAGCGCCGCACAGCGGGATCGAAGACCCCTCTGTCTATCACCTTAATTACGGCTTCGATCTCTTCAATCGGGGATATGATGGCGCCATGAACTACGCATACCAGCACTCGTTCCACAACGGCTGGAATGATTTCGACAGATACGACGTCGCCAGCGGCGGCCTTCGCGATGAAAATTTCACCTATCCGTCAAGCGATGGTCCCATCGACACCATCGGATTCGATGGCTACCGCGACGCGGTGAACGATCTGCGGTATCTCGCGACGCTTGCGGAACTGCGTGGATGGAGCGTGGATCAAACGCGAGCGTGGTCGACTGCGCAGATGGCCGTGGCCAAGAACGATTACGTGAAAGTGCGCGCGGAGATCATTCGCGAGATCCTCTCGGCGCAGGGCCTGCATCCGGCCTCAGCTCACTACCTCAAGGGATGATCCTGAGCGAGGCCGCGCAATGCGGTTCAATCTTGCAGCGAAGCTTCCCTCTCGGCGGCCCGTTCCGGGTCTGCTTCTTTTCGCGGCGGTCCCATGAGAAGCGGCTGAAACAGGATGGCCGCCGCCATTGTGCAGGCGAGCGACAGCGCCAGCAATTGTCCCATGCTGGAGGTTCCCGGATGGTTCGACAGCCACAGGCTGCCGAAAGCGACGGCTGTGGTCAAGCCGCTGAAGAAAATCGCTCGCGTCAGAGGCGAGGCCAGAAGATCGGTCTGTCCCTGACGCCAGGCCACAATGTAGTAGATCTTGAAAGCGACGCCCAAGCCCAGCAGGACGGGCAACGCTATGATGTTCGCAAAATTCAGCTTGAAGCCGATCGCCGAGCAAATCTCCATCGTCACGAGCGCGGCCAGGATCAGCGGAAACAACGTGAGCGCCACGTCGGTCAGCCGCCGCAGGAAAAGCCAAAGAAGGATGGCGATGGAGAGCAGCGCCCAAACGCCTGCCTCGATGAAGGCGCCGACAACCGTCTCCCCCGCTTTCTGAATGCCGACGGCTTCGCCGGTCGCCGTAGGTTCGACCTTCAGGACCGCGTCGACAAAACGGCGCAGGACTTCATTATTATTCGCATCCCCCTTCGGCGTCACGGAGACACGCGCCCTGCCGTCAGGCGTTTTCCAATCGGCGGCAAGATCGGCCGGGAGGTTCTCCAGCGTCACCTTTTCTGGGTCCAAGCTCATCTTGATGCTGCTTAGCGTAATGTCGAGCGGCGGGATCAGCACGTCCGCGACCTCCTTACGCGTCCGCGGGCTCGCCTTGGCGAGTTGCGACAGGGCGCCGGCCAAGTCTTTCGCAGCCTGCGAACCCGGACCCTGGCGTTCGCTGGCGAGCGCGCTCAGCGACGCGGCCGTCGATTGAAGGCTCGTCACAATTTCCGCATCCGTTGGCGGCGGCTGCATCTGCGCGGGGTAGAGCGCATCGTGAAGCTGATCGGCTGTCTGCTTGATGGTCCTGAGCTTCTGATCCTGGTCCTCGGGCACGAAGCTCTGAAGCGTGATCGCATGGGCTACCTCGGGAAGGGCGCTTAACGTCTTCACCATACCGTTCGCCTTCCGCAGCGACGGCGCCAAAATCTCCGCCGTCCGGCCAGATGTCTCGGGATCTTTGCTGATTTCGAGATAGGTCGCGACCGACTCCACCTTTGGATTGCGCAAATTCATGGGGTTGAAATCGAACTGGAGCCAGTAGAGCAGCGGGCTCGCGCCAAGCACGACGGCTACCGTGCCAGCGACAATCGCGATGCGATGCCGTTCAAGATAGCGGTCTAGGGGCAGCAGAAACGCATAGCCGAGCGGCGACGCCTCGGCTGGCGGGTCTAATATTCTGAGCAGCGCCGGGAGCACCGTCAGGCTCGTGATCAGGGCTACGATCATGCCCATGCCAGCGATAGCGCCAAGCTCAGAGACGCCTCGATAAGCCGTCGGGAGGAACGACAAAAAGCCAGCCGCCGTTGCAAGCCCGGCGAGAACGAGCCGGCCGCCATTGTTTGCGGCGGTATCGAGAAGCGAGCGCATGAGACCATGGCGCTCATAGCGGGCAGCCCGGTAGCTCACGCTGAACTGCAATCCGAAATCGACGCCAATGCCCACGAAAAGTACGAAAAACGCAATCGAGATGGGATTGAACGCTGTGACAAGCGCGAGCCCCGCCGCGGCCGTCACCGCGAGCCCAACCGCAACGCTGAAAGCGACCGCTGCGATGATGCGGACGGAATGCAGGGCGAGCCAAAGGATGAGAAGCACGGCCGCTATGGTGATGACGGCATTCCTGCCGGCGCCTTGTTTTAGAGTTTCGAACTCGTCGTCGGCGATGGGAATAGGCCCCGTCAGGCGGACGCTGACGCCGCGTTCGGGAAGCCTCAACGCTTCGGCGGTCTGCCTTATGGCTTCGGTTGCTGCGGCGCCAGGCTCAAGCGCGCTGAAATCGAGAACCGGGTAAATCGTCACGAATTGGCGTGTCTGCGGCTTGACTGGACCGGCCTCAAGCAGTTTGGTCCAGCTGAAATAAGCGGGCTGGCCGCCTAAAACTTGGTTGATCGTCCCGGAAAATGCGCGGAACTGCGGGGCGAGAGCGTCCAGTGAAATCCGGCGAAACCGAACCCCGCGCAGGCTAAGCCCGATCGAGTCCATGACGCCTCGGAGACTTGGATCGGCAGCCAGCGAACCGAGCAGCGGACCTGAGCGGGAAAGCTGATTGAGGGTGGAAGCGAGGTTTGCATCTGAAAGATAAAGCAGGCCGTTACGCCGGAAGAAGGGGGCTCCATTGCCTTCGTCCGCATTGCGGATCTCGGTGCGGAGTTCCCTCAGACGCCTCGTTAAGCTGCCGGCGGCGGTCTGCGCCAGTTCCGGAGTAGGCGCATCGATGACTGCCAGGATCATCGTGGTCTGATTGGGGAACGCCTTTTGATAGGCGCGTTGATGTTGCCGCCAGGGTAGGTTAGGCGAAAGCAAATGATCGATGTTTGTATCGATAGCGAAGTGGCGCGCAAAGTAGACGCCTGAGAAAGCCGCCACGCCGATCGCCATTGCAAGCACAAGCCAGCGGTCGCGCGCGCTGAACCCAACAATCCCAACGAGCCATTCTTTCAGCATCGCGGCCGCTCGCCTCCGAGGCAAGCGCGGCCGTGCCGGCGGCGGGAGATATGTTCTAATAATAACGGAGCCATAGGACGACAGCGATAAGGATTGCCATCACGGTCAAACCGAAGGTCCACCATCCCGACGGCGTTTTCGGAACGCCGCGCTGCCTTGCAATCTCATCCGGCAGTGAAATAGGGTCAGATGGTTCGGGCGTGATCTCGCTTGGCGCGCTGCGAGCGGGCGGACTTTGTCTTTCCTCTGTTTCAGCCATGGGGTCCTGCTATCGCACGGTCGGCCGCGCCTTAGATCAGTGCAATGCATGAAGCACTTGCATGTTCCTTCCCGAGAACGGCCGGCGTCAACCATATCAAGGCGTCATCCCCGAAAGGCGCGCCCGGCGCGGCTTGCCGGGGATCCATGTCCCAGCACGTGCAAGCTTCGTCATGGATTCCCGATAATCGCAAAGGCGAAATTACGGCCAAGTCGAAGGGAAGAAAATAAACGGGACACTCTTAAGCGTCAGGTGGAGCGAGTGAAATAATCGGCGAGCGTTAGCGTGAACAAAATGATGAGCCAGAAAAATCCACCGGCCGCCGCCAGCCTCAGGAGCACGTTTTCGCGCACGAGCCCCATGAAAAACAGAAGTCCGAGCGTGGCCATGATCGCGGCGATAAGGACATTGACGGCGGTGTTGTAGCCGTTCACCGGCGCGAACGCCGCGCCAATCGATACTGCGAGCAGGACGAATTCGGCGATAAGGATCTTCCCGTTCCGGAACCAGAGCCGTCTGATCAGCGCCGCGGTTGCCTCGCTCATGGCGCGCGCCCCGAAAGGTACAAAAGTGGATAGAGGAGAATCCACACCGTATCGACGAAGTGCCAGTAAAGGCCGATGGTCACGAGATCTCGGGATCTTCAGCGAGGTCTGGCCGCGCATGAGCCAGGCGAGGCGCGCGACGATGACGACGCCGATGGTAAGGTGGACGCCATGGAGACCGGTCATCACCCAATAAAGCGCGAAGAACATCGGCGCGCCTTGCTTGGCGATTGGAAACTGCGCGTTCGGTACGAGATGTCGCGAGATATCCTCGCTCCACTCATAGCCTTTGACCGCGAGAAACGCGGCCCCGAGAAGCGCGGTCGCGGCAAGGCATTTCCAGACAAGGCCGCGCAAGCCAGCCCGGCCGCCTTGCACCGCCATCACCATGGTGAGGCTGCTCGTGAGCAGGATCACGGTATTGATCGTTCCAAGCCGGAGATCGGTTTCCCGCGCTCCAGCCAGAAAGCCCTCGGTGTGGGTGACGCGGTATACCGTGTAGCACAGGAACAGGCCGCCAAAAAAAAGCAACTCGGTCGCGAGAAACAGCCACATGCCAAAGCTTGCGGCTCTTTGCTCCTCCTCGATGTTTTCCCATGGCTCGGCGACGGCTGGCTCGGCCGCAATAGCGGCGTCTTCGATGGATGCGCTCGTCATGGCCGGGCGCCCTCAAGCTGAGGTTTCTCGGGCCGCTCCCGATCGCCCTCTTCGTCGCCGTATTGATAAGGGTCTTTGTCGACCGTCGGCGGGACCGGAAAATTCTCAGTGGGCGGCGGCGAGGTGGTCTGCCACTCCAGCCCGGTCGCGTTCCATGGATTATTCGGCGCCTGCCTGTCCGTGAACAGCGACCATGTGAGATAAAGGATCGGCAGGAGATAAGCCGCGGCGAGCACCGTGGCGCCGGTCGATGACATCACTTGCAGCGTCTGAAACTCCGGCGGATAAACGTGATACCGCCGCGGCATGCCGAGATAGCCGAGGATGAACTGCGGAAAGAACGTGAAGTTGAACCCGAAGAACATCAGGACGGCCGCGAAACGCGCCCAGGACTCCGCATACAGCTTGCCTGTGATTTTCGGCCACCAAAAGTGCAAGGCCGCGTAGAGCGCCGATACCGAGCCGCCCACCATGATGTAATGGAAATGCGCGATGACGAAGTATGTGTCGTGGACATGAACGTCGATGGGGATGGAAGCGAGGAACAGCCCGGTCAGGCCGCCGGCGGTGAACAGGCCGAGGAAGCCCAGCACATAAAGCATCGGCGACGGAAATGTGATTTCGCCCCGGAACAGCGTCGCCGTCCAGTTGAACACCTTGATCGCCGACGGCACGGCGACAACAAAGGAAAGCAGCGAAAACACAAGCCCGGCATAAGGCGACATGCCGGACACGAACATATGGTGGCCCCAGACGAAGAAGCTGATCGCCGCAATCGCCACCAGCGCATAGACCATGAAGGTGTAGCCGAAAACCTGCCGCCGCGCGAAACAGGTGATGACCTCCGACACAACCCCCATGGCTGGCAGGATCATGATGTAGACGGCCGGATGGCTATAGAACCAGAACAGATGCTGAAACAGCAGCGGGTCGCCGCCATTCGCCGGGTCGAAGATCGGCAAGCCGAAATAGCGCTCGGCAGCAATCAAAATGAGCGTAATCGCGAGCACGGGCGTCGCCAGGATGAAAACCAGGCTCACCGCATACATGGCCCAGACGAACAAAGGCAGACGGAACCAGGTCATGCCCTTGGTGCGCAGCATATGAATGGTTGCGATGAAATTGATGCCCGTCGCGATGGAGGAGAAGCCGGAGAGAAAAATGCCGGCTGCGGCGGCGAGCACCGCGCCGTTCGCGAACATGGTGGAATAGGGCGTGTAGAAGGTCCAGCCCGTGTCGACGCCGCCCGAGATAAGGACATAAATCACGAACAGGCCGCCGAAAAGGTTCAAATACCAGCTGAGGAGATTGAGCCGGGGGAACGCGAGGTCCTTGGCGCCGATCATGAGCGGGATCAGGAAATTGCCGAAGATGGCCGGGATCGATGGGATCAGAAAAAACCAGACCATCACCACGCCATGCAGCGTGAATAGCCGGTTATAGGCTTCGTCGCTGACAACATCGGCCTGCGGCGTCATCAGTTCGAGCCGGATCACGGCCATCGCTCCGCTGCCGATCAAAAAGAAAAATGTGACCGTGATGGCGTAAAGAATGGCGATGCGCTTGTGGTCCGTGGTGGCGAGCCATGACCAAAGGCTTGGCGTGTCCAGATACGAATGTGCGGGGGCCGCGACCGGAGAAGGCCTCGGCGCGCTTTGACCAATGGCGATATCGGTCATCAGGTCTTCCCCTTATCCTTGAGAGAGCGGATGTAAGCGGTCAGGCGCAAAATCTCGTCGTCGCCGACAAGACCCTCGAAGCTCGGCATCAGCGGCTTGAAGCCTGCGACGACGTCTTTCTCCGGCTCCAGGATGGACTCGCGGATATAGGCGTCATCCGCGGTGACGGCGCGGCCATCGCTCAACTGAACCCGGCTGCCATAGACGCCTTGCAGAGGAGGCGCATGCACATTGGAATTTCCCTCATGACATCCCGCGCAGCCAAGCGAGGCGAACAGCGCCGCGCCTTCCTTTGGGATGTCGGCGATGTGAGGCTGAGCGGTAAGCCATTTCGAGAAGTCGTCCTTCGGCATGACAACGATCTCGCCGATCATGCGCGAATGCTGCGTCCCGCAATATTGCGTGCAAAAGAGGTGGAACGTGCCGGTCTTTGTCGCATGGAACCAAGTTTCGGTGTAGCGGCCGGGGAGCACGTCGCGCTTGATGCGAAAGCCGGGCACGTAGAAGGAATGGATCACGTCCTCCGATGTCATCACCAGCCGCACAGGCTCATCGACCGGCACATGCAATGCGTTGATTTCGCGAGCGCCGTTAGAGTGCTGGGTCTTCCACATCCATTGCTTGCCAACGACGTGGATCTCCATCGCGTCTCGCGGAGGCAGAAGCGTTGAAAGATCGGTGCTGCCCGACCACCAGAACAAGAAAAGGGCGAGGAAAAAGGTGCCCGCCGTCCAGCCGATCTCGAACTGGCGGGAAATGAGCGGGCGAAGCGACCCGCGATTGGCTCCCGTGCCTCGCCGGTAGCGCAACGAAAAGGCGATAACCAGACTGAGCACCAGGGTGATGATCGCCGCCGACACGATCACGAGAATGAGGAACAGCGTGTCTGTGGCGGGGGCCTGCGTGGACGCTTCTTCCGGAAAGAGCCGAAGTCCGCTGATCATAATTGGAGGCCTCCCCGTCTCACGAGAAGCACAGCGGCGCCCGCAAGCCCTGCGAGCGTTATCAGCCCCCCGGCGGCAAGGGCGGCTCGCACCGTTTCATTGTAGGCGCCATGCAGCGGACTGTGCCCGTAGCAGAGAAGCCGGATGCCTTCCACCAAGCTGGAAAGCGCGCCTTGGCCCGCATCGTCGAGCGCTGCTTTGAAGGCGCCGGGGCTGAGGTTCAATCCCGAAATAACTCGAGAGACGCGACCGTCCGGCGTCAATATCACTGCGCCGGCGGGATGCGCGTACTCATCCCTTTCGGCGTCGTAAACGGGATTGTAGCCGAGCGCCTTCGTTACGCTTGCGATTGCCGAGGCGCCGCCGTTCAGAAATTGCGCCGAGGCTCGAAGCTGGGCGTAAGGCGCAAGCTGAGCGTCTTTCATGGCCTTGGCATCGCCAATCGTATCTTTGGGATTGATGCCGATAACGACGAAGGAGAAGTCCTTGCCCGGCTGCAAACCAGTCTCAGACAAACCTGCTGCTGCTATCGCGAGCGTCGTCCCGCAAATGAAACGGCACGTATAATTTACGAGAACCAGCACTGTTGGTTTTCCACCCATGGCCTCGCCAAGGGTGATGGGCGCCCCCAAGGAGTTCGTGAATGCGGCGTCGAGCGGAAGGAGTACGCCAGGGCTTGGGTTCAGCACCGCCGCGCTTAACTGCTTCGGCGAAAGCGCCGCTTTGCATGGGAAGCTGAACAGCGCCAGCGCGATTGCGGCCGCGGCGATTTTCATCGTTGCACCCCGTTCGGAGCCGGCGCCGCCTTGGCCGTCTCGTTCGGCCTGGCGTTTTGGGCCGGAGCTTTTATGAGGCCGTCCAACGGCCCGAAAGCCGCGGCGCCTTTCGAGGCGACAATCTGCATCGCGCGCTCGATAGGCACACGCACAATGCCCAGGTTCTTGTCGACCCAAGCGTAGCCTTCCAGTTGCGCTTTCTGCCCCTTTTCCAGCTTTTCGAGGTCGGATAATGGAGTGCGCTGAAGTTGCGGCGCGGGGAAGACATCGGGCTTTGGCGGCGTCCGGCCGCCGATAGCATCGCTGTAATAAAGGAAGATTCCCGAAAGGCAGATCCCCACGAACAACAGAAACCCAGCCGCGACAAGCACAACTGGCCGGGCTGAAACGCCTTCCGGTTCGGTGCGGGTCACATGCGCATCAGACATCGCTGCGCCTCCCTTCGAGAATGAAGCGCCGGCCCCACCGCTGCGCGGCCGCGAGGGCGCCCGCCATGGCTGCGAGCGCGATCGCCGCGGCCAGGATGGCCGAAGGGGTCATGAGCGGCGCAAACAGCCAAAGATTGTGAAGCGCGACGCCAACAAGCGCCGAGAGGCCAACAAACCGCAGTCCGCGCCCGCTATTGCGCACGGAGCCATACAGGAGCGACAGGATCGGAATCGCGGCGCCGGACAAAACGGCGCCCGCCGCCACAATCCAGGCTTCGCTGCGGTCGAGATACCATGCGGCCTGATCCGGCAAATTGCCGTACCAGTTCACGATGTAGGCCATCAGCGCGAAGTAGAAGACGCCAAGAGAAGCCGCGAGAAGAAAGGCTCCAATATCGCCGCGCGCCCGTTCATCGGCGACGCCGGGAGCAAAGATCGCGTTAACCGCAAGCGCGGCAAGGAGGCATTGGATCGCCATTTCAGCGGCGAAGGAACTGGAGATGAACGGCGCGCCAGCCGACAAAATCCAATCGAAGCCAAAGACGTAGCTCGACAGCCCAAAGAAGACGAGGCCAAGCGCCGCCGTCACCCGCGATATCGATCCATTGATCAGCAGCAGGACCGCAAACAGCACCCAGCCCGCCATCGCAACGATGGTCCGGAGCTGGAAAGCGGCCGGATTGAGATATCTCCTCCCGACATCGGCCGGTATCGCCGCCGGGGATGACGCCCATGGATAAAGCGTGCTGAGATGGATCGCGATGGGGATCCAGAAGATCGCCAGAAGAGGCGCGCCACACACAAGAGCCTTGAGCACGGGATCGAAAGCCGCGCCCCATCGCACGCGCACAAGGTTATGCAGGAGTAAGAGCGCCATGCTTCCCAGCGCGATCTGGCTGAAAAGGACGAAAGCCGCGAGCCAGCCTCGTAACGCGGTTTGCGGATAAAGGATGAAAAAGCCGATTGTCGCGGCGCCGGCCAGGATGAACAGCGCGGACATCATTCTAACCGGCAGGATTGCGTGCGCTTCGGTTCGATCGGGAGCAGGAGCGGCGTTCATCGGAGCTTCTCCGCTGCTTCGGGCGCGACCGCAAGCGACGCATATTGCGAGAGCTGGAGCGCGCGGATGTAGACGGCGATGGCCCAGCGGTCTTCCACCGGTACGCGATCCGCGAAGGAATACATGACGCCGAAACCATTGGTCTGAACATCGAAGAAATGTTGCGCGTCAGCTTGGCGGTCGCCGCCGCTGTGGAAGGAGCGCGGCGCCGGGAACCCTCGCTGCACGACGATACCGTCGCCATAGCCGGAAAGGCCGTGGCAGGGGGTGCAATAGGCGTTGTAGCGGTCTTGCCCGCGCGCGAGCAGCGCAAGCGTCACCTCTGGCTCCTTCTTTTCCGCCGCCTCGCGTTCGAGGTCGCCTTGCGCGACGGTTCCGGCGGGGATGGGGCGGGCGGACGCGCCATTGGCCCACAAGGAAGACGGCTGGTAGGCCTTATATTTCGGCTGCTGTGTCATGGAGAGATCGCAGCCAGCGAGAAGAAGGACCGCCAAGGGAGCGATGTGTCTCACGCCACAACCTCCTCGATGGATGAGGCGCCTTCACGCTTCAGGATCTCCCTGAGCCGCACTTCAGCTTTTTCGCTCTGGTTTGCATCGAAGGTCAGGACAAAGCGATCGGAGGTCGCGCGCTCGATGCCCGGCACTTCGAACGTGGGATGATGAGGGCTCGGAAGGCCGCAATGGATGAGAAAAGCGATGAAGCCTGCAATGCCCGCGACGAGGATGCCGAGTTCGAAGGGGAACAGGAGAAACACAGGCCAGCTGTTGAAAGGCCGTCCGCCGGAATTATAGGGGTAGCCGATGGCCGCGCTATACCACTCCAAAGCATAGGCCGCAGCAGCCGCTGAGAAACCCGCGAAGGCCATGGGCCGCCGAATTTGCGCCTGCTTGAGATCGAGCACGTTCTCCAGCCCTTCGAGCGGGAACGGCGTGAACGCATCCTCGGGAGTGAAGCCCTCCGCCTTCATCTTCTCCGCCGCGCGGATAAGCGTCTCGGGCGAATGGAAGGCCGCGACGAGCTTTTTCATGCCGCCGCCTCCTTCCGCCGCAACTCCTCAACCTCGTGGATCGCGACCGCCGGAAGCAGCCGGACGAACACAATGAAAAGGAATGCGAAAAAGGCGAGCGGAGCGAACAGGAACAGCCAGTCGGCGACGGCCGGGTAGAACAGGCGGCGCATGCTCGGCATGTAATCGTGACTAAGCGTCATCCAGATGATGAGGATGCGTTCGAGCCACATGCCAACGTTGATCAGGACGGAAACGAGGCAGAGCAGGAGAATGCTGCGGCGCGCCGGCGGAAACCAGAAGATCTGCGGCAACACTACATTGAACAGCAGCATCGCGTAATAGAGCGGGGCATATGGCCCAGTGAACATGAATGCGACGACGCTGCGCTCCGGCAGCTTTCCGCCATACCAGGCCGAAAACCATTCGGTGGCGTAGGAGGCGCCCATGATCAGCGCGGCGGCGGCGAGGATCTGGCCCATGATGTCGAAATGCTGAACCGTTACAATCGACTGCAACCCAAAGCCCCAGCGGATCAGGGCCGCGAGCACGATGACCATCGCGAAGCCGGAGAACATCGCGCCGACGACGAAATAGGGCGGGAAGATCGTGTCCTGCCAGCCCGGCATCAGGCTCGCCGCGAAGTCGAGGCCGACGATGGAATGGACCGAGCAGACGAGCGGTACGGCCATGCGCCGCCATGGTGATGGTGAATGTGCGATAGGCCGACCAATGCCGCGCCGATCCGCGCCAGCCGAGCGCCAGCGCTCCATAGAAAAGCTGCGCGGTCCGCGACTTGGCCCTGTCCCTGAGCGCCGCGAGATCCGGGATCATGCCCGTGTACCAGAACATGATCGAGAACAAGAGGTAGCTTAAGATCGCCCAGAAATCCCAGACAAGTGGGCTTCGCCATTGGGGCCAGAGCGTCATCGTGTTCGGGTAGGGGGCGAGCCAGTAGAAATACATCGGCCGGCCGAGATGGATGATGGGGAAAATGCCGGCAATCGTGACAGCGAAGATCGTCATCGCCTCGGCGAAGCGGTTGATCGAGGCGCGCCACTGCTGGCGCATGATCAGCAGCATCGAGGAGATCAGCGTGCCGGCGTTGCCGATCCCGATCCACCAGACATAGTTGGCGATTGCGAAGCCCCAGACCACGCTGGAATTGATGCCCCAAATTCCGATGCCTACGGCAAGGAGCCAGACGAGGCCGCCCCCCATGACTATCGTGCCGAGCGACACCGCGATGAATGCGATCAGCCAGCCACGCCCCGCGCCGTCGCCGAGGACAGGCCGGGCGACCAGGTCGCAGATTTCGTTGTCTCTGAGGGATACGGCGACGAGTTCGCGGCCTCGGGGAAGAGCGGCGCGATCCGAACCGGCAGGCAGGTCTGCGACCGTCATCCTTCACCTTTCTCCAGCGCCGGATTGGGATTGAGCACGCGAGCGAGATAGGTCGTGCGCGGCCGCGTGCCCAAGTCGCCGAGAAGCGCGTAATGTTGTGGTTGCGAGCGCAAACGCCTCACTTCCGTCTCGCGGTCGAGATCGCCAAAGCGGATGGCTCGCGTGGGGCAGGCCGCCTCGCACGCGGTCACCACCTCGCCGTCGCGGATCTCCCTGTTCTCTTTTTCGGCGGCGCGCCGGGCGCGGCTGATGCGCTGGACGCAGTAGGTGCATTTTTCCATGACGCCGCGGGCGCGCACCGTCACGTCCGGGTTTTTCTGCGCGTCCAAGACTTGCGCGCCAAGATTTTTGTATTCCTGACCGCTGGCATAGCCGAAAAAGTTGAAGCGCCGGACCTTGTAGGGGCAGTTCGCTTCGCAAAAGCGCGTGCCGACGCAACGATTGTAAACCTGGACATTGAGGCCTTCGCTGTCGTGGATGGAAGCGGCGACGGGGCAGACCGGCTCGCACGGCGCCTTCTCGCATTGCATGCAGGGAACCGGGTTAAATCCTGCCACGCGCGCTTGTCCGTGCGGTCCGTTCTCGCTTTCATAGGCATCGATGCGGATCCAATGCATGATGCGTCCCCACTCGATTTCCTCTGGCCCAACGACTGGGATATTGTTTTCCGCTTGGCACGCCATCACGCAGGCGTTGCAGCCAATGCAGGCGGTATTGTCGATGACCATGCCCCAAGCCGGGTCCGGCCGCGGACTGGAGGAAGAAGCGACGGTTCGCTCTTTTGGTTCCTTTTAAGATTCGCGGTAGCGAGCCCCGCAAGGGTCAGAACCGGAAACAGATCTTTCGTGGCGGCGTCGAGCCGCGTGACCGCTGTTGCGATCGCCAAGTCTTCGCTGGCGGGGAGGCGCTCGATCTTGATCCCGTCCAAAACCCAGGGCGCGCCCGTCTCGCGGAGGAGGAAGGCGTTCACCCCGGCATCGCTGCCGATGATCCCGGCGGAGGTCCGGCCATAGCCGAGAGCAAGGCTCGCCACGCCGTCCGCATGGCCCTCCTGAAGGAGAACCGAAACCTCAAGCTGCCGCTTTCCTCGCGTGAGCCGCACCTTGTCGCCGTTTTGCAGCCCGGCCTTCGCGGCGCCGGCCTTGCTTATGCCGAGCGCGTTGCCCCAAACCTGCTTCGTGAACGGCTTCGGGCATTCCTGCAGCCAGGCATTATGTGCGAAACGGCCATCCCACAGGCAGGGGTCCGGCGACAGAACCAGCGTCGCGCCCTCGGGCCGCCGAAGCGGTTTTAATTCAGGCAGCGCGGGTTCGCCCGGATTTACCGGCGGCGAGGCGGTCCCCTTTATGACGCCGTCCTGAAGCGCTCGCTTCCACCAGTCCTCGAAATCGTCTTTCCCCGCATCGGGGCGCCACGTGTCTCTCACAAGATCGTAGGGTTTGGCGCCAGGCTGCCCGCTCAAGATCGCAATGAGCTCATGCGCATTTTTCGTATCGTAAAGCGGTTCGATAAGCGGCTGAACGATGCTCGCTGTACCATTCGTGCTACGCAGATCGGACCAGCTTTCGAGGCCGTGAGAAGCGGGCAGGCGCCATTCGCACAGAGCCGATGTCTCATCGGCGATCTGTGAGAGTTGGGCGCGGAACTCCGCCTTTTGCAAAGCGCCTTTGATGTCCAGGTCCGCGGGCGCGTCGTAGGCCGGATTGCAGTCCATCGCGATGAGGGTCTTGACCTGGCCCTCATTCAGGCTTTGCGCCAGTTCCTCAAGGCCGGGCTGGCCATCGCTGCCCGCGACTGGATCGAGATAGGTGACGGGAGCATTCAGTTTCGCGTTGATCCAGCAAACCAGCGCTTGAATATCCGGCGAGAGCGTAGGCCCCGCCACAACGAGACCACGTCCGGGCTGGGATCGCAGATCGGCAAGGACTGCTTGCGAGAAATGCGCGAGATCGCCGCTGAGATTGGCGTCCGGGATATTGGCGCCCAAGGCGTCCGCCATGCCGCGGGCCAGGCGCTCGATGTCAACTGGAGCAAGCGCAAGGACATGGTCCGCGTTGGCTCCCGTCAGCGTCGGAACCGGCTCAACGGCATAGAGCCGCAACATTTCTTTCGTGTCTCGCCTTGCCCGGCGGCGATCCGAGAATGCCCTGCCCATGGCGATCTGCCCCGGCCCGGCATCCAGGAAGCGCGCATCGAGGCTCAGCACAACCGCCGCGTCGTTAAGCCTTGGCAGGATGTCAAGCGGCCTCTTGAAAGCAACCTTTGTGGCCAGAGCCGCGCTACCGCTCTCAAGCGGCTCATACGCGTGCCAGACCATGCGCGGATACATGGATTGCAACGCCTTGATCTGCCGCAGCAGCGCCGGCGACGTGATGCGGCCAGTCAGCAGCCGGAGACCGGCGCCCTGATCGGCCTGGTGAATGGTCTGCCTTTTTTGCCAGGCGGCCTTAAAGCCTTCCCAGGACCCAATCTCCCGGCCTTGCCGCACGGCTTGCGCGCGGTCGGGACTGTAGAGATTGAAGATCTCGGCCTCGGCGAAAACATCGGTAGCGCCGAGGCTGCCCGGGTGGCGCGGATTGCCCTCGATCTTCGCCGGCCGCCCCTCGTGCGATGTTACGATGGCGCCGCGGCCATATCCGCCAAGAGCAAGCGTCGTTGCGAACTGCAACGGAATACCGGGCGTCAGCCGTTCCGGCATCTCGACATAAGGGACGATCTCCTCATGCGGCTTTCCGCAGCCCGCCGCCGCGAGCGCCATGTTGGCCGCGAGCAGCTTCAACGCGTCTCTGCGGCGCAAACCCGAACCTTTTACCGGTGGCATATCGAGCATTCGATCAACCGTGCGGAGTTGATGTGATTAGCCTTTACGAGTTCCGCGCCCTTCTGGTCCTGATCCGGAGGCGGCTGCCATTGCATGTTGAAGATCTCGCTGTGAGGACGAAGGTTCGGCGCGGGGTTGCGATGGCAGCTCAGGCACCAGCCCATTGTCAGCGGCTTTCCCTGCGCCGTGAGAGCCATCTCGTCGATTCGGCCGTGACAGCTGCTGCAGCCCACGCCCTTTGCGATATGAACGCTGTGATCGAAATAGACGTATGCCGGCAGGCGATTGACCCGGTTCCAATGGATCGGCTGCTGGTGCGCCAGACTTTCCCGCACCGGGGCCAGCAACGCCGCATTCGTCCAGATCTGCGAATGGCAGGTCATGCAGATATGCGTC
This sequence comes from uncultured Alphaproteobacteria bacterium, assembly GCA_963766815.1. Lineage (GTDB taxonomy): Bacteria > Pseudomonadota > Alphaproteobacteria > Rhizobiales > Rhodomicrobiaceae > Rhodomicrobium. The sequence goes on along the minus strand of CAVYBZ010000032.1, from coordinate 169,402 downwards.
GCTGGAACGCCGGCGAAGGCCGAGGTCTCGACGCCAGTATGGCATTGAAGGCAGGCTATTCCGAGTTCGCGGGCGTGGTGTTTGTGGCTGAAAGGAACAGGCTGGCCCAGAATGACATCTTGGCCAGTGACGTAAGACGAGTTCATAAACCCGTAGGTGACGCCTATAGCAAGGAAGGGCAAAAGCGCCCCGCCAATCAAGACCGAGCGCGAGACGACATTTGCGCGCGGACTGAATATCTGCATGGTTTGCTGCTCAGCCGAGGGTTGTTACTTCAGGCACACACCCGAGTTATAATTTGAAGAAGTCTATTCTGTTCCTGAGGTCGCCTTTCTGTGAGGAGATGCCATTAACGCCGCAACGGCGGAAGCGCAGCTGTGCCGGCTCGCTCCATCTGAAGCACCGCGATCTTTTGCGCAGGCCAGACAGACCTACATTGTCAGCATGCAAGCCTTCTCCACCCTTCTCGACCGCCTTTACTATACGCATTCCAACCTCGGCAAAGCCGCGATCCTGACAAACTACCTGCGCAGCACGCCCGACCCAGATCGAGGCTTTGCGGTGGGCGTCATTGCGGGCACGCTGACCTTCGAGCTGTTCAAGCGCGCGCTCGTCCGCGATCTGGTGGCCGAGCGCGCCGATCCCGTTCTGCTTGCCCTGTCCTACGATTATGTGGGCGAAATGTCGGAGACGGTGGCGCATATCTGGCCGCGCAATCCGCATGGCGCGATCCTGAACCGCATGCCGCCGCTCCATGAGGTGATCCACGAATTCCAGACGCGGGATAAGCCGCAAATCCGCGAATACCTTGCGCTGCTGCTGGACAACATGACCGCGCCCGAACGCTGGGCGCTGTTGAAGCTTGGCACAAGCACGCTCCGCATCGGCATGTCGGCGCGCTCGGTGAAGCATGTTCTGGCGGATTTCGGCGGCGTGAGCGTCGGCGAGATCGAGGAGGTGTGGCACGCTCAAGAGCCGCCTTATCTCGATCTTTTCGCGTGGCTCGAAGGGCGCGGGCCGAAGCCCGATTCCAAGGACGCGGTGACGTTCCATCCCGTCATGCTCGCGCATGCGCTGGAGGATTTGGACTTGGCCGCCATCACGCCGGACGCCTTCTTGGCGGAATGGAAATATGACGGCATCCGCGTGCAGATCGTGTCGACGCCGAATGGCAAGGCGCTGTTCTCGCGCAGCGGCGACAACATTTCAGGCGCGTTCCCCGATGTTTTGGCGCGCGTGAATTTCCATGCGGTGCTCGATGGCGAGCTGATCGTGAAATCGGGTGACGAGATCGCGAGCTTCAATCATCTGCAACAGCGGCTCAACCGCAAATCGCCCGATTCGAAATTGATGGCGAAATATCCGGGGCATTTGATCCTCTACGACATGCTGGCGGTTGAGGGCCGCGATCTGCGTCCGCTGCCGCTCGCCGAGCGCAAAGTTGAGATCGCGCGCTGGTTCGAGGCGGCGCAGCCTGTTGGCGCTGAGCTAGCCCAGCCGCTCGCCTTCAAGAACCCCGGCGACTTGCAGGCCTTGCGCGCCGAAGCCGCCAAGCTCGCTTCGCCGCACATCGAAGGCCTTATGCTGAAGCGGCTCGACAGCACTTACGTGCCGGGCCGCCCCAAAGGCCAGTGGTATAAATGGAAGCGCGATCCCATGCTAGTCGATGCGGTGGTGATGTATGCCCAGCGCGGCACTGGCAGGCGCTCGTCCTTCTATTCCGACTACACCTTCGGGCTGTGGCGCGATGGCGAGCTGTCGCCCATCGGCAAGGCTTATTTCGGCTTCACGGACGAGGAGTTGCGCGAGCTGGACAAATGGGTGCGCAATCACACCGTGGCGCGCTTCGGGCCGGTGCGCGAGGTGGAGAAGGCGCTCGTGTTCGAGGTGGCGTTCGAGGCGGTGCACCGCTCGACCCGGCATAAATCCGGCGTCGCGCTGCGCTTCCCGCGAATCAACCGCATCCGCTGGGACAAGCCCGCGCGCGAGGCGGATGAGTTGGGGTGCCTCGCGAAGTGGGTGGATTAATCCCGAAAGATGTCGGCGAGGGCAATTTCCATCCCAGGCGGATCGAGCTTTAAAAGTCCATCGCGAACGATATAAGGCTTCGCCAAGCCCTCGCCCGAACGGTAGTGATGAATAATTTCGCGATCTTCCCAATTCACGATGAGATAATGCTTGATTGTTGGCACATCGAAATAGCCGCGAAGTTTGGTGGTAAAATCCTTTCTTTGGGTCGAAGGCGAAAGAACTTCAACGGCGATAATCGGGTCTGGCGTGATAACATCCTGGTAATCCATGGCGCCCGTAAAGATGACCACGTCAGGCACAAAAGCCGTCTTCGGCCCAGCTTTTACGACAATGCCGTCTAAGCCCAGAAACAGCTTAAGGCCTGATTTTACTATCGCGCTGTCCAACGCCTGGGCGATGCGAAATTTGAAATGAGCATGGCCCCATGATTGAGATTGCTGCAACGCCGGGACCCCATCGAACAATTCCCAGCGCTTTTCGGGCCGTGCCTCGGCCCAAACCGCAAATTCTTCCGCCGTCATCGATTTTTGCGCAAGCGCTGTGTTCATAATAGCAAAATAGCATCGGCAGCCTTGTGCCGCAATGTTGTGCAACCATGCATGTTATGCAACCCTACGGTGGCGCGGTTTGGGCCGGTGCGCAAGGTGGAGAAGGCGCTCGTGTTCGAGGTGGCGTTCGACGCGGTGCACCGCTCGACCCGGCATAAATCCGGCCTCGCGCTGCGCTTCCCGCGCATCAACCGCATCCGCTGGGACAAGCCGGCCCGCGAGGCGGATGAGTTGCAAGCGCTGGCGAAGTGGCTGGATTAGCGCGCCGAGATCGAGGACCGCGTCTGCCATCACAAACTTCACTTTCATCGCCCGCGCAGAACCGCCGCAACCGCTTTGTCCGGGATCGGGGCGCCCATCGAGAGATAGCTTTTATCACCGGTCGCAGTTTAAAGTACATTCAAGCGATCTTGAGAAGATCCTTATCTGTTTCGAGACCCTTGAATGCCGCCGGTGCTCGAAAATTGGAGCAGTCTTGGATTGCAAGAGTGACGATGCGATGATAGAGAAATGTCTAATGGCATCAGGTCAATAAACGGGGAACGTGTTTCCCATTGATGTTATTGAATTATTCGCCTTTGGAGTGGTGGCCGAGAGGCTTAAGGCGGCGGTTTGCTAAACCGTTGTACGGTTGTAAAGCCGTACCGAGGGTTCGAATCCCTCCCACTCCGCCAAACTCGAAAAATCCCTAAAGCCAAAGAAAAACAAGCGAAATTTCAGGGTTTTACAAACGCCACACCTTTCGCGAAAATCCGGAACAAAACATAAACCCGAAAGTCCGGGGGTGCAAATGGGGGTGCAAAAATCGGGGTTCAACGCCTCCAATTTTTGGCGGCAACCAGATCGGGAATCAACCGGAAATGGTGGGGTATCGACTTTTCCTTCGTCGAAGTCGAAAGCGTGCAAGAGGCGGCATAGGGCAGGAAGATCATCCCGCAAGCGCCACTGATTCCAGACGAAGCGTTGAACACGGACGTTGCGATCCTGGGCAAGAAAGGGCGAGGCAAGAGCTACGCCGCAAAGGGTCTTGTCGAGCGCATGCTCGATCTCGGCGAACGCGTCTTGATCCTCGATCCGCTTGGTCATTGGTGGGGACTGAAAGCGTCGTTCAATGGTCATTCAAACAGCCGGCCGGTGTGCGCATCGATCTGCTGAAGGCATTTGCGCCTCCCTGACCAGAACGTGCTTGAAGAACGTCAGGGCGGTCCAAGAATGGTAAGCAATTCAGCCGGCTGACGCCGGTAACGAAAGAGAATGGTGTTTGTCTTGATTGCCGATCAGCAACTCGATGCCGAAGATTCCGATATCGTAATTCTCGGTAGGGCCGGCGATGAAGCCTTAGCTTCTATCGGCGGTAAGGCCGCGAATCTCGGGGAGTTGGTTCGCGCCGGCTTCCGCGTGCCTTGCGGATTTACCGTCACCACCCGTGCGTACGCCGAGGCCGCCCATGCGGCAAAGATCGAACCCCTCGTCGATGCGCTAGCCCGAACGCCCATTAACGACAAGCCTCGCCTGGCCTCACTCGCCGCCGAGATCCGCTTTGCTATTGCGTCCACGCCCCTTAACGGCCGGCTAGCTCGCGCAATCGTGGATGCGTACCACGCCCTCGGCGACGGGCTGGCCGTTGCCGTGCGCTCGTCGGCGACCGCGGAGGATCTCGCCGCGGCAAGCTCCGCTGGGCAGCAGGATACTTTTCTCAACGTGCGCGGCGGCGACGCCTTGCTCGACGCTGTCCGCGAGTGTTGGGCGTCGCTGTGGACCGAGCGCGCTGTGATCTACCGCGCGACGGCATCGATTGACCAGCGCCAGGTGCGGCTCGCTGTCATAGCGCAAAAGATGATTTCATGCCGTGGCGGCCGGCGTGCTGTTCACCGCCAATCCATTGACGGGACGGCGCCGGCAGGCGGTTATCGAAGTGAGCCCCGGGCTTGGCGAGGAGCAATGGAAGGACGATTTGACGAAAATATGGGCTCGGTCGCGCATTCTGCTGCTGGCGGCGGGCGAAGAGCTGGCCGCCGCGGGCCAGCTTGAAGCCGCAGAACATATTTTCTTTGTGACGTTGCCTGAAGTGCGCGCAGCGCTCGGGAGCCGAACCCAAGCCGCTTTCGTCAAAGCAGCCTTACGGCTGCGTCCGTCGTCAAAACGTGCCGGCATTGCTCATGAAGATGAACAGCAAACGGCTCGTCCAATTCTGCCAACGCGCTTGCGCGAAGGCGCTCCCGTCTCTCCTCCGGGGCCTCATCGCAAATATAGCAGCCCGGCACATGGCTGAGAGCCACTTTGATGGTCGTTGGCAGATACATAGGAAAAGCTCCCCGGAACGCAGAACCGTTCTACAGCCTCTAGCTGATATTGATTGAAAAACATTTCTCTCGCGGCGCTGAGAGGAACGATGTTTCGGTTCAGCGCCAACCATCGGTCCTGCGGCTGCAAAACTCTTTCGGTTATCAGGGTACATTCGATCTCGGCGCGATCGTACGCCAGTCGCCCCAGGATGGCCTGTCGCAGGCAAATCCCGGACATACACGAGCCGAACATACATCGCACGAAATCGCTACGCGATAGCCCGCTGCGGCGGGCGCACGCGGCTAAAACGCGGGCGGAGTAACCAGTTTATAGGGCATCGGTAACGGGCCGGGGGCCCGTCTTGGCAGATGGAGGTTGTCTTCAACCTCAACCAGGACGGTTTCCTATGACGACGAGTACGACAAGCCCGCTGCGGCAGCGCATGATCGAGGACATGAACGCCCGCAATCTTTGTGAAGGCACGCAGCGCGGCCATATCCGCGCTTGCAAGCGCTTTGCGGCGTTTCTCAAGCGCTCTCCGGATACGGCGGAGGCGGACGATATCCGCCGCTTCCAGCTGCATTTGATGGAAGAGGGGGCGAGTATTCAAACCCGCAACCGGACTATGACAGGCCTGCGCTTCTTGTTGCGGGTTACGCTCAGGCGGCACGATCTGGCCGCCGAGGTCTATCATCTCAAGGAGCCAGTCAACCTGCCGCTCACTTTGAGCCAGGAGGAAGCCCGGCGGCTGATTACCGTGGCCGGTAGGAAGAGCCTCAGGCTTAGGCTTATGCTCGCACTTGGCTATGGCTGCGGACTTCGCGCGAGCGAGGTGGTCAGGCTCAAGGCTGGCGACATCGACAGCGCTCAAGGCATCATCCGCGTGGTGCAGTCCAAAGGCTGCAAGGACCGTCACGTCATGCTGCCAGATGAAGTGCTGGACCTCCTGCGGCAATGGTGGAAGGAGCGGCAGGGGCGCTTCGATGCCGGGGTTCCACCGCTGGACCGGCTGGTGTTTCCCGGACGCTACGCAGGAAAGCCGCTAACAACGCGCCATCTGAACCGCCTCTTCCATGAGGCTTGCGATGCGGCAAGCATCAGCAAGCGCGTCACCTTGCATTCGCTGCGGCATAGCTTTGCCACCCATCTCTTGGATCAGGGCACGGACATTCGTTTAATCCAGGCGGTTCTGGGTCACGCCCATTTGGATACGACGGCGCGCTACACGCGCGTTGCCACGGGCCGGATCGCCGTTATCGCGAGCCCGCTCAGCGGCAAACAGAAGCGGCCAAAGAAGCCAAGGAAGAACGACAAGGCGGCATAGCCCGCCGCCATGTCCCGGCCAGTGCTGGAGGTCGCGGATATCTTCCGCGATCACGGTGATGCATGGCGCGAAGCCAATCGCGGCCATATCAGCCTTGGACAGCTCAAAGTGATGAGCGCCATCGAGCGCTGCCGCACCGCGGCGCTCGGCGGCCACGTCGCGCGCTGCGAGAACGATGCTTGCGGGCGCACCGTCGTCGCGTTCAACAGTTGCCGTGACAGGCATTGCCCAAAGTGTCAGGGGAGTGCGGCGCGGGAGTGGCTCGCCGAACGCCAGGCCGAGCTTCTGCCCGCGCCATACTTCCATGTGGTGTTCACGCTGCCAGCGCCCATCGCCAGCATCGCCTACCAGAACAAGGCTGCGATCTACGGCGCCCTGTTCAAGGCCTCGGCGGAGACTATGCTCAGGATCGCCGCCGATCCCAAGCATCTTGGCGCACGCATCGGTATCACCTCGGTGCTGCACACATGGGGCTCGGCCATGACGCACCACCCGCACGTGCATATGATCGTGCCCGGCGGAGGTCTTTCCGCCGATGGCCAGCGCTGGATCGCTGGGCGGCCTGACTACCTCCTGCCGGTCCTTGTGCTGTCGCAACTGTTCCGGGGGCTTGTGCTTTCCATGCTGCTCGAAGCGCACGCCGATGGGCGCCTCAAATTCTCCGGAGAGCATGCCGCGCTCGCCGATGGGAAAGCCTTCAAAACCTTCCTGGGGCCGCTGTGGAATACCGATTGGATCGTCTACGCGAAAAAACCTTTTTCCGGGCCTGAGGCGGTCCTGGCCTATCTCGCCCGCTACACCCATCGCGTCGCCATCTCCAACAGCCGCCTGATCGCAGCCAATGCGGATGGCGTCGCCTTCAAATACAAGGACTACCGCGTCGAGGGGCCGGAGCGTTACAAGACCATGACGCTCTCCCCGCACGAATTTATCCGGCGCTTTCTCTTGCATGTGCTGCCGAAGGGCTTCCACCGCATCCGCCATTACGGGCTTCTGTCCAATGGCGGGCGCGCGGAGAACATCGCCAAGGCCCGCGCGCTGCTCGGCGTTTTGCCCGTGGTGGAGGCCAATCACACCGGAACCGCGGAGAGGGCTGAGCCAGATGGCTCCCGCGTCCTGCCGCGGCCATGCCCGTGTTGCGGCGGGCGCATGATCGTCATCGAGGTCTTCGACCGCGGCTCCATGCCCCGGTACCGGCCGCCAGACACAGCACCCGTTTGGATCGACACGTCATGACGCCGTTATTGCCGTTTCCAAACCGCAATATTGACCGCGATTGCCGCTGGGTTTGGCCCGGCCGCGCCGGCGCTCGCCCCAAAGACGCCTGCGGCAGCCCAAAATCGCCTCGAAGCGCCTCCCTGCGCACTGGCAAGCGGCGTTTCCGCCGCTGTACCCTCACCTGTGCACTTCCCCAAAAGGCCTTGGCGTTTGCTCCCGCCGGTCTTTGGGGTACTCGCCGCCACCGGCGCGTACTTCAAATCCCCATAGCCCGTGGATAGGTTGCGGCTCCCGTGGCGCCCTGAACCCGCGATTTCGTGCCTTGTAGCTTTCCGGACGCCTGCCGGGAGCGTGCGGTTGGCCCAGCCATGGCAGGCATCCGGAAACCTAAACAAAAGCGGACCTCCATCCATATGCGGCTGCCTGCGCAGAGAAGCTCGCCAGCCACATCCGTTCATTGGGGTATCGCGTCGGCGCTTCAGATGCGAGAGCATGGCCATCGAAGAGAAGAGCATGGCACCCGGTGCTCTTCTTCGCGTCGCGTGGGCGCAAAGGCGGAGGTGGTCGGGAGCGGTCCTGCCGATTTGCTCGCAATCTCGTGCTCGCCAAGGCAGCCTCCGGATCCAAATGCGGTCTACTCAGAAAAGGCAAAAACCATCCTGAACCCATCCCGAATTTGCCCTGGGGGTCGCTCCACCAGCTGCTCTCGGGTCAACGCCGGCAACCGGGATTTCAACTGACAAGCGCGGCCGGAAGGTTGACACTCCTTAACGCTCTTCAACCCAGGTCTATAAGCAAACCCGCCGGTGTTCTGCCTATGGCGTAGCCCCATACATAGCTTTCAAACGGCCATGCGCGAACGCAAGGGCTGGAGGCATGTCCATTCGCCCGCCTACAATTTCGATGTAAGCGCCGGATTTGCTGTCGCGCGCCGCCTTCATCGAATCTTCGAGCTCGCTTAGCGTACCCACGCGCGCCGCGAACCAATCTGCGCACCCCAGAGCCTTCGGCAAATCACAGTAACGCCAAGGAGCGAGATCGTTGTAGGTCCAGTCGGGGTTTTCTTCCAACGCCCGTTCTATCAGATAGCCCTCGTTATTGAGAACGAAGACCACGATATTCGCGCCGAACCTGCCCATGCTTCCAACTTCGTTAGCCGTCAATTGATGAGAATCCTTCGCCAGTGATCAGAACGACTCTCCGAGTTGGGTCAGCAAGTGCTATGCCCAGGGCAGCTGGCGTCGCCCAACCGATTGACCCCCACAAGACCTGGGCCTCCACCCGGACGCCATCGGCAAGCGTCATCGGCGCCATGCCCAGGCTTGAGCTGCCGGTTTCCAAGACGACGGTATCGCCTGGCCGAATAAAACCGGCACAGCGCGGATAAAGAGCCTCCATGGTGATTTTGCCCGAGGAATCCCCGTTCATTGCCGGGGATGCTTGACGCGTTCGTCTGTAAAGCGCCGTCGGGAACTTAACCTTCGAAAGCTCCACAAGCATGTCGGCCAAACGCACGGAATCAAAGACCTGATCGCCTATCTTGACATCGTTGAGACCCACCGTGATGAAGTGCGTGGGATCGAGCCGGGCGGAATAGCCCGCGGTGGTAATATCGTTGAGACTGACGCCGCCCAGATCGAGCACCAGGCCGGCGGCCTCAACCACTTGCCGTGTTTCCTCGGCGGAAGCGGCGCCGGCATACATACCCACGAATTGTGGGTGGCTTTCATCGATGATGCATTTTTCCATCGAAGTCGTGGCAAAGGGGCAGCCCAGTGCTTCAATCGTCTTCCGGGCCTGCTCCTGTAACCCAAGGCGCGCGATGGTAAAGGCCGGCAGAGCAACAATCGATTTGGCGGTTTTCAGCCTCTCCGTGACTGCTTCCACTGCGCTTTTGAGCGAGGCTTCGTTCGATTTGAGCACCAAGGGCTCGACTTTCGCCGGCGTTACTGGCGATAACGCATAGTCGGAGGGGACGATGATGTAAGCGGGTTGATTGTTGCGGCGCGACTCCGCGACCAGCCGCTCCATCTCTATAATACAGTTATCTGGATCGATTACAGCGTGGCAGCATGCAGCCTGGGCGGAGATATTGACGAAATTACCATAAACCCCATCGCCCAATGTGTGGTGTGCGATCTTGCGGAGCCGCTGATTCTGATAAGAGGGCATCCCAACCACGTGGAAAACGAGAGACCGTTCGGCCTTGGCGCCCATCACTCCGTTCAAGGCTGACAATTCGCCTACCCCATATGTGGTTACCAACATAGCTGCGCCCCTTATGCGTGCGTAGCCATCAGCTGCGTAAGATGCGTTCAGTTCGTTTGAGCAACCGATCCACTTCACCTCCTTGCTTCGGTCGACAGCATCGCAGAACGGAAACGCATAGTCGCCAGCAACGCCAAAACAATGATTGATGCCCTCCGCAGCTAGTCTTTGCACGATGTAGTCAGCCACGCTGGTCTCTTTCGGCGCACCGGGCGTTCCAGTCTGGATTCCGTTCTCAGTCATTTGAAATCTCCTATCAGTGAGCAAAGCCTAGCCGGAATGGGAACAGAGGCCGCATTTAAGGTGGCGCACCTCGGACTCCTAAAAAGTCACGAGACAATTCGAGGTTCCGGCGGAGGTCACTAAGCATGCGCTCGCCCGCTATCGGATCGAAAAGCAGCCGTCGTCGCTTGAGCATTTTTTGAGACCCGCTCCTTCCCGCTCCCGGGCCGGGGCTGTGTGAGAAGTCGCAGCGAAAAAGGCCTTTAGAATGTTTTTTGCGCTCTCCGTTTCTGTCCGTATCAATTAAGGCGAAGCGCGGGACGGCAACGAAGTCTCAATTCGCAATTTAAAAGTAAATCATGGCGTTGCCCTTGCAGATTGGCTCTCGGCCTCATCACGTGATGGGAATAAGATTCTAGCAGTTATCGAGGCGAGCGACTTCTCACACGACCTCGGCCGAGGCTGTGTGAGAAGTCCCTACAACCCCGGCAAAACTCACCTTCCTCGGGAGCGGATTCAAGGCGCAAGAGATTTGCTCAACTCGTCGAGCTTTCGGCGCAGCAGTGCAGCGGTGGGCGCCAGCGCGTCGATTGACCGATTGACGGCCGTGCCAATTGCGCCGGACGAGCTGTCAACGTGCGCAAGGGCGCCTGATGGCATGCACCAACACCGTCGGTCGCCCTCACGCCGCGACGGCTGACACACGGGCGACGCCGTCAATCCAGGCTCGTGGCGCGACCGATGGCGTCGTGCCGAAAAGTGAGTAATGCGCGCCATATAAATCGGGCGGCATGACGATCCTGGCCAAAGCGATGAAATTAATGCATCTCAGTCAGCCTGGAGGAACGACAATGCAAGACCGGTTTTTGAAGCGGCTGCGCAAGAAGGCCAAGAAGGGCTTGCGCGGATGGCCTGCGGCGACGATCGCGTTCTACGGGCCGGACCTCGATAGGGCGAGCAAAGTGGCGGTTGGCATCGTGCCATACGAAGCCGCCGAAGTGACGGAGCTGCGAGCGTGGCAGCTTGAGACTGGCGACGTTCGCACCGACGCCCAGATCGCGCAAGAGATCCTAGAATACATCGCAGCACATGGCGCGCTCTCCGTCATCATGACGGATGGCATCATCGGTTGCCCGCATCAGGAAGGTATCGATTACGAAGGCCAATGGTGCCCCCAGTGCGACTTCTGGAAGGGACGCGACCGCTTTATCCGAGAATTCATCCACTGATCCCGCCAGCAAGACCACGGGCAGCCGCTCCACGGGGGTAACCGGCGCGGGGTTTCACAAGGCTCGGTCTCGTTCCAAACCGTCTTTGCCCGGACACGCAGATTGGGCTTCCCCGCCGTTAGCTTGCTTTCGAGCCGATCTCGAAATTGGCCAGGATTTCGAGCGCTCGCACCATTGCTGAGTGATCCCAGGCCTTTCCGCCATGCGCAGAGCAAGCGTTGAAGAGTTCCTGCGCCGTAGCCGTGTTGGGCAGCGATATCCCGAGTGTCTTCGCGCCTTGCAAGGCGAGGTTGAGATCCTTCTGGTGAAGCTCGATGCGGAACCCCGGATCGAAAGTTCGCTTAACCATCCGGTCGCCGTGGACTTCGAGAATTTTCGAGGAAGCAAATCCGCCCATAAGCGCTTGGCGGACTTTGGCGGGATCGGCGCCAGCCTTGGCTGCAAAAAGCAAAGCTTCGGCTACCGCTTCGATGTTGAGAGCGACGATGATTTGGTTGGCGACCTTGGTCGTTTGCCCGTCGCCATTGCCGCCCACAAGGGTGATGTTCTTGCCCATCTTCTCGAACAGCGGCTTGACGGTCTCAAACGCGCGTTCCGGGCCGCCTACCATGATTGTGAGCGTCGCCGCCTTGGCGCCAACCTCGCCCCCCGAGACCGGCGCGTCCAGATAATCGCAGCCAAGATCGTTGATTTTCTTGGCGAAGACCTTGGTTTCGATGGGAGAGATCGAACTCATATCGACGACGATCTTGCCCTTCGACAGCCCTTCGGCAACGCTGCCTTTATCGAAAAGCACCGACGCGACCTGTGGCGTGTCGGGCACCATGAGAATGATAATGTCAGCTTGCTGGGCGACCTCCTTCGCCGATTTACACGGAATGGCCCCTGCGGCTAAGAACTCCTCGGGAACCGGGCTTTTGTGCTGCAGCAAAAAGAGCTTGTGACCTGCGTCTTGCAGGTGCTTGGCCATTGGGCGTCCCATGATGCCAAGGCCGATGAAACCGACATTCGCCATTTAACGTTGCCTTTTGTTTCCAGACGATTGATATAAGTTCTAACCATTTTTTTGTTCCCGCGAAGTAGAAATCCAGTAACCACCATGAGTTCGAAATTAACGCCATAGCGCAGTATTTACTTGGACCGCCTTGAGCATGGACGGCGCCGGGTGAGATCAAACTTCCGGTATCGGTTTGAGTTCTTGATTTTCTGCTAATCGTATTCACGAAGCCAGCCAAGCCCTTCGGCCGTGGTTGTGAGCGGCTTATATTCCGCTCCGATCCAGCCCGTGTAGCCCAGGCGGTCGATAAAGTTGAACAGGAACGGATAGTTGATTTCGCCGGTTCCCGGCTCGTGCCGGCCCGGATTGTCAGCGAGCTGGATATGCGCGATGCGGGGCAGAAGCCGCTCCATGGTTTTCGCGAGCTCCCCTTCCATGCGCTGCATGTGATAGATGTCGTATTGCAGCTTGAGATTATCCGAGCCAACCTCGTCGAACAGAGCGATGGCCTGAGCCGAGCGGTTCAGAAAGAACCCCGGTATGTCGTAAGTATTGATTGGCTCGGCGATAAGGAGGATGCCGGCATCCTTCAGCTTCGACGCCGCAAATTTGAGATTATCGACGAGCGTCTCGTGCGCCGCCTCGGCGCTGACCCCCTTCGGCACGATACCCGCGAGACAATTGACCTGCGCGCAGCCCAGCGCCTTCGCATAATCGATGGCCTTGGCGACGCCGTCCCGGAACTCGGAAACGCGATCCGGGTGACAGCCGATGCCGCGCTCGCCCGCGTCCCAATCGCCGGCAGGTAGATTAAAGAGAACCTGGGTGAGACCGTGGGCGTGAAGCCGCTCGGCGATGTCCTCTTTCGCCATGGCGTAGGGGAAGAGATATTCGACGCCGCGAAAGCCAGCCTGAGCTGCGGCGGCAAAGCGGTCTGGGAAGGCAAGCTCTGTAAAAAGCATCGAGAGATTAGCCGCGAATTTTGGCATGTCTAATTCTCCGGGGACGATGACTGCGTTGTGTTTTATTTCTGCCGTTCGAGCGTTTCGGCGCCGTTCTCGCGCATGCTGACCCAGCCGTTCTCGATAGTGAGGCTGGGATCGAGGCAGAGGATTTCCTCAAACTCGTTGACGCCGTTGATTTCGGCGCCCATCGCGATGTTGGTCACGCGCTCAAGGATGAATTCGAGGACGACCGGAACTTGATGTTCCTTCATGAGGGCCTCGGCCTTCGCGAACGCTTCCTTGAACTCGTTCGGGCTTCGCACCCGGACAGCTTTACAGCCCAATCCTTCCGCCACGGCCACATGGTCCACGCCATAGCCCGGCACGGCGTCGCTGTCGTCTTTCGCGTTGATGTTTTCGAAGGCGAGACTTACCTCGAAATCCATCTCGAAGCCGCGCTGGGCCTGCCGGATGAGGCCCAGATACGAATTATTCACGACGACATGGAGGTATGGCAGCTTATGCTGCGCGCCAACAGCGAGTTCCTCGATCATGAATTGGAAATCGTAGTCGCCCGACAACGCCACGATCTTGCGATCCGGATCGGCGGCGCGGACACCGAGCGCCGCGGGCAGGCTCCAGCCGAGCGGGCCGGCTTGCCCGCAATTGATCCAATTGCGCGGATTGTAAACATGCAGGAATTGCGCGCCCGCAATTTGCGACAGTCCGATTGTGGTGACGTAGCAGGTGTCGCGGCCGAAATGCGAATTCATCTCCTCATAGACGCGCTGCGGCTTCAGCGGAACCTGGTCGAAATGCGATTTGCGCAGCATGTGCTTCTTGCGATGCAGACATTCCCGCGCCCAGTCCGTCCTGTCTTTGAGCTTGCCGGACGCCTTCCACTCGCCCGCAGCCTCGACGAAAAGCTCCAGCGCCGCCTTCGCATCGGAAACGATCCCAAAATCTGGCGCGAAAACGCGGCCAATTTGCGTGGGCTCGATATCGACATGCACGAATTTGCGGCCCTTGGTGTAAGTTTCGATGGAGCCGGTGTGACGGTTCGCCCAGCGATTGCCAATGCCGAGCACGAAGTCGGAGCGCAGAAACGTCGCGTTGCCGTATCGGTGGCTCGTCTGCAGCCCCGCCATGCCCGCCATCAGCGGATGATCGTCGGGGATCGAACCCCATCCCATGAGAGTCGGGATAACGGGGACGCCGAGGATCTCCGCAAACTCCACCAGCAGGCTGGAGGCATCGGCGTTGATGATTCCGCCGCCGGCCACGATCAGCGGGCGCTCTGCGCTGTTCAACAGGGTCAGCGCGCGCTCGATCTGCTTCCGGCTCGCCTTTGGCTTATAAGCCGGCAGCGGTTCATAGGTCTCTTCGTCGAATTCGATTTCCGCCATCTGAACGTCGATGGGAAGATCGATCAGCACAGGCCCTGGCCGGCCCGAGCGCATCACGTGAAAGGCTTGCTGAAACACCATGGGCACAAGCCCTGGCTCGCGGACCGTAACCGCCCATTTTGTGACAGGCTTTGCAATCGACTCGATGTCGACCGCCTGAAAGTCCTCCTTATAAAGCCTGGCGCGCGGGGCTTGGCCCGTGATGCAGAGGATGGGCAGCGAGTTCGGCTTGTGCAGCGTAGAGCCCGGTAATCATATCGGTGCCCGCGGGGCCGGATGTGCCGATGCATACGCCGATATTGCCGGCTTTGGCGCGCGTGTAACCGTCGGCCATATGCGACGCGCCTTCGACGTGGCGGGCAAGAACGTGGCGGATGCTCCCCCGCGCCTTCACAGCGGAGTAAAAGGGATTGATTGCGGCCCCGGGGACACCAAAAGCGCAGGTTACGCCTTCCTTCTCCAAAACGCGGACGGCGGCATCCACTGCTCTCATTCTTGCCATCCTCGAACTCCCAACCGATGTTGTTGATCTTGAAGAGATCATTTCACCGGCGAGGTTCACTCGCAATGCCCTATTAATGAATTTCCGCCCAATGGAATATCGCGATTAATTAATTGATAAAATTAATCTTTTTCTCGAAAAAAGTGGAATTTGTTTCGTGATTCTAAAGCATGGACAAGCCAGACACGGCCGCCCCCAGGCGTGTTGATGAATATCCGTTACGAACCTGCAAAAGCCCGGGGTGGTTTGCCTCCGAGAGCACGGGTAATTTCGTCCGCAACCTCGGAGACGATCCGGCCAAGGCTTACAAGCCTTTCGTCCGAGATCCTCGTTGCCGGACCTGAGACCGAAATCGCAGCCAACGCCTCGCTGTGCTCATTGAAGACCACCGCTGCGATGCATCGGAGCCCGATTGCGGATTCCTCGTCATCGACGGCATAACCTTGCGAGCGAATCCGGTTGAGCGCGTCATGAAGCTCTCCCGCCCTAATGATGGACTTCGGCGTGAACTCGCGGCAGGCCGTGACGCTGAACGATCGCGGAAACATCGTCCGGGCTGTAGGTGGCGAGGATCGCCTTGCCGAGGCCTGAAGACGTCATGAGGGCGCGCCCCCCCGCGCGAGTGATAGCCCGCACAATTTCGCGGCTTTCGACTTGAGTGAGGATCACGACCTCGCCCTCTTCGGCGACGGCCAAATTGACGGTCTCCCGCGTCCGGTCGCGGATACGGCGGAGAAAAGGAATTGTCTCTGCGACGAAATTCCTGCGCCGCACAAAAGCAGCGCCGACCGAGAAGCTTTGACGTCCGACGTGCCACAGGTGAGTGTATGGATCGAACTGGACGAAGCGTTTTTGCTCCATCGTCGTAAGCAGGCGATGGACGGTTGAAGGCGAAAGGCCGGACCGTTCCGAAAGATCGCTCAGGCGATATCCCTCGTCGTCCTCGCCAAGCAGTTCGAGAAGGCTAAGGGCGCGTGCGACCGACTGGACGGCGCCTTCTTTGCCGGGGCTTTCCTCGCTGCGGGTGGGGCTTTTGCTCATGGCCGGGCTCCGGACCACGGCGCCGGGATCGAAGCCATGAAGCATCTAATCCCCAGACATTCACCGTATATCGTCTTGGATAAGTCACTCTTCATCGCGGATGCACTCTTGCCGCCTCGCGCCAGCGCTTTTGCGCTTTGGATTCCCACGAAGCGTTCCTGTTTCCTCACCCCAAGAGCTTAGCTTGCTTTCCGCCGCATTGGCAGCAGATCTCTGCAAACGCCCTCAAAGAAAGCGCCCAGAACGACCGCTCTGCAAAGGAGGCGCATCCGCTGATTGCCTTCGGTCTCTTGGTCGCGCTAGGAGAAACTTCGGCGTCAGGAATTCCGCATAGACTATGACGATAATGCGCAGCCCCCGCGGGCCGTGCGCGCCGAGAACAAGATTGCCCTCGATGCCGGTCGCGCCGTTCGCACCCGGGATAAGGCAGACCTCGCGCGAGGCCGGATCGCTGACACGCCGCGACCCTCAAGATGGGGGACGCCAATATACACGCGATACACGCGCGAAAACCATTTTCGTTGCGCAAAGAATGGGATTCTCCAATTCTGCTATCGTATACACAAATCAGCCGTTAGCCAATCGCCCCAAGCGATAAGTCTCGATGTCGCATATTGGCCATCTCGACGGGGGCCTGACGGAAGCTTTCAGATCTTCTGGCCGTCGTAGGGACTGAGCCCGGACGGATACCTACCTAACCATACAATAGCGGACCTTGATCGATAGCCTGCAGCCGATGCCGGAGATACCATCGGCTATGTCTGCTCGACTCCCCCCCACCCCGCTCGCCCAACCAAATCAAGCATCAAATCGCGCGGAGGCCAGTGGACCCGAACCTGCAAATGTTCTTATCAGTTATTGCTGAGCGAAATGAAATGCTTCATGTGTTTGAGCTGTTCCGCAAAGGGAAGACTGTTGAAAGCTTCGACCGGGGCCCGAGTTTCGGCGATAATCTCGCCGGTGGACATGTAAATCGTCACAAAGGTCTCTGTGCTCGGCGCCCCCAGGCCTTCGGGCTGAACGATCTTCAGGAGCATCCGATCGACGCCCTCGGGAACTTGCGCAACAAGGCAGCCACCCGGCTCGCGCGTCGCCCATGCAGGTAAGGGTTCTCCATCCGCTTGCAAAATTTTCAACTCGTCGGCGATAGGGGCGCCCGAGCGGTCGCTAATCCGCACAACCAGAAGCTGCTTTCGCACCTCGGCCCCAAAATAAAAAGCCGATGTGCTGGATGAGTTGTCACTGCCGCCTAGCCCCACAAGTGTGTCCTCGAAGTGATCGAGAGCGATAGCCGGATTGTAAGTGGTCCCATCTTCGTTCCGAAGCATCAGCCATGAAGTCTCATTTGGCTCGAATTGATGCCTGTGCAAATACCAGGGGTTCTGCGCTTCGGTGGCCGCCGTAGCCGCAGTATTAGCCGTGCTCGAAGCCTTATCGCTGGCGGAGGCGGGGGCCACGTCGGCGACGGTGACGGTCACGGTGTTCGTGGCCGTGTAGCCGCTGGCGTCGGTGACGGTGTAGGTGAAGCTGTCGGTCCCCACATAGTTGGCGGCGGGCATGTAGGTGTAGCTTCCGTTGGCGCTCACGGTGACAGCGCCATGGCTCGGGCTGCGGCCTTGGCGTAGGTCAGCGCTTGCCCGGCGGAGCTGGCCCCGTCGGCCGCCAGCGACTTCGTCACGGCCGTATTCGCAGCCGTCGAAGCCGTATCGCCCGCGGCCGTCACCACGTCGGCGACCGTGACGGTCACCGTGTTCGTGGCCGTATAGCCGCTGGCGTCGGTGACGGTGTAGGTAAAGCTGTCGGTCCCCACATAGTTGGCGGCGGGCGTATAGGTGTACGACCCGTTCGCGGCGACGGTGACGCCGCCATGGCTCGGGCCCGAGGCCTTGGCGTAGGTCAGCGCTTGCCCGGCGGAGCTTGCCCCGTCGGCCGCCAGCGACTTGGTCACCGCCGTGTTGGCGTTGGTCGAGGCCGTGTCGCCCGCCGCCGTCACCACGTCGGCGACCGTGACGGTCACGGTGTTCGTGGCCGTATAGCCGCTGGCGTCGGTTACGGTGTAGGTGAAGCTGTCGGTCCCGACATAGTTGGCGCGGGCGTATAGGTGTACGACCCGTTGGCGCTCACGGTGACGCCGCCATGGCTCGGGCCCGAGGCCTTGGCGTAGGTCAGCGACTGCCCGGCGGAACTGGCCCCATCGGCCGCCAGCGACTTCGTCACGGCCGTATTCGCAGCCGTCGAGGCCGTGTCGGCCGCAGCCGTCACCACGTCGGCGACGGTGACGGTCACCGTGTTCGTGGCCGTGTAGCCGCTGGCGTCGGTGACGGTGTAGGTGAAGCTGTCGGTCCCCACATAGTTCGCGCTGGGCATATAGGTGTACGACCCGTTCGCGGCGACGGTGACAGCGCCATGGCTCGGGCCCGAGGCCTTGGCGTAGGTCAGCGCTTGCCCGGCGGAGCTGGCCCCGTCGGCCGCCAGCGACTTGGTCACCGCCGTGTTGGCGTTGGTCGAGGCCGTATCGCCCGCCGCCGTCACCACTCGGCGACGGTGATGGTCACGGTGTTCGTGGCCGCATAGCCGCTGGCGTCGGTGACAGTGTAGGTAAAGCTGTCGGTCCCCACATAGTTGGCGGCGGGCGTATAGGTGTACGACCCGTTGGCGCTCACGGTGACGCCGCCATGGCTCGGACCCGAGGCCTTGGCGTAGGTGAGCGCTTGCCCGGCGGAGCTGGCCCCATCGGCCGCCAGCGACTTCGTCACGGCCGTATTCGCAGCCGTCGAAGCCGTGTCGCCCGCGGCCGTCACCACATCGGCGACGGTGACGGTCACGGTGTTCGTGGCCGTATAGCCGCTGGCGTCGGTGACGGTGTACGTAAAGCTGTCAGTCCCCACATAGTTGGCGGCGGGCATGTAGGTGTAGCTTCCGTTGGCGCTCACGGTGACAGCGCCATGGCTTGGGTTGCCGGCCTTGGCGTAGGTCAGCGCCTGCCCGGCGGAACTGGCCCCATCGGCCGCCAGCGACTTCGTCACGGCCGTATTCGCAGCCGTCGAAGCCGTATCGCCCGCGGCCGTCACCACGTCGGCGACGGTGACGGTCACGGTGTTCGTGGCTGTGTAGCCGCTGGCGTCGGTGACGGTGTAGCTGAAGCTGTCCGAGCCGACATAATTGGCGGCGGGCGTGTAGGTGTAGCTGCCGTTGGCGCTCACGGTGACGCTGCCGTGGGCCGGATTGCTGGCCTTGGCGTAGGTGAGCGCTTGCCCGGCGGAGCTGGCCCCGTCGGCCGCGAGCGACTTCGTCACGGCCGTGTTCGCAGCCGTCGAAGCCGTGTCGCCCGCGGCCGTCACCACATCGGCGACCGTGACAGTCACGGTGTTCGTGGCCGTGTAGCCGCTGGCGTCGGTGGCAGTGTAGGTGAAGCTGTCGGTCCCCACATAGTTGGCGGCGGGCATGTAGGTGTAGCTTCCGTTGGCGCTCACGGTGACAGCGCCATGGCTCGGGCCCGAGGCCTTGGCGTAGGTCAGCGCTTGCCCGGCGGAGCTGGCCGCCGTCGGCGGCCAGCGACTTCGTCACGGCCGTATTCGCAGCCGTCGAAGCCGTATCGCCCGCGGCCGTCACCACGTCGGCGACCGTGACAGTCACGGTGTTCGTGGCCGTGTAGCCGCTGGCGTCGGTGGCAGTGTAGGTAAAGCTGTCGGTCCCCACATAGTTGGCGGCGGGCGTGTAGGTGTACGACCCGTTCGCGGCGACGGTGACGCCGCCATGGCTTGGGCCCGAGGCCTTGGCGTAGGTCAGCGCCTGCCCGGCGGAGCTCGCCCCATCGGCCGCCAGCGACTTCGTCACGGCCGTATTCGCAGCCGTCGAAGCCGTGTCGCCTGCCGCCGTCACTACGTCGGCGACCGTGACGGTCACCGTGTTGGTGCTGCTGTAGCCGCTGGCGTCGGTGACGGTGTAGCTGAAGCTGTCGGTCCCCACATAGTTGGCGGCGGGCGTGTAGGTGTACGACCCGTTCGCGGCGACGGTGACGCCGCCATGGCTTGGGTTGCCGGCCTTGGCGTAGGTGAGCGCCTGCCCGGCGGAGCTGGCCCCGTCGGCCGCGAGCGACTTCGTCACCGCCGTGTTGGCGTTGGTCAAAGCCGTGTCGCCTGCCGCCGTCACTACGTCGGCGACGGTGATGATGACCGTGTTCGTGGCCGCATAGCCGCTGGCGCCGGTTACGGTGTAGGTGAAGCTGTCGGTCCCCACATAGTTGGCGGCGGGCGTATAGGTGTACGACCCGTTGGCGCTCACGGTGACGCCGCCATGGCTCGGACCCGAGGCCTTGGCGTAGGTGAGCGCCTGACCGGCGGAGCTGGCGCCATCGGCCGCCAGCGACTTCGTCACGGCCGTATTCGCAGCCGTCGAAGCCGTGTCGCCCGCGGCCGTCACCACGTCGGCGACGGTGACGGTCACGGTGTTCGTGGCCGCATAGCCGCTGGCGTCGGTGGCAGTGTAGGTAAAGCTGTCAGTTCCCACATAGTTCGCGCTGGGCGTATAGGTGTACGACCCGTTGGCGCTCACGGTGACGCCGCCATGGCTCGGGCCCGAGGCCTTGGCGTAGGTCAGCGCCTGCCCGGCGGAACTGGCCCCATCGGCCGCCAGCGACTTCGTCACGGCCGTATTCGCAGCCGTCGAAGCCGTGTCGCCCGCGGCCGTCACCACGTCGGCGACGGTGACGGTCACGGTGTTCGTTGCAGCGTATCCATGGCCGTCAGATACAGTATAGCTGAAGGTATCGGTTCCGACGTAGTTCGGTGCTGGCGTATAAACGAAAGATCCGTCGCCGTTCACAGTCACCGCGCCGTTGGCTGGGCCGGCCGCCTTGGCGAACGTAAGCGCAAGGCCGGCGGCGCTTGAGGCATCGGCGGCAAGGATGCCCGTCAGCGCGGTATTGGCGTTCGTGGACGCTGTATCTGCGGCAGCCGTCACCACATCGAACTGACCGCTGTCGCTGATGCTAACACCCTCGGCGACTATAGCGGCGCGTTGCGCCCAGGAAGTTTCATAGCGGCTCGCGCCCATCTGGATCACGAGGCCTGGGTGGAGATTTTCGGTACTCCAACCCGCAAGCGTCGCATCATAGTTCGCAGTGCTGAGGCCCGAACCGAACGATAGGAACCCTATCATGTTGGTGGCGGCGCTGATGTTCCAGCTGGCAAGGCTCTGATTGAACGACAGATCGCCCTCGAGCATGTTATTCATGTTCGTGACGGCCGACACGTTCCACCCGGAGATATTCCCGTCGAAGGCTGTATCGGTTTTGAACATCGAACTCATGTTTGTTACGTGCGAGGTATCCCACGAGCCGATATTCTGGTTGAACGCCGTATCGTTCACGAACATGCCGCTCATATTGGTGACGTGAGAGGTGTTCCACGAGCCGATGTCCTGGTTGAACGACGTTCCGTAGAACATCGAGCTCATGTTCGAGACGTTGGATGTGTCCCATCCGCCGATATTTTGACTGAATGCCGCGTCCAGCAGGAACATGCTGCTCATGTTCGTGACAGCGGACGTATTCCACTCCGATATGTCCGCATTGAACAATGTGTCGCCATCAAACATGTAGCTCATGTTTGTGACCGCAGCGGTGTTCCAACCTCCGATATTTTGATTGAACGCTGTAGCGCCCGCGAACATGTAGCTCATGTTTGTGACCGCGACGGTGTTCCAGCCCCCGATGTTCTGGTTGAACGCCTCGTCCTGGCTAAACATATAGCTCATAGTTGTAACGTGCGACGTGTCCCACGAACCGATGTCTTGGTTGAACGCGGCGTCGCCGCTGAACATCCCGTACATGGTCGTGACCGCCGAGGTGTTCCAATCCGCAATGTTCTGATTAAACGTGCTATCGAAGAACATGTCGCTCATGTTCGTAACGGCGGACGTGTTCCAGTCACCGATGTTTAGATTGGAGGAGGTTGTACCGGCGAACATATAACTCATGTTTGTGACGTGCGACGTATCCCATGAACCGATGTTCTGGTTGAACGCAGCGTCGCCGTTGAACATGTTGTTCATGTCCGTAACAGCAGCGGTATTCCAGACAGAAATATTCCCATTGAAAGCAACGTCACCCGCGAACATATGGCTCATGCCGGTAACATGTGACGTATCCCATGAACCGATGTTCTGATTGAAGACGGAATTGTTGAGGAACATCCCCGTCATATTGGTTGCCGCCGAGGTGTTCCAGCCGGTGATATTCTGGTTGAATGCCGAGTTGGCGTAGAACATATAGCTCATGTCAGTGACGGCAGAGGTGTTCCAGCCGGAGATGTTCCCGTCGAAGTTCGAAGTGCGGGCGAAAGTGTAGCTGAGGCTCGTGCAGTCGGTGAGATCGGGATTGCCGGCGGCTGTGATAGTGAGGTTGGCCGCGCCATCGAAGGCGTGCGATAGGTTTTGGAAGGCGACATCGCCCCATTGGCTGATGTTTGTGATTTTCTGGCCGTCGCCGGAATCATTGAAATCGAGGCCCGCGAACTCGCCTACGATAGCGATGGTGTGCGCGCCGGCGGTAGCATAGGTGTGCGAGGGGGTAGCCGATCCCATGTAGGTACTGCTCGTGCCATCGCCCCAGAACACGGTATAGTTGTTCGCAGCCGTCGAGCCAGTGTTAACCGGCAGCATAATGGAATTGCTGTCGCTTGTCCCCGGCTTGGTGGTATCGACCGTGAACACGAAGCCCAGCGCTTGAGCATGCGCCGCATCGTTATATTCGGTCAACGTGACGGTGCTTGTCAGCGAGCCGTGGGTGTCGGTGATGGTGTAGTTAAAGGTCTCAGTCGCGCCGCCGCTCTCTGCAGCATCCACCGCAAGCCGGCCGTCGGAGCGAAGCGTCACCGTGGTGCCCGAGCCGAGCGTGACGGTCTGTCCTGAGCTGATCGATGCGCCATTGATAGCGGTGATGGCCGCGTTATGGTAGCCGCCCGCGATGGCGTCGTTCGTGCGCGGGTCGACGGTCATCGGCGCGCCGGTGATGACGGTGTAGCTGGCTGGGTTCGCCGTTTCGCTAACGGCGATCGTAACAGTCGCCGTCGCAGTAAACCCCTGTCCGTCGTCAACTTTGTAAACGAAGCTGTCCGCGCCGATGTAATTCGAAGCCGGCGCATAGGTGTATGTTCCATTAGAATTGAGCGTGAGCGTGCCGTGCGCCGGTCCGCTGACCTGCGAGAAGCTAAGCGTGAGGCCGGCGGAGCTTGCCGCATCGGCCGCAATGCTCCCAGTTACTGCTGTGTTCAGCGTCGCAGCAGCGCTTGCGCCGTTGGCGGTGACGGTGTCGATGAAGCCGCCATCGTTGATGGTGATGGCGCTGGCGCCTGAGTATTCGTTCAGGATCGCCGCGTGCGCGGCCGCCGACAGGCTATAGGTGGAGGAACCCATATCGACGTAAAGCCCGGGTTGCAGCGTTAGCTTGCTCCACGCGGCAAGGCTCGCATCGTAGTTGGCTGTGCTGAGGCCGCCGCCGGTCAAAAAGCCGGTCATGTCATTGACGTTGCTAATGTTCCACTGGGCGAGGCTTTGATTGAAGGCGGCATCGCCATAGAACACATTAGTCATGTAAGTGACGCTAGAAGTGTTCCATGAGCCGATGTTCTGGTTGAACGAAGTGGCCCCAGAAAACATGTAGCTCATGTCGGTGACGCTGGAGGTGTTCCACGCGGAGATGTTCTGGTTGAACGAAGTGGCGTTACAGAACATGGAGTTCATGCTGGTGACGCTGCAGGTATTCCATGCGGAGATGTTCTGGTTGAACGAAGTGGCGCCGGAGAACATGCAGCTCATGTCCGTGACGCCGGAGGTGTGCCACGCGGAGATGTTCTGATTGAACGAGGTGGCGTCGCAGAACATGGAGTTCATATCGGTGACGCTGGACGTATTCCAGGAGGAGATGTTTTGATTGAAAGAAGTGGCGCCAGAGAACATGCCGCTCATGCTCACGACGCTCGTCGTGTTCCAGTTTGAGATATTACCGTTAAAGTCGCAGGCGTTCCCGAACATAGTGGACATATCGGTTACGCTAGAGGTGTTCCAGGAGCCGATGTCTTGATCGAACGCCCACGCGCCAAAGAACATGCCGCTCATGCTCGTGACGTGCGACGTATCCCATCCCGAGATGTCCCGGTTGAACGCTGTGTCGCAGTAGAACATGGCGCTCATGTTGGTGACGCTAGACGTGTTCCAGCCGCCAATGTCTTGATTGAACGCTGAAGCGCCGCGGAACATGTTGTTCATGTCGGTGACGTGGGACGTGTCCCAGCCGCCAATGTTCTGATTGAATGAGCTGGCTCCAAAGAACATATCGGTCATGTTCGTGACGCTGGATGTATCCCAGCCCGAGATGTCCTGATTGAACGCGGTATTGTTGTAGAACATGCCAGTCATATCGGTGATATGCGAGACGTCGACGCCGGCAAGGTTCGGGTTCACGCTGTCGTCCGCGAACATGTAGCGCGCGCTGGTGCAGTCGCTGAGATCTGGTACGTCGGTGGCTGTGATGGCGAGGTGTATACAGCCGTAGAAGGCGCCGTTGGTATTTTGCAGCGCCACGTCCCCCCATTGACTGATGCCGGTGAGCTTCAGGCAGTCGCCGCCATCGTTGAAGGCGAGACCCGCGAACTCGCCGACGATGGCGATGGTGTGCGAGCCTGCCGTTACATAGCTGTGGCTGGGCGTGGCCGAGCCAGTATAGGTGTTGCTGGTTCCGTCGCCCCAGAACACCGTGTAGTTGTTGGCGGCGGTGGTCCCCGTGTTGACCGGAAGCGTGATCGAATTGCCGTTGCTGGTCCCCGGCTTGGTAGTGTCGACCGTGAACACGAAGCCCAGCGTTTCCGCTTCCGCTGCAGTGTTATATTCTGTGAGCGTGACAGTGCTCGTCAGCGAGCCATGGCTATCGGTGATGGTGTAGTTGAAGTTCTCAGTTGCTCCGCCGCTTCCAGCGGCATCGACCGCAAGCCGCCCATCCGGCCGCAGCGTCACCGTTGTGCCCGAGCCGAGCGTGACGGTCTGCCCTGAACTGATAGATGTGCCGTCGATGGCGGTAATTGTCGCGTTCTGGTAGCCGCCGGCGATGGCGTCTTTCGTGCGCGGATCGACGACGATTGGCGCGCCAGTGATGACGGTGTAGCTGGCGGGATTGGCGGCCTCCGACACAGTCAAATTCACGGTGGCTGTGGCTGAAGCGCCGTTGGCGTCGGTGGCCTTATAAGTGAAGCTATCAGCGCCCACATAGTTGGCGTTCGGCGTATAGGTGTAGGAGCCGTTCGCGTTGATGGTCACGCTGCCATGCGCGGTGGTTTCTGTCCCGCCGGCTGGCGTCGCGTAAGTGAGCGCATAGCCGCCCGCGCTCGCCGCATCGCCCGCAAGGCTGCCATTGATCGCGGCGTTCACAGTGACGGAAGCGGAAGCGGCATTGGCGGCAACGGCGTCGATGAAGCCGCCATCGTTGATGATGATGGCGTTGCCGCCTGAGTATTCGTTCAGGATTGCGGCGCGCGCGGACGCCGACCAGCAATAGGTGGAGGACCCCATATCGACGTAAAGCCCGGGTTGCAGCGTCAGCTTGCTCCAGGCGGCAAGGCTCGCGTCGTAGTTGGCGGTGCTGAGGCCGCCGCCGGTCAAAAAGCCTGTCATGTCATTGACGTTGCTGATGTTCCACTGGGCGAGGCTTTGATTGAAGGCGGCATCGCCATGGAACATATCAGTCATGTAGCCGGCGCTGGACACGTTCCATGAGCCGATGTTCTGGTTAAACGCCGTCGCGCCTTTGAACATGCCGCTCATGTCGGTGACGCTGGAGGTGTTCCAGGCGGCGATGTTCTGATTGAAGGCGGCAGCGCCATCGAACATGTAGCTCATATCGGTGACGCTGGATGTGTGCCAGCCGCCAATGTTCTGATTGAACGCTGTCGCGTAGTAGAACATCGCGCTCATATCGGTGACGCTAGAGGTGGTCCAGCCGCCGATGTTCTGATTAAAGGACAAGGCGCCACAAAACATGCCGCCCATTTCGGTGACTTTGGAGGTGTCCCAGCTGCCGATGCTTTGATTGAAGGCCGAGGCGCCCATGAACATCCCATACATATTGGTCACGTGAGATGTGTCCCAGTCGCCGATGTCCTGATTGAAAGCGGTAGCTTCGCAGAACATCGTGCCCATATCGGTGACGTGGGAGGTATCCCAGCCGCTAATGTTTTCGTTGAAGGCGGTGGCGCCACAGAACATAGAGTTCATATCGCTGACGCTGGAGGTGTTCCAGCCGGAGATGTCTTGATTGAAGGACGAAGCGCCATAGAACATGGCGCCCATGTTGGTGACGTGGGAGGTGTCCCAGCCGCCAATGTTTTGGTTGAACGAGCTGGCGTCAGCGAACATGCTGCTCATGTCGGTGACGCTGGAGGTGTTCCATCCGTCGATGTTCTGATTGAACGCCTTGGCGTCGTAGAACATGGAGTTCATGCTGGCGACGTGAGATGTGTCCCAGCCGCCAATGTTCTGGTTGAAGGCCGTGGCGCCAGAGAACATGTTGCTCATGTTCGTGACGCTGGACGTATTCCAGCCCGAGATGTCCTGATTGAAGGCGGTGTTGTCGTAAAACATCCCCGTCATGTCGGTGATGTGCGAGACGTCAACTCCGGCAAGGTTCGGATTGGCGTGGTCGTTCGCGAACATGTAGCGCGCGGTCGTGCAGTCACTGAGATCGGGCACGTCGGTGGCCGTAATGACAAGGTTGTAGCAGCCTTCGAAGGCGCCGTTGGTATTTTGCAGCGCCACATCGCCCCATTGGCTGACGCCGGTAAGCTTCTGGAAGTCTCCACTGCCGTTAAAGGCTAGCCCTGCGAACTCGCCCACGATGGCGATCGTTTGCGAGCCAGCCGTCGCGTAAGTATGGCTGGGCGTGGCCGAGCCGGTGTAAGAGGTGCTCGTGCCGTCGCCCCAGAACACGGTGTAGTTGTTGGCGGCGGTGGTTCCGGTGTTGACCGGAAGCGTGATGGAATTGCTGTCGCTGGTCCCCCACTTTGTGGTGTCGACCGTAAACACGAAGCCGAGCGCCTGCGCTTCCGCCGTAGTGTCGTATTCGGTCAGCGTGACCGTGCCTGTCTTCGAACCGTAGCTGTCGGTGAAGGTGTAGGTGAAAGTCTCTGTCGCCCCGCCGCTTTCCGCAGCATCTACGGCAAGACGTCCGTCGGAGCGCAGCGTCACGGTGGTTCCAGAGCCAAGCGTGACGGTCTGCCCGGAGCTAATTGATGTTCCATTGATGGCGGTAATGGTTGCGTTCTTATAACCACCCGCAACGAGGTCGTTGGTGCGCGGATCGACGACGATGGGCGCGCCGGTGATGACGGTGTAGCTGTCGGGGTTGGCGGCTTCGGCCGGGACGACGTTGACAGCGATGGTAGCGATTGCGGTTCCGCCGTGTCCGTCCGAAACTTGATAGGTGAAGCTATCTGAGCCGGTATAATTCGCGGCGGGCGTGTAGGTGTACGAGCCATTGGCGTTCACCGTCACGGCGCCGTGGCTTGGATCGGAAGCCTTGGAATAGGTGAGAGGAAGGCCAACAGAGCTTTTACCGTCCGCCGCGAGACTTCCGCTGACTGCGGTGTTATTAATCGCCATGATGCTATCGTTGGCCGCGGCCGGCGCAACGTCGTTGACCGTGATCGTAATGCTACTGGTGGCGCTATAGCCCTTTCCGTCGGAGACCGTGTAGGTGAAGCTATCGGAGCCGGTATAGTTCATGGTTGGCATGTAGGTGAATGTGCTGCCCGAGAAGCTGACTGTGCCATGGGAAGGCGCGCTGGCTACCGAATAGGTGAGTGACTGGCTCCCCGAGCTGGAGACATCAGTCACGATGTTCTTGGAAACAGCGGTATTCGCAGCCGTCGAAGCCGTGTCGCCCGCGGCCGTCACCACGTCGGCGACGGTGACGGTTACCGTGTTCGTGGCCGTGTAGCCGCTGGCGTCGGTGACGGTGTACGTAAAGCTGTCAGTTCCCACATAGTTCGCGCTGGGCGTATAGGTGTACGACCCGTTGGCGCTCACGGTGACGCCGCCATGGCTCGGGCCCGAGGCCTTGGCGTAGGTGAGCGACTGCCCGGCGGAACTGGCCCCATCGGCCGCCAGCGACTTCGTCACGGCCGTATTCGCAGCCGTCGAAGCCGTGTCGCCCGCGGCCGTCACCACATCGGCGACCGTGACGGTCACGGTGTTCGTGGCCGCTATAGCCGCTGGCGTCGGTGACGGTGTAGTAAAGCTGTCCGAGCCGACATAATTGGCGGCGGGCGTATAGGTGTAGCTGCCGTTGGCGCTCACGGTGACGCCGCCATGGGCCGGGTTGCCGGCCTTGGCGTAGGTGAGCGCCTGCCCGGCGGAACTGGCCCCGTCGGCCGCGAGCGACTTCGTCACCGCCGTGTTGGCGTTGGTCAAAGCCGTGTCGCCTGCCGCCGTCACTACGTCGGCGACCGTGACGGTCACCGTGTTGGTGCTGCTGTAGCCGCTGGCGTCGGTGACGGTGTAGCGTGAAGCTGTCAGTTCCCACATAGTTGGCGGCGGGCATGTAGGTGTAGCTTCCGTTGGCGCTCACGGTGACAGCGCCATGGCTTGGATTGCCGGCCTTGGCGTAGGTGAGCGCCTGCCCGGCGGAACTGGCGCCATCGGCCGCCAGCGACTTCGTCACGGCCGTATTCGCAGCCGTCGAAGCCGTATCGCCCGCGGCCGTCACCACATCGGCGACGGTGACGGTCACGGTGTTCGTGGCTGTATAGCCGCTGGCATCGGTGACGGTGTACGTAAAGCTGTCAGTTCCCACATAGTTGGCGGCGGGCATGTAGGTGTAGCTGCCGTT
This sequence comes from uncultured Alphaproteobacteria bacterium, assembly GCA_963766815.1. Classification (GTDB taxonomy): domain Bacteria; phylum Pseudomonadota; class Alphaproteobacteria; order Rhizobiales; family Rhodomicrobiaceae; genus Rhodomicrobium. The sequence goes on along the minus strand of CAVYBZ010000032.1, from coordinate 140,509 downwards.
GGCGCTCACGGTGACGCTGCCGTGGGCCGGATTGCTGGCCTTGGCGTAGGTGAGCGCTTGCCCGGCGGAACTGGCCCCGTCGGCCGCGAGCGACTTCGTCACCGCCGTGTTGGCGTTGGTCAAAGCCGTGTCGCCTGCCGCCGTCACTACGTCGGCGACCGTGACGGTCACCGTGTTGGTGCTGCTGTAGCCGCTGGCGTCGGTGACGGTGTAGCTGAAGCTGTCGAGTCCGACATAGTTGGCGGCGGGCGTGTAGGTGTAGACCCGTTCGCGCGCGCACGGTGACAGCGCCATGGGCTCGGGTTGCCGGCCTTGGCGTAGGTGAGCGCCTGCCCGGCGGAACTGGCCCCATCGGCCGCCAGCGACTTCGTCACGGCCGTATTCGCAGCCGTCGAAGCCGTATCGCCCGCGGCCGTCACCACGTCGGCGACGGTGACGGTGACAGTACCCGTGGCTGAGGCGCCGCTAGTATCGATCACCTGATAGGTGAAGGTGTCGGTACCGACGTAATTTGAGGTGGGTGTATAGGTGTAGCTGCCGTTGGCGTTGACGGTGACGGTACCGTGGCTCGGGTTGCTGGCCTTGGAGAAGGTGAGCGGCAGTCCCACGGAACTCGAAGCGTCGCTGGCGACGCTCTTGGTCACAGCGGCGTTCGCGTTCGTCGAGGCGGAGTTGTTGGCCGCCGTTGGCGCCACGTCGTTAACCTGAATTGCGACGGTGGCGATAACGGCGCCGCTACCATAATCGACGGTGTATGTGAAGCTGTCCGATCCTATGTAGTTTGCCGTGGGGGTATAGATATAGCTGGCGGTTGCGGCATTTTTGAGCATCAACGTGCCGTGGCTCGGCGTACCCACGGCATAGCTGAATGAGGCGGCGGAGTTTTCAAGCGTCACCGTCAATGGCGTGTTCGCTGGCGTATTTTTCGTGCCGTCCACCGTGATGGCATAGGAATCGCTGACTGTGCCACCGTGCCCGTCATTCGCCTGATAAACGAAGCTGTCCGAACCGGTATAATTGCTGTTGGGGGTATAGGTGAACGAGCCGTCGGAGTTAAAAGCGATCGTTCCGTGTGTTGGCTGGGTTGTAACGGAATAGGTAGTCGGAAGCCCAACGGGGCTCGACACGTCTGATGCTACCGAGTTGCTTAAGGTGGCATTCAGAGCTGTGCTGCCACTGTCGTGAACAACGATAACCGGGGCCACGTCGTTCACGGCGATGGTGACTGTGGCAGTCGCCGACTGGCCGCTGGTGTCGGTGGCTTTATAGGTGAAAGTGTCGGTTCCGACGTAATTCGAGGCTGGCGCATAAGTATAAGTCCCGTTGGCGTTGACGGTCAGCGTGCCGTGGCTCGGCCCGCTCGCCTTCGCATAGGTCAGCGTCTGCCCGGCCGCATCCGTGGCGTCCCCAGCAAGCGTGCCGTTCAGCGCCGTGTTGGCGTTGGTCGAGGCCGCTCCGGCGGACGCGGTCACCACGTCGGCGACGGTGATGGTGACCGTGTTCGTCGCGCTGCAGCCGCTAGTATCGGTCGCCTTGTAGGTAAAACTATCCGTTCCGGCGTAGTTCGCCGTAGGCGTGTAGGTGTATGTCCCGTTAGAGTTGAGCGTGAAGGCGCCGTGAGAGGGGCCGCTCACTTGTGCATAGGTCAGTGTCAGGCCCTCGGCATCGTTCGCGAGGCCCGCGACCGTGCTGCTAAGCGCGGTGTTTGCGGTTGTGGTTTTGCTGCCAGCGGATGCGGTGACCGGGTCGACTATTGTCAAGGTAACCACATTGACGGATGTTCTCGTACCGTCGGTCAAGGCATAGTAGAAATCATCCGTACCAGTATAGCCTGTATTTGGTGTGTATGTGTAGCTCTGGTTCGCGTTGATGGTCAACGTGCCATGTGCTGTGGTCGTAAGCGGGTAATAGGAAAGGCCTGCGCTGGCAAGGCTGGGTCCAGTAACTGTTGAATTTTCATAAATCGTTGCGCTGTAAGGGATAGCGACGGGCGTAGACGCGCTGTAGGAGAGGGTGATGACGCCGGTCCCTACATAGCCGTGGCCATCGCTTGCCTGATAGGTGAAGGAATCGTTTCCCGTATAACCCGTGTTTGGTGTATAAAGAAACGACCCTGTGGTTGTATTAAGCCAAGTTAGCGTGCCGTGAGACGGAGCTGATTGTATAGAAAACGATAGGGGGAATCCGGCTGAGCTGTAAGCAACGTTGTTATCTGTTAGTATATTTCCATACGGCTTGTTGAGGCCGTAATACCAGGTCTCGTTATTTGCGTTCACCACGTCGGCTACGGTGACGGTGACGGTATTGATGGCGCTGTAGCCACTCGAGTCGGTGGCCTTATAGGTAAAAGTGTCGGTTCCGGCGTAGTTCGTGGCGGGCGTGTAGGTGTAGGTCCCGTTGGCGTTGACAGTCAGCGTCCCATGCGACGGTCCGCTTGTTGTCGCATATGTCAGCGTCTGCCCCGCCGCGTCCGTAGCGTCGCCAACAAGCGTGCCGTTCAGCGCCGTGTTGGCGTTCGTCAACGCCGCTCCGGCGGACGCGGTCACCACGTCGGCGACGGTGATGGTGACCGTGTTGGTGGAGCTGTAGCCGCTCGTATCGGTCGCCTGATAGGTGAACGTGTCCGCGCCCACGTAGTTCGCGGCGGGCGTATAGGTGTAGGTCCCGTTGGCGTTGACGGTCAGCGTGCCATGGCTCGGCCCGCTTGCCTTCGCATAGGTCAGCGTTTGCCCCGCCGCGTCCGTAGCGCTGCCCGCAAGGCTGCTGTTCAGCGCGGTGTTGGCGTTCGTCGAGGCCGCTCCGGCGGACGCGGTCACCACGTCGGCGACTGTGACGGTCACCGTGTTCGTGGAGCTAGAGCCGCTGGTATCGGTCGCCTGGTAGTTGAACGTATCCGTGCCCACGTAGTTCGCGGTGGGCGTGTAGGTGTAGGTCCCGTTGGCGTTGATTGTCACCGTGCCGTGGCTTGGTCCGCTTGCCTCCGTATAGGTCAGCGTCTGCCCCGCCGCGTCGGTGGCGACGCCAACAAGCGTGGCGTTCAGCGCTGTGTTGGCGCCTGTCGTCTTCGCGCTTGTAGACGCGGTCACGACGTCGGCCACGGTGATCGTGACGGTGTTCGTCGCCGTGTAACCAATGCCATCTGAAACTTGATAGGTGAAGGTATCCGTTCCGGTGTAATTCGTCGTGGGCGTGTAAGTATACGTCCCATTTGAATTCATAGTCAGCGTTCCGTGGCTCGGATTGCCGCCGCTTGCGACCGAATAAGTGAGCGAAAGCCCTGCCGCGCTCGTCCCATCGCTGGCGAGCGACTTGCTGACGGCGTTGTTGACATTTGTCGAAGCGGTGTCGGGGGCGGCTGTTACGGTGTCGGTGACGTTGATGGCCGTCGTGCCCGACGCCGTCAGAAGGGCGTCGTTGAACATCGTGGCGCTGTAAAGCGTGGCGACCTGGCTCGACGACAGAGCTGTCGAATAGATCCTTGCATCGTCGATCTCGCCTTTGAAGTTAAAGCCGCTTCCTCCTCCGTTTCCGTGCGCGCCGATGTAAGTGCTGGATCCTTGTCCCGCGTAATCGATCGAAGATGTAAGCGTTTGAGAACTGACGGCCGCTCCGTCTAAATATAGGGTCGCAACCTTTCGTGGAATTGTTGAAGGTATAGGCGACCTGATGCCAACCTGTACCCGCGAGGGAAACATCGTAGGAGGTTATAATCCACGCGCTCCCATTCCATTGAAAACCTTCAAGCTTGGGAGCGCCGCCCGCCGTTGCGTCCAGCCGCAACGCAACGCAATTGCCAAGCGATATGACCTCGCTGCCCTATGTGCTGTCCGAAGTCAGGTTCACCCAAGCTGCAAGCGTAATGTTTGATGGAGAACCCATCAGCCCCGAAATCTGCACATCGTTCGATCCATTGAGGCTCAGCACATCGCCGCGAGTCGCATCGCTCGTGACCGTCGCGTTGCCTTGGTTACGCCCGAATGGGCTGCGGCCGGGCTTGTGTCTGCGCCAACCGAGTTCGAATTATCGAAACTGTAATAGCCGGTCAGGTTAGCGTTGGTGTTCTGTGCAACGAGGGAAGCGCTCTCGGTGCTGACAGTGAGTGTGTCCGAACCGTTGAAATTGGCGGCCGGCGTGTAGTGCATCCCGTTCAGCGCAGCATTGATGTTTGCAGCGGTCCCGCTAAACGTCATTGTGCTGTTCGCTGTGCCAGTTCCCGCCGAAAAGGTTAATCCCGTGGTTTGCGATAGCGTTAATGTGCCGTCCGCCACGCTCAATGTGACCTGGTTGTTGGCGCCGCCCGAATTCTGATCGACGATGGTGACTGCATTGCCATTCGCCGAAGAGAAGGTCTCAGCGTGGTTGACAAGGGTGGTTTGCGTCGCCGGCAGCGCCGCCAGCGCCGGGGTGTCTTCGATGAGGACGCTAATCGTTGCGGTGCTGGAGTAACCCGCGGTATCTGTCGCCTTATAAGTGAAAGTGTCGGTCCCGGTGTAACCGGATGTGGGCGTATAGGTGTAGGTCCCGTTGGCGTTGACGGTCAGCGTGCCGTGGCTCGGCCCGGTCACAGCCGAATAGGTGAGCGTTTCCGATGCCGCGTCTGTCGCGCCGCCCACAAGCGTGCCGTTCAGCGCGGTGTTGGCGTTGGTCGAGGCCGTTCCGGCGGACGCGGTCACCACGTCGGCCACCGTGACGGTGACCGTGCCCGTGGCTGAAGCGCCGTTACTATCGGTGGCTTTATAGGTGAAGCTGTCGGTCCCGGCATAATTCGCGGCGGGCGTGTAGGCGTAGGTCCCGTTGGCGTTGATTGTCACCGTTCCGTGGCTGGTGGTTTCCGTGCCGCCGGCTGGCGTAGCATAGGTGAGCGCAAAGGCGCCCGCGCTCGTCGCATCCCCCGCAAGGCTGCCATTGAGCGCCGTGTTGGCCGTGCCGGCAGCCGTAGCGGCATTGGCGGCGACGGTATCGATGAAGCCGCCATCGTCGATGGTGATGGCATTGCAGCATGTGTACTCGTTCAAAATGGCGGTGCGCGCCGCGGCCGAAAAGCTATATTTCGAGGAGCCCATGTCGATGGTGAGCGCGGGTTTGAGGGTCAGCTCGCTCCAAGCAGTGAGGGTGGCGTCGTAGTTGACTGTGCTGAAGCCGCCGCCAGTCAGAAAGCCCGTCATGCTAGTGACGTTGGCGATGTTCCAGCTGGCGAGGCTTTGATTGAACGCGGTGTCGCCATCGAACATGTAACTCATGTTCGTAACGCTCGATGTGTTCCAGGCCGAAAGATTTTGATTGAACGAAGTGTCGCCATAGAACATGTAGTGCATTTCAGTGGCGCTTGCGGTGTTCCAGCCTCCAATATTCACGTTAAAAGCAGTGTCATTATAGAACATGTAGCGAAATGTCGTGACATTAGACGTATTCCAGTTCGATATATTTCCATCGAATGATGAAGCGCCGTCAAACATGTGGATCATCGATGTGACGCTAGACGTATTCCACGCGCCGATGTTCTGATTGAAAGCCGAATTGTGGTAGAACATGTAATCCATATTCGTTACTTTCGACGTGTTCCATGCGCCGATGTTCTGGTTAAAATTAGTATCGTCAAAAAACATCTGATCTGTTCCCGTAACATTTGACGTATTCCACGCGCCAATGTTCTGGTTAAAAGCCGTATCGCCATAGAACATGTAATTCATATTCGTCACGTTCGACGTGTTCCAGCCTGAAATATTTTGGTTGAACGCCGCGTCGTTATAAAACATGTAGCTCATGTCCGTAACGTTCGAAACGTTGACGCCGGACAGGTTGGGGTCCACGCTCGTGCCGTAGAACATTGCGGCGGTGCTTGTCACGTTGCTGAAATCGGGGGTGTCGCTGGCGGTGATGACGAGGTTTGAGCAGCCTTCGAAGGCGTTCGACAGATTCTGAAGCGCCACATCTCCCCATTGGCTGATTCCGGTGAGCTTTTGGCAGTCGCCGCCGTTGAAGAATTCAAGGCCCGCGAACTCGCCCACTATGGCGATGGTGTAAGAGCCAGCCGACGAATAGGTATGGCTGGGCGACGTCGAGCCCGTATAGCTTGTGCTCGTGCCGTCACCCCAGAACACCGTGTATTTGTTGGCGGCGGTAGTCCCCGTGTTGACAGGAAGCGTGATCGATTTGCTGTTGCTCGTGCCGGGGTTGCTGGTGTCGACCGTGAACACGAAGCCAAGCGCCTGTGCTTCCGCCGCAGTGTTGTATTCGGTGAGCGTGACCGTGCTCGACGCCTGCCCGCCGCTGGAGGTGATTGTGTAGTTGAAGGTCTCCGTCGCTCCGCCGCTCTTTGAACCCGTGACGGCAAGCCGCCCGTCGGAGCGCAGCGTGACCTGGGTGCCCGAGCCCAGCGCGATTGTTTGGCCGGAGCTGATGGATGTGCCGTTGATGGCGGAGATGGTGGCGTTCTCATAGCCGCCGGTGACGGTGTCGTTTGTGCGCGGATCGATAACGATGGGCGCCCCGGTGATGACGGTATAGCTTCCGGGGTTGGCGACCGGCGCCGCTAAGTCGAAATTCCAATTGGCCGCATCGATCGCTTTTGTATGGACGTCGCCTACATCGTCATTCAACACCCAGTCGCCGCCAAGCGAGGCGGCGCCGACAAGGGTCGTGGCCGCCGCCACATTGGCGCCGGTCAGCTGGCTCAACTCAACCGCCGCCGCGGCGCCGTCAGCGTTTTTTGCGAAATCGCAGCCATAAACGAGAATATCGGCATTTGGGGCCAGCGCGCCTTTGATCACCGCGAGATCGGCTGCATAGGTTGCCGTCATGGAACTCGCGTTCAGATCGGCTGTGCCGAGTTCGAGATTGGCCTCGCTGCCATGCGACAGGATATGAATAGCGGTGACGCCGTGCTGCCCCTCCAGCGCCTGCGCCATTTGATCCACGCCGTCCTTGGCAGCGTCGAGCATCACGATTTCTGTGCCTTGCGGGATAGCGGCCAGCAAGGTTTGCAGGTCGGGCAGGTTAGATTCGACGAATGCGATCTGCCTGCCCGGCGCTGTGAGCGCGCTTTCGACGGCCCTGTCCGCGGACGTGATTTGTGCGCCGGTGCGTGCTGTCAGCGCGAAGTTTTCTATGGTGACGCTCGGGGCTGCCGCGCTCTTGTCAACCACGAGCGAGAAGGTGTCCGATCCCGCGAAGTTTTGCCCCGCACTATAAGTATATGAGCCATCGGCGGTTTCTGTCACGCGGCCGTCATGGGCATGCGCCGGCCTGCCGCTTGCGCCCGTGCTGGCCGCGGTGACCGTGACTGTCTCTGTCACGGCGCCGCCGTGACCGTCGCTGACTTCGTACTGGAAGCTGTCGGAGCCGGTGAAGCTCGCGCCGGCCGTATAGGTCAGCGAGCCATCGCTGTTTAGGCTTACCGTCCCATGCTGGGCCTGCAAGACGCCAACCACATCGCCGCTCGCATCGGCGGTCATAGTAAATCCGGCCGCTCCGGCCGAAATCTGCTGTAAGACAGTGTCTGATTGGCTGGTTGAAATCTGGAAGGTGTAGGTTTGGCTTTGATCTCGATGAACGCTCGGCGTTGTGGCTGAAGCGCTATCCGTGTGGGGTCTCACCGCAGCCGGAACTTGGGCATCGGCCGCAGCAATGAGCGCCTGATACGCCAGTGTAGATTGCGTGTGGTCGGAAGCGCTGCCTTGGTGAAACGCAGAATGAGCATGATCGGCCAGCACGTGATGCGCCGCCGCCGCATCGAAGACCATGCGCGGTTCAAGCGCTATGAGCGAGAGAGAAGGCTGGCGCCGGTCTTCCGGTGGATTTGTTTTCGGTGGCACATTGTGTGGACTGGCGCGACGCTTCCAAAACAAACGCATTTTTTATACCGCGACAACTGAAACAAGCCAAGTCGTGGCAATGTTATCCGGGAAGCCTTGCTTTGGTCCCAAGGGCGGCTTGACTTATGTCGCTAAATTAGAAGCAAATGCTGACATCCAATCCTGCCGCATTACGGCGCGGAACCGTACGCAGGTCGCCAAAAAGCGATGAAAAAAGCAAAGTGAAGCAGCGCCCGCGGGCTTAAAAACCAGACTCCCGAATGAAGGTCCGCACAATATTTCTTAAGAATATTGCGGCTGCGCTTTGCGGGGCAGCCTCGATATGAACGCTGCCCCGCAAAACCCGGCGCACATCCCATAAGTCAGCCGTCATCGTCAAGCGGTGGTTGGCGTTAACGGGATGAAGCGTTTTGTCCGGGACTTGCTCGACCGCGACGCCGCCTTCGTAGATGGAAGCAAGGTAGGGAATATCGAGGCGATCGCTGGCGGCGTAGGCGATGTCAGTCAACCGCACGTCCACGGCCCGCAAAGAGGCGTCCTCAGGGATGAACCAACCCCTGGCGCCCGGCTTTAGCCGCCACAGATCATCCTCTGCCACATAGCCTTCCGCAATTGCGCCGGATAGGCCCCGGATGATGGCGAGTGGATGCTTCAGGTCCGTGAAACGCCCGGGGTGCACGCCGCTCGGGAGGTCGGCGACAACGCCGTCGATGGGGGATGTGATGCGAAGGAGGGCGGCTTCCTTCTCATAGCCTCGAAGTTTATCTTGCTCAGCGCCAAGCTCCTGCTCAAGAACAAGGCCCGAGGATCGATCCTCCACATTGTCAATGCGCCGCGCAAGCCTCAAAGTCAGCGCTTCTATCCTTTGCCTTGTGAGCGCCATGTCTTTTTCGAGCTGTGGCGAGCGCATTTCGAACAGAAGTTGGCCCTTCGTGACAAAGTCGCCTTCCTTCACGTCCACTCTTGCAATCTCGGCGGGGCTCGGCGGAAAGATCCGCGCATCGGCTTGAGCGCGCACAATTGCGGGGATGCGGACGGAGAAGGAAAGGGGCGCGCAAAGCGCCCCGATGCCGATAATTGCAGCCGCAGTCGTGTACCAGGCACGCCGCCGCTCAACGATCGAAGCGCGTATCTTCCACCATTCCTTGAATTCTTTCAGAACAGGGAGCGCCACGAACCAACCGATTTCGATCGCGAAAAGAACAATACCGAGGAGCTTTATAAAAAAACTGTAGACATAAGCGGCAATCCCAATGAAGAGCAGCAAGCGATAGCACCAAATTGCATAAGAATAGCCGATGCAAAATAAGGTCAGACCGTGGGATAGCCTGTCTGGGTTGGGCGTTTGAACGCCGAACAGCATCCGGCGCATCCACCAGCGGCCCAGAACAAAAGCCCGCGTTTGAAGATTGGGGATGCCGAGCGCATCTGAGAGGAGGTAATATCCGTCGAACCGCATGAAGGGATTGAGGTTCAGGAAAAGGCTCGTCACGAGGCTAACCGAGGCCATGAAAAAAGCCGCCGTTTTGAACGGACCGCCGGCGGCGAAGGCCCAAACGAAAACCGAGACGCCGGCAATCATCAACTCCGCGATCAATCCCGCCGCACTGATCAAAAAGCGCTGCCGGCGCGACGGCAGCTTCCACGCTCCGGTGACGTCGGTGTAGGGGACGGGCATCATGACCAGAAATGCGATCCCCATCGTTCCAACGCGAACGCCGTATCGCGTCGCCATGTAGGCGTGGCTGAACTCATGCGCGGTCTTGACGATGAGTAGACACACCCCGTACAGGATCGCCCCCTCGGCGTCGAAGAAATAAAGAAAGGTGGAGACGAAGTCATCCCATCGGCGGGATGCGAAATAAATCCCTAATAGCGATAGAATGGACACCACACCTATAGCAGGCCAGGAAATCAGGGCGTCATAGATATGCAAAGTATTTTTCAGAAAATTTTGGGGCTTCAACAACGGGATTCGAAAGAATAGGTAGTGATGAACGGCGAGTTCGGCCCAGCTTTGCTTGGCCGCAGCAATCCTCGCGCTCATCGCGTTGTAATCGGCGAACGGTTCAAATTCCGTGAGGTTATTGCGCATGAGAAATTCGTAAAGCTGCCCCACTTCCTCTTGCGCGATTGCGGCTTGAGATTGCTGCTTCGATCGAACCAGAATTCCTTCGAGGGAGCCCGCATCCCAGCAGGAAAGGATGAGGAAGCTCTTATCATCGATCTCGAAATATTTGTTGCGAACGGGGTCTTCTATGATCCAGGACGTCGCGCCGTTTCCGGAAGGCCCTTTATGCAAGCGAAGGTCCGTCCTAAGTTTTGGGAACGGCGGGGGATTCTCATTCATAGCCCAATGCTCTGGCGAATGACCGATATGGGACGCCGAAGCACGTAGAAGATGAGCGGGACCGGTTCGCCATAAATTTGCGCGGTGCCCCGCGAGCCTATTCGCACGGGCAAGCCGTTGACGCCGCCCGTTATTTCCGCGCGCACACGATAGGCCAGCTTCTGCCCATCGATCGGTTCAGCCTGATAGCTCGCATGCGTTACTCGCGCTTTCAGCGTATCGAGGGGAAAAGCATCGAGATAAACATTTACTTCAGCCCCCTCCTTCAGCACGATGGCGTCCCTAACGGGTAGATCGATGCGCAACTCGATTGAGCCAGGATCGGCGATTTGGAGGATTTGCTCTCCGGTCGAGACGGGCCTTCCCTTCCAATTGTCCTTGTTTGCAAAGATTGCGATTCCAGCGGCCGGAGCGGCGACGCTCGCCTTCGAAAGCACCTCGCGCGCATAGTCCCGCTCGCTCAAGGCGAGCGCCAGTTCAGCGCGAGCGATCGCCATGTCGTGGCGCGCGTTCGCATCTTGCATTGCTGCTTGCTGATCCCGGCGATGCTTGGCGCCGGCGACCTCGACAGCCTTCCCGGCAGCCTGAAACTTGTTTCGAAAGACCGTGTCCACAAAGCGAACGATCGCTTGATCTTTTTGGACGGGAGAGTTCGGCTCGACAAGTATCTCATCGACTACGCCATCGAAAGGAGCCGCGATAATCAGCGGATTCTTGGCGACGACCTCAACCGGCGCCAGCGCTGTCATAGGGACAGATACAACGCATAAAGCGACGGCGGCGCCGCTAATCAGCGGAACCAGCCAGCGCCGTTTACCAAAGCTAAACCTGACTCGTTTCGTTTGCGCCAGAGCAAGCCAGGCATGCTGAAAGGTTCCAGCGAAGCGCAACATCGGCGCCCGCTCGTTTTCCCGCCAGGGTTCCTCCCGGGAGTGAAGAATCCCGCCGAATACTTCACCGGAGCGGCTCTTGAGCGGAGTCCAGAATACACTTTGAAAAGGATAGGACTGGGCGTCGCTATCGTCCTTCCGGCAGAACGCCGAGAGCGAGATCATCCGCGCCTCGGACAAACCTCCGTCCTCGGCAAGCCGTGCGATCAGGCGCTCAATCCACTGAACGAAGGGAGCGGCGCCATCGACGGCCGTAACATCTGAAATGGCGATGACCTTGGGTTTACCCGCCTCGAGACTGATAAGAATGACCTGCCGGTCTTCCACTGATCTTCCGGCTATCATTGACTATGAGATAGGATAATTCCTGCTTGGTGGCGGCATCCCGTGCGCGCTGCTCGATATAGAGGAGGCCGGATAAATAGGCCTCCCGCCTCGCCGCATCGGGCAGGACATGCATTGCGGGCGCGGCTCCGGCGCCCTTCTTGGCCGTGAATTCAGCTTCCCGAGCCTTTACGGCGTCCTTGATCTCGGCGCCGGTCGCCATCCTCAACTCCGCGGCCGCTCGAAAATCGTGTTGCCGCTCATCCCTGGCAACGACGTTTTCAGGATTTTTCTTGAAGTCCGCGATGACTTCGATCGTTTGGCTTACGGGATCGACGATCGCCCCGAAGTGGGCGACTGTCGCCGCATGGCTTTCTCCAGTCTCGTCAACGAGAAACTCGAACTCGCTCCCGACCTTGAGCCAGGAAAGCGATTTTGAAGGCAGCAGGACAACGATTTGGAGATTCCTGTCGTCGATGATCTTGACGAGCGGCGAATTCGGCTGTGGCGTTTCAAAGTCATTCACCAGCTTGTCTTTCACCCGCCCGCTAAACGGCGCATGGATCACGCACTGCTCCATCCGGACCGTCAACGCGCGGACTGTCGCCTGCGCCTTATCGAATTTCGCCTGCGCGATTTCGACGTCATTCCGCCCCGCGGCGTGGTTGCTTTCCATCAGGGTCTGAGATCGGGAATTCGACAATTCGGCGCGCGCATCGGCCTCCGCCGCCGCAAGTTCTTCCTTATAGCGCCGGCAGTCGAACTCGACTAAGACGTCGCCCTTCCGGAACGTTTCACCCTTTTTGAAGAAGACGCGCAGGATCGGCGCGTTGAGATCAGTGGTGATCGTAGCTTCGGATAAACTTACGATGACGCCACGGTCCATGCCGCTTAAATTGGCAGGCTCACCCGCGGCGGCGCCTAACGCAAGCGAGGATGCCGTAAGAGCCGTCACTACGTATTTTAGAATTGCGGGAACCATGCCATCGCGCCCCTGCGCTGTGAAGGTAACGCTTACTCGCAATGCTCAAAAGAAACAGCGTAAGTCTTCTATAAAACTTTAACTATATAGGTTTCTTTTGCTGGGTTGGAAAGACGCTTACTTGACGGTTCATTTTCAGGGTGAATTTACACCTTGATCGCCACTCGAATTCCAGCGCCTCAGACAACTGCTCGATCGGCAAATCAGCGTCGAGGACATCGCGTGCGACGTCCGTCCCCATGCTTACGAATAGCATTCCAAAAGCGTTTTCATAGTCGGCGTAAGCGACATTTCTCTTGGCTTCGGCTAGCAGGACCCGCATCTCCTGTCTCAAGAGCGTATGCTCTCCGATAGTTCCGGCATCGTGGGAGCTTGACATCTGCTTCAGGAGTTTATTTTCTACGCTGTAGAATTCTTGAGCAATCCTGAACTTCTCGCTCGCTCGCAGGAAATTCATACGGCTCACCTGGACTTCGGTCATTATTGCGACAGCGGTCGCGAGCGCCTTCTTGTCGAGAAGATTTGCTTCCGCCTCAACGCTCGCGCGCCTCTGCGGGTAGGTGAAGACTTTCATCAAATTCCAGCTGGCTTTTGCGCCCGCCGAAACCCAGTTCGAGTTGTACAAGAAGCTATTTGTGTCGGTGTTCGCCGAAAGGAAAGGCGCAATGCCCGGTAGAAGCTCGAGCAGAGCGATCTCCGCCTCACGCTTGTTGACACGAGAATTGTAGCCCGCCTCACGAAGTTCCGGGCGCTCTTGCAAGGCGACCTCCGTCATTTCCCCGAAGGTTGGCAATGCTCCAGGCAAAGATCGCGGGGTCCGCGACGGCGACACCTGGAAGTTCGCTTCGGGACTGACGTTCATGAGGTTGGCCAGCTGAATTTTGGAGGGCAGAAGTTCAGCGTACAGCCGCTGAATTTCGACCTCCAACTCCAGCACATCCCGGCGGTAGGTTAAGGTAAAGAGCGGAGACACCCCCTGGGCTTCCAATGCGTGCACATGCTCATTCGCAACGCGCATCCTTCCGCTGACGTCCTTCATGCGGCGCGATATGATCTCCGAAGTAGCCGTCTTCCAGAAGGCTGTCCTGACATCCTGGAGCAGAGTGTGAACAGCCTTTCGCCGCTTTTCAGCTCCGATGAGAGCCTTATCGGCCATCTGATTGGCTCGCACATAAGAAAGTCCAAAATCGAGTATGTTCCAGGATAGGGTCAGGTCCGAGGTTGCGACCTGGCGATCGGTCGATATTGACTGCACGAGGGATTGGTTACCCGTAGCCAGGGACTGGCTGCTCGATGCGCTATCGTTATTGCGGGCGGAGTAGTCGAGGCTTGAGACGAGCTGCGGAAGTTGATCGGCGCTCGCCAAATCCAACTGCCGCATCTTCCAAGCTGCGTCGAGAGCTTCGACCCTGGCGTTGAGGTTGTGCTTCAAAGCCCGCGCCATCGCCTCGTATAATCCGACCGGTTTTGAAATACGTTCGCTGTCCGCCACGGCGCGCGCTGCTAACTCTTGTCCAGCGCTGTCAAGCTCGGCGTCCGTGAAAGGCAATGGCTTTACGGTGCATCCTCCGATCAGCGCCGCCAGCAGCAGATAGGTCGCGCGGTTGAAAGCCATGGTGAATTCGATTTCAATTTTTTTCCTCTTTAAGTTGTAACGGCTTTAGCGTTACCATTCAGTGTAGCAAAAATGACGCAATCGTTTACAACCTGGCGGATTCTTGGGGGACTGACTTAATGGGGCGGGAAGAAGCCCCAGCCTCGGGCCCGCATTCTTCCTCCTCCAGATCCACGCTTAGGGCTCCTTGCGCTCGAAAGCTGCTTGCAGCCTTGAGCTTCTCCTTATTTTTAGCGCATCGTTTAAACTTTTTATCAGGAGCATCGATTAATAGAATAACTGCGAGACGGGAAGCCAAAGGCGCCGCAATGAGACTCTCAGCGATTTCCAAAGCCTCTTATGCCTGCATTTTTGCAAGCTTTGCTCTCCTCATCCTTTTGAACAAGTATAATTTCGACACCCTGAGGGTAGGCGGCGACCTGTATCATGATCTCATAACGGGAGAAAATCTTGTCGCCAGCATTCAGCCAAGCCCCGTGGATATTATTGAGGCATACCTTGAAGCGACTTTGCTGAAAGAGTCTCCGCAATCCCTGCCCGAACGGCAAGCGCGCCTTATGCAACTTAAAGGCTTCTTCGAAGTTGGTCACGACTATTGGCTCAAGCAAAATATAGACCCAACTGTCAAAGGCCTTTTGACTGGGAAATCATACGAACCGGCACGAACGTTCTGGACGCTGGTCGAAAATGAATTTCTCCCTGCTCTAGCGATAGGCGACTTGAAGCGAGCTGACGAGATTTATCGAAAAATGTCGGACGCCTATCTGGAAAACAGAAAGTGGATCGCTGAAACAGAACGGCAAGCGAGCCGTAGGAACGAATATCTCAATAGTTCCGCAAGCAGCGCTGTATATTCCAGTGAGATAGAATATTTTGTAAGCGCAGGCGTCGTCATTCTATTGATTGGATGGTCTATTGCAGTACTGATCTACGGTGTCTTAAAGCCACTTTCGCTTATAAAAACTGTGATCGTTTCCTTGGCTGAAGGGAATCTTGGACCGGTCCCATTCGTATCGAGAAGGGACGAAGTTGGTGTGGTAGCGCGGGCTCTGGAAGTTCTTCGGTTGAGAGCTAGCGAACATGCAAGCTCAAGAGAATCTATGCAAGCCGCCGAAGAGAGGGAGATTGCCCGGGAAAAGCTTTTTGTGGATCAGGGCAAAGAGCTTCGCTCGAGCGTTCAGGCGGCTCTGAAGAGGCTTAGAGAAGAGCTCGCGAATTTGAGGAAGGAATTGGGGGACTTCCGATCGACTTCCGAGGGCGCTTTGCACGGATCGGGAAAGGCGCCTGCCGTCAATTATGACTCGGCATCAGTTGCAGCTGCAGGTCCGTTGGCCAGTGAGAAGCGCCGCGTGTCCGCCACGGAGCTTAAAGATATGGCGGCGCGCTCCGAACAAACTTCCGATGCCCAATGTTCGGCCGGGGTAACGTCATCCGGCATCCAGATCGATAAAGCGGTCGCCAGGATCGCCCAATTGGCCCTTGCCATCAGAGCTGCGGCGGAAGAGCAGAAACTCATTAACTCACGCAATCGCTGGGCGTATTGCCTGTAAAGACCGCGGCGGCAGCCAGGCGAGCTCCCGCACCTCCGTCGCAGGGATGAAAGATATGAGCGAAACATGGGGCGCCCGAGCGGCGATCAGCCTCGATGCGGTGTGCCAAGACTTGTCCGGAGCGATGGATCGATTTGCAAATGAGGTTTTGGCCGATCCACACGACACGATGCGGACATCCGGCCTGGATATGAGCCTTATGGTTACGCTCATCAGAGACGGCGGCCTCACCGAGGCGCCCGTTGAGGAAATTACTCCCAACAATATCCGCATCAAGCCCATCCCGGGATTGAGCATTGAGGATTCGCTTCAAGTGGATCTCGGATTTGGCCCATTGAGCGCGCGCGTGACCTCTGTCGAGGCAGGATATATTGACCTTGCCCTCGTCAACCGGGCTGATGGGATTTATCTCAGCCAATAAGCGTTCGGACTATGATATGCAGGGGCCTGCGGTTTGTGAGGCGTTACGCGTTTTCTATCGCGCTTTTTCAATTGGCGCGCTCCCCAACTCGCAGAGGGTTGAGGCCGTTCTGAAAACGCGGCCGGCGCGAATACCGTGAGGGAGCCACGTCGTTTATCCCGCGCCCCTGACTTCAAATTTCGCAATATGAGCCGCAACAGACCACCTTTCGACGGCATCCGACTGTCTCTCCGCCTCAAACGCAGCCCAATTGAAAATTGCTGCGGATAAGTATTGCAACCACGCTTTCTCAACGCGCCCGGCCCACCTACTCTGCGGCACAACCACTCGCACAGCCGGAGGCAAGTTCGCACCGCTTGCCCTCGCGCGCCCTTATCCGCGGACAGTCCTGCCGGCGCGCCCTGCAAATGGGGCGAGCTTCCCGCGGAGGCGTACCAACTAACGTTACGGAGACCCGGCAATGACCGACGATTACGACCGCCAGCCTTGGCGCACTAAGCCCACTTTCCGCGACGCGGAAACGCTTGATGATCCTTCGCTGCATATGCCGAAGCTTTGCTTCTCGCAGGCGTGAATCCTCCCAACATCTAAAGCGTTAGAGCGACGTTTTATGGCGTCGCGGCTCCAATTAGGTCTTACCTTCAAACACCATTAGGCAATAAGATGGACATGAAAGACAATATCAGCTTGTTGATTAGCGTATCCTCGGCATGTGCCGCAGTCTTATCGGTAATTTTTTCAAAACTCACCCTGAACCGGCAAAGATATATGCAGGGCTGGATTGCAAACCATGATCTACTGAACAGAACGACTGCAATGTTGGTGCAGGATCACAGTCTTCTTCTTATACTTGGGATAGACCCAGAGGAATTGATCAAGGACGGGATCACCCCTGAGGAGTTGATATTTATTCATGCCAGCCTGGATGCGGGCCATGCTTTTTATAAAATCAGCGGAGAACGCTACTCAATAATAACCGGGTATCGGAAAAACTTCCTCGAAAACCTCAAAGTCAGATTGGTCTGGAAAAAATATTTACGTGATAAGCTGTTTGGGGACACCGCCTGGACGAAAGCCGTCGATGCATACATTGCCGAGTTCGAGGCGAGAACCGGGCAGACCATAGAGTCTGTCCGCGAAGTTCATGAAGAATTACAAAGCCGCCTTGGTAAAATGCGGATGGAAGCGAGTTGGCCGCAAGCCAGCGCTGTCCAGGTAAGGCTCTCGAAGTCTTTGGCGAGCCTGTGGCAGCTGTTAAGCCAGTCGAATGTTCGCTCGGCGATCCAGCGTTTGAGCAGATCTTCGAAGCCTGCGGCGTGACCGGAGCTTTTTACAAATGACCTTGGGCTGAGGCGCGCGGTTCCCGATTGCGCCCCGCGCATCGCGCGCCTCTCAATACTGTCAATTGACGTTCTCTTCCTCTCGCGCCTTCATGGTGAGGCGGCGGACGCGCTCCATGAACGTCCAGGACGCGAATATCGTGAGAGGCAGCGCCAGCGCCACCATCATGTCCGCAGTCATGTCCTTCGGCAGCCATCCGCCGTCCTTCAAGCCCTTGGCAAGATAGACCGTCAGGCCCGAAAGGTAATAGGCGAGCGCAGCCGTGGAGAGACCTTGAACGAACCCCTGCAAGCGCATCTGCAGCCGCGCGCGGCGGTTCATGTCCTGGAGCAGGTCGCGGTTCTGCTGTTCAAGCTCAAACGTGATGCCGGTGCGCATGAGATCGATTGCGCGCTCGACTTGATTGGACAGGCGCGCCTGCCGTGTCTCGACGGCGTTGCAGGTTTCGATGGCGGGGTCGAGCCTCGCGCTGAAAAAGGCGGAGATCGTCGTGTAGGGGCTCTCCTTGGCCTCCTGGATGAGATCGAGACGATTTCTGACGATCGCGTGATAGGCGCGGCTGGCGCCGAAGCGGAACGCAGTCCGTGTCGATAGCGCTTCGCTCGACGCCAGAAGATCGCTCAGGCGCTTCAGCAAATCCTGGCTGGTGCGCTTGTCGCGCGTTTGTAGCGCCAGATTGATCTCAGAGATTTCGCTCTCCATGTGACCCAGCTCCGGGCTTGCGCGCCGCGCTTCCGGAAGTCCGAGCAGCGCCATGGTGCGGTAAGTTTCGATCTCAAGGACTCGCTGCACGAGCCGGCCTGCCGCAACCGCGCCAACCTTCTCCGATCTGACGAGCAGCCGGGTAAACCCGTGGGCATCGAGAGCGAAATCGGTTAATATATGAGCGGCGCCCTTCCTCGCGCGGATGATGCAGAGGCTCTGCGGATTGAACAAATTCGCGAGAAGCTCATAGGAGGGTCCGCCCTCGATCAGCGCGAGATAGGTAGCGACCACAAGACGGCCCGGCGCCCGGAACGCAATCTCGCCTTCGCCGAGAGGATCGGGATGCGTGAAAGGCTCTTCAGCGCCCCGCGATGTGGACCATGTATAGGTTGTAAACTCGGTATGCTGCTCCCAGCGTAATTCCCACTCATTAAATTCCAAGCAGTGGAATTTTGCGCCCTCCGGCGGCTCGGCCGCGCCATGCGTCTGACAGAGAGCGGCGATCGCCAGCCGGTCGTCGCGCGCCTCCTCGTCGCTGGTCGCGAAAGCGAAAAGATAAATGCGCCGGGGCGCCTCAACGGGCAGAAATGGGCGTGCGTGAAGCTCGGCGAGAATGGCGGGGCGTGCTTCGTGCTCGGTCATTCCAGGCTGCCCCGCCGTTGCGCGGTGCTCGCCGTCTTCGCCCTCGGTCATTCTTTTTCTGTCTCGCAAGTTTTTTCGCAGTCTCTACAACATCGTCGATGAGTTTTGTCTAGGACAAATGAAAGGCCGCTGCCAGCGCTGGCCTGAGATTCGCCAGCGCCATCCCCTCCCCTCTGCCGATTGGTACGAAGCTTCCTTGTATGAAGGTTGGGCGTAATCAAGATAGCTGGCGCGATCCAGTAGCGGCGTAATAAATAGATATCAATTAGCGTAAGCTAGGCATTGAGCGCAAGCACAAACAATTAGATAGTATTCATCTGTGCGGATTTGCCACTTCTGTTATGCATTTATTAAGGATGACGGCGATGCCGTTGACGCCTAGTTTGCAGACCGGCGCGCAGGTCTAAAATCTGCACTTATCGAGCGCCAGAATTTATCGTAGTTTGGAGTACATAGGTGAACAAGGTAAAGTATATCGCGGCTCCGGCGCCGCAGCGCGCTTGGTGGGATGACCTTTATCAACTTGATCGCATGCCGACCGGATTTGATCGAGTTCAGGTTTTAGAGACTGGCGACGATCCGCGGCCAACCGGGTTGCTGGACGCGCAAGGAAATCAATTGTTTCGTGTGATCGAAAAGCAGCCAATTGGCTTTCGGCCCCTGAAGGACGCATGAGGGCATAGGTGTAAACTTATGCCACTTCGCCGTGAGACCCAGCGCGTTCCGCCATCATCATGGACGTTGCGGCGCTGGCATCTCGACTGGCGAATTGCCGAGCGCCGTTATCGGCACGACCGCCGCAAAAAAATCGTCACACGTAAATGTATACAATTCCGGCCGCAGAATATTTTTAGTCAATGGAAAATACAAATTTTGCAACCATGCCAGTTTCTGTTCATTACTTGTGTAGATCCAAATTTAGTTGACGAGATGAAAATTCTGTTTTTAGCTCCTTTGCGCTAAGTAGTCAGGCAAGCGGGGAAAGACATGGAATTCGCCGATCAATGCAGAAAGCGGCAAGCCGAACTTCAGCGCATCCTGAACGCGATGGATCTTGATCAGGTCTGGGCCGGGGATCAACTCGCCGCTGAGCATTTCAGGCGGAACGCACGTAAGACGATCTCCCTATACGAGAAGATCATTCATTTGGCTAACGGCGACCGAGTTGGGCATGCCTAAGCGGCCGCCAAGGCGAAACGCCCTGCCGGATGGTATCACATCAAGGATCGAGAACTCCTAGCTTAAAGGCAATATCCGGATTGTCCGTGGACCGAAGCTTCATGAGCGGTGTTTAGAGAAGGCACATTCTTCTCAGGCTTGCGTGGAGACTTTCATGGACCTCAACACACTCTTACTCATCGTCATCGTGATCCTTCTCATTGGCGGAGGAGGCTATTACGGACGAGGGCGCTGGTTCTAAGCACATATTTTTGCGCTATAGCTTCGGCCACTAAAGCCGAAGATCGTCAACCCGGCTAAGCCCCCGGCCGTGGTCACGACTAACGAGTGCGTGAAAGATCGAGGCTTTGGGCCGCTCCGCCGGGGTGTGGTAGCCACGGTTGCTCACGGCTTTCCTGTTCGCTTTAATTGCTGGGTTATTCGCCCCTTTCGACGTCACCTGAAAGGCGCCATCGCGCGTAACCCGGGGTATTCCTCAAGAGTTCGGTTGCAATTATTGAAAGATCCCGGAAAGTGCATAAAAAGCGCCCGCGATGCTGAAAATTCCGCGGGGAGAGCAAGCTGTTAGCTGTATACCCGCGCTTGGCTGCAGCGCGGGGACGGTTTCACGCCCCGCTCGCAGACATTGACCAGCACTGGAACTTCCGGCGATTAATGTGCGGAGAGACATGCTCCCTGAGGCTTCCCCGATGAGAAACGCCGCCGAACTGCTCATGCCGGCAGGATCGCTGGAAAAACTAAAAGTCGCAATTCTTTACGGCGCGGATGCGGTCTATATGGGAACGCCCGACCTGTCGTTGCGCACACGATCGAACTTTACGCTTGAAGACCTTCTCGAAGGCGTCGCCTTTGCCCATGCCCACGGCAAGCGCGCCTATCTGACTCTCAACCTCTTCTCGCACAACCGCGACATCGAGAAATTACCTGACTATATCCAGACCATCCGCAAGGCTGGTCCCGACGGGGTCATCGTCGCCGACCCTGGCGTCTTTCAGTTTGTCAAAAAGGCCGCGCCTGAACTTGAGATCCACATCTCAACGCAGGCGAATGTGTGTTCGTGGCTTTCGGTGCAATTCTGGGAATCGCTCGGCGCAAACCTCGTCGTGCTGGCCCGCGAAGTGCCGTTCGATGAACTAAAGGAAATCCGCGCCAAATGCCCTGATATCAAGCTCGAAGCCTTCATTCACGGCGCGATGTGCATGACCTATTCCGGGCGCTGTCTGCTCTCGAATTATTTGGCGGAGCGCGGCGCGAACCAGGGCAACTGCGCGAACTCCTGCCGCTGGAATTATAAGGTCAAACTCCGCTTGAAAGACGGGTCCCTGAAAGACCTTGAGCTGAATGAGGAGACAAGAGAGCTTTTCGATTTCTTCCTCGAAGAAGAGCAGCGCCCCGGCGAACTGATGGCTTTGGAGGAAGACGATCGCGGCTCCTACATCTTGAACGCCAAGGATTTATGCCTGATGCCCCGATTGGGCGACTATCTCGCGCTCGGTCTCGATTCCTTGAAAGTGGAAGGGCGCAACCGCAGCGCCTATTACGTGGCGGTAACGGCGCACGCCTACCGCATGGCCATCGACGACTGGCGTAACGACCCGGCCCATTGGCGGCCCGACGCCTATATGCGCGAACTGGCGACCATCCCGAACCGCGGCTATTCTCTCGCCTTTCACGA
This sequence comes from uncultured Alphaproteobacteria bacterium, assembly GCA_963766815.1. Taxonomy (GTDB): domain Bacteria; phylum Pseudomonadota; class Alphaproteobacteria; order Rhizobiales; family Rhodomicrobiaceae; genus Rhodomicrobium. Next base: position 119,021 of record CAVYBZ010000032.1, on the reverse strand, counting down.
CGGCCAGCTCAGCCACCACGCGCATAATTTTGAAAGCACGCAGACGCTCGCCGCCTGGGAATATGCGGGCATGATTGTCGATGCCGCCGAAGACGCCTTTTTGTTCGCGGTAAAAAATCGCATCGAAATGGGCGACGTTCTGGAATTTGTGCCCCACACGTCCCGGGCGCCGCTTTTGCTGCGCATTTACGAATTCGAGGACATTCGCCACGGCCGCACGTTTACGGCGGAGGGCGTCAATGCCGGGCCACAGCCGGTGATCCGCATTCCTTTCGCGTGGTTCCACGAAGAGGACGCCGAACAGTTGCGGCATGAGTTTCCGGTTTACACAGTCGCCCGCAAGGAGCAGGCGCTTGGCAAAGAGGCATGGGAGCGGCTGAAGCTCGACGCGATCGCGCAAGCGGCCGAACTCGGCAAAGCCAAAGACAGCTCCTATCAGGATAAGCGCCAAGACCTCGTCGAGGCCCTTAGATCGCAACATGAAGGCGTCGCATTCCGCACCCCGCGTTTGGGCGTCGAAGGCTGCTGCGGACGCGGCTGCAATGGCTGCCTCCATTTCTGGAACGGCGCCCGCTACGCCCGCGCTCGTGAGCTTCTCAAATCCAAAAAGCAGGGCGTATTGCTTTCGGACGATGAAGCCCGGCGCGCCAAAGAAGATTCGAAAGCTCTGCCTTTTTATTGAACAGGCCCGGTTATGTTTGGTGCGCTGCTCGCAATTTGATAAGGACTGGATGAGCGGTGTTGACGTGAATTATCAAGTCTTTACCCCTTACCTGGATCGCTTGCGATCTGACCTCTCCCCGATGGGAGAGGTGCGCTGTGACTCGATACATCGCCGGGTAAGGCGCCAAGCCTTCGCCCGATCGCCGCAGGCTTGGATCCGAAGCACGGCCCGGATTAAGCGCGGTCGTCACTATCGAAACCTCGAAAGGCCCATCTCGTCGCGATGCCAAAGAGCAGAAGAGCCATCGGCGGCCCAAACAGCACCACAGGCGCCACCCACAATTGGCGCGGCGTCAACTCGCCGCCAATGAACTGTATCGCGAAGAAGATAAGCCATCCCATAAGCCATGCGGTCGAGGCGAGTATCCAAAGGCGGAACATCCCGCGGCGCCAATTAACAGGGACGGTTTTCTCTTTTTCCAGGTTGAAACGGCGGTGCTGCATGTCTGCGGTTCCCATTCATTCCCTGTGATCGTTTCCAATTGCGCCGTGAGAACAGGCAACTGCGATTATACTGATGCCGCCGCCGCTGATCGCCTGGCGATGCGGAGGATGTAATCGGCCGGTCTGATGGCTTTCGCGATGACCTTGTACCAAAGTCTAGATAATGCAAGGACTGTTCCGACACCAGCGCGAGCCAAGGCTGAAAGGGAAAGCGGCTGACCGGATGGAGTGCGGCCGCCAGCGCCATACCCGCATAGGTGGATATCCATCTAACAGCTCATCGAGCGTATGTTAATATGGATTCCCGCTTTTCGTGCGGGTGAAAAAAATCCGTAGCACCTCTTCTGTCATGCCCGGGTCAAGGGCGATCAAGGGCGGCCATGGCAAAAGGGGGATGCGATTTTTTCAGACGCTCCATCTCGGCGAGCGAAGGGCTAATGCTGAAGAAAGCGGAGTGATAAGCACAGGCGCCGGCTTAACCGGCCGCCTCCATGAAGCAGAAAAGCGATATCGCAGCCGTTGCGATCTTGACTGAAACAGCGATCAATTTCTCGAAGCCCAGCCGGATGGCGTGCGGCAGCGAGCGGACGAATTGGAGGCAGTCCGTCAACGTGAGCAAGCTGGACCGTTTCAGCACGGCCTTGGAGAGGACCATAGCACGAGTCGCAGTGCAGCGTCGCTCGTGGCCAAGGGCGCCGGAGCCGCGGCCTATTTCGTCCGGCGGGAACGTCATTGCTTCAGGGATGTTCAACGAGTTCAAGGATGGGCATCGCAAATGACGGTATTCGGAAAGATAGGCTGCGTCCTGTTGATCTCGTTCAGCGCCGGCGCGGTGCTCTCCGCCTACGCTGGGGATGAATTTCAGGCGCAATCCAAGGAAGAGGCGCCAGTTACGAACACAGTGCTGCGCCACACGGAAAGCGTTCTCGGAAAAGATATCGTCGCATCGGGCAAAAGCGCCGGGCGGATCGTCGATGTGCTCACGGACAAGTCCGGTCAGGTCCGGGCGGTCGTCGTAGAATTCGGCGGATTCTTGGGCGTGGGAGGTAGAAAAATCGCGATTGCATGGTCCGACTTGCGCTTTGACCGGGACGGCGGCTCCGATGTTGTAGCTGTCGATCTTTCCCGGGACAGGCTCAGCGGCGCGCCCGAGGTCAGGGCCGGTAAGCCGGTGATCGTGATAAGCGCTCGCGCTTCGGCCAGCAACCGCGCGGGCGCGGATTAGCCCCATGCGAGCGTCGCCGGACGAGCCCGCTCCGGCGCCCGAGGCGAGCGGGGAGCAGGAGTTCCAGCCCTCCTGCCGGAGCCGCGAAGGCCTCGACTGGTTTACGTTCTTCCTTGGCGACATCCAGACGGGCTTCGGTCCTTTCATAGCGGTCTATCTGGCCACCCAGAAATGGAACCAGACCGACATCGGACTTGTGCTGTCCATCGGCGCGCTCGCGGGCCTCTTCAGTCAGCTTCCCGGCGGCTGGCTTGTCGACAGAGTTCGTTCGGAGCGCTCGGCCGCGGCAGCTGCGGTCACAGCCATCGGAGCGAGCGCCTTCATGATGGCGGTGTGGCCGGTCTTCGCCGCCGTGGCGTTCTCGCGCGCTTTGCAGGCCACGGCCAGCGCGGTGCTGGGCCCCGCAATAGCCGCCGTCAGCCTCGGTCTCGTCGGGAGGCATGAGCTTGCGGCGCGCCTCGGACGTAATGCCCGCTTTGCTTCGGCTGGAAATGGGGCGGCCGCCGTCATCATGGGCGCTTGCGGTCATTTTGTGTCCGCTCAGGCTGTTTTCTTTGTGACTGCGGGCTTCACGCTTCCAGCATTGGCGGCGCTTTTCCGCATAAAGGACAGCGAAGTGAACGCGGCGAGCGCACATGGCGGCGTAACAGATGAGCAATCGTCCGGCATGCTTGCCGGCCTCCGGCTGCTTCTCAGAAAGCGCAGCATGTGGGTCTTTATCGGCGGCGTCGCGCTGTTTCAAATGGCGAACGCGCCGATGCTTCCGCTGGTGGGCAGCGAACTCACCAAAACGGCCAGCACCTGGGCGGTTGCGCTTATCGGCGCGTGTATCGTGCTGCCGCAAATCATCGTCGCAATGTTCGCGCCGTGGGCCGGGCGTCTCGCGCAGACTATCGGCCGCCGCCCTTTGCTCATTGTGGCGCTGGCGATGCTGCCGGTCCGCGGAGCGCTCTTCGCTTTTTTCGATGGAGCGCTGCCGATCGTGGCGATCCAGGCGTTGGATGGCGTTTCAGCGGCGGTGCTTGGCGTTCTGATCCCGCTTGTGATCGCGGACATCTCATTCGGAACCGGCCACTTCAATCTCGCCCAGGGCCTCATCGGAATGTCGATCGGGCTCGCGGCTGCGCTGAGCACGACAGCCACCGGCTATATCGCCGATAGTTTCGGCAGCCAGGCTGCGTTTCTCAGCCTCGCCGCGACCGGGGCGCTGGGGTTCTTGCTGCTTCTTCTCTTGATGCCGGAAACGCGCCCCGGGCGGTGACTTGGTGGGGCCTTAGCCTCTCATCGAGGGGCGCTTCGGCACACATAGAGAAGGCAGCCCATCGCCTGAAGCTGGCTGCCAAACTTGCATCGTCCGTTCCGGGCGCAGACGTTGGCGATGCATTTGGGTCGAGCGGCGCAGTTCGGCGCAAAAACTGTGGGCTGCTGTTGAGGTTTCGCGGGGGGCGCCTCTGACGTCCGAACTAAACCCGGCGCTGGCCATTATTGCCATGCAGAACGCCGCTTTAGAGATGAGCAATACACGTTTATGCATGCAAACTCCTGCAAAGACCAATTGCGGCTTCGATGCTTCTCGCTAACCGGCCCACGCCTTATCATGGTTTTTCATCAATTATGTAACCCACGCCTTTGACCGTGTCGATGGAGACCTTTGCGCCGCGCCTACGCCGCGTCATTGCATGCCGGAGCCCGCATGGTTCGGCATTACATCTGCGCTTCGGCTTCCCCGGACTGGATCTGTTCGGCGATTCGCGCGGCGACGGCCTCCGCAGTGTCGACCGTCATGCCGGGCCGAGCAGGCGCTCGACACATATTTTTCACCCTTCGCGTTCTGGCCGAATTCAGTGGCCGTCATTTTGGGATGGAAGACGCTGACCACGATCTTGTCATTCTGAAGCTCCTGGCGCGCCGTGAGCGAGAGCGCATTGAGCGCATATTTGGTCGAGGCATAGGCGGCAAGCGTTGGGAAATAATTCTTCGAGACCAGCGAGCCGACATTCAGGATCACGCCGCCGCCCTGCTTGCGCATGATGGGGATCGCCTCCTTCATCGCCAGAAGCACCGAGAAGACATTTAGCTCCATGATGGACCGGTAATCGTCGAGATCGATCGCCTCGACGGCGGCGCGAAGGCCCTGGCCGGCATTGTTGACGAGGATGTCGATGCGGCCGAACTTCTCGTGCGTTTGATGGATGAGATTGCGGATGTCCTCAGGCTTGCGCATGTCGGCCGCGATAGCGAAGGAGCCGGGGATCTCGCCTTCGAGCTGTTTGAGCTTATCGGCCGAGCGCGCGGCGAGAATGACTTTCGCTCCCTTCTCTGCAAGGAGCCGGGCGAGGGCAAGACCAATGCCCCCGGACGCGCCGGTCACGACGGCGATTTTATCTTTGATCTGCAAGGCGATCTCCTGATTTGCATGCGTGGAATGAATGCTGGCTGCGGTGAGCGGGTTCGGTTCCCACGTGTTTTGGTGCTCATTGCCGATAGTTCAACCCGAAAAACGGCGGTTGCGGCGGCGAAACGCCCACCATTGTCATGGCCGGGTCAAAGCCCAGTGGTGTCCGGTTTAAAACTTCAATGAAATCAACGACCGGCATGTCATGCACGAGTTGCGCGGCAATCGCTCAAGCTATTAATTTCTCGCCGGATTTAAACCGGACACTCTTGGACCAAAGCCCGGGCATGGCAACGCGTGCGGCTGGTTTGCCGGCCCTGTCCTCGGACTTCATCCGGGGATCAAGCCCGGCCATGAGGGCGAAGGAAGCCCGGGCCAATTCCGGCCGTTCTCCTGCTAATGTGACAGGCTCGAATGCGGCCGCAAAAGAGCGACTGTTTCGGCGTCGAGGTCGTCGCTGCCGTCCTCCTGGCTGCCAGGGGCAAGGCGCCTCTTTGGGGTTCGCCTCTCGCGGGTTGCGGGCGGGGCGGCTTTCACCTCTTCGAGGATGCGGAAGAAGGCGATGCTAGCCCGTAGCTGCCCGGCTTGGCTTGAGAGCGCCTCCGAGGTCGCCGATATTTCCTCCGCCGCGCCGGCGTTTTGCTGGATGGTCAAGTCGAGACGCTGGATGGCTTGGTTGACATGATGGGCGCCGATGTCTTGCTCACGGCAGGCCGCGCTGATTTCTTCGACAAGCTCCGCCGTCTTCTTGATGTCAGGCACAAGCTTCGCGAGCATGGCGCCGGCTTCGCGTGCGGCCACTACCGTCTGGCAAGAGAGAGCGCCGATCTCCGCGGCGGCGATCCGGCTGCGCTCAGCAAGCTTGCGCACTTCGGAAGCGACGACCGCGAAGCCCTTGCCGTGCTCGCCGGCGCGCGCCGCTTCGACGGCGGCGTTCAGCGCAAGAAGGTCAGTCTGACGGGCGATCTCCTGCACAAAGGCGATCTTATCGGCGATAGTCTGCATGGCCCCTACCGCCCGGCTCACCGCCTCTCCGCTGGCCTCAGCGTCGACGGAGGACTGGCGCGCGATCTTCTCGGTCTGGCCCGCGTTGCCAGCGTTCTGCTTGATATTGGCCGCCATTTGCTCCATGGACGAGGACACTTCTTCCGCAGAGTCCGCCTGCTGGCTGGCGCCGGCGGCGAGTTCGTGAGCCGCCGTCGAAAGTTGTTCGCTGCCTGCCGAGACGTTGCCGGCTGCGGCCAATGCGTCCCTTACGACGAAGCGAAGCTTGCCAGCCATACGCTGAAGCGCGAGGCCAAGCGCGTCCTTATCGGACAAGGGCTTGGGTTCGACCGAGAGATCGCCGCCGGCGAGGGCGTCGGCGACCTCGGCGGTAGCGCGCAGATTGGCCGTCATACGATTGAGAATCTCAAGAAGGTCACCGATCTCATCTCGCCGCCCATGATCGATTTGGTCGGAGAAATCCCCTCTTGCCACTGCATCGGCGGCTGAATGGGCTGCTCCGAGACCGGTTCGTATTGAACGTATAAGTAAATATCCGCTAAAAGAGCTGAGCATTATGAGAATAACAAAAGCGATTAGTATAAAATAATCACGATGCCAAAGCACCAAAAGAACTCTATTGAAGAAGGCCGCATCCATGTCGTCGAGATAAACGCCGATGCCAACCAGCGCTTGAACTTCTGGCACGTGTTTTACGTAGGAAAGCTTTAAGGTTATTGGTCCACCAACACCCTTTTCATACATATACTGGACAAAACCATTTCCCGCGGGCGCCTTGGCGATATTGACAATTGCTTGTATAAACTTGTCGCCATTCGCGTCAGTGAGTTCGAAACGGTTTTGGCCTATTTTTGAGCGATCATTCAAAACCGTTACAACACCATTGTAGTCATAGGCAAAAATGTAATTTGCTTGTTTTTCACTGCCGAAGTGGGATGATTGGAGAACCGAGAAGAAGGCCTTTCGGCCTGCTTCAGTCGAAGGACCGCCGGCGGACATCATGTTGTCGCGGGCGATTGTGACCGCCATATCGCCAAGATTTCGGAGCTGGTTCTGTCGCTCATCCATCATTTGCACTCGCATAATGGAATAACCGATCGATACCACCATCAAGAATCCGACCACGCCTAAGAGCAAGGTCAGATTTATATGAGTAGTTATTCTTAGACGCGCGAGCATGGCGGATGCCTCAACCTTCAGCTGCGCCGATAATGTGCGGTTAAGGTAAATGTGTGGTTACTTATAGGATCGCACTGAAGACAAGAGTCTTGGGACGATTCAATTTGGGCTCATTCCGCTGCTCCTTGAAAAATGATTATACCTCAACTCAATAGCGGTTCCGAAGAATTCGTAAATCAGCGCCCAGGCTTGCCTTGAAGCGCAACCCGTGCATAGCGCCTGTGCCGCAGCGCTAATCCCTTGAAGAGCCGTATACACCAAGCTAAAGAGTTGAAATTGAGCTTGCGGGGAGGCGAATCGGATGCATGCACTTTTGGGATTTATTGCGATGGTGATTACGCTCTATATCTGGGTCGTGATCGGCGCCGCGATTATGAGCTGGCTGATCGCTTTCGATGTGGTCAATCGCCGGAACCGCGGCGTCTACGTCATCGGCGACACCTTGAACCGCCTCACCGATCCCGTTCTGCGCCCTATCCGAAATGCGCTGCCGGATCTGGGCGGGCTGGACATTTCGCCGGTCGTCCTGATCCTCGGCCTCATCTTCCTAAAGGATGTGGTTATCTTCGGCTGGCTTTATTGATAGCGCCGCGATCCCGGTGACCGTGCCGGACTGGCGCTGAAGCGCGTTGAGGGGTGACAAAACGCGCTTCGGGCGTTATGGCTTCGTCTCATGACTCTTCCCGCCACGCGGACGGCAGACGGCGTCGTCCTCCATATCCGGCTGACGCCCAAAAGCAGTGCAGCGCGCGTCGCTGGCGTGGAAGATCATGGCGGAAAGCCTGTTCTCAAAGCCTACGTGACTGTGCCGCCGGAGGATGGAAAAGCGAACGCCGCGCTGTTGGTTCTGGTTGCAGACTGGCTCGGCGTGCCTAAGTCTGCTGTGGCCTTAACCGGCGGTCAGAAATCGAGACTGAAATCGGTTGCAGTCAGCGGCGGCGCCGATGCGCTGCTCGAAAAAATCGCCGTACTTCTCGCAGATCTTTCGCAGGGCCGTGAACATTCAAGAAAGCAAAGGTGAGCGATGGCTGAAGCTCTCATCCTGAACGGCGTGGCCATGGCGGCCGATATCAAGGGCCGGGCAGCGGAGCGCGCAGCCGCTTTCGCAGCCGCGGCCGGGCGCGCGCCGGGTCTTGCGGTCGTGCTTGCAGGCGAAAACCCGGCGAGCCAGGTCTATGTTCGAAGCAAGCTGAAACTCGCCCGCGAGCTCGGCTTTCATTCCGTGGAGCATCGGCCCGCCGCCGATATCAGCAAGGCCGCGCTTATCGATCTGATCGCCTCGCTGAATGCGGACGAAGCCGTCGACGGCATTCTCGTCCAGCTTCCGTTGCCTTCGCATATCGGCGCGGAGGAGGCCATCGCGGCTATCGCTCCTGAAAAGGATGTCGACGGCTTTCATGTGGTGAACGCGGGCCGCCTCTTCATCGGCAAGCCTTCTTTTGTGCCTTGCACGCCGCTTGGCTGCCTGCATCTCATTAAGAGCGCGAGGCCGAGGCTGGCCGGGCTCAACGCGGTGGTCGTTGGGCGTTCCAACATCGTCGGCAAGCCGATGGCGCATTTGCTGCTCGCCGAGGATTGCACAGTGACGATCGCGCATTCCAAGACCCAAGACCTCGGCGCCGCCGTCTCGAAAGCGGACATCCTTGTCGCCGCCGTGGGCCGTCCTTCGATGATTCCCGGCGTTTGGATCAAGCCTGGCGCCATCGTCATCGACGTCGGCATCAACCGGGTTCCGGCGCTGGAGGAGGGCAAGACCAAGCTCGCGGGCGATGTGGACTTCGAAAGCGCGCGCCACGTCGCGGGCGCGATCACCCCTGTGCCCGGAGGCGTCGGCCCGATGACGGTCGCCTATCTTATGGCGAACACCTGCCGCGCCGCCTTTCTACGGCAGGGCCTTCCCTGGGATGAGGCGCTTTGATGCCGGGGTTCGCCGCCCCGGAGAATGCTTTGGAACTCATCCGGGGCCTCACATTTCGAGAGCCCGGATAACGCCTGCGGCGTTTTCGGGTTGCGGCGTTATTCCAGGCCGACGGCCGTGCGCACGCACGTCTTGGCTTGCTCAAATTCTGGCCGGAAACCGGGCTGAGCGAGAAGCGATGCCCCGATTGCGGCCCCGGCGAGCTTGCCGGCCTCCACATCGCTGCGAAAATGAACGCCCGCCACCATCCGGCTTCGGGCGTAGTCGTTGATGCGACTGTAAATCTCAGCCCGTTTCTCGGGAAGCATCCCAGCTAGCAGAAATCCGACTGTTGCGCCGTAAGTGGCATGCCCCGAAGGATAGGAATAGCTTTCATCGGGCTTTGCCTCCCGCACTGGATGCAAGCCGTTCCCAGGTGTCTGGAAAGGACGCAAGCGGCAGAACGTGTCTTTGGCCGCTTCGACTGCGGCCTTCTCCTCTTTGCGCCGCTTCAGAAAAAACTCCTCGCACGGCGCAAGCTTTGCGGGGTCGAAGGCAATGCCGCCGCCTTCAAGGAACCGCGCAATAGTGCGCGTCGCGTCGCCCGCTGCGTGCGCCGCCTGTTCTGGAGTGCGTGCCCGCTCCAGGCTCTCAAGTTCATCGAGTTCCGCCTTGGTTTCCTCGCACGTTTCGCAGGGCGGAGCCGCCAGCAGCTTCACGAGCGGAGCGTCCGGCTGTGCCTGGCACTCTCGAGCCTCAAGCGCTGGCGAATAAAGGGCAAGTACAAGAGCCCCAATGAAAACCGCCCGAGCCGCCGCCGTCTGCCACATGGTGGATGCCTCCTCTCGCTGCCGCAGGCTTGTTTCTGAGCCAAATTTTCCCAGACAGCCAGCCACAAGTTGAATGCGCGTCTTTAAAGACACGCCCCGTCCGTTTCGCGCCGGACCGCGCCAAGGTTTACGCAATCTAAAGTTGCACTACCGAACGGTTACGTCTAAGCGTTGTCGAGATACTTCTTGTCTCGAATTGGGGAAACCTCATGATTGTCATCGTAGACGAACGTGAAACCGTATTAAATGGTTATACGGCGTGGTTTTACCGCGAAGGCGTTTGCGCGACCGGGCTCGCGCCTCAAGATTTCCGCCAATGGGTGAACACCGCGCCCGAGCCGGACATCGGCGCCGTGGAGGCGTTCCTGCTTGGAGATTTTCAAAATCGCGAGGAGGTGCCGGTCAAGATCAAGTCGCGCTCGGCCGCCGCGGTCATCGCCATGAATGAGACAAAATCCCTGAACGACACTCTCGACCTATTTGCGGCGGGCGTCGACGACGTCGTGCGAAAGCCTGTTCATGTCCGCGAAATTCTCGCCCGCATCAGAGCGATCAGCCGCCGCTCGCAGCAAGAGATTCAGCAGCCGCTTTCCGGCAAAATCAGGGTCTTTTCCGATGGGCGCGATCCAGAAATCGACGGGGAGCCATTGCCGCTTCCCCGGCGCGAACGCAGAATTCTCGAATACCTGATGGGCAATAAGGGCCGCCGCGTGACGAAATCGCAAATCTTCAATTTCGTCTACGGCCTGTTCGATGACGGCATCGACGAGAATGTGATCGAAAGCCATATCAGCAAGCTTCGCAAGCGTTTGCGCCAGCGGCTCGGCACAGATCCAATCGATTCGCAGCGCTTTCTCGGCTACAGGCTCACGCAAGATTGAGCCAAGCCAGCCGCGAAAGAGACGCTCAATTCGTGATTTGCGAGCGCGCGAGCAATACGATGGCGCGTGACGAAGCGTGCAATCTTCGGGAACGCAGAGCCTGAGCGTCAACGCGTTTGTTGTCGTGCCTGCACTTCGATAGATGGTCCAATCTCTTCGAAACTGAACTTGACGGCGACGGCGCTTTCTCATTCAATGGCATGTTCCGTATCGGTCAATGAGAATTATATTGAGCGCTGGAAGTAGAGCTGCTGAACATCCGTAAAGAAGGCCTTTCTCTCGGCCCGCGAAGAGCATGTCGCTGGCGTCGTTTGCATCGCCGCGCCAGTCCTCGGCAGGCATCGAAATATTCAGGCCGCAGTCGCCATCAAAGCGCTTGGATGGCGAGACGCGCTGGCGAGGCGGCTTATCAACTCAGTCACAGCCTCGCCGTGGCGACGGCGGTCCAGTACAGCTTATCCGCGGGAAGTCCGGTGGGCGCTGCAAATGGGGAACTTCGCGCTGGCGTGCCGGTCTAAAAAGGTTGATCAAAACGCGCTCATCATGGCGATGCGGAGGACCGGAATGAACGAGACGGCACATGCGGCGGCGAAGCGCCTAAGCCATATGGAGCCAACGGCCGGCGGCTCAATTTACCTCAAGCCGCAGGACATGGCTTGGGAGCCAACTCAGTTTGAAGGCATTTCGATCAAAGTCCTCTACGAGGATGAGGAAAAGGGCGAGATGACCTGCTTGCTCAAGTGGGAGCCCGGCGCCACTCTCCCGATGCACAAACATCCCGAAATTGAGCAGACCTTCGTGCTTGAGGGCTCCTTCTACGATCATGATGGGGTCTGCCGCGCGGGCGAATTTGTTTGGCGCCGCATCGGCTCCTGTCACGAAACCCGTTCCGATGAAGGCGCCGTCATCCTAGCAATTTATCGCAAGCCCAATGTCTTCCAGCATAGTTCTGGATACACTCGAAGGAGCAGGTAACCGCGCGAGGCCCTTCGTCTCGAATCGGAGCCTCTTTGTGAGAGGCGTGACGCGCCTCAGCAGCCGGAGGCGGCCTGTGCAAGCCCTATGCGCATCGCCGCTTTGCAATTTGGGGCAGGTCACGGCGCCCCGAACAACCTTATGAGCCGGGTACGGCGCAAATGGAGCTATTGGGATTCAGAAAGCCGTTCAAGGCGGAGATCGCTAAACCAAATTTCCCCCGACAAAAGTTGCTCAGACGCCGAACGTGAATCGTGAAAGAGCCGCAGCGTTTGGGCGCGGCATTCTTCCAGTCTCGGCGCCTGCGCTTCCAGCGTGAAGACTCGCCACTCCCGGGATTGGCCGAGCAGCATCTCTGTCTCCGCAAGAACGCGCTGCGAGCCCGATGTACAACGGAGCTGCCAGCGCAAGCCTCGTTTTCCGGCGAGGGCGCCGCGAAGCTTACCCTCGAACCGATAGCGTCCGGGAGCTAAGAGTACAATCTGGCTGATTTCAGGAAATTCGATACGCCCCTCATCGAGGCGAATGTGCATAACTCGCCCTTCGCCCTCCACCGCCACGAACTCGGCCATGGCATTGAGGCCCTTCGCTATCTTCCAGTCAAACGGAAGGATGCCCGGTGGCGTCTCGAGGCTCGCGTTTGTAAGAAGACCGACGTGCTCGATCTCGGATTTTGTTAGAAACTGCAACCATGCGTTATAGGCAAGATCGACCCGGTTCGAAGCAACGAGGAAGTTGAGGTAAGGAGCAAGTTCCTTATTGGTCACGGGCTTGATTGCGTCATGCAATGCCGTAATAAGTGTGAGAGGCGTATCTGCGTTTTTGGCGTTTCGGGGAAGCGCCTCGAAAAATTGTTGGCGCCACACCGGCCCCCTTGCTAATTGCTCAACGAGAAGTTCGCGGCCTCCGGGCTTCTCGGCAATGAGGGAAAGGTAGTGCAAGACGGGATCGGCCAGTGCCGGCTGCGTCCGAAGCAAGATGTCCGAGTACCGAAGCGCCGCATCGAAATCGTCGCGCAGGAAGCTATCGTTCAGGAGCCATAAGGCTGCAATAGCTTCGTGTCGCGAACGATCGAGTCCCTCCAGCATGAGTACACGGACGCGGTCGGGGCCCTTCGAAACCTCCGCCAGCAATCGAAATGCCCGCGCGTTCAAAGGATCGTTGTCAATCGTTCTCACAGCGAGATCGCGAATTTCCTGCCGTAGCCTATCGCGGTCTCCTTTCAATTCGCCATTGTCGTTTGCAATTCTCGCGGCCGGAAGACGGGCGATAGTATTATCGCCGGGCAAAGAGGGCTCATCCTTGGTCCGCTTCTGATCTCCACCATTCAGCGAGATGAGTTTTTCCCTGATCGCTTCGGCTTTTGCCATAAGCGCCTCAGGATTGCTTGGATTCAAAGCCAAAGCGAGGTCTGGATAATTCGGCGCCAACGCATAAGGCAAGCTCGCGGTAAAGACGATCCAAAAGAGAAAGAGGCCCAGAAAGGCGCTAAAGCCTGCGCGCACAGGGTGAGCAACGATGCCGGCTATCCCGTGTGCGATCATGCCTTGAAGCTTCCGAAATCGGGAAGCTCGCTTACGGCGAGGGCGCCGCTCGCTCATTGGCGCCCTCCCATGACCACAAGAGCCAATCTGATAAAGTCTTGCGATTCAATTCCCTGAGAGTTCGAAGTCGCGAGAATGGATCTTCCGCTTCGAGAGAAGCGTATTTGCCGCAAAGTCAAAGATGACGCCAATACGACTATTGAGCTTGTCATGTTACGAAACGTCGGACCGAAAAAGCTTATCGGGCTCGCGCCGTGTACGGCTGGACGCAAGAGGCTTCGCGTAAGAGTAGGCCCCTCGCTCATATTCATAACCGTACGCGTATTTGTGGCTGTAGGCATAGGCGTAACCAACGGTCTTTCGATCGAACTTGGTTAGAACAGCGCCAAGCAAGGTAACGCGCGCAAGCTGAAGACGGCGAAGGGCGGAGCGAACCACTCCTTTTCGCTGGTCCCCCGCGCCCACGACGAAAACTGTCGCCGCGGCGGCGTTGGAGATGAGTTGAGCGTCCGCAAGTCCAAGCAGGGGCGGCGAATCGAACACGATGAGGTCGAACACCTCTGAGCCGAGCGAGATTAAAGAAAAGAGGGGCGCGCCGCTCAACAAATCCGCGGCGTTTGATGGCAGAGGTCCGGACGCCATGAACGCAAGACCCGGATGCTCAGTCCTCTGAATCACGTCCGGCGGCAACGCGACGCCTGTAAGGAAGGTGCTAAGGCCAACCGAGTTACTTCGCATGAGCTTGACGTGCAGCGACGGTTTCCGCAGATCCGCATCGACGAGAAGGACCCTTAGGCCCATCTGCGCGAAGTATCTACCCATGGCGATCACGGTTGTAGACTTCCCCTCGCCTGGCCCAGCGCTTGTTACCGCGATCGATCGAGGCAGGCCAGATTGTGTTGAGAACTGCAGAGCGGTTGCGAAAGAGCGGTAAGCCTCAGATATCGCGGAGTGCGGATCGCCAATAGCCTCTTTAAATCCGTCTTGCACCTCGATGCGCGGGATAATCCCAAGTGTTGCGAGGCCGGAGATCTGTTCGATTTCCTCCGGAGCCCGGATGCGGTCATCAAGGGACTCCAGCAGGAATGCGCACCCGAAGCCAACGCCGAAACCAAGCGCCAGGTAGAGCATGAGCGAGCGCTTCATATTCGGCTCCGCCGGAAACGCCGGCGTAGTGGCGCGGTCCACTATGAACACGTTGTTAGCGCCGACGCCCCCCGCAATGTCAACCTCTTTAAAGCGCTGTAGAAGACTATTATACAAACTGCGATTGGACTCCACCTCACGCTTTAGGATATTGAACTGAATTCCCTTTTTCTGCAGATCCAAAACCTCATCCCTCAGAGTCTCAATCCGGGCCTTCATCTGCTTTTCTTGCGAAAGCGAGGATTCATAGGCGGCCCCGAGAGAGGTGCGAATGGTTTTAACCTCTGCCGCAAGCTGCCTATCGATCTCTCTGAGTTTGTTAGAGATCTGAACCATTGCAGGGTAACTCGGCTTGAAGTTCTCAAGTTTCTCCTGGTACTCCGTTTCTAACGCTTTCCGCTGGCCCCGGAGCACCTCAATCACGGGGTTCGTCAGAAGCTGCGGGAGGTTGATCGCGGTAGCGTTTTCCACCTGCCGCCACAATTGTTCATTCTTCATACGCTCAGAAATTAGCTGCCCCACGGTGACATTCGCAGCGGCGAGATTATTCTCCGCAATCGACGACTTCTCCGTGATTTCGACCATTTTTTCCCGTTCAGCGAACTCAAGCAGAGCTCTCTCCAACTCCTCAAGCCGAAACTTCAGCTGCTTCAGTTGGTCTTCGAGAAAAGTCTTCGCATAAGCATTGGCTTGGAATCTTTTGTCCAACGTTGATGCAACATAGGCATCGACGTAAGCATTGGCGATGCGTTCAGCCCGAGCTGGATTTGTATCGTTATAGGTCAGATCGACGAGCCTGGATCCGGGCACCGGCGTCACCGACACGTTGGACGTCAGCAGGCCGATGGCCGCTTCTTGAGCCGCTGAGGGAGAGGGCGCCGGGCCCTGTCCTTGATCGCCCAATTTACTCTTCAATATCCCGAGTGGCGACACTTCCCGCGCTTTCAGGAAATCGGCATCCTCATAAATCCTAACCGAAGAGGCCACTCTGCCTGCCATAGCGCGGCTCTTGAGAAGCTCAAACTGTGTTCGAAGAAAGTCGCTTCCGCCCTCCTCGCTCGGCGATGTTGAACCGCCTTCGACCACCTTCACAGGTTCCCGGTCGATCTGGATCCGCGCGGTCGCGGAAAACACCGGGGTCTTGAGGAATGTTCGCACGCCGCCTAGAACGACAAAAGCGAGTGCGATGCTCAAAATGACCCACCTTCGTTTCAGCATAATATGCCAATACTGGCGAAGGCTGATAGCGAAACTACTTTCGTCGCGGTCTTGCCAGCCGGCCCCTATTTGGCTTATTGGGGTGGCCTGAATTTGATCTAGGGAAATCTCTCTTGCCGGAACGAGATCGCGTCCGCCGCCAGAACTCCAGTAATTTTCATGTTTTTCTGGGTTGTTCATGCTAGAAGCTTGCTCTTCTTTTCGTCCCGACAAATATCGCTGACTTTGCTAAAGATACGGGACCATGGTCGCGAGAGGAAGAAACTTAAACATTAGGTTCATCCCCTCTTTCAGGTCCGACGTACCAGCTATAATAACGTCGCCCGACTGCAACTGTGGATCTTCGGCCTCTCCCCCACGGATGCGGCTGACATCGTATCGCGCCGCGGAACGGCGTCCGTCCGACTGGCGGAAGAGAAGAACGCTCTCGTCGGCGTTGGCTTCAAATCCTCCTGCTGTAGCCACAGCTTGCAGCAGCGACATTCCCCCAGCTATGGGATAAACCCCCGGCTTCTTGACCGCCCCTTCCAATGTTACTCTTTGACTATTATATTCCTTGACGAAAACATTTACTTGAGGATTCTGTAGATATTTCGCGCCGAGGACTGTGGTTAAATCCTGTTCGACTTCACGCGCAGTCCTTCCCCCAGCCTTTATTTCGCCAGCCAGTGGATAGCTAATCGTACCGGCTTCCGAGACTTGAGTAACCTTGGATAATTCGGGCACCTTGAACACCGTGATCTCTAGGACGTCGCGGGGGCCAATCTTATATGCGGCGCTTTTTGGATCCGTCACCGACGCCAACGACAGCGCCGCCTTTCGGAAAGCCGGATTTTGCGTATTCTCGGGAGTCTGTTCTGGAGCAGTGGTTTCTTTAGAGGCTACGGGCTGAGCGGCATCTGCGGGCGCGGCCACGAGATTTTGGGTCTTGGTTGAATAGTCAGAGTTCGAAGCCCCCCCGCAACCGGTTACGAACGCTGCGGCTATCGCTAGCAGACTGTACCTGAGCAAAGCCATGCTGTTCACCTCGCATCCCTCGGGCACATCGGAACATCCGGTAAGGCTGGAACGGCGCATTTGACGCCGGATTGCCGCCAGTTAAAACAAACGCGACAATCATCCGATGTTACCGCCTTTCCAGAGCTAGCACACGCTACAGAAGCCTAGGGCGAACATCGGCCTCGCCATCGCACTCTGTTCCAAGTATAACTTTATCCTTTTTATAAAAAGTGTTTCATTGTTTTGCAATAGCGCCTCTAAATGCAACCCAAAAGCGCGCCCGGTGGTATTGGTGATGACGCAGGATGCATCCGTTATTAAGGACTCCATGAAATACTGTAAAGCCTTTTGTTCTGAGAACTCACAGGACTCAATCAGAACTTGAGTCTTGCGCCTCACAATCCACAGTTAAAGAGCGGTGCTTGCGGAGGGTCATGCTTGACCTCATGAGTTAATAGTGGTAGCCGCCTTAACATGCTCCATTACGTTACGAGGGGAAGATGTGGCGCAGGATACTCTTAGGCTTGACTGTTAGCTCGTTCCTTGCAACTCAGGTTCAATCGGCGGTTCTTCTGGTCGATGGATTGGCGTCTGTGGACAAGGGAGACGGGTTCAAACCGGCAGCAAGCAATGTGGCCGTGAGCCCCGGGGATCGAGTTCTCGTTACGAACGGCTGCGCACACATTGTTTATGAGAATGGCTATAACTCGAGACTGTGCAAACCGGGTATGGCGGTGGTCTTATCAGATCCGCCATCGCCGGCTTCGGCCGGTTCCCTCAAGGACACCCCAGTCTACGCCGCTTCCACCACATCCGATTACGACCTCGCCGCTCCGGCATTGTTCGTAGCGGGTGCCGGCTTGGCTGCGGCCATCGCCGGTCGCAACGGTGACTACGGAGGTTCAGTTAGCCCATAAGCGGGACTTCGAAAGCTTGTATCATGCTCGCGTGGTTTTGCGGTCTTGTTCTCGTTTCAGCGGCGCTTTTGGGCGGCGGCACGCATCCGGGTTTTCTGGGCGATGTCGCCGTTCAGTGTCTTGCGGCGCCGCTGCTCGTCGCCGCTTCGTGGCGTCTGCTGGTGTCTGCGGAATCCGATCGGCAAATGCGACGCAGGCTGATTTTTTGGGGGAGTGCGGCTATCTTTATTTTTGTTTTACAACTCCTTCCGCTGCCGTTCGATTTTTGGTCGGGGGGTGCATTCTTAACAGGAGGTCATCCGCGGCAAGATTTTCTTCCAGAAAGGACTTGGGCTCCGCTGTCGGTCTCTCCGCAGGCGAGTTGGGCCGCAGTAGCGTCCTTTATCGTTCCCGCCGCTATATTTCTTTGCGCAGTGCAGCTAAGTCTGCGCGAAACGCTGCTCCTGACGTGGGTTCTTGGCGGCCTTGGCGCCGCCGCCTTGGCGTTGGGCTTCTTGCAAGTGGCCCAAGGGCCCGCCAGCGAGTTGCGTTTCTACGCAGTGACGAACCGGTCGGAGTCGGTTGGGTTCTTCGCAAATCGAAATCACTTCGCGGCTCATCTTTACGTAACGCTGCTCATCGGGTCTGTCTGGTTCGCAAGAGTCGCCGGTCAGCTTCGAAGAACGGACACGGCGTTTAAAACCCGTTCGATCTTCTGGGTGACAGCCGCAGCGGTCTTTCTGATTTCCGCAATCGCTGGATTGGCGATGGCTCGTTCGAGAGCTGGCGTTTTTCTCTCTATGATAGCGCTTGGTGGCATTGTTGTCATGATGCTGCTGCAAAACAAACGGCAAGCCGATGGCGGCGCCCATACCGGAACAAAAGCTCCGACGGGCCTCATCTCGGTTATCACGGTTGTCATAGCTGTGCTCTTTGCCGTGCAGTTTGGCCTCGGGAGCATCCTATCCCGCTTTGAGGGGGGAGCTTTTGATGAACTCCGCATACCCTTTACTCAGACGACGCTCGAAACAGCGATTAAGGCGCTTCCACTCGGGACCGGGCTTGGATCCTTCCCGCGAGTTTATGCAACGGTTGAGAAGGATGGCGACGTTTTCCCCGCTTTCGTAAATCGAGCGCACAATGACTTCGCCGAATTCCTGCTGGAGACTGGATTTGCCGGCGCCGTACTGCTTGGGGCGTTCCTAGTATGGTTCTGTACGCGGGCATACAGGATTTGGGCGACGCCAGACTCCAAGGCAAACGAGTCACAATTGCTTCTACAGCGCGCAGCGACCCTTATCGTATGCTTGCTTCTTATTCATTCCCTCGTTGACTATCCGCTGAGGACGACTGCGCTGAGCGCAATTTTCGCGTTCTTCTGCGCCTGCCTTGCTGCTGAGGCGGCAGCGCCCGAAGAGCCGTCCGCACAAATGAGGCGCCGGCAGACATCCGATGTTCGCCAATCATCGCCGCAACTAATGGAAAATGAGAAGTGGGGAGAAGACATCCAATGGCCGGACAGCTGGCAGGCGAGCAACTCGCGCGATCCGGCAGCCTGGTTGCATAGAGGTAATTTCACAACATCCAATTGAGAAAGCGCATTCGCTTATTGCGCCGCGGGGGCATTGTAGATAGATATAGCTTTGTGCTTGCATCATGTTTTACTATGGTTGGGACTGGGGCTAACATGCGTTACCAGCTTCTTTTGTTCGTCGATGTTGTCCTTATCCTCGTAGCAACCTCGATAGCTTTTGCGCTTCGCGAAAACTTCGAGATCACAGAACTTCAGTTTGAGGCCTTCCTCCCTTACCTGTGCGCGACCGCCGTTACGTCAATAATCCTGATCCCGGCTGCGGGTCTAAATAGATCGATCTGGCGGTTTAGCAGCTTACCGGACTATATGCGGGCCAGCGTCGTCGTCATTGGGGTGAGCCTCGGGGCGACAGCTCTATGTTTCGTCTATGATCGCCTTGACTACGTCGCTCGATCCCTGCCTTTCTTGCAGGTCGTGGTCGGCGTCGTGATCCTGATCGGCGTCCGGGTGCTCCACATGTTGTGGCACTCGGCCCGGCAGCGGGAAAAATCTTTGGCGGATTTCGAGCCGGCTCCGAAAAAAGCCCAAGAAGTCCACGTCTTAATCGTCGGGATAGATCCGCTAACACAGATCTATATTCAGGCTTTAAGACGATCAAAATGCCGGCGCATAAGCATCGCAGGCATCATCGGATGCACCGACCGCCATGTCGGGCGCCTTGTGGCGACCTATCCAGTGCTAGGTCTGCCAGCGGACATCGAAGGCATTCTGGACAGACTCGAGGTGCATGGGGTTTCCGTGCGCCAGATCGTTGTCGCCGCTCCTTTTCGGACCCTGCCGCCAGAGGCCAGGGTAGCATTGTCGCATGTTGTGAGTAGCCGAGGCATCACGCTGCAGCTTTTACACGAGACATTAGGTTTAGAGGCTGGCGTTGAAAAGACAGGCGAGGCCGAGGCGCTCTCCCAAAACATTCCGCCCCAACCCACCTTCGAAATCACCCCCTCCGAACAGCAGTTGCTGTCAAAACGCCTATTCTGGAAAGTCAAGCGGGCGTTGGATTTCTTTGGAGCGCTAGGCATCCTGGCGCTCCTTTCTCCGTTCCTTCTCCTCCTGGCCTTGGCTGTTGCGTTTAGCATCGGGCGTCCCGTGGTTTTCTGGCAGCGGCGTCCCGGACTCGGGGGAAGGGCCTTTCATCTCTATAAGTTTCGTACGATGAGGCCTGCTCACGCTCCCGATGGACGTCGCCTCAGCGATGGGGAGCGGCTTTCACGAATGGGGTCCTTTATGCGCGCGACCCAACTCGATGAACTGCCTCAGTTTTTCAACATCCTTCGCGGGGACATGTCGTTTGTGGGGCCAAGGCCGCTGCTTTGGCAGGACCAGCCTCAGTCTTTTGAAGCGCGCCTGCTGGTTCGCCCCGGATTAACCGGGTGGGCGCAAGTCGTCGGCGGACGGGACATCCCCTCTCATGACAAAGCGGCCCTGGACGTCTGGTACGTGCGTCATGCCGATTTCTTCCTCGACCTCAATATTGCGGCTCGAACGATACCGATTGTCCTTTTCGGAGAACGTATCTCAGCCTCCCTGATTGAAAATGCGTGGAGAGACCTTGCCTCCTGTGGAATAGTTAAGAAAGCCGTAGTTGACTGAAGAAACTGCTTGCTTTCTAGTATTGTTAATTTATAGAAGAAGCAGATAGTGAGTCAGTTAAGTTGACTAAGCTTAGGTTGTAGTGGATTCAATCTAAGAACGAAGATAGAGACGAGCTTCAGCGGCGTTATTATGCGGGGCTTCATGGACCGATGCTCGGGTGGATAGTTTCACCCGAAGTGCGGTAGCGTGGAAGTCTTGCAAAGCGATTGAAGTATTTAAGTCCTACGCTAGAAAGACTAGCAGGTTAGTTTTAAGGGAGCCGCGGGCTTGGCGGTTGTGCTCGCTCATACGGCGCCGGCGCATTGACGTGTTAGCGCGCCGTCGAGCCTACAGTCCTTGCCAGGGCCGCCCGGCTTCGCATCGCTTAACGCCAATTTCAGCTTGGTTTCGAACGGCGTAGGGAAAGAAATCAACCGATAAAGTGCTGTCAAAGCAGACCTGCATCCCTTCGAACTGCCGGATTTAAGATCAACTCTTTCCTGTTCGGCAGATGCAAAGAAGCCGGCATCAAGACCCAATAGCTCAGGGTAAATCTTCATGCATGTCAGGAAGACTATTCTCGTCACTGGGGGGGCCGGGTTTGTTGGTTCTCACCTGTGCGACCGGCTTCTCGCCGACGGTCACGACGTTTTATGCGTCGATAATTTCTTCACGGGATCAAAGCGCAACATCGAGCATTTGATTGGCCATCCGCGCTTTGAACTGCTCCGCCATGACGTGACGTTCGCGCTCTATGTCGAGGTGGATGAGATCTATAATCTTGCCTGCCCTGCATCTCCAATTCATTACCAGCACGACCCCGTGCAAACCACAAAAACGAGCGTGCACGGCGCCATCAACATGCTCGGCCTCGCCAAGCGGCTGAAATGCCGGATCTTTCAAGCTTCGACATCGGAGGTCTACGGCGACCCGGCCGTCCATCCGCAGACTGAGGACTATTGGGGGAACGTGAACCCAATTGGCCCGCGCTCCTGCTATGACGAAGGCAAGCGTTGCGCCGAGACGCTTTTTTTCGACTATCATCGCCAGCATGGCGTTGAAATTAAAGTGGCGCGCATTTTCAACACCTATGGACCGCGCATGCATCCGAGCGACGGGCGTGTCGTCTCGAACTTCATTGTGCAGGCTTTGAAGGGCGAGCCCATCACAATTTACGGAGATGGAGCGCAGACCCGCTCCTTCTGCTATGTGGACGACCTGATCGAGGGGTTCGTCAGGTTCATGAACAGTCCAGCCGGGATCACAGGGCCCATCAATCTCGGAAATCCCAGCGAGTTCACCATTCGGGAGCTGGCAGAGTTAACATTGGAGCTGACAGGGTCGGCGTCGCAGCTTGTCTTCGAGCCTCTCCCGCAGGACGATCCGAGACAGCGCCAGCCGAATATCGCGCAGGCCAGACAATCCCTCGAATGGCGGCCGGCTATCGCGCTTCGCGAAGGCCTACGTCACACCATTGACTATTTCGACCGGCTTTTGAGGGAAGCCTCGAACGCTCGGGATATCAAGGCTTTGAGAGGATCGCGGAAAACAGTCAAGCCGGCGCTTGCCTCTTAGTCTTTATCGAAGCGCGTCCGTAGGCCGTCAGAGCCGGTTTAGGTAGTATCGGGCCAGTTCCAAGGCGGCGTTAGACTCCCCGCGTGCGCACGGTCTGCCTCCGTCTGCGCGCCCTGCCCGGCAATCGGCGTTATCGGACGAGCCTCATCTACTTGCCTGACTTCATACGGCTAGTTAGCAACCCAGCAAAAGCTCGGGAAGCGTCGTTGACCCAAAGATCAAAGGGTTCTTTGAATTGGGGGCGCAGCTGAGCGCGCGCGAGCAGGCCGTCATGCCCCTCCATGTTTCAACCCAGACCTAGACTGAAAAATTGACGATGAAACAAAGATATTCGACGGGCTTTGGCGCGGTGAACGTGCTCGAAAAAAGAAATAAATCCACGAATTGGGAGGAGCTTGCCCGTCGCTTCCGGAATAAACAGGCCAGTGTGGGGGTCGTTGGCTTGGGATATGTGGGCCTTCCACTGTGTCTAGCAGCGGCAAATTCAGGCCTTGAGGTTCTTGGGTTCGACATCGACCCAGCTAAGCCAAAGATGTTGGCTTCCGGACAGAGCTATCTTCGCCATATCCCCTCCGAAGCAGTCACCTCAACTATGGAAGAGGGCCGATTCAAAGCGACCTCGGATTTTAGCCGGCTCAGCGAAGCTGACGCACTTTTGATATGTGTACCGACTCCGCTGACAGCGCATCTGGAGCCGGATCTCACATTCGTGGTCAGCACAGCAGAAGCGATCGCGAGCCGATTGCGGCCAGGACAACTCGTGGTGCTGGAGTCTACGACTTTCCCAGGCACGACGGACGAAGTGCTGCTACCCATTCTCGAATTGAGCGGGCTGAAAGGCGGGCGGCATTTCTTCCTCGCCTATTCGCCGGAGCGCGAAGACCCGGGCAATCTCAATTTCACGACATCGACCATTCCAAAGGTGGTGGGCGCCGATAGCGACGAAGCGCTGGCTGTCGCCCAGGCGCTCTATGAAAATTTCATCACATCAGTTGTTCCAGTGAGAACGACACGCATCGCCGAGGCTGTTAAGCTCACCGAAAACATCTTTCGCGCCGTTAACATCGCACTCGTCAATGAGTTGAAGGTGGTTTACGACGCGATGGGCATCGATGTTTGGCAGGTGATCAACGCGGCGAAAACGAAGCCCTTCGGCTACATGCCGTTCTATCCCGGGCCTGGTCTTGGCGGGCACTGCATTCCCATCGACCCGTTCTACCTCACCTGGAAAGCTCGCGAATTCGGCATTGCAACCCGTTTCATTGAACTTGCCGGCCAAATCAACTCCTCGATGCCGGCGCATGTCGTAGCGAAACTCGCGCTGGCGCTCGATCTGCGCTATCGCAAGGGCCTTAATGGCGCGCGCGTGTTAATCGCCGGCATCGCATATAAGAAGAATGTCGACGACATGCGGGAGAGCCCCGCCCTGCGCCTGATCGAGCTGCTTGAAGCGCGTGGGGCGGCAACAGAGTATTACGATCCTTACGTGCCAGTCATCCCCCCAACACGAGAGCATCCCGCGCTCGCCGGGCGGCGCGCCGTGGCTTGGTCGGAGGATCTGGCAAGCCGCTACGATGCCGTGTTGATTGTAACAGATCACGATGGCGTCAGCTACCGGGCGATTGTCGAGCACGCGCCGCTCGTGGTGGATACACGCAATGCTTGCCGCCGCGCAGGCATCGACGCGCCAAACTTGGTTTTGGCTTAACGCTAGCCAGTTGTGATTCAAATGATCACTGACCAGAAAATGACGAGCGCCTCGCCGTCTTCCCGGCGAGCGGGCATTCATCGGGTCGATTGCATCGTTGGCGCCCGTCCCAATTTCATGAAAATCGCTCCCATTCTTCGCGCGTTCGAGGCAGCGGATGCGTTCAGCGTACGCCTCATCCACACTGGCCAGCACTATGACGAGGCCATGAACGCTGTGTTCTTCGAAGAACTCGGCATTCCAGAGCCTGACATCAATCTTGGCGCCGGATCGGGCACGCACACCGAGCAAACCGCGCGGATCATGCTCGGTCTGGAGCCGGTGCTCGTGGAGGATCGCCCGGACCTTCTGCTCGTCGTTGGCGATGTCAACTCCACAGTTGCTGCAGCTCTCGTTGCTTCCAAGCTTCTCATACCGTTAGCGCATGTGGAAGCGGGGCTGCGTTCTAATGATCGAACCATGCCAGAGGAGATCAACCGGCTCGTCACCGATCGTCTTTCTAGCCTGCTGCTAACAACGGAGCGCGACGCAATCGGCCAGCTTGTCCGCGAGGGTGTAGCCGAGGACAGCATTCATTTTGCCGGCAACGTCATGATCGATGCTCTTTACGCGAACCTTAGCCGCGCCCAGCCTGCGCGGGAGACTATCGCCCGGCTTACCGGTAGCGGAGAATTCCTAAAGCAATCGCGATCGGGATTTGGCTTCGTGACGCTGCATCGGCCCTCAAATGTGGACGATCCCGTAAAGCTCGCTGGTCTTCTTGGAGCGCTCTCCGAACTCGCCAGGCAGCTGCCTCTGGTCTTCGCGATGCATCCGCGTACTCGCGACCGGATCGACAAAGCGCAGCTATGGGACAGGCTGGATCAGCGGTGTGTGCTTGTAACCCCGCCGCTCACCTATCTGGAGATGATCGGGTTGATGAAGGAGGCGCGGCTCGCAGTTACGGACAGCGGCGGCGTTCAAGAGGAGACCACGGCGCTCGGCGTTCCCTGTCTTACCGTGCGCGACAATACCGAGCGGCCGATCACCATCAGTGAAGGGACCAATACGCTCGTCGGCAGCTCGCCCCCGGCATTGCTGGCGGCCGCTTATAAGGAGCTCAAGACCTCAGGCAAGAGGGGCCGCATACCGGAGTTATGGGATGGGCGCGCGGCCGAGCGCATCGTTACTCACGTGACCGATTTCATCGAGCGTTACAAAGCGGCCTGAGGCCGGTGGAGGCGTCGCCGGAAAATGCGAATTGTCTTTTTCAGCCACTACTACCCGCCGGAGGTCAATGCGCCGGCCTCGCGCACGTCTGAGCACTGCCGGGAGTGGGTTCGCTCCGGCCACCAGGTCACCGTCGTGACCTGTGCGCCGAACCATCCGGCCGGGAGGCTGTACCCCGGCTACCGCAATCGCCTGTTCTCACGGGAAACGGTCGACGGCGTTGAGGTCGTTCGGGTTTGGACCTTACTTGCTGCGAACCAGGGCTTCCTGTTCCGCACCCTCAACTACCTGTCCTACGCACTAACGGCCCTTATCGCCATGCCGCGGCTTCGGCGTCCGGATGTTGTCATCTCGACCTCGCCGCAGTTCTTTTGCGGCCTCACGGGGTTGCCGGCAAAGTGGTTCTGGCGGGCGCCTTGGGTGCTGGAGATCCGCGATATATGGCCCGAAAGCATCGTGACTGTTGGCGCCATGCGCAAAGGATTCTTGATCCGGACTCTCGAATGGCTGGAAGCTTTCGCCTACCGTAATGCCGATCGCATTGTCTCGGTGACAGACTCTTTCGTGCCCCACATAGCCAGCCGCCTGAACGGCGCGCCGGCTATCGACGTGATCAAGAATGGCGTGGACCTCTCCCAATTCACGTCTGGCGGATCGCGCGAGGCCGCCAAAGAAAGCCTAAACCTTGAGGGGCGCTTTGTGGCGGCTTATGTCGGAACTCACGGCATGGCGCACGGGCTCGACACGGTGCTCGACGCGGCTCTACTGCTGGCGGACGACCCGCGCATCGTCATCCTGATGGTGGGCGATGGGGCGGAGCGTGAGCGGCTCGAATTACGCGCCGCTGAACTCGGGCTATCCAACGTCCGCATACTCGGGCAACGGCCAAAATCCGACATGCCTGCCGTCTGGGCCGCGACCGACGTCAGCATCATTCATCTGAAGCGAAGCGACACCTTCAAAAAGGTGCTTCCCTCCAAGATGTTCGAGGCTATGGCGATGCAGTGCCCTATCGTGCTTGGCGTGGAAGGGGAAGCGAAAGCCTTGCTGGAAGAGGCGCGAGCCGGGATAGCGGTCACGCCGGAGGACGCTGGCGAACTCGCCACATCTATCCAGCAACTTGCTGACGATCCCGCTCTTGTCACAAAGTTCGCACGCCAGGGCTCAGCATACGTTCGCCTTCATTACGATCGCGCAAGGCTGGCCATGCGATATGCCGCCGTCCTTGAGGACTCGATCGCGGATTTCCGATCCGAAACTTCAGAGGCTCCCATAAAGACGATGGGGGAAGCCTGAGGAGATGTGCGGCATCTGTGGAACTTTCGCCGGCCGCAAAGGCTGCATGAGGGTAGCGCACGATGAATGAGCGAAACGCGCTCTTTCATGCTGCGAGAACGCTCGCCTTCGCCCGTCACGTGCCTTTGGATAAGCTCGTGCGGCGAGCTGAACTCGACATGCGCCGCCGGCTGCGCGACCGGTTCGGGGCGTGGCGACGCGAAAAGCCGGCGCCTCAGTTGATCCGCTCCCCGAATCCCCTGCCGCCACTATTCGCGGCAAGGCCTGGAGGATATCAAAACAAAAAGGGTACGCACCGCTTCACGTTTCTCAATCGCACCCGTGAAATGGATGGCGATATCGACTGGCAAAGCGGCGAGCCAGGCGCGCGCGGTCAGCTCTGGCGTATGAACCTTCACTACATGGAATATCTCGAGGCTGTTTCTGACGGCTTATTCGCTGAGCTGGTTTCCGGCTGGATCGATGGCAATCCGGAGAACAAGCCCCTCGCATGGCGAGATAGCTGGAACAGCTATGCCCTATCTTTGCGGGTTGTGGTCTGGATGCAGCAGATCGCGCGGCGAGCCCATTCGCTCTCCGCCAAGTTTCTCGCCCGCGCCGGGGAGAGCCTGGTCCAGCAAATCCTTTTCCTTGAGCGGAACCTGGAAACCGACCTTGGCGGCAACCACCTGATCAAAAACATCAAAGCGCTGCTCTGGGCGTCAACATATTTCATCGGGCCTGAGGCCGAGCGCTGGCGTCTTACCGGCCTGCGCCTCCTGAAGCGCGAGTTGGCCGAGCAGATCCTGCCCGATGGCGTCCATTACGAACGATCATCGTCTTATCATGTCCAGGTTCTGGCCGACCTTATCGAATGCCGCCAAGCCATCGATGGCGACAAGTTGAGTGTGGCGTTAGACGAGGCCCTGACCCGCATGGCTCAGGCGGCCTGCGATTTGACACACCCCGATGGAGGAGTGGCTCAATTCAACAACTCGGGCCTCTCCATGGCCTACTCAGTCGGCGAGTGCCTCGATGTCTATGCTGGTCTATGCGGCCGAAGGCCTTCGCCTCGCCACGTCTTTTCATTTCCGGACGCCGGATATTTCGGATTTCGTTCCGATGAAAACTACTTCGTCGCGGACTGCGGGCGCGATCTCGCCAGACGAGCTGCCCGCGCATGGTCATGGCGATGTTCTCTCGTTCGAGAATTCCATTGCCGGTTTGCGTATCTTTGTAGACCAAGGCGTTTTCGAGTACGTCGCTGGCGAGAAGCGCCAATCTGCGCGCTCAGCTATGAACCATAATACGCTGTGCCTTGCTGGCGCCGGCCAGGCGGATTTCTTCTCTTCGTTTCGCTGCGGAAGGCGGCCCTCCGTCGCGGTGAGGCGCTTCGCAGCCGGCGCGAATGGTTTTGTCCTGGAAGGAAGTCACGACGGGTTCTCTCACCTCCCTGGCAAGCCTGTCCATGTGAGGCGGTTCTCCGTCTCTGAGCGCGAGATCGTGATCGATGATCGCATCGAGGGGACGATCGATTGCGCCGCATTCGTCAGTTTTCTGTTGCATCCCGATTGCAAGGCGACCGCTGCCGAAGGCACACGGGTGCTTATCGAGCGCGGTGACGCGGCCGTTGAGATGACGAGCACGGCGCCGATCCTCACCGAGCCGGCGGTATGGTGGCCTGACATGGGCGTTGAGCAGGCAACGGCCAGGCTGCGAGTGAAGCTCAGTCCGGCTTGCACGTTTCTTTCGACGACCTTGAAGATAGTGACGCCGCCAACTCATGCTGAACAGCTGGGGAACCCGTGAAACAGGTCGAGCAGAATTATCGCACGGGGGACCTTAAGGTGGTGGATGTCCCCTCTCCCCGGGGCAGCTCAGGCAGCCTTGTCGTCGCCACCCGCATCTCGCTCATCAGCGCCGGAACCGAGAAGCAGCTGATGGAGCTGGCCAAGGCGTCGCTGGCCGGCAAGGCCATGGCGCGGCCGGACCTGGTGCGGCGAGTCCTGCGCAATGTGCGGCGGGAAGGGATACGGCCCACGGTCGAGAAGGTTTTCGCAAAACTCGATACGCCCATTCCCCTCGGTTACAGCCTCGCAGGCCGCGTGATCGAGGTGGGTCGCGGCGTCCAAGGCCACGCCGTGGGAGATCGCGTGGCGTGCGCCGGTGCAGGTTTTGCCAACCACGCCGAATTCAACACCGTTCCAAAGCGTTTAACCGTCGCCATACCAGACGGCGTCGATGACGAGGAAGCGAGCTTCGTCACACTCGGCGCAATCGCGCTGCAAGGGTTGAGACTCGCGGCGCCGACGCTTGGAGAGCGCGTCGTTGTGATGGGCCTTGGTCTGATCGGACTGCTCACGGTCCAGCTTTTGAAGGCCAACGGTTGCCGCGTTCTGGGCTTCGACCCCAACGAGAGCCGCGTGGCGATGGCCAAGGCGATGGGCGCCGACGTGGCCGTTAGTGCGGGTCTTCGCGACCACGCATCGAATTTTACGAGCGGAATCGGCGCCGACGCGGTTCTCGTCACCGCCTCATCCAAATCGAGCGAGCCGGTGAACCTCGCCGCCGAGATCAGCCGTCTTAAGGGCCGCGTCGTCATCGTTGGCATGGTCGGCATGACCATCGACCGCGAGCCCTTTTACAAGCGTGAGCTTGAGCTGAAGCTTTCAATGTCGTACGGCCCCGGCCGCCACGATCCGGACTATGAGCAAAACGGTCACGATTATCCCCTGCCCTATGTGCGCTGGACCGAGCAGCGGAATATGGAAGCCTTTCTGCAGCTCGTGGCCGAGGGCCGCGTTACTCCGAAAGCTCTTGTCACACACCGGTTTCCGATAAACGGCGCAGAGGAAGCTTACGCGCTGATGGAAAGCGGCGCGCCACATTTGGCGATATTGCTGACCTATCCCGAGCATTCAACGCAGTCTATCGAGCGCCAAATCCGGGTGGCTGCCCCGCCTGTCGCAGGCGAGACCACCGGCGTCGCTTTCATTGGCCTTGGCAACTACGCCAAGGGCGTATTGTTGCCGGCAGTGCGCAAGGTCGAAAGCGTGACGCTGACAACGGTTGTAACATCTACGGGCATCAGCGCGGGCAACGCTGGCGCCAAGCACGGGTTTGCCACGATCGCGACGGATCCGGCCGCTGCGCTTGGGGATCCCGCGACCCACGCCGTATTCATCGCAACGAGGCATGACACGCACGCGAGCATCGCTGCCGCCGCACTACGGGCCGGTAAACAGGTCTTCTGCGAAAAGCCGCTGGCGCTCGACGATGAGAGCCTCGAAGACGTCATCGCGGCTGCGCGGGAGACAGGCGGCCTCCTGACAGCCGGATTTAACCGCCGCTTCGCGCCATTGATAGTCAAGGCTAAAGCCGCCCTCGAGCCGCGAACAGGCCCTCTCGTCATGCTCTATCGCGTGAATGCCGGTTCCATACCCGGCGAGAGCTGGATCAAGCGCGCCGAGGGCGGGGGCCGGATCCTCGGCGAGGCGTGTCACTTCATTGACACGCTCGTCTTCCTATCGGGAAGCTTGCCTACCGAGGTGAGCGCTGTGGCGGCCGCTGGCCACGACGACGCCGTGTCCACGCTGATCCGCTTTGCGGACGGTTCGACCGGCGCAATCGTCTATTCGTCGCTCGGCGATGAAGCGGTGGCGAAGGAGTACATCGAGATTTTTGCAGCCGGCCGCGTCGCGCAAATCGACGATTTCCGGCGGCTGACAATTACCGCCGGCGGCAAGTCAACACTTATCAAATCCGCCCACGACAAGGGGCAAGCTGATCTAGTGAAAGCCTTCTTCGCCGCCATGCGGGGGGAACCCAACGCCAAGGATCCGACCCCTCTCGAACAGCTTGCCGCGGTTACCGAAGCGACGTTCGCGATCGAAGAAAGCCTTCGGTTGGGCGGAACAATTTCCTTGAACGGATCGGGCATAGCAAAGAGCGTCGAGGTGTCCGATCATTTTGAGTCAATCGGCCAAACCGTACATGCGTCTGCGGCAGGCGCGCCAAACATTGCAGGCCTCCAATAGTGCGCATAACGGAAGAAGCAAAGGCTAGCGCTGTGGGGCATCGAGCCAATCAAGAAACGGGGATCAAGCTCGATCCGAGGGCAGAAAGATCAGGCGCCCGCGTCAGGAAGCGGCCGGTCGTGCTGTTCATGCTGGTCCACTTTTGGCCCGGGCACGAAGCGACGGGGCCTAACCAGAGTTTTAACTCCCTGGCGGCGTCACTTCATGAAGAATTCGAGTTCAAAGTTGTTGCGGTGAATCGCTCGGAAGTTCCAGCTGCACACGGGCGGGACTGGCATGACGAGCGGACATATTCCATTCGTTATGTCCGGGGGCAGGCAATACGGGTGGGCGATGTCATCTCGGTCATGCGCGATACCCCGCACGATCTCCTGGTGCTCAACGGCTTCTTCGATCGCTTTCTCACCATTCCAGCGCTTATGGCGCGTCGAATGGGGTTGACGCCTTCCCCGCCTGTCATACTGTCCCCGCGAGGTGAGTTCTCGGCAGGGCGTGCAGCGCTGGCGAAGAAGCATAAGCAGCTTTACCTCGCCGCAAACCGGCGTCTGGGGCTACTCGATGGCGTGACCATGCATTCGACCGGCGAGGATGAGGCGCGCGACATTCGCCAGCACTGCCCGTGGGCGTCCGAGATTGTAATTGCTCCCAACATCCGCAGCATCGAGCCCGGCTTCCAGCCGATTGATTTCTCCTCACGCGCGCAGCAACCTCTGCGGCTGGTTTTTCTCAGCAGGATCGACCGGAAGAAAAACCTGCATTACGCCCTCGACGTCATTCAGATCCTTGGAGAGCCTGTCACGCTCGACATCTATGGGCCAGTGACCGATGAGGCGTATTGGCAAGCCTGCCAGAAGCAGATTTAGTCTTTGCCGGAAGACGCCGCTGTATCGTACAAAGGCGCAATACCCAACGCCGATGTTGCAACAATACTCCCCACCTACGACGCGTTCGTGCTGCCAACGGAAGGAGAGAATTTCGGGCATGCCATCATCGATGCGCTCGCCGCCGGCCTGCCAGTGATCATCAGCGACAAAACACCCTGGCAGGATCTGGAACGTCATGGCGCGGGTTGGAGTTTTCCGCTTGGCGATCCTCAAAAGCATGCTGCAGCGATCCGGAATATCCAGAAGATGAACGCAGAAGAAAGGCTGAAGCTAAGTCTCTGGCGCCAGGCGCTACGTTGAGAAGATCATTGCCGAAAGCGACGCCGTCGCCAAAACTCGCCGCATGCTGGCCGGTCTTCTCGCAAGCGCGCCATACCTCCGATCGGCGCCGGTAGCCAACGATAATCTCGTGCTGCGTGGACCGCGCTGACATGGCAAGCAAGAAGCGGATCGCAGTGCTCAACAGCCATCCGATCCAGTATTTCGCGCCGCTGTACGCCTATCTCAGCGCTTCGAGCGATATTGAAGTTACGGCGCTTTACCTATCGGATTGCAGTATCCGCGGGGCGCAGGATCATGGATTCGGCCGCGTGGTGAAGTGGGATATCGATCTCCTGGCTGGCTATGACCACCGGTTCGTCAAGAATGCGGCGTCAGCGCGAGTTCCTGAGGGATTTTCTCAGCGATAGCGCCGGATATCTGGCGCACGGTCCGGACAGGCGAGTTCGACGCGCTTTGGCTGCACGGTCATAACTACGCCGCCAATCATATTGCGCTCGCCGCCGCCAAGTCGATCGGAATCCCGGTTCTGATGCGCTGTGAGACCCATTTGGGGCTGCAAAGGTCTGCGATTAAGTCCGCCCTCCGGCGGCCCTTGCTCGGAGCCGTATACCAGGCCTGTGAAGGTTTTCTTGCCATCGGTTCGGCAAACCGCGATTTCTACTTGGCCATGGGCGCGCCAGCCGAAAAGATAAGCCTCGTGCCCTACACGGTCGACAACGCCCGCTTCATGCGAGCCTCGATGCTGACGCCCGCGGAACGGCTTGAGGTGCGTGAAGGGCTTAGCATATCGCCAGACCGCCCAGCTGTGCTCTATGCTTCCAAATTTCAACGGCGAAAGCATCCGGATGACCTTATGCGGGCGGCCCGGATCCTCGTTGCAGAAGGCCTCGAATTCGATCTCGTTATGGCCGGCTCGGGCGAAATGGACAGCGAATTGAAAGCGATGGCGGCGGCTGATGGGCCCGCCGGGACTGTCTTCCCCGGCTTCGTGAATCAGCGGGATCTCCCGCGCATTTTCGGCGCCTGCGATGTCTTCGTCCTTCCCTCGGAGGATGAACCTTGGGGCCTGATTGTAAACGAAGCCATGTGCGCGGGCTTGCCGATTGTCGCCGCGTCCGAAGTCGGCTGTGTCCCTGATCTTTTGCGCGAGGGCGAGAACGGTCACAGTTTCCCTGCGTGCGATATCGTCGGGCTTGCCGCCGCCCTTCGCCCTATTATTGCCGATGGCTCTCTTCGTAAGGCCATGTCCAATCGCAGCCGGGAGATCATCTCCGGCTGGAGCTTCCAGGAATGCCTTGAAGGCGTCAGGCAGCAGTTGGCTCGTTTGTCGTGAGCGATGGGCCGGGTTGATTCTCATTGGCGCAACAACGGCCGAAAGTTTTCCCCCTCACCCCAGCCCTCTCCCAGCAAGCACGCCTAGGCGTGCTTGCTACTCACAGTTATCGCGATTGCAAGCAATCGCGATGGGGGAGAGGGAGCAGGCTACGGCCGCTGAGATGGCGTCCCCTCTCCCCTCGCGAGAGAGGGACAGGGTGAGGGGGCTTGGTATAAGACTTCGCTTGAGACAAGCTCCGGCGGAGAATGACGAGTAGGCGGCAAATGCTCCAAAGCAATCTGACGATCGAGACAAGCGACTCGCCTGCTTATGAGGGCTACGTTGACTGGAAGAATTGGACGCGGCCGTTCACTTTCTCTGAGGAAGACGCTGAATACTTCTCGGGAGAAATGCGAGGCATCGCGATATCCGGCGCAGATGTGTTGGAGATTGGCTTCGGCAACGGAAACTTTCTGGCATGGGCTGGCAGCAAGGGCGCTCGTGCCTTCGGAACCGAGATTATTCCAGAGATGCTCGCGGCGGCAGAGAAAGCGGGAGTTTCGCTCCTGCCAGCCGAAATCGAGACCATCTGTGCGGCCCACCAGGCCTGTTTCGACTCGATCGTTTCATTCGACGTGTTCGAGCACTTCCCTCAAGAACTGGTGGCGAAGCGGATACGGTCCTGCGTTAGGATGCTAAAGCCTGGCGGTAAGCTCTTGCTTCGTTTCCCGAATGCACAAAGCCCATTCGGGCTGGTTCCACAATACGGAGACCCGACGCACAAATCTGCGCTTTCAAAAGGCGTCATCGAGCGCCTGACCCGCGGGCTGGACTGCGACGTCATACGTTATGCCGCCCAGTTCAGAATCAGGGGGCGCTTTCCGAAGCGGATCGTCCGGGACCTTCGCTACATCGCCCGCGACATGATCGGCAAGACCCTCAACGCAGTCTACTGCCAATCCATTCCCATGGACCCCGTGGTCGTTCTCGTTCTGGAAAAGCGGCTCTGAAGTTAAGCAGCCGTATTGAGGCCGGACAGTGAAACTGCTCTATCACGGGTCTCTTTGGGATGGCAGCACGGCTCGCCAGCGCTTCGAGGCGTTCCAGCGGCATCCAGGGATCAACGCTGTCGCTCACAATTCGGGCTCGGACCTGGAGCCTGTGCGAAACCTCATCGTGCGCCTGCGCTGGAAAATCCGGTGGCCATCCGATGTGCATCGGGAGAATGAGCGCCTCATCGCTGCGGTCGACGCAGAGAGGCCGGACGTGGTGTTCGTCGACAACAGCCGCGTCGTCAATAAGGCCACTCTGTTGCGCATTCGCAGCATCTGCGATCCGGCGCTCGTATACTACTCGCCCGATGATATCGTTGCGGCGCACAACCTCAGCTGGCCTGTCCGGCTGACTTTCCCTGAGTGGGACGTTTTCTTCACGACGAAAAGATTTAACGTCCCGGAACTGAAAGCGCGCGGAGTTCGCAATCCGGTCCTGGCCGGTAACGCATTCGATCCCGCTCTCCACCGCCCAATGTCCCGTGAGGAGGTGGGGGAGGATTATGAGCGTTTCGACCTCGTATTCGTTGGCACCTTTGAGAAGGAGCGGTTCCAGAGCCTCAAGCGGCTCGCGGCGGAGGGCTTCTCAATCGCCATCTATGGCAATCCCGCGAGCAGACATGGCAGGGACTGGTCTGCGATAGGTCACAATCGCATCCGTGTGGGTCAACCAGGCTACGCCCTTGATTACTCGCGTCTCATGCATCACGGGAAACTCGCCTTGTGTTTTTTGCGCAAGATCAACCGTGACCGCATCACGACCCGATCCATCGAAATCCCAGCCATGCGAAGGCCGCTGCTTGCCGAAAAGACCGGCGAACACGACCTTCATTTCCTCGATGGCTCGGAGTACCTCGGCTTTCGCGACGACGGCGAGCTTATCAAGCACATCAGATACTTGCTCATAAACGAAGAAGAACGCAGGCGAATTGCGGCTAGAGGGTATGCGCGGTGCTTCTCCTCGCGCTACGCGACTGCCGATCGCGCTTGCTTCATGGCGGACGCGATCAGGAAGGTGTCCAGCTCCTTCCCAAGGTGGGAACAGCATCCGTTGTCCGAAGGGGCGGGGACGGGGCAGCATGCCGAGTAAATCGGGCATGAACCGCCCCCTGCGGATCGCGATCGCCACCGGCGGGCGCTTTCACGTGCTCGATCTGGCGCGGGAACTCCATGCGCTCGGACACGAGGTTCGTTTCTATTCCTACGTGCCTAAGAGGCGAGCTGTGCGGTTTGGCCTGCCGGCGCATTGCCACGTTTCGCTTCTGCCCCTGCTGTGGCCACTTGCCGGATGGGAACGGTTGCAGCCCAAGCTGAAGTCCAGCCTTTCGGGAGCGGATCTTATTCAAAGCGCTCAACCGCGCCGTGATCGCACGCCTGGCCCCATGCGACGTCTTCATCGGCATGTCCGGCCTGATCCTGGAGGCCGCGGTTTATGCACGCCGCCGCTACGGCGCCCGGATTTATATCGAACGGGGAAGCAGGCACATCCTGTCTCAGCGGGAGATTCTCGCCGCCATCCCCGGGGCGGAGGCGCCAAGCGGCTTTGCTGTCGCTCGCGAGCTTGCCGGGTACGATCTGGCCGACCGGATCGCGGTCGCCTCTCGGCACGTTCTTGACAGCTTTGCCGAGTGCGACCCTTCACTCTCCCCCAAGATGTTCAAGAACCCGTATGGCGTCGATCTCGATCAGTTCCCTCAACGTCATGATGGGTCGAATGGACAAAAAAGAGTGGTGTTTGCCGGGGTTTGGACGTTCCAAAAAGGCTGCGATGTCCTGGCCAGCGCGGTGAAGAAACTCGACGGCGTCGAGCTTCTTCATGTCGGAGGACTCGGTGATGTCCCGTTCCCCGACCACCCACGGTTTGTGCACCACGAACCCGTGCCGCAATGGCGCTTGACGGAGTATTACGCGCTTGCCGGCGCGTTTGTCATAGGCTCGCGGCAGGACGGATTTGCGCTTGTCATAGCGCAAGCCTTGGCAAGCGGGCTGCCAGTCGTCTGCACCGACAGAACCGGCGGAGCCGATTTGGCGTACACTCCGGCTCTTGCTCAGCAAATCCGCGTCGTCCCGCATGGCGACGCCGATGAACTCGCCTCGGCAATCGCAGAAACGCTGGCCCGCGCTGCCGATCCTTCGGGGATCGGCAGTCTGAAGGAGGAGGATCGGCGCCATCTCTCTTGGCAAGAGTATGGGCGGCGATACTCCGAAGAACTCGTGGGCATCCACTAATTATTGTTCGAATACAACGTGGAGCAACTATGACTTTGAGTATTTTCGTCAAAGGATTGCTTTTGGATTTGGCTTACAAGGGAGAAGTCGCCTTCTCCCGGCTTCAAGGCATTGCCTACGACTGCCCGAAACGCAACGGTGAGTACGCCCTGATCCGGGCGTTTAAAAAGGAGCTTAGGCGAGCCTTTGACATCGGCGCCAATGCTGGCGACTGGACTGCGGAGGTCCTCGCCCAAACCGGAGGCGCTGCCTCTGTCCTCTGCGTCGAGGCGGACGCAAGCAATGCAGCGTTCATTTCAGAACGCTTTCGGGACCATCCTAATGTCCAGGTTCGCCATGCGGCCGCGTCACGCGGCTCAGGGACCGCATCCTTTCAGATAGGGAAAGGGGAACGATCGGGAGCAGGGCGCCTCGTTGAAACGGCGGAAAACGGCACGGTCGAAGTCTCCACCGTCACGCTCGATAGTCTGGCCGGGCGTTACCCGAACGAAGACATCGACCTCGTGAAGGCCGATATCGAAGGCGCCGAAATCGATATGCTCAAGGGGGCGGGCCAGAGCCTCCGTAGTCAACGGTTCGGCGCCATTCAACTCGAGTACAACAGCACCTGGATTCCGCTCGGCAGAAGGATGAGCGAGCTTTTCGACATTGCTGGCGATTATGGATACTCCGTGCTCTTGGCCACGCCCATCGGCTTCGTCCAAATCCCGCGCTACGCCATTGGCCTTGAAGACTACAGAATGAGGAATTTTGTGCTGGCGAGGAAAGACCGGGCGCCGCTGCTGAAGTCTTTCGGACCGTGCGGCCGCGCCCGGATCGAGGCCAGCGCGCTTGCCTAGGGACGTTCCATGAGCCGGCGGAGCAGGCTGCGAAGACGACGGAGCTCCCTTCGACGCCTTAGCGACGAGCTGGGACGGGACAGAGGAGGCGTCAAATGAAAGTAATTATTCGAAATTCTCTATTGATAGATCGCAGACAGGTTTTTGATAGCCGGGTCGAAGCCTCGCGCAAACCTAAGCAATGACCGTCAGAGCACAGTTCGTGTATCCGCCTGCAAAGAAACTCCTGGTCCCTGGCTTGGCGTCCCCGGCGTGGGAACTGGTGGGATTGTGCGCGCTCGTCTTCATGTATGAAGCCGATGACCTTATCGCAAACTCCGACATGACGGCGACGTTCAATGTTATTGGGCCGATCGGGCTCATCGCCATCATGGGGGCTGGCGCCTGGCACGTCGCCCGGAATGTCAGAGATGGGTTGTGGACTGCACTCTTCTGGTTCCGTGTAGCAACCATAATCTATTTCGGAATAGGGTCGCTGATTCCGTTGTTCGCTTCCGAGGCGACGCGGCTCTATATGGAAGCGACATTCGCCTTCGCAGCCGGGCACATACGAAAGCTCAATGAGATCGTAGCCTGGTCGGTACTCGTCGTTCTGGCGACAAGTACGGTCGTCGATAAGGCGTTTGGGGAGCGGGGCAGTCCACCAGCCGTCGCGTCTAGCACTCAGACGAGGGAAAGCGCTACCCTGCGGATTGGTCTCGCCTTTCTGGCCATCGGCGAGACCCTGAAATATCTCTTGATATTCCCGAACCTAATGGGATGGACGAGCATTGTTCTGCCAGGCGCCGTTGTTCAAATCGCCAATTCAAACCTGGTTGGGTTCTATCTGCTCACAGTTTGGAGCCTCTCCCGTGCGCCCCGGTATTTTCCAGCCGTTCTTGGGATCATCGTATTTGAAATGTTGATGGGCCTCCTGATGTTCAACAAAACCTCAGTGCTCTATCCGCTGGTGGTTCTCACGTTGGGAGTTTTGCGTTCTGGCATCACTATGCCGCGCGTCGCAGTGATCATCGCGGCGTTTGCGCTCTCATTTTCCATCCTGCAACCGCTCGTGGGTTACGCGCGAACGATCCAGGCCCTGCAATTTCGGAGCAATACTGCCGGAACTCTTACTCAGCGCTGGCAGATACTTATGTCTTTCTTCGATCCTGCCAGTAAGCTTATTCCTGACGATGAGGTGCAATTCTATCTGGCTCGATTGTCTTATACGAATGTTGCCGCCTATGTTATCGACCGCTACGATCGGGGCTATCCCGGGAACTCGCTAGGCGGCGCATTTGCCATCTTAGTGCCAAGAATGCTTTGGCCCGAAAAGCCAATATTCAACCCGGGCGGGGATCTGGCGGCTGAGATCACGGGTGTCACCGGGGACATAGTTGGCGCCGGGATATTTGCCGAAGCCTATTGGAACTTCGGGTGGGGTGGAATACCGCTGTTGATGATTCCCTTCGGAGTCATCCTCACAGTGATGTCTCGCTTCGCCCTCAATGTCATGAACAGGGAAGCATGGATTTACATGCCCGTGCTGTTCCTCGGGGTGAACATGGGTTTGCATGTCTCCGGGGCGTATAGCATCGATGTTATGGGCCCTACTGCTGCTGCCCTGGTGATAGGGCTAGGATGCAGCTTGATCGAGCGCGTTCTGATGCCGGAGTCTTCCCGCAGGCGAGCTGGCCCAAACATCAAGGTCCGAACACTTTAAGGAGCCGCGAATGGACGCCGTTTCATGGCATTCCTTAATCGCCCAGAGATTTGATTCGCGTTATGATGTATCCTCATCGTTTGGGGAGCAACTCGATGCATGGCGCGGTTTGATCGCCCGCTATGCAAACCCGTCAGGGGCGACGCTCGACGCTGGTTGTGGAAGCGGGGTTCTTGCTTGCGTGGCCGCCGAGTATAGCAATTCAGTCTTCGCGTTCGATGCAAGCCCTGCAATGATCGAGATCGCAAATCAGCGCATCGCAAGGGAAAGGCGCGCCAAAGTCACTTTGGCGCATGGCTCGCTTGGCGACCCCGGCCTGCTTGGCGGCCAAAAATTCGACCTTGTGCTCTGCTCAAGCGTTCTCGAGTATTTGCCTGATTATTGGTCCATGATTGATTGGCTAGCCGATGCGCTGTCTCCAGAAGGCGCCTTGCTCTTCTCTTTGCCAAATGGCGCAAGCCCATACCGGAGGGCGGAACGTGCCTGTTTTGCCCTCACAGGCCGGCCACGCTATCTAAGGCATGTCAGGCATTGTCCCAAGTTTTCAAGTGTTGAAGCCGGGTTATCGGAGCGGGGCTTCGCCGTCGCAGACGTAAAATATTATGGGTATCCGGTTCTTAGGCGCGTCCTTCGCAATTCTCGTCTCGCCGCAAACCTCTTCGTAATCGCTGCAAGACGAGCAGCGTACCGCCGCAGCGAAGCACATCCGTAAGCGCATACCGAAATCCGGCAGTTGAAGCAGGCAAGTTGCCGCACCGTATCCCCATGAAAGTGGGGACTCAGTAATCGTAGCACCATATCATTGAAAAGACTTCACGATTACTGGATTGCCGCCTTCGAGCGTGTGAAAAATCGCATGCCCCTTTCGTGTGGCCGGGCTTGACCCAATAGTGTCCGGTTTAAATTTGGCGGCAAATCAACGGCGTGAGAAAAAGGCCTCTTTTTTGCGAGAGGGCGCCACAGGGTTCCTTCTCCGCATCGCGTTTGCTTGCAAACGCGATAACTCTGAGTTGCAAGCACGCCAAGGCGTGTTTGATGGGAGAAGGACAGGTTGAGGGGTAACCACCTGAATTGTAAGGCGCTTTACCCTTCACCCCGGCCCTCTCCCAGCAAAAGTTATCGCATCCGCAAGCGGATGCGATGGGAGAGGGGGCCTGGCCGCGATTACCGCAAAAATTGTGCATAACATGCCTGTCGTTGATTTCATTGAAGATTTAAACCGGACACTCTTGCGTCAAGCGCGGCTATGACAACGTCGGCGGAGCCCAGCCCCGATTAATTCACATGCTCCTCCGCGGGAATACCACTGCGGTATTACTGAGCAGCAACGAACACAACTGCATGAAAGCCAAAGTTGCTTGCTGTTTGAAATGCGAAAGCAAATAGAGCTTCAGGAGCCGCGTACAGAACCGTCTGACACGCGCTATAGGTAATTGAGAGGCATCGAATGATCGGGCCGGCCACATTGCGGGTCACGCAATCACACGTTTCGACGCCAGCGACAAGATCGGCGCTGGAAAAAAGACGTGTCTTTCTCGGCGCTGCGGCTTTGGATGGGGGGCAGGGTGGCATCGCCCGTGTAGCGCGTTTGACGGCCCGCGCCCTCATAGAGGCTGGCGCGGACGTGAAGATGTTATCGCTACTCGACGCGTCGGCGCCTTTGGTCGCAGGCCGCTCCGCTGCCATTTCACGTGGCGACAAGCTGCGGTTCGTCGTCAGGTGTCTCGCTGAAACCGCCGCGCGCGGTCACTTCATTTACGGCGCCGCAGGAGTCGCCGGAGCCCATCTCCGTTTAGGGCTGCGCAAGCTACGCCCCTTCGCGGTTTGGATGCATGGCGTCGAGGTGTGGCGCCGGCTGTCTAGAGGAAACCTGCAGGTCCTTCGGGCCGCGGACAGGCTTCTCGTCAATTCGCACTATACTCTCAGGATTCATCAGGAGTTGCACGGCCCGGCTGACCAGGCTCGCGTCTGTTGGCTCGGCACCGAAGAAGATGATGAAGCTGACCGGCGGGCTCACTTCAATGGGCGTCCTACTGCGTTGATCCTGAGCCGGCTCGACCAAGAAGACACTTATAAGGGTCATCAAGAACTTATAAAGGCTTGGAGCGAAGTGACCAAAGCAGTTCCTGACGCACAGCTTGTCATTGCTGGCGGCGGCCCCGGACTAAAGGCAATGCAGGAGCTGGTCCATAAGTCCTCCGTCAGGGCTAACATCAATGTCATGGGCTTTGTGCCCGAGAATGAGATGCCAAGGCTCTGGGAACAAGCTCATGTCTTTGCAATGCCAAGCCGAGGGGAAGGTTTCGGGCTCGTCTATGTGGAGGCGATGAGATACGGCGTGCCGATTATCGCGTCGACGCACGACGCAGCATCTGAAGTCAATCTTCATGGACAAACCGGTTTCAATGTGGACTTGGACCGAAAAGCAGACCTAAGCGAACGCCTGATCCAAGTACTTCGATCGGCAGACCTCTGCCAAACCATGGGAGAAGCCGGCGTCGAGCGCTGGCGACAGCACTTTCGATGGTCGAAATTCCGTGATCGCTTTCAGCCATGGCTGGAGGAATTTGTAGCTAATGCCTAATGGC
This sequence comes from uncultured Alphaproteobacteria bacterium, assembly GCA_963766815.1. Taxonomy (GTDB): domain Bacteria; phylum Pseudomonadota; class Alphaproteobacteria; order Rhizobiales; family Rhodomicrobiaceae; genus Rhodomicrobium. The sequence goes on along the minus strand of CAVYBZ010000032.1, from coordinate 77,803 downwards.
GAAGAGTACGCAGCCGCCCAAGAAAAGGCGGGCGAACGGCAGGGGCCTGCTCAGGCACGCAGGCGGATGCACGGCGCGATCGCTCGTAATTTCTTCAGCCAGTTGCTGAGCCTTGCGGTATCGTTCGCCGATCGCTTCGTACTGGCCGCTATTTTTCTCCGCGTCTGGCCCACGGCTCTCTATGCGGACTGGATGATGATCATCGCCTGCACCTCCCTGCTGGGATTGGCGGACCTTGGTTTTGTGATTTTCCTTGGCAACCGGCTGCATAAGGCGTTCACGCTCAAGGACGAGATAGCCTTCGGGCGCCTCATTCGCGTGGGCGCCTTCATCTATAGCTGCATCGGACTTGCGATGCTTGTCATTCTCCTCGGATTGGCGGCATTGCAGTGGCGCACACCCTTCATTATCACCCAGGATCTAAAGCTTAACGAGGCGGCGCTGGTCCTGCTCCTGTTGGGGCTTGCCCAGATTCTGCGTTCGACGAGAAGCTCCATCAGCCAGATCTATCGAGGAAGGGGGGAGTTCGCACGCGGAACCCTTATCGACAACTTTTCGTCTTTTTGCATCATCGTGTCCCTCATCGTGGCGGCAGTGTGCGGGGCTGCGGCGGCCACGCTTGCGCCGGTCTATATCGGTGCAGAGGCGTTATTCGGTTGGGGCGTGTTTCTGGTCGATTTACGTGCCCGGTATCCGCGCCTTCGGCTTGGTCCGCAGCTGCCAACAGCGGATGAACTGACAGAAGTGAGCCTCGCCTTGCGCTGGTATGCGGCCAGCTACATCATGCCCCAGCTCTGGGTTCAAGCTCCCATCCTGATCTTGGGCTTTCTGGGCCTAAGCGGCGCGGCAGTTATAACTTTTGCGGTTCATCGCACGCTCGTGAACTTCTGCCGCACTTTCGTGGCGCTCCTCTCAACATCGGCCGGCGTCGAATTAGCTGTCCACGTTCATACCGGCAACACCGATGAGATCAGGCGCGGCATCCAAATGATTGGCCGCATCGTCGGAGTTGTGAGCGGAATCATCGTCGCCCGGCCTTCTAACCTTTGGCCGTCCATTCATTGAGCTCTGGACGGGCAAGGCAGGCTTCGTCGATGAGGCCACGCTTTTGTGGCTGGCCGTTCCAGCGTTGTTCGCTGCGCCAGCGATACCCCTCGTTCAACTCGCTAATTTGGCCGACCTACCGAAACCGTTGACGATCAGTCAGGCGACACAAACAGTGCTCGCGATGCTCCTGGGCATGCTTTTGGCGCAGCAGTACAGTTCGGCGGGCATAGCCTTCTCGCTGGCGATCGCAGAGGTCCTTGCGATTGGAATTCAGCTGCCTTTGCTACTCCAGCGATATCTTGGGATTAGGTTTGTCCGTTATACTGTTTCCGTTCTCGCAATTTCACTGGCGACAATGGCCTGGGGGCGCTTAGTCGCCTTTCAGTTAGCGCCCATTGCAAACCTCTCGGCGCCCATGCTCATTCTCAAAATGGGCCTATGGGTCTCCATCACTGTGCTGCCGCTCTCAGCCCTATTGTCGCCTGCGCTTCGCAATAACAGAATGACCGCCAAGTTAGGAAACGCGATAGCCGCCATCCGCCGGAGAGCTTTTGCCAAGTCCTTGGAACGTTCCGGGGCTGAATGCAATTCCACACTTGCGGAGCTATGACAGAGAATTTCGGTATGTGGAGAGCCAAATTTCGCTCGGCATAAAAGTCATCAACAAGATCTCCGGAAGTATTTTTGCGCCTTAACGCCTTACGATAGACTTCCATCGCCAAGCCGGACAGCTTCGCCCACATGTGGACCCTGCTTTGCGTCTGTAGCCCGGGTTACTAGTCATAGAGCGTTCGTTAACATTTACAAACGGTGCGCTTTCGAGGCCCAAGATGAGTAAACGGTTACACATACCAATCCTCCTGCTGCTTCTGACGGGCCTGTCAGCGTTAATTGTTAGATTTATCATATATATATATTTCCAGCTTCCAGCACCGGCGGGCGATAGCGTTTTATTTGCCTCTGTTTCGATTAGCAAGTGCTCTCAAGGCCTATTCAAGACGGGCCTTTTCGATATCGATCCGAGCGGAAACTCACGATATATCTGGCACGGCATAGTTCAACCTGCCGTAATTTCGTTTCTAAATTTTCGTTGTGACAATCTAGGAAACTTCCTCGCAATATCTATCATAATCGCATTGACATTGATTGCGATTATAATGGCGGTGCGTAACACAAAAAATATGAAATTCGGGCTCCTCCTACTACTAATAGTGGCTGCCATACAAATTAAGCAAGGCTTTCGACCTGAGGTTCTTGCCGTCTTTCTGATTATTATGGCGGAATATTCTCTTTCAGTCATGGCTTATTACGTATTAGCTATTGCCGTAAGCTTGCTAGCATGGACTCATCCATCAGCTTTTATATTGTATTCAGCTTTTTTCTTACTAACGCTTGACTATAAAAACTGGCTCGATTTGCGTGAGAGCAGTATCAAACTTCTAGGAGTTGGTGTTCTTACGAATGCTGTGCTGCTAATCGTTTATCCATTCCCAGTCGCAGATTTAATCAACGGCCTCTTGGCGCAGGGGCGGTTCTTTGCTTCTCGAGGTGATGGAGATTTTTTGACCTATTATATTAGAAGTGACTTTTTTCCTCTGATTGGAATCTCTTTCTTGTGTGCCTTCATGCTGACATGTTGGAAACAGCCTCGCTTGATTCTCATGCTGCCTTTAATTTGGTTTTACGCTATCAGGGTCCCCACGACCTACTACAATATCCTGCCTTTATTTTCCGCTATTTTATATCGGTTGGTGTTCGTTGATATAGGCGAAATACTCAAACGCCCGCGAGACAATCATTTCTAACTCTATTGTTGTTTTCTCTGCGGCTACCGCAGTCATCGGCTTAGTCCAGGGAGACGCTAGAGATCTGTACAGCATCTGGAAGTACCAATCCACTCCGGAAAGCGCCGCCAGCGCGGTAGAGAAGCTTCAAACCGAAGGCGTCGCATTTTGTAAAGGACCTGGATTTTTTTGGATGCTTTACCCTAGGACGAATTTTGGCGGAGCGCCTAGCGATCAAGCTGTAACCACGGAAGATTGCGAACGGGTAGATCAAAGCCGCCTTGTAAACCTCATACCACATAGCTCGCGAGCCTTGGCATCGGGCAATTGCGCATTTTCGCAAGCAACCCCTCGAAGCGGTCTACTGGACGCAATCTTTCAAACCGACTCTGGTTATTCGTTTTACATCTGTCCTTCAACTGTAAGACAATGACTGTTAGTTGCCTATGGCCCTCCAATCGATCAGGCGGAAGTTCAGCGGCGGCTGAATACAACCTTTATAATCGAGCAATAATGACGGCCATGCGCGGCGCCGATCGATCAGAACGCCAATATACTTAAAGAACACAATAGTTGTCACATAAGTAAAGCAAACAAATATCAAGGGCATGCGCCGCATTTCGGCTACTTGAGAGGAAGCTTAGATGGATGGATATATTGCCGGCGATGGAATCGGTTCGAAACGGCATGCAGCAAGATTAGGCGACTACATCGCCATTGCTCGTCTGGATCACAGCACGAAGCACATTTTCATCGTCCCAGGCGTGGTTTTCGCCTACCTTCTGCGTGGCGTCCACAATACATCACCGGGACTCACGATAGTCTTGGGTCTTCTTGGCGCAGTTTCGATCGCATCGGCCAATTATGTGATTAACGAATGGCTTGATCGCGATTTCGATAGATTCCATCCTATGAAATCGCAAAGAGCCGCTGTCCTACGGGAATTGCGGGGCGAGATAATATGGCTCGAATGGACAGTGCTAGTTTGTTGCGGTCTTTGTTGCGCCTATTTAGCGAATATTACCATGTTTTTGGCTTGTTGTATCTTCGCTTTGCAGGGGGTGGTGTACAATGTTCCCCCACTTCGCGCGAAGGATATGCCATATTTGGACGTGATCTCGGAATCCATCAATAATCCCATCCGTCTCGTGATCGGCTGGACAATGATCGACGGCGCCTCTCTCCCGCCGGCGTCGATTATACTATCGTACTGGCTCGGGGGAGCCTTCCTGATGGGCGTTAAGCGTCTTTCAGAATACCGCGAAATTACTGCTTCGCACGGTATAGAGCTTTTGTCGCGGTATCGGGCTAGTTTTTCTGGTTATGCTGAAGGGTCACTGACTGTATCCTGCTTCGTCTACGCGATGCTTTCAAGTTTCTTCCTTGCGGTTTTTTTAATCAAGTATCGCGTCGAATACATATTGCTGATGCCCTTGGTGACGGCTCTCTTCGCTCAATACCTGGCGATGGCGATGCAACCAAACTCCTCTGCGCAAAAGCCCGAGAAGCTTTTTCGCGAGCGGAGGCTAATGGTTCTAGTCTCCCTTCTGGGTATTTTCTTCCTGGCGCTGACATTCGTAAATGTGCCCTCCTTAGAAGCTTTGACTCAACAGCGCTACATACTTGTGGACTGATGGTTGTCAACATGGCGAACGAAAACGGCGCGTTAGTAGACTGGAGCGACGTGGACCTAGTCGCCTTCGATGTTGACGGCACACTTTACGATCAACATTCGTTAAGATTGCGGATGATCGCTGAGATGATTGCTGAGGTGGCTTACAAGCGCGATCCACAGATAATATCGATTATCCGAACATATAGACGGCTTCGCGAACGGCTAGCAGAAGAAGAAGCCGAGGATTTTTACATGAGGTCCATTTCAGAAACCGCCTCCCGTGTTGGTTGCAACAGAGAACGTGTTATCTCTGCCGTGGAGGAGTGGATAGAACGCAGACCTCTTCGCCATCTGGCGGCTTGCCGCTATCCGGGGCTCCGTAGACTCTTCACCGGTCTCAAAAAAGCCGGAAGGACCATCGGCATTCTTTCCGACTATCCGGCTCATGAGAAACTGCTCGCGCTTGGCCTTGAGGCGCATCTAACTCTTTGTGCAACGGATGAGGGAGTTGGCCGGCTCAAACCGCACCCGAAAGGACTGCAGGAACTTATGACGCGGGCGGGAGCGACGGCGGCTAGAACGATGTACATAGGGGATCGTGTCGAGCGAGACGGGTTAGCCGCGTCGCGCGCCGGCGCCAGATGCATGATACGGTCACGCAAACCGATATACGGTTGGAGTACTTTCGAGCGCTTTAATTCACCCGTGTTTTCGCCGTTTCTCACCTGGGAATAACGCACTATGCAAGATATTTTTGCCAAACTTTCTCGCTACGCCGTTACAGGAGGAGCAGCCGCCGTTGTCGATGCGGCGGGATTTGCAGTTCTTCAGAAGCTTGGAATGCTCGTACCGATCGCGGCCAGTTTAAGCTTCTGTGCAGCGGCGCTATTAAATTATACTTTGACGGCTCCATTTGTATTCGGTGAAAAATTGACGGCGCGAGGGTTTAAACGCTTCTTTATTGCATCGCTGGGCGGCCTTGCGATAAATGTAGGCGTTACTGTAGGGGCGCTAGCGATTGTCTCTTCACCGCTGCTCGCAAAACTTGCCGGGATCGCTATCGCTTTCTTCGCGAATTTCGCAATAAATTTGTTCATCGTCTTTCGCCAAGGCAGCGCCCCTTCGCTAAGAGGGGTTTGGCTGAGGGCTTCGCCAAACCCGCCATATAGCCGCTAGCCTCAGACGAAGGTTTAGCCCGTAAATTTGGGCGGAATATGGGAATATGAGAATGCAGGCATCGTTCACATTCTATTCCCGGCGCGAAAGCCTTACTTCGAATATGTCGAAATGCAATCAGCAAAATAATATCGGGCCACTTACTTCTGTCCGCTTTGGAGCTGCGTTGCTTGTCGTCTTGTACCACACTTCGCCACGCCCTCCAGACGACACTTGGCTAGGAGCATTTGTCTCCGGCATCCTGAACCTCGGCTTTACTGCAGTCGGATTTTTTTTTGTACTTTCCGGTTTTATACTCACCATTGTTTACCCATCGCTTTCGAACCGTAGAGCTATAGTACGCTTTTGGCTGGCCCGCGTAGCCCGGATCTATCCCGTGTATATATTGGCCTTGCTTATAGACTTCCCGCGCCTACTCTTCGTTCGGATTATCAACCATGGAATGTTGCTCGGCAGCCTCACGACTGGACTAACACTCGGTGCGCAGATTACGATGGTTTCCGCGTGGCTTCCAATTCCAACAGCCTTAAATTTCCCGACCTGGTCCATCGCCACCGAAGCTTTTTTCTATGTTTTTTTTCCGGTCCTGTTGCTTCGGCTGGTTCATTCAAAGGGCCGATCCCGGACACTCGCCGGAGACATCACATTAATTGGCCTTCTCACTGCCGTTGCTATACTGCCGCCGCTACTAATCTCTTGTGCGATGGCCCCCATTCCACAATGGATAAACGTAGCAATAAGCTGTAACCCTATTTTACGCCTGCCTGAATTTGCGATTGGCATTGTCCTGGCGCAAATCTATCGGCGACTGATCGGTCAAAACTATCAAGGCAGCTATTTGCTTCTAATTTGTGGAACCGCGGGATGGTTAACAATCGTCTGTACCGGAAAACATATAAAGTATGCGCCTCTTGAGGGCGCTTTCCTTATCCCATTCTTTGGATTGAATATTCTTGGTTTAGCTCTATGCACGGGCACGTTCAAGAAAATACTCTCAATGCCATTCGCGCTTCTCCTTGGAGAGGCGAGCTACTCACTTTATCTGATCCATGCCCCTGCTTGGGACGTATTCCTCCGGTTTGGTGGAAACGCAAATTCAGCGCAGTATCTATTTTATATCGCGGCGTCTGTTGGCGCGAGCATCCTGATTTACCGCCTTATAGAGCGGCCGAGCAGATCGTGGCTCCAGCGATACTCGGGCAGGTTGGCGGGGCAGATAGCGCCCTATATGGGTCACGATAATAGTATCGAAGCAAGGCGCTCGCCGTCATTCGAAAAGCCTGCCCTTAGACAAGCAGATTCCTAAAAGGGCGCCTTGATAGTCGATACTAACCTTTTAGCTCCACAGGATATCCGGATCGCAGCCTGGGTGAACATCGCGATCAGCGTTGCGCTGCGAATGCGTAATCTTGGGCGATGCAGCAGCGCCGGTGTTCACTCGCTCGGCGATGTTGGCGGTTGCGAATATAGAAAGCTTGGGTTTACGCAATGAGACTGATATTATCCTCAGAGAAATTTGCCCCCAAGCCGCCAGCTAGGCATGCGCCTCGAATTCGGGAAGGTCTCATTGGAGCCATGAAGGCCTTTATGACAGCCATCATTCTAGTGCTCTATCTCATTCCTCTGCTCGTTATTTTGTTTTTCGTATACCGAAACTCCGGCCGTGAAAGTATCGAAGAATGAGTTTTCTATGACGAGGCGTTGAGTATCGGTGGTTTCCCTCGCCCCTCTTGTCTGAAATCATCGGGCGTATTCTTGTTCCTTTTGCGCATCGCGCCTAGTCATTCTATTCTTAATCGCGAATACGGTCCAGCTAATCACCTAAAGATCATCCGCGCCGGCGGTTGCCGCGAAAACATCGTTACGCCAATCGTAGCTTCTTGGCGTCGATTTGCACTTTCGTTTGGCGATTGAGGAGATCGAGAAGAACGAGGACGCGGTCGCGATCCTGAAGATGGAGAATTTTGCCGATAAAGCCGTCTAAGATGCCGCCGCTGATGGCGACGGCCTGGCCCGGCGCAAAGTGCGTCTCCGGTTTCCGGATTGCGCCGTTAACCTCTCGCGCTTTCAGGCTTTCGACAAAGCCGGCCGGCAAGGTTGCAGGCGCCTCCCCATTTCGCAGGACCGAACGAATGCCCGGAGTGCCGAGAACCGGTCTCCACTGTTGCGCCAACTCGCGGCGCTCCATGAAAATGTAACCCGGAAAGAGCGGACGATGCGCGTCGTATGTCCGGCGCGCGTGCTTGATATGCTTCACAAGCATGGGGCAATAAGCGAGGTAGTCTTGCTGCTTAAGATTTTGGATTGCGAAGCCTTCTCGATGGGGATGGGTGGTTAGAACCATCCACGATGAATACCCTCGCTCAGGGAACTCTTGCATCCGCTGCGACCTCCTACAATAAGACGGAACTATTTTGCGTCTTGTCTTTGCCCATTTCGGTTTCCAGCCGGGATTGAAGGGCTCCTCCGCATCAGACGACGCACTCGTTTATTTTTGAAAAAACAAGTCACATTTAACCTTTTCAGATACTCGCAATATTAATAGCAGGTTGAGTACGTCTCTTCCCGAGCGCTGCTCTACACCTCAGACCAAGCGATGAAAGTTTGTCGACATTAAGGACTTTGCTCGCCGCGCCGTTGGGATAGGCCCGGCGGCTCGCCATGTTTGCATGACGAATTGAGATGGCGCATAAGGGCGTTGGCGGCCACTGGAAGGAAAATACAAGATTCTCGCCGCCAGGATCGCCGGGCTTCGTGAGAGGCGATCACAGCTGATTGTGGCGGCGCGCCGTGGGGCTCAAATTGCGCGCCGTGCGGCAGCGCGCCGTTAAAATACGCCCATGTCCACGCCTATCCCGTACGTATCCCCGAAAAACAGCGCGAGCGCGTCTTTCGGGGATGGCGCCTTGATATGGTTCGCAAATTGAACCGGACGCCATCGGCCCGTGTCCGGGTTTGGGAGGTTTGTTTACAGAAGTTCGCGGACGAAACAGGCTTACCGTCAAAGTCCGGCGATACATTCCAAGGAATGTTGCCTGTCTCTTAAGGCCGAGTCGCCGGCGAAGGCGACAGGCCGCCGCGCGCCGGCCTCATCCATCGTCTCGTCACCCAGCAGGTGACCGCCCTTGTCACGCTTTGCGGCAAGATACTTCTCGTTATGCACAGTCGGCCGCGTCAGCACGCGGTGGGTCGAGACAACTTCAAGCCCTGCCTCGCGCAGAGCCTCGATCTTTCGCGGGTTGTTGGTCATGAGACGCACCGAAGTAAACCCCAGTTGCTTCAGCATCTCCGCCGCGAAGTCGAAGCGCCGTTGATCCTGGCCGAAGCCCAGCAGCTCATCTGCGTCGTAGGTATCGAAGCCCTGATCCTGGAGCCGGTAGGCGCGGATCTTGTTGGCGATCCCGTTGCCGCGCCCCTCCTGATCGAGATAGAGCACAACGCCCCCTCCCTGCTCGCTCATGGCCCTGACAGAGCCTCGCAATTGCTCGCCGCAATCGCACTTCAGGCTGCCGAACAGATCTCCGGTTAGGCAGGCGGAGTGGATGCGCGTGAGAACCGGGCGGGAAGGCGAAGGATTGGACACGAGAACCGCGATCTGATCCCGGAAGCCATCGCCGCCGCGGAAGACGGCAAATTCGGCCTGCTCGACGCCCTCAAGAGGCACGAAGGCGCGCGACACGAGCTTCAGCGACTTTGCTTCCCGGTCGCGAAAAGCAAACACATCTTCGGCGTCCACCGTAAGAACGGGCAGGCGCAGAAGCGCATTGGCGCGTGCATCCGCTACGATGACGGCCGGCAAGAGCAACGAAAGATTGGCGAGGGCAAGCGCCGCGCTTTCAGCGGGATCCGGGACCGCGAGATCGGCGCTGGCCCCCCTGCGTTCCTGGTGATGCGCGAAGTACGCTTCCAGGCTTTCGAGAGTGAAGGGCCGGAGCCGCACCGTCGCCGCCGGCCTGATCCACGTTCCCGCCGCCTTGAACTTCTCGCCCGGAACAACGACGCGCGGATGGCGCCCATCCTCTTGAAGGAACGCCATGAGCTTGCCGGTCATTCCGTCCACCGGAAAGGCTAGAACGGTTTTCGCCGCCCACCGGATCGCGACGGGCCTTGCCGAGCGAAATTCAGACAGCGCGCGCTCGACCGCAATCTGCCGGACGTCGCCCAACGAATTTAAAGGCATATCGCTTGCCATGGCCTTTTTCCTGTTCAAGCCCGAACAACCGAGCGTGCGGGCACGATGTTTTGTATGGAACCAAATCGAGCCGCCTTCATATAGGATCGCCATGACCGGCGCGAAACGTGTGCTTGGCTTCATCCGGATCGTCCGCGATCCGCAGCAGACCGTGCGCCGGGCGAAAGGCAAGAGGCCTGCGCGCGCCGTCATCGATCCGAACCGACGCCTTGCTTCTCCGCGCCGCCGCTCGATGAACGATGGCGCGCCCGTGCTTGTCGTCCGGCGGCAGGCCCGCCCCATGGACACGCCCAAGCCTGCACGGCCCATTTATGTCGATGCGGATGAGAGGGGGATTTCCTGTGAAGCGATGGTTCATGCGGCGGTAAGTCATGGAGTCAAGCGCCTTCTCGTCGAAGGCGGCGCTATACGGTGTCACGGTTTCTCGACGAAGGCCAGCCCGATCGGCCGCATGCTCTCATGGCGGCGTCTTTCTGGAGGAGGGGAATGCTGAGGCCTATCGAAATTTGGGAGCGGACGGAGCCTGAACCGGCTGACGCGACTTAACGAACAATAAAGCGAAGCGCCCTAAACGGCGAAATTAATCCCATCATGCTAAACAGCGGCGTTTCCATTTTCTTCCCGCCGCAAAAATCGCGCTCCGATGGCGTTTTCTCGCTGAAAAGCCGCAAAAACGCGCTTCGAAAAGTCCGTTAAATATAATCGCAGCGCAAGCATTAACCGGGAGGCGCGGCGGCGTCGCGGCTGAATATTCGTCGCGCAAGAAATGACCATACGGAGCGACCTGTTAAGACCCCCGCAAGGCGTTTTCCTACCATCCTGCTTTAAGGATTCCCTCCCGATGGAGCGCCGCGATTCCGCCCGCGTCTCATTCTAGCTCTTGCCTGCAATCTTCATCGCGAAGGCATAGGCGAGCGCGTCCCCCTTCAGCGGTAATTCTGCCAGCGAAATAATGATCTCCGGGAACCCTTCGTGATGACGCCGGACAATCCCTATTCAAGGCCGAGCCTTAAGGATTGGGCGCTGCTTGCCGTGGCCGTCGCCTTTGTTGTGTGTGGGCTCCTAATCGTCACCGCCAACCGGGACGTGGGTATTGTCACGATCGCGTTTTTTGGTCCATGCGCGGCCTTGGCCGCAAACACCATCATGCGAAAGCGCCGGTTTCGCCGGTTGCGTCCGCTGAGGGCTGAAATCGTTGGCGGCGTGCCCATCCGTCTCTCGCGGGCTGTTTTTCTAACCTACAGTTTGACCTTCATGACGATGGGCGTCGTTCTCGTCCTCTTCGGACGATCCTACGGTCCTGTCTTTTGGGCGATCGCCTGGGGGCTTGCCATAATTGGATGCGTTCTCCTGCTTGGCTTTCTATCCGGCAGGCTGGCGAACGGGTATGTGCAATTCGACCCGGAGGGGATTACGATTGGACGGCGCCGTTGGGCCTATACCGTGCCTTGGGATGACATCGAGCGCGTCGGCGCCGGCGATGTCAGCAACAATCCCGCCGTGTTCATTTGGCTCCGTGATTTCAATGCGGTGCGGGTGCATCCCGCCGAATATAGAAATCGCGCGCTGAAGCAGCTTGCTTCGAACGCGCTTTGGGTTGGCGCGCCCATCATGCTGCTGACGTCTCAATATCGCATCGATCTTCCGCTGCTCATGAAAGCGCTGGAGCGCTACCTTGGAGATCCGTCATCGCGCGGCGAACTTGCGCCCAGGCGAACGATCGCGTCCACGCTCGAGTAAGCTTCGACACCCTGTAATCGCCGTGCAATATTGATTTAATTGATCTTCCGATTGCTCATCTTCGCGGGAATAACGCTGCGAAGTCAGCGTATCACGACCCAGTCGATATCGCCGTCCTGTGCCGATTTATCCGTCGCTCCGCTCAGCGCTTTGCGCGCATTCGCGATATTATCCTCCATCTCCTTGATTTCGACGCTGGGTTTGAGCGCCCGGTAACTGGACTGGAATATGTCAAGCGCATCCTCCACGCGATCTCTGGTCTCCCGCGATAGTCCCACCGCTCCGAAAGCGGCATGTCTGAACTTCAGTTCGGCCAAACCATCATAGTATTCCGCAAGCGCGCGCTGGTATGGCTGAATGCGCGGGTCTTCGATGATCGCGTCGAACAACTGTCGCGATTCATCGTAAGCGGCTGTGCGGACGGCTTGCGATTTATTCTGGCCATAAACGTTCTCCGTCGACTTGATCGCAAGCAATCGCGCCAGGATGTAATTGTAGATGCGCAAGGCGCCGGCTTTCCGCTCGGCCCAGGCCGGATCGGCGCCGTTCAATTCCTTGTCGCTGGCCTGCGCGATAGCTTGGCGGAGAAGACGCTCCGCCCCGGCATAATCCTTTGAACTCGTAGGCGAGGCGCGCCTGAACATAGCCGCTTAAAGACTGCAGCACGCCCGGCGTTCCAGCAAGGCTCTGATCGCGAAGCGTTCCCAGCGAAGCGACCGGGTCCAAATTATCGTCGAGTTGAAAGCCCAGAAAGGTGGCGTGCGGGCTTGGCGTAAAATCACCGGCGGACATATAAATCTTGCGCGCTTGCGGCAACATCACCGTGGACATCACGTCATAGGCCTTCACCGCCGTCGTGCCGAAGGGCTGAAAGCGGCCGTTGGCGTCTTCGTGATTGGCGAGTTGAGCGATCGCCTGAGCGGCGTCGAACCGATGACCGCGGCCGGCTTGCTTTTGCAACCGCGCGAAAGCCTTCTCCAGGGTCGCCATGCGGGTGTGGGTCTCGCTGTACTTGTTGTAGTTCGGAAAGAAGGCGTAAGCCTGCTGCTCCGGGTCGAAGATATGGTTTGTCTGCGCGATGGGCTGATCCCGCGTCTGACGTACGAGCGTCGCGCCCTCCTTGGTGATCTCGATGGCCGCAGCCCTGCCTGTTTTGGCCTCGGCGATCAAAATGGTCCAAGTCGCGATGGCTTGATAGCGGCTGGCGATCTTGACGGCGTCTTCAATCGTGCGGGCTTCGCGCAAAATCGTTTGCTGGATGATCGGGGCCAGAGCGGCCTTGCGCGGCTGATCGGCCGGTACGCTGAGAACAGCGTCGGACGCATACATCTGGTGCAGCGTAACTGTGACGCCTTCCGTATTGTAGCCGCTGATGCCGCCGGGATACAGCAGGCCGGCCGCTCCGGTGGCCACGTAGGACAAATAAGGGCGGCCCTGATCGTCATTCCCCTGCTCATGCATGACGAAGAGAGTTGGAACCCGGTTCCAGGACCGCATAAGTTCGGCGTCGAGCGTGCGGCCCGCCACTAAGCCTTCATTGCTCAACGCAATCCCGTTGCGGTTTTTTGCTGGAATTGCGAACGCTGTGCAACCAAGCCCCTTGTCCCTGCCAACGAGCTTCAGCCCGCCGTTCATGACCACTTTAAGCAGAAGAGAGCCCGGACAATTTCTTTCGGCGAGCAGCACGCTTCCGAGCGTCCCGTGCTGGTAGCCGATCGCCGTCATGATGTTGTCGAGTTCAATGCTGGTGGAGGCCAGGCGAAGCTGCGCACTCTCGTATTGCGCCGAGCCGCCCAGGCGCTGCCGGTAGCCCTCTTCGAAAGCGGCGACGCTAGCCCGGAAATCGGGGCTTAGTGAGTTGAACAACTTGTCGCTAAAGCAAGCGACGACATTTTTCAGCGCCGGCCGCAGCAAAAAACTGTGTTGCGAAAGACCAAATTTTACCAAGCCGATAACTTCATTCAATGGCCCAATCTCGGCCTCGTGCGCGAGCAAATAGCCATGCGCGCGGCTGACTTCCGCGGGCGTCCCCTTCAACACCGCGACATTAAAGACGGGAGCGTTTTCGCCAGCGCTCGGCCGGCAGCGGTAAACGGCGCTTTCGCCGCTCAAGTCTTGCGGTTCGGGATGACCGAAATTGCAGACATATTCCGCTTTGGAAAGCGCCCCCGCGTGAACCATGCCGGGCGCAAGCAATGCGTACATGAAAATCAACAAGGTCCAGTGCAGCGGCCGCATGAGTCCTCCCCCCAGAACAAGCAGAAATCCGACACCCTGCAGGCTGAGGCCAAGCATCGCTCGATAGGCGTCATTGCGCAATCTGACAAGGCCCAGCACCCAACTTCCTGTGGCCGCGGCGGCGCCGCCGCGTCCAAGCGCCTTGCATGACATTGTGACGGTGCTATATCCGATGCCATCCAAGTTCCATACAACTATTTCTAATTTCGAGCGGACAGATGACAGACGCAGATCCCCTATCGAAGGGACCCGCCGCGGAGACGCATTCGTTCCAGGCTGAGGTCGCCGAACTGCTTCGGCTGATGGTGCACTCGGTCTATACCGAAACGGACATATTCCTGCGCGAGCTTATTTCCAACGCTTCGGACGCTTGCGACCGGCTGCGCTACGAGGCCATCGGCAACCCGGAGTTGACGGCAGACGGCGCTCCGTTCGTCATCCGCATCGCTCCGTCCGAAGGCGGCGGCACGCTGACCATAGCCGATAATGGCATCGGCATGGACCGGCAGGAACTCATCGATAATCTAGGCACCGTCGCCCGCTCCGGCACTCGCGCTTTCGTGAGCAAACTTTCCGAGGCGAAGGATGGGGCAGGCCTGATCGGTCAATTCGGGGTCGGCTTCTACTCGGCTTTCATGGCGGCGGACCGCATCGAGGTCGTGAGCCGGCGCGCAGGATCGGCGGAGGCTTGGTTTTGGGCATCTTCAGGCGGCGCGGGCTTCGAAATCGCTCCGGCAAGCGAGGCGCAGGCCGCGAGGGTTTCGCGCGGCACGGAAATCGTGCTGCATTTGAAAGAGGACGCGAAGAAATATCTCGAACCCTACGAGATCAGGCGCGTGGTCTCGACCTATTCGGATCACATCCTGTTCCCCATCGAACTCATCGACGCCGAGGGCAAGTCCGAACAGATCAATTCCGCCAGCGCCTTGTGGCAGCGGCCAAAGTCCGACCTCACGCCGGCGGAATATTCCGAGGCCTACCGCTCGATTGCGCATGCCTTCGATGAGCCTGCGATGACGCTGCACTTCAAGGCGGAGGGCCGTCTATCCTACGCCGTTCTCCTGTTCGCGCCTTCAACCCGTCCCTTCGATTTGTTCGATCCGGCCCGGCGGTCGCATGTTAAGCTCTATGTGCGCCGCGTATACATCACCGACGGCGCGGAGATTCTGCCTTCTTACCTTCGCTTTGTCTGCGGCGTCGTCGATAGCGAGGACCTGCCGCTCAACATTTCTCGCGAGATGCTGCAGAACAACCCGCAAGTGGCGCAGATGCGAAAGGCGCTGACAGGCCGTGTCATTGCCGAATTTGAGAACCTGGCCGCGAAGGACGCGGACGCCTTCCGGAAAATCTGGGAAGCGTTCGGCGCGGTCATCAAGGAGGGCCTTTACGAGGATCAGGAAAGGCGGGAATCCCTGCTGAAGCTTGTGCGGTTCACGACCACTGCCGGTGAAGCTCGCACGCTGGAGGAGTACACCGCCGATCTCAAGCCAAACCAGACCGATATTTTCTATCTTGCCGGCGAGAGCGTGGAGCGGCTCAAGTCCAATCCGAAGCTCGAAGCGGCGCGCAAGCGCGGCATCGAGGTGTTGCTGCTGAGCGATCCGATCGACTCCTTCTGGACAGCGCTGCCGTTGGATTTTGGCGGCAAGCCCTTCAAGTCGCTAAGCAAGGGCGACGTCGATTTCGGGCTCATTCCGTTGCTCGACGAGTTTGCGAAGGACGAACCCAGCCTCGACGAGCCGGATACAGGAGCCGTTACCGGCGCCGTGAAGACAGCGCTCGGCGAGCGCGTCTCGGAGGTGCGGGCCTCTCACCGGCTTGCGGACAGCCCCGCCTGCCTTGTGGCCGCAAAGCATGGGCCCGATCTGGAGGTCGAGCGGCTGCTAGCGCGCCAGGGACGCGGCGCTGGCGTCAAGCCGATTTTGGAGCTCAATATTCGCCACGCGCTCGTCAAAGCCATCGCCAACGCCTTGAAAGAGTTGCGTCAAGAAGATGTGGGCGATCTCTCGGCGCTCTTGTTCGAACAGGCGCAAATCCTCGATGGCGAGACGCCAGAAGACCCCGCGGCCTTCGTGGCAAGATTGAACCGGCTCGTGATGCGAAGCTTCAGCGCAACGGCCACGATCTAACATGCACAGCGCGGTCCCTTGACTCTTCGCAGCCGCGCTCGCTCGCTTGAAGCGGTTGAACAAAAGTCTGCAACATGCGCCAAACGCAATCACTGCAGACTTAATCCGCGCTCATGCCCGCTACGAAACGTGCAAAAAAATCGGGATTTCCCCTCGCCTGCGTTGTCATAGCAGCCCTTGTTGCAAGGCTTGTCCGGCTTAGTCCTACGCGCCACCTCATGGTGATTTGCAGCGCCCTTTTTGAATAAATACTTGACTGTGTAGAAACGCATGCAAGCCGCTAACTCTAAGAAATTTATTCCTTCCACTTAAATGGCTGCTTCATCCAGGCTGAGTTGCCGCAGGCGGAGGTCCTGAGCCCGCCGTGACGGTGTGCGGCGATTTGATTGACGGAGTGTGAGGAAGCGGCGAGTGCTTTGGCGGCCGGGCCTTCGCCCTTTATACTGGAGCCTCTCCAGGAGCCGCTTTCGCTGAGGAGCTGGCGCGGACTTCTCTTTTTCTCTCCTTACTCGCGGATACATTGAGCGCCGGAATATCCGCGCAGCTGCCGCGAACAGGGACAATGGCCAGCGAGCGGCTGGGCTTGGTATTCGCCAAGAGACGGTTGTGCGCCGCCCTTTAAGGGGCAGGCAGGGACTGAACGCCAAGAAAGACGCAGGCTCAAAGACGCCCCTGCATCGCTTTGGCGACAACGCCGCCCTCGGCATAGAGTTGTTCCCATAGATCCTGCCCTTCGGCCCAGAGACGCATCCACCGGTCGAACGCGATGTCCTCGGCGTAGAAGGCGTCGGCCCAGCCTTGGCCATCGTCATGGGCGTTCGGGTCGAATACGACCATCGGGAAGCCCGGCTCCAAACATGAGACGCAAGAATAGATCCCGCACCCCCAATGGCAAATGGAAAGCAATCCCTCCGGCCAGCGCCACGCCGGGTCTTCCGGGCTGGACGCCCGCCGGCCGAGATAGTCTTCAACGGCCGTGCATCCCAGATCGTCTTTGGCGCCGCCCGTTAGTCCCAATATCCCATTGCCCGGTCCCCACCCCCCATTTCCAACTTCCAGGTAAAGCCGCTTAAGCAGGGGCGGCAAGGCGAACCCCAATGTTTGCTCGTCGGCCACGACGATGGCTTGCGAAGCGGCCGAGGGGTGCTGGGTTCCATTGGCGGCGCCCGCGATGCGCCATTTTATGAGGTCGATGAGATCTGCCAAGGCGTTTGACTCTCAAGATGATCGGCTATGCTGCGAATTGATAATCACAGGCTATCAGAACTGCCGCCTGTGGGAAAACTTGCTTAGGCTCGGCGATGGCCCGAGCGCCGGTCTTGAAACGCCGCCGGGGCGCTGGCTGAAGCGCGCATTCTCCGCAGCGGCCGACACGCGCTCCTGAAAAGATAAGCAAAGACAGTGCCGTGTCCACAAACGCTTGCGGCCTCGGAGGGCTGGAGCTGAGCGCACCCCAGACAAAAGCGCGGCCCCAGCTTTTCCCCAATGACCGGCGCCGTTGTCCCGGCCCGCAGCCTATGCGATGACCGCAGCGGCGGCAAACCAGGGGTTTCAGCATGATCAGGCATCTCCTCACAGCGTTCGTTCTTTCACTTTTGTTCACAGCGTCCGCATTCGCGGCGCGATGTGGCGGGGACTTCGGCGCCTTCGTCGCCGAGATGTCGCGCGAGGCGGCTGCCGCCGGAGTCTCTCGCGCAGTCATCGGCGCCGCGCTCGCCGGCGTCACTCCCGATCAGTCGGTGCTGGCCTTCGATCGCCGCCAACGCAGCACGTTTCGCAAGAGCTTCGAGGCTTACGCCGCAACCCGCATCACCGCCGCCCGCATCAAGCGAGGCAAGCAGATGTTACAGCGCCACGCCGCGCTGCTGTCGCGCATTCAGCGCCAATTTGGCGTGCCGGCTCCTGTGCTCGTCGCCATCTGGGGCTTGGAAACCGATTACGGCGCCGGCGACATGGGCAAATTGCCCGTGATCCGCACGCTCGCCACCATGGGGCACGATTGCCGCCGCACCGAACTGTTTCAGTCCGAGCTTCTCGCCGCGCTGAAGATCGTCCAGCGCGCCGATCTTCCCTTGCGCGACATGATCGGCGCCTACGCCGGGGAAATCGGGCAGACCCAGTTTCTGCCGTCCTCCTATATCAAGTACGGCGTCGATTACGATGGCGACGGCCATGTCGATCTCAGGCATAGCGCGGCGGATGTGCTCGCCTCGACGGCCAATCTTTTGAAGTCCAATGGCTGGCGCCCAGGCGCTCCATTCGGAGAAGGAACCACGAATTTCGAGGTCATGCGCGAGTGGAACCGGGCCGAGGTGTACCGCAAGACCATCGTTCTGTTCGCCGAGCGCCTCATGGCGCAGTAAGACAGAAGACAACCTCAAAGCTTTGGCGCAAGCCCGGTAGCGCATCCATTCCTTAGACCCGCAACCCAAAAGACGCCAATTTGATCTTGAATAAGAGGGCGGTCTGCGAGTAGCGCTAATCCCGATCTGGCGCCCTCCCTCAGCGCGGCATTCCGGGCCGGTCTTCAGGGCTGGACAACGAACAGGCAAAGATGATTATGAGCGAGACCCTTTCCCGCCCCAAAGAGAAGATCAAAATTCTGCTCCTTGAGGGCATCTCAGAAACGGCGGTCAACACGCTGACGAGCGCGGGCTACACAAATATCGAGCGGCGGACCACGGCGCTTGACGGCGAGGAACTGCGCGCGGCGCTCAAAGGCGTCAGCATGCTCGGCATCCGGTCGCGCACGCGGATCACCCCGCAAGCGCTTGAGGGGAATCACTCGCTCATCGCCATCGGCTGCTTTTCGGTCGGCACCAATCAGGTCGACCTGAAGGTGACCAATCATATCGGGTTGCCCGTCTTCAACGCGCCCTTCTCCAACACCCGCAGCGTCGCGGAGCTGACCATCGCCGAGATCGTGATGCTGTACCGGCGCATCTTTCCAAAATCGGTCGGCGCGCATGGCGGCGGCTGGGACAAGTCGGCGGTTGGCGCCAATGAGATTCGCGGAAAGATGCTCGGCATCGTCGGCTATGGCAATATCGGCAGCCAGCTCGCGGTTCTCGCCGAGGCGATGGGTATGCGCGTGATCTACTACGACCGAACCGACAAGCTGCGCCACGGCAATGTCGAGCCTGTGGGAACTCTGGAAGAGCTTCTGGCCGTCAGCGACGTCGTGACCTTGCATGTGCCTGAAACCCCTGAAACGCAGGGGATGTTCGGCGAGGAGCAGTTTCGCGCCATGAAGCCTGGCGCATATTTCATCAACAACGCGCGCGGCACGGTGTTCGATGTCGACGCGCTGGCGCGTGCGCTTCGTGACCAACATCTCGGCGGCGCCGCGGTGGATGTCTTCCCGGCCGAGCCGGCATCCAACGCCGAACGGTTCGTTTCGCCTCTCCAGGGCCTCGACAACGTCATCCTGACGCCGCATGTCGGCGGCTCGACGCAGGAGGCGCAGGAGCGCATCGGCTCGGAGGTAGCGCGCAAGCTGGTCGAATATTCCGACGTCGGCTCGACTCAGGGGGCCGTCAATTTCCCGCAGGTGCAGCTGCCGCCGCGCCCGTCCGGCACGCGCTTCATCCAGGTGCAACGGAACTTGCCTGGCGAACTCGGGCGCTTGAATGACGTGTTCGCCAAGCACCGCATCAATATCGTGGCGCAGCACTACCAGACCGACGCTGGAATTGGCTACGTCGTGCTCGACGCCGACGGCAGCGTCGAAAATGCGCCCGCTGTGCTCAAAGAGATTCGGGGCCTGCCTGGCACGGTGCGCGCACGCATCCTCTACCAGCGAAAATAGCCTGTGCGCATCTATGGATTAGGCCCGCAGCGCCGCCTCTCCGATCGGGAGAGGCCGGATCGCTTGCGATCCGGGTGAGGCGTAAACACCTGATAATGCAAGTTAAACTCCCTCATCCTGTCCTTCTCCCGATGGGAGGAGGGACGCCAACTCCAATCTTTCCGATCAAGAAAGCCCATCCCGCGGCCGCCATTTGCTGATGCCAACAGCTTGCCGGCGAGACTTGTTCATCCACCAGTTCATAAGCAGGATTTGACAAGCGTCGCGATAGGTGACAGCTTGCGCTCAAATTGCGGCCGTGCAGTTTGCTGCATAGCGTGTCTATGGCTTTTTCTGCCGCAACATTTTCAACAATCCGGCCGTCCAGCTGCGCGTGGATTTAGGCCCTATGCCGTTTAAGTGTGCTCCGATTGTGTTGCGCACCCGGCTTTAAGGACAATCTCGTGACTTCTGTGACTTTCGAAGCTCTGGGGCTTATCAACCCCCTGTTGCGCGCTCTCGCCGACGAAAACTACGCCCATCCGACGCCCATCCAGGAAAAGGCTATTCCGCATCTTCTGCAAGGCCGTGACGTGCTCGGCCTTGCCCAAACCGGCACGGGCAAGACGGCCGCGTTCGCCCTTCCCCTGCTGCAACTCCTCTCGGGGCGGCAGGAAAACCTCAAACCCAAAACCGCACGGTCGCTTATCCTGGTTCCGACGCGAGAACTCGGGCTCCAGATTGCGGCGAGCCTCAAGGCTTACGGCCGGCACCTGAAATTGACGAGCGCCGTGTTCATGGGCGGCGTCGCGTATGGTCCGCAGGTCAAGGCGATAAGCCGGGGCGTGGATTGCCTTGTGGCGACACCGGGGCGCCTTTTGGATCATTTGACCCAGGGCACCGTCGATCTCGGGCAGGCGACCTTTTTCGTCATCGACGAGGCGGACCGGATGCTCGACATGGGCTTCATCCGCGATGTTCGCAAAATCATGAAGGCTTTGCCGCGGACGAGACAGTCGATCCTGTTCTCGGCCACCATGCCCAAGGAAATTGCGGCGCTTGCAGGCGAAATCCTGAAAGATCCCGTGCGCGTCACCATTCCGGCGAAGACGGTTGCAGTCGAACGCATCGATCAACGCGTTCACCTTGTTACGTCTGGGAACAAACCCACGATGCTCGCCGGACTGCTGGATCAGCCGGAATTCGACCGGGTCATCGTCTTCACGCGAACCAAGCGCTCCGCCAATCGCGTCGCGGAGAGGCTTCTGCAAGGCGGCATTGCGACGGAGGCGATTCACGGCAATAAGAGCCAAGCCGCCCGGCAGAAGGCGCTTGAAAATCTTCGGCAGGGAAAGGCGCGGGTGCTGGTGGCGACCGATATTTTGTCGCGCGGCATTGACGTGGATAACATCAGCCACGTCATCAACTACGAACTGCCGAATGACCCGGAAGACTATGTTCATCGCATCGGCCGGACGGCGCGAGCCGGGAGCGATGGCATCGCTATTTCATTCTGCGACATGAGCGAGCGCGACAGCCTGCGCAACATCGAGCGCTTCCTCGGGCGTTCGCTGACGCAACTGAATGATAGCGCGGCGAGCGGTGAGAGCCGGCCCAGCGCCAAGCCGCCGACGCCCATCGCGAGGCCGTCGGCGCCCAGCGTTAGGCCATCGAGGGGCCGGGCGCATCGCCCGATGCGGGCTTCGTCGAGATCGGCGTCCTAAGCGCGCCGCTTCGCTCTGGGGGCCGCGCGGGAGGAGAAGGCTCCTCCCCAGAGTTGAGGGCCGTAACCAACCCCAAGCGCCGGCAACCGCATCGCGGGGCGCCGTCCCCGCCCCGGTTTGCACGAGGGCAAACTCCGGCGGGGAGGCAGTAAGCGATGCATTAGGTTATTGTTCGCAAGAACGTTTATGGTCCCGATTACTGGATGCCCGCCTTCGCGGGCAAGATACTAAGTGGGCCGGAGTTTTAGCGGTTGGTATGAGAGAGGCTCGGCCGCGATGGGGCTCCCCGGCCGCTGATTAATCGTCTTGCGATGTTTCCTCGTAACCCTTTGGAAGATGGTGTGCGATGCCTTTGTGGCAATCGATGCAGGTCAGCCCTTTCTCGATAGCCGCGCGGTGCCGTTTCTGGGCCGGACGAGACTGTTTCTCAAGGTCCATCGAATCCATATGGTGACAGTTGCGGCACTCACGCGAATCCGTGCTTTTCATTGCCGCCCAGACGTGCTGCGCCAGTTCGAGCCTATGGTCTTCGAATTTCTCAGGCGTATCCACAGTTCCTAGAATAAAATGATGATATAATTCGTTCGTAGCCTGGATCTTCCGGCGTATCTTGAAGAACCAATTCTTGGGCACATGGCAATCCGGGCAAGTGGCGCGCACGCCCGTGCGGTTCGACCAATGGATGGTTTCCTGCAAATTCTTATACGGGGTATCCCGCATCTCGTGGCAAGAGACGCAGAATGATTCCGTGTTCGTCGCTTCCAACGCCCAGTTGAACCCGCCCAGGAACAAGATGCCCGCGATCAAGCCCAGACCCGCCAGCGCGGCTATCGAGAGGCGAAAAGCAGGCCGGAAAACTCTCGATTTCTTCTGCAGGTAAGTTTGCTTTTTAGAACGCTTTTCCCCGTCCATAGTCATGCTCTTTCTTGTCCCTCTAGCTACCGAAGGCGTGAGGATCGGCCTGATCTGCGCCTGCCCAAGACCTTGGGCCGGCGTCTTAACTTCCAGATAGAAGCGCCGTTTACGGGAGCTTGACTGCTTTAATTTTACCGTCCGCGCCAAAACCAATGCTGCGGACGAACGATACAAAGTGGCCGCGCCCCGCGACATTGTCGTCATGCACCGCGAAGCCAATATTGTAGGTGTTTCCTGGCTTCAAGGCTTTGTCGTCGTCGTTTGTTAGAGCAAGTGGCCGGGTAATGACGACGGTCCACTCGCCATCCTTCCATGTGCCCGTTGCCTTGTTGTCGGCTGCGGAGCCAGATGCATCAGCCGCGCTCAGGATATAAGCTGGCACCAGGTCGCCAGCCTTCCATCCGGCTTTCGGATCGAAAGCAGTGGCGTTCTGCTCCTTAATCAGGACGTGCTGAGCCTTGTGGATCTGATCCTCGGTAATGGACTTGTACCCAGCCTTCTTCTCGTCCCACATAAATTTAGGTTGATGTGTCGTCGCGTCCTCATTTTCGGAAAACGGCTCCTTGCCGGCGTCGTCGAGGCGATATTCCAGTATGTAACCGTCGCCGGCCATCCCAACTGGATTAGATCGATGGGCGTACCATGGGATGAAGTCGACAAACCCGCCTTCCGATTTGAGCTTGGCGATTTCCTCGGCAGACTTCCCTGTCTTCCAGTCGGCTGGATCGGTCCGCGACGCAGGCAGGTATTTGTGGACTTCGCTTTGGTTTTCCGCCTTCAAGAGCGGGTTTGCCGCGACTTCTTCGGCGGTGGCGGCGGTGGACGTGCCTGGCGAGCCGTTGTGGCAGGTGAGCCAGCAGCCCTGCTTGGCGAACATCGCCACCTTGCCATCGTCGATCATCACTGTGATACGGTCTTCAGAGATGCCCGGCTGCTGGCCGTCCTGAACTTCTTTGCTTAGCTTGGAGAGACCGTATGGCTTCCATTCTTTCCCGTCGAAGCGAAGGTACCGGTGCTCGTCCCCGGCATAGGGATTCTGCGTCTTCCACTGAAAGCGAAAATAGGCGCTCTTATCGTCATAAGCGGCCTGAACTTTGAGATCGATTGCGCCCACCTTGTCCTTCACGGGCGTCGGCTCGATGCTGCTGCCTTTGACGTGTTTGGCGCCGATGTCCTTCTCGTCGTCCTCGTGACAAGAGATGCAGGCCCTGCCTTCATCGACTGCTTTTTGCCCTTTGGGATGGCCGGAGCTGCGCAGCCATTCGTAGGTAGACTGGCCCGGATAGAAAAGCGGAATTGTGGAAGCAGGAATCTTCGACCAATCGATCGCCGATGCATCGGCAGCGAATGCGCCGCTCGCGGGCATCAGGACTATCGCGGCCAGAGCCGCAAACGCACGTTTCATTTTTCCCTCCTACTTAGTGGCAGCACAAGGCGCACGATCGGGACATATGTAAATGAGCTAGATTGATGTAGCGGCATGAAGCCGGTTTTTGTCACCAAACCACCGGCTTTGTCTAATGGGCGACTGCCGTCTGCGAAGGGTACCTCTTGCGCTAAGGCTCGATACCGCCGCGGAAACGTCAATCGTAATAGCGCCTCAGCGCCATTCTTTGGCATCCGCTCCCGCGCGCGTCCACTTCACGGGCGCTCACGGGCCGGCCACTGAGCAGACATTTTTGGGTGGCCCAATGAACGCCTGCTTAGGTTCTTTTGTATTCGCAGAGTGAACGCTTGTCGCTCACAATAAACCTTCGCTCCATGTTTTTTCCCAAAACCGGGAAGGCCGCCCCCGGGTCAAGCCCGAGGGTATGATTTTGGGAATTCAGCTTCGCTTAGTTTAGATTGCTGACGTAAGCGGCGACCGCTTCAATCTGGGACGGTGATAGTCTATGCGCAGCGCTTTTTATAACCCTACCGTCTTCTCTTGCGCGCTCTTTGTTGATAATGGACCAATTCGTCAGGACCTTCACGGCGTAGGGATAGATTTGACCTGCCAAACGGGGGATCTCGCCGTTGCCCTTAGCTTCGGGACCGTGACATCCGGCGCATGGGGGAACGTCGTCTTGGGCGACACCCTCTTCAAAGATCTTCTTTCCGGCAGTCGCCAGCTCTTTGGGGCCAGGGAAGGCAGGAGGGGGGTTGAGCTTGCTGAAATGATCGTACACTTCCGTGCGGGCTTTAGAATCCACGCTCGCTAAAACTGGGGCCATGAAGGTATCTGCGGTGACATTCTCGCGCTTATGCTCAAGTATGACATCCGCCTTGGCTTGAAGATAGGCCAAGTTCTGGCCTGCGAGCCTGGGTATGGGATATGCTCCCCTAAAGCCTTGTCCTTGCTGCCCGTGACAATCCTTGCAGTAGTGAACTTTCGCCTCTACGATCTGTCTGGTGGCGCTGTCATCGGCGCGGGTGGCTGCTGGAAAAACAACAGCCAAAAGCCCCGCAGATAACGCCAATTGCAAGCCCGTCGTCCTCATGATCTGCTCCGCATGTTATTTTGTAGAAGGAAGGATAGTTGAATTCAGGATATGCTGACAGGCTCAGCCCCCTTCGCTTCTAAGCCACACAAACCGCGTCGCCCCTGCTTCGCCTGAAACGCTGGGGCGGGCAGCCAACAAAGCTCATGTGCGAGCGCCTCGCCGGCTGCTGCTCCCAGCAGCCTTGCGGCATTTGCCGCCCGAGTCGCAGCTTATCAGCTTGAACCGACGGTCATAGAGCGTCAGTTCAGAAACGATCGTTGGGCAGGTGGCGTCAGAATGCCCAGTTACCGCGTCTAAGATGGAACCGTATATGCTGAACGCGTTTCGAAAAGGCTCACTGCCTAAGCAAGGCAATTCCCTTCAAGCCGCGCTTGACCATATCACGCAAGGTGGTAGGTATCGAATGCTGTCGCCACTAGCACTCGACGCCGCCGCTCGACTTAGCGACGGCAGATGCACGCTCATTCCGTCCCCGAATTGTATGGCGCCGCACAAAACGCCCAAATTCCCTACGCTAAGCTAAGCCAAAACGGAACGCGCTTTTTGATATGGGTCAAATTTATATTGAAAAGCTAGTGGCTTTCTTGCCGCAGTTGGCAATATTTAGGAAGATAAAAACGGCATTCTGGTAATTTCGTGCTGGTCTACATGGCGAACACACGCGGCCGATCTTTCCGTCCGCTGTCCACACAAGCAGTCCTGCTGGAAGGGCGCCAAGGCCGCGAGCCGGGCAAAAGCCGGCAGCCGCTCTTGGCCGCGTTCGCTTGGAACCGCAAGGAGGCCCGCAACCCATAGGACAGCCGCGTCAACCCGCTTTGCCCTTAACGTCGACCGCGAGTCGAGCTTGGCAAGCGCGGCAGCTTCGCCGCGCCGGCGCCATCATCGAAACTTGGCGTGGACGGCTTCTGGACCAAACCGATGCAGCGCCGCAGTCCCTCTCTTGACTTGCACGAGCCTCTCGCGGATCTATTTCTGGGAGGAGAAATTTATGAGGCTGACATTTCTTATCATGGTGCTGAGCGTCTTGGCCGCCGCGAGATCCTACGCGGGTGACGGCGCGTCGTTTGTCGACGGGGATTGGGTCGGGACCGGTTCATTCCAGCTTGGGGATCGTTTGGTGGCCTGCCCCGAGGTCAAAATGAAATTTGTTGGGAGTAAAACGGCCTACGAGGTGCACGAGGCATCGCTCGTTTGCGGAAACGATCCCAAGCAAAACTTCACCGAGGTCGACAAATTCGCCGTCAAGGAGGACGGGCAAATCTCTTTTGAAGAGGGTACGAACACTAAAATTAAGAAAGGGCTTAGAGTTGGCGAGGTGAAGGGGGATATTCTGAGCACGCTTAACCCGATCGATGGCGGCGGCGTCGATGACATCTCGCTTCAACGCGCGGGGGATTTTCTCATTTACCATCAGGTTGCAGGGAACCCTGGCGAGACGCCCGCTTACAGCTTGATGGCGATCA
Organism: uncultured Alphaproteobacteria bacterium; assembly: GCA_963766815.1. Classification (GTDB taxonomy): domain Bacteria; phylum Pseudomonadota; class Alphaproteobacteria; order Rhizobiales; family Rhodomicrobiaceae; genus Rhodomicrobium. The sequence goes on along the minus strand of CAVYBZ010000032.1, from coordinate 51,510 downwards.
TGAAGAAGGCGAAACCTTGATTGGCGGTCTTCGCCTTATCTTGCTGGCGTCAGAGTGAAAGGTTCGCTGACGCCAACACCTATCATAATCGAATGCACAAAACCCTTTAAATTATGAACGGCGCGTGCAACCTGTGAGAGCATAAAAGCCGGTTTCAGCAATTTTTATACTTTATTCTCGAAAGCATTTTTAAATACTTATCTCTTTACAGCAAGTGCCGCGAACGCTATTGTTTTCGCACGTTCGGGCGGCAGTAGCCCCGCTGCGGGGCGAAAGCCGCCCCACCGGGGGGGGGCCCGGTGAACGCGCACATGGCGTCTCACGACCGTCACGTAAATGCCGCCGCCAGGGAGCGTCCTCGGCCAAATACAAGGGCGGGTCTTATGACAGACCATTTTACAGCACTGGTCCAAAATCTGCTTGAGGATATAGATCAGGCTACGGTGAAAATGGCGTGGCTGAAGAAAACGGCGGCAGGCGATTTTGCCAGCTTCAGTCAGGCGAAGGGCGCCATGTTGGAGCTCGCCGCGAAAGCCGCCGCTGTCGCCGCAGACGCTGCTTCTCTTTCTGCGCGGCTTGAAGACGCCGATGATCGCCTGGAGGTCCGCAGGCGCTCCAATGGCGCAATCGCGCCAAAGCAGTACCGGAAACAATAAGAGCCGCTTCCGCTGCAAAGTGCGCCCGCTCTTTCAAAGAGCGCACAAATCTGTACAATTCTCCATCTATCTGCATACTGCAAGCTAGGCGATATAGAGCCTTGCTTGCACACGCGGCGCGCAACAAAGGATCCAAATGGCCTATAATGATAACGCAGTGCGCAATAATATTCGCGAAGCCGGCTTCTCGCGAGAAAACCCATCCCCGGAGGCAGGGCAAGTCCCGGGTCCGAGGGAACCCCGCGCTGAGAAGTCGCCCGAGGACTTGGAGAACTCCCTCGGCTGCTCGTATTCGAATGCCGAGGAGGAGACGCTCCAGCAGATGGGAGATGAGTTTATCGGCCGGGTAATTCAGGAATATGAACGAGCCGTTCGCCGCGGCCTTCTTCCGAATAAGGCCATAGCAAGCGTGCTCGAGTGGGCTTCCTGCGAATGCCAGCGCTTGCTTCCGTAAGCGGAGGCTGCCCCCCGCCTGCCATGACCATGTGCCTCGCAATGATTAGATATGCCTGACTTGGCCGGCGAAAACGTAACCGACGCCTCGGACGCTTTTGATGAGCCTCGGCTCCTCACCCCTCGGGATATCGACTTTGCGGCGCAGCCGTGAAACGTGTCCGTCGATTGTGCGATCGAGCGGAGACCAATCATGCCCCTTCAGCATTTGAGTAATCTCATCGCGAGATAGAACACGGCCGGGATGTTTCACAAACAGCTCAAGAAGCCGGAACTCCGTCTCCGTCAGTTCGATCAATGTACCGTTCGCCGATCTGAGCTCGTGCTTGCGAACGTCAAGAAGCAGCTCATCGAAAGCATAACATTGCGGCTGTCCGGTTTTCGGCGGCGCTGCGTCCAGAAGCCCATAGATGGCAAGCACGCGCCGCACGCGTATCACGACCTCCCGGATGTGGAACGGCTTCGTAATATAGTCATCGGCGCCGTGTTCCAGGCCCGTCACCCTGTCGAGCGGCGTGCCGAGCCCAGTGATCATGATGATCGGAATGTTGCGCGACGCCCTGATCTCGCGAGCCAAACCGAGCCCGCTCAAATGGTCAAGCTTCAGATCGAGCGTTATGAGCGCGATGGGATGAGCCTCAAGACAGCTCAACAGGTCAGCCTTGCCGCCGGCTTCATCGACAGCAAAACCTTCCGCCTCGAGGCCTAGCCGGAGGATCCTGCGCAACTCCGGTTCGTCATCGACGACAAGGATATGAACTGGATTGGGCAACGCGCGCCCTCACCGTTCGGTCGCAGCCGTGTTGGCGATTGGTGACCGCCGGGCACGCAAATCAGCTCTCGGCAGAGCTTGTCCGTCGAAGTCGATACGTGCTCCTCGCATCGTTTCCCACCTAATCTTTTTTTGTTGGCGCTATAACGCCATCTAAATAATTTCTATACATTAACGGCAGCGCAAGCAATTGACGCCTGTCAAGGAAGGTTGCCAAGCTAGCGCGATTGGGCCCGTAATCGAGGCGCAAAAGGTCACACTCCCAGCCCGTCGTGTTTCGGGAAGGAGCACAGCGCTTCGGGCGTTGGCAATACCTTTTTACGAAGGCGCCAGCGCGTTGCTCAATGCACCCGCGAGTTCATCCCGGCTATACGGCTTGCAGAGAATGACAGCGTCATGGATCGGCCCTTCGGCGCCGCCGCGGTCCCCCTCATTATAGCCGGAGCACATGATGACTTTTATCTCCGGCCTGTTCGATGCCACCCAGCGCGCAACGTCGTAGCCCGTCATGCCGCCAGGCATGACGACGTCGCTCAGCACGAGCTGAATGGGATCGGGCGACTGCAGCCGCTCAATCGCCTCCGGACCCGTCCTCGCTTCGGCCACGGCATAACCTAGGGATTCAATTCGTTTGAGCGTCACCTCGCGCACCAGTTCGTCGTCCTCAACGACGAGAACAAGCTCGCCGTCGCCTAGCGGGACCTCGCTTGGCTGCATCACACGCGCCGGGGACACTTCTGTGGAACGAGGCAGATAGACGCTCACAGTGCATCCCCGGCCAGAGGCGCTCAATACCGTCGCAAATCCACCCGTCTGTCTGGCGACGCTCGCCACGCTCGTAAGGCCCAGCCCCGTCCCAGCGCCTGGCCCCTTGGTGGTGAAGAACGGCTCCATCGCTTTGCCAAGGATCTCCTGGGGCATGCCGGGGCCATCGTCTGCGATCGCTAGCCGGACGTAGTCTCCTGGCCGCGCACCCGGGTGCAGCGATGCAGCCGCCGCTGCATCGAGCGTGACGTTCGATGTCGCAATCGCGATGCTGCCCCCGTTCGGCATCGCATCGCGCGCATTTGCGGCGATGTTCAAGATGGCGCTATCGATCTCGCCGGGGTCCGCCATCGTCATCCAGAGGTCAGCGGCGGGGTCGATGCTGACGGCAACATGCTCGCCCAGCGTGCTCGTGAGGAGCATTGCCGTTGCCTCGACGCAGCTGTTGAGATTGAGAGGCCGCGGCCTCAGCGCGCTCTTTCGCGCCAGCGAAAGCAGCCTGCGGTTTAAGCCGCTCCCCTTCTTGGCGGCGTCGAGGGCGCGCCGGATAAGCTCGCGCGCCGGTTCGCCGGCGATGCAATCCTCGGCGAGTTCGAGATTTCCGGCGATGACAGCTAGGAGATTGTTGAAATCGTGCGCGACGCCGCCTGCTAGCTGGCCAACCGCTTCCAAGCGGCGCGCGCTGGCGAGCGCCTCCTCGTTGCGCTTGCGCTCGCTGAGGTCTCGCAAGACGCCAGTGAAGAAGCGCCGCCCTTCGCCGTCCCGCCATTCGGCGACCGCCACATCGAGCGGGACCGTCGAGCCGTCCTTGTGTTGCGCCTCCATTTCTTTGACGGCGCCGCTTTCGGCAAAGGCGGAGAGCCAGGGATCGACGGCTCCGCATATGGGGCGGCATCAAAATACTTCCGTGCCGCCCGATAAGTTCTTCCGGGTTGTAGCCGAAGATGCTCGCCGTTGCGCGGTTCGCCGATTGGATCGCGCCTTTCTCATCGACGACAATAATACTGTCGACCGCCGTATCGATGATGGAGCTGAGCCTCGCTTCGCTCGCGCGCAGCCGGTTCTCCGCCCGCTTTTGATCGGTGATGTCGCGGGCCGTGACAACCGAGCCGGTAATTTCTCCGCTGCTGTCACGAATGGGCGCGAAATTGTAGCTGCCTACCCATGTTTCGCCCGTGTCCTTTCGCTTCAGCGTGCATTCGGCTTGCGTGGCTGTTTCACCGCGAAGCGCTCTTGGGATGGCCCACTGCTCCAGGGGGGCCAATTCGCCGTTTGGCAGAAAAACATCCAAGAATGCAGAGTATTCGGCAAGCGTCTTGGCCTGAGCTTTTTTGCTTTTGCATTTGTGGAATGTTGCGAAGGCTTCGTTGAAATGAACGAAGCGGCCTTCCGCGTCGGAAATAAACACTGCGTCCGTCATGCTGGCTAGAGCGGCCTCCAATTTAGAACTGCTTGCCCGAGCCTCTTCCGCGCTCCTCCTGCGCTCGGTGATGTCGAGCCCAACGCTGACGAGGAGACGCTTGCCAGAAGTGTCGCGTCCAGCGGGCGCCGCCCTTATCGACCAGAGGCGCTTCTCCCCAAACTTGGTGTGGATCCAGAATTCCCCGCGATCGACAGGAATACCGCCATCGAAAGCGTCGCGCACACCCTCCTTCACCCGCTGCGCAACATCGCGATAGGCCCGAGCCTCCCATTCATCTCTCGTCGGAATGTCGGCAAGCGTATAGCCCGTGAGCCTTGTCAATGCCGGATTGATGAGCAGGATCTTGCGATCCTCCCTGGATAGCAGGATCGGAACGGGAACGTGTTCGATGATCGAGCGCAAGAGCTCCCTGCCTTCGCGCAACGTCACCTCGGCGAGTTTTCGATCCGTGATGTCTTGAACCAACCCGCCAATCACCTGCTTGCCCGCGATCGACCGCAGTTCGCCGCGCAACTCGAGCCAGCGGATCGGCCCGTTCGGAAGCGGCACGCGCGTTTCCACCCTGAAAGGTTCCCCCGTCTCGAGGGTCAGCCGGAAGGCCTCCTCGACGAGCGGCCGATCGTCCGGGTGAACCGCGCCAAGCGCTTTTTCATGGGTCATCGGGGTCGCCAGAGGCCGGCCCAGAAGGGAAAGCGCACGATCCGATGCGCTGAGCTCTCCCGTTTCCGGCGCGACCTCCCAGGTTCCAGCGCTCGCGGCCTCGAGCGCAAATTTCAAGCGCTCTTCGCTTTCGCGCAACGCTGTTTCCGTGCGCTTCAGCTCTGTGATATCCGCAAAGGCGCCGACGGCCCCGCAGACTTCTCCCGCGTCGTCGAAGAGTGGCAAGGCGTTGCCGAGCAGGAACTTGCTGTCGCCCTCAACGAAGCGAAGTTCAATCTCTTCCGCCGGAACGGCGCACTTTGTGGCGGCGGCCTTCCAAATCGGCAATTCGCCAGGAGACAGGCGGCGCCCTTTTACAAACACGTCAAAGATTTTCGGCGCCTTTGCAGCCGGACCCAATCTCGAAAAGTTCGTCCCTGGAGGAAGGCGCAAAAGCTTATAGGCCGCCGGGTTGCCAAACATCTCAGCGCAGCCAGCATCTTTCGCGATAAGAACCGCGGCTGGGATCGCCGCCAAGATTGTTTCTAGCTCCTGGCGCTTTTGCCTTTGCACCTGCTCCGCTCTCCGAAGGGAGTCTTCCGCCTGCTTTCGTTTTGTTATGTCAAGGGTGATGCCCGAAATGCGCAATGGCACGCCATCTGCGGCGTACTCCACCTTGCCCAGCGCATCGAGCCACCGCACCTCGCCCGAGGGAAGCACGACGCGATACTCCATCCTATATTCGGGCGCCCTATTCATAATGGCGTCGTGGTTTTCTTTTTCGATCCTGGCGCGATCGGCGGGGGCCATGCAATCAAGCCAATCCTCGTACAGCAGCTTGCCTGGCTCTGGATCGAGCCCGTGCAACTCGTAGCACTCGGGCGACCAAACCAATCCCTTCGCCAAAACATCGCAGCGCCACGCCGCAGCTCCTGCCCCTTTCAGCGAGAAGCGAAGCCGCTCCTCGCTCTCGCGCAACGCCTCCTGCGCCCGCTTGCGCTCGGTGATGTCAAGGTTGATGCCCGACAGGCGCAACGGGGAACCGTCTGCGGCGTAGTCCACCTTGCCCAGCGCATCGAGCCATCGGACCTCGCCGGTGGGCAGCGCAACGCGGTACTCCGTCCTGTACTCGGGCGATTTTTTCTCGATGGCCTCAAAGACCGCTTTCTCGACCCTATCGCGATCGCCAGCGTGCAGGCACTGAAGCCAGTCTTCGAACCGCGGCGGCCCCAACTTGGGATCGCGCCCGTGCAACTCGTAGCTTTCCGGCGACCAGATTTGTTTGTCCGCCAGAATATCATGGAGCCACGCAGCCGCGCCGGCGCCTTTCAGCGAGAAGCGCAACCACTCCTCGCTTTCGCGCAGCGCTTGCTCGGCGCGCGCCCTCTCAACGGCTTCCCAGGTGCGTTCGGCGACCTCCTCCACCAAAGCAACTTCATCCTGCCTCCAGTCGCGTGGCGCCCTCATGTGCGCAGCCAGGATTGCGACGAGCCGGCCGTCTTTTAGGAGAGGCACATCAAGGAGCGCCGCGATCGAAATGCGCTCGAAGAGAGCCAGGGCTTCGGGCGTGCAGGTGCGCGGGTCGGCGCGCACATCGCCGATGACAGTGGTTTGGCCTCGTTTAAGGCTGGCAGCCAAGGCTGCGCCGAAATCTTCGAGCCGGTAGATCGCAGCATATCTCGGGATTGCACGGTCATTCCAATCGCGCGAAACGGTTGCGTGCTCGCCTGTCTCATCAATATCGGCGTAAGTGACTTGCCCGGCGCCAAGCTTCCGGCCGAGCAACTCGCTCGCAGCCGCCATGATCTCAACCGGATCGCCGAGACCACGAAGCGCATCGTTCAGAGTAAGCAGGAATGCTTGCCGCTCCTTGCTCTCCTGCAGCGCCTGTTCCGCCAGTTTGCGTTCGGTAATGTCGATGACGATGCCGATATAGCGTTCAGGAGCGCCGTCTGCGCCCGCTATCGGTCTGCCCCGCGCCAGTAGCCAGCGCACCGGCTCCCCCTCCGGAAGCTTTACGCGCCACTGGACCTCGATCTCCCGCCCACACGCCGCCGCCGCCCTGACCGCTGCTGTCACTTGCTCGCGGCCGTCAGGATGCACCGTCGCGGCCCAAGCCTCGAATGAGGGCTGGCAATGATCCTTGTTCAGGCCATACAAGCTCCACAGGGACTCGGACCATTCATTGCGGATTGCCGGCCAGCCGCCATTCCCAAACGCCAGAGTGGGCGGCGTCCTGCGCAAGGCGCATGCGCAACTCGCTCTCGATCAGAGCGTCGCGTGTGCGCTTTTCGTCATCGATATCGGCAACTCCGCGCATGATCGTGGAGGCGCGGGCGATCTTGCCAGCCGCGTCGCGCACTGGCGAGACGGAAACGGAGACGGCGATCTGGCTCCCATCTCTATGACGCCGCTCCGTCACATAGCGCTCGATGCATTCTCCCGCCGCGATCCGCGCGAGAATCCGATCCTCCTCATTCTGCCGGTCTCCCGGAATCAAGCGGCGTATGGACTGGCCGATCATTTCCTGTTCGAGATAGCCAAAGAGCTTGGCCGCGGCCGGGTTCCAGCTCATGACTGCGCCGTCGAGCGTATTGCTTACGATGGCGTCCAATGACGAAGCGACAAGCGCGGCGAGCCAAGCCAAGTCCGTCTCCGGCTTTCTCTGGTCCACAGTATTCGTTACAGTCATGTCTTGCCCGCGCCTGCCAATCAGCTTAGCGGTTCTAGGCAGATCGAATTCCGCGCTCAAGGTTAACCTGCGCGCGGGAGCTAGGCTATAGCAGCGCAATAGCGATCGGCGACGCAGGCGTCTTGCCAACGAGCCAGCCCGCGAATTGGCGGCGATTTGCGGCGCCGCGGCGCCGCTCCCGCAGGATCCGGAAGGGCAAGCGAAGCGGCAAACCTTGCATTCGCCAGCTTCGCATCACTGTCTGCGATGTGCTGGAATACCTGGCTTCGGGCATTTCCGCGGCTGAAATTCTGGATGATTTTCCGGGCAGCTCAAGAACCGCTATTTAATATGCCTTCTCGGCGAAAACAGGCCGGACATCGCCGCCCCATTCGCCATGATAGCGCGCGAGGAGATCGTCGGCCCCAGTTTGCCCTCGCTCCACGAATTCCTTCAGCGGGCGCAAAAACGAGCTTTCATCATCGAACGCGTTAGTGTAGCCGCGAGCATTGAGCCCAGCCGTCGCTATATGCAGCATGGGCCGGGCGATGTCGATGACGGTTCCCTGGCGGAAAGGCGTGCGAAGCCCAAGCCGGGGCACATCGTTGCGAAGCTGCTGGCGTTCTTCCGCGGTCCAATCCTTGATGAGATCGTACGCGGCGTCGAGGCTCGCCTGGTCGTAAAGAAGTCCCGCCCACAGCGCAGGCAGTGCGCACAAGCTGCTCCACGGTCCGCTGTCTGCGCCGCGCATCTCCAGATAGCGCTTGAGCCGGACCTCTGGGAAAATCGTGGTCAGGTGATCGGCCCAATCGGCGATGGTAGGTTTCTCCCCCGGCAATTGCGCAAGTCCGCCCTTAAGGAAATCGCGAAAGGACGCGCCCGCAACGTCGATATACTTGTTGTCGCGCCGCACGAAGTACATCGGCACGCCGAGCGCATAATCCACATAGCGCTCATAGCCCATGCCGTCCTCGAAGGCGAAAGGCAGCATGCCGGCCCGCGCGTTGTCCGTGTCGAGCCAGATGGCGCTACGGAAACTCAGGTAGCCGTTCGGCTTGCCCTCCGTGAATGGCGAGTTTGCGAACAGCGCCGTGGCGACCGGCTGAAGCGCGAGCGACACGCGAAGCTTCTTCACCATGTCCGCTTCGCTGTCGAAATCGAGGTTAACCTGCACGGTGGCGGTGCGGTACATCATGTCGAGTCCGAACTCGCCCACCTTCGGCATATAGGCTGTCATGATGGCGTAGCGGCTTTTCGGCATGTGCGGCGTTTCCGCCAGCGTCCATAGCGGAGAAAAGCCCAAGGCAAGAAATGAGATGCCGAGCGGATCGGCGATTTCGCGCACCTGGCGCAAATGCCGGCTCACCTCCTCGCAGGTCTGGAAAACCGTTTGCACCGGCGCGCCCGACAGCTCGAACTGCCCGCCGGGCTCAAGCGTGATCGAGCCGCCGAGATCGCTTGACGGCTCTTCCAGCGCTATCACCTTGTCCCGGTCGTAAACCGGCTTCCATCCGAAGCGATCGGCCATGCCGTGCAGCAACGCCGAAATACCTGCCGGACCTTCATAGGGCACGGGGCTCAGGCCGTCGCGGTAGAAAGGAATTTTCTCGTGCTCGGTGCCGATCCGCCAATCGGCTTTCGGCTTGGCCCCTTCCTCGATGTGCGCGACAAGCTCGTCGCGGCTTTGGATGAGAGGCGATTTAGATTTATTACCGCTGGCTAGCATTATGATCCCGCCTGTCCCCGCTTGAGTTTCTCGCTTGATCGCACGTCCCTATAACATCTCTATTGCAAGCGGTTCACACGCGCCAATCTCCCAGGGTAGCGTTCAAAAGGGACAGGACAGCCACGGCCGCGGTATCGGCGCGCATAATTCGCGGCCCGAGCGATATGGGACACACAAAACTCATGGAAAGCAACTCCTCGCGTTCGCTTGCCGAAAAGCCGCCCTCGGGACCGACCAGCGCGGTCACCTTTCGTCCCCGCAGCTTTTCCAGAGTCTCAAGCGGCGGCGAAGCTTTAGCTCGTTCATCGCAAAAAACAATAACGCGGCCACTCTCGCAAGTTTTGAGCAGGGTCTCAAGTTTAACCGGAGTCTTGATTTCAGGGAGATTTAGAACCCCGCACTGCTCGGCGGCTTCGATCGCGTTTGAACGCATCCGTTCGAGATTGAGCCGCGACACCGCCGTATGGGCGGTCATAACCGGTTGCAGCAAGGAAGCGCCCATCTCAACCGCTTTTTGCACCATATAATCGAGCCTGCCCTGTTTCAGAGGAGCGAACGCATAATGGATATCCTGGGCGGCTGTCTGCTCCCGCACCTTTTCGATCAGGCGGATTGTACAAGCGGCTTTTTTTGCGCGCACGATTTCGGCGCGCCACTCCCCGTGGTTCCCGTCAAAGACCAAAAGAGGCGAGCCTTCGGACAGTCTCAAGACATGCAAAAGATAATGAGCTTGCGCATGACTTAATGTTATCTCCCCGGAGCCGTCGAGATAGTTTGCGACAAAGAGCCTCTGGTCAGCCATTGCGTGAGCTAAGTTTTTTTGGTGATGACATAAGACAGCCTTTAAATTTTAGCATAGTATTTGCATTACTCTGAGTGACGGTGAAAATATCACGCGGACGAGCGAGAAATGCCAGCCATTTGGCCAGAAGCAGAGAACAAGACTGCCATCAGAGTGACCTCCGGCGCCATACCCGACGCGCCACGGAGGAACTGGGTGGACCGCTTCGCGCCGAAGAGGCTCAGGCCGTGGCTGAGGCTCATTCGCGCAGACCGGCCCATCGGCGCCTGGCTTCTACTTTGGCCGTGCTGGTGGTCCGTGGCGTTAGCGGCCCGGGCGGACGGCGATCTTCCCGACATAGAATTGCTCATTCTCTTCGCCATCGGCGCTTTCGCCATGCGGAGCGCCGGATGCGTTTATAACGACATCATCGACCGCGATATCGATGCAAAGGTGGCCCGGACGCAAGCCCGTCCGCTGGCGAGCGGACACATTTCTGTCAGGTCCGCGATCATCGTTACGCTCGCGCTTTGCCTTGCCGGCCTCGCCGTGCTCATTCAATTCAACATATTCGCGATTTCGCTGGGCTTTGCGTCGGTCGGCATCGTTTTGATCTACCCTTTGATGAAGCGCGTCACATTCTGGCCCCAGGCTTTCCTTGGCCTCGCATTTTCCTGGGGCGCTCTCATGGGATGGGCGGCCACTTTCGGGGCTCTCGATTTGGCGCCCATCATTCTCTATGGCGCCGCTGTCGCTTGGACAATCGGCTATGACACGATTTACGCTCATCAAGACAAAGAGGACGACGCCATTATTGGGCTAAAATCCACCGCGCTTCGCTTCGGGAAGAGCACCCCTATATGGCTTAGTCTGTTCTACGGCGTCACAATCGGCGGACTGGCGTTCTCGGGTTGGATGGTTGGCGCCGGTGTTTGGTACTTCGCGGGCCTGGTCCTGGCTGGGGCGCATCTCGCCTGGCAGGTGGCGACGCTCGACATCGACGACGCCCAGAACTGTCTTTTTCGCTTTCGCAGCAATCACGGCTTCGGCGCCCTCGTATTTTTGGCGATCGTCTTGGACGCCCTTCCTGTTGCGATATCGCTATGAAGCTGACATTTAGCTGGCATGAAGGATGACCGCTCGCACGATTTCGATCTTCTCCGTGATGCTGCGCGGGAGGCGGGCGAGCTTGCCCGCAGCTATTGGGGCCGCTCGATCGAGCAAGAACGCAAGGCCGATGGTTCGGCAGTCACGGAGGCCGATTACGCGGTCGATGCGCTGCTCGCGAAGCGGCTTCGGCTGGCCCGTCCGGATTACGGCTGGCTCTCCGAGGAAAGCGCGGAGCACGATAAGCGTCTTGAGGCCCGCCGGGTCTGGGTGATCGATCCCATCGACGGCACCCGCGCCTTCATCCAGGGCGGCGACGATTGGACGGTCGCCCTGGCCTTGGTGGAGGATGGCGCTCCCGTACTTTCCGCTGTCATCAATCCCATCCGGGGCGAAACCTATGAGGCGCGCGCAGGGGCGGGCGCATTCCTGAATGGGCGCAAGATCCACGCCAGCGAGCGGAGCGCGCTTACCGGCGCACGGCTCGTCGTTCCCGAATCGCTGCTGAAAAATAGCAAGTGGCGCACGCCCTGGCCGCCCGTTAGGCCAGTCTGGGCCAACTCCATCATATACCGCATGGCGCTCGTCGCTTCGGCCGAGGCGGACGCGTCTTTCGCGTTGAAGCCGAAATGGGAGTGGGATATCGCTGCGGGGGCGCTTTTGGTATCCGAGGCTGGGGGGATAGTCACAGATCATTTTGGAACGCCTCTGCAATTCAATTCAGCAGAGGCAAAAGTCCGGGGATTTCTTGCAGCCGCCCCGAAATTGCATAAGATTTTGGCCGAACGCATGAACGACGCATTGGATAGCCCACCCGTCGCGCGGGGTTAAAGTTCGATCCCGATCCTTGAGCTAAGCAACGATCCTTGGCCAGGCGCCAATTGCGCGTTTAGAGACTTGCGTTTTCGCAGAGTCCTTTCTAAAGACCGGAGAGAACGGCTTTTGGAAGCTCTGTTTGGCTGCTAGTAACGTGAGACACTCCGGCTCTCGATGAATACACTTGCCCCTAAGAAGCGCGCTGGCGGTTTTGGCCGGCGCTTGCAGCAATCGGAGCTTTTTCTGAACGCGGCTGGCAAGCTGGCGGCGCGCCACATTCGCACGGTGTTCGCCACCTCCGACGTGGTGCGGGAGCCCGCGGACACCGACTCCTATCTGGAAAAACTCAATCCGATGATCGTGGCCATGTGGCATGGCCAATTTCTCCTGTTGCCGCTGATCAAGCCTAAAACCGTGGCCGTTCACAACATGGTCGCCAAACACACGGATGGCGAGATGATCGGGCGCGCGCTTCTCCATTTCGACATGGGTTTGATCCGGGGCGCCGGCGCTGGAGATTCCGGCAAGGATCGCGGCGGCTCGGGGGCGCTCAGGGCCGCGCTGAAGGCGCTCCGCTCCAACATCACGGTCGCCTTGACGGCCGATATCCCGCCCGGTCCAGCACGGGTCGCCGGCATGGGCATCGTAACGCTGGCGCGGATGTCTGGACGGCCTATCGTGCCGCTTGCGATGGCGACGGGGCGCTTCATCACGCTGCCCACCTGGAGCCGCTTCACCATCAATCTGCCCTTTACGAAGCTTGCAATGGTCGCGGGCGAGCCGATCTATGTGCCCCGCGACGCAGACGACAGCGTTTTGGAGGGATTCCGCCAGAAGGTTGAGGCGGCCATGAACGCGGCCACGGAGCGCGCCTATGAACTGGCCGGCAGCGACGCCCGCAAGACCGCGCCGAAGGCTGCGAAGGGGCCACGCAAGTCCGGCTTGCTGCTTTCCGTTTACCGCGGCGCGACCCGGGCCGCGCGGCCCGCAGCCATGATCATCCTCAGGCGAAGGGCGGCGCGTGGAAAGGAAGCGCCCGGGCGCCTTCCAGAGCGCCTCGGCTATGCAAGCGCGCCCCGTCCGGACGGTCCGCTGCTCTGGTTTCACGCGGCCAGCGTTGGCGAGACGAATTCCATCCTTCCGCTTATGCATGAGCTGAAGCGCCGCTACCCTGCGCTAAATTTCCTGCTCACCACCATCACGGTGACATCCGCCAAGATCGCCGCGAGCCGGCTGCCCGAGGGCGCCATCCATCAATTCATGCCGCTGGACAGCCCGCGCTTCTGCCGGCGTTTTATCGAGCATTGGCGTCCCGATCTCGCCCTCTTCACCGAGTTCGGAGATCTGGCCGAACCTCATTGTCGAGGCGAGCGACCGAAAAGTGCCGCTTGTGCTGGTCAATGCGCGGATGTCGCTGCGTTCTTGCAAACGCTGGGCGCGCCTGTCGAGCCTCAGCAAGCCTGTGTTCTCGCGGTTCGATCTTGTTCTGACCCAAAACTGGCGGTTTGCGAAGCGGCTCACGGGCCTCGGCGTCCGAAAATCCGCCATCACCGGCAATCTGAAATACGATGCGCCGCCCCCGCCGGTTGACGCGGCCGCTTTGCAAGAGCTGCGGCGCAGCCTTGGAGACCGGCCCATCTTTCTAGCCGCGAGCACTCATCCAGGAGAGGACGCGGCCGTCGCGCGGGTGCACGAGACGCTGCGAAGCGCGATGCCTTCGCTTCTGACGGTCATCGTCCCACGCCATCCCGAACGCGGCGAAGCCATCGCGGCGCTTCTTGCCGGCCGGAATCTTGTCACTGCGCGCCGCGCGCCCGGCGAGGCGGTTGGCGACGATACACAGATCTATCTCGCAGACACCATTGGCGAGCTTGGCCTGTTCTATTCCCTGGCTCCGCTCTCTTTCATCGGCGGATCGCTCGTCGCGCATGGCGGCCAAAATCCGATCGAGGCTATCCAGCTAGGCTCGGGGGTTCTCAGCGGCCCGCATACCTTCAATTTCGCGGAGACTTATACGGTGCTTCGGCGCTACGAGGGATGCCGGCTCGTTGCGGGGCCGGATGACCTTGCGGCCGCCTTGAGGTCGCTGTTCGAAAATCCAAACGAAGCCGCCGAAATGAAACGCCACGCCGCCGCCGCCATCGGCACGCTTGAGGGGGCGCTCGGAAAAACGCTCGAAGCGCTCAGACCTTACCTTCCAGCCACGCCCATTTTGTCAGACTCGCACAGCGAGCTCACAGCCAAACATGCGGCTTAAGCCGCCATCCTGGTGGTATGAGAGGCGTATCCCGGTCGCCGCCTGGGGGCTTTGGCCGGTTTCGGCCGTGTATGGCGGCATAGTCGAGCGGCGGTTCAGAACTGCGTCTCCTTATCGTAGCACGCTGCCCGTGGTTTGCGTGGGCAACTTCACCGTGGGCGGCGCCGGAAAGACGCCGGTGGCGCTGAAAATTGCTTCCTTGCTTCGGGAGGCGGGCCGCAATCCGGGCTTCCTTACGCGCGGATATGGAGGGAAGGAACGCGGCCCTTACGCCGTCGGCGGCGCGGCGGACGGCGCAGAGAAGGTTGGCGATGAGCCGCTGCTTCTAGCGCGAGCCGGGACCACGGTGGTGAGCCGCGACCGGCCTTTGGGCGCGAAGCTTCTAGAGACGCTCGGCGTGGACGCCATCATCATGGACGACGGCTTTCAAAACCCATCGCTTGAAAAGGATTTCAGCCTTGCTGTTGTGGACGCTGGCGCCGGCGTCGGATCGGGGCATGTCTTCCCGCTCGGCCCCTTGCGCGCGTCCCTTGCCTTTCAGGCTCGCAAGGGCGGACGCAGTTGTGATCGTGGGCGCTCAAGGCGGCCGTGACGTCGCGGCGCTCATCGAGCGAGAGCGCCAGCGCCTTGGCTTACGCCCATTGCCGGTGGTCAACGCCGCGATCGTCCCGCTTATCGCTGGCGAACTCCGCGATCGAAAGTTCCTCGCCTTTTGCGGTATCGGCAGGCCCGGCAAGTTCTACGATACTTTGCGGGAGGCGGGCATCTCCGCCGTCAAAAGCCGAAGCTTTCCCGACCATCATTTGTATACGGACGCCGACGCCCTCTCGCTGATTGCCGAAGCGAAGGCGCTGAACGCCGGCCTTATCACAACCGAGAAGGATCACGTCCGGCTCAAGGGACAAGGGCGCGCACTTGAAGAGCTTTACCGTTCGACGGCCGCCTTGCCCATAAGCATTCAGTTTTCCGAAGACGGCGAAGCGCAGCTTTTGCACGCAATCTTATCCCGCCTGCGACCTTCGCCAGTTGCGCTCGAATGATGAAGCGCCGCCCGAAAACCCGGCAGTGTCTCAGTTTAATATCTTCCTCGCTTGACGCGGGCTGGAATCCTGCTCACAGCTCCTATATGCTAACCGTTAAGCAAATAGGGAGAGCGTCTATGTTTTGGCTTCAACTCTGGGGCCTGGGGGCCGACGGAAAAATCGGCGTCGAGGATATCGCAACACCCTTCTCGACCATAGAATTGGCAAGAGCCCAGGCGGCGGCCCTTGTCGAAATCAGAACTTTTCATTGGGGCAAGGTAAGCGGCTTTAAAATTTTCGACGAGGCCAAAGAGTCGTTACGGAAGGCGAATTCGATGCCTAAAGCACCGAAAGGCGAGAAGCGATCCGTCGAGGTCACCGGCAACGTTGTACACGCGATGAAGATTTCCGCTGGCGAAATCGAGGAAGACCTTCCCGCGCCCGAGAAGCAAGGCAAAGACCCCGCCGCCGTATCCATGGGGAAGAGGGGCGGAAGAGCGCGCGCTCTTGCCATGACGCCGGAGCGGCGCGCGGAGATAGCGAAGCTAGCGGCGGCAAAGCGTTGGAGTAAACATTAGGCCGTTTGTTTGAGCGCCCTCGATTTGCGCCCGCGCGCAGTCCGAGATGGCGTTCTGCATTAATCCGTGAGGCCGTCCGTATCATCGCCGCCTGCGTCCAGCACGCAGACAGAGTCGCCGCGCTCGCGCTGGGCGCGGGCGCGAAGCCGGTTGGCGAGCGCCTCGGTGCGCGGCCCTGGGTTGCCCGCGTTCCGGCGCTTCGGGTTCGGCAGTGCGGCGGCGAGTTGCGCCGCGTCCTGTGGCGTGAGATCGTCCGCCGATTTGCCGAAATGATGCCGCGCCGCTGCCTCCGCGCCATAGACGCCCGGCGCCCATTCCACGATATTGAGATAGATCTCCATGATCCGCTGCTTGCCGAGCGCGAAATCCATGAACGTGGCGAGCGGGATCTCGAAGGGCTTGCGCAGGATCGCGGGCCGGTTCCACAGAAACAGGTTCTTCGCCGTCTGCATGGTGATGGTGCTGCCGCCGCCTTTCGGCTTACCGTCCGCCGCCGCGTCCACGGCCTTGTCGAGCGCCGTCCAATCCACGCCGTGATGCTGGCAGAAACGCGCATCCTCCGAGGTGATCACCTGGGCGATGAGGTTCGGCGAAATCCGGTCGAGATCGCGCCATTCATAGGTGACGCTGCCTCCGGTTAGGGCCTGGCGCAGCATGAGCGCCGAGAAGGGCGGATCGGCGAATATGTAAACGACGGTTAGAAGATAGGGCGCGAGGATGAAGACAGCGGCGGCGGCAGCCGCAAGGCGTACAATCCGCCATCGCCGTAAAGCACGCTCATCGCGCTCGGCGGGCGAAACGCCGGACGGCTCTAAAACTTGCGGGGCAAAATCCGTCATGACGCAGGCTCACAAATCGCTCTTGAGGATAGCACTCACTTAGTCCATGGTGCGCGCGCAATCCGCCCGGCCCACACACATATATATATGTCCAGCTATGACCTTTACAGAACGCCTTGAAGACCATGCAAGCCATGTTGAACGCCATCTCGACGATTGGTTGACGCGCGAGCGCCTGGGCGCGGTCCCGGCGCGGCTGCTCGAAGCCATGCGCTACGGCTCGCTTGGCGGCGGCAAGCGCTTCCGGCCCTTCCTCGTGATCGAAAGCGCCGCCATGTTTGGCGTTGGCGTGGAGCGGGCGCTGAACGCCGCCTGCGCGCTTGAATGCGTGCATTGCTACTCGCTCATCCACGACGATCTGCCCGCGATGGATAACGACGATTTGCGGCGCGGCCGGCCAACGGTGCACAAAGCGTTCGACGAGGCGACGGCGATCCTGGCGGGCGATACGCTGTTGACGATCGCGTTTGAGATCCTCGCCGATCCGGCTACGCATCCGAACCCGGCTGTGAGGGCGGCGCTTGGGCTGCAACTCGCGCGCGCCAGCGGCGGCGCAGGCATGGCGGGCGGCCAGATGCTCGATCTCGAAGCGCCCGGCAAGAGCTTGAACGAAGCTGAGATCCGCACCCTGCAGCGCATGAAGACCGGCGCGCTCATTACTTTCGGCTGCGTCGCCGGCGGCATCCTTGGCGAAACCTCGGAGAAGAATTTGGCCGCGCTGCAAAACTTCGGCGATGCGCTGGGCGCCGCCTTCCAACTGGCGGACGATCTGCTCGACGCCGAGGGCGACGCCGCCGTCGTCGGCAAGGCGACCGGCAAGGACCAGGAGGCCGGAAAGGGGACGCTCGTCTCGCTTTTGGGTATCGAGGCGGCGCACGCCAAGCTCCAGGACATCAAGGCCGAGGCGCTCGCGGCGCTGACGCCCTTCCGGCCACACGAAGGCATGCTCGCCGGCGCCGCCGAGTTTGTGGTGGCGCGCAAATTCTGAACCCTCCTTCCCTGCTAAATTGTCGCTTCCATGCCCGGAAGGTTGCCTTTGCATGCAAAAAGGGCAATCTCCCTGCTCTCTAGAGTTTTTTCGGCTTAAAGGGAATCGCGACGAAGCTCCCTCTCCCATCGCATCCGCTTCTGGATGCGATGACTTTGAGTGGCAAACACGCCAAGACGTGTTTGCCGGGAGAGGGCTGGGGTGAGGGGTTTTACCCTTAATTTGAAGTGCTTACCCCTTGCCAGAGCCGCTGAGCGGCTCGACCTCTCCTTGTGGGATAGGTCAGCGTCGTGCTTCCATTTCCAACGGATGGGCTTAGCCTAAATGGCAAGCTGGATGCGCGGCGCAGGAGCAAGACATGAAAATTGGCGGGGTTCATTACCGTACGATCTGGCCAAATGGCGATGACGGCTCTGTGGGCATCATCGACCAGACGCGGCTTCCTCACGCTTTTGAAACGCTGACGCTGACGACGCTAGGCGATGCCGCGCATGCCATCAAATCCATGCAGGTGCGGGGCGCGCCTCTGATTGGCGTCACCGCCGCTTATGGCGTTTGTCTGGCGCTTAGAGCGGACGCATCCGATGAGGGATTGGAAAGCGCCTGCGCAACGCTCGCGGCCACGCGGCCGACCGCGGTCAATCTCAACTGGGGACTCGGCGAAATGCGAAGGACGCTGCGCCGCATCCCGGTCTCGGAGCGCGTCGCGGCGGCCTATGCAAAAGCCGCGGAAATGGCCGATGAGGATGTCGAGACCTGCCGGTTGATCGGCCACCATGGGCAGAGAGTCATCGCGGATATCGCCGCGCGGAAAGACGGCGCCGTCAACGTGCTCACGCACTGCAATGCCGGCTGGCTCGCCTGCGTCGACTGGGGTACGGCGCTTTCGCCGATTTATCACGCGCATAACGCGGGAATCCCGGTTCATGTCTGGGTGGATGAGACCCGGCCGCGCAACCAGGGCGCGGCGCTGACCGCGTTCGAGCTTGGCGCGCATGGCGTGCCGCATACGATCGTCGCGGACAATGCAGGCGGCCATCTCATGCAACATGGCGACGTCGATCTGTGCATCGTCGGGTCCGACCGGCTGACGGCGACGGGCGACGCCGCGAACAAGATCGGAACCTATCTCAAAGCGCTGGCCGCGAAGGATAATGGCGTGCCCTTCTACGTGGCGCTTCCGCAGTCGACCATCGACTGGACGATTTCCGATGGCGTTCGCGAAATCCCGATCGAGGAGCGCGACGAAAGAGAGGTCACGCATATGAGCGGGCGCGCCGCGAACGGCGAAATTCTTACCGTGCAGGTCACAGCGCCCGGCAGCAAGGCCGCAAACCCGGCCTTCGACGTGACGCCAGCGCGCCTCATCACGGGGCTGATGACGGAGCGCGGAGTTACGCCCGCCTCCCGCGAGGGCTTAGCGCAGCTTTACCCCGACATGAGTGCGAAAGCCGCCGCTGCTTGATTGGTTCGCCGAAAGTGTCGACTGCCGGCGCCCCCACCCCAACCCTCTCCCTGCAAGCTCGCCCCGGCGAGCTTGCCACTTCTGCTGCCGCACCCGCAAGCGGCTGCGGACGGGGAGAGGGAGTAGCTCGCGCTTACAACAGCGTCCCTTCTCCCCTTACGGGAGAAGGACAGGATGAGGGGCTTTGAGCGGGAAATCCGCGATTGGTCTTAGTCGCCTGAGCCGGCTTCGGGCGAGAAGTACTTGTCGAACTTTCCGTTTTCCTGCTCGTACTTGCTCGCATCCTCGGCGTGAGGCTTTTTCACGGTGATATTCGGCCATTTCTCCGAATATTCCCGGTTCAGCTCCAGCCATTTTTCGAGATCCGGCTCTGTATCGGGCTTGATGGCGTCTACGGGGCATTCAGGCTCGCAAACGCCGCAATCGATGCACTCATCAGGATGAATGACGAGCATGTTCTCGCCCTCGTAGAAGCAGTCCACGGGGCAAACTTCAACGCAATCGGTGAATTTGCACTTGATGCAAGATTCCAACACGACATAGGTCATGGGGGTTCTCCGAAGCCGAAGCGCGCGGCTCTTATCTTGGAAAGCGCTTCAGTAACGTAATAACAAGAGGTTAACAAGCGAGAAGGCGCTTGATCTCGATGGCACATTGCCACGGAGAAAGCACCCTCTCGCTACAATTAACGTGAATAAAACTCGACAACGAGGTTTGGCTCCATCACGACGGGATAGGGAACGTCGGACAGCTGGGGCACTCGGGCCAAGCGTGCGGACATCTTATTGTGATCGACCTCAAGATAATCCGGCACATCGCGTTCCACGCTCTGCACCGCCTCAAGAACGAAGGTTAGCCCGCGAGACTTTTCGCGGATCTCGACGACGTCGCCCTGCCGGCAGCGGTAGCTCGGAATGTTCACGCGCCGTCCATTGACGCTCACATGGCCGTGGCTGACGAATTGACGCGCCGCAAACGGCGTCGACACAAACTTCGAGCGATAAACGACGGCGTCGAGACGCCGCTCAAGAAGAGCGATGAGGTTTTCGGACGTATCGCCTCTGAGCCGCGTGGCCTCGGCATAGATAAGCCGGAATTGGCGCTCGGTGATGTTGGCGTAGTAGCCCTTCAGCTTCTGCTTGGCCTTCAGCTGTGTGCCGAAGTCCGATGTCTTGCCGCGCCGGCGCTGGCCGTGCTGGCCCGGTCCGTATTCGCGTTTGTTGAGCGGGCTTTTGGGACGTCCCCAGAGATTTTCCCCAAGGCGGCGATCAATTTTATGTTTGGCGCTGACGCGCTTTGTCATGTCTGTGCTCCGGAAAGAGAGAGATGGTGGAGCAGGCCCTCCTTTGCAGGTTTCCCTGCCGACAGGCGGCGACAGCCGTCACGGGCATGCAAAAAGGCGGCTAAAAGCCGCCTGCCGCAAGGAATAGCGGTTCGCCGCCCGCGAAGCAAGAGCAATCCTGAAAATCGAAAAACTGTTCGCGGTCGCTTGCTAAGATCAAAAGCCGCATGCAGAATCCCGCGCCGGAGTCAAGTGACTGAGTAAATTCCGAACCCCAGCTCAAGGAAACTTTATCGCGCTCCTGCAGTTGACATATGTCAAATTCACGGCAGAGTCACACCATGAGCGATCGCAATTTCGATGTCATCTTTGCGGGCGGAGGCCTAGCGGCCACACTCGCAGCCTATCGTCTCCGGCAACTTAAGCCCAATCTAAGGCTTCTAGTCTTAGAAGCGGGCGAAACGCTGGGAGGCAGTCATACCTGGTCTTTCCACGACAAGGATATCAGCAGGGCGGCGTGGTCTTGGATTGCGCCATTCGTCGCACACTCGTGGGATGAACAGCAGGTGCGCTTCCCCAAGCACTCGCGGATGCTAATGTCCGGATACAACTCGATCTTTTCCGAAACGCTGCATAGTGCGGCGTATCCAGCGCTTGAGGATTGCGTTCGATTTTCGACGCGCGTCTTAAGCGTGGGGCCGCACCAAGTGGAGCTTGCAGGGGGCGAGATTTTGCATGCGCCCTGCGTGATCGATGCGAGGGGACTTGGACGTGTGGACGGTTTGACCATCGGCTATCAGAAGTTTTTGGGGCTGGTGGTCCGCTTCGAGCGGCCGCACGGCCAGCCTTACCCGATCATTATGGACGCGACGGTGTCCCAGCGCGACGGCTACCGTTTCGTCTACACGCTACCCTTCACCGAAGACACCATGCTGATCGAGGATACCTATTACAGCGATACCGCGAGCATCGACGCGTCAACGCTTCGCGAGCTTTGCCTCGGCTATGCAAAGGAGCGGGGATGGGAGGTCGCTGAGATCGTCCGTGAGGAGCGGGGTGTGCTGCCTATCGTGCTCGGGGGCGACGTGGAAGCCATCCTCGAGAAGACGGCGCCCGGCGTGCCGGGGCTCGGTCTGCGGGGCGGCTTCTTTCACCACACGACGAGTTACTCCTTCCCCTTCGCCGTGAAGTGCGCGGACGCCATCGCCGCGATCGATACGCTGACAAGCGAAACTCTCGATCATCTGGTTCAGAAATGGGCGCATCAACACTGGAAGGATCAGCGCTTCTTCCGCCTTTTGAACAGGATGCTGTTTTGGGCCGCCAAACCCAATCAGCGCTATCGTGTCCTTGAGCGCTTCTACGCGCTCGGCGATCCGCTTATAGAGCGCTTTTATAGCTCAAGCCTAACTCTTGCGGACCAGGCCCGTCTTCTTGTAGGCTGGCCGCCAGTTCCCATTGGACGGGCGCTGCGGGTTATGGGAGAGACAACCGTAAATCCTATACCGCAGCCGGTCTCCTCGCCGAGCTAGTTTTATGGACCCAATCATCTCTCTAAGCCACGAGCTTATTAAAAAAGGTTCGAAAAGCTTCGCCATGGCTGCGAAGCTTTTGCCACGCGACGTGCGGTATGACGCAATGATGCTTTACGCGTGGTGCCGCCATTGCGACGATGTGATAGACGATCAGATCCTGGGTTTCGCCAGGCCTGAGGCCAGCACCGAAACGCCGGAAGAGCGCCTCGATCAACTTCGCGAAAAAACCAGGCGCGCGTTGCACGGAAACGCCGACGAGCCGGTCTTCATCGCGCTCGGACGGGTCACCCGGAAACATGGTATTCCCGAGCGCCATCCCATGGAGCTGCTGCGCGGCTTCGAGATGGATGTCAACGGCAGGGTTTATAACACGCTCGATGACACGCTCGACTATTGCTATCACGTTGCGGGTGTCGTGGGCGTGATGATGGCCATGATCATGGGCGTGCGCGAGAGGCCGACGCTGAACCGCGCTTCCGACCTTGGCATCGCTTTCCAGCTCACCAACATATCGCGCGACGTGGTCGAGGACGCTAAAGGCGGCCGGGTCTATTTGCCGCGCGAGTGGCTGACCGAGGCCGGTATTTCAGAGGCTGACCTAGCCGATCCCGGCTGCCGCCAAGCGGTATTTCAAGCGACCCGCAAGCTCTTGTGCGAAGCCGACGTATACTACCGCTCGGCGCTCTTTGGCATGCAGCGCCTTCCGCTTAGCGCCGCCGTCGGCATCGGCGCCGCGCGCCGGGTTTATCGGGATATCGGCCGGATCGTCGCCAATCGAGGCGAGAGCGCCTGGGATGGACGCGCGATCGTCGGCAAAAGCCGTAAAGCGGCCGCGGCGCTATCAGGCGCGGTGGCCGCGGTCAGGGCGCATACAACGCTTCGGCTCGGATACGCCCCGCCGCGTGACGGACTTTGGACGATGCCGGGCCTTGGAAAAGCGGTCCCCCGCAACAGACCCCTCGCTTTCCTTCGCTAAGGAGTTTCCAAAAGCATGCCCTTGGGCTTGACCCGGTTGTAGTCTGCCCGGTTTTGGCAAAAAACAGCGAGCGAACGTTTATCGTGAACGACATGCGCTCACTCTGCGAAAACAAAGGAATTGAGCAGACATTCTTTGGGCAAACTGCTTAGCGCGTATTTGCTTGTGATGGAATAAAGGGCGGACACGACCCGCCTAGCGGGTCAAGCCCGGAGACATCGTCTTGGAAGTTCCGCCGCGGCATTTCCTCAGCCTGGAACGCTCTGCATCGTACTCTTGACGCGAGCACGCAGAAGATTGCGCGTAAGGTACTTTCTGACAGGTGTATCGTAAACATTATCAATGATAAGACAAATCGGGACTATCAATATAAGAAGTATAATCTCAATTGTTGTCCCGGAGAATAACCCAAACTTAGATAAGACTGCTTCGGCAAATTTTCGTAATGGCCAGTGAATAGCATAGATTGCGTATGACGCGGCTCCAAGTGCTGAAAAAATTGGTAGGAATACGCCCTTCGGCTCCGACGTCGCGGCAAAGGCGACCAAGAGTGGAAAGCCGAGGAGAACGCTGAATTGAGCGTCCAAAGCATGAGGCGCCATTAACAGCGCAAGAAAGAGCGCTGCGATAATCGGGCTCGGGATAGACGGGAATGAGATCCCTCTCCGCCAGAATTTATAAATAAGAACACCCGCCGGGAAGGAATAAAAGACACGCAGCAAACCCATTTCAGGATCTGCCCACCTCCAACCGGCCTCATAAAACTGGTCACTAAAAATAAGGATAGTCGCGATAAACGAAAGCAGGATCAATATCCTTGTTTCTGTCCAAAGGCGAACAGACAAAGCATAGATTATATTAGCCACAATCTCGAAAAATAGCGACCATGCTGGAGCATTCAGTGGATAAAGATACCCTATCGCCTCATAAGACGAAGGCGGGGCGGGCAACATCAGCAGCGCATACGGTATTGAGTTAATATACGCAATATTTTCTTTGATCACATACCCCTTGGAAAGATATGAGAGCACGGGAACCAAGATCATGATGATGGTTCCGGCAATATAAAGCGGGTAGAGGCGGACGAGACGAATAACCAAAAACTCTTTGAATGAGAGATTGTGCTTTAATCGTTCATCATAAGAATAGGAAATAACAAACCCGCTTAAGACGAAAAAGAAGTCAACGGCAATCGATGCGTACTGCAATTTCAGTGGAGCGCTCAGACCGAAGTGAAGCGCCGCAATAGTGAGCGCGGCAATCCCTCGCAGGCCGTTCATCGTTTGGAAAACCTGCTTGTTGGCCATACTTCAATCCTTAAAAAAGAGACCGGAGATCATGGTGGCGCCTCCAACCCATTTTCTCGCGCTCTGGTTGATAAACACAACCGGCAATGGCCTATTATTCACAATTATCAACTAAAAATTGTAAAAACGGGTTGGTTTGGCGACAAAAGGGAAAGCCCTGGACGCGGAGAGCGTAGAGCGAGGCGGCAAAAAACTTCGCAGGC
Organism: uncultured Alphaproteobacteria bacterium; assembly: GCA_963766815.1. Lineage (GTDB taxonomy): Bacteria > Pseudomonadota > Alphaproteobacteria > Rhizobiales > Rhodomicrobiaceae > Rhodomicrobium. The sequence goes on along the minus strand of CAVYBZ010000032.1, from coordinate 27,249 downwards.
AGCGGGGTCTCGCCGCTCATGGGACTATCGAAGACCCAAGGCGCGGTCCGCGTTATTTAGCGGACAAGGGGAACCGGCGCCCGCGGTCTGCGCAAACGGCACGGTAATGACTCCGGTATTGGCGCCTCACGCGGACATTCTGCGTGAGATGATTGGCTTTGCCGCCGAACAGATGATGGAGATGGAGGTGGGCGTTGAACGGCCACGCCAAAGCTTCACGCCAAAGCGGCAGTTCCGGTTTGCAGCGGAGTGTGGGCTTTAGTGCAGCGTGCGTTTCGCGTCGATCTTGCTGTACTGCTGGTCCCGAAGCGGCGCCAGCGCCTGAAGCCTCTTCTTGAGGTGCTCGGGCGAGCGGGCGAACACAAAACCGAAGGAGACACAGCCATCCTTGCCGTCGACCGCGTGATGCAGCCGGTGCGCTTGATAGAGGCGCCGCAGATAGCCCTTCTTGGGATTAAGGCCCAGCTTCACCCGATGGTGAACCAGCACGTCATGGGCGAGGAAATACACTACGCCGTAGGCCGTTATGCCGAGGCCAACGAAAAGCGCCCAAAGCGGGCCGCCAAGCTGAACGCTCCAGGCTAGCAATGCGATGGAGATCGCGGCGAAGAACAAGCCAAAGGCGTCGTTCAGCTCCCAAAAACCCTTGCGAGGCTCATGATGGCTCTTATGCAACACCCAAAGAAATCCGTGCATCACATAGCGGTGCAGGATCCAGGCCACGCCTTCCATGGCGAAGAATACGGCGAAAAAAATTCCAGGATACAGGAGCCAATCGCTCATTCACACCTGCTCATACGTTGACAACGAGTTCCCCTGTAATCTCGGGCATCAAATCCGAAAACGCCGCTGCAAGCCTCCCCGCAAATGCGGTGAACATCCGGCCATCCCCGCCCGCCGACCTCGCCGCAATGCAAGCCGCCGTCACGCCGCCCTCGATTTTAGCGCGCGCAAGCACTGTAGCTCCTTTTACCCCGAGCAGGCTCGCAAACGTCGTGCGCCCGTTATCCTGAGCGACATCCTTGCCCGCACGGTCACAGGTCGAGCGCGCGTCGAGGACATCGTCTAACATTTGGAATCCTACGCCAAGATCAAGACCAAAACGGCGCATCGCCGGGCGCGCAGCTGAATTTTTTGCTACAATCGCCCCGCATTCCGCAGCCGCCGCGAAAAGCGCGCCGGTCTTCCGGGCATACATGCGTTCCAGCTCCGGCTGCGTCATCGTGGCGCGGGCATCCGCGAGGTCGTCGTGCTGGCCGCGCACAAGGCCGTCAAGCCCGACCGCCCAATGAAGCACCTCGATGGCGGAAGCCCGCTGCTCCAAGCTCAGCGCCTCCGACGCAGCCGCCACGCCATAGGCGCGGTTCAACAGCCCGATCGCGGCAAGAATGGCCGTCGCCTCACCAAACACGCGGTGGTTGGCCGGCAGGCCTCTGCGCGTCTCAGCGTCGTCCATGGCGGGAAGATCGTCGAGGATCAGGGAAGCGGCGTGGATCATTTCCAGCGAGCAGGCAAGGTCGAGAGCGTGCTCCTCCCTGCCGCCAAGCTCGCGCGCCGCAATCATCATGAGTACGGCCCGGACACGCTTTGCCGGCGCGAGCAAACTATGCCGCAACGAACCTTGCAACGGGTCTCCCGAACCACTCGTTGGGACAAGCTCCGCAAGCCGCGTTTCAACGCGAGCACGCGCCTTCATGAAATAATCCAACTGGCCGCTCATATGACGTTCCTGCAGTCCTGTCTTGACGATGGCCGATCATTGTTCTCCATCTTTTGAGCGCGGATTTAAACGCCCCACTTGAAAGACTGTGGAAAACAGCTTAGCCATCGGACCCGTATGAACGAAATGCCGCGTTTTGTAAACTAGAGTTTACACCCGGCCGTAATTACTGTCTGTTCTAGTTGACGGAGAACGCTGTGCCGAAAGCATACTGGATTGCGCGGGTGGATGTAACCGATCCCGAGGCCTACAAGGCCTATGTGTCTGGCGCTGCGCCTGCATTTCAACAATACGGCGCGAAGTTCCTCGCGCGTGGCGGCAGGAGCGCCGCGGCCGAGGGTCAGGCTCGCGCCCGTAACGTTGTTATCGAATTTCCTTCGTATCAGGCGGCGCTCGATTGCTACAACTCGAAAGAATATCAGGCGGCGCGGGCGCATCGCCTTCCAGTCTCCGCCGGTGAAGTCGTCATTGTCGAAGGCGTCGAGCCTTAAGACAAAAAAGGGTAAGTCATGGATCAGATCGTCGCGAAGACAGAAACCCGCATCTCAGGGGCGGCCGGAAACAAAGCGGTTGTCATCGGCGCGGGCTTTGGCGGCATCGCCTCGGCTCTGCGGCTTACCGCGAAGGGCTATCGTGTCACGGTGATCGACCGCGCGCCCATGCTTGGCGGACGGGCGCAGGTTTTCGAGAAGGACGGTTTCAAGCACGACGCCGGCCCGACCATTATCACCGCCCCGTTTCTGATCGAAGAGCTGTTCGAGCTGTTCGGCAAAAAGAGCGGCGACTATTTCGACCTGCAGCCCATGACGCCGTGGTATCGCTTCTATTTCGACGAGGACGGCTCGACCTTCGATTACGGCGGCACGCTGGAGGAGTCCCTGGCGGAGATGCGCCGCATCGATCCTGCCGACGGCGACGGCTACCTCCGCATGCTCGATCATTCGAAGCAGCTTTTCGACGCGGGCTTCACCGACCTCGCCGACCAGCCCTTCCACAACCCGCTGACCATGGTTGGGCAAATTCCGCGCCTCGTCCAGCTCGGCAGCTATCGAAGCGTGTGGGATTTCGTCTCGAAATACTTCCATAGTCCCAAGCTGCGGCAGGCGCTTTCCATCCAGCCCCTGCTCGTCGGGGGCAGCCCCTTCGATACCACCGCCATCTACGGTATGATCCACTATCTCGAACGCAAATGGGGCGTGTTCTCCGCCACGGGCGGGACGGGCGCCATTGTGGCGGCGCTCGGCAAGCTGATGGAAGAGGAAGGCGTCGACGTCCGTCTAAACACCACCGTCGCCTCTGTCGTCGTGGAGAACGGCGCCGCGACGGGCGTGCGGCTTGAGGGCGGCGCCGTCGTCCCGGCGGATATCGTGGTGTCAGACGCCGATCCGATGCACCTCTTTGGCGAAATGATCCCGGCCAAGGAGCAGGGCTGGACAGCGCGGCTGAAGCGCAAGACCGCGCGGCTTTCGATGGGCCTCGTCCTCCTCTATTTCGGAACGGACCGGCAATATCCGGAGCTCGCGCGCCATACCATCTGGCTCGGCAAGCGCTACAAGGGTCTACTCGACGACATCTTCCATAAAAGGATTTTGGCCGAGGATTTTTCCCTCTACATTCACCGGCCGACCGCGACCGATCCGAGCTTCGCGCCCGAAGGCTGCGACGCCTTTTACGTGCTGTGTCCCGTGCCCAATCTCCTGGCCGGCATCGATTGGAAGGCGGAGGCGCCCCGGCTGCGGCAACGCATCGTGGCGGCCCTCGAACGCACCATCTTGCCGGGCCTTTCCGGCGCGATGCGCGCGGAGATGATGATGACGCCGGAGGACTTTAAAACCAACTATCTGAGCCATGCCGGCGCATATGCCTCCATCGCTCCGCATTTCACGCAGTCGGCGTTCTTCCGCTTTCATAACAAGGCCGAGGGAATCAAAAACCTTTATCTCACCGGCGCTGGCACCCATCCTGGCGCAGGTGTGCCTGGGGTGCTTTGCTCCGCGAAGGTCGTCGATAGGCTTGTGCCGCAAGCTGCGCTCTAATATCTAGTCAGTTTGATAGATCCGCGCGAACAAAAATTCCCTCAGTTCGGCTGCCAAAGGCGCTGGCGGCTGGAACGAATCCTTAGCTGTAGGTTTCGGTGGCATATAAGCATGGCTCCAAGCCATCGATCTTCTCCGGGCCGGGAAGGGATCGCAAACGAATGAGGAGCGCGTTTCTATGTCTATTAAACGGATCGCAGTCGCCGCTGTGGCGGCGTTTGGGCTGTCGCTTGGCGCCTATTCGGCCTCGGCCGGCCCTTTGAATGAAGCCTTGCCCTCGCACGCGCCGAGCACCTTTACGCTGATAGCGCATGGCGGCGGACATGGCGGCGGCGGACACGGTGGGGGCGGACACGGCGGCGGCATGCATGCGGTGGAATGCACATGGGCGGGATGCACATGGGCGGGTATGCACATGGCGGGACACCGCGGGATGCACGCGGGCCGGATCACGCGGGCGGGGGGCGGGCGCACGGCGTTTTATCATGGCGGCCGCAGAGGCGGCGGATACTGGCGCGGCGGCCGCTGGTATGGCCGAGGCTGGTATGGGGGCGGAAGCTGCTACGGGAACTGCTTGGCGGCTGGCTATGGCCCTGGCTACTGTTCGGTATACTCCTACAATTTCTGCTACTAGGACAGTACGCGCATCTAACTCCCAATATCGGGAAAACTCTGTAGCTCTTGAGGGGCCGCAAAAGCGGCCCTTCTGTTATTTTGTAAGACAATGTCGCTTATCCAGGCGTTTGCGAGGGCTTATTCGAGGAGAAATCTCCCGTATTTACAGTCTCTACTTGCGCTGTTGACACGCCTGCCAGCAACGCGTTGGCCGTAACTCACGGACACCTTTGATAGCGTACGAAATTCATTGACGGGCGGCCCCGCTAGGGGCCGTTTTCTTTTAGGACCCCTTTCCCGGCGGCGCGTTGCGCTTCACCGCTGCGGGGCGGCCGGCGGCGAGGGCCTTTGCATCCAACGGATTAGGATGCCTGAAAAGAAAACCCAGATCAGGGTGATGACCAGATAGAAAAGAAGTTGGACGCCAATCGACGTGCCGGGCAGGCGTGCGAGCGCGACCGATATCGTGAAGAGGAAATAAAAGACGGAACCGGAAACGAAAATCACGGTCCCGATCAGTTTTTTGCGGCGGATGTTCATTGCAGGCCTTAATCTCTGCTTACATGCGGATTTGCAACGGCCGAAAGCATTTGATATTCGAGACTTGTTGCGCTGGCAATTTTTTGTTGAAGCGGCTTCGCTCAAGAGGGAGTTTCGGCCGCTGGCCCCCCGCTTGCGCGGCGGCGCGTATCGGCTTCGCAGCGCCATCGTGCGCATGCCGCTAATCGATCTATCGCCTAAGCTTGAAAACGAGGCTTTATATGAGGAAAGGGCATCCGCCCGAGTCCCGTGGCGCGGCTTAACAACAGTGAAGCTAAGCGCCATCCGGCGAGGATCAACTAAGGAAAACGGCGCCGTTTTCCATTTACCTTTCGCCGCATGAACGCGCTTTTTCGCAAGGCCTTCCATGGGGGACATCCAGGTAATCGGTTGCGCCATGAACGCGACTGTCATCGATGGAAGGCAAATCTGGCTGACGGCGAACAACGACTTGCCCACGCTGTAAGAGAACCGCCTCAAAGCGCTAAGCGAAGTTTCCCAAAAGTGGCCACCGGTTTTGGGATAAAAACTTTGCTAAAACAAAGGACTCTAAGCAGACATTCGTTGGGGAACCAGCGAATGTCTGCTTAGTTCGTCACCGGCCTTGCGGCCGGCCCACTGGGAATAAAACAAGTTGCAGATTCTTGTGTTCACATCCCTAGATAGCGAGTTTCTTTCTAGTTTGTCACCGCCGTTCCGTAGAAAAAGCCGGGATCGCGCGCCGCTCACAGCGGCGGATTGCGCAGACTTTGGGAATGCCTATAGTTGGGGCCATGACGACTCTCGCTCTCGATCACCAGCAAGCCGCCCAGCTCGCAGCGGCGCCCGCCATCCCGCCCGGCAGCCGCGTCTATCTCATCGACGGCTCGGGCTATATCTTCCGCGCCTTCCACGCGCTGCCGCCGCTGACGCGGCCCTCCGACGGCCTGCCGGTCGGCGCGATCCACGGCTTCTGCAATATGCTGTGGAAACTTCTGCGCGAGACCAAGGGCGAGAAGCGGCCCACCCATCTCGCGGTGATTTTCGACCATAGCGCCACGACCTTCCGGAACGCGATTTCCGCCGAATACAAGGCGCACCGGCCCGATCCGCCGCCGGAGCTTGTACCGCAATTCGCGCTGATCCGCGACGCGGTGCGGGCTTTCAATGTCGCTTGCGTGGAGCAGGAGGGCTTCGAGGCCGACGACATCATCGCGACTTATGCGCGGCACGCGGCGGAGGCTGGCGGCGAAGTGGTGATCGTCTCGTCCGACAAGGACCTGATGCAGCTCATCGAGCCGGGCGTCACCATGCTCGACACCATGAAGAACAAGACCATCGGCGAAGCGGAGGTGATCGAGAAGTTCGGCGTGCCGCCCGCCAAGGTCGTCGAGGTGCAGGCGCTGGCGGGCGATTCTGTCGACAATGTGCCGGGCGTGCCGGGCATCGGCATCAAGACCGCCGCCGAGCTGATCCGAGAACATGGCGATCTCGAAACGCTGCTGGCCCATGCGCCCTCCATCAAGCAAAAGATGCGGCGCGAGCGGCTGATCGAATTCGCCGATCAGGCCCGGCTTTCGCGGCGGCTCGTGGAGCTCGACAGAAACGTGCCCGTTGAGCAGCCGCTGGATCTGGCCGCCGTGGAGGAGCCGGACCCGCATGCGCTGCTGGAGTTCTTGCGCGCGATGGAATTCAATTCGCTGACGAAGCGCATATCCGAAGCGTTTGGCGTCGAGCCGCCCGCGCCGGGCGAAGGTCATCCGCCCGCGCCGTCCGTCGAAGCGCGCGCGCCCGCCGAGGCTGGCGAAAGCAAAAGCGCCGCCCCGCATGGGCCGGCCGCCGAAGCCGCGCGCGTGACAAACTGGCTGAAATCGCTTCCCTTCGACCGCGCGTGCTATGTCCAGGTTACGGACCTCCAGACGCTCGAAGACTGGATCGCGGCGGCGGTCGAGCAGGGCTTCGTCGCCTTCGATACCGAGACGACGGACCTCGATCCGGTGGCGGCGCGGCTCTGCGGCGTGGCGCTGGCGCTGGAGCCGAACCGCGCCTGCTACATCCCGCTCGGCCACCGCCCCGGCGACGGCCTCGATTTCACAGGGGTGGGCGAGATTGCCCAGCTGCCGATTGAGCACGCGATGCCCCGGCTGAAGGCGCTGCTCGAAGACGATAGCGTGCTGAAGATCGGGCAGAACATCAAATATGATTACGTGGTCATGCGCCGCTATGGGGTGCGGCTCGCGCCCTACGACGACACCATGCTGATGGCCTATGCCTGCGACCAGGGCCGGGGTGGCCTCGCGGGTTTCGGCATGGACGAGCTGTCGAAGCGCCATCTCGGGCACACGCCCATCGCCTTCAAGGAGGTCGCGGGCAAGGGCAAGGCGCAGACCACATTCGATTGCGTGCCCGTGGACAAGGCGACGGAATATGCCGCCGAGGATGCCGACGTCACCTTGCGGCTCTGGCATCTGTTCAAGGCGAGGCTCGCCGCCGAAGGCATGGCGGCCGTTTACGAAGCCCTGGAGCGGCCTATGGCCGCCATTCTTGGCGAGATGGAACTGGCGGGCGTCATGGTGGACCGCGCGGTTCTCTCGCGGCTGTCCGGCGACTTCAGCCAGAGCCTCGCGCGCTTCGAGGATGAGATTTATGCGCTGGCGGGCGCCAAGTTCAACATCGGTTCGACGATGCAGGTCGCCGATTTGCTGTTCGGCAAGTTCGGCCTGCCAGGCGCGAAGAAAACCTCAACCGGCAAATGGAGCACCGGCGCGAAGGTGCTCGAAGACCTCGTTTCGAGCGAGGACCTGACCGAGGACCAGCGCCGCTTGCCCGCCAAGCTGCTCGAATGGCGCCAGCTCGCCAAGCTGAAGAGCACCTACACCGACTCGCTGCCGCAGCATATCGACGCCGAGACGGGGCGCATCCACACCTGCTTCTCGCTGGCGTCGACCTCGACGGGGCGGCTTTCCTCGACCGAGCCCAATCTGCAGAACATTCCCATCCGCACGCGCGAAGGCCGCATGATCCGCACGGCCTTCATCGCCGAGCCCGGCAAGAAGCTGATCTCCGCCGATTACAGCCAGATCGAGCTGCGGGTGCTGGCCCACATGGCCGATATCCCCGCCCTGAAGCGCGCCTTCGCCGAAGGCCTCGACATTCACGCCATGACGGCGTCCGAGATGTTCGGCGTGCCCGTGAAGGACATGCCGGGCGAGGTGCGCCGCCGCGCCAAGGCGATCAATTTCGGCATTATCTACGGCATCTCGGCTTTCGGCCTGTCGCAGCAGCTCGCCATCCCGCGCAGCGAGGCGGGCGAGTATATCGCCAAGTATTTCGAGCGCTTCCCCGGCATCCGCGCCTATATGGACGCGATGCGCGCCAAGGTGCGCGAGGATGGCTATGTCGAGACGCTGTTTGGACGCAAGATCCACTTCCCCGAAATCAACACGCCGCAGCGCAATATGCGCGCCTTTTTCGAGCGCGCGGCCATCAATGCGCCCATCCAGGGGACGGCCGCCGACATTCTCCGCCGCGCCATGATCCGCGTGCCCGCCGCGCTGGAGGCCGCGAAGGTGTCGGCGCGCATGCTGTTGCAGGTGCATGACGAGCTTGTGTTCGAGGCGCTCGACGCGGAAGTGGACGGCACAATCAAGGCCGTGACCCGCATCATGGAGCACGCTGCCGAGCCCGCCGTCGCCTTCTCCGTGCCGCTCAAGGTCGACGCCCGCGCCGCCCAGAATTGGGACGAGGCGCATTGATATGGTAAGTCTTCAGCAGCACTATTGGCCGCCTTACGAACAAGCCGGCATGGTTTCGAATCGCAATATTTTTGTCTAAAGCCCTTTATATTGCATCCGGGTCTGCATTCATCAGCCGATCAACTTTTTTGTAATTATTGCAATGGCCGAAATTATTGACCGCTTCCAAGGCGGGGATCCAGTAAGCGATGCATTATATCATTGTTACCATACTTTCGTTGTCGCGATACTTGGTTGCTCGCTTTCGCGGGCAAGACACAAATGAGTCAGTAATTCTGGCGGTTAGTATTATTGCAAAGATCATCTCGTGGCGGCGCTGCATCAACGCCGCGATCAAGCCATTCTCAATGATCGTTTGAATGCGTAGGAGAAAGCCGGACGCGGTACCAAGGCGTGGCGAAAGAAGCTACCGCGCGGCCTGGCTGCCCGGGCTTTGCCGCCGCCGCCGCTTCCATGCGGTTGGCCCTCGGTTCCTCCTTGAGCGGGACATTCCGGATCGTCAGGGCATAGCGCTCTTTAGCGCCGTCTTGAGCCGTCGAAAACTGCAGTTGCACAGCGGAAAGCTTGCCGGCCGGGACCAAGTCGCCAACCCTGAAGATGGCCGTGGCGCGGGTTCGGGTTTCCCCGACGAAATAGCGCCTTACGATTCCCGTATCCATTTTCTGGCCGGGCGTCTGATAGCCCAGCCAATAGAAGGTCGACCCATTTTCGTCAACCGCCCTTGAATCCTCCCGGAATTCAACGTCTTTGTCCTCGCTCGCAGTGATGTAGAGATCGCAGGCCATATTGCCGTTCGACATCGAACAACTATCCATCTCGATCCGGACGTGGCCGGCTTCCTGCGAATGTAGCGCAGTCTTTGCCCGCTCAGCCGCAGCCTTCCACGCGGGGCCTGACCCCTCAAGGGCGGCGATGCGCTCGTCCAGGCATTTCAGCCTAGCGAGAATGTCCTGGGGGGCGCCGGATGTTTGGCGGGTATCGTTCGCGCGCGAGTTGGGCTGGCAATCCGCGGCCAGCGCATCAAAGGAAAGGAGCAAGGGAAAAAGCGCCGGCAGGACCGCCGCTATTATCCGCGTGTAGCATCGGTGCTTGATTTTCATGGTATCCAACGCCCAAGGATTGCGGCCCTGGCAACGTGAGAGAACAGCGATGGCAGCGCCAGCGTCAACTTCGCTCCTATAATCAAATTATAGGATAAACAGTAATTCCTTTTATCATAGAATACTACGGAGTCAACACCGCAGGAACTGGATGGCTATTCCACGATCATGCGCGGTAGAAGCCTGCGCCATCAGGGCGCAGCTTCTCTGCCCGTCTTTTTCGGGCTGGGAGGTCATAGCCTTGACAATGCTAAATCGCGCGATGGGAAATGCGGCGCGAAATTATTGCCTGCGTGACCGGCGCAAACGAAGGTAAGAGGAATGACTGCCGCCGGAACCCGTACCGGCGCAAGCGCTACGGCATGCACGGATCCCTTATGTCCGGGGATGCAAGTCAACCCTTCCAATGCAACGCGCAGAGCAGCGTGAACAGCCGCCGCGACGTGGGCTCATCCATGCGGATTTTGCCGTCGAGCCGCTCGATCAACAGGTTGCTCCCTTCGTCGTGCAAGGCGCGGCGGGCCATGTCGAGCGCCTCGATCCGGCTTGCGGGCGCGGATTTGATCGCCTCGAAATAGGTCTCGCAGAGCATGAAATAGTCTTTCACCACCCTGCGGAAGGGATTGAGCGAAAGCAGAAACATGGCGCTGGGCTCGGCCGCATCTCCTGCCGTCACCGAGAAGACGAGGCGCTGCTCGGCGATCGCGATGCCGAGCTTATAGGGGCCGGGCGGTCCGGCGACCAGGTCGAACACGTTTTCCTCAAGCAGATCGTAAATCGCAACCCTGCGCTCGTGATCGACTTCCGGCGTGTGCTTGCCAATCGAAGAGTTGTCGAGGTTGACTTCAATCAGCCTCGACGGGATGGTTGGTTGCGTTTCATCGGACATGGCGGTTTATCCAGCCCCGCTGAGCCGGATGGCGACGGAGAGGCGATGCCCGTCGAGCCCTTCGGCCTCCGCCAACGTCATGGTGGCCGGGCCAAGCGCCGCGAGACTTGCGCGGCTGAGTTTAAGGAGAGATGTGCGTTTCATGAAATCGAGCACCCCAAGCCCGGAGGAAAACCGCGCCGTGCGGGTTGTCGGCAGCACGTGGTTCGATCCGGCGACATAATCACCCACGGCTTCAGGCGTGTAATGGCCGATGAAAATGGCGCCGGCGTTGCGGATCGCGGGCAGCATGTCTTCGGCGGCGGCGCAGGACAGCTCCAGATGCTCAGGCGCGAGCGCATTGATGAGAGGCGGCGCTTCTCTGACAAGATCGGACACGAGCACGACGGCGCCGTGGTCCTTCCAGCTCGTCGCCGCGATGGCTCCGCGCGGCATGGCGGCGAGTTGTTGCTCCACCGCCGACGCGGTTCTCTGGGCTAGAGCCGCGCTGTCCGTAATGAGGATCGATTGCGCGGCCTCATCGTGCTCGGCTTGCGCGAGCAAGTCGGCGGCGAGCCAGCGCGGATCGGCCTCGCTGTCCGCCGCCACGACTACCTCCGACGGCCCGGCGATCGAGTTGATGCCCACAACTCCAAAAACCTGGCGCTTGGCTTCCGCAACGTAGGCGTTTCCCGGCCCGACAATTTTCACGACGGGCTTGATGGTTTCCGTACCATAAGCGAGGGCCGCGACAGCCTGCGCGCCGCCGATGCGGTAAACCTCAGTAATCCCAGCCAAATGGGCGGCGGCCAGCACCGCCGGGTTGACCTCGCCACCTGGCGTGGGAACAACCATAACAATCCTCTGAATGCCGGCGACCTTCGCCGGGATGGCGTTCATCAGCACGGAGCTTGGGTAGCTCGCCTTGCCGCCGGGGACATAGAGGCCAACCGAGTTGATCGCCGTCCAGCGATGTCCGAGTTCCACGCCGATTGCGTCGCTATAGCGCTCGTTTGCGGGAAGATGCCGGCGATGATGCGCCTCGATCCGGTTGCGGGCCGTCTCAAGCGCTGCCTTCAACTCGGGCGCGAGCGCATGATAAGCCGCCTCAAGATCCTCAGGCAGAATGGAAAGACCCATCTTGCGCAGATCAGTGTTGTCGAACCGGGCCGTGAACTCGATCACGGCGTCGTCGCCCCTTCCCTTCACCGCTTCGATAATGGAACGCACGGCGTCCTGGACATCGTGCGGCTGATCGCGGCGAGCTTGAACGAGCCCCTCGAACCGCTTCGCGAAATCGGGACTGGAGGAGGTCAAAAATTGTGTCAATGAAGCAATCCTAATTGGTGTCTTGCACGACGTTTACCCCGGCTGGCGTCGCGTCACCATCGGCGACCGAGTGCTGAGGCTTTATTGCGGTTTTCCAGGCCACGCCAAGATCGCGTAGTTCCCCTTCGATGCATTCGACCTCAAGCCGCACCGCGCCCCCGCCTGCGAAGTGAAGGGTAATATATCCGCTTGGCGGCTCCGCGTCCTCGTATGTCACCGCAAGCAGCTCCGCGAAGGCGGAAGCCTCTCCCGGCCTTATGTTTTGCACTTGCGCGCGTTTCACGCGGTCGAAACGCAAGGCGCAGCGGCATCGGCGCAGATCGCCGCCATCGCCATCCACGGCCGCCAGCCAATCGAAGCGGTTCAAGATCGCCGCGAACCGCTGTTCGGAAGGCACGTAGGCCATCTCGGCCATGTGCAGCACGGCGTCCTGGAGATGAGCGGAAAGGATTTTCAAATCGTCCTGATCAAGAGCGATAAGCTTGAGCGGTTCGGGCGTTTCGGCGCGCATGGGAAGCGTCTCATGTCTTGCGGCAGACGATAATTCGAATTCTCTCATGAATGAAGGCGTTCGATCTGAGCTCCGCAAGACCCAAGTTTCTCTTCCAATCGCTCAAAGCCGCGATCGAGGTGATACACCCGATTGACGGTTGTCTCGCCCTCGGCCATCAGCCCCGCGATAACAAGGGAAACAGACGCCCGCAAATCCGTCGCCATCACCTCCGCGCCGCGAAGCGCCGCCACGCCGCGCACTTTCGCCATGTCGCCCGAGACGGTGATGTCCGCGCCGAGACGGGCCAGCTCCTGCACATGCATGAAGCGATTTTCGAAGATCGTTTCGCGGATTTGGGAAACGCCCTCCGCGCGGCACATGAGCGCCATGAGCTGCGCTTGCAGGTCGGTCGGAAACCCTGGGTAAGGCGCCGTGGCGACAGAGACCGGATTAAGTCCCGCCCCGTTCCTCGCGACGCTCAGGCCCCGATTCGTCTCAGCGATCTCGACGCCAGCGCCGCGAAGCACATCCAGAACGGCGGGCAAGAGATCGCCCCGGGCGCCGTCGAGAAACACATCGCCGCCAGCCGCCGCCACCGCCATGGCGTAGGTTCCAGTCTCGATCCGGTCGGGCAGCACCGTATGAGTCGCGCCCTCAAGGCAATCGACGCCATGAATGACAATCTTGTGCGTGCCTGCGCCTTCGATCCTTGCCCCCATTTTGTTCAAGCAGCTCGCGACGTCGGCGACTTCCGGCTCGCAGGCCGCGTTTTTAAGCACGGTCTCGCCTCTCGCCAGCGTGGCCGCCATCATCACATTATGCGTCGCGCCAACAGAAACCTTCGGGAAATTGATGGCCGCGCCGCGCAACCCTTTGGGCGCTTTCGCAACCACATAGCCGCCATCGAGATCGATCTCGACGCCGAGCGCCTGAAGAGCCATTAAATGCAGATCCACGGGCCGTGTGCCGATTGCGCACCCCCCCGGAAGCGACACGCGCGCCTCGCCGAAGCGGGCGAGCAGCGGCCCAAGCACCCAGAAACTCGCGCGCATACGGCGCACCATGTCGTAGGGCGCGGTCGTATCCACGATGTCGCGCGCCGTCAGATGGAGCGTATCGCCTTGATGCGTATGCCCGTTGACGCGCTTGCCATCGACCGCGGTGTCGACGCCATGATTGCGAAGAATGCGGATGAGAAGGCTCACATCGGCGAGGTTCGGCACGTTTTTCAGCGTGATTGTGTCCTGCGTAAGCAGGCTTGCGATCATAAGAGGCAGAGCCGCGTTCTTGGCTCCGCTGATCGGGATCGTGCCTTTGAGACGCTGCCCGCCTGTAATTCGAATTCTGTCCATGATGCCCGCTGGGAATGAAATGCTTCGGCCGCGGCGCCCAGAAGCGGCCCAAGCGGAGGTCAAGTTAGACCACCGCCGCCTGCGTCGCAAGGTCTTGAGACGGCTAATCAGCTTTAGGATTGTCTTCGGTATGAGCCTCTTTTGTGTCCTTTCGCTTGGCGAGGTTGCGGCGTAGAGCAGCGGCAAGCCGCTTTTTCTTGTCTGTCCCGCCGGGCTTTTCGCTTTTGCTGCCGTCAGCTTGCGCTGTGCGTTCCTTGGTCAATCGAAATCCTCCCGGCGGAAGCCGAACCTTATTGCCGCTTACGGTCTCTATTACCAAAACTCCCAGCCTCATTTGGTGTCTTGCCCGCCATGGCGAGTGTGAACAAATCGGGGTCGGGCTCCGCCGGCGCTGTCATAGCCGCGCTTAACGCGGATATCCAGCGAAACAGGCTTAAATATCAGTTGTTTACTGCATGGCCGGGTCAAGCCCGGCCATGACGAAAAGGGCAATGCAATTTTTTCACACGCTCGGGGACGACGACGGAAGCGGCCGGGACGTTCGCCAGCCGGCGTAGCAAAATTCGCTATGGTATCAGTTTCTATAATCTTGCGACTCCGAAAGTGTTTTGGTGCAAGACCCGCGCCTCGCCCTCAGCGGCGATTGCAAGGCACAGGGAAAGAACCTTCCGCGTATCGCGGGGATCGATGATGCCGTCGTCCCAAAGCCGCGCCGTGCCGTAAATGGCGGTGGATTCACGGTCGAGTTGCCGTTCGATCGCCTCGGACATTTGCTTCAGCACCGGCTCGTTCACCTGCCCCAACTTCTCGAATTTGGCGCGCGTGATGATCTCCATCACTTTCGCGGCCTGCGGTCCGCCCATGACAGCGACGCGCGCATTCGGCCAGGAAAAGATGAAACGCGGATCGAAGCCGCGTCCGCACATGCCGTAATTGCCCGCCCCATAGGAGCCGCCCACGATGATTGTTAACTTCGGGACGCGGGCGTTGGCGACGGCCTGGATCATTTTCGAGCCGTGCTTGACCGCGCCCGCGCGCTCGGCCTCGCGGCCAACCATGTAACCCGTCGTATTTTGCAGAAAGATGAGCGGCATGCCGGCCTGATCGCACAGCTGAATGAATTGCGCGGCCTTGGTTGAGCCGTCGGGCTGGATAGCGCCATTATTGCCGAGAACGCCCACCTCGAAACCGTCGATGGCGGCATAGCCGCAAACGGTTTCCGCGCCGTAATCGCGCTTGAAATCGAGAAAGTCCGAACCGTCAACGAGGCGCGCGATGATCTCGCGCACATCGTAGGGTTCGCGCTCGGACACCGGCACGACGCCCAAAAGCTCCTCGGCGTCGTATTTCGGCGCTGCGCCCTTCTCGCGGCGCGGAACGCGCTCCCATTTGAGTTTGGCCAGAAGATCGCGCGCGATGCTAAGCGCATGGGCGTCGTCGCGCGCGAGATATTCGCCAAGACCTGTCGCCGTGGCGTGAAGCTCCGCCCCGCCAAGCTCCTCGTCGGAGGCGTCTTCGCCGATGGCGGCCTTCACCAGCGGCGGTCCGGCCAGGAAAATCTTGCTCTGCTGCTTGACGAGGATCACGTAATCCGACAGGCCCGGCAGATAGGCGCCGCCCGCCGTGGATGAGCCATGCACAACCGCGATCTGCGGAATCCCCGCCGCGGAAAGCCGCGCCTGGTTCGCGAAGGAGCGCCCGCCTTCGACGAACATCTCGCTTTGATAGAGCAGGTTCGCGCCGCCCGACTCCACAAGGTAAATCAGAGGAAGCTTGTTCTCCTTGGCGATCTCCTGCGCGCGAAGCGATTTCCGCAAGCCCATGGGCGAGATTGTGCCGCCTTTGATGGCGCTGTCGCTCGCCAACACCAGCGCGCGCTTGCCGGACACGACGCCGATTCCTGCGATGCTGCCGCCGCCCATGACGCGCGCCTCGCCGTCGTCGTCATGCATGCGCCATCCGGCCAGCGTCGATAGTTCGAGGAACGGCGTTCCGTGATCGAGAAGGCGCGCCACGCGTTCGCGCGGCAGGATCTGACCGCGCTGGGCGAACTTCTCCGCCTGAAGGGAGGAATGCGCGATCACGGCCCGCTCAACGGTGCGGAAGTGCTCCACCTTCGCCAGCAAATGCGCGGCGTTCTCTTTGAACGCGGGCGCTAGCGGCGATATCCGCGACGCGATCACAGGCATGAGCGGCTCCGGTAAACCGCCGTCCCCGCGAAAATGTGCGTGAAAGAACCGGCGCCACCTCTCTTGTCATAGCCGGGCTTGACCCGGCCATCCAGCAAGCGATTGAAAACAAGCCCTGTTCTCTGGATGGCCGAGTGAAGCGCGAGAGTGTTCGTCTTAAATCTACGTTGAATCAATGACTTGATAGAAAAACATCGTTTTTCGTGAGACGGCGCGACAGGGTCCCTTCTCCCTGTGGGAGAAGGACAGGTTGAGGGGTAACGGATCGACTTACAACGCGCTTTACCCCTCACCCCAGCCCCCCACAGAGAGAGGGAGTTCGCTCGCGATTGCCGCAAAAATTGGGCTTGACCTGCCGGTCGTTGATTCCTTGAAGATTTAAATCGGACACCGTCAAGTGCGGCTAAGACAAAGGGATCGCCGGAATGACAACAGGACCGCCTCATCAATCCTCACCCTCTTTCAAGATCTCGGGCGCTCGCGCGCGGTGGAAACCCTGAAATTCCGGCGCAGGCTTGTACTTGCCCATGTCCACGAGCGCATTTCCGAGCGGAGCCGCCCCGTCGATCGGCAAGGTCACGCCGGTGATGAAGGCCGCGCCTTCGCTCAACAGAAAACAGATCGCCGCGCTCACCTCCGCCTCCGTCCCGAGGCGCTTCAAGGGCACGTGATCTTTGAGCTTCGGGATCAGCGCCTTCACCGAACCTTCGTAGCGGTCGAGCCCCGAGGATGCGATCCAGCCCGGCGCAACGCAATTCACGCGCACGCCTGCGAACGCCCATTCGAAAGCGGCCGTCTTCGTCAGATTGACCATGCCGGCGCGCGCCGCGCCCGAATGCGCCATGCCCGGCATGCCGTTCCACATATCGGCGGCCATGTTCACGATGGCGCCGCCGTGCTGCCGCATGGATTGCAGGAACACCTCGCGCATCATCAGGAATCCGCCCGTCAGGTTTGTGGCGAGAACGGCGTCGAATCCCTTCTTGTTGATGAACATGAGCGGTGACGGGAATTGTCCGCCCGCGTTATTGACGAGGCCGTGGATGCGGCCATGCCGCCCGGCAATGTCCGAAACGAGCGCCTTTACCGCATCTTCGTCGCGGATGTCGGCGACAGCGCGCTCCGCCTTGCCGCCATCTTCCGTGATCTCGGCTACAACCTCATCGAGCTTTGCTTCCTTGCGGCCAACGAGGACGGCTGTCGCCCCGAGGCTCGCCAGCTCATGCGCCGTGCAGCGCCCGATCCCGCTGCCGCCTCCGGTGACGATATGGACCTGCCCGGCGAAAAGATCCGGGCGGAAAATACTACGATAGCGATTGCCCTCGCTCATGCGATGCCGTCCCTCGTTTCCGGCAAAGCTAATCATCGTTAACGTATGCGTCAATGTATTGGCGTTAATGTTTCCCTTGCGCCGGCAAACCTCCCTGATGCGCAATTCCTCGATAGGAGAGGATGGATGCTCGACTGGATCTGAGTTTTGTGTTCATCTCGCTTCATAGGCAAGAATGCATGTTCCGTAGACGGGGCGCCGAGTCGGTACGCATTTATGTTCTTATGGAAGGGGATAGGCAGAATGGCGGACGAATCCGAACTCGCCACACTAATCCGTCGCGTCACGCTGCTAGACGACGCTAAGGGCGAAAGGATGGTTTCGCGTCACATTCAGGAAAGGTGACGGAAAATGAGAACCTCCTCCTTGAGGTGAAGAGGGAGGTTGGAGAGCTTCGGGACGAAATCGTGACCCTTCGAGCCGATTTGCCCGGCATTATCGCCAGCCCGGTCACGGCGATATTTCGGGAAGAACTCGCACGCAAGAGGCCCTGATGCATTAGGCGCTCGTGCAGAGAAATCGCTAAGCCGCCGAAACTTTCTTCTTCAGATCCACGATCGCCTTCACGACGTTCCGCGAAGCTTCGCCATATTCACTGTCGAAGTTCAGCGCGTGGTCGGCGCTTGTCTCGCGCCCGCTGTTCGCCTTATCGACCACATTGGCGGCGGCGTCATGGAACCTCGCATGCTGTTTAAGCAAATTCTGATATTCCAGCAGCATGGAATGTTTTGCGCCCTCGCCGTGAAGCCACTGCCCGAGCACACATCGATCCAGGGCGCGCACCTCCGCTGACCCGAGCGTGCCATCGGGATTTCGGAGATAGGTTGATAATTCTATTTTCCAGGCCGTGTGAGCCTGAATGGCCTCGTCGAAATCCATGGCGGCATCCCCATCGCATGCTTGGTTACAAAAAAAACCTAATCAAACATGTCTTGCGCGGGGCTATCGCCGCGTCCAGGCGTCCACCTGGTTATACGGCGCCATCGCATCGCTTCTCGATCAAAGCTCTTGAGTTTGAGCTGTGAAACATGCCGGCGGCCGATCCCTTACACGGCCGAACAATTGCGGCGCCGTTTTTCACGCCATCGTCATGACGTATACGTCAACTCCCTCTTGTTAACGCGAAGGGGATGCGCTACCTAACCGCCATAAACCAGCCAAGGAGCGACAGATGGACTTGCAGGAAGTAGCCGACGCGATGGGAAAGCGCGTAAGTGGTAAAACTCCGCTCGGCGGAACACTAAAATTCGATCTGGGAAGCGCCGGCAGTCTCTTCATCGACGGCAGCGGCGGCGACAACACAGTCTCGGTCAACAAGAGCGATCCCGCCAGATGCACCATCACCATGAGCGCCGACGATTTCCGGGAGCTGATTCACGGACGCCTCCAACCGACCTCGGCCTTCATGCAAGGCAAGATGAGGGTCGATGGCGATATGGGCCTTGCGATGAAACTTGGGCAGCTCGTCTAAGGAGCGGAAAGAAGCCGGGACAGCGTTGATTTCAACAGCTGACGCTAGGAATGGCCCCTCCAGCGCGGAGAGGCTGTATGGAATCGCCGAGCTGGCGGCCGAGTGCGGGATTACGGCGCGCGCCATACGTTTTTACGAGGCGAAGGGGCTTCTCGCTCCTCCGCGCGTCAACGGCGGCCGCGTCTATACGCGGCGGGAGCGCGCCCGGCTTAAACTCATATTGCGGGCGAAGTCTATCGGCTTCTCGCTGGCCGAGGTGAAGCTGTTTCTCGATCTCTATGGCGACCGCGGCGAAGGGCGGCCGAAGCAGGTCGCCTTCGTCGCAGCGCGCACGAGCGCGTTGATCAAGGAGCTGGAACAGAAGCAGGCCGATATCGCCGCGACGCTTCAAGAGTTGAAGGACATTTATCGCCAGTGCCTGCGCTTTCTTGGCGAGAATGGCGCGCCATGCGGCAAAACCGCAACAGCTGTCAAGGGTGAACGCGCCCCGCCGAGGAAAGCGCGCCGCGGCCACAGTGAGGATTAAGCCATGTTGCCCCGAACACTATTTTCTGAAGAGCATGAGCTTTATCGCGATCAGGTTCGCCGCTTCGTCGAGCGGGAGATAATTCCGCATCACGCGAAGTGGGAGAAGGATCATCTCGTGCCGCGCTCCGTCTGGCTCGCGGCGGGCGAGGCTGGGCTTCTCTTGCCGGCGATCCCCGACGAGTATAACGGCGGCGGCGGCGACCGGCTTCATTCGGCGATTGTGATGGAGGAGCTTGCGCGCGTGGGCGCCACGGGGCCGGGCTTTTCGCTGCACTCCGATATCGTCGCCCCCTACATCCTCTCCTACGGCACGGAGGAGCAGCGCCGCCGCTACCTGCCGCGCATGGCGAAAGGCGAGATCATCGGGGCCATCGCCATGTCCGAGCCGGGGGCTGGTTCCGATCTGCAAGGCGTGCGCACCACCGCGCTGCGGCGCGGCAACGGCTATGTCCTGAATGGCTCGAAAACATTCATCACCAACGGCCAAAACGCCGATGTCGTGATCGTGGTCGCGAAGACCGATCCGTCGCGGGGCGCTAAGGGCATCACGCTGTTCCTGGTAGATGCCGGCCTCCCCGGCTTCTCGAAAGGCCGCAATCTCGAAAAGCTGGGGCTTCACGCACAGGATACCTCCGAGTTGTTCTTCCAGGATGTCGAGCTGTCCGGCGACGCGCGTCTTGGGGACGAGGGCCAGGGCTTCGTGCTTCTGATGAAGGAGCTGGGCTGGGAGCGCCTTCAGATCGCCATCGCAGGGATCGCCGCCTGCGAGGCCGCGCTGCAATGGACCATTGATTACGCCCGCCAGCGCAAGGTGTTCGGCCAGACCGTGATCGATTTCCAGACCACAAAGCACACGCTTGCCGAGATGAAGACAGAGATCCAAATCGGCCGCATCTTCGTCGACCGCTGCATAAGGGAGATGATGGACGGCGATCTCGATCCCACCGTTGCGGCGATGGCGAAATACTGGGTCACCGACCTGCAGTGCAAGGTCATGGACCAGTGCGTCCAGATCCATGGCGGCTACGGATACATGATGGAATATCCCATCACCCGCGCTTACGCGGACGCCCGCGTTCAACGCATTTACGGCGGCACGAACGAAATCATGAAGGAAATCATCGCGCGCACGCTTTAACAAAAGTCATGGCCGGGCTTGACCCGGCCATCCAGGAGAAGGTTAGTGAGCTACTTTGTGTATATCCTGGCAAGCAAGCGGAATGGAACCTTGTACATCGGCGTCACAAACGCTCTCGCCCATGAGATTTATGAGCACTGGCAGGGAACAGGCAGCAAATTGGAGTTCATTTGCTCGCTCACGCTGAAGATTTTGAGACGCCCCAAGACGCAATTCAACGCGAGACCAATCTCAAGAAGTGGCCACGAAAGTGGAAGCTCGATCTTATTGAGAAGAACAATCCTGAGCGGGTTGATTTGTACGAAACGCTTGCGTGACGCAAAGGCTGGATGGCCGGGTCAAGCCCGGCCATGACATATAACGGGTATCGAGGAGGAGAACATCATGGCAGACGCCTATATCTTCGACGCTGTGCGGACGCCGCGCGGAAAAGGCAAAAAGGATGGCTCGCTGCATGAGGCGACGCCCGTCCGGCTCGCGGCGCAAATGCTCGGCGCGCTCCGCGACCGCAACAAGGGCCTCGATACGAAAGACGTCGAGGACGTGATTCTCGGCTGCGTGACCCCCGTCGGCGAACAGGGCGCGAACATCGCCCGCACCGCCGTTCTGATGTCGGGTTACGACGAAAGCGTGCCGGGCGTGCAGGTGAACCGCTTCTGCGCGTCGGGCCTTGAAGCGGTGAATATGGCGGCGGCGAAGGTCATGTCAGGGCAGTCTCCCATGGCGATTGGCGGCGGCGTCGAGTCGATGAGCCGCATCCCCATGGCCTCCGATGGCGGCGCCTGGCCTATCGATCCCGCCGTGGCGATGCCCACCTATTTCGTGCCGCAAGGCATCAGCGCGGATCTGATCGCGACGAAATACGGGATCAGCCGCGACGACGCCGACGCCTACGCCGTGGAAAGCCACAAGCGCGCGTCGAAATCCTGGGAGGAAGGCCGCTTCGCCAATTCCGTCGTGCCGGTAAACGACATTCTCGGCGTCCCGCTTCTGTCGCGCGACGAGATGATCCGCGCGGACGCCAGCATGCAATCGCTCGGCGCGCTCAACCCGTCCTTCACGGATATGGGCAAAACTTACGGCTTCGACGGCGTGGCTGTGCAGAAATATCCCGAGATCGAGCGCATCAACCACGTGCATACGCCGGGAAACTCGTCCGGCATCGTGGATGGCGCGGCCGCAGTGCTGATCGGCACGAAAGAGGCGGGCGAAAAAGCGGGCCTCAAGCCTCGCGCGCGCATCAAGAGCTTCGCGTCGATAGGCTCGGAGCCGACCATCATGCTGACGGGCCCAAGCTTCGCCGCAGAGCGTGCGCTCGCCAAGGCCGGCATGGCCAAGGAAGACCTCGACCTGTGGGAGCTGAATGAGGCCTTCGCGTCGGTCGTGCTGCGCTTCATGGACGTGCTGAACGTGCCGCATGACAAGATCAATGTTAATGGCGGCGCAATCGCCATGGGCCACCCGCTCGGCGCAACCGGCGCGATGGTGCTCGGCGTGCTGCTCGACGAGATGGAGCGGCGCGGCGCGGCCACGGGCCTCGTCACGCTCTGCATCGGCGCAGGGATGGGCACCGCCACGATACTGGAACGGGTTTAACTCCTTTAGTCATGGCCGGGCATCGACCCGGCCATCCAGATTTTATCACGCTCTGAGTCTGCCGTTCTGGATGGCCGCCTCAAGGGCGGCCATGACGGAGCAAGTGATGACCAGCAGCATTTCATACGCCGTCGATAGCGACGGCATCGCTACCCTCACCATCGACCAGCCCGGCAAATCGATGAATGTGATTGGGCCGGAGTTCATCGAGGAGTTCGAAGCCGCCATCGAGCGCGCGGCGGCCGGCGCCGCAGTGAAGGGCGTCATCGTCACCTCGGGAAAATCGAGCTTCGTCGCAGGCGCCGACCTGATCGGCATGGAAGCTCTCATGGCGCAGGCGCGCACCGCGGCGCCGGCCGAGGCTTTGAAGGCCGTCTCGGGCCTGACGCGTGTGCTGCGGCGGCTTGAGACATGCGGCAAGCCGGTCGCCTGCGCCATCAACGGCACGGCGCTTGGCGGCGGCTTCGAGATCGCGCTCGCCTGCCATTACCGCGCCAGCGCCGATGGCGAAGACATCAAGATCGGCCAGCCCGAAGTTCAGGTCGGCCTCATTCCCGGCGCGGGCGGCACTCAGCGCATTCCACGGCTGATCGGGATCATGCCGTCGCTGCCGATGCTGCTCGAAGGCCGTCATATGTCGCCGCAACAGGCGAAATCGAACGGCCTCATCCACGAGGTTGTACCCGCTAGCGAGCTGTTGGCGGCGGCCAAGACATGGCTGACCTCGCCGCAGGCGAAGGCGGTGCAGCCCTGGGACGAGAAATCGTTCAAAGTGCCAGGCGGCGCGGGGAGCATGAACCCGCAGGCGGCGCAAGTGTTCATGGCGGCCAACGCCATGACGCGCGACAAGACCTTCGGCAATTATCCGGCAGCCCAAGCGATCCTGTCCGCTGTCTACGAAGGCACGCAAGTTCCGATCGATCTCGGGCTTAAGATCGAGGCGAAATACTTCCTCTCGCTTCTCCGGGGAGACGTCGCGCCGAACATGATCCGCACCCTGTTCGTCAACAAAGGCAGGGCCGATAAGCTCGCGCGGCGTCCCAAGGGCGTGCCGAAGGCGCATTTCAAGAAAATCGGCATGCTGGGCGCCGGCATGATGGGCGCGGCCATCGCCTATGTCGCGGCGTCGAACGGCATCGAGGTTGTGCTCATCGACCGCGATCAGGACGCCGCCGGGAAGGGCAAGGGCCACGCGAGGAAGCTCGTGGAAGGCGCCGTCTCCAAGCGCCGCATGAAAGAGGCCGAGGCCGAGGCGCTAATGAACCGCATCCATCCTTCGACGGATTTCGCAATGCTCGCGGATGTGGATTATGTGATTGAGGCCGTGTTCGAGGATCGCGCCATCAAAGCCGATGTGACGAAGCGCGCGGAGGCAGCGATCCGGTCCGGCGTGGTGTTTGGCTCGAACACCTCGACGCTGCCCATCACAGGCTTGGCGCAGGCAAGCGCACGCCCGGATAAATTCATCGGCATCCACTTCTTCTCGCCCGCCGAGAAAATGCCTCTCGTGGAAATCATCCGCGGCAAGGAGACGAGCGATGAGGCGCTGGCTATCACGCTCGACTTTGTGCAGGCCATCAAGAAGACGCCCATCGTGGTGAATGACGGGCGCGGCTTTTTCACGTCGCGCTTCTGCGGCTGTTACATCGGCGAAGGCGAGATCATGCTGACCGAGGGCGTTCCGGCGGCGCTGATCGAGAATGCGGGCAAGCTCGCAGGGATGCCGGTCGGGCCGCTCGCGCTCGCCGACGAGACGGCCATCGATCTCGGCTGGAAGATCCATAAGGCCGCCGAAACCGACCTTGGCGACGCCTATAAGCCGAGCCCGGCTGTGTGGGTCATGGAGACCATGTACGTGAAGAACGGGCGAGCCGGACGGAAGAACGGGAAGGGCTTCTACGATTATCCCGAGAAGGGGCAGAAGAGCCTTTGGCCGGGGCTTTCCGGGCTGTATCCGCTGAAACCCGAATCCCTGTGGCCATCGCTGGACGAGCTGAAGAAGCGGCTGCTTTATGCGCAGGCGCTGGACGCCGTGCGCTGCATGGAGGACGGCGTACTGACGGCGTCCGAGGATGGCGATGTGGGCGGCATATTCGGCCTCGGCTTTGCGCCGTACACCGGTGGTCCGCTGAGCCTCATCGATACGGTTGGCGTCTCGCAGTTCGCGGCCGAATGCGAAGCGCTGGCGCAGAAATATGGCGAGCGCTTCACGCCGCCGAAGCTGTTGCGCGACATGGCGGCGAAGGGCGAGACGTTCTATCCCGCGCCGAAGGCCGCCGCCGCGGCTTGAACGAAGTCCCCCTTGCCCCTCCCGACAGGGGAGAGGGGACGCTGCTTTTCGCCTCTCCCCTGTCGGGAGAGCCATGGCGACGGGCGCGGCCTGCTCCCTCTCCCCGTGGGCTACGGTGTTCAAAGACGTGATCCCAAGAACAAACATGGTTTTTTCCGCTGTAAACAACACAAGGTTTTCAAGGGCGTTGTGGCAAACAAAGGCTCAGCCTGCACCCCGCGCGCGCTTCTTCAGCTCTTTGTTCTTACAGTGCTTTCCAACTTGTTTGGATCCCGTACCCCTCGCGGGAGAGGGCGGGGGTGAGGGGTACTAACTATGACAAGACAAGCCATGTCCAAATCCGCCGCCGCGCCGCTAAACGGCATCCGCGTCCTCGAATTCGCCGGACTTGGCCCGTCGCCTTATGCCGGCATGCTGCTGGCGGATCTCGGTGCGGATGTGTTGCGCATCGATAGGCCGGGCGGCGCGGAGTTGTTCCCGGTCCGGGACGCGCCGGTGGATCGCGGGCGGCGATCGCTCGTGCTGGATTTGAAAGACGCCGCCTCTATCGATCTCTGCCTTCGCATCGCCGAAAAGGCCGATGTGCTGATCGAAGGCTTCCGGCCCGGCGTGATGGAGCGCTTCGGCATCGGCCCCGATGCCGCGCTTGGCCGCAATCCGAGACTGATTTACGGTCGCATGACGGGATGGGGGCAGAATGGGCCGCTCGCGCGGACCGCCGGTCACGACCTCACCTATCTCGCGCTGACCGGCGCGCTCCATGCAATTGGCCCCGCCGATGGCCCGCCGGTTCCTCCGCTGAACGCCATCGGCGACATGGGCGGCGGCGGAGCCTTTCTCGTCATCGGAATCCTCGCTGCGCTTCTGGAGCGGCAAAGGTCGGGGCTTGGCCAGGTCGTGGATGCGGCCGTTCTCGATGGCGCAGTTTCGCAACTCGCGATCATTCTGGGCCTTCGCAACGGCGGCCTCTGGGACGGCGCGCGCGGGCAAAACCTACTCGACGGCGGCGCGCCGTTCTACCGGACCTATCGCTGCTCGGATGGGAAGTTCGTCGCCGTCGCCGCGCTCGAACCGAAATTTTTCGCGCTGCTCGTTCGCGGGCTTGGCCTCGATCCGGCGAAAGTTCTGCCGCGCCAATACGACCGCGCGCAATGGACTGCGCTCCACAGCGAATTCGAGGCTATTTTAGGAGCGAAGCCTCGCGATGAGTGGACTCAGCTTTTTGAGGGATCGGACGCCTGTCTCGCTCCGGTCCTCGACTTCGACGAGGCCGCGCGCCATCCCCATAATGCCGAGCGCACCACATTCATCGAGGCTGACGGGGCTTTGCAGCCAGCCCCTGCCGCTCGCTTCTCGCGCTCGCCGGCCACACCCAACGCGCCAAGCGCGGGCGGGGAGGATGCGCTCAAGGATTGGGGAGTTGTTTGAACGCCGCCTCTCCAATCGCATCCGCTTGCGGATGCGATAAACTTTGAGTGGCGATCAACGCCAAGGCGTGTTCGCTGGGAGAGACCGAATTGCTTGCGATCCCGGTGAGGGGCGACGCCCATGATAATGCAAGTCAACGCCCCTCATCCTGTCCTTCTCCCGCGCAAGCTCGCCTTGGCGAGCTTGCCATTCTGGAGTATCCGCATCCGCAAGCGGATGCGGAGGGGAGAAGGAACGGTGTTGCAACCGGCACTGCCTGCTCCGGTGAGGGGTACAAACCTTCCTAATTCACGTTGCCGTCCGCGTCTTTGATCAACTGTTTCAGCTCTTCGCGGGCATGGGATAGGCCAAATTGACATTCTTCGGCGGGATGGGGCTTTCGAACCATTTCGAGAACAGTTTTTCATACTCGCCCGATTTCATCGCATCTGCGAGGGCTCCGTCCACAAGCTGCTTGAACGGCTTGTCTTCCTTCCGCAGCACAGGCCATAACTCGCGCCGGGAAAGCCCCCATCGAGAAAAGCGAACGCGTCGGGGTTTTTGGCGCTGGCTTTGAGCTCCACCAGCAGAACATCGTCGTCAATGCAAGCAGAGACTTTGCCGGTTTCGAGAAGCTAAGGCGTCCGCCGCATCTTTCCCGTTAAGGATGGAAAGGCCGAGTTAATGGTCCACGCTCAGTGTCAGCACCAGCGGCGTTGCGGCCGATCCTTGCGTCAGCGCAATAGTTTTGCCCTTGAGATCGTCAGCCGAGGATGGCGTCCTCAGCTCAAATCGCCTACGCCGCGATCCTTCGCTTTCGATCCGAAGCTGCCCCTCCCAAGCGTCGCCGGACGCCTGTTTCGAGGCACGAGACTTTGTCACGGGAGCGCGGAATATTCTATCGCAGCGATAACTGCAATGGCGAACGCCCGGCTTGACCTGAGGGGCGGCTGAGTTTCTGGAAAGCACGCTATAACAATGGACTCTTGGCGGACGTTCGTTGGCCAATTACTGAATGCATGCTTAATCTGGCGAAGTTGAGATTGAATGGACATCGCAAATTTGGGCCGGTGGCGGCTGCGCTAAAGTGTGGATATGGCATCGCTCGTCTTCGGATTTGAAGCTGAATAGATGCTTGTCATGTGTTTTGTTCCGCAGGGGATCGCGAGAAGCGAGTGAAGCGGAGGAGCATCGCGCCGGAGACACATTCTGTTGTTTCGGCTTCGCAGGCGACCTCATCATATTTATTTCGCCCAACCCGTCATCAGGCTTGGCCACCTCGTGGGCCTTTGCATGCCCGGAATAATACCTTACCTGGCTGCATAAACAGCCGGAAAGACGAGCGGTTGGGTATCCCGAGAATTAGGGTGTGAAGATGCGGATTTTCCGGTGAAATGTGAAGGTATGGGTTGCGATCTCGCGCGGAAAAGCCTATGTCAATTTTGTGACGCGGGGTGGAGCAGCCCGGTAGCTCGTCAGGCTCATAACCTGAAGGCCGCAGGTTCAAATCCTG
>CAVYBZ010000031.1:0-24553 GCA_963766815.1 uncultured Alphaproteobacteria bacterium | reverse complement strand
GGGGAATCGGGTGAAGCAATTTTATGCGGCAATGAGGGTTGCGAGATAGTCGTCGTCCCAGGCGGCGGTTTTTCGTCTGAGCCTTCGCGAGTCCTTGCCAGGGGCTTTTCTGACGAGGTTATGGGCCATGTGCCGCAGTGTGGTGAAGTTGGCGGGCGCGTGCTCGGTTCTTATGCGGCATTCGTCGTCGCGGAAGGTCATGTCCATCACCCAATGGAGGGAGTTCTCGATGGCCCAGTGGCTGCGGATCATTGGGCCCAAGGTTTGCGCTTCCAACGTTGAGGACGTGATGTAGAAGCGCGTTTCGCGCTCGACCTTATCATTGTACTCGCGCTGGCTTTCGACCATGAGAACCCCTTTCAGACCCGGCCATTTGTGCCGGTCTTGCAGCCAGCTCACGTCATGAATGAGCGTGTAGTTCCGTGTTTCGACACGGCCATGATCGGCGTCGGCTGTTTGGTGCGTGCTGATCGTCGTATCCTTGAAATCTCTTGCCTTTTGCTCATTGGCGAAGACTTCGACGTCTTCGCGCAGCGTGCCCTGATTACCCTTGAGGGCGAGGATATAATCGGCTTTCTTGGCGACGATCTTTTCAGCGATATCGCGCTGGCGGCCCATCGCATCGATGGTGACGATTGCGCCTTCGATCGCCAGAAGGTCGAGCAAGGCTGGAATGGCGACAATCTCGTTGGATTTTGCGTCCACCTTGACCTGCGCGAGCACCAAACGCTCACGCGCCGCAAAAGCCGAGACCATGTGGATGGCCGCCTTGGGATCTTTGCCTCCGTTCGTGCCGCGCATCGTCTTGCCGTCGATGGCGATGACGTCCACCGGCGTCTTGGTCAGCGCCGCGACCCATTCGACGAAGCACCGCTGGAATGCCGTCGCGTCAAGGGCTGCGAAAATCTCGCCCAGCCGGTCATGCGGGGGCGTTCCATCGGCGAAGGGCAGGAACCGGCGCAGGAGGGAAAGCTTTTTCTCGCCGAACCGGGCGATGTCCGTGAAGCTCTCCGCGCCCGCGAGAACCGCTAAAAGCGACAGCAAAAGCACTTCATTGAGCGGATAAACCACTTTGCCGGGTTGGCGGCTATCTGGTAACTTGCTGAAATAATGAAGAAAAGCCGTCGTCTCGAAAACTGCCTCAACGCTCGTTACCGAATTCGTCATCGCCGTCCCCCGCCAATCGAATAAGTGGATGGCTATGAATTCAGCACTTCATCCCTTTGTCACGCACTTCTTCACCCGATTACCCTGGTGATAAGAGCCCTAGCCATCGCCGAATCATACGAGACTATCTAAGATAATGGAATCCATGACGTGCACCTATCGCACTTGTTCATTGACGGAAGACGACGTGGGCGGCGGGAATCGCCTTCCGCAAGAATCGTAAATGTCGTCAGAGCAGTTGGGTGGGCCTAAAGCAATTCACGCGCTTACCGGCCATCTTCACTTCACCCTCAATATGCGGCGCGCATAACCGCAAGCGCTACCAACACGCGCATTTTGGCGGCTCTGTGCTCAAGGCGCAGCAAACATGGGTGGGTTCGCCAACCAATGCGCTTGTGAAACACGATGCAGCTCAAAATGACCATCCGCTCGTTTGTCAAGCTGCTCATGCCTGCCCAGGCTATTGTTCTTTCTTGCTTGGCGATGCGGCAACTCCTGGATCACCCTTATCCCCTTTGTATCCCCTTTCTCCTTGTTGCCCTCGCTCTCCCCTGTCGCCCCTGTCTCCTTGTTGTCCTCTGTCTCCTCTGTCTCCTTTATCGCCCTTCTCGCCCTTTGGACCCGGGTCTCCCTTTTCTCCTTTTGCTCCGGGATCACCCCGGTCGCCTTTCTCTCCCTTGTCCCCTTTCTCTCCAATGTCCCCTTTGTCTCCCTTTTTTCCCTCCGGCCCGGTATCTCCCTTATCGCCTTTGTCTCCCTTTTCTCCGGTATCGCCCTTATCCCCTTTCTCGCCTTTCTCTCCCCGGTCGCCTTTCTCCCCCTTTTCGCCCTGCGGGCCGGGCAGCCGCTTAAGCTCCGCGAGTTCCCGTTTAAGAGCTTCAAGTTCTTTCGCGAGGCAGCCTGAGCGCATGCCCATGGTGCCAGTCGCGCAAGCCGCGTCTTGGGATCGCGCCTCCGAAGCGCACAGACCAATGATGCAAAGAAAAGCGCCAACCGCATACAGCCGCATATTTTTTCTCCCTACCGATCCGCAGTCTCTCAGCGTGTGCGCCCCCGGCGAATGCGAGGACTCCGCATTCTCTGATCTGATTTCGAGGAGAGCAACAAAGCGCCGGCGCCAAACCGGCCCCGAGGTCTGCTGCTTTGCTCCTGGATGGGAGACAGCTCTAGACAGGGTAGGCGGCTGCGCTCCCGGAACTGGCCCCGGCGCCGAACTTGAAAGAATTCCGAAGGCACGCATTGCCGTCTGATTTAGGTAGATACCTGGCGCCAGCATGAATAAGCGAGGTCATCCTCCCCGGCGGGCGCTGTGCCTGACGCGGAGAATGTACACGCGGTCACGCTCGATGCGATAACGGATGATATAGGGCCGCGCGATGGTTGTTTCACGCAAGTTGGTATCGGGGACTGCCCGGCCGCGATAGGGAAAGGTCAACAGGCTGTCGCCTGCTTCAATAATACGCTCGGCCATATCGTGGGCAGCATAAAGATTGAATTGCGCGACGTAGCGCTTGATGCGCTCTAGATCGTCAAGCGCCGCGCTGTCCAAATGACTTGCGTCACCTGGCCTTAGGGCGCGGCAGTTCATGAGGCGTGCCCCATGATTGAAGCCATTTCACGACCTCTTCATGAGGAATGACGCGGCCTTTTTTGATAGCCAGCTCAGCTCCCACGATGGCGCGGGCCTCCGCGTCCTCGTCAATGTTTTCAAATATGTTCTTGGCGGTTGGTATCGTGTTTTCCTCTGCAGAGACATTAGCATAAATCGGCATTTGTAAGAAAGCTTGGCTTCATCGGTCTGTCGCCAGTCTCAAAAACGACATTAACGCGAGTTTGGCGTAGTGTCTCTTCACCGTTTTGGCGAAACCGGCGATGCTCTATTGTTGCTTGAGCGCAAGTCCCGGACCCGGCTTGGGATGGAACCAGATGTTTATTCTCCGCCCTTCCCCGGCCTGAAATGAAACGGCCCGCTTTTATTCCAAACCTAACCCGCAGCGGCGAGGTCCTCTTGCGCGGCAGGAACGCCGATGCGCTTGATCTCCCACTCAAGCATGATTCCGCACTGCGCGAAGACCCGCTCGCGCACAAGTTCGCCAAGCTGCTCCACATCGGCCGCGGTGGCGCCGTCGTCGTTGATCAGAAAATTGCAATGCATCTCGGACATATGCGCGCCGCCGACGCGAAGGCCGCGGCAGCCGGCCGCGTCGATAAGTTTCCAGGCGCTTTGCCCTGGCGGATTTTTAAAGGTTGAGCCCCCCGTGCGGCTCTTTATGGGCTGATGCATTTCGCGATACTCGGCGACGCTTTGCATCTCGCGCTCGATTTCGTCCCGCTCGCTCGCCCGTCCCTCGAAAATGGCGTAGGTGAAAATGCGATCGGCGGGCACGGAGCAATGGCGATAGCTGAAGCCCATCCCGGCTTTGTCGAAAACATGGAGATTGCCGCTGCGGTCGATGGCGCGCGCCTCCGCCAGCACGTCCTTTCGTCTCTCCGCCATGAGCGCCTGCGTTCATGCGCAGAGCGCCGCCCACGGTTCCTGGAATGCCGCGATAGAAGGCGAGGCCAGCGATGCCCGCAAAGGCCGCCACTTGCGCGAGCCGTACGTCCGGCAAGGCTGCGCCTGCGCGTATCTTGGTCTCGCTCAACGGCACGGCTGCGTTGAAGTTTCGCGCAAGGCGGATCACCACGCCCGGCACGCCGCCATCGCGGACAAGCAGATTCGACCCGACGCCGATAACCGTCACCGGAATGTCGAGCGGGCACCGCGAGAGGAAATAGGCGAGGTCATCCTCGTCGGCGGGCGTGAACAGCGCCTGCGCCGGCCCTCCTACGCGCAGCCATGTCAGATCGCGCAGCATGACATTTGGCAGGAGCCTGCCGCGAAGGCCGGGCGCGCCCGCAAGCAGGCTTGGGACGCAGTCCGGAAACATCGATCATTCCGCCGCGCCGGCAAACGCCGAGTAGTGGCTCAAGCGGCTGGG
The DNA here is from genome assembly GCA_963766815.1 of uncultured Alphaproteobacteria bacterium. Taxonomy (GTDB): domain Bacteria; phylum Pseudomonadota; class Alphaproteobacteria; order Rhizobiales; family Rhodomicrobiaceae; genus Rhodomicrobium. The sequence continues at coordinate 20,405 of CAVYBZ010000031.1, read as the reverse complement.
AAGCGCGCGCGCCCATTCGCTGATTGTGCCAGCGCCAAGCCCGATCACGAGGTCGCCGGGGCGCGCGAGAGCGGCGACCGTGCGCGTGAGCGTGTCTTCGCCTTCGATTGCGTAGACGCGCGCATGGCCCGCATGGCGGACGCCCTCGACGAGTTTGTCGCGGTCGAAGCCGTTTGGCGTCTCACCGGCTGCGTAGACCGGCGCGATGAGCACCGTGTCGGCCTCGCCGAAGCACCCGCAAAACTCATTGAACAACGACTTCAGCCTGGAAAAGCGGTGCGGCTGCATGACGGCGATCACGTTGCCCTTCGAGGCGCCGCGCGCCGCGCTCAATACGGCCGCTATTTCAGCGGGATGGTGGGCATAGTCGTCGTAAATCGTGACGCCGTTCCATTCCCCGGTTTGGGTGAACCTGCGATCGACGCCTTCAAATGTTGCGAGCGCTTCGAAAATCTGATCGGCGCGAGGCCGGCATGCTGTCCAACCGCAATCGCCGCCGCCGCGTTCAGCGCATTGTGCGCGCCCGGGACGCGTAGCTTCAGGCCGCATTTTCGCAACGGCGGACGGCCCGCCCCTTCGGCCAGTATCGCGTCGAAGGTCACCGATCCGCCATTCGTGGCGACATGGTCGATGCGTGTCTGCGCATCGAGCGCGCGTCCGAAAGCGGCGAGCGGCGGAATGCGCCCTTCCGCGTCCAGACGATTGAGCAGGCTGCGCACAACGGGATGGTCAACGCCCGGAACGGCGAGCCCGCCGTCTGGAATTTGCCGGAAAAAAGTGAGGAATGCTTCGTGGAGAGCGGACTCCGTCCCGTAATAGTCGAGATGTTCCGCGTCGATATTTGTCACCACGCCGATCTCGGTGGGGAGCCGGATAAAGGTGCCATCCAATTCATCGGCCTCGACAACCATCCACTCGCTCGATCCGATCCGGGTATTCGATCCCCATGCGCGAAGCACGCCGCCGACGAGCACGGTCGGATCGAGGCCGCCCTGCTCCATCATCCAGCCGATCATGGCCGTGGTCGTAGTCTTGCCGTGCGAACCGGTGACGGAGATCGTCCGGTAGCCTTGCATCAGCGCGGCGAGCGTATCCGCACGGTTGAAAACGGGAAGTCTCCTGTCGCGCGCGGCCTTCAGCTCCGGATTCGTCTCCTTGACCGCCGTCGAGATGACCACCGTGGCCGCGTCATCGAGATTTTCAGCGGCGTGACCGACGAAGACCTTGATGCCTTTCTCCGAGAGGCGCCGCAGATTTGCTCCGTCCTTCTGGTCGCTCCCTTGGACCGCAAGACCGCGCGCAGCCATGATCTCGGCTATAGCGCTCATGCCGATGCCGCCAACGCCAATAATATGAATGCGGCCGCCGGAAAGCGGATCTGTCATCGCTCTATCCTCTCATGCCCCCAGCCGATCGCCTTCGCCAAGGCGGCCGGCTTAACAGTAAAAGCAGATACTTAAGCAGTTACTGCAGCGTTTACGGTTGATTCTTGCTTTTCGGCTAATTCTTCAAGAAGATTTGCAAGATTTTCAACCGCTCTGTAATTCGCCAGCGAATGCGCATTCGATGCGGCCCTCACCAGCGCCGACGGATCCTCGAACAGCCGGCGCGCCGCGCCTGCAAGACCCTCCGGCGTCAGCGATCCTTGCGGGAAACAATAGCCGGCGCCCGCGCTCTCCATTCGGGTCGCGTTTTCGAGCTGATCATTATCCTTAGCGTGAGGAAGCGGAACAAGTATGGCGGGACGTCCGAGCGCGCAAAGCTCGGCCACGGTGGTGGCGCCGCTTCGCGCCACGATGAGGTGTGAGTTCGACATTCTATAAGGGAGATCCTCAAAGAATGTCGCAAGTTCGGCGGCGACGCCCGCAGCCTCATATGAGTCGAAGACCCGGTCGATATCCTCCTCGCGGCATTGTTGCATGACAAACAGCCGGTCGCGGATCTGCTGCGGCAGCAATTGGAGCGCCTGCGGGATGATTTCTGAGAAGTAGCGCGCTCCCTGACTGCCGCCGACCACCAGCAGGTTGAGCTGCGCCTGGCTCGACGGCGGACGGTAGGGAACGTTATGAAGGGCTAGCACCGCCTTGCGCAAAGGGGTCCCCGTGACCCGCGATTTGAGCAGAAGCTTGCCCTCCAGATACTTCGTGTGTTCGAAGGAACTGCCGATGGCCTTGACCATCGGCGCAAGAAAGCGATTGGCCTGGCCCATCACAGAGTTCTGCTCGTGGATGGCGGATGGGATGCCTCGCCCCATGGCGGCGAGAACGGGCGCGAGCGTGGGGTAGCCGCCAAAGCCGATGACTGCCCTGGGTTCCGCCTCTCCCATGATCCGATACGCGGCCTGGAAGCCGTTCCCGAGCAGGCCCAAAGTTTTTGTCGCCTCGATAGGGGAACGCCCCCTGAATGTCGCCGCCGCCACCTTGTAGATCTTGCGGGCGGGAAATTCTGCGCCGAAAATGTTGCCGCGCGTGTCGGTGATGAGATCGACGTCGTAGCCCCGGCGGATCAACTCCTCGCCAAGCGCCTGGGCGGGAAAAAGATGACCGCCAGTGCCACCGGCCGCCAGCATGATCGAACCGCGGCTCATAGACGGGTCTCCCTGCCGGATGTCATTGTCAAATCGCCCAAGGCCGGGAAGGCCTCTGCGGCGTATTTAGAGGCGGAACGCCTCGTCAAGGCGACGATCATGCCAAGGGTGATGGCGGTCGCGAGAAGGGAGGACCGGCCATAGGAGACGAAGGGCAGCGTGACCCCTTTTGCCGGAAGCAAATTCAAATTCACCGCCATATTGATCAAGGCCTGTAATCCGAAAATCATGACGAGCCCCGCCGCCGCAAGACGGACAAAGGCCTCGTGCTCCCGAAACGCGCCTCGGAGCGCCCTCCAGACGATCAAGCCATAAATCAGAATTAAGAAAAGGCAAGCGGCAATGCCCATCTCTTCTGCAACCGCCGCGAAGACGAAGTCGTTATGAGCGTCCGGGAGGCGCGCCCTGGTGAAGCCTTCGCCCAGGCCATGCCCGAACCAGCCTGCATCGCGAAATGCGTTCACCGCCACCGAAGTTTGCAACAACTCGGCCGTCCCTCCCGCGAAGCGATTAATCCGGCTCATGAAATGCGGCATGGTGAAGTAGGCCGCGATAGCTCCGGCTAGGAACACGGCCAAAAATAATGGCGCGATGCGTAAAGAATAGCCGGACAGGAAGAAAAGACCGCACCAAACGCAAGTCACGATGATTGTCTGCCCCATATCCGGTTGCAGCACGAGAAGCACGACAAAAATCACGAGCATGAGGAGCGCCAGCTCAAGCGCGGGCATGTCTTGCCTCTTGACGCTCTCCGAAAAAAGCCACGCGGAAAGCACGATGAAACCCGGTTTAACAAACTCGGAGGGCTGAAGGAACACGCCTCCGACGATCAGCCAGCGAGCGGCGCCGTTGCGCTCGATGCCCTGGAGGAGCGTAGCGGCCATAAGAAAGATCCCCGCGCCGAAAAGTATGAGCGCAAGCCGCTTGATCTGCTCGGGACTGAGCAGAGACACCGCACATACGATGCCGAGTGCGGCGAACATGCCGAGCACGTGGCGTTTGACGAAATAAAAGGGTTCGAGCTTGAAATGAAGCGCAGTTTGAGGGCTGGCCGCGACACAGGCCGCGAGGCCCGCCACGGCGAGCACAAGAATGAGCGCCAGAAGCGTGCGGTCGACTGTAAGCCACCAATCGGTAACGACCGCCCGTTCTGCGCGCGAGAAGTTCATGCCGCACGATCCTTGATGGACGCGGCCGGCAGGGCCTCGACCAGCGACCGGAACGCGTCGCCGCGCACTTCGAAGTTCGGGAACTGATCGTAAGACGCGCATGCGGGCGATAGAAGCACCACAGCGTCGCCTGCCGCCGAGGCTAGCGCGTCGGCTGCGGCCTCTCTAACGGCGCGGTCGAGCGTCTCCGAACGCTTAGTGGGAACGCGAGCGCCTATGGTCGCCGCGAAGGCCTCCGCCGCCTCGCCTATGAGATAAGCTTGCCGGATGCGCGGCAGAAGGGGCAGAAGACTGGCGATCCCGCCCTCTTTCGGCTTGCCGCCAGCGATCCAATAGATGTTGGAGAAGCTCGACAGAGCACGCTCAGCCGCATCGGCGTTTGTCGCCTTCGAGTCGTTGACGAAGAGCACATGGCGGATGCGCCGCACTTCTTCCATCCGATGGGCCAAGCCGGGAAAGCTCCGAAGCGCTGGCGCAAGCTTGTCCCAGGAAAGCCCGAGGCTCCGCGCCGCGGCCAGCGCCGCGCTCGCATTTTGCGCGTTGTGGGCGCCTCGCAGCGATCCGATCCCGCTGAGCTGCACCCGGTTTGTCACAAGGCCGTCCGCCATCTCGAACAACTCGGAGCCTTGCGCGTAAATCCCGGTTCGAACCGCCTTATGGGCCGAAATCCGGATTGTGTTCAGACCGCGATCCGCCGCCCTTGCCGCGATGGCGTCACAAAAGCCGTCGTCTGCGCCGATAATCGCCGCCGCGGTCTCGTGAAGATGCGCAAACGTCTTCTCCTTCACCGCCGCGTAGTTCGCGAGCGAGCCGTGCCGGTCTAAATGATCCGGCGTGATGTTGAGGAGGATCGCTGCGCCGGGGTCAAGGCTTGGGGTCAGGTCGAGCTGGAAACTCGAAAATTCGAGCACGTAATGCTGGCCATCGTTGAAGGGAGGCAAATCGAGAACGGCCGTGCCGATATTTCCGCCGCGAACCGCATCAAGGCCGGCTTCTCGCAACAGGTGGTGGATCAGCGCGGTCGTCGTGGATTTTCCGTTCGTGCCGGTGATGGCGATGACAGGCGAGGCCGCGCCAACCCTGCGGCGCTGGCGCATGAAGATTTCGGTGTCGCCGATAATCTCGACGCCGTGCGCGCAGGCGAGCTTCACGGTCCAGTGCGGTTCGGGGTGGGTGAGGGGCACGCCAGGGGCGAGCACAAGCGCGTCGAGCGCAGTCCAATCGACACTTCTCAAATCATTGAGCGGCAATCCGGCCGCCTTGGCGGATTCCCGTCCTTTCTCGCCGTCATCCCACGCCAAGACCGAAGCTCCGCCAGCGAGCAACGACCGGCCCGCGGCGAGGCCCGACATTCCCATTCCGAAAACGGCGGCTTTCTTGCCAGCGAAGGAATGCGCTTCGATCATGTTACCTCAGCTTGAGCGTGGTCAGTCCGATCAGCGCAAGCACAACTGCGATGATCCAAAAACGCACGACGACAGTTGGTTCCGCCCAGCCCTTCTGCTCGAAGTGGTGATGGAGCGGCGCCATTCGAAACACACGCTTGCCCGTCATTTTGAAGGACAGCACCTGTACGATCACGGAAACGGTCTCAAGCACGAACAAGCCGCCCACAATCGCAAGCACGATCTCATGTTTGACAGCGACCGCGATGGAGCCAAGAGCGCCGCCGAGGGCAAGCGAGCCTGTATCGCCCATGAAGATCATGGCAGGCGGCGCATTAAACCATAAGAATCCAAGCCCCGAGCCGAGAAGCGCCCCGCAAACAACCGCGAGCTCGCCAGCTCCCGGCACAAAGTGGATCTGCAGGTAATCGGCGAAAACCCTGTTTCCGACGAGATAGGCGATCACCCCGAAGGCGGAAGCCGCGATCATCACGGGCACAATGGCCAGCCCGTCGAGCCCGTCGGTCAAATTCACGGCGTTGCCGGCGCCCGCGATCACAAAAATCCCGAGGCAGACGAACAGCACCGGCCCAAGATTGATCACCACGTCCTTGAAGAACGGCACCGTCAGGGACGTTGCGAAAGGCTTCGAGCCGGCGGCCGTGATGGCATATGTGGCGAGGCCCGCGATAAGCAGCTCAAGGAAAAACCTAAGACGCCCCGAGAACCCAGACGAGGTGCGCTTGGTGACCTTCAAATAGTCGTCGTAAAAGCCAATGAGTCCGAAGGACAGCGTGACGGCCAGGACAATCCACACATAGGGGCTGTACGGATTGGCCCAAAGCACTGTCGCCACGCAGAGCCCCAAGAGGATCATGAGGCCGCCCATCGTCGGCGTGCCCTTTTTGGTCAGCAGATGCGTTTTCGGGCCGTCCTCCCGGATTGGCTGGCCTTTGCCTTGCCTCGCGCGAAGCGAGTTGATCAGCCATGGGCCGAGCACAAACACAACAAGCATCGCCGTCACCACCGCTCCGCCTGTACGGAACGTGATGTACCGGAACAGGTTGAAGACCGGCAACTGGCTGCTGAATTCGCCCAAAAGATAAAGCATGCGATGGTCCAACCTCTAGGCCGCGCCGCGGCCGTGTCCTTGTGCCGGTAAATTCGAGAAACGCAAGCGCAGCGCCTCTGCCAAATGCCCCATCCGGCTGCCGAGCGATCCCTTGATCATCACCGCATCGCCGCCTCGCACTCCGCCCAGCACAACAGCACGCAAATCCTCAGACGCTTGCGCCCAGCCGCCCCGCTTCTGCTGCGGCAGCCGTTCGTAAAGATGCGCCATCAACGGGCCGGCGCAGAAAACGAGATCGATGCCGTTCGAAGTCAATGGCGCTCGCAAGACCGGCGTGAAATTGTGGCGCTTCGTGGCCAAGCTCCAACATATCGCCCAGAACGGCGATACGGCGCGCGAATTTGGCGCGGGAGGCGCTGCCCAAGACCTCAAGCGCGGCGCGCATCGACGCCGGGTTTGCGTTATAGGTCTCATCGATAATGAGGATTGCCCCATCCGATGTATTGAAGGCCGCGCTGCGTCCCCGGCCTTCCGGCGCTTCGAATCGGGCAAGCGACGCGGCGGCCGCCTCAACGTTCGCTCCCGATAGTTTTGCGGCGGCAAGGGCGGCGATCGCGTTTGAGGCGAGATGCTTGCCACGAGCGCCGATCGTCAACGTCAAGCGGGAGCCTAGAATATCGGCGGTGACCACCGATCCTTCCTCGACAGGTTCGAAGCCCAAAAGCCGCGCGTCCGCGCTGCTGCTCTCGCCGAAACTCACCACCCGCGCATTCTTGGCTCCGGCAAGCGCGGCAAGGATTCCAAAGTGCTCATTCTCAGCGGGGAGAATAGCAATGCCGTTTTGCTCGAACCCCTCGAACACCTCGGCCTTTGCGCTGGCGATTTCGGCGACCGAGGTAAAAAACTCGATATGGACCGGGGCCACCCAAGTTACGATCGCAATGTGCGGACGCACGAGCCGCGTCAGTGGCGTTATTTCGCCCGCGTGGTTCATGCCGATTTCGAACACGCCGAAGCCCGCGTCCTTGGGCATAAGCGCGAGCGAGAGGGGCACACCCCAAAGGTTGTTGTAGGATTTTTCCGAGGCATGCGTGCGCCCAGACGCAGCAAGCATCGCGCGCAGCATCTCTTTCGTGCCCGTCTTGCCGACGCTCCCGGTGACGGCGACGATGCGCGTGGCGGACCTCTCGCGCGAGCGCCGCGCCAGCGCGTTCAGCGCCTCCAGGGTGTCCGGCGCGCGGAAAAGGGGACGGCAGGATGGCGATGACGGCTCGAAAGTATGCTCGACGATGGCGGCGGCGGCGCCGTTGTCGAAGGCGGCTTCGACAAACCGGTGGCCATCCATGCGCTCGCCTTTAATGGCGACAAAAAGATCGCCGCGCTTCAAAGTCCGGCTGTCGATGGAGACGCCGCTCACCTGCACGCCGCTCGCGTCTTCGGGCGAAATTTGGAGGGCCTCTGCGATTTCCTGGCCTGTCCAAAGCGGATCAGCCATGGCTTGCTCTCCGGGCCGCCGCTAGCGCTGTGGCCACGGCCTCATGATCGGAATAGGGAATAACGGTTTTGCCGATAATCTGACCTGTTTCGTGACCTTTGCCCGCGACAAGCAGGACATCGCCTCTCCCGAGGTTGCCGACGGCGGATGCAATAGCGCCGGCCCGGCCTGCAATCTCGATCGCGCCGGGCGCCGCCGCCATGATTGCGCGCCGGATGACAGCAGGCTCCTCGCTTCTCGGATTGTCATCGGTCACATAGACAGCGTCGGCATGGGCAGCGGCTGCGTGCCCCATCTCTGGACGCTTTCCCTTGTCGCGGTCGCCGCCGCACCCAATAACGGCATGCAACCTGCCGCTCACATAGGGGCGCAGAGCTTGCAATGCTTTCACAAGCGCGTCGGGCGTGTGGGCGTAATCGACAAAGACCGGCGAGCCGAGCGCAGTCTCCCCCACATATTCCAGCCTGCCTTTGGCGCCTTGAATCTCCGAAAGAGCCGAAAATACCGCCTCAGGCTGTGCGCCGAGCCCCAGCGCCAGGCCAACGGCGACAAGCGCGTTCGACACCTGAAAAGCGCCTGCAAGCGGCAGCGCGATGGAATAGGACCGGCCTTCATGGATAACGGAAAGGCGCTGCCCGAAGCCTTCGCGTTCGACGCTTGTCAGGGTGACGGCCTCGCCACGTTCGCCGACGGTCAAGACGTTAAGCGCTCGGGCGCGCGCAGCTTCGATGACCCGATCCGCTCCGGGACCGCCGGCATCCACCACAGCAGGCGCGCCGGGCGGCAGAAGCTCGCGGAACAGCCGCAGCTTCGCCTCGAAGTAATCCTCGAAGGTGGGGTGATAATCGAGGTGATCGCGTGTGATGTTGGTGAAAGCGCCCGCTGAAAGGCGAGCCCCATCGAGCCGGTGCTGGTCCAGGCCATGGCTCGAAGCCTCAAGCGCCAAATGTGTCACGCCTTCAGCCGCCAGCGCCGCAAGATGCTTATGAAGAGAAACCGGATCGGGTGTCGTATGCGCTAAGGCCGTCTCGCCTCTCCTTGTCACAACGCCAATTGTGCCGAGGCACGCAGAGTCATAACCGATTGCGGCCCAGATTTGGCGCAGGAAAGAGGCGACGGAGGTTTTGCCGTTCGTGCCGGTGATGGCTGCGATGGTTTCCGGCTGAGAGGCGTAGAAGCGAGCGGCGAGATAAGCGAGCGCCTGCCTCGGTTCGGGTGAGCGCAAGACGGGTATGGCCAGGCCCTCGGAGCTTGTGTTTCGTCCGGCAAGAACTGCCGCAGCTCCGCGAGCCGCCGCTTCACCGGCGTAAGCCATGCCATCGGTTTTTGTACCCGAAAGCGCCACGAACAGCATGCCGGGCGTAACCGAGCGGCTATCGGCCGTAAGCCCCGTTATATCGAGGTCCGGGGAGGCGCCGGGGCTGACTGAAAGCGGAATATCCTTGATCAAATCCGCCAATTTCATAGGGGTTCTTCCGGGGGACGGAGCGCTGGGGCTCTCTTAGAGCCGTCTGTTCATAGGGGGTTGCGACGGCTTCGTCAAACCGGGGTGTGGGCAAAATATCGAGCATGGGCGCAATCCGCTTGATGATCGCGCCTGCCGTTGGAGCCGCATTCTGCGACGCTTCGTTGTTTTGACCGGCAGCTTCCGGCTTTGGCTCGTCGATGGTGACCATGACAAGGTACCTCGGCGAATCGATCGGAACAGCGGCGACAAAGCTGTTGATGACATCGTGTGTGTAGTGGCCGTCCTTCACTTTGAGGGCCGTTCCGGTCTTGCCGCCGACGCCGATGCCGGGCACCGCAGCGCGCCGCCCAGTGCCCCGCAGGACCACAAGGCGCATGAGGTCGCGCATGGTTGCGCTCGTCTCAGGCGTAATCACTCTTTCGGGCTGATCGTCCGCGCTTTTCTCCGAGAGGAGGAAAGTTGGCTTGACCCGCTCGCCGCCATTGGCAAGCGAAGCCATGGCCGCCGCAAACAGAAGCGGGGGGACGGAGATGCCATGCCCGTAAGCGATGGTGATCGCGTTGGCGGGCCGCCATTCTTTTGGAAATCCCGGAGTGGGGGAAGTCCCGGCCTCGGTCTCGATCTTCTCGAAAAGCCCAAGCGACTTCAGAAACGCTTGCTGGCGCGCCACGCCGGCGGCCATGGCGATGCGGGCCGCGCCTGTATTCGACGAATGAATGAAGATATCTTCGACGGACATGGGTTGGCGCCCGGCGTGCGGGTCGCGCAGCAGGAAATGGCCGATGGTCAGCGGACTCGCGTCGAAGAACTCGTACCGGTTCGCCACGCCGCTATCGAGCGCCATGGCGATGGTGAAAGATTTGAAGACGGAGCCGAGTTCATAAAGATCGGTGACCACGCGGTTTTGACGGTTCTGCCCGGCAGCCTGCTCGCGCCGGTTCGGGTCGAAATCCGGAAGCGAGGCCGACGCCAAAACCTCGCCGTTTTTGACATCGAGGACAAGCCCCAGAATGGCTTGGGACCGGTAGCGCTCCATGGCTTTCGAAAGCTCTTCCGCCAAAGCATGCTGCACGCCCAAATCGAGAGAAAGCTTAACGATAGGGCGTTCCGAGAGCGAGGTGGGGGTGACCTGCGGCAACAGCATCTGGTCGATATACCATTCGACGCCGCTGCGGCCTTTGTTGTCGACGTCGGTGATTCCCAAGATATGCGCGGCTTCATTCCCGGCGGGGTAGACGCGCTGGTTGGTGGGAAGCAGCGTCAGGGCTGGAATGCCAAGTCCATGCACAGCCTCGGCCTGCCTTGGCGTCAAGCCGCGCTTGACCCATTCGAACCGGCTCGATTTGTCGCTGAACTTGCGTGCAAGCGCGGCCTGGTTCAGATCGGGAAAAAGAGCCGCGATTTTTTCGGCGGCGTCGTCGGCGTTCACGATCTGCTTGGGATTGGCGGCGAGCCAGTAGACTCGAATATCGGTTGCCAGCAGCCTGCCATTGCGGTCGACGATGTCGGGACGGTTTTTGGCTAGCGCGGCCGGCTCCGCTACCGCAAGTACGGGCAAATCGGCCGTGGCGGCGCCGTAGTGGATGACTTTGCCGGACAGAATGGCGAACCCGCCCGCGAAACAGAGCGCCAGCAGCGATTGCGCCCGCCGCGCGTTCCTCGCGGCGCCCTCGGCGCCGCCCGGGCCGCCGATTTGCCGGCAGAGTGAGGCCAGCGTGACCATGGCCTTTACCGCAACCCCGCCACGGCGGTCTGAGCGGATGCCCTTTCAATCAGCGCCGCGATGCCATCCTTCCGCCCCGCCGGCTTGGCTGCAGCTTGGACGGTCGCGCCAGAACCGGGGGCCACCGCATTCCACGGCACGAGCTGCGCCGGCGCAATCGGCTCAAGCTTCAGCGTTTTCCGCGCCATCTCCTCGATGCGCTCCGGCCGCGAAAGGTAGCTCACCTCGGCGCGCATCAGCGCCAGAAAATCGCTCTCGTCCTGAAGCGCCGTCACGAGATCGCACGCCTCGGTTTCGAGGGCCCGCGTTTTGAGCTTCAAAGTATAAGTGTAGGCGAAAAGGCCCACGAGGCAGCCAAAGGCGAGAAGACAAAGTGAACGCATAACGGCTTTTCCCATGCGGAGCGTCGGGGAGATTAGTGCATGGGCGCCGTAAATTTTTTGTATGGCTGGTGGTTAAAAAGGCGGATTTCGTGTCGCTGATTTTGAGCGATGCGCCGGCTGCCGTCTGAATGCGCCCGCTAAAGTTGCGAGACCTCTTTGTCTCTACTTATCAGGGTGGCGCTGCGCCAAGAAGCGTGCCCTCGGGGCTCGATCTGGCTTGATCAGAGGGTCGCCTTCCCAGTTTTGGGGTTAAACAAGGAGAGAAGCTTCATTGTGAGCGGCGTGGTGAGCGGCCAGCGCTCACACTGCAAAAACAATAGCCTCTAAGCTGGATTGGCCGGCCAGGGAATGCCTGATTAGGCCACGATTGAAGCCTGGACCCGGCTCGCAACGGTTTGATCGAACAGCTTTTGCGCGAGAAGCACGGCGGTTGGGGCGTTAAGCGCGGTGGCGTCTGCGCCAACGCGCATCGCAAGCTCGGGATGCTTATTGAAGACGGCGCCGCTGGCCATCACGCCAATCGACTTGTTGCAGGACCGCTCGCGTATGGTCTTGATCGCCTCCGCAAGAGCGTCGACGCGGGACTCGCAGCTCAAAGTTACACCGGCGACGGCGAACCATTCGCCTTGAACAGCTGTCGCGACCGTCTCAAGCGTTGAGCCCGCCTCCGAGCGCACGTGCCAGCCGGCGGTGCGCAAAAACTTCTCCACCATCGCGAGGCCGAACCGGTGTTGCTCGCCGGGAGGCGTCACGGTGATAACGCGGCGCATATCGCCGAAAACGGAAACGCCGTGAGTGTCGTTGAATACGGCGAGCAATTCTTGCAGCCGCGCAACCCCCAAAGTCACATCGAGGAAGTCGCAACGATCGTCGTCCCACATCTTGCCGAGATGGCGCGCAGCGGGCTCCAAAAGCTCCAGAAAGAGGATGTCGAGAGGCAGGCCACGCCGCTTCACGCTCAGAATGTAGTTGGCGGCGGATTGAACATCCGGGCCGAGAACGAGGAGAGCCAGTTCCTCAATGTCACGCTTCGACGGAGTTGCGGGCTCGCCGGGGCATGGCGCCAGGACCTCATGATGGATCAGCATAAGCCGCGGAATGATTTCCTGCGCAATAATAGAAGCCAAGCGCCGTTGCCGGTCGGCCGCGTCGGGAATCGCAGGTCTCTGTTCTGAAGCGAACGGAGGATTTGCAAACGGCCCAGATGTAGCGAAGGATAACGAACCGGTTGCCCGCTCCAAAGTCCTCATAAGCCAACTCCTCCCCCAACGCCTGCCATCATTTTTATTGGCTAGATCACAATTTAGTGATTATACGACAGTTTTGCGGCACTTCGAGGAAGAAACGCCATTTGCGACAATAAGTCTAGCCGCGATTGCTGAGGAATCGCAAGCGTTTCTTCCGTGCGCGCGGAACTTTCATCGCAGTCCAGTGTTGTAGCAGAGCGCGTGTAAATCGGCCACACGCGTTGTGGAATCATGTGCCTTACGCGTCCCAGACGATGAGTCCGGATGGGCGTCACTGTTCCAAAGGGTTTTACTTCTGCGTGGGCACGCGCAAACTGCATGCCGCGCAGCCTTATCTTCTGAATCATCCATCCCGAGAGCAGGAAGACCCTGCCCACCATGGCGAGCGGTAAGGGGACGTTTTTCAAGAAACCTTTAACCGGCCCTTTGCGCTTTCCGGCGCTACCCATCTCGCTTAGGCGCGGCTCGTCGCCAGGCAAGCGCAAAAGCTCCTCCGCCTTAGACGGATCACACGGCACGAAGGGCGCGAACTGGGGCGCACATGCAGCCGGCGTTTCGGTGGTTTCTTCCACGATCACGATGGCGAAAACCCCAAGGCTTCACAAAAGCTTGAAGGTAAAAGTGATAGACCTGCTTCCCGCCGGAGTTGAGCGGAGATTGCATTTGGGTTAGGTGTCAAGACCATGTTTCTATGTAAAAGAGAGGCCGCGTCTCCTGCTAAGGTTTCGCATACCAAAGTTGCGATTTTATGAATATGATATCGCTATTTTATGAATAGCCAAGCAGCCAACGAGCGCCAAGCGCACCATTTGGACGAAAAACGACCGGCAGCAGTCTCGGTGTAATATAAGGTTTTTTAACCCATTTTCGTGACGGAGTCCCAAAAGCAGCCTTCGCGTTCTTGGAAAAAAACAAGGAGCGAACATTCAACGTGAACGGCAAGCGCTCACTCTGCGATAACAAAGATTCTAAGCCAGCATTCCCTGACCGGAGGGCGCCGGGACAAGGCGACCGGCGGGGCGAAGTGTCCCATGCAAGCGGAGCCGCAGAAATCAATTGTCATGGCCAATCTTATGTCATGGCCGATCTTGATGTGAGGTTGCCGGCGCCGCAGCAAGACGCATCAGGGGTTGTATTTTCCTTCCCGGACCTTTCGCCAGACCGGACCGCGCGATTCGTGGACGCCTTCAAGGCACGGCTTCTGCAAAAAGGCGCCGGCGCCGCAGCTCAGTTTCGGGTCGCACGCTCGAACGATGAGGCGATGGTCCTCGGCCGCGTGATGGCCTTTCTTGGCATGGCCTTCCTTGAAGCAAATGCCAAAAGGGCCGCCGAAGCCGTCTATCCCCGCCCTCGCGCTGGGGAACTTCGCTGGACTCGATAGGGCGCCGCAGATTGCTCAAATTCATGGCCGCCTCAAGCTTGGCGACAGATTGCAAGGGAAGAATAAATGCGTGCGTCTGCGGGTTTCTACGTAAATTTTGCGGACGTTAATAGGCATAAGCTCTCGTCTGCGAACAAATGCACTATGCGCACAACTACGCATAAACCAGTTGCTTCCTTATGCAACTCACTTTATGTGCTGGCCAGCGACTAACCTCTTCGATGAAAGCCAGAGCGAATGGCAGAGCACCCGCAGACCGGCGCAAAAGGACATGAAGGCGAGGCGGAAAAGCAGGAGCGCGAGCGTTCGACGATTGGTTTTCCGTATATGGATCTTGATGATGCTTTAGCCATCGCTAAGGGCGTGCAAGACATTTCCGGCTCCGAGTTCCTGCACACATGAGCAGCTTTCCACGGAGTTGGGGTTAAGCATGAGTTCGAGCGGTTATCGAATGCGGATTTCGACAGCTCGCATGTTCGGTCTTATAGACCTGGATTGGAGCGGAGCTATTAAGCTGACGGCGCTGGGTTTGCGAGTTGTAGACGAAGGGCAAGCAAAGAAAGCGAAAGTTGAGGCTTTCCTGAATGTCCCGCTTTACCGGAAATTGCATGATGAACTGCGAGGAAAGGTTGTTCCCCCTCCCGCCGCATTAGAGCGACTCATTGCGACTCTAGGGGTTTCGCCAAAGCAAACGGATCGTGCTCGCCAGGCTTTGGAGCGGTCGGCTCAAAGCGCAGGTTTTTTTGACAAAGGGCGGGACCGATTAGTTGCGCCTTTTTCCGATGCGGCGGAGCAGCCCATTCAAGAGGTCAAAAAAGCTGTTTCAGAGCAAGTGGGCGTCAAAGCCAAGCACGCACATATCTTCGTGGAGCGAGGCGGCGATGCTTCAGGGAAGGAACCCCCGAGTGAACGGCATGCGCTGATTGAGGCGCTTGTTGACGTACTGCCGAGGCCAGGGAAGGTATTCGATATTGAAGATCTCGCAGACTGGCTCCGCGCTGCGGAGATAAATCTTAGGCTTATTTACAAGCTCAAAGGGCACATAACGATCAACGTCGAAGACCGGAACATAAAGACCCAATGAGGGCGCCACTTTTCTCCTGCTTTTGAGCGCATTGCTTATCGCGAGAAGCCTTCGAAACAAAAAAGCGCCAGTTGGCCTGTAAGCCGGGTTCTGTGCCGGCGGATCGCTCCGCCGCGATGGCCATTCATCTGGGACGCGCGTCGCCGCGCGCCTCAAGCAACCAACCCGGACGGCGATGCGAAAACGCATTCCGCCCCGCGGCCGAAGCCGCAAAGCTGTGCCGTCCCTATTCGGTTTTGCTCCCGGCGGGGTTTGCCTTGCCAGCCCTGTTGCCAGAGCCGCGGTGCGCTCTTACCGCACCCTTTCACCCTTACTCTCCAAGTGGGCCTACCGCGCTCTGCGCTACTTGAGGCCATCAGGCCCGCCATGCGCTGCTTTAGGTTCTGGAAAGCGGTTTGCTTTCTGTGGCACTTTCCCTGGGGTCGCCCCCGCCGGACGTTATCCGGCGCCGTGTTTCCGTGGAGCCCGGACTTTCCTCCACTTAGAAAACGCTACGGCCTTTTGGCCCACAGCGCGCCTCCCAAGCAGCGGCCATCCGGCCAACTGGCGCTCGGAGTAAGGGGCTTCGGCCGCGCCGCGTCAAGACATTCGATCGAAATTATCCACCGCACGCGTCTGTGATCGCGGCTTTACTACGAAACAATCGCGGCCCTGATAGGATGAAATGGAAAATTTTATTCAACTGCGAAGGTAAAGCTATGAAAAACAAGTATATCGCAGCCGCCGTCTTTGCATCCCTCCTAGCCTCGCCCGGAACCGCCTCGGCGGATGATACGCCCATCGCCGAGCAAATTGTGGACGCCATGACCAAAGTTTTCGGCTCTCATAAGGGTTTCAGGACCAATCATGCCAAAGGCATTGTCGTCGAGGGCAGCTTCAAGGCGACGCCCGAAGCCGCCTCGCTGAGCAAGGCCGTGCTCTTCAACGGCGGCGAATTCCCGGTCACGGCGCGCTTCTCCGACGCGACGGGCTTGCCGAACATTCCCGATGGCGCGCCCGACGCCAACCCGCATGGCATCTCGATCAAGTTTCATCTGCCAGACGGAAGTGAAAGCGATATCATCATCAACGCAGCGAAATTCTTTCCGGTGTCGAATGGCGCAGACTTCCGCGATCTGTTCCTGGCGATCGCAGGCAGCCCCCCGGATGCGCCTAAGCCAACGAAACTCGAACAATTTGTCGCCGCGCACCCAACCATCGCCGCGTCCAACGCCTCGGTCCAGACGCCGGACAGCTTTGCCGACCAGCAATATTACGGCATCAACGCTTTTGTCTTCGTGAACAAAACCGGCGCACGGCAAGCCTTCCGTTATCATCTTGTGCCCGAGCGCGTCGTCCATCTTGATCCGGCAGAGGCCGCGAAGAAAGCGCCGAACTTCCTCATCGATGAGATTCAGGAGCGGGTGAAAAAAGGTCCGGTAACGTTCCACCTCAAGGCGCAATTGGCCGAGCCGGGCGATCAGACGAAAGACGGATCGAAGCCTTGGCCGGACGATCGCAAAGAGGCCGATATTGGCGTTCTGACCATCAATAAAGTGGCGGCGGACAGCTTAGAAGAGCAGACGAAGCTGCTATTCCTCCCTGGCAACCTCGTCGATGGGATCGAGCAGTCGGACGACCCTATGATCGACATAAGGAACGCCGCATATCCGATTTCGTTTGCGCGCCGAAGTGAGTAAAATCCCCGCAAGGGTTCGTGTCCCCCGTTCATGAGCGAATAGCGCCAGCGCGTATGCTGCATGCCGTGGTGCGGGCGCGGCGCGATATGCCGCTTGATAGACGCGACTGTTTTGCGCATGTAGGCGCGGGCGTTTTCGCTCGAGTTGCCGGGAGCCTGCGCGCTTTATTTCGATGATGCGCCGCCCGGACTAACGGCCGATGGACTCGCGGTCATGACGTGCCCCTGGCAGAAGCCACGGCGCGCAAGAGTTCGTCCTTCGTCATCGCCGAACGGCCCTTGACGCCAAGGCTGCGCGCCTCCCTCATCAATTCCTCTTTTCGCGGCGATCCATCGCGATAGGCTGCGGTCTTGCTGGCGATGGCCCTGGGCTGGCGCGAAAACTGCCGCCGCTGCGCCGTATCGCGCCGCTTCTGCGCTGTGGTCTCCGCATATTCCCGCGGCGAGAGCGCCTCGCGCGCCTGTTGCGGCAAATAACGCTCGCCGCTGTTCGCGCTTTTCTCGCCCGACTTCGCGCCCCAGTCTTCTTCGGTCCACTTCACAAGCGAGTTGTCCGGCGCCTTCGGGCCAACATAGCCGCCGCCTGCCTTCTTATACTCCTGCACCGCCATTTGCGCCTTGCGCGCCGACCATTGTCCTGGGCGGCCGCCTTTGCCGCTCGCGGTCACCTCCTCCTTCACCTTCTCCCAAAGTCCGGGATCGGTTTTTTCGGAAGTCTTGCCCATTGCAATCTCCATCGGCGAACAGCTGATGAACCGTAGGTTTGGAGCCGATGTTCCCACCTCATTGGCAGATCGAACTGGGGGGGGCGAATCATGAACATGAGGGCTAACTGAATTGGGACGCCAGCGCTCCGCAGCCTCCTCGTCCTTCGGCAAGCTTAGCGTGAGGCCGCGTGTGTGTTGCGCCTCATGGCGAGCCTGTCGAACCATGAGGGGGCGCCGCGGGCTTCGGCAACGCTTCCTCGAACGCCGCGATCCACCCCTTCTGATCCGCGGTAAGCTTCCCTTCCGCGTCGAGCCGCTTAAAGGCCGCAAACCCATGCGCGAGGTGCTGGCGCGCATCGTCCGCCCCTGCCCGTGCAAGCTTCCATGCGCTCACCACAAGATCCGTTTGCCAGGCCACGTTATTTGGATCGCGTTCGGCGAGTTGCTCTGCAATGTCGAGGCCATCCTTATAGGCCTTGAGCGCGCCGTCCCGGTCGCCCCGGGCGGCGCTCATGTCGCCGGCGCGGTCATAGCTCACGGACAGATCGCGTTGCCATTCGGCGTTATTTGGATCGCGTTCGGCGAGCTGCTTTGCAATGTCGAGGCCATCCTGGTAGGCTTTGAGAGCGCCATCTTTGTCGCCTCTTGCAGCGCTGATATCGCCGATCTTGTTGGTGCTCGCCGCAAGCTCGCGCTGCCAATCCGCTTTGTTTGGATCGCGGGCGGCGAGCTGCCTCATAATCTCAAGGGCATCCGAAAATGCTTTGCGGGCGCGGTCTTGGTCTCCGCGGGCTTCGCTGATATTGCCGAGGCTATAATAGTAATGAGCGAGATCCGCCTGCCGTCCCGCGTCGTTCGGGCCTTTCTCAATCAGCTTTCTGGCGATGCCGAAAGCGGCTTCATAGTCAATCGATGCGCCATCTCTATCGCCACGATCCGCCTCCATATCACCCAAGCGCTCGTAAATGATGTACAGGTTGCGCTGCCATTCGGTGTCGCCGGGGTTGAAGGCGGTGAAGCGGCGCTGAATCTCTACGGCTTTGCGAAGAGCTTCCAGCGCCTCATCGAAATCTCCACGTTCTTGGAGGGCAATGGCGGCCATGGCGTAGCTCACAGTGAGATCGCGCTGCCATTGAGGGTTTTTCGGCTCTCGTTTGATGAGGGCTTCCACAAGGGCTTGGCCTTGCTCATAGGCCTGCAGCGCAATATCGGGATCTCCAAGGTTTGCTTCAAAATTGCCGAGCAGAAAATAAACCCAATAGCGTCGCTGCTCGTCCGTGATCGCGTTGCCTGACCCGATAATGCGCTCGAATCTGTAGCTTGCGGCGCTGAGATTCACCGTCCTCCCTTGCAACAGTCTAAGGAAGGTTAGCCAATCGTTATTATTGGGATCGAGTTCCACAGCTTTGGCATAGTCGCGCAGCGCGGCTTCAGTGCTATTGAGATAGGCTAGAGCGCCAAGCTCGCGATAAAGCGCCGCTTCCTTCTTTGCTGTTCCCGCTTGCGCCGCATCGAGATGAGCGATTTTTTCCAATAGCGCCGCCTCGGCAGCATTAATGTCGCCGCGCTGCAGTGCTGCAAGGGTTTCGTTTGGGCGCGCCTCCGCCAGCGTATCAAGGGCCGCGCCGGTCTCCTTTTGGATCGTGGTTTCCGCTTGCATAGATGCAGTCTCGGCGCCGGTCGCCCAAGCGAAACTCTTTTCCCGCACCCGCGCCGCGAGTTTTTCTCCTAATTCCTGAGCCTTTTGATCGAACTCGGACCCGGCCTCTTGCAGCGTCGCGTCTGTTTGTAGTGTCGCGTCTGTTTGTAGCGTCGTGTCTCGCCCGGTTCTATCCCATTCTTGCCATGCGTGATAGAGGGCTGGAACACTGGCCAAGCCGGCCGCTACGCCGCCGAGTACGAGAAGCTTCTCCACAGCATCGAGGCCCGGCAAGCGGTTCCAGAGGCGGTGTATCAAGCCTTTGGGCTTTTGCGAAAAGTTCATGTCGCGTCCCGCAACGCAATGTTGAATAGGAAAAGGTTATAGCGCGGGCGGTAGCCAAGGCAAAGCTGATGGATAGTGTATACAACACAAAAGCGTTGCCGGTCTGCGGGCCGGCAGCGAGCCGCAAGCCGGTGGTTGCGATTGAGCGGGCGCGCGGTCTCGCCTGCCCGGCAAAACGTCTTTCATGAGCTTTCTGTCGCGACCCAGAAAGGGCAGCGCTGCGAACCTTTGGCCTTCTTGCGCAGCCTGAGCTTCGCCCCCCGGTGGCCGCTTGCCAGGTAACCATGCGTTAACCGCGATGGTTTGCATTTGTTTCCCGGTCTCAAGACTTGCCGCCGCCTCCATTCATGCGAAGACCGTAGACGAAAGCGCCTTGCGAAAGCTTTAACCGGCAGCATCGCATTGATTTTGCTTGGGAAAATTGTTCGCGTCCGAAAAAGCAAAGCGGTTGCGGGCGGCGCTCGAGCAACCCCAGGTTGGACATTGCGGTTAACGCGCGCAATTATCTATATTTAACGGACTTTTGCGAGTCCACTATTTGGGCAAAACACGGCAGGAGAAAATGTTTTTGAGGCAGGAAGTTATTTCGTCCGGCCGCGGTTAACCATCGCGATTTTAACTATGTTGCGGCGTTACAAAAATCGGCCGGCGCTCAAGACACATTGGCGCTGACGGTCCCGGCGCTCTGCGAACTGGTTTGGGTTTGTCGCGAGGCTATAAGATCACTGGGCCAGAAATCGCCCAAACGATCCGCTCGTTGCTGAATGCGGCCAATATCGAAGTAAATCGCACCACCGCAGAGGCGGGATCGGAGGTTTTTGTGGCCGGCAGGGACTTCGCCGATGGCGTCATCGCTTTCGAAGGCGAGCTCGGCGGAGATGCCTTCGTCTCCTTCGATAGGGAAGCCGTGGCTGTTTTGGAAAAACTGGGAATGTCCGCGCGAATGCTGTGAGGCGGCGCGACGAGACCCACTGACGTTATCCAACCCATTTGTTACGGATATTTTGACCGGCTTCCCACTGAAGCCAATGCGTGCTGTGGG
>CAVYBZ010000030.1:0-14515 GCA_963766815.1 uncultured Alphaproteobacteria bacterium | reverse complement strand
GCTCTCACTCACATGCGCGATGAGAGCTTTGAGTTTCAGCTGGCAATCCTCGATGCCGGCTAGCAGCCTACGGATCTCAGAGGTGTCCGCTGGAGGCTCGCTTTGCGCCGACAGCCAGAGCTTGAACAAGCCGCCAAGCCTGCCCTGATCCGCGTTCACCTTGATGAGGGCGAGAACGGCCCCCTGATCCAGAGTGGAATGCGGCTGGAATCCAAGACCGAGATTGCGCAGATAAGCGGACACGGATAAGCCGGTGGCGGCGGCGCGCATTTCTATTCCCGCGCCCTCGCGCTCGGAGACGAAAACTTTGAGCGGCCGTTTTCTGTCGCGGCTTTCCTCCACCATCCGTGTCGGCACGGTCTCAGCCTTCTCCTTTCCGCGCGCGTTATCGAACGCAACCCGCGTCTCTCCAAAGAACAGTAGGAACGCGATCAAACACGCTTTCTGGAATATAAACGCGGCAAATGACCCCGCCGATTCCCAAGTGCAAACCCGCGGTCATGACATCCAGGGACCCGTTCGCGCAGCAGACGATCAAGGGAGCGGGGGCATCAAGCTGCTCTTCTTGCTGCAATCTCCTTTGCAACTTCAGGCGGAAGCTCTTTCCGCGCCATCTTCAAGTCGTAATGGGTCTGAAGGTTCAACCAAAACTCCGGCGAATTGCCAAAATAGAGCGCAAGCCTCAGCGCGGTATCGGCGGTGATGCGGCGCCGGTTGTTGACGATTTCGGCGATACGATTTGGGCGAAATGCCGATCGCTCGTGCGAGCTGGTTCTGAGTAAAGGGCGTAGCCCTTCAAGAACTCGTCTTTCAAAATCTCACCCGGCGTTACGGGTTCGAAGTCATCGCTACTCATAAACTGCTCCTTAACACGCTAGTGATAATCGACGATCTCCACGTCATAGGCGCCGTCATCGCGCCAGACGAAGATGAGCCGCCATTGATCGTTGATACGGATCGAGTTAAAGCCGGACCGATCGCCAGACAGCGCCTCGAGCCTGTTTCCAGGTGGCACTTTCAGATCGTCGAGACGGCTCGCGGCATCCAACATCTCGAGCTTGCGCTTGGCGGGTCGCGCAATGCTCTGAAACTCCTTCACCCGCTTGTCCTGGAACAGGGCCTCTGTCTTCTTGTCAGCAAACGATCTAATCACGAGAATTATACCGCATTCCGGTATGCGGGAAAATAAAGGATTGATGTCGGCATCGTCAAGAGCCCCTCTGGCTTTTTGAAGCTTAAGCCGCGCAACTCCGCCTCGCTCAGAAGCGCAAGCTGCCGACCCCATCGGGCAGCTTTGCCAGCGGGATGGCAAAACCCGGTTCCCGTCGAGCCGAAGGCGAGTAAGGATGAGGGCAGCTCGCGGCCGGTGATGTAGGCCTACATCACACATCTTGCCGTCAAAAACTTTGGCATTCTCTGACAATCTCCGTCCATCTTCGGCAAACTGCGTCAATCGGCCTGTTTTTTGCCGTTTGCGCCATTGTTCGCCATAGATTGCCTAAGAATGACGGAGTTTGTGGGTTGCGAGGCATGCTTCACGCAATCAGCGGTCGAGGGGAGCGGACTCTGGAAGAAATGGCGGGGTTTTCGAACCCTCAAAGCTGCCTTCATCGCAAGGTTCGTTTCTCAGTTCGGCCAGGAAAGCCGTTTCTCCGTCCCCGCCTCCTTCCGATCAGCCATCGGGAGAGCGGCGGTCAAGGCTGGCCGCCAGGCCACCGCGCGAGCGGCGCGGAACGCGGCCTTGAGGGCCGTGAGCCCGATGGCATGCTGCTGACGAAGGGGCTTCCACCCTATAATAACCGGAAAACAGCGATCCTTGCGTCCCTAGCGCCTGTTTTTGGCTTTAAATCACGCCTAAACAAGGACTTAGACCAGCGGTTGTCAGGGACAGCAGGGTCGCGCCAGCGACCCTGTGACAGGGACGCTCGACAAATAGGAGGGATGCTAGGGCCGGTCAGGGACGCTCGGAATTTTTGTAAGCGCCCCTGAGTAAGCCTCTCTTTTGGTTCACAAAAAGCGCAAACAGGGTCGCTAGGGACGCTGTCTTCTTTTTCATCAAGAGGAAAAAAGGAGAAGAGAGATCCTGTTGCCACCTGTGCCGATCAACGCGCGGTGCCGGCGATCTCGATCAGACGTTCGCCGTTCGATTTCCTGCGCGTGATGCTAATCCCCTTTTGCCGAAGCGAAGGCCCCGCAAGGTTGAGCCGCAACGACAGCCGCGTCGGGTCCCGCGGCCAGGATTTCTCGCGCGGAGCTCCCTCGGGCGCGTAAGCATTGAGAAGAGACAGAAGCTGCCAGCCTTTGCCCGTCCAGGCGCCTCCCTGGGCCACAATAAAGGCCATGAGAGCAAGCGCACGCTGTCAGCCTCAAGGACGCCCTCGGCTGCATCCGCGCTGTTTTTCTCGAACGCGGCCTCAATTGTACCCGGCTGCCAGAAAGCTCCCTCGCAGGCCTGCGCCCACTGCATGAAGGCGGCAAGCCGCGGCAGCCTGCCAGCGGCAATCTGGGAAACTTCCCTAAGGCCATGGCTCGCCGCGTCGAGGAGTGACCCGAGGATGCGGGGCCTCGCCGCGTCGATGAGGCGATCAAGCTCCGACTCGGGCTTCCTGGCGTTTTCGGGAATCGCGCCAAGCGAAATGGTGATCGCGCGGCTGGCGAGGTCGCTTCGCGCGATCACCTCGCCAACCGATGTGAGCATCACCGGCAGGCAGGTCGAGAAGATGACCTCCTCGCCGTCGGTGTGAAGCTGGCGGGCCGTGTAGGCGCCGCCCGTGGCGATGACGCAAAGCGCATCCGACAGCCAGTCGGGAATGCCGGAGAGGTTGTCATAGACGAGCACCGAGGTCTTGGAGGCGCCGACGAAAAGGTCGCGCTCGCTTTGCGGCGGCCGGCGGACGCTGGCGAGATGGGGATCGACAAGGCTCCGCAGGAGCCTGGCTGTCGAGGTCTTGGCGGTGCCGCCCTCGCCTGTGAGAGCGAGGATCGGATACGGGCCGCTTGCCCGAAACGCCGCCAGGAGCCAGGCAACGATGAGCTGAAAATCGCTCTCTTTGGCGACCGTTAACAGCGCCCCAAGCTCCTCAATGCTGCCCCCGCTTTCCGGCTCGCACAACTCCAGCATGCCGGCCGTGCGGGTGAAAGAAACGGGCGGCGTTTCGACAATGCGCCAGCCATCCGCGCTGACCTCGATGGCGCGCCAGCGCTCGTCGCAGAGATCGAGATAGAGCTTGCCATCCTTCTCGGCGCGTCGCAGAAAAACGGGCGCATGGTTGCCATGAGCGGCGATCGCGTCAAGCGTCGCGATCGCCCGGTTCAGAGCATCGGCGCTTGGGGCTCTGCCAAAGCTTAAGAAATAGCGGTGCGTCAGCCAGCGCTTGAAGCCTCGACTTTGCACCGGCCAGACTTCGCGGTGCGTCTGCCGCCTGATCGCGGCATAGGCGATCTCGTCCGAAGGCGTGGCAAAAAGCTCGGCATCGGCCGCCGCCATGTCGATCAACTCGTCTGTCTGGTTTCGTTTCCGCCCGTCTTCGCCTTCGTGCTCGGCGCGGGGGGCTCGTAAGGGCTTGGCTGGAGCACGGTCCACAGGTCTGCGGGCGCGTTCCCCATTGGACGCGTTGCATGAAGGGCCATTCCCTCTCGTCATCCTCGACCCGCCCGCTCTCCCTCCAGCTCCCCGAGCCATTGCTCGTGGTGAGACAGTGGTGATGGTTCAAAAGCAGCCAAAACAAACCGGCGAACAAAATAGCGACTGTTTCTCGCTATAAATCAAGTCTTATGTCTCATGATTGGTTTTATTTGCTGTTCTGACAAGTCAAAGACAAAGAACATGTCTTGTGAACGGAAGAACTAGAACTTCCCATAATTGCCGCTGCTTTTTTGTTTTGAAAGCGTTGCGAAACAGATAGTCTTTGTCCCACCCGTGTTTTCTGCCAAAGGACGTCATATGAAACGAAGGGACTCTCTTCCCCTGAACCTGGCGCCACGCGGCCTCAGCCGCATCGAAGCCGCCGCCTATATCGGCATTGGCACTTCCAAGTTCGACGAACTCGTTGCAGATGGCCGAATGCCGAGGCCCAAAATTATAGACAAGCGTAAGACCTGGGACCGGTACGCGCTTGACGCGGCCTATGCCGACCTGCCAAACGAGGGTGACGACGACATGAGCGGATGGGCGGATTTTCAATCTGCCGTGATGGGCAATGGCAGTCCTAAGGCTTGACTATGTGACCCGTGACAAGGACCGTCACGGAAACGTCCGGTATTATTTCAGGCGGCCTGGCAAGAAGAAAATCAGGCTCCGTGGCCAGCCCGGCTCCGAGGAGTTCATGGTGGCCTACGCGGCGGCGCTTGCCGGTGAGAAGGCGGAAGCGGAGCCGAGAAACAAGTCGCTCGATTGGCTTTGCGACCGCTATTTCAAATCGGCCACCTTCCAGGCGCTCGAAGATTATACCAAACGCCGCAAGCGCACCGTTCTGAACGGAATTTGCGACATCACCTTCGGTGAAGGGAGAGCGGCGCGCAGGCTTGGCGCGCTGCCGTTCGAGGGCATGTCGAAGGCCAACGTGCGTAAGCTGCGCGACATGCGCGCGGATGCGCCCGAAGCTGCCAATTTCCGGCTGAAGCAAATCTCGGCGCTCTTCTCCTGGGCCGTGAAAGAGGAGCACGCCAAGATCAATCCGGCTGAAGGCGTCGAACGCATCGCGAATGCGAGCGAGGGCTTTTACACCTGGACAGAGCAGGACGTTCTTGTCTTTGAACGCCATCATCCGATCGGAACGAAGCCGCGCCTTGCGATGGCGCTCCTTCTCTGGCTTGGCGTGAGACGATCGGACGTCATCTTGCTCGGCCCCTCGCACGAGAGCGACGGGCTTGATCTCCTTTGTGCAGTTCAAAGGCCGGAAGTGGTCGCAGCGGATCATCACGCTTCCCATCTTGCCGCCCTTGCAGCATGTCCTCGATAATACGCCTCTCGGCAAAGAGACCTATCTTGAGACCGCCTATGGAAAGCCGTTTACGGCCCCGGGCTTTGGAACTGGTTCCGGACGCAATGCGACGCCGCCGGGTCTGACAAAATGCAGCGCGCACGGCCTTCGCAAGATTGGAGCGGTCCGGGCGGCCGAAAATGGCGCAAGCGAGCACGAGCTCATGGCGCTGTTCGGATGGGAAAACGCCGAGATGGCGCGAATTTACACACGCAAGGCTGCTCAGAAGAGGATGGCGGTCAGCGCGGCTGCCAAGATGTCGAAAGGGATTATTCAAGGGGACCAGCGTGTCCCACCTTCTGTCCCACCTACCGAAGATCCCATGTATTACAGTGGGATAGCTAAAAAATGGCGCCCCTAGGGGAGTTGAACCCCTCTTTCAAGATTGAAAATCTTGCGTCCTAACCGATAGACGAAGGGGGCGCTACGGCTTCACGAGCCGAGCCAAGATATAAGTCGGGTTTGTGCGGCTTGGCAAGGCCAACCATCCTGCTAGCTGGACATTGTATGCTAGCGCTGAGCAGCAGCAGCCACATCCTCGATATGGAACTCGACGCGGTTCCGGCCGCCCCATTCGTCCCGCGCGAGGCGGCCTGCAACGTGACAAGCCAGATCGCGTCCCTGCGCCAGCGCCGCGCCGATCTCGGAGCTGGCGGCGCGGAAGGCGACGGCGCTGATCTGGCCTCCATCGACAGCCTGCAATGCGCAGCGGATATGTCCGCCCGAAAACTCTTTAACCATGCTGAGGCGGACGGACGGCAGGCAAAATCGCGGCGCTGGATTGCCCTGGCCATACGGGCCTGCGCTTTCAAGTTGGGCTGCGAATTCGAGCGTTGCGGCGCGCGGCGTCAGCGCACCGTCCACGGCCAGCACCGGCGCCGCCGCCGCCGCCCGGTAGGCCGGGCCGAGCGCCTCGCGCAAATACGCCGCAAGTTCGTGCAGCTTACTCTGCTCAACGGTCACGCCTGCCGCCATGGCATGGCCGCCGCCCTTCTTTGCGAAGCCCGCCTCGACGGCGCCCCGCACCGCCGCCCCGATATCGACGCCTGTCACGGAACGCGCCGACCCTGTAGCCTCGCCGGCATTCTCGTCCTGCGAGAAGATCAGACAGGGGCGCTGAAACCGTTCCGTCAACGGCTCGCCGCAAGCCCGACAAGGCCCTTATGCCAAGCCGGAGAGCCTGCAATGATAATAGGGCAAGCCGGATCGTCGAGCAGCGTGCGGTCGGCCCACGCGGCGGCTTCCTCAACGGTCTTCAGTTCGATCTCGCGCCGCTCGCGATTGAGCTTGTCAAGCGTTTGCGCGATCCCGGCCGCCTCGATGCTGTCCTCCGAGGCAAGGAGCCTCGCGCCAAGGCTCGCGTCGCCGATGCGCCCGCCTGCATTGATCCTCGGCCCGAGTATGAACCCGAGCGTATAAGGCGAGGGCGGCTTGTCGACGCCCGCCGCATCGCAAAGCGCCTTCAGCCCTTCGTTCTGGCGGTTGCGGAGCACCTTGAGCCCCTGCACGACGAAGGCGCGGTTGACGCCTATAAGCGGCACCACATCGCACACCGTCGCCAAGGCCACGATGTCCAGCCAGCCCAACAGGTCCGGCGCTTTTCTCTTCGCGTAAGCGCCTTTGGCGCGCAACTGCCGCTGAATGGCGATGCACATGAGAAAAACTACGCCCGCCGCGCAAAGATGGCCCTGCCCGCTCAAACAATCCTGGCGGTTGGGGTTGACGACAGCGTAAGCGGGCGGGAGATTCTCGCCCACTTGATGGTGGTCGGCGACGACAACGTCCACGCCTCGCTTGGCGGCCTCATCGAGGGCCTCGAAGCTTGTCGAGCCGCAATCGGCCGTCACGATCAACTGGGCGCCGTCATCGATCAGCGCGGCGATCGCTGCCGTATTCGGGCCGTAGCCCTCCGTGATCCGGTCGGGAATGTAGATGCGCGCCTTAAGCCCGTGCCAGGCGAGAAAACGATGAAGCAGCGCGGATGAAGAAGCGCCGTCGACATCGTAATCGCCAAAAATCGCGACCCTTTCGCCGGCCAGAACGGCGCGTGCGATGCGCTCGGCGGCCTTTTCCATATCGGTGAGGGTCGATGGATCCGGACAAAGCGCGCGGATGGTCGGGTTCAGCATATCGGGAACCTCGTCCAGCGCAATATCGCGGGCGGCGAGAAGGCGTCCGATGATTTCGGGGAGATTATGCCGCTGCGCGATCGCCGCTCCCAGATAAGCCTGCGACGGCGACAGCCGCTCGATCCATTTTAGACCGCGGGCGGATCGCTCCACACCGAGAAATGCCGCATTGACGCGCGGCGACTGTTGCAGTGGCAGAGTGGGGGAACGCAAGCCGTGTGCTCCAAAATGACTGGAGCATAAGCGTATCTGATTCGCCTTGCGTGGACCCTGCGGGCGCGAGTTTCATCAACTATGAACAAAATGGAATACCGGCCGGCGAATTGTCTGGCGGCTTCTGTAAAGTCTCAGTTTGAAAATATTTTCGCACATAAGGGAACAAAGCTAAGCGTCGCAAATTTTAAGGGGCGTAATAACCTCAGGCTAGGGCGGAATCAAAACCGGGCGTCTCCACAAAGGAGACGCCTTTTGAGTTTGAGCTTAGCCTCGTGGCGTCGCCATGCCGCAAGCGTCTTCATCCGCTGTGACCTTACCTTCAGCCTAAATCCGGCTGCAGTTGAAGGCGGGCAAGTTTGCCTCAGCGTCGTCCCCAGCCCTGTCTGCGCGAGGTAAACTCCAGCGGGGACCCAGTCATCGCGATCGAAAGCGCACGCCCTCCTCGAACTTGCCTTTGGCTGGCTTTTTGCTTTCATGACCTCCAATCCTGAGAGGGCTGCATGAAAACCTACCTCGACTGGTCGGCCTACGACACCTACGGCATCGGCGACGCTTACTCCGGCATCCCTGCGACGGGCGGCAATTACGCGAAAGCCGTCGCGGTATGCATGCACAGCCATGATTGCCGCAAAACCGGCAAGGGCTTGATGTGCCCAAGCTTCCGCATCACGGGCGATCCCGCTCAGACCACGGAGGCGCGTGTCGCGGCTTTCAAGGCGGCGCTGAACGGCGAGTTCGGAGAGAAGCCGTTCGCGGATGCGCGTTTGGCGGCGGCCATGGATTTATGCGTCTCCTGCAAGGGGTGCAAAAAGGAGTGTCCGAGCGCGGTGGATATGACGCTCATCAAGACGGAATATCTGGCCCACCGGAACGCGGCGCTGGGCGTCTCCTGGAGAACCTGGCTGTTCGCAAATCTGCCGCGATGGACCGGCCATCACCGCCGGCTTTTGCGTCTGGCCATCGGTTTGCGCAATCGCTCACGCCTTCTGGCGAGGCTCGCCGAAACGATGTTCGGCATCGCCGCCGCGGTTCCCCTTCCGCAGCCCTCCAAGCGTCCCTTTACGCCGCCCCCTTTGAAACAAGGCTCGCCGCGAGGCGATGTGCTGCTCTTCGCCGATACCTTCTCCACTCATTTCGAGCCTGAGGTCGCAAACGCCGCCGTCGAGGTTCTGACAGCGGCAGGGTACAGCGTGAAAACGGTTCGCCCCGCGCCTGACGATCCCGAACCGGGCCGTTCGCTCTGCTGCGGACGCACCTATCTCACTCACGGCATGGTCGAGGAGGCGCGCCGGGAGGGCCGCCGCGTTCTGGCCGCGCTTCGCCCCGCTCTTGAAGCGAAAACGCCAATCATCGGCCTGGAGCCCTCGTGCCTTCTATCGTTGCGCGATGAGCTCTATTGCCTGGGCCTTGGCGCCGAGGCCGGCGCGCTCGGCAAGCAGCTTTTCCTGTTGGAGGAGTTTCTTGTCCGGGAGCAGGCGCGCGGCTTACGCTTGCCCTTCAAGCAGCTTCCCGCCGCTACGGCGTTGGTGCATGGCCACTGCCATCAGAAGGCTTTCGGCGCCATGAAGGCTTTACGAAAGATCGTGGGCTCGATCCCGGGCCTTTCCTACGAACTCATCGACTTCGAGCTGTTGCGGCATGGCGGGCAGCTTCGGTCTTGAAGCCGAACATTACGCCACGTCCCAGGCCATGGCCGGGCTTTCGCTGCTCCCGGCCTTACGCGGCGCGCCCGCCGAAACGCGCGTAATCGCTAACGGCTTTTCATGCCGTCACCAAATCGCTCACGCTAACGGCCGGCCCGCCAAGCACATCGCGCTTCTCCTGCGCGAGGCGCTGGATACGGATGAAGGGGTGAGCGCGGATCGGATCAGAGACGAATCCTCGTCTGCCCTGCCGGCTGAGTAGTGGATATGGCGCGCCGCATCCGATCGATCTCGGGGATGTACGACGGGCGAGGGCGGCGCCTAATGCCGCCGGGCGCGCTCCTACTCGGCGCCTGGACCTGGATCAGGGTCTCGGGCTTCTTCCTCGCATAAAACTACGAGGGACGTTCTCCGCCACCCGGCGCTTGTAGTCGGAAATCCAAGCTTCAGCCGTTTCTTCTGAAGCAAAGCTCGTCACCAGCGCGGGATAGCTCCCTGGCACGATAACTTCAACGCCATAGGTCGAGTTTTTTTGGGGCACGACCCGATAGGCGGCGCCGGCATGCGGATGTTCTTTTGCCATATGCCCTTATATAGTTATCCGCGCCGGAAATCCAATTCCGTGACGGAGCGCAAGGCCCAATCAGTGGCAGAAACAACACGATGCAGCGGGTTTTCGCCAACGGATGCGCAGCGCTGCCGCCCGCTTTGCTCTGGAAGCCGCCGGCAGGGCGAAGAAACCTCGGGCCATGTGTGCCCTGTTTGAAAAATAAGAACCGCATCGCCGGATCAGGCCGATAGCCGAAGAGGCGGCCGGTCCCAAAGTGCCGAGGTGGCAAGATTTGCTTTCAGATCTGCAAGCAGACCAATTCCGAAGGATCGAACCAGCCTTCCCGAAATAGGCTCTGCCGAAGCCTCCAGGTGTTGGCGTGTTCCGCGTGGGCGATCCAAGAGCGCATCTTCGCTTCAACCTCGCGACGTTCTACTGTTCCCGCTCCCCAGCGTTGCCGCAGTCCATAGAGCCGGTTGCGGAATCTGGCGACATTGTCCTCCGGCAGGCGCCGTTTGCCATCCCGCATCAGCACCACGCCGAGAAACGGCGCGGGCTCGCTAGTTGGCAGAATGACGGTCTTGCGCGGATGGAGTTTGAGGCGGCGGGCTTCGAGAAAGCGTTCGATTTGAAAGCGCCAGCTGGCAAGAACTTCGGGATTGCTATGGAAGAGAGCGAAATCGTCTACGTACCGCACGTAGGGAGCTTGCAGGACCTCCGTTACGAAATGGTCGAAACGGTCGAGATAGAGGTTTGCAAAGAACTGGCTGGTTAAGTTCCCGATAGGAAGGCCGCGTCTACGCTGATACGGTTCGAACAGATCGTCGCCGGGAAAATGCAATTGCACCGGCTCTTGCGCATTCGAGGCGTCAACGATCAAGTCCATGAGCGCAAGCGTGCGCTCGCAGGCGATGCGGCGGCGGAACTCCGCCTTGAGAAGAACATGGTCGATGGCGGGGAAGTACCGGTAGATGTCGCAGCGCAGGACGTGGGCATGCCGGTCGCGGTAATGCTCATAAGCCGCTATCGCCCGGTGCGTTCCTTTGCCGGTCCGGTTGGCGAAGGTGTTGCCGATAAATCCGTTCTCGAAAATCGGGCACACCACCGCACAAAGTGCGTGGTGCACGACGCGGTCGCGGAACGGTGCGGCCGAAACCATCCGCTCTTTCGGTTCGCGAACGAGGATTTCGACGTACCGGCCCGGCCGGTAAGATGCCGGCCAGCAGATCGCGTTCAAGCCGCAGCAGCTCGCGCTCCAGATTGGCGAAGAAGGCCAGCAGCTCCCGGCTTTTTGCGCTTGCCGAGCACGGCTTTGCGCGCCGCCGACCATAGCGCCTGGAAGTTGGCGATCCTCTCGAACAGTCCGTCATGCGGCTTCCGCAGGCGCGGCATCGAACTTCATCCAGCCGCCCACAAGCCTGCCGGTCTCGTCGAGCGTGCGGGCGGCGTGCTCGTAGCGGCGTTTATCGAGATAATGCATTTCGGCGGCCAGCCGGAAAAAGAAGCGCAATTTTTCGAGTCCCAGATTGGCGCGAACGAGATGGGCTCTGCGCTCGCGCGTGTAGGTCGCCTCGATCAAGGCTTCGAGCACATCCAAGGCGGTCCGCTGAATCCGGTCGCCGAGCAGGAACTTTTGATCGCGCGGGAATTTCTCAACGGTCTCGATGAGCCATTGCAGAAACCGGAAATGCGCCTCAAGGCAGGGCCTGTGCGGCGCGCGTGATCGGCCATGCGGTCTCCTTCACAAAGACTGCGGCCCCTGCCGCCCGAGAGCCAAGACAGGGGCCGTAGCGGGATCGGGCGCAAACCACTTGCCCCGGCCATGATCGGCGCGAACGGCCCTGGACGATTAAGTGCACGCCCTCCAGGTCCTTGAACCTGGAAGTTCTGGCGAAGATCGTACTCGCAACCCGGAAGCCGATATTGTTGTTGCGGTTGTCTGGGTTGTTGTCGTTGCGGTTCGCCGCGCGGAGGTTCTGTGGATTGTTGTTCCAGGAGCCGCCGCGAAGGACACCACGGGCCGGTCACGGCAGCCGCCCCAAGCCGGGAAGCTGCACAAAAATCCTGCCTCGATTTGTTTTTGCGTTCAGCCGCGAGTGGATGGAGTCCACAAAAATTTTGCGGCCCGCCTTCGGCGGGTCTCTTCCGGCTGCGGCCCGTAACCGCGCAAGGCGCATAAGATGTAAAGCTGTAAAGATTAAGGATTTAACGTCCTCGCAACCCGGAAGCCGATATCGTAGTAGCGGTCGACTGGGAAGTAGTCGCTGCGGTACGCCGCGCGGAGGAGCTGTGGATAGTCGTACCAGGAGCCGCCGCGAAGGACACGAGAGCTGCAACCTTTCGTTGTGTTGGCCGAACCGTCTGTGGGAGCATCCTTATAATCGCCTTTACAGTCCTCAACCCACTGCCAGACATTCCCCGCCATGTCGTAAAGGCCGAAGGCATTCGGCTTGAACGAGCCCACCGGAGCGGTCTGCTTGTTATCCCATTGGCTTCCACAGCCATCGCAATTGGCATTGCCCTTGCCGATTTCGTCGCCCCAATAATATTTTCTGGTTGTTCCGGCGCGGGCCGCATACTCCCATTCCGCCTCAGTCAGAAGCCGGTAGGGCTTCCCGGTTTTCTTTGCCAGCCAGGCGGCATATTCCTTTGCGTCGTTCCACGATACGTTGATCGCGGCGCCGCCCGGCCCCAGCCCTGATCGGAGGGGTTATGCGTGCAGCCGCCCTCATGCACGCAGATGTCCCATTCATCGAAAGTGACAGCGAATTTGCCCGCCAAGAACGGCTTGGCGATCTTGACCTTATGGGGCGGCTTTTCGTCATCATACTCGTTGGAGCCCATCATGAACTCGCCCGCCGGGATCGTCACCATCTCGGGCTCCGCGAAGGCTGGCACGATCTGCACAATCGTCGTCTTCTTCGTGGCCTGCCAAACGCCCACAAGGCCTAATGCCGCGCCCGCAACGCCAATGCCTATCAGCACGCGGCGGCGAAATGGGCTCCTTGTCAAGTCCTTGAGCCGCGCTCGCGCCACTGAAAAATGCTCGCCGCCCGGCCATTCCTCCAAATATGCTTGATATGCCGCTGCCGGCCGGGCCGCTTGCCTTCGCCCAGGCCGCGGTTTCCTTCGCCTTGCGCTCCGCGGCGGCCCTGGCGTCCGATGCCTCTTTTTCAATTTTGGCGAAGCGTTCTCTTGCCAGTCCGGCATGCTCGCCCTTGGGAAATTCATCGAGATAAGCCCGGAGCGCCACGATATCCGGCGCAGCGCCAAGCCCCGCCCAGGTCAGCTCTTCAAGCCGCGTCAGGGCGTAAACGGCCGTGACGCCGCCAGGGAAGCGCGCCATGTGATCGCGCAAGGCTTGGAGAAGATCCCGCGCTCCTTGATGAAATCCCAATTCGCAAGTTCCTCGGCCTTGCGAATCTCCTCCGGCGAAAGCCCTGCGACGGCCTTGAGCCTTGCCGCCTCCTCGGCCGCGGCGAGCCGGGCCGCCTCTTCGGCCTCCCGGCGCCGCCGTTCGGCTTCCGCCTCGGCCCGCTCGGCTTCGGTACGGGCAGCTTTCTCTTTCACTGCCGCTGCAAGGCTCTCTTTCAGCGCCGCGACAAGCCCCTGGCAATCGGCCTTGAACCGCTCTGGGCGTAGCCCCACCGCGTTGCGGCGGGCGAAAGCGCGGATCGTTTCCGGAAGAATGTCGGCGCGCGGCATGGACGCGCCGTTGACAAGAACCGGGATGATGCGCTTGCCTTGATCGAGCGCCGCTTTGATTTCGATGGCCACAAAGTCATCAGGGTCGCCGGCGCGGGCGCAAGCAGATCTGCCCAGCGCGGCCCGATCACAACCAAGAGCACGTCAGGCAGCCGCCACCTGAGCATTCAAAACCTCGACAAAATCGTCGCCCGGCTTGATATGGCCTTGCACGTCCATAAAGAGATCGGCGGCGGAAAACTCATCCTCCAGGCGCAGGTAAAGCGCCTGGGTAAAGCCGGCATTATCCCCCCGCCGGTAATTGATGAAAATCTTGCCAGCCATGTCCGCGCCCCTTGCTAATTCCCCGCTTTCTATCAATCATGATATAGACGCGCGACTCTAAAAAGCCGGAGCACAGCAGAACGTTGAACATACCAAAAAGGGCAGGTTGTCTTGGCCTTGCTCAAGAAGACAGCAATGAGATCCAGAAGCCGACACGGCACGGACAGGAATACGAGAAATACGAATAGGCCGGATTTCGACCCTGATTTACCTTTCACCCGGTTGCGAAAGCCAAGGGCGGTACAGGGCAAAAGCGCCAAAGCCGCTCTCGCTGGCGTCAGCTTGGAACCGCAAAGAGACCGCAACCGTAAGGCAGCCGCGCAAACCTGCCTTGCCTTAACTTCGATCGCGAGTCTTGTCTCAGTGCCTGGACCGGCTGGCGCCTTAACGAACAATGAAGCTAAGCGCACCTCACGGCGAGGTTAATCTCACCATGGTGAACGGCGCCGTTCACCATTTTTCTCTCGCCGCAAAAATCGCGTTTCTATTGAATTTTCCGCCAAAAAGGCGCAAAAACCGTCTCGCAAAAGTCCGTTAAATATAAGTGCAGCGCGAGTCTTAACCGGGGAAAGCGCGCCGCCAACGCGGCGAAGTGTTCGTCGCGCCGGAAATACTCCTGCATAATCAGGGAGTTGATGTGCGACGTTGACCCGTTAATACCCCGGCAAGGCGCTTTCACCTACCATCCTGGCTTAACGGATACCCTCTAGATCAACCCGCCTTTAATCGGGTCCACTGCTCGAATGGAGCGCCGCGATGCCGCCCGCGTCACATTTTAAGCCTTGCCCTTCAGCGCGAAGGCGGCCGAGGGGGCGTGCGCTCCAATGCCCTCGAAGGGCCGGAACTCTCCTCCAGCCTTTCATGCGATGACCGCCACGACAAGCAGGGGAACACTTTGAAGGCGCGCGCTGGGGGATTTGGTCTGCGTTAGCAATACGTACTCGGTCAAGCGGCACCAACATAAAC
>CAVYBZ010000029.1:0-87320 GCA_963766815.1 uncultured Alphaproteobacteria bacterium | reverse complement strand
GGGAGCGCTGGCGCGTGTCGGAAAGGGCGAAGGCTACTGCGGTCTCCATCATGACATGGCGCTTTTTCCATATTCGACCGAGGCAGTCGCGATGCTCTCCGCGCCCGCCGCCGATCCTATTTCGGCGTCACAAGCTTAGAAATATGCGCGCCCCACAGGCTCATGGCCTGCTTGCGCTTCTCGCGATATTGTTGGCGCTGATACGTGCCCATCAGGCCCGATTGCGTTCCCGAAAGGTGGGCCAAGCAGCGCTCGATGACGCCTTGATCGATGTCAAGATCGTCGCCCATCAGGCTTGCGACGGTGCGTCGAATGTCGTGCACGCGGAAGGGCCGAAGCGGCTTGTCGAGGCGTTCCTGCATGGCCGCATCAAGCCGCGCCTTCGCCTTGCCGAAGCCCGAGATCGGCGTGCGCCCCGTGGTCGAGAAGACGAAACCGTCATGCATCCGGGGCAAGTCCGTTATGATCGTCAGCACTTCCGCGCTTAGATCAATGACGTGCTCTTGGCCGTTCTTCGTCCGCTGCGGCTGAAACTCTTCGGCTGGCGGCAAGCGCCATATGCGCCGGTCAAAGTCGATTTCCGGCCAGCGCATGCCCGCAACTTCCTCACGGCGGGCGCCAGTCAGCAACAGAAGCTTGTAGAACGGACCGAAAGGCCAATCGAACGCAGCGGCTGAGGCCCACAAAGCGCGGATTTCGTCGTGATCAAGCACGCGCTTGCGTCGCGGCGCCGGCTTCGGACGCGTTAAGTCTGACATGGGATTAAGATCGATCGCGCCGCGCTCAATTGCCCATTTGAAAACCGGCAAGAGCGCTACATAAAGCTTCCGTTCTGCGCTGGGCTTACGGCCCGGTTCGGTCACGATGGCGTCGAGGCGCGCGCGAATTTGCTGGCGCGTGATTGTTAAGATGGATTGCGGGCCGAAGGCTGGTATGGCGTCACGCTCAAGGATGCGGCGCATTTCTCGCCAATGCCGCGTCTCCTTGGCTTCCCGTTCGAGGTAGCGCCCGCAGACATCTCGGAATATCCCGGATGCGAGCCGCAAGCGCTCATCCCGCTTCGCTTGCGCCACGTCAACGCCCTTGGCCACATCCCCGAGTTTTGCCTTTGCCAGCGACCGCGCTTCACTTGGCGTCAGCGCGCCGTGCTTTCCGAGCGAGACGCGGCGATTTGGTGCGGTGCGCCCGCCGATGCGGAACTCAATGAAGTAAGACGCGGCGCCTGCCTTGGTCGCCAGCGCCCCGAAGCCGGTCAGCTCGGCGTCCCAACAATATAATGTCTTCTGCGCCGCAATCGCCCGATCGCGCAGCTCGTCAATCGCAGTTTTGGTGATTTTGGCCTTCACGGGATTGCCTACCGGTTCGATTATAGGCACTGTATAGGCACCTCGTAAACATTTCAAGGAATAACCGGGAATAGGGAAATAGAGGATTATGATGATAAGTCAGTAAGTTATTGAACCAACGGGAATGCCTGAGAATGCCGGTAAATGCAGGAGGCGCGAAATCATAATCCGCGTGTCTGGGGTTCGAGTCCCTCCTCCGCTACCAAAATCAATGACTTACGAGATTTTTCTTCCGTGTCCAGAATGTCTGGGATGGCAAAGACCGGCGCCGATGACCGGAGAAAACTCCAGTTAACACAGGCGTTTGATGGTTCTCGACCGATGATTTTCGATTCAGAGCCTTGTATCCGCCAGATAGGCCGCCAGCCATCGCTTCACGAGATAAGCCCTTCAATCAGTGAGCGCAAAGGTTGTTCCTCTCCGGTGAAGCTTTGGACCATGGCCTCAAGCGCCGCGCCGGCATCGAGCCGATCAAGATCGAGCGGATGACCAGCATGCTCCGCAAGGAGGGCGAGGAAGGTGAATTGCGTCCGGCCATTGCCTTCGCGGAAAGGGTGGATAGCATTCAGCTCCGCAAGAAAATGGGCGACGCCTGCGGCGAACTCAGAGGGGAGGCGACCTTGGAGGAGGTGTTCTCCCCTGAGCCCTGAGAAAAGTCGCTGCATCTCCCGAGCAATGTGTTCAGGATAGCAGAATGCGCTCGTGCCTTTGGTCAGGCGAACGGTGCGGAATTTCCCGGCCCAGCTATACACATCCTGAAAGAGGTGGCGATGGATGGCCCGGTAATGGCTCACCGAAAAACGGCCGGCAGGTAGCGGCTCGGCTGCGCGCGAGAACGTCATTGCGCTCTCGAATTCTTCGAGTGCGCCTTCGTCCTTGAGATTGGCTTTGTTTTTGAGAACGGTGCTGCCCGAGTAGCAATACGGATCGGGCTCGGCTTGGTACATACGCCCCGCCGCTTACCTTTTCTTCCCGCCGTACTTCGCCGATAGGATGGAGCGGCGCTTTTCGGCGGGCAAATCCATCACCTGCACGAGGTCGGCGCTCAGCCGCTTGGACGGCTTGATCCCTTCGACGGCGCTGATCTTTCGAAACGCGCGTTCTCCGAGCACGAATGTGCCAGAGCTCGACTTCCTGCTCTTTGTGCTCTTGGTCATACCGACATTTTACCATGCCCTGCGCTACGCGCCAACAAGCTACACGCGAAAAGGCCGGAGTTGGACCTCCGGCCTTCGCTTCCCTAGAGGGAGATATCGTTTCCGTTTATGTGGTCTCGGGTTGCGAGGCGCTCGTCAATCCATGCCTCGACCTCAGACAACAACCACGCGACACGGTTTTGGCCAAGCCTGATCCTCTTGGGGAATTGGCCCGCCGCCTCCAGCCGCGCGATGTGCTGCGCCGAGTATGGAATGCCGCAAACAGATTTCAGCTCCTTCTTTGAAACTAACTGCTTTTGATACTGAGCCATCGGTAACTCCTCTGAAGAGGAGCAACCGGTTGCCCCGAGCAAAACCAGCTAGCGGGCAATGCAAGTATGTGGATGGAACTCTTATTCCTGCAAGGAGAAACACGGGCGAAGACGTGACTATTTGTTTCGCCGACGAATCCAGCGTCGGCTCAAGGCGCAACAGGCTGTTCTATAGCGTCTCAACGCTAAACATGCTGCACCATGGGTCTCCAAGGAGCTTCACGACAACGCGTAGCATTCGATGTGCGATCCCAGACACCCTTGATGGTGTGTGGTTGTGCGTGGAGCACCATGAAGGCGGTTGTGGCGCTTTGCTCGTCCGGAGCTCGTAACCGAGCCAACTGCTCATCCTTTCGGTGACGACAGCTCCTTCAATGACACGACGCAATCCACGGTGATTTAACGCTGGGGGTCAGGGCCATTTTCAGCGAGTGCAGCGGCGCGTTGGGCGGTCAAAAAAGGGAGACACCGTGACAGTCACCGCGCATTTGGATATATCCCCGGAGGCGGCGCCGTGGGGAGAGGCATGGCAGGGAAAATCTTCATCAATTATCGGCGGGACGACACGAGGGACAGCGCCGCGCGGCTACGCGACAGGCTGGCAGGAGTCCTCGGCGAAAACGAAGTGTTCATGGACGTCGACAATCTTCTTCCTGGAGAACGTTTCGACCTGAAGCTCAGGGAAGCCTTGGCTAGCACCGACATCTTCCTCGCTGTCATCGGAGCGCGGTGGATGGACCTGCTCAGGGCGCGGCTGGAGAGCGGCGAACGTGATTTCGTCTGTGAGGAAATAGCCGCGGCTCTCGCCGCTCAAATCGCCATCATCCCAGTGGTCATGGATCGCGCCCCGCTGCCCAAGTCGAGGGAGCTGCCGGAACACATCCGCGACCTGGTGCTCTATCACAAGCATGACGTCGCCTATGAGAGTTTCGGACGAGACGCGCAGGCGTTGATCGGGGCCATCGAGGCCCAACGGCGACGCCTGGCACAACGGAAAGCTGATCTCTATGCCAAGCAAGGGCAACAGACGCACGTAGGGCGAATCGATGCTGATTCCCAAAACGCGGCTGACCCGGGCTTTGTCACACAGACTGAGCGCAGGAGCGTCAGGCCGGTGGGGCCGGAAGTCCCGTACGACGGCGGAGGAGTCACAGAGCTTGAAAAGACGTTCTTTCGATTCTGGAAACAGCTCCAGGAGCATGCTCAAAAGAGAAACGCGAACATCTCATTTCACAGCGCTCAGCCACATTATTGGTTAAATGCAAAGATCGGAGTTCGCGGCGCAATTATCTCATTCAACATCCGTCGCACCGAAGGCGCTTTCAGCGTCGAGCTCTATATTCCTGATAACAAAAAACTATACGCCCATTTTTTCAATCAGAAGGATGCTATCGAACGAGATCTCGCAGAAAAGCCCGAGTGGATGGAATTGAGGGGCAAAAAGGCAAGCCGCATTAGGGTGTCCATCCCCGGCGATTTGGGAGATGAAACTAACTGGGAGTCTTATTTCGACGAACTCCTCAAACTAGGCGAGAAGATTAGAACGGTGCTTCCGAAATATTCGCCTGCGGCCTCAGGCTAATTTAACACATTAAGAGTGAACGAATATTATTGCTTGGTCGCCAACTCCATAAGATGCCTCTCCCAAAGGGTCACAGCTTCCCGCATCTCATCAATATACAAATGCCGGTTATAGACCTCAGCAACCGCGCTCACCGTGCCTTCGGTCTGGTTCTGGAGACTTCCGAATTTGTGATTGAGGAGACGCTCGACGATATGCGGCGGCACTTTTAAGCCGGCAAGCTTCGTGCCGAAGGTGCGCCGCAGATCATGCAGCGTCCAACCCGTCACGCCACAGGCGATATCAAACGCTTCCTTGTTCTTTCCCCACGCATTGAACGTTGTTGTGAGCTTGCCAGCCCGCCACGTGGCACGGCTCGCCGGAAACACATACGGACTCTGCTCTCGTGACTTCTCCAATATGACCGCGACGCTGGTGCCATACGGAAAGGTGTGATCGCTCTTGTTCTTGGTGGCGACACCGGGAAGCGTGATCGTCTGCTCAGCGGTATTGATCCATTCCCATTCCAAGCTCCCGATTTCGCCGCGACGCTGACCGGTCAGAAGAAGGAGCGCGACGATGCGGGAGAAGGCATCCTCGCGATCCATGGCAGTGTGATACACTGCGGCGACTTCCCCGTCGGTGAGCACACGTTTTCGAGACGGCCGCTTCTTCGGGACCAAGCCATCGCAGGGGTTGTGCTGGATATACCGGCGAGGCGCTTTTCGCGCCCATGAGAAGAACACCTTGATCGCCACCAATGCATGGTTGCGTTCAGAGGGCGCATCCGTGATCGCCTTTATACGCCGGCTCACATCGTCGGAGGTGATTTCTGAAAGACGACGGCGCCCGAACGCAAAGTGCTTTTGAAGGAGGCGCGTGTAGTCGTAGAGGGTGCGAGCTTTAAGGTCGCCCTCTTTGACGCGCTGCTGACACTCTTCCAGGAACTGCTTTTTTGCGTCGTCGAAAACAATGCTCTTGGGACGGTGCCGGCCGAGCGTGTGTTCGGCGAGGATGCGCTTGGCCTCGGTGCGCGCCTCTGAGAGCGAAATCACCGGGTAGCGGCCGATCGTCATCCGCTGGCGCGGCGTGCCAAAAAGGAGCGTGAACGTTTTCGTCCCGCCTTGTGACACCCGCACACCGAATCCCGGCAGGCTTTTGTCCCAATATTCGGCCTGGCCCTTCTCAGGGTTTTTAAGCGCCCGCAGCGTGATTTCAGTAAGGGTGATCGTTGGCATCTTAGGTACGCCCTAGGTACATGAAAGAGGCGCGTAGCTGGGTGAACCTATGTGCAGGTATGTGTCACTCAACTCGCTGATTCAAAATGATATTACTGGATTTTGGCGGCACTATGAAGAGCTATGAAAAGGCATAAAAACGAGATCATTGGTGTAACCGATTGTTTTTTCTAAGCTCGAAAAACTGCCATTCGGGAGCTAAGCCATTGTTTTAAAGGAAGAAAGCAAGGCATCATAATCCGCGTGTCGGGGGTTCGAGTCCCTCCTCCGCTACCATATATATTTTTCAATGGCTTAGGTTTTGCTTGGCTTGAACGTCAAGCGCATTCGGGAAATTTTGTTCGCTTTTGTTCTTGCGCAAGAATGGCGCGAAAGTTTTCCTCTTGACGCTCCCGCCACCTCAGGACTCGCAGGGATGCGTCGCCCGGCGCGATGTTTGTCTCGCAACAAGATCACCCCTCGCGTACGGAATGTCCTGGTTCCGCCAATCCTCCTGAAAAATTGTCCCCATCGGCAAACTCCGCCTCCGCATGTTCGACAATCTCGCAGGGGCGCATCAGGCCAAACTCTTCGCCGCCTGTGCAGAGCGGCGCTTGCAGTAAGCAGCCACGGCGGTCACATCCGAGGCATCCGCGCGGCAAGACTTCACGCAATCAGGCCGCAATGCCGGCGGATTCCAGTCATGCATTTGCCGGCTTGGACCGCGCTCCATGGAAGCGAGACTTCCGCAAAGGATCGCCCCATGGCCGAATTGGGATTTTTCGCCAGCCTTGTCCGCTCTCCGTCGTTTAAGTTCGTGCTCGTTGGCGTGCTCGTGCTGTTCATCTCGGCTCTCACCGGCGTGGTGTGGCTGTTAAGCGCCGATCGCCAGAGCCGCGCCAGCTCCGTGGAGGCCGAGATCGCCCATGATTGGGGCGGCGGTCAGCGCATTCTCGGCCCTTATTTGATCGTGCCTTATACGCTGAAGACGCAACGGCTTGCCGATGGCAAGACCGTGGATATGGAGGTGGCGCGGCAGGCCGTATTCCTGCCGGATACGCTGAACGTGAGCGGTCATGTGCAAACTGAGACGCGGCGCCGGGCGATCTACGATGTGACGGTTTATCAGGGCAAGCTCACCTTGGAAGGACAATACCGCCCGGCGGATTTAAGCCTTGTTGAGCCTGAGACGCCTGCCTCCATACGCTGGCAGGATGCGTTCATCGCGCTCGGCATTCAGGACGTTTCCGGGCTCAAGAACAATGTGCAACTTCAGACCGGCGCGCAGAAGATCGATTTCGAGCCGAGCGCCGGCCTCGCCGACGAGGCGGCGAGGCTCAACGGCATCCACGTCCGGCTGAAACCGCTTGCCGCTGCTGGCGGACTGAATGGAGGCGCCCCGCTGCCTTACAAGATCGAGCTGGAGCTCAATGGCTCATCGTCGCTCGCCTTTGCGCCGGCGGCCCGTGAGAATACCGTCGCTCTGGAGTTGAACTGGCCGCATCCGAGCTTCACGGGTTTTCTTCCGGCATCGCGAACCATGAGCGGGCAAGGGTTTTCGGCCAGTTGGAGCGTTCCCTATCTTGCGCGCGATGTGCCGCAAGCCTGGGCCGGAGCGCCGCAAGGGATGACGCTCGACCGGTTCTGGGGCAAAGATCTGGGCGTGAATTTTTTCGTGCCGGTGGATTTTTATGCGCTGGTCGAGCGTGCGCTGAAGTACGGCTTTCTGTTCGTGGCGGCGGCGTTCGGTGGAGTGTTCGTGCTTGAGTTGCTCAGCGGCAGGCGCGTACACCCGGTCCAATATATCTTCGTGGGCCTCGCGATTGTGATCTTCTATGTGCTTCTGCTCTCCCTGTCGGAGCATATCGGC
This sequence comes from uncultured Alphaproteobacteria bacterium, assembly GCA_963766815.1. Lineage (GTDB taxonomy): Bacteria > Pseudomonadota > Alphaproteobacteria > Rhizobiales > Rhodomicrobiaceae > Rhodomicrobium. The sequence continues at coordinate 79,858 of CAVYBZ010000029.1, read as the reverse complement.
TTTTCGCTCGCCTATCTCGCCGCTTCGACAGCGACCGGCGGGATGATTTCCGCCTATGTCGGCATGGTCGTGCGGAGCCTGAGGCGCGGTCTTACCATGCTCGGCATTTTCGGCGCGCTGTTCGGTCTCCTCTACATGATCCTTCAGCTGGAGGACTATGCGCTGCTGGCCGGCTTCATCGCAGGGTTCGTGCTGCTCACAGCGACCATGTTCGCCACTTTGCGGGTGAACTGGTCCGGCGACGCTGGCGAGGCGCGTTCCGTGAGTTAGCAGTTTGTCCAAACCTCAGGCCGTTTGGCCAGGAGGGCCGGTCGCCCGGCGGCTTTACAAAAGTCGAACTGCCGGAGAGTTATGCCGGCGGCCAAAACTTCCGGCTTCCCTTTGTGTCGTGCCCGCGAAGGAGCGTGGGAAGAAATCGGCATCACCCTTTTTGTCATGGCCCGGCTTGACCCGGCCATCCCGCGAACAATTGAATTTACAGCCTTTTTCTCTGGATAGCCGCGTTAAGCGCACGGGTGTCCGGTTTAATTTGTGAACCATATCAAGGCGTCATCCCCGAAAGACGCGCTCGCGCGGCTTATCGGGGATCCATGTCTAAGCACGTGCCAGTCTCGTTATGGATTCCCGGCAATTGCAAAGGCGATTTCGGGAATGGCGGCGAAGACGAATGCAAGAAAAACGAACCGGACAGGCGTGCGTCAAGCGTGGCTATGACAACGCCGGCAGATCACCAAAGCCGATTTTTTCACACGCTCGAAGGCGGGAATCCAGGCATCGGAACAATGAAAGTCTTTTAAAACAATAACTTAATGCATCACTTCCGGGTCCCAGCATTCGCGTGGGCCACAACGGAAGCGGTCATGAATTTCGGCGGTTGGTGCTACAAGGGGGTAGCCAATAACAATATCCGCACAGAATGGCGTTTCTCAGATCCGGAGCCGGTTGCATTCGCCCGGCGCTTCGGCCAAGTTCCGGCCATGCCAGAGCCTGACCTGCCTCTTTTCGAAGCAAATGCGCCCGGGCGAGCAGGGCTTGCTCGCGGATCTGCCCGCACCGCGCCTGTGCTGATGCCGCTGGCGCTCAACGAGGCTTACACATACGAAGCGCCTGAGGGCGAGCCTCTCAATCCCGGCGATTTCGTGGTCGTGCCGCTGGGGCCGATGAAGCGCATCGGCGTTGTCTGGCGCGAGACCGAAGCCAGCCGCAAGCCGGTCGATCCGAAGAAACTCAAAGCGGTGATCGCTAAACTCGACGTGCCTCCGCTGCCGCTGGTCAACCTCGCCTTTGCGGATTGGGTCTCACAATACACGCTCGCGCCGAAGGGCATGGTCTTGCAAATGATGATGAGCGCGCGCCTCGTCTTCGAGGCGGAGGAGCCGCGCTGGGGCTTTCGCCTCAGCGGCGCGACGCCGGTGCGTCTCACCGCGGCGCGGCAAAAGGTGCTCGCCGCGCTTCAGGATGGCGAGGTCTGGGCGAAGAAAAAGCTGATGGATGACGCAGGCGTGAGCGCGGCCGTCATCGATGGCCTGGCCGAAGCAGGCGCTCTGATCCGAGCCGAGCTTCCGCGCGCGCGGCCGCCAAGCCCGAAACCCGATTTCGCCTATGCCAGCCTTTTGCCGGGCTCAGTTGAGCGCGGCTGAGACGCTGTGCGCGGCGATCCAGCGCGGAGGCTTCTCCCCGACGCTGCTGGATGGCGTCACGGGGTCGGGCAAAACGGAGGTCTATTTCGAAGCCGTCGCGGAAGCGCTGCGGCAGGGGCGGCGGCAAGTTCTCATTCTTCTGCCGGAAATCGCGCTGACGAGCCAATTTCTGGCCCGGTTCGAGGCGCGCTTCGGATGCCGCCCCGCCGAATGGCACTCCGCAATATCCGCGAAGGAGCGGGCGCGCACATGGCGAGGCGTTGCGCTAGGCGAGGTGCGCGTTGTGTGCGGCGCGCGCTCGGCGCTGTTCCTTCCCTTCGCCGATCTAGGCCTGATCGTTGTGGATGAGGAGCACGACACCTCGTTCAAGCAGGACGACCGCGTCACCTATCAGGCGCGCGACATGGCCGTGGTCCGCGCTTCGCTCGGCAAAATTCCCATCGTCTTGAGTTCCGCGACGCCGTCGGTCGAAACCATCGTAAACGTGCAGCGCGGGCGCTACGGCCATGCCGTTTTGCCTGCCCGGTTTTCCGGCAACAGCCTTCCCGATGTCCAGGCCGTCGATCTAAAGATCACGCCGCCGGAGAAGGGCGCGTGGATCAGCCCGCCCGTCGTCGAAGCCGTGAATGACGCGCTTGGCAAGGGCGAGCAAGCGCTGCTGTTCCTCAATCGCCGTGGCTATGCGCCGCTGACCCTGTGCCGCGCTTGCGGGCACCGTTTCGCCTGCCCGCAATGCTCGGCCTATCTCGTCGAGCATCGCCTGCGTGGGCGCTTGATTTGCCATCATTGCGGCTTTTCGCTGCCGTTCCCCAAGGCATGCCCTTCGTGCCATCGCGAAGGATTGCTCACCGCTTCGGGTCCTGGCATCGAGCGGGTGATGGAGGAGGCCGCTAGCCGCTGGCCGGGCGCGCGCATGATCGTGTTGTCGAGCGATCTCGTGCCGACAACGGCGGCGCTTCGCGAAATCCTGAGCCGCATCAACGCTGGAGAAGCCGATATAATCGTCGGCACCCAGCTTGTGTCGAAAGGCCACAACTTTCCGAAACTATCCTTCGTGGGCGTGGTTGACGGCGACCTCAGCCTCGCCACCGCCGACCCGCGCGCAGGCGAGCGCACTTTCCAGCTTCTGCATCAGGTGACGGGCCGCGCAGGCCGTTTCGGCGCGCCTGGCCGCGGGCTGATCCAGACGCATTTCCCGGAGCATCCCGTGATGCGAGCGCTCGTGACCGGCGACCGGGACGCTTTCTATGAAGCCGAAATCGCCATGCGCGACGAGGCCGGGCTGCCGCCATACGGCCGCCTCGCCGCGATCGTCATTTCCGCGAAGACGAGGCCCGAGGCCGAATCCTATGCCCGCGCGCTGGCTCTCGCCGCTCCAGAGGCCCGGCTCATTCAGGTTTTGGGGCCTGTGGAGGCGCCGCTCGCGATCATCCGCGCCCGCCACCGGCAGCGCCTCTTGGTGAAAGCCGCGCGCGAGGCCGATCTGCAGGGCTACCTTAGGGAGTGGCTCGGGCGCGCCGATGCGCCTCGTGGCAGCCTCAACCTGCATGTGGATGTGGATCCGTATAGTTTTCTGTGATCGGAAGTGCGTCTCAACCCTAGTCGTGCCCTTTCGAGACGTCTGGCGAGTTCAGCATGGGTGATTTCTGCAGCAGTGTAGTGCAAATACACCAAGAGGAAGCGACGATTCCTTGCATTGTCATAATTGCAAGGGCATAGGTGTTATAATGCTTCTGTTATTGTCCACAAAATAGGATGGGATCGAGCCATGGCGTCGATCTTGAAGGACAGGGACGAACTGGCGGAATTTACGAAGCACCTGAGCGACGCAGCTGAGGCCCTGAAGGACACCGCCGAACGCATCCGCCTGCCAGAAAAAATGCGCGACCTCCAGGAGGAGGTGGAGTTTATCAGCTCTCGATTGCTGGAACTCGATCCAAAGGCTTAACGCCAGCCCCGGATGGAACGGGGCTGACTCAAATGCTGCGATAGTTTTGCGCCTAAGCGCCATGAACTCCCTCCCGCTCTGCTGGCGGCTTTAAGAGGGGCGGCTAAAGCCTTTCCGCTCTGGGGCTCACGCTATACCGCGCCGGCCTCGCTCGCCTAGGAGCAGCCGCGCGCGCCGCAGTAGCTATCTGCGTTGCCGTCTCGCCTCCTCAAGCGCGTAATCCCCGAGGCTTTTTGCATCGGGATCGATATGCCTCTCCGTGCAGAACCCGGCGAATTCGTTCGGGTATACTTCAACATCAATGACGACGCCCCCTCTCTGCCTGCGTTCGGTTTTGCTCTGCTTGTGGAGATCGAGCCATTCTTCGTAGGTGTCGGGCATGTCCCCGTTGGTGAGACGCCAGAAGGCGTCGTAATCTTTCAGGCGGATGATAGGTAAAAAGACCTCGTCCATGATACGTTTCCCTTTTTGATTGCGCGCCGGGAGAATAGCTGGGCGAAGCGAGCGCGTCATGTTCTGGCTTCGCCTCTCCACTGGCAAGTGCAAGGATAGGGTATACCAGTTGGGAGGTTTTGGGCTAGGAGCCGTTCTATAAACTGCTCACTAAGCTCGCGTTTAAGACCGCGGCGAATTATCGCGCGGCGATGCAATCCTATCCCGTACCATCAACGCAGACGCCTCCCCGCCAGCAAGACGGCGGCGCCTTAAAAAATAAGCTGCAAGCAAAGTCCGCCAAAACTCCGCGAACCGCGCGAGGCGTGTGTGCTGCGACAAGCCGCCACAGGATGAAACGAACTGCTATGCTGAGGCTCATATGAGCCGCAGGCAAACGAGCCGGTTTCGGAATGCCGGCGCCGCGAGGCGAAGAGCTTGCGCGGGAAAACAGCTTGCCAGCGTCCGCCGCCGTTAGGCGGCGGTTGCCTCGGCGGCGGGATCGTGACAAAGCATTGCCTCGCGCTTTATCACAACAGCTCCGCGCCTTGGCACACCCATGAAATTTACGCTCTCCTGGCTCAAAGATCACCTGCAAACCGAAGCCTCGCTCGATGAGATCGCCTCAAAGCTCACGCTCATAGGGCTGGAGGTGGAAGGCATCGAAGACCCGGCCGCGAAGCTCAAGGACTTCACTATCGCGCGCGTGCTGGAGGCCGAGCCGCATCCGAATGCGGACAAGCTGCGCGTGTGCAAGGTCGAGACCGCCGCCGGCGTTGTGCAGGTGGTCTGCGGCGCGCCGAACGCCCGCAAGGGGCTGATCGGCGTCTTCGCCGGGCCGGGTACATATGTGCCGGGCATCAAGGTCACGCTCGGCAAGGCCACCATTCGCGGCGTGGAGTTCGGCCGGCATGCTGTGCTCCGAGCGCGAGTTGGAGCTTTCTACCGAGCATAGCGGCATCATCGAGCTGCCGGAGCGCATGAAGAAGCATATCGGCGAGCGTTTCTCCGACGCCATGGCGCTGAACGACCCTGTCATCGACATTGCGATCACCCCGAACCGGCCCGATTGCCTCGGCGTGCGTGGCGTCGCGCGCGATCTGGCCGCGGCCGGCCTTGGTAAGCTGAAGAAGGTTTCCGAAGGCTACGCTGGAGAAGGCGAGTTCGATTCCCCCATCGGCATCGAGCTGACGTTCCCGAAAGGGGCGGAAGACGCCTGCCCGGTTTTCGCCGGGCGCACCATCCGCGGCGTGACGAACAAGGCTTCGCCCGAATGGATGCAGCGCCGCCTCCGCGCCATCGGCCTTCGCCCGATCAACGCCGCCGCCGATGTCACGAATTACGTCTCTTACGACCGCGCCCGCCCGCTGCACGTCTACGACGCCGATAAGCTTCACGGCCCGATCATGGCGCGGCTCGGCAAGAAGAGCGAAAGCTTCCTCGGCCTCGATGGCAAGACCTACGAGGTGGACGAGACCATGTGCGTGATCGCGGACAAGGCGCATGTGCTGGGCCTTGGCGGCATCATGGGCGGCGAGGCGAGCGGCTGCACGGAGCAGACAACCTCCATCTTCATCGAGAGCGCCTATTTCGATCCCGCGCGCACGGCGGCCACCGGTCGCAAGACCGGTATAAACTCCGACGCGCGCTACCGCTTCGAGCGGGGCATCGATCCGCAATCGGAGATAACGGGGCTGAACCTCGCGACGAAGATGATCCTGGAGTTCTGCGGGGGGGAGCCGAGCGACGCTGTGATCGCGGGGCGCGAGCCGGACAGGAAGACAGTCATCGGTTTCGACCCGGCGCGTGTTCAAAAACTTTCGGGCGCGAAATTTTCAAACGCCGAGATCGTCTCTACACTGAAAAAGCTCGGCTTTACAGTCGAAGGCAAGGCGCCCTCACTCACCGTCACCGCGCCTTCCTGGCGGCCGGACGTCCACGGCGCGGCCGATCTTGTGGAAGAGGTGGTCCGGCTTTCCGGCGCCGATCGCATCCCCTCCACGCCGCTCCCGCGTGACGCCGGCGTCAGCCGCGCCGTTCTCACCGCCGGCCAGAAACGTGTTCTCGCCGCGCGCCGCACTCTGGCCGTGCGCGGGCTTGTCGAAGCGCTCACATGGTCGTTTATCGGGGAGGCGCAGGCGCGCCATTTCGGCGGCGGCGCGGCTTCGCTGCGGCTCGCAAATCCCATCTCAAGCGAAATGACCGACATGCGGCCGAGCCTTCTTCCTGGCCTTATCGCGGCGGCGCGAGCGAACGCGAACCGCGGCTTCCAGGATGCAGCGCTGTTCGAGGTGGGGCAGATTTTCCGCGGCGAGAAGCCCGAGGATCAAAGCAACGCCGCAAGCGGCGTCCGCTCTGGCACGGCTCGATTGACGGGCGGCGGCCGGAACTGGGACGGCGCGGCGAAGGCGGTCGATGTTTTCGACGCAAAGGCCGATGCGCTGAGCGTGCTCGCGGCGCTCGGCCTCGACGCCGATAAGGCGCAGGTCACGCGCAATGCTCCGGACTGGTATCATCCCGGCCGCTCGGGCGTTTTGCAGCTTGGGCCGAAGACTGTGCTCGGCCATTTCGGCGAGTTGCATCCGGAGACGCTGAAAGCCTTGGATATTCAAACGCCGATTGCGGTCTTCGAAATATTCCTGGACAGCATCCCTGCTCCTCGCCGCAAAGGGACGGCGAAAGGACCGCTGATCGCAAGCGATTATCAGCCCGTGCAGCGCGATTTCGCATTCCTCGTCGACAAGGCTGTTGAAGCCTCGGCCGTCTTGAGAGCAGCGGAGGCAGCCGAGAAGGGGCTCATCTCGCGTGTCAGCGTCTTCGATGTGTTCGAAGGCCAAGGCGTGCCCGCGGGCAAGAAATCGCTTGGGATCGAGATCACACTTACGCCACTGGACCGGACGCTGACGGAAACGGAGATCGAGCAAGTTTCGGCCAAGGTCGTCGCCCAGGTGAAGAAAGCCACCGGCGCGGATTTGCGCAGCTGATCTAGATTGTTGATTAAAAAGGGTTTTGTATCTTCCGTCGATCTTGAACGAACGCGCGTTGCAAACCACCTGAAAACACGCTGCTCAAGGGCGAACCCTCTCAACCGAGAGCGCGACAATTTTTGCCTTGAATAAAACACGAACCGCCCTGACCCTATTGTTCTAGGCGACGGGCGTCATTGCTGTCATTGCCCCTAAAGTCATAGGAGGTGAACCCATGCCTAGACTTTTCACCGGGATCGAGCTGCCAGAGGACATTGTCCGGCGCTTGTCGATGTTGAGGGCGGGGCTCCACGGAGCCAGCTGGATCGATCCGGAAAATTACCACATCACCATGCGCTTTGCGGGCGACATCACGGACGCAGAAGCCAACCATTTCGCCGACGCTCTGGCCGACATCCGCTTCGATAGCTTCGACATCGAGCTGAACGGCCTCGGGAGCTTTGGCGGCAACAAACCCCGCGCGCTGTGGGCCGGGATCAAGCCGTCGCCGGAGCTCGATCTTTTGCAGAGGGCTCATCAGCGCGCGGCCAGGCTTGCCGGGCTGCCGCCCGAGACGCGAAACTTCGTGCCGCACATCACGCTCGCGCGACTGCGCAACGTCAGCCCTTATGCGGCGGCCGAGTATCTTGCGCGGCATGGCGGCTTCTTCTCGGCGCCTTTTTCCGTCGGCAGGTTCGTCCTGTTCTCGTCGAGGCCAAATCACGGCGGCGGCCCCTATCTCGTGGAGGAGGGGTATCCTTCATGGGACATGGCCTTTTGCGAGGACGACGAAGCCGCAGCCTGAAGCGAATTGCGCTCGATTGGCCGGGAACGCCGTCGCGACAGTTCTTAGTGAAGCGATGGGCTGCGTGTGCTGACTTTTATCCGCCGCTGCCCTAACGAAAACCCAAGCTGACACGCTACCCGGAGGCAGCCGCGAGGTTGAGCCGTCGCCCGGGAACGTATTGAGCTTGGACGGCATAAATAAAGTTAATCCTAATCTGGACAAAATCTTCATCCAAGGATCGCAAACGAAAAACGAGTATTGCAAGGTTCCACCTTGCAGAGTGTTAATCAGGCGCTCGCGGACGATATGTTCGTGCCATGTTTCCTTTACGGATTGGGCATAGAGAGCATCTTAAGCAAACACATCGATTGGTTTGCCCCGGCGCCCATATCAAGGCTGTTTCATGAAAATCAGGTCATGCGTTCTAGCGATCGCTATTCTGTCAGCGACCCCTACATGTTATCTTACGCTTCAAGCTTCCGCACAGGAAACGACAGTTAAACAAATCAAGACCAATTTAATCAAAATGTCCAAATTTAAGAATACGATGACAACGATCTTCTGGGTTGGCGAAAGCGCAAGTGAAGACAACGGCTATATTCATAATTTTTCAAGCTATTGGGACGCGAACTGGATGAAGAATTTTGGCGGCGTCGATAGCCCCACGAGCAGGAAAGGTTATTTCCCAGCGGCTTTCACGCCTAAGCAGAATCCCTTCTACGTGGCGTTGCCCTTCGCCGAGGTGGACACCTCAGGCAATCTGAAGGAAGCGGCCAAGAAGATTCCAGGCTACGGCTCGCATCAGGGGCCGCTCACCAGAAATCGCTGGATCGAAATTCGCTATAAGGGCAAATCCTGCTTCGCTCAGTGGCAGGATGTCGGACCTTTCGGCGAAGACGATTTCGATTGGGTCTTCGGGCCGGCGAAGAAGCCGAAAAACACGCAAGGCCTGAAGGCCGGCCTTGATATTTCGCCTGCAGTGGCTCAGTTTCTCGGCATGGCCGACAGCGATAAGACTGAGTGGCGCTTCGTGGAGGAAAAAGACGTGCCCAGCGGCCCTTGGCAGGCCGTCGTCACGCGATCATAATCCCGTCGCCTGAAGAGGGACTGGCGCAGCGCCGCCCTCTTCGTCGCTCTTCGCCGCCGTCGCGGAGGTTTCGACCGTCGCTTTACGCTCCAGCTTGCCCCAGCCCACGATGCGGCCCTGCAACGCCCTCAGCACCGATTTCACGACCACATAATACATGATCTGCCTGTAGCCGAACCGTTGCAGAACGAGCCACCACAACAGCGAACGATCCTCCTTTTTCTCAAGGAAAAAGGCGATCGCTGCTGCGGTGAGATCCACCGCCATGAACACGGCGTAGTAGGACGCCGTTATCCAGAGGTTACCGGAGTTGAACTGCTCGCCATGCTGAAGGTAGTCGACGAACGTTCTTAATATCTGAAAGAGCAAAGCCAGGTCGACGAGCGGCGACACAAGCGCAAGCGCGATCTGGAACAGCCAGACCTGAGGCAGCGCGACGAGCCCCAGCGTTCCGTAGTATGGATTGAGGTTCACGCGCCGGTGCTTCCACAAGCATTGCAGCGTGCCAAAGGCCCAGCGGAACCGTTGTTTCGCAAGACCCGCCAGCGTATCCGGCGCCTCGGTCCACGCGACAGCCTCCTGGTCGAAAACAACCTTGTAGCCTGCACGTTGGATCGCGATGGTCAAATCCTGATCCTCCGCGAGCGTGTTCGAGGGAAATCCGCCAAGCTTCACGATTGCTTCGCGCCGCCACGCGCCCACGGCGCCCGGCACAACGGTTATGCAGCCGAGCGTCGCCAGCGCGCGGCGCTCCAGGTTTTGCGCCGTGATATATTCGAGCGCCTGCCAGCGGGTCAGCATATTGAGGCGGTTTCCGACCTTGGCGTTACCGGCGACGGCGCCAATCCCGGAGTCGGCGAACCAGCGCACGAGGCGTGATATTGTCCGCGGCTCGAATTGAGTGTCGGCGTCGAGCACGACGACGATGTCGCCATCCGCTTGAGCAAGTCCGAGATTGACGGCTCGCGCCTTGCCTTCATTCTTTGTTGTGATCAGGGTAACGCGCGCCATGTCCGCAAAACTGGCGCGCACAATGGCCGATGTTCCGTCCGTGGAGCCATCGTCGATGACAATAATGTTCACATTGCTATGCGTGCTGGCGAGAATTTTCCGGATCGAGGCGGCGATCACCTTCGCCTCATTGTAGGCGGGAATGAGGACCGACACGGAAAGGCTATCGGCGTCGCTTGGAAGCTCGCGCCGGTTCGCACGCGCCCAGCCCAGTAACGCCAAACCGCAAAGAACGAGAAGACGCGCCACGCCGAGCCCAATAGCGAGCAGGAAAAGGGAGGTCGCCGCTTCTTGCATCCAGCTGAATGTGAAGAAGACGTAGCGATTTACGACTGGCGACGCCTCATCGGAGGGAACAGGCGGCATGGCCTGATCTTTGCTCCATTTGGCGAGGTCCGAAACCGAAACAAATTCCAGTCCCTTTGCGCGCAACGCATCGATGAGCTTCGGCAAAGCGGCCACGGTGGCCGAACGGTCGCCTCCGGCATCATGCAGCAGCACGATTTGGCCGCGTTTCTCCGGATCGGGGTCCGTCGCCTGGGTCACCACCCGCTCAATGATCTGCTCCGCCGTAGGCTGCTGCCAGTCGTCGGGATCGACCTTGAGCCCTACCGTCAGATAGCCCAGCCTCTCGGCCACCTCCATGGGAGCGATCTCCTGGGCCGTGGTCGGTTCGGCGTCGCCGAAATATGGCGGCCGGAACAGCCGCGTGGATCGGCCTGTCAAGGCTTCGATCAGGCGTTGAGTTGCGTTGATCTCGACACCAGCCACGCCGTCCGGGGTCTCACCGAGGTTCGGATGGGTGAAGGTGTGATTGCCGAGATCATGGCCCTCGGCGAGCGTTCTTTGCACAAGTCTCGGGTTAGCGGCGCCGTTTTCGCCGATAATGAAGAAGGTGGCGTGGACGCCCTTTTCCTTGAGGATATCGAGGATTTTCGGCGTCCAATCAGGACTGGGGCCGTCGTCGAAGGTGAGCGCGATCTTGCCCGGGACCTCGCCGCCTCTGCGAATGACGAAAGAGGCTGGCATCTTCGTGTAGGACTCCGCCGTGATCGTGGCGTTCGCGTCGTCAGTCTTGAATGTGCGGCGCCGGCCGTAGGCTCCGCGGCAATCTGCAAAAGTTCTCCTCGACCGATGAAATTCACGTCAGTGGTCGGCGTGATCGTTTCCAGCGCCGCAGGCGGGGACGCGCCGTAGTTTCGAGGCAGGACTTGCCAAATCGAGGGGTCCTCGGCGCCAAGCCGCCATAGAGCGTAGCCCGCCGGGCGGAACTTATCGGCGGCCCGCAATTGATTATACGCCGTCACCGCATCGAGAAACCAAACCCGATGCGTTTTACCGTCCTCCAGATAGGAAAAGTGCGGAGTGAGCGTTTCCGTATCGAGTTCGATTGTCGCTTTCGCGTCGCGAGCGGTCAGCATCACCTCCTGGAAGGTGAGGTCATCCGCGTATTTGCCGCCTGCGATCCAATCGTAGCCGTAATTGCCAATGGCTACGATGGTGCGGGCCGGGTCGAGATCGCGCATGCGCGCTGCGAGACGGGTCGCAAACCACGATTGCGAGGACACTGATCCTGGGTCTCCGGCGGACCAATGCTCGTCATAACCCATCAGCATTAGAAAATCGCACGCTTTGGCATAAGCCTTATAATTCCAATGCGGATCGTCGAAAGGCGCGGCGACCGCCACCAGCCAGCCTCGCGGCTTGAACGCTGCGCGCACCTCGCTGAGGAACGCCAAAGTATCCTTGTGGGCGTTGTCCGGGATCTGCTCGAAATCGATGGCCAAGCCTTGAAGCTTGTTCGTTTCGATGAACGCCACGATTTTTTCGAGCCGTTCGCGCCTCTTTGCGGGGTCGGCTAGGAGGCGGCCTAAGTTCGGGCCGTCCCATGTGTTGGCGAATGAGTTCTGGATCATGGCCAGAATCGCCACTCCCGGCTTCTCCCGCCTGATCATTTCGAGCGCCTTCGGATCGAGCGTGACTTTCAGGTCCATGGCGTCGCCTTGGAGGTAGAGCCAGCTCGGAACGACCCAATCGAGGTTCTGGAGATTGTTTCTGAGCGACGCAAAGCTGCTATCGTCCCAGTTTGCATAAAAGCCAATCGTAAGCGGCTTGTCCGGGCGCTCGGCCGAGGTCCTGATGCTCTTGCCCGCCGCGAGGGGGTGCATGGAATGCGGATATTTCTTCTTTGTGGCCTGGGCTTTACGCGCGAGGTTGCGAACCGAAGGCAGCAAATGAGGAACTTTGGCGACGTCGTTCAGCAGGGGATAACGCTGGTTCGGCGAGGTCTGAAGAGTTTCGGGAAAGGACCGGAAGATAAAAAGGCTCGATAGAAAAACGAGACCCGCGACGCTGCTCATGACAGCAAACGTCCAGGCCACGCGGGAGACATGCCCTGCGCGGCGGTTTTTCGGGTCGAAGAATATAGGATGTTTGGTCATGTGCCTTTCGGGTTAGGTGGCCGCCGCCCATGCGATCGGGTCCAGCACAGTCGAAGGCCGGGGTTACGATCAGTGATGCAGTGCAGAGCTACGTTAGAGACAATACGCCAGCCTGGATGAACACAAGCTGTACAGAGTTCATTGAATTAGCCAAGCCCCCCGCCGCCTCCACCGTTAACGATTTTTGCCCCACTGTGTGACGGGCGTTACGGTTTGAGAAAACTATTGGCTTGCCCGGTCAGATAGGTGAAGGCCTCCGCCCTTGCGCCGCCGTCGGAAACGGCCTTGGGCACTATGCCGTAGAGGGCGATCTTTTCGCCGTCGGCGCCGGGGATATTGCAAACGTAAACGCCCTCAGGGGCGCCTTCCGCCGGTTTGAGGCGGGATGCCTGGCGCATGGCTTCAACAGCGCCTTCGCTCCAAACTTCCAAGGCGAATATTTTGCGGGCCTGCTTCACCCATTGCGGACTGGCCCAGGGCTTTTTGTCCCGGCGAACCGAATGCTGACAGAAATAGCTTCCCGTTTCTTTGACGCTCCCCAAAACGATGAGGAGCGCCTCCTGCTTTATACTGTGCCGGGGTGAAATCGAAGCATCGTCCCTGATCGGCTTCAACGCGAGATCGAGGCTGTATCGCTCGATAGGCCGGATCGGGAAAATCGAAAGCGGCCCTGGCCTCAAACGCGATCCCTCACTGAGCGCTTTAAGCGCCTCCTCGCGGCTTTTTCCAGCGGCGAGCGGCGCGCCATCGGTTTCCACCTCGAGAACAGCCGTCTCGGGGCTCGGCCCGGGAGCTTGAGCGCGGGCCAGGACCTTTCTCTCCCAGAGCTCACCGGAGATCGTGTTCACCAATCCGAGCGCGTCCACCCAGAACCCGTCGGCGCCGGCGGGACTGGTCGAATCGGCGAAGCTGCTGTCGGTTGATAAAATGGATATGAGGACCGGGCCGGTCTTCTGAAGCAAGCGCACAATTTTGCGGCTGCGCACTTCCTCGACCGAAACAAGGCGCGCTTCCAGTTCGCATCCCGGAGCTGTGTTAGAAAGCCGGGCCACGTTTCCCGGCTCCGCCGTACTTATAAGCAACTCGTTGGGTTCGATCTCCAGCGGCAGGTCCAGCTCATAAAGGATGTCGGTCTCGGCGTAAATGAGGCCCCGCGCGCGCTCCTTCGCTCCGAGCTTCGCCCAGCCTTCGCCTAGCCGCCGCTCCGCCGACACATCGAGGGCGAGATCGCATCCGCGCACAGGCTCTCCCGCCGCATCGTTGATTCTTATTGTCAGGTCGTCCGCTCGCACATAGCGCGGCTCCACGGTCAACAGGATTCGCCCGGGTTGTTTTTTCACATCGAGGATCCGATGCCGCCGGAACAGCCTTTGCAGATATTCAGGGTCGCTCGCCTTCTGGAAAGCCTCGTCTGGGAGGCTGGCCGCCAAGCCTTCCGGCGTCACTTGCAATGGCGCGCCCTCGATTAGAATCGGTCCTTCCGCTTTACTGACATCGTCCGCGGCGATGGGCTCGCTCGTTTTCCGCTCGAAGGCGAGAACTAGACGCTTGAGCCGGGGCTGTGCGGGCTGCGCCGGGGCTGGCTCCGCCGAAGGCGCCGTTTGCGGCGCGCTTGCCGGCGGCACGGGCCCGGCTGCGGGCGACGATGCGGGTGGCGCTGCCGGACCGGACGCGGGCGGCGGCGCTGACTCCGAAGATGAAACCGGATTCGGAGGCGGACGCGATTGCGAAGCGGGCGGGGCTTCCGTCACGGGCGGGGCAGGATTGGCTGGCGGCGCTTTAGTTGCGCTCCCCGGCTTCGCTGGCGGTTTCTCCGGCGCTGGATTTGCCTGGCGCGCTGGCGGCGGCTCGGCGGCGGGAGGGGCGCTTGCCTCCTTTTGCGCAGCGGGAGGCTGAACGGGCGGTTTGCTTTTGATGAGCTCGTTCACAAGTGAGGCGGCGAGTGCGACGGAATCTTCGGGGCAGGATGTCTCGCACACCAAAAGGCCCGCCAGACCGCACTGAAAAAACGGACGTATTTCGCTGAAGCGGGACCCTCCCCGCCTTAAATGGAAGCTGATGTCCGGGAAATCGCTTCCGATATCGAGCGACTCCGATGGCGCAAAGGCAAGATTGCCGGCGTTCTCCTTCAGTTCCTCCTGCAATTCTCCGCTACGCCCCACAAAGAAGACCGGTATTTTCAGCGGCGCCGTCCGTTCTCGATCCCGCGCCAGCACGCATGTCCTTGGGGCCGAGGTTGTAAACAATGACACCCGTTCCGCAATGTCGAGGGAAAGAGTGAAAGTCTGACGTAAAATACTGCGGCCTCCGGCGGCATTGAACATGAGCTCGGTTCCGGGGCACGGTTCGAGCTCGAAGCGCCGCGATTGCAGATCGCTGCCGATGATGAGGCGGTTCTGAGGCCATCGGTAGCAGGCATCCAGAGTGCGGCCATTCGCGAAGGCCGTCAGGGGCATGAACGCCAGAAGACACAGGACCAAGGCAAGCCAGCGTGCAGCGATGTGCGAAGCCATTGTCATTGATACAGGGAGCGGTCCTTGGACGTTGGCATGAATTTAACTCTAATTTTGCAAATCGGCAAAAAGCCTAGCGCCGCATCCTTAATCGGCGCCCCGCGCCGCCCCCTGTGAGAGCGGGCGGGAACTTCTCAGAATGAGCGCAAGGCTCTGCCGCGTAACACGGGCCGGAAGGCGATATTATCAAAAATATGATGAAAATTCTTTCGTAGAAATGCAAGAAATCCGTGGCTTGCAACCCATATGGGGTTCTTGTTGTATGTACATTCCCTTATTGCCGTATATTTGTGGCACTGGAGACGGTCGCCTGGCCTATGCGATATACTGGGATGACAATCATCTGTCTGTGAGCGCCGCCCGCCGCGTGGTCGAGCACCTCATTCTTCCGAGCTTAACTCGCAAATTGGAGGCGGCGGTCTCCAACGTTCGGGGAAATAAGAAGGCAGTAATCGAGGAGGACGGCGGGAACGAAACTCGTTAAACCGGGGCTCGCCGTTCCCGCATCGGCGCCAGCTGGATGTCCGCCGCTTCGAGCGCGCGGCGGACGGCGCGCGCGACCGCGACAGCTCCCGGCTCGTCGCCATGAACGCAAAGCGTATCGACCGCCAGCCGGACCCGCGCTCCCGTTCCGGAAACGGCCTCTCCATCGCGGGCGAGGCGCAGCGCTTGCAACGCCGCCGCATCGGGATCGTCAATTACAGCCCCCTTTTCAGAGCGCGGCGTCAATGAGCCATCGTCGCGATAGAGCCGGTCGCAAAACCCCTCCCGGGCAAACACCAGACCCTCTTTTTCCGCCGCCTTCTGCAGCTCCGATCCGGGCGGGCCAGCGAGGATCAGCTGCGCATCGGCGGTCTTCACGGCGCGGGCGATGGCGCGGGCATAATCCGCATTCTTGGCAGCCATAGTGTAAAGAGCGCCATGCGGCTTGACGTGTCGGAGCGGCGCGGCAGAGTAAGCCGCGAGAGCTTTCAGCGCGCCAATCTGATAGGCGACGCTATATTCGAGGTCGCGAGCGTTCATGACGATCGCGCGCCGCCCGAAGCCCCACAAATCGTCGAACCCTGGATGCGCGCCGAGAGCGACGCCGCGCTCCTTGGCGAGCGCCGCGAGGTTATGCATGATCGTTGCGTCGCCGCCGTGAAAACCGCAGGCGACATTAGCCGAGGTTACAACTTCAAGCAAAGCCTCGTCATGGCCGATGCGATACGCGCCAAAGCCCTCGCCCATATCCGCGTTGAGATCGATGTGCACAGCGCGCTCCTATTCTATGTAAAACATCTTCCGGGCCATTCCCGTCAAAGTCTTTTTATCGCCAAGGGCGCGAGCGACGGCGCCGGCATTCTCCGAACTTCCGGGCGCCTGGAGCTACTGCGCGTTGAGGCCGATAATGATTTCGTCCTTTTCCGCGACGACTTTGAATAGGGATGGCGCCTGGGATTGGCTCCAGGCTGTTTGTGACGTTACGGAGAGGAGGAGCGTAAGAACGCCGGACAGCAGCGCCAACCGCGAAATTTTGATCTTCATGTGGAATTGACCTCGCCTAATCGTATAGGGGGCTAACGGTTTAAGCGGCGCAAATAATTCCGTTGTTTTGAGGGCGGCTTGGCCGCCTCAATCCGAGGCCGACGACAAAGGCTGCGCGACCGCCTCCAGAGACTTCCGCTCGGCTGCGATTCCCCAAATCGCCTCGACGATGGCGGCGAAGATCATCAAGCCCGAGCCCAGAAGATAGCCTGCGAACACGTTCTCGCGCGCCCCGGTTTCGATCAGGCTGCCGAGGAGATAGGGAGCGCCTGCTCCGCCAATCGCTGTTCCGAGGCTGTAGAAGACCGCGATAGCGAGCGCGCGGATCTCGACGGGGAAAACTTCGCTGACGGTGAGATAGGCGCTTCCGGCGGCCGGCGACGCGAAAAAGAATATCACCGACCAGGCGATCGTTTGCTGCGCAGCGCTCAGCGCATTATGCGCAAACAGCCAGCCGCTGACCGCAAGCAGCACGCCCGATATCGCATAGGTGAATGCAATCATCGGCTTGCGCCCCACGGAGTCGAACAGTGGCCCGAGAATAAGCGGTCCGAGCACATTGGCGAGCGCGAACGGCAGAATATACCAGCCCACATCGTGCACCGGCACATCGTAGAATTTCGTCAGCACAAGCGCATAAGTGA
Organism: uncultured Alphaproteobacteria bacterium; assembly: GCA_963766815.1. Taxonomy (GTDB): domain Bacteria; phylum Pseudomonadota; class Alphaproteobacteria; order Rhizobiales; family Rhodomicrobiaceae; genus Rhodomicrobium. The sequence goes on along the minus strand of CAVYBZ010000029.1, from coordinate 62,862 downwards.
AGAAGATCGCATTGTAGAAAAACGCCTGCGTGGTCATGAGTGTGAGGGCGACCAAGGCGCGCGTCCTGTAGGTCACGAAGATGGTTTTGAACACCTCGCGAAGCGCCGTATGCGTCCGGGGATGAACGCGCATGGGCGTCAGTTCGGACACATCCTGGAAGTGAGCGCCGTGCTTTCGGAATCCGGCCTCTATGTCGCCTACGACCTTTTCGGCTTCCTCCTCCCGGCCGTGGATCACAAGCCAGCGCGGGCTTTCGGGAAGGAACGAGCGAAGAACAAGGATGCCGAGGCTGAGAATGGCGCCGATGAAAAAGCCGAGCCGCCAGCCGATCTCGGGATTGATGTTGGCGGGGTCGAGGAGCACGATCGAAGCCACAGCGCCAACTGCGCCGCCGAGCCAGAATGTGCCGCCCAGCGCCAGATCGGTCCAGCCACGGAAGCGGGCAGGGATCATCTCCTGAATCGTGGAATTCACCGCGCTGTACTCGCCGCCGATCCCGGCGCCGGTGAGGAAGCGGAACAGGCAGAAGCTGAAGAGATCCCATGAGAAGGCGGTCGCGGCTGCGGACAACAGATAAAGCCAAAGCGTGACGAAGAAGAGGAGACGGCGGCCGAGCCTGTCGGCCATCCAGCCGAAAACGAGCGCGCCTATGACAGCGCCTCCGAGATAAAAGCTCGACGCGAGGCCCACATCGGAATCGGTGAAATGCAGCACTGGGCTTGCCTTCAGCGCGCCAGCCACCGAGCCTGCGAGCGTCACCTCCAGGCCGTCGAGCACCCAGGTGATCCCCAGCGCGGCCACGACGAGCGTATGGAACCGGCCCCAGGGCAAGCGGTCCAGGCGCGCGGGCGCGTAAGTTTCAAGAATGGCTGGCGGCTTCGGCTTTGCGACGATGTCTTGCATGGCGCCCTCTTCGGGCCGTCAAACCAGCGGGCGCAAAAACGCTCCCGCACGGGTTCCGCATATCCCAGCGTTCGCCTCTTGCTGGCCGATCCACAACTTAAAATTGCATTGAACGTTGACTCAACCAATTTTCAATAATAGGTAGAAAAAGATTTTCCATCGAGCCTCGCGCCATTGCGAAACGGGTTAGCATCTTGCGATATCGAGCCGATATTGACGGTCTGAGAGCGGTAGCGGTTATCCCTGTAGTTCTATTCCACGCTGATTTCTCCATTCTTAGCGGTGGCTTTGTTGGCGTGGATATATTCTTTGTTATTTCAGGTTTCGTGATCACCTCGCTTCTGTTGAACGAGCATAGGTCGAAGTCATATTCTATACTGACATTTTATGAGCGGCGCATACGCAGGATATTTCCGGCTCTATTCTTTACGATGTTTGTATCGGCATTGATGGCGCTCGCTATTTTTACGCCATCGGATTTGCAGCCATTCAGCCAGAGCGTTGTGGCTACTACTCTCTTTCTATCGAACGTTTTTTTCTGGTCTCAGGCCGGGTACTTCGACGCATCCGCCGACGCCAAGCCGCTGATGCATACCTGGTCTCTTGGAGTTGAGGAACAATTCTACCTTGTCTTTCCGCTTTTTCTGTATCTCGTTCTAAGATGGCAACATCAGCGCAGTGCAATTATTATTCTTTGCGCTGCTATTGTCTCATTTGTTACGAGTGTTTATGGCGTCGCCACGCATCCAAGCGCCGCCTTTTATCTGGCGCCCACAAGATTTTGGGAGCTTTTGATTGGTTCATTGCTGGCTTTAGAGTTCCTCCCGGAACTTCGTCACCGTTACATGAGAGAACTGACTTCTTTGATTGGCGCCGGTTTTATTCTCTATGCTGTGTTGACATATTCTAACAACACGCCATTCCCGGGCTTGTCCGCCTTACTCCCATGCCTCGGAGCTGCTCTCTTGATCCACAGCGGTGGCTCTGGGACATCGGTTTTGCGCAGTCTACTCAATTGGCGTCCTATCGTGTTTATCGGGCTTATATCGTACTCCCTCTATCTTCTCCATTGGCCGCTGATTGTGTTCTTCACGCAATACTCGATCGATAGCCCCACATTATCGGAGCGCTTCGCAATCGTCGTTTTGGCCGTCGCAATCGCCGCTATTTCATGGAAGTTTATTGAGCAGCCTTTTCGAGGCAACAAGTCTGTCGTCTCCGCGCCTGTCCTTTACGCCGCGAGCGCTTTTGCAGTATTGGCGAGCTTAGGGTTTGGGTTTGCAGCCGGCGCTGGCGGCGGCTGGCCGGAAAGATTTGCCGATGCTTCGGTCAAGCTAGCCAACTACGCTGAATCCTTTGATCCCCGGAGACACGCCTGCCAAGCCGGTGAGTTCGGCGAAGCCAATGCCTGCCTTTACGGCGCTAACGTTGCGCCAAAAGTTGCTCTATGGGGTGACAGCCACGCAGCAGCGTTGGCGCCCGCTCTTGGCCAAGCCGCCGCCGGACATGGAGCTTCAATCAAGTTGTTTAGCCACCTGGGTTGTCTCTCTGTCGTGGGGGTGCGAAAACTTCGGGATGTGTATGATAAGTGCATGGAGCACAACGCGCTTATCATTGACCTGCTGGAGCAAGACAGAAGCTTGGAAACGGTGGTGCTAGCGTCTCGTTATGCTGTCTATCTAAGGGGATATAGTGTGGAATTGGGGCCGGCTGAAACTCACGAGTTGAACCCGATTTTGATCACCGGCGCAGATGAAGCCGCGCAGAAAGAAGAAGATCGTACCAAGGTCTATGTTGCGGCCCTGACTGAAACGGTCAGGCGCCTTATCGCCGCCGGTAAGACTGTTGTGCTGGTCTACCCCGTTCCTGAGGTTGGATACAATGTGCCGAAAACTCTCTTCAAGCTTTCGCTGCAAGGGGGCTCGCCGGAAAGCTTCAAAAGGCCGGTTAGTCTGTACCGTCAACGCAACCAGCCGGTTTTCGAAGCGTTAGATGGGCTGGGATTTTCTGATAAGATTGTAAGGCTGTACCCGCATAAGTTCCTGTGCGATGAATTGGAATGCATTGCAGCAGCGGATGGGAAGGCCCTCTATTCCGATGACAATCATCTAAGTTTGGAAGGAGCGGCCTATATCTCCGCGATGTTCGAGCCAGTGTTCCGGGCCGAGTGGCAGCCGGTGGTTGAAGTTGCGGGACCGGACGCCGAATCCGTCAACTGAAACACCGCCCGGCCCGGACCTTGCCACTCGGTCACCTTCAACGTCTGCGGGCCTATCGAGCAAGTTCCGCCGCGATGCGATCTGCGTGATAGACCTTCGTCAGCGCTTCGCGAAGCGCGCCCACATTCACGGCGACGGCGCGGTTGACGGCAGGGTCGAACCCGAAATCACCGCCCAGCGATTGGATATTGCCGTCGAAAATCAGGCCCACGATCTCGCCCGCCTTGCCGATCACGGGCGAGCCGGAATTGCCGCCGACGATATCGTTGGTGGCGGCAAAGTTCATGGGCTGATCCATGTTGAGCGCCGGCCGCGCCCTGATCCAGCTCTCCGGCAGTTCATAGGGCGGGGCGCCGGTCGCGCGCTCGAATAGGCCCTTGATGCGCGTAATCGGCTCGATGAACTTATCGCCCTGCCGGTAGCCCTTCACCGTGCCGTAGGAGATGCGCATTGTGAAGGTCGCGTCGGGATAGACCGAGGTCCCATAAATCTGGAAGCGCGCGCGGGCGATAGCGGCGTGAGCCTGATCGAGAGGCGCTGAAAAATTGTCTTCGTAATCCTTGCGGATCTCGCGGAAATCGGGGTCGACGAGGCGGGCGAGCGCGATCATGGGATCGGAGGAGGCGTCGACGGCTGGCTGGCCGCCTTCGAGGAGCGCCTTTCGCACAGCCGCGTCGCCCAGCTTGGAGCCGTCGATCAGCTCATCCGCCAGTTCCGACGGAGATTTTTTGCCAAGCACTTTACGCACGAACGGGTCGTCTGGGCCGAGAATCTCCCGAAGCTTCGTAAGAGAGAAAGTCAGCGTCAGCTTTTGAAGCTCAGGATAAAAAGGCTGATCGGCCAAAAGCGATTGCTTCAGCGCCGGGAAATTCGCATCCGTATATTCCGGCAACCGCTTCTCGTCCGGTTTCGCCTTCTCAACCGGATAACGCACCAAGCTGAGCGCGTCGCCAAACAAACTCGTATCGAACGCGGCATGACCCTCCATATATGCATAGCGTTCGCTCTTCGGCTTCCAGCGCTTGAGCGTTTCGCGGATCGTATCCCAGGCCGCGCCCGCCTCCGCCTTCAGCGCTGGGTCTGCGTCAACCTTGGCGCGAAGCTCATTTTCGGCTGTAACCTTCGTGGCGATGAGCGCGGGATCGACCAGCGCCTGAAATTGTCCTTTTCGCGCCTTCAGCGAGTTTTCGACGCCGAAAAGCCGCCCCGTGGCGATGCGCTTTTCCTCCGGCCCTTTCGTCGAAAACTCCGTAAGCAGGCCCCGCAGCTCTGACAATCGGAAGAGCGAGCGTGGCAAGCTGACGTCCCGGTCGAATTCCAGCTCGGCGACGGTGTCGAGACGCTGCGTCGAGCCCGGATTTCCGGCTGTAAATGTCAGGTCTCCCGGCTTCACATCTTCGCGCGCGTAGGGGAAGTAATTCGCGGACGTGTCGAGCGGCTTGCCATCCACATAGGCACGGAGGTAGCTGACGTCGTAATCGTATCGCGGGAACTCGAAATTATCGGGATCGCCGCCGAAGAAGGCGATGGCCTGCTCGGGCGCGAACACAAGGCGCACATCTTGGAAGCGGCGATATTTGTAAAGGTTGTAGATCCCGCCATCGTAAAGCTCGACAACATCGCAGCGAAGCGCCGCGTCTCCGCCGCTGCACTCTTTCGCGATCGCCGCCCTCACCGCGCGTTTGGCTTGCGCGAAGGCCGCGCCATCCTTCCCTGCAATCGCCTCATGGACTCGCGCCGTCACATCGCTAATGGCGATGAGCTGATCGAGCTCGAAGTCAGGGCATTTGGCCTCGTCCTTCTCCTCCTTCGCATAAAACCCGGTCTCGATCAGGTCTTTGCCGCTCGATGAAAGCTGCTCGATGCACTGCTCCGCGCAATGATGGTTGGTTTGCACGAGACCTTTCGCCGAAACGAAACCGGCCGAGCACCCTTGCGCCAGCCGCACGGCGGACAGGCGGACGCGATCGAGCCATTGCTGTGTGGGCAGGAAGCCGTACAGGTTTTCTACCTGATCTGATGGAAAGCTATTGAGAAGCCACATGCCCTCATCGGCCCTGGCAGAGGCGAGGGTAAGGCTGGCGATAAGAAAGGAGCAAGCCATGACGCTGCTCACCATCTCAAACATCTTTGGCGCCGTTGGACCGCATCTTCGACCCGTCCAGGCGCCTCCGCGAAGGCGGGGCCCAAGGACGCGATGCCTCATGTTACTGGTTATCAAAAGATTCATCCTCCAGATACCGAAATGCCGCCGCCAAGTGTGTGAAAAAATCGGGCATTGGACCTGCACGCACGTTGTCATAGCCGCCCTTGGAGGCAGTAGTGGGAGAGGGTTGGGGTGAGGGGCAGAACGCCCTGTAAGTTAACACGTTACCCCTCAATCTGTCCTTCTCCCATCAAGCACGCCTTGGCGTGCTTGCAACTCAGAGTTATCGCGTTTGCAAGCAAACGCGATGCGGAGAAGGAACCCTGTTGCGCCATCTCGCAAAAAACGAAGCATTTTCTCAAGCCGTTGATTTCGAGACGGATTTAAACCGGACAACATTGGGCTTGACCCGGCCATCCAGAAAACAAGGCGTGATTTCAATCGTTTAGACGGCCGGGTCAAGCCCGGCCATGACAAAGAGGGCTCGGGTATGACAAGCAGCCGGTCAGCGACTCTTAGATTTGGCATAATCAGTGTTGTAACGAATTGCGAAGCGGCCTGTTCAAGAGAATGATTGAGAGACCGGCGAAAGCGGCCACGCCTGCGATCATGAGGAAGAAGTTGGCCTTCTCCATGCTGCTCCAATAGGAGCCGAGCCAGCCCGCGAGGAAGTTGCCCACGAAGCTCGTGGCGAGCCAGACGCCCATCATCAACGACAGGACGCGCGCCGGCGCAACTTTCGATACGAGCGAAAGGCCCACGGGTGAAAGGTATAGCTCGCCAATGGTGATGATGACGAAAAACACAAACAGCCAAAGCCAGCTCGATTTCGCGTCGGGTCCCGCATGCAGCGCAGGAATCGCCATCACCAAATAGGCGAGCGCGAGGCCGAAACAGCCCATCGCCATTTTCATGACGGTTGACGGCTCCCGCCCCCTTCTCGACTGGATCGCCCACAATTCAACGATCAGCGGCGTGAAGCCGAAGATCATGAACGGGTTGAAAGCCTGAAACCAGGTCACAGGGATTTCGCCCTGCCAAAATAACAGGTTGATGGAGCGGTCGGTATAGCTGTCGATCCAAAGGGCTATGGTGTTTCCCTGCTGCTCATAGGTCGCCCAGAACAGCGTGTTCGGCAAAAAGAGAATGAGAAGCGCAATGATCGCCCGCCAATCCTTGGCGGTCAGCGGATCGTGCTCGACATGAGCGGCCTCGGCCTTCTGAAGCTCGTCCGGCGGCAACTCGCGAAGAGCGCGCAGGTATATCAAAAGCCCGATCACCATACCAACGCCGGCCGCGCCGAAGCCATAGTGCCAGCCCCATTCCTCGCCAAGCGTTCCGCACACAAGCGGCGCCAGAAACGCGCCAACGTTGATGCCGACATAGAAAATGGAATAGGCGCTATCCCGGCGGGGGTCGCCCTCCTTGTAAAGGCCGCCGACCTGAGTGGAGATATTCGGCTTGAAAGCGCCGTTGCCGATGATGAGCGTGAGGAGCGCGAAAAGCAGAAGCGGCTCGAACGCCATCATGAAGTGGCCGATGGCCATCAGGACAGCGCCAATGATCACTGTTCTGCGCTGGCCAAGGACGCGGTCGGCGAGCAGCCCTCCCAGGATCGGCGTCAGGTACACGAGCGCTGTGTACGATCCATAGATCTGCGAGGCGAAAGGCTGCACGCCGAGCGGTCCGAATAGCGACTCAAATCCGCTTCTCAAGGTCACGAGGCCTATGACCTCCTCTGAATGTCCGGGCAAAAGCAGGTATTTCGTGAGGTATAGGATCAGAAGAGCGCGCATCCCGTAATAAGAGAAGCGCTCCCACATCTCGGTCGTGAACAGGAACGCAAGCGCGCGCGGGTGGCCGAATAGCTGTTTGGGCTCAATTTCAAGATCGGCGGTCTTTGCTTCCATGGCAGGTGAGGGGTGTTCCGTTGGCCGACCGATGGAGTTTGCCTAACCTTGCGGCGCGGAGTAGGCAAGCCGCGTTTTCGGCGTGGCGTGCGCCAGCGAGCCCTTGGTCAGCGGCACGAAGGCGCCAGTGTCGGCATCGAAAGTGTCGACTGTGCCGTTTTCGATATTGTAGACCCAGCCATAGAGTTTGAGGCGGCCCGTCGCGAGCCTCGCGGCGACAACCGGATGGGTTTGCAGATTGCGAAGCTGGCAGAGCACATTTTCGTGAACGAGCGCGTGGAGGCGCGCTGCTTCGTCCACGGAAGCAGGCAGCGTCGCCTCGATGATTTCCTTGGCGGCCGCCGCATGCTTGATCCAGCTTTCTACGGCCGGCATTTTATCGAGTTTGTTATCGCGCAAAATCGCTTTCATGGCGCCGCAGTCGGAATGGCCGCAAACGACGACATTCTCGATGCCGAGCGCGGCGACCGCATATTCTATGCTGGCCGACACGCCTCCCGCGGCAGGGCCGTAAGACGGGATAATATTGCCCGCGTTGCGAACCACGAACAGGTCCCCCGGCTCACGTTGCGTAAGCATCTCCGGCGCCACCCGGCTATCGGAGCACGCGACGAACAGGGCGAACGGCGCTTGCGCTTCGCGCAACTGGCTGAACATCTCCTGCCTCGGGCCGTGGATCTCGGTCTTGAAACGCAGAACGCCGTCGATGAGTTTGTGCATGGAACTCCGGCCAAAATTCGTACAAATGCCCTTCAGTCTAGCATTCTCGCTTGCAGCGAGCCAGCCAGCGCCACGTATTGAGACCTATTTCATGGAAAGTGAAAAATGACGCCGGGCATCAAAGCGTTAAGAACCTGGCTTAGAACCCATCAAGGGAAGCTTCAGTTCGGGCTTCGCATGACGCTGGCCGCTCTCGCAAGCTATGTGCTTGGCGAGGTGCTTGGACTGGCGCAGACCTATTGGGCCGTGCTGTCGTCGGTGATCGTCATCCAGGGGAGCGTCGGCGGTTCGGTGCGGGCCGGCCTCTATCGCCTGATCGGCACCGTAGGAGGGGCGTTTTGGGGCGCGATCGTTGCGATCGCAATTCCGCATGGCAGTCCCGCCGCCCTCGCGCTCGCCCTCGTGGCCGCCATAGCGCCGTTGGCCGTGCTGACGGCGTTCCGCCCCGATTACCGGGTCGCTCCGATCACAGCCATCATCGTGCTCATGGGAACAGTTATCCAACAATCGAGTCCCCTGGCGTCCGCGCTGGAACGAGTTTTGGAAATCAGCCTCGGCAGCGTGGTCGCCGTTGCGGTTGCGCTCTTCATCTTGCCGGCGCGCGCCCACGGTTTGCTGGCGCGGGCCGTCTCCGACGCGCTGACCGATATGACCGGCATCGTCTCCATGTTCGAGGAGGCTGGCGGCAAGGGCGCCGACCGGGAAGCTCTCTTGAAACTGCAGGTCCGGCTCAGCGCCAAAATCGCACAAATCGATAGCAGGGCCGCGGAGGCGAAGGTCGAGCGCGTCAACAGGCTCGCCGATGGCCCCGATCCGGAGCCGCTCGCCCGCACCCTGCGCCGCCTGCGCAACGATATCGCCATGCTGTCGCGCGCGCTCGCGACTCCATTCCCCGAAGCTGCGGGAGATCGTCTTCGACCTCCGCTCCGTGGCCTCCTCCAAGCGCTTGCCGCATGGCTCACAGCCATCGCGAAAGGGCTGTCATCGGGGGATAAAGCGCCAAATATGGAAGACCTGCGAGCGGCCCTCGATAGCTACCGGGGCGTCATTGCGGGCGCCGGGCAAGAACCGTTCGGCTCGACTGCTGGAAATGGCGGCGCCCAGCGGGTTTTCGCGTTGCTGTTCTTGTTCGAGCAGATGCTTCAGAACCTGCAAGATTTGGCCGATCGCACAAACGAAATGGCCGGAGACCAGGATTTGGTTCGTGGCTGACCTGGGAGAGCCGATCATGATGTTGACGAGATCGGGAGCTAATTCGCAGCGCGATGGCCGAATTAAGGAATAGTTAACCATGGCTCGGCGTTTTGCTTACAAATGAGGCTCACCATGGGTCGTGTAATCCGTTTAATGCTGGTGTGCGCGGTCTTGAGCGGCTGTGCGGCGGCTGGCGCCTTGCCGTCTCTATCGAGCATCGGTGGAGGCGGAAATTCGCCGGATACGCCGCCGAAGCCGGCCGCGGCGCCCGAGCCATCATCCCAAAGTTCGGGTTTCAGCGGCATCTGGGCGAATTTTTCGTCCGCCTTCAGCTCGGGCGATCAGCCCGCTGCGGCGCCGCAAAAGCCCGATGACGAGCCGGCGATGAACCCTGGCGATGCGCTGCGCCTCGTGAACGACTACCGCTCATCGAAGGGTTTGGCTCCCCTAACTCTCGATAGCCAGGCGAGCAGAGCCGCTGAAATTCTCGCCAAGGACATGGCCAAGCACGACCATATGTCTCACGTTGGCCCCAATGGCGCGAATGTCGGAAAGCGGCTAAGTTTGGCCGGGTACTCCTACCGGCTCGCGGCGGAGAATGTCGGCGTCGGCCAAAAATCTCTTGCAGAAATGATAGAGGGATGGAAGAAGAGCCCGCCCCATAGCCGTAACATGCTCCTCGCCGAAGCGAAGCACATGGGCATCGCCTACGAGTACAAGCCGGATACGAAATACAAGACGTTCTGGACGCTGGTTGTAGCGGCTCCGTAGTCAAATCAAGAAGCGAACTTAATGCAACTCTCACGATCCCATGCTAAGGCTGCGCAATTCTTCGCGGCAATGATTCCTGGATCGATCATGAGCACCACGGCCCCGGCGGTTTCACTCCCTCAAGGCGTGGCGGCGCTTCCCCAAGGCCCCACCATGGCCATGACCCTGGCCGCCCTTGGAGTGGTGTTTGGCGACATTGGCACCAGCCCGCTTTATACGTTGAAGGTAGTACTTGAGGCGACTGGCGCTCAAACCGGCGATAGGGCCGTGGTGCTCGGCAGTCTCTCTCTCATTTTCTGGACCCTCATCATCGTGACGACAATCAAATATGTCGGCGTGGCGATGCGGGTCGATAATCATGGCGAAGGCGGCATCATGGCTTTGATGGCGCTTCTCGGCGGGCGGAAAGGTCTCGGAAAAGGCCGCACCAAGAAGCGAACGCTGATCGTCGCCGTCGGCTTGGCCGGCGCAGCGCTCATCTATGGCGATGGGGTGATTACGCCCGCGATCTCCGTTTTGTCCGCGCTCGAAGGCCTTTCGATTGTGACCACGAGCCTCTCTGACTATGTCGTGCCGCTGACCGTCCTCGTTCTCGTTATGCTTTTCCTTGTCCAGCCGCGCGGCTCCGCGATGATCGGCAAAATGTTCGGCCCCATAATGGTGGTCTGGTTCGCGGCTCTGGGGCTTCTCGGTCTCTGGGGGATCGCCCAAAATCCTACAGTGCTGGCCGCCATAAACCCGGCATGGGGCCTCGACTATCTTGTTTCGGGGGGCTTGACCTCGTTTCTCGTTCTCGGCGCGGTTTTTCTATGCGTCACAGGCGCAGAAGCGCTTTACGCAGACATGGGCCATTTTGGCCGCCGCCCCATTCAGCTGGCGTGGGTGATCATGGTTTTCCCCTGCCTTGTCCTCAATTACGCCGGTCAATCGGCGCTTATTCTGAATGGCGCCCTCATCGCCGACAATATGTTCTACGCGCTTTGCCCGAGAGTTCTTCTCGTTCCCTACGTCATTCTGGCGACCGCTGCGACGATTATCGCCAGCCAGGCGATCATCACGGGGGCGTTCTCTATGACGCGCCAAGCCATCCAGCTCGGCTGGCTGCCCCGGCTCCGCATTACACAGACCTCCGCGCTCGGCTACGGGCAGATCTACATCGGGGTCGTGAATTGGCTCATGATGATCATCACCATCGGCCTGACGATCGCTTTCCGCAAATCGGATAATTTGGCGGCCGCCTACGGCATCGCCGTTTCCGCGACGATGCTTATGACCTCGGTGCTACTCATGATCGCCATGATCGAGAAGCTCGATTGGGGCCTGCCATTGAGCATCGCCGTGGCCGGAAGCTTTATCGTGGTCGACTTTGCGTTTCTCGTCGCAAATTCCGCGAAAATGGTCGACGGCGGCTACGTTCCGCTCGCTCTTGCAGCCGTAATTTACGGCATTATGCAGATATGGCATACCGGCCGGGACGCCATCATGCAGGTGCTGAGGTCCAAATACCAGCGGACCGAAACCTTTCTGAAGGAGATCGCCGAGAAGGGCGTGCCCCGCGTGCCGGGGACAGCGATTTTCTTGACGCGGTCTAGAGAAGGGGTGCCCCCGGTCATGGCCTGGCACGTCAAACACAACCGCGCGCTTCATGAGCGCGTCATGGTGATCAACGTGTCGATTGAGCCGGTGCCCTTCGTGCGCGAGGAGGATCGTCTCCGCTTCCATGTGGAGGCGCCGAATTTCTGGCGCGCCACTGTGAATTACGGTTTCATGGAACGGCCCGAAATTCCGCCTATACTTGAGGAGGCGAAGGCGAGAGGCTGCGATCTAAACCTCGGCGATGTGACCTACTATGTCGGCCGCGAAACGGTGGTTTCCCGGGCGGATGGCAAGGGTCTTCCGAAGTGGCAGGAACTTATTTTCGCCGCCATGGAGCGCAACGCCTCCCAAGTGACCGACTTTTTCCGGCTGCCAGTCGATCAAGTGGTCGAGATCGGACGCCAGGTCGCGATCTGAGCTGGCCGGCTGCTCTGCCAGAGCAGCCACGTTGTCATAGCCGCGTTTGACGCTGCTATCCAGAGCAGCATAACGAAATTTCAGATGCTTGCTGGATGACCGGTCAAGCCCGGCCATGACAAAGGAAAATGATGCCGATTTTTTACACATTCGGGAGTCCATTTTTCAAGTGGCGGAACAAGAGGTGGCTTCGAGATCGCCTGCCAGAAACTCTTTATCGATAACGTTCATTGATCTCGCTTAACGATCGCGCCGCTCTATATTCCGGTATAGACGGATGGGCCGCTTTGGCTTTCGCCTTAGCTATCGTCTCACAAAAGATGCAGGTTTATCTTTGCAGTTTAGGAGGCGTCATGTGCGGACGCTTTACGCAGGCCTTCACCTGGGCCGAAATTGTCGAGCTCTACGGGCTCGTGGATCAGATCGCGCCGAACTTGGCGGCTTCCTGGAATGTGGCTCCCACGCATGAGGCAGGCGTGATTGTTTTGGGCGCCGGCGGTCTCAGCTTCCGGCCGATGCGCTGGGGGCTCGTGCCTTCGTGGGCGAAAGACCCTTCCGCCGGGCTGAAGCTCATTAATGCGCGTTCGGAAACGCTTGGCGAAAAGCCCGCCTTCCGGCAAGCGCTCAAATCGCGCCGGTGCCTCGTGCCGATTTCCGGCTTTTACGAGTGGCGGCGGGTGGGGAGGGGAAAACAGCCTCATTTCATTTCGGGCGCTGACGGCAAACCGCTGACCCTTGCCGGATTGTGGGAAGACTGGCGCGGCCTTTTGACGTTCACGATCATCACCGTCCCGGCGAATGAGAGCCTAGCGCCGATCCATGATCGCATGCCTGCCATACTCTCTCAGGCAGATGCGCTCGCATGGCTGAAAACGGGCGGCGCCGCGCTCCTCAAGCCGTACCCCTCTCAATCGTTGGCTATGTGGCCCGTCTCCTCCCGCGTCAATTCAACTGGCGGCAACGATCGCCATCTGGCGGAAAATATCTCGCACGAACAGCGAAATTCCGAGTTCGCATCCACGTCAAGTGACGGCCATAAGCAGCTTTCGCTTGGCCTTTAAGCGTGAGTCCTCGCTTGCCCCTCAATCATACTAACTCCCGAAATTCCTCACCGCTTCCATTGCCGTCTCCGCGAAGGCGGGGATCCAGTAGGCGCCGCATTATGTTATTGTTCTCAAAGACTTTCATTGTGCCGATTTATGGATGGCCGCCTTCGCGGGCAAGACACAAATGCGCCAGTCGTGACCCTCAATCCCACGAATGAAAAGCGGATGCGGTCTCATGGAGGTTCATGGCCACTTTCAGCACCGGCAATAGCGCTCCGACCCGTTCCGGCACAGTATACGGCGCGTTGAACACGATCAGGCCGCATCCATTCAAGGTGTCGGCCTGCTCTCGCGGCAGGATGAGCGCTTCCACCGACCACGTTCGCCGGAGGCCGAGCTCCAGCGCCGCATCCTTGAGCGCCGCCACCGGCAAATGCGCCTTGATCGGATACCACAGAACATAAACGCCGGACGCCCAGCGCTTTTTCCATTGTTTCATCTGCCGCGTAAGCGTCTCGAACTCATCCTTCTCTTCGAAAGGCGGATCGATAAGCACAAGCCCGCGCCTTTCCGCTGGCGGGATATGCGCGCGGATGCATTCATAGGCGTCCATCCGCGCCGCGCGCGCTTTTTTGAAGGGCGTCAGAACTTTGCGAAGCGCTTCGAACGCCGGCTCGTGAAGCTCGTTTGCAATCAGGCGGTCCTGCGGGCGCAAGCGGCGCGCGACAAGAAGCGGCGAGCCGGGATAGCGCCCTGCGTTGAGGCCGTCGCGCACCATGCCGAGATAGAGCTGGAGGTCATCGGGCGCATTGGACGCGCCTTGAAGGCATCCAATTCCCCGCTCCCATTCGCGGGTTTTCGCCGCCTCGTCCGAGCGCAGATCATAGAGGCCGGCGCCGCATGTGCATCGACGATGCACAGAGGCCCTTCCTTTTTCTGCAGGTAGTCCAGGCAGAGCACGAGGACGATGTGCTTGATGACATCAGCGAAATTGCCGGCGTGATAGATATGGCGATAGTTCACGGATGCCCGCCAAGCCTCTCGGCCTCATTCGCCGTCATTCGGTTCCCCGCCCCGAATTGGCCTCCAGCTTTGTAAACGTCTTACACCGGAGCCATATCCTCCCGTAAGCATTTTATACCGGATAAGGCGCAAATCTTCCGCCCGTCCGGCGGTTGCCATCGCGAAAAGGAGAAAGACCATGACCTCGCCCAGCATCAATCGTGAGGAATTCGAAACCGCAATGCGGCGCGGCCTGAAGGATCACTGGCAGCTTTTCACCGTGCAGGGCGTCCTGCTAGTCATTCTGGGCGCATTGGCCATCGCCGTGCCGGTGCTCGCGTCGGTCGCCGTGAGCGCCTTTATCGGCTGGATCTTGTTTTTCGCAGGCATCATGCGGGCGATTTCCCTGGTTCGCTCGCCGCACGCGCCGGGCTATTGGACCTCTCTGTTGTTCGCGATCCTGACGGCGATCCTTGGCATCGTGCTCGCCCTGTTTCCGATCCAGGGAGCCGTCACGCTCACCATGCTGCTCACGGCCTATTTCATCGTGCATGGCGTCACGACTTTCATCTTCGGCTTCTCGATCAAGGCCGACACGGGCCGCTGGGTGCTTTTGATTTTCAGCGGACTGATCGATTTTCTGCTCGCTGGACTCGTCATCGCCGGATGGCCATCGACCGCGTTCTGGGTGTTGGGGCTTTATGTCGGCATCAATATGCTGCTGACTGGCTTCGCGTTCATCTTCGCCGCGCTTGGCGCGCGCTCGGCTTAGCAGCCCTCCACATGGCCTCACCGGCGCGGCCGTGCGCCGGCGGCTTTGGGTCTCCGCCATCGCGGGACGTGCTGTGGCTACCGGACTGGCTGGTCCTTACGGTTGGAATGCTTGAACGTCGCTAAAACGCGCGCCTGGCGCGGCATGCGGGGAGATGTCCCCTGAAGCCAAGAGTAAAAAAACCGCCTCGCTCCGGGTCTGTGCGCCGCTTCCCGGCAACACACGATTCCGAAGCCGCCAATGTGGGGTTGACTTACTAGCTCATGATGCTGTTCAAGCGGAAGCTGCCGTTAAGTTTTAGCCTTTTCTCCGCCCACAGAAAGACGCCCGCTCATGACCAGCCAATTTGACGCCAGTTTCGCCTATAACGAACCGATCAGCGCTGAGGTTCAAGCGACGCATGCCAGCGAAGTCGAGCGTGCGATGTTCATGCTGAGCAAGCTCGCCAATGCGAAACTCCATGCGAATAACGAGTTGCAGCGCTGGGTGCTCGCCTGCAACCGGCTGGTGTGGGGCGGCATGCCGGAGGATGCACGGCAGCCCGGGAAAGGGGAAGTGGAGGCGCTGTTGCAGCAGCTTTCCCCAGAAAATCGCGAGCGGCTCTTGAAGGAATTGCGGCTCGCAGCAGAGGCGCGAAATCTCGTCGCGCTTCTTTCGGCGGCGGAGGCAGAAGCGCAGGCGCGGCTTGAGGCGCAGCGCGCCGAGGAGGCGCGAGCTGAGGCTGAAACGCGGGCGCGCCTGGCCGCGCACCAGGCGGAGCTGCAACGCGCCCAGGCCGAGAGGCAGCTTCGCGAGGAGTTCGAGGCGTTCGACGCGGCAGGGAAGGAGGCGCGGTTTCGGGCGTGGCGCGGTGAGCGCTGCGCCTAAGCAGAGTTCGCAAAAGCATGCCCTCGGACTTGATTCGGGGGTGGCCTTCCCGGTTTTGCGAAAAAACAACAAGCGAACGTTTATCGTGAGCGACAAGCGCTCACTCTGCGAAAACAAAAGATTCTAAGCAGGCATTCGTTGGCTGGCCAAGGAAAGTCTGCTTAGGATTAGCCAATTGGTTCAGCCGGCGAGCGCCGCGGCCGCACGTTCCATGCGCTTCCTCTCGTTCGAATCGAGATAGCGCTTGCGCAGGCGGATGGATTTCGGCGTCACCTCGACAAGCTCGTCGTCCTGGATATAGGCGAGCGCCTTCTCCAGCGGCATCCTCATGGGCGGGGTCAAGCGCACCGCTTCGTCCTTGCTCGTTGTGCGGATGTTGGTGAGCTGCTTGCCCTTCAGCACGTTGACTTCGAGATCGTTGTCGCGCGTGTGCTCGCCGACAATCATGCCGGGATAGACCCTGGTCTGCGGATCGATCATCATCGGCCCGCGGTCTTCAAGGTTCCACAGCGCATAGGCGACGGCCTCGCCGGTGCTGTTCGATATAAGGACGCCATTGCGGCGGCCCTGGATCTCGCCCTTATAGGGTGCGTATTCGTGGAACAGGCGGTTCATGATAGCCGTGCCGCGCGTGTCGGTGAGAAGCTCGCCCTGATAGCCGATGAGGCCGCGCGTCGGGACATAGAAGATCAGCCGTTGGCGGCCGCCGCCGGATGGGCGCATCTCGATGAGATCGCCTCTCCGCTCAGACAGCTTCGAGACGACCGCGCCGCTATGCTCCTCGTCCACATCGATGATGACCTCCTCGACGGGCTCCAGGCGCTGCCCGGTCTCTTCGTTGGTATCGAAGACGACGCGCGGACGCGACACCGTCAGCTCGAAGCCTTCGCGGCGCATGGTCTCGATCAGGATGCCGAGCTGTAGTTCGCCGCGCCCCGAAACCTCGTAGGCGTCGCTGTCCTGCGTCTCGGCGATCCGCAGCGCAACGTTGCCCTCGGCTTCGCGGAGAAGCCGGTCGCGGATGACGCGGCTCTGGACCTTGTCGCCCTCCTGGCCGGCAAACGGGCCGTCATTGATGCGAAACGTCATCGTCAGCGTCGGCGGATCGATAGGCTGTGCAGGCAGCGGGTGCGATTTTTGCGGATCGCAAATCGTGTCGGCGACGGTCGTTTTTGCAAGGCCTGAAATGGCGATGATGTCGCCCGCGTTGCCCTCATCGATCGGCACGCGCTCCAGGCCCCGAAATCCTAGCACCTTCGAAACGCGGCCTTGCTCGATGAGCTTTCCGTCCCAGCTTAACGCCTTAACAGACATGTTCGGCTTGACCACGCCGTTTGAGACGCGTCCCGTTAAGATGCGGCCGAGGAAGGGGTCCGCCTCGATGGTCGTCGCCAGCATGCGGAACGGGCCGCCGCCCACCCTCGGCGGCGCCACATGCTTAAGCACCAGATCGAACAGCGGCGCCATGTCATCCTTTGGCCCTGCAGGATCGACCGCCATCCAGCCCTGCTTGGCGGAGCCGTAGAGGATCGGAAAATCGAGCTGCTCCTCGGTGGCGTCGAGATTGGCGAAGAGATCGAAAACCTCGTTCACGACCTCCACATGGCGCTCGTCCGGCTTGTCGATCTTATTGATCGCGACGATAGGCCGGAGGCCGATTTTCAGCGCCTTCGACACCACAAATTTCGTCTGCGGCATCGGCCCTTCCGAAGCGTCCACCAGCACGATGGCGCCATCCACCATGTTCAGGATGCGCTCCACCTCGCCGCCAAAGTCCGCGTGACCCGGGGTGTCGACGATATTGATGCGGTGATCCTTCCACTGGATCGACGTGACCTTTGCGAGGATGGTGATGCCGCGCTCGCGCTCGAGATCGTTCGAATCCATAGCGCGCTCCGCCACGCGCTGGTTGTCGCGGAACGAGCCGGATTGTCTCAACAGCACGTCGATGAGCGTCGTCTTGCCGTGGTCGACGTGGGCAATGATGGCTATGTTGCGCAAGTCCATGACGAGCCGCGCCTTCTTTCTGAGAGAATGTTGCAATGCGAGATTTCGGCTTAGATGTGAGGCAAAGGCGCGCCCGCGTCAATGCCTATCGCCGATTCTACGCATAGCGCGCCTGCGCGCTAACGGCCCAAGTGGTGTGATTTTTCGCGGTGCGCGAGATGGCGCTCGCCCGCATGCTCTCCTGATCGCGGTCAGGCGCGACCGGGAGGCTCGTTCTAAGCGTCTTTGCGGAAAGCCCCGGCGAAGGAGTCAGGCAGCTTCCAGCGGACGCCTTTCTTGGAGGGAAGATTGACCACCGGATCGGAGGCTGCGTCTCCCGTGAAGGCTAAGTCCAAGCATTTCGCCGCCTTCTCCGCCGTTAGCTCTGGCACGTCCGAGATATGCCATAGCGTTATCCACACCAGCGCGGAGTGCCGCCAATACGCCAAGGTGACGTCATCCAGATTTTGGCCCCAGGCCGCAGCGCTTTCGTACACCTGCTTCGCTGCGCGCCGATAGTGACCGATGCGGCTGTTTTTTGAAGCCCGCCGTGCAAGCAGCGCTGTGACGCTGGCTTTTAGCCTTCCGTCGGCCTGAACGAACCATTCGGCGTCAAAATGAGTTTCACTATTCTGTTCCAGAAGAGTTGCGGTAACGTCCTCAAGCGTCTCCCATTCTTCTGTGTCGTGACGGCGCGATACGGCGATGTGGAACGCCCGCTTCAACATCGTGCTGTGAGCCATCGCCCGCTGCAACAGACGCTCTGTCTCTTCCGGTCCTGTTTGCGGATTTGTGAAGCCTTGGCGGGTCATATCCATAAGAAAGAATCCCAAGCTGAGTAAGCCGCTAGTCCATCGGCGCATCAGCACACGCAACTAACAAAGACTGCGCAATTCCTAAAAATCAACTTGGCTTTTCTTTTGCGGCAGCCTCGAACCACGAATATAGTATTTCAACGGATGCTTCGACCAACTCAGGGTTGAGCCTGTTTGTAAATAAAAGTTGAGGCTCTTGCGCCACTAAGGCGATGATATCCGCCATCCAGTGGATGGAGAGAGAAGGCCTGCCGCTCCTTCGAAACCCAACGAGGTAAACCGTGCCGGGCCGGGCGGGACTTCGATCAAGTTTTCGAGATGAGCCATGCGCTGGCGTCTACCGAAGCTCAGCAATCGTACTTTGGCGACGTCTCTGCCGGTTGCGCCGCCTCGCGAGCCCCTTGTCCAAACCTGCGCCTTAAAGGAACCGCGGCTAGCGCCAGAAGCGCGAGGCCCGTAAGCGCCGCCATGATTTCGGGCGTGAGGACTGAATGGATGGAAATTATTCGGCCCTTATCGAGTACATCGCCAAGTCCGGCCCCTGAGAGCGAAAAGACGATCGTCGCCGGGATGATGCCGAAGAAGGTGGTGAGCACAAAAGTGCTGAGCCTCACGCCAGCGAAAGCTGGGATCACATTCACGAGAAAGAACGGAAAAAGCGGCATCAGACGAAGCACAAGCAGATAAGACCAGGCGTTCGCCTTGATGGCGCACGCCAGCCGCGCTCCGGCGGCCCCGAAATGCGCCATGGCGTTTTCGCCTGTCATCGACCGCGCAAAAACGAAAACCAGCGTTGCGCCAACCGTCGCGCCGATCACGGTGAAAACCGTTCCGGCGGCCGCGCCAAACAGAAAGCCGCCTGACAGGGTGAGAAGCAGCGCCGAGGGCAGTGAAAGCGCGACCACAATCACGTAGAGGGAGACATAACCAACCGCCGCAAGAGCGTAATTTTCGCCGACGAAATCGACAATCGCCTGCCGGTTTTTCCGGAGCATATCGAGCGAAAGGGAGGCAGGCAGCCCCGAGGCATGAATGGCCACGATGACGCCGAGCGCGAGCATCGTCAGCCAAAACCGGCGGCGTTTCAGCAAGCGAGGCATGATGCGCCCTTATGGCGAAGACTCAGGATGCGCGCCGAGCCGATCCGCATGAACCCCCTCCGAGAACGCAGAACGTTGCGCAGTAAGGATGAACGAGCGGCACGGCGCGGCTGGCTTCAGCGATTGTGCCGCCAAACTCGAAGCGTGCGTCGTAGGGGAGGAGCGTGCAAGCGGAGACGGCGGGCGCATCGGCCCCTCTCCTCTTCACGACCATACGTGCGCTAGCGCACATGACATCATCCGGCGACTTTTTGAGAATGGCCCAGCAGGCTTCTGTAATCTCGGGAGGGTTTGCTCCCCGCGTCATTTCAGGGAGAAGAACGAGCGCCTGGGGGTCATAGCAGTCGATGCCGATACCGCGATCCGCGAAAAGCGCAGCGAAGCCTCGACGCAACGTATCTTCGTTATCGCCGCTCAAGGACCGTGCAGCGGCTTCGGTCTCAACGCCAGCCCGCAACAGCCAAATCAGGCCTTCGATAGCTTGCGCGAACGTCCCCTCGCCTCGCTCTGTGTCATGCACAGAGGCGCGGAAATCATCGAGCGAAACACGGATGCGCATGCGTGCGCCAAAGCGCTTTGCGAGCCGGGCGATGTGCTCCTTCCGCTGCTCCATAGGCTTCAGCGCATTCGTCAGCGTCAGCGTCTCGAAACCGCGCCGGAGCGTTTCTTCAAGAATGCCAATGAAGCCGGGGTTCATGAACGGCTCGCCGCCCGTGAAACCGATCAGTGACACAGGCTGCGGCAGGTCCGCAATCTCATCCAGGAACGGGATGACATCGGCGAGCGTAAGATAGGAAAGGCGGTCGTTTTTGGGGGAGCTTTCGATATAACAATTGACGCAAGCGATGTTGCAGAGCGTTCCGGTGTTGAACCACAGCGTTTCCAGCCGCCTCAGCGGAACGGCCGCGCGCCTCTCTCCCCGCGCAGTCCAAACCGGATCCGCGAATTGCTCCGGAGGGCGGTAATCTTCCCTGGCGTGCTGCATGAAAATTTCCGATGCGCGCAAATTGTTGTAACATTCATCGCACGAGGCGCGTGGGCGGGTATATGCAAGCCTGTCTCACAGTGTCGTTACTGCGAGACCGTCCGAGGTGCGAGACCTGAACTTGCTCATAAATCGCATGTCGATCCAGTCCTTCCACCGCCAGACCCAGGCGCCTTCATAAGTCAGCCTTGCGGCAGCCGATGGCGTGCCGTTCGCCGGTCGAGATCAGCGATAGGATATGACGCTGCGGCTTGTGTCCAGAAGCGGCCTTCCCAAAACCGCACGGCGCAGGTTATGGGCAGCACCGGGCCTTTCCGCACCGCGACGCCGTCTTCGGTAAGGCGTGTTCCCGAAGCGAAGCGACGCCACGTCGCCCGCAGCAAACACGCACGGATGCGAGGCGCACTCCAGCATCAGCTCGCCGCCAGCGCCGGCGCGCCCAGATGCTCTGGGGAGGGGGAGGGCAAGGGGGAAGGCGCTTGCTGGCGGCCGATGATCGTTGCTTAGGCGTTCGGGCGGCGGTCAACTCAAGACGAGTTTCCGTCCGAATGGCGGAACGGCCGCCCGGTATTCCTCCGGGACCGCCCAGATCACAGGCCAGCGCGGACGAAAGCGCGCCGGTCCATCGAGATCGGTCAGGACGACCGCGATGTCCGGCCGATGATTATCGGCTTCGATGAGCAGCGGGGTGAAGTCGGTATCGCCACGGCCCTGGAACTCGATTTTGCGGAGATCGGACACGCCCGGCTCGTATCGCTCAACCTTGCGGACGCGGTCGTCGCCAATAATCAGAGTAAGTCCGGCCTCCTGCCGGCGCGTGATCGCCTCGATCTGCACAGCGAACCGCTCCAGGAGATCGTCCTCCACCGAACCGGAAACATCGACGATCACCACGAGCCTCGGCGTAGGCTTGGCCATGCTGGTCCCAGGTTCGAAGGGCATTCGCTTGTTATCGCCCATGCGCCCCTGGTTTGCGATGTAGGAGCGGGCAGGCCGCGACCAGGAGAGGTCGACTTTCCTCGAAAGGCTGCGCGCCAACTGCGTGCGCAACGCCTGTTCCCAGGGCGTGCGGACTCTCGGAAGGTCTGCAAGCAAAGAACGCAGCATGGAATGCATGCCATCGCTAGCGTGGCTGCGCTGCACGCGCTCGCTCCACAACAGCGCATTTTGCGCTTCGGCCTCGGGAGGAGCATTTGGATCGGGCGTTGGCGCCAGGTCCATCAGGGCGCTCGCGCCCATAGCCCTCACGCGCGAAGCCTTTGGCCCGTCCTTGCGATTCTGCGTTTGCTTCGATTGGAGCGTTTGTTCGTTCTTGTCGCTGCCGCTATCGCTCTTTTCGGAGCCTCCGCTTTGCTGGCGGTTTTGATCCTTTTTGCCGCTCTTCGGCGTGTCGTCGCGGTCGTCAATCGCGCGGTAGAGCCGTTCCACGTCCCATTCGAGGAGCGCTGTCTGAACATCCTGTTTGACGCCGAGCGCGTTCACCAAAAGCTGCTCAAGATAGACGGCGCCGCGCGGCAGGCGCAGCCACTTCAAATGAGAAAGCGAGCTGTTGACGATCGCGTCCGCGCAAATGTTGAACAGCTTGAGATCGACGTCGCCGAGAAGCTGCTTCAGTTCGAGGAAGCGCTGCGGATGACGAAGCGCGATGTGCAACACTTCGTGAGCGACAAGGCCGATCTGCTCCGGCAGTGGCAAGGCCTCGAACCCAGGGCCGTAAAAAAGCGTCGTGCCGTCGGTCGTCACCGCAGGCGCATCCGAAGCAGGCGGATGATCGTGATGCTTTACCCAAAGCGCAAGGCCGCCGGTCGAGGGCGCGAACTCCACCATGCGCTGAACCGCGCGCGTCCCCCGATGGTCCGGCGGCAAAGGCTTATCAAGCATACTGCTCTTCCTTGTGCCGTTGATCGGCATAGCGGCGGTATGACGGGCTGTCCAGGATCGCGGCTTCGAGACCGTGGCTCAGGGCTTTCTGCATCAGAAGCTCCATTGCCAGTGTCTGCACCTCCCGCAGCGGCAAGCGCGCCTCGCTTCGGATATCCGGCAGTTGTTCGACAATTTCGAGAGCCCTAGCAACAGTCGCGTCGTCGACGCAGGCCGCGAGAAGCCCGTAGGTCATACCATACAGCCCATCGAGCGACCTCGGCAGCAAAGCGATGGTGTCCTTACCGGGACGGCAGGCCAGCAAGCGGACCACGTCGACGCTGGCTTGGATCTCACGCAGCACGCCGAAAAATTCCGCAGCGTTAGCCGCGCCGATGCGGCCCTGCACGAAAATCCGCTTGGCCTGCTCTGACATCGCTGACTTCAAGACATTCGAAATATCTTCCCACCCGCGCGGGCTTGCGCCGACAAGATGATCGTTCGCCAGCTGGACCTGGGTATCATCGAGTTTGTCTGGACGAACCCGCAAATACGCCATCACCTCCGGCGCGAAGTCTCTGGAGATCGCATGTTCAAGGAAAGCCTCGATGACCGTCTGAACATGGAAATGGAACATCCGGTCGGCGAGCGCGGTGCCCATGTCGTGGCAAACCGCGCCATGAAAGCTGGCGTTGCCCGCGGCGACGACTTGCCAGCCGTCGGGAAGCTGATAGTGCCCGACACGGCGGTCCAAAATGAGAGAGTAGGCCGAGATTTGCAGCCGTTGATCGGCAGCGGTCAGCTCATCGAGAAAAAGGATGCCTTCGGGGTCCTCTGGGGACGGAAGAAATTCCGGCGGAAACCACACCGTTTTGGCGAGTTGATCGTCGGCGTAAATGGCGCCGCGAATGTCGACCGGCTCGATCGTAGTCAGGCGCAGGTCGATCAGCGGCACTCCGTAATGCGCCGCCACCTGCCTGACGACGGAGGACTTTCCCACCCCTCGTGTCCCCCAAAGCATTGTGGCGCGCCGCCTAAGGACCGGACTGGAGAACTGTTCGATCAGGGCGGCTTTCGCCATGGCGATCGAGACAGGGGGGACGTTCATCGGGTTACCGGACATTGGTCACCATTGGTTGGGAAGGTTGTTCTCTCTGTATACGGCGCGCCACATGCCGTTCTCCAATTTTTAGGCCGCGGCTACAGCCAACGGCTCTCGCCAGGCCGGCGCGTTCAAAGGCCTGGGGATAGGGGGAACCTCGATCACTGGCAGCCTGCGCATACAGAAAACGAACACCATCAAGAAGCCAGGGAGGTTCATCATCATCATTCGCACCGGCGAATCTTCGGCAAGCGGGAGACGCGCCGAGAAAGCCGCCGCGGCGATAAGGCCAATGCTGATCAGGAGAGGCATGGCCCGCCGAAACACCACTCCCCAACGCGCGCCAACCAGCCGCTCGTGGAAGCGTGCGGGAGCCTCGGTGAAGGTTTGAACAAGATGATCGACCATACGGTCCAGTTTGTGTTCGGCGCGGCGGCTGCGTTCCGGCTCCCGGCCTCTGAGACGCAGGCTGCTTTTCCAGCGATCCTTTCTGTGAGTTATGAGACCCCAGTCCCAGCCGAGCACTGCGAGCAAGTCGTCGGGCAACTTTTTGTATTCTCCGGCCGCCGGCTCTATTTCGATAAGTGCCTCAGGATCGGCCTTTATCGTCGGCGCCGTCGCTGTGACTGTAATGTCTCCAATTTCGGCCGCCATCTTCGAAAGGATCTTTTGGACCGCCGGGGCGCCATCCTGCGTGAAGCCGCTGCCTCTTTGAAGACGATAGCTCTTGGCGATCTTGAATCCAGGCCCAAAACGGAATTGCATTTCGGGCGCGATGGAAGCCACGCAGGCTAAGAGATCGCCAGGATCCTTTCCATCGATCTCCAGAAGCGCCTCCATATTCTGATCTGCATCAGTGACACAGGTGAGCGTTCGAGTAAGACGGTAAGTATCCGCATCGCGGTTCTCAAGTTTAAGCGTCTCACTCAATGCCGATATGTCAGGCAATTCACAGGAATGATCCACCGGCTTGAAGACGAGCCTTCGTTCCAGCCTGTTAGTTGCCAATAAATCAGGATGATAACCTTGACGCGTGAAGGGCTCGACCAGGGTTAGGATCTCATGATGCGTTAAAGGATGCGATGGCACGGTATTCTCCTGCTAGCGAATTCGGCGTCCAATTGAAATAAATTGGCCTCGCCCCCGACTTTACATAAAGTTCGAGGACGTATCGGGTCATTGTCTCAATCAGACAGCGGACATTCTAACAACTTTTAATTCCTGTCATAGGCGCCAGTTCCCGATGTACCTACTCAACTCATGTAATATCCGATTAATTTAACGTGATCGTCACAAAAGTGCGCGCCACCCCTAAGTGTGGCACGCATTCTATCACAATGTCTATGCGCAACGTTCAGCTTATTCGTGCGGTAAAACGGGGAGCGGGCTGGAATAAGGCTCGACCCGGAGCGATTGGTTCACGAGAAAGGCGCACCAAGTATTGCCAAACGCCATCGATGATAAGCTCGGAGCCGAATAGAGCGATGGTCTCATCGAAGCGCTTCACGTCCGCCTCGCTGGCGACATCGCACTGGACGGCATGTGAATCTGTCCCTGCGGCCACTTCATTCAAGCTCGCCTTATCGATGCCCGCGCACACCCGCAAGCCTGGCGCAGGCCGCGCCGATCCCGTGCCCGGCTCCGGTGATGATCGCGACCTTGCCGCCGTTCGCTTCCACAGGAGCTTTCCTTTCCACGCAACCTGCTTGTGACGGACCCGATCCAGGTTTAAACCCTTGACCGGAGGTTTGCGCCATGAGCCAGGATACAACCGCTCTTACGAATGAGCTCGACCTTTCCGCCTACTGGATGCCGTTCACGGCGAACCGCCAATTCAAGGCGGCTCCCCGGCTTTTGGTATCGGCCGAGGGAATGCATTATAACAGCGCCGATGGCCGCAAGATTCTCGATGGGGTCGCAGGCCTCTGGTGCGTGAACGCCGGCCATGGACGCCGCGAGATCGCGCAGGCTGTCGAGCGCCAGCTCCAGACGCTCGATTACGCCACCGCCTTCCAGATGGGCCATCCAGGCGCATTCGAACTCGCCTCGCGCCTTGCCCGCATAGCGCCAGCGGGGCTCGACCGCGTGTTCTTCACCAATTCCGGGTCCGAGGCGGTGGATACGGCGCTGAAAATCGCGCTGGCCTATCACCGCGCGCGAGGCGAGGGCCAGCGCATGCGCTTCATCGGCCGCGAGCGCGCCTATCACGGCTGCGGCTTCGGGGGCATGTCGGTGGGCGGCCTCGTGAATAATCGCCGCGCGTTCGGGGCGATGCTGCCCGCAGCCGATCACCTGCCGCATACACTCGATATCGCGCGCAACGCATTTACGAAAGGACAACCGGAGCACGGAGCCGAGCTAGCCGATCAATTGGAGCGCGATAATTGGACTGCATGGAGCGGACACCATCGCGGGCGTGATCGTGGAGCCGATGTCCGGGTCCGCCGGCGTGCTTCTGCCGCCTAAGGGGTATCTTGAGAAGCTGCGCGCCATTTGCGACCGTCACGGACTTCTTCTCATCTTCGACGAGGTCATCACCGGCTTCGGGCGCATGGGAGCGCCGTTCGCCGCGCAATTTTTCGGCGTAACGCCCGATCTCATGACGGCCGCGAAAGGCGTCACCAACGGCGCGATCCCTATGGGCGCGGTCTTCGTCAAGCGCGCAATACACGACGCAATGATGCAAGGCCCGGAACATGTCATCGAGTTCTTCCACGGCTACACCTATTCGGGCCATCCCGTAGCCTGCGCGGCAGGGATTGCGGCGCTCGATATTTATGAGCGCGAAGGCCTGTTCGAACGGGCCGCGCTGCTCGCGCCTGTGTGGGAGGAAGCGGTGCACTCGCTGCGTGGCGGGCCGTATGTCATCGACATCCGCAATCTGGGGCTCGTCGCCGCGATCGAGCTGGAGCCGAGGCCGAATGAACCCGGTAAACGCGCCTACGAGGTTTTTGTGGATTGCTTCGAGCACGGCGCGCTGATCCGGCAGGCAGGCGAAGCGCTTGCGCTGTCGCCGCCGCTGATCGTAGAGGAGAGCCACATTCATCAGCTTGTGGACGCTATTTCCGCCGCGTTGCGCCGCGTGGGGTGAGCGCGGTGATCGAAGAATGACACACCCCTCATCCTGTCTTTCCCCCTGCGCGAGCTCGCCTTGGCGAGCTTCCCACTCTGTGTTTCCGCATCCGCTTGCGGATGCGGATGGGAGAAGGAACGGTGCTGTTCCCTACAGCTTCAAAAGCTGTTGAGCCCCTATCATTCCGTCATCGAGCTGGCGTTCTACCGCAATGCGATTGCGGCTTTGCCGTTTGCGGTCTGCGAGGCGGCTCGTTTTCTGAGAGGCGCCTGCGAAGACAGCCGCCGGGGCATCGTTCGCCGTCAAGCTGCAATCAGCCGCGTCTTCAAAGACGCTTCACGAGACTACCTTCTCCGCTTTTACTTTCGGCAGCTCCATCATATCGGATCGCCCGAGGAGCCAATCCACGCTTACGTTCAGTTCATCCGCAATTCTAGCGAGCCGGTAGATATCAAGCGCCCTCACGCCAGCGAAGTGGAGACTAACCGCAGCAGTACTCTGCGGGTCATGATCCATCTCGCTGTTATGCCAGGCCGCTGCCAAGTTAGCGCGGAAAACTGTGAAATCTGTTTGCACGGGTGATCCTCCTGAGCGCAAGAAGCCAAAGTCGTTCAGTTGTCTTTTTGATTGAACGCAATACAGGACTGATCTGAGCCAAGAGTAATCTCGCCTTGGCTAGTACGCAAATACCAATGGATGAGAGTGCAATACAATCTACTTAGCGACGAGGCGGGAGGGTTAGCTTTTTTCAAAGACAATTATTCGATATTTTTTAAAGCTAACCCAACACAGACAACCAACTTACGCGGCGCCCGATTTGCACCTGGCTCCGCGCCCTTCACGCGTCTTTTGTACGTTAGGATGGTAAAATAAGTTCAGCTAGCGCCTTTCGAAAAAGATTTAGAAGGAAATTTTTCTACCTAATTGAGCCTTAACGATTTGGGAGCATGAAGGCGGTTACCTCCTGCCTGCCAGTTCCGCTCCTGCGTCCAAGTTTTTCTTCGCGCTCAGCGGCTTCCAAAGCGAAGCGGCCTGACAGCGCCGCCTATCCGCTGGCGCAACTTCGAGCCTGCTTAGCCGCCGTCCCGCGTCCGGCAAAAAAGGCATGGTTCCCGGCGCACTCCGCCCCTGTTAAAATGGCGGAAACACCAAGGGAGGAAGTGATGCGCCTTGAAAACAAAACAGCCATAGTCACGGGAGCGGCTTCCGGCTTTGGCGCGGAGATCGCGAGGGTGTTTGCGCGAGAGGGCGCGAAAGTCGCCGTGGTCGACATCAACGGCGACGGGGCAGCTTCTGTAGCACGCGAGATCGGCCCGGCCGCCATCGCCATCAAGGCCGATGTCACCAAGGCCGCCGATGTCGGCGAGGCCGTGCGCAAGACGTTGGCGGAGTTCGGCCGCATCGATATTGTGGTGAACAATGCGGGCTGGAGCCACAAGAACCGGCCTATGCTGGAGGTAAGCGAGGAGGAGTTCGACCGGGTCTACGCCGTGAATGTGAAGTCTATCTACTACATGGCGCATGCCGCCGTGCCGGTGCTCGCCGGGCAGGGCGGCGGCGTAATCATCAATATCGGCTCGACGGCGGGCATCCGGCCGAGGCCGGGCTTGACCTGGTATAACGGCTCGAAAGGCGCGGTGAACCTCATGTCTCGCTCGATGGCCGTGGAGCTTGCGCCGCAGAAGATCCGCGTGAATTGCGTGGCGCCGGTGATGGGAGCGACGGGGCTGCTTGAGCAATTCATGGGGCTGCCCGATACGCCGGAGAACCGCGCGAAGTTCATCGCGACTGTTCCGCTGGGGCGGCTGTCGGAGCCGAAGGACATCGCGAACGCCTGCCTTTACCTCGCGTCGGACGAGGCGGAGTTTGTGACGGGCGTCGTGCTCGAAGTGGATGGCGGACGCACGATTTAATCGCCTACGCCACGGCGCCAAACAAAACCGCCTCCGGCATCGGAGCCGGAAGCGGACCTTATGCCAAGGCCTTGGCCGAGGAGATCGTCAAGCCGGGGCAAGAGGCCGTAACGATGTTCCGTAATGTGCAGATCAGAGTGAAGGAGGCTACCGGGCAGGATCCGTGGCTTTCGTTCCCGACGCTGCGGCCGGTGTACTTCGCGGGCGAGCGATCGCAACAAAGCAGCGGGGAGAAGTGACACTCGGCGAAGAACTTGTCCTGGATAGGTGATTTCAACGGCCCACTGGCGGCCGGAGCGGCGGCCATTGCTCTACCCGGCATCGGCGATCCATTCAACCCGAATTATGCCGGGCTTGGCCACATCAAAGGCGCTTGCACCGGCTGGCGCGGCTTAACGAACAATGAGGCCGAGCGCCACCCGGCCAGCGTTAACGCAACCATGGTAAACGGCGCCGTTTTGCATTTTCCTCCCGCCGCAAAAATCGCGCTTTTTTGTATCTGCGCGCGAAAAAGGCGCAAAAAACGGACTCTGCAAAAGTCCGTTAATTATAATCGCAGCGCGAGTTTTAACCGGAAAAAGCGCGGCGCCATCGGGGCGAAGGGGTCGCCGTTCCAGATATTATCATGCAATATCAATGGTTTGAGGCCAGAGGTGGCCCGTTAAGACTTCGGCAGGCGCTTTCCCCTACCCTCATGCCTTAACGGATACCCTCCCGATGGAGCGCCGCGATGCCGCCCGCGTCACATTCTAGGCCTTGCCGGCCCTTCAAGCTGGGCGCCCTTGCTCAGGGCGAGACTTTCTTCGCCATCTCGCGCAGAATGTATTTCTGCACCTTGCCCGTCGAAGTCTTCGGCAGCTCGGCGAACATGACCTGGCGAGGCGCTTTAAAGTGAGCGACGTGCTTGCGGCAATAGGCGATGATCTCCTCCGCCGTTGCCGTGCATCCCGGCTTTAGCTCGACAAATGCGCAAGGCGTCTCGCCCCATTTGTCATCGTGCTTCGCCACGACGGACGCCGCCTGCACGGCTGGATGCTTATACAGCACGTCCTCCAGCTCGATGGATGAGATGTTCTCGCCGCCGGAGATGATGATGTCTTTTGAGCGGTCTTTGAGCTGGATGTAGCCGTCGGCATACATCACGCCGAGATCGCCTGAATGAAACCAGCCGCCCGCGAACGCGTCCTCGGTCGCCTCTTTGTTTTTCAGATACCCTTTCATGACGGTATTGCCGCGGAACATGACCTCACCGATGGTCTGGCCATCATGTGGCACGGGCGCCATTGTCATCGGGTCGAGCACGGTCAACCCCTCAAGAGGAACATAGCGCACCCCCTGCCGCGCCTTCTTCTGCGCCTGCTCTGCGCCGTCGAGCGCGTTCCAATCGTCTTTCCACTCGTTCACCACGGAGGGACCATAAGTCTCCGTCAGCCCATACAAATGGGTGACGTTGAAGCCCGCCGCGCGCATCTCGGCAAGCACGGCCTCGGGCGGCGGGGCGGCCGCCGTCATGAACTGAACGGTCTGCGGCAGCGTCCTTTTCACTTCGGCGGGCGCAGTCAAGATCGTCGCCATGACGATGGGCGCGCCGCAGAGATGGGTGATTTTGTGATCGGCGAGCGCATTCCAGATCGCATCGGGGCGCACATAACGAAGGCACACTTGCGTGCCGGCCACTACCGGGATCGTCCAGCCGAAGCACCAGCCATCGCAGTGGAACATCGGCAGCGTCCACAGATAGCGCGGATGCTTCGAAATGCTGGCCGCCAGCGTATTTCCGAGACTAGGAGATAAGCGCCGCGATGATGATAGACCACGCCTTTCGGATTGCCGGTCGTGCCAGAAGTATAGTTGAGCGTGATCGCGTCCCATTCGTCGTCCGGCATTTTCCAGGCGAAGTCTGGGTCGCCGGCCGCGATGAAATCTTCATATTCGGTCTCTGAAAGCCGCTCGCCAAGGCCGGGAAACACCGGATCCGAATAGTCGATGACGATCGGCCGATGCGTCGTGAGCTTCAGCGCGTCCGCGATGACGCGCGAATATTCGGTGTCGGCGATCAACACCTTCGTCTCGGCATGATCGATCATGAAGGCGATATTCGCCGCATCGAGCCGGGTATTGATGGAGTGCAAAACGGCGCCCGTCATCGGCACGCCGAATTTGGCGTCGAGCATGGCGGGCACATTGGGGAGCATCACCGATACGGTGTCGTTCTTGCCGATCCCAAGCCGCGTCAGCGCCGATGCGAGGCGCCGCGCGCGGGCGTAAAACTCGGAATAGGCGCAGGTCTTCGTCCCGTACACGATCGCGGGATAATCCGGAAAGACTTGCGCGGCGCGGGCGAGAAAGCCGAGCGGCGTCAGCGGCTGGAAATTCGCGGGCGTTCTATCGAGGTTTTGCGTGTACGCGCTTGTCATAGTTTTTTTTTAGCTTAAGTTGCGGCCTCGCGCCATAACGCTTACGGTTTAGCCGCTTTTACGCCGAGCTTCCGTTTGTCACAGGTCAAAACCGGCGCATTACGGTGTATGCAAGCCACCACCTTAAATGGGGAGTATCACAATGGCGCAAAAGAGCCCGCCTCCCGGCTATAGCCGGTCGCAAATCCTGCTTCACTGGATCATCGCCGCTCTGATCTTCTTCCAGATCGTCTTCCACGAGGGCATGGAGCATGCCTTCAACGCCTTGAGCAAGGGCAAAGAGGTTAATCCCGCGGACATGCTCAGCGCTAGCATCCACGAATATGTGGGCCTCACCATCCTCGTGCTTGTCCTCCTGCGCGTTATCATACGCATGGCGCGGGGCGTACCCGCGGCGCCGGAGGGACAGAGCGGCATCAAACTCAAGATTGCCGCGGCCACCCAGCACACGCTGTACATTGTGATTTTCCTCATGCCCATCACCGGCGCCTTGGCTTGGATCGGCGGCGTCCCAGCGGCGGCCCTGGTTCACCAGGTTGGCATGCCACTGATCCTATTCTTGGTGCTTGTGCACTCGGCGGGCGCCTTGATGCAGCATTATGTTGCGAAAACAGACGTGCTCGTGAGGATGATGAAGACCAAACCGGCGCGTGCAAGCTAGCATGCAGGACACCGGCTAACTTTTGGCCCGGTGTGTGGCTCGCCGCGTTGACATAGCCGCGCTTGACGCGGCTATCCAGAGAAACAAGATTAAATATCAATTGCTTACTGGATGGCCGGGTCAAGCCCGGCCATGGCTAAAGGGGCAATGCGATTTTTCCGCCTCAAAAGGACATCGAGCTCGCTGGCGCGGGCTATGCTCATGTGAAGGTTCAGCGCTCGTTCGGTATGAAGCCTCCGGGACGGGCCGCTCTGTAGCTTTGCCGGAACGCATCTTGTTCTGAACGCGGCGAGGCGCGTCATGTGCCGATGGGCTGGCGCTCCCTGCAGCATTCTGTCCATCGACATCGGTTCGACGCCTAACACTTGCGACGTGCCGGGCGCCTCGCAGAGTTGCGAACTCGCCAAGGCGAGTTCGACCGCGAGGGTTGGGGTGCCATTGGCCGAACCGTTGAACTCTGCTAACCTTTAATTTGCATTGAAAGATCCAATGGCGGCCCCCATCACGTCGCAATAGGCCGAAGCCTCACAATATTGTAAGTTGAGGCTGAATCGGCAAAGAAAGACGCAATGGATCAGATCAACTTCCCAGCGCCACCCTACTTCGACCCAACTGCTCTTCGCGAGGAGTTTGCCTGCTACTGGCGGGAGGACAACCCATCGCAAATCAGAACGCGCGTGCTGCGCCGGTTGAAGGAACTGAAGCAGAATGCGCGGAGCGAAGCAGAAGCGCTGCTTCTGCGCACTGGGGACGGGCGCGCCTGCGCTTCGGCGCTTTCGGCGTTTCAGGATGAACTCGTCAAGCTCATCTACGATTATTCGGCCACGCATCTTTATCGCGCGCAGAACCCTTCGACCTCGGAACATATGGCGGTCGTGGCGACCGGAGGATATGGCCGGGGCATGATGGGGCCTGGGTCGGATGTCGATCTGCTTTTTCTGCTGCCGTACAAGCAGACGGCCTGGGGCGAAAGCATCGTCGAATCCATCCTCTATTTCCTTTGGGACCTTGGCTACAAGGTTGGGCACGCCACGCGCACCGTCGATCAGACATTGAAGGCCGCCAAGGCTGACATGACGATACGGACCACGCTCCTGGACGCGCGGTTGCTCTACGGCGAAGGCGCGCTGTTTCGCGAAATGTGGGCGGGGTTCCTTTCCAATGTCGTGCAGGGCTCTCAGCGCGAGTTTATCGCCGCGAAACTTGAGGAGCGGGAGGAGCGGCTCAAGCGAGCGGGCGTTTCCCGATACAGGGTCGAGCCCAACATCAAGGAAGGCAAGGGCGGCTTACGCGATCTCAACATGTTGCATTGGCTCGCGGCCTACCTCAATCCCGGCAAGAACGGGCAGGCCGAGAACAAAGTCTTTACGCCGCAAGAGATCCTGACGTTTCATCGCTGCGAAGCCTTTCTTTGGACGATACGCTGTCACCTCCATTTCCTCACCGGCAAACCGGAGGAGCGTCTGTCGTTCGAGGTGCAGCCCGAGATGGCCCGGCGCCTGCGCTACCATGACCGCAAGGGGCTTCTCGGCGTCGAACGGTTCATGAAGCACTATTTCCTGATCGCGAAGGATGTGGGCGATCTCACGCGAACCGTTTGCTCGAGTTTCGAACTCAGGCAGCTCAAAACGGTGCCGACACTGAGCGATTTCGTGGGCGCGCTGCCCTGGAGTTCGCGGGCGAAGCTCGCGGCGACCACGGCGTTCCGGTTCGACAACGGCCGGTTGAACGTAAAACAGCCGGATGTCTTCAAGAAAGACCCGCTAAACCTGATTTGGTTCTTTGTCGAAGCCGAGCGCAACAACCTGCTTCTGCATCCCGAAGCCCTGCGGCTCATCCGCTCGTCGCTGAAACTGATCGACGACGGCTTCAGATCGAATCCCGAAGCCAATCAGCTCTTTCTCGACCTTTTAACCTCGCGCAACGCCCCGGAGACTTCCCTCAGATACATGGATGAAGCCGGAGTTTTGGGGCGTTTCATCCCCGAATTCGGGCGCATCGTGGCGATGATGCAGTTCAATATGTACCATCATTATACCATCGATGAGCATACGATCAGGGCGATCGGCATACTCTCTCAGATCGAGAAGGGGGTTCTCGGAGAAGAGCTTCCGCTTTCGACGGAGATCATCAGCGATATTCAAAATCGCCGCGCCCTTTATCTTGCGCTCCTGATGCATGACGTGGCGAAGGCGATCGAAGGCGACCACAGCATCGTTGGCGCCGCCATCACACGTGTGCTCGCGCTTCGCCTTGGACTTTCTCCGGCGGAGGCTGAAACAGCCGCCTGGCTTGTCCAGCATCATCTGGTGATGAGTTAGACCGCGCAAAGCCGCGATATTACCGATCCGCAAACGGTGCGGAACTTCGCGGACCTAGTGCAAAGCCCGGATAGACTGAAACTCCTGCTTCTGCTCACAGTCGCGGATATCCGCGCAGTCGGGCCTTTCACCTGGAACGGCTGGAAGGGCCAGCTCCTGCGGTCCCTCTATTACGACACCGAGCCGCTGCTGGCCGGAGGCCACACGAGGGTGCCGCGGCAGGCGCGCATCACTGACGCGAAACATCGTTTGCGCGATGCGCTTGGAGACTGGCCCGCGGCGGAGCTTGAGCGCTTCATCGAGCGTCATGAGCCCGATTACTGGCTGCGGACCGACACAAGCCGGCAGGTGCAACATGCGCATCTCATTCGCGGTTTTGAGAACGAGAACCCGCCGCTCGCCTTCGATGTCAGGTGCTGCGACCTGAGCCACCCCATCCCGGAGCTGACCTTCGTGACGAAGGATCATCCGAGGCTTCTCATGCAGTGCGCAGGCGCATGCGCCGCCTCGGGGGGAGACATCGCATCGGCGCAGATCTCGACGACCCGCGACGGGCTAGCCCTTGACACGCTGCTGTTCCACCGGACATACAACGACAACGATGAAGAGATCCACGAGACGCAAAAACTTGCGCGGATCATAGGGGATGTCGTCTCGGGAAGCCGCACCCTCGATTACCGGAAAGTGCGGGCGATCCGGCCCAAGCCTCGCCTTGGTGCTTTCACCGTGCCCCCGGACGTTGTCCTCGACAATTCGGGTTCACAGGAAATGACCGTGATCGAAGTTCAGGCTCTGGACCGGCCCGGGCTTCTGTTCGACCTTTCGCGAGGCTTAAGCGATCTTGGCCTCGACATCTCATCGGCTCATATTGCGACGTTTGGCGAGAAGGCTGTGGACGTGTTCTACGTTACGGACTTATCCGGGAAAAAAGTTACGGGCCAACAAGCGAAAAGCCACATCCGCAACAAACTCCTCGAACTGCTCAACGGGGATTAGACGCTATCCGTTGGCGTGGAATTGCGGCAAGAGCATCAACGTAAATTCATCAGCCCGGCTTGCGGGATGTGAGTGCAGGAGCGTTTTCCCCTTTAAGGGGAGGCTGGGATGCGCGGGCATGTTTTGATTGAGGAGGTGTGCGTCCCAGGCACATTTCCGGAATCGAACCGGGAGCGGTTGTAAGCCGCTCGGATAATCCTCAATCTCCGGCCCGCGCCACGAGACGATAATAAAAACCGCCCGCAACGCGCGGACGGTCTTTCCGAATTGTCTTAAACCAACGGCCAAATCTTCTGACCCACTCATGTCTTGCCCGCAAAGGGCAGGCATCCAGTAATCAGGACCATAAAGTTTTGCGGAGCAGTAACATAATGCGTCTCTTACTGGGTCCCCGCCTTCGCGGGGACGACAACGGAAGCGGTCAGGACTTTTGGCCGTTGGTCTTATCGGCCCCGGTTCTGCCGGAGGCGGTGGTCATTTTCAGGGTCTTTCACCCTGCCCTGGCCGCCCTGCTGCTGTTCGCCGTCATCATCGTAGCGAGTTGACGAGCGGCTCCGCGAGGATAAGCTGCGGCTGCGATAACGTCCGCTCTCTTCGGATTCCTCGCCGTAGCGCCTGGACCCGCCGTTTCCGCTCAAGGATACTCCGCGCTCGCGATTCTGCTTGAGCCGGCCATCGTGCTCAGGATCGCGAACCTGTCCCCGGCCGTCATCGCTCTCGTGGCGCTGCCCATACTGGCGGTATGACTCGCCGCGATTATCGCGGAGACGATCATCGTCCTCGGGATCGGTCACGCGGCCACGCCCGTCATCACCGCGGTGACGAGACTCATAGAGGCGCTCCGATTCCTGCCCGCGCAAGCGATGGTCGTGCTCCGGATCGGTGACGCGGCCACGGCCATCGTCGCCGCGGTGACGCGACTCGTAAAGGCGACCGGTCTCATGCCCGCGCAGGCGGTGATCCTCCTCCGGGTCCGTCACGCGCCCGCGACCGTCGTCGCCGCGCCGGCGCGATTCATAGAGGCGATCGGTTTCATGGCCGCTAAGACGATGATCGTGCTCGGGATCGGTCACGCGGCCACGGCCATCGTCGCCACGACGCCGCGATTTATACAGGCGGTCGCTTTCCTGGCCGCTGAGACGGTGATCGTGATCGCGATCGGTCACGCGGCCACGGCCATCGTCGCCACGACGCCGCGATTCATACAGGCGGTCGCTTTCCTGGCCGCTGAGACGGTGATCGTGATCGCGATCGGTAACGCGGCCACGGCCGTCGTCGCCACGATGGCGGGACTTGTAAAGACGCTCGGTCTCATGACCACGCAGGCGATGATCATGCTCGGGATCGGTCACGCGGCCACGGCCGTCGTCGCCACGATGGCGAGACTCGTAAAGACGCTCGGTCTCATGACCGCGCAGGCGGTGGTCGTCCTCGGGATCGGTAACCCGGCCACGCCCGTCATCTCCGCGATGACGGGACTCGTAAAGACGCCCGGTCTCATTGCCTCGCAAGCGGCGATCGTCCTCGGGATCGGTCACGCGGCCACGCCCGTCGTCTCCGCGATGCCGCGATTCGTAAAGCCGTTCGCTCTCATTGCCTCGCAAGCGGCGATCATGCTCCGGGTCTCTGACGCGACCGCTTGGCCCCCTGTCGTCTTCGTCCTCGTACCGCCGCGACGGCGATGACCTTGAGCTGCTGGCGCTGCGTTGAGCGCTCGTTGAGCGCGATCCCTGAGATCTATTGTTCATTTCCTCCTCCTCATCTTCTTCTTCCGACGCGCTTTCCAGCGCTTCACCCAAATCGCGGATCTTATCCGCGTTGCGATCCTCAACCCTGTCCGATATTTTCACCGTCGCATCCGCAAGACGCGAAAGTATCGTGCGGATGCGGTCGCCATCGGGTTCATCTTGATCGAGTTGACGCTTGAGGGCGCCTAAGTCGCGCAAAATCGCGCGGGCGCCGGGTACTTCCACGTCCTGCAGGGCTTCTTCCCACCCCTCTATCTTTTTGATGGCGGCATCCGCCGTCATCCTTGCTGCGCCCTTTCTGAGGGCGTTTGTTGTCCCTGAAAAATACACAGGCACGAAATCCTCCTTCTCGTCTCGGGAGATAGACGTCATTTCCCTTTTTCAAAAAAGCGAAAGGAAGTCAGAAGGTTCCATCCGTAAGCCATTTTTCAGCGCAGGGATTAGATGCGGTTTGTATAAATCTAAAATTTTCCAGAACCATACTTGACCATGATACAATCATATAAAATGAAACAAGATAAGAACGCTAAAATATCAGTATACTGCACAGTCACGATTTAAAATTTCTGTAAGGTTAGCAAATTAAATTTTTTGAGCGCCTTCGCCATGGCGGCTTTCATTATAATTGTCTCGAGCTGGCGTCAGCTGTAAAATACTCTTTTTATATTGGCTGGGTTTATATCTCTTTTGGCGGGATCGATCAGAGCCTTGGCAAGTAAATATGCGGACGGCGCTTTGGATGCTTCGACCTGGTGTTTCCTAAAACGCTGCAATCCTTGGAAGGAAAAGATGATCACAGTATACTTTTCAAATTTGACGGAGGAACGACTCATATATCATACTAATGAAACAGAAGCGCATTTGACAGCACTCGAATTTCGCGCCAGCTCGCTTCAAGCCGAGACGAAAAAACAGGCAGAAAAGACAAACTCAGCGCGAAGCATTCCACGGCGCCCTTCAAAAACTCAAGCAGGAGGCGAACTGTTGGAAGCTATTGGCTGCCTACGAAAAATTGGGCTCATTCGAACCCTTATTCAGAGCCGGCTTGACGCAGTTATTGCGAAAAATAGATGGCCGGGGCCAAGCCCGGCCATAACAGCAGACGCCGGTGCTTTCAGCCTTGCTGCACAGGGTGGATTTCGACGCTTTCGCCGCAGCCGCAGGAGCTCTTCTGGTTGGGGTTGTTGAAGACAAAGCCGGAAGTCAGCTTATCGCTCTTGAAGTCCATTTCCGTGCCTAGCAGAAACAGGATCGCCGACGGTTCGATGATAATGCGAACGCCCTTCTCCTCGACGACTTCGTCGACCGGGCGCACTTCCGCGGCGTACTCCATGGTATATTCCATGCCAGCGCACCCGCCCTTCTTCACGCCAACGCGCAAGCCTGCAATCGGGGTTTCCGACCGCGCCATAATAGCCTTGACCCGCTCGGCCGCAGCATCTGTCAATGTCAAAACTTTGGGTCTAGGCCTTGCCATAGAATTGCCCCTCCTTGCATCGCGATGGCCGCACTTTATGCGGCCATCCAGGGAAATAGTAACGTCTCGCGGTCATTGCTGGATGGCCGGTTCAAGCCCGCCATGACCAACAGCTAAAACATATTCAGCGCCACCCGCGCCTCGTCGGACATGCGGCTCGGATCCCAAGGCGGATTGAACACAAGCTGCACCCGGACATGGCCCACACCTGGCGCCGCGCCCACCGCATTCTGCACCCAAACCGGCATGTCGCCGGCCACGGGACAGCCAGGAGCGGTTAGCGTCATCTCCACGTCAACTTCCCGGTCGTCGTTGATATCGATCCTATAAATGAGACCAAGCTCATAAATATCAACCGGGATTTCGGGATCGTAGACCGTCTTCAAGGCGGCGACGATATCCGCTGTCAGGCGCTCAAGCTCCTCCTCGGAGATCGGG
The DNA here is from genome assembly GCA_963766815.1 of uncultured Alphaproteobacteria bacterium. Classification (GTDB taxonomy): domain Bacteria; phylum Pseudomonadota; class Alphaproteobacteria; order Rhizobiales; family Rhodomicrobiaceae; genus Rhodomicrobium. The sequence goes on along the minus strand of CAVYBZ010000029.1, from coordinate 24,406 downwards.
TGATCGCCCCGGAATTCCTTGGCGACCTCAAGCGTGTGAGCGCAAGGTTGCGGCAAGTCCTTGTGATCGGGCGGATTTGCGGGCCGTCCCACGGCGCGTGCTCGATGGGGGTTTTGCTTTCTTCCATGGTGTCGGTCATTTGAAAAAACGCTCCGCTTTCTGAAGGCCTTCCGCGAGCGCGTCTACCTCGGCGCGCGTGTTGTAGAGGCCGAATGAGGCCCTGCAAGTCGATGTTAGCCCGAACCGCGCGAGAAGCGGCTCGGCGCAATGGGTTCCGGCCCTAACCGCGATGCCCGAGCGGTCGAGGATGGTGGCGACGTCATGAGCGTGTGCGCCTTCCATCGCAAAGGAGATGATCGCGCCCTTCTCCGCCGCCTGTCCGATAAATCGGAGCGAGTTGATCGGCTTCAATAGTTCCTCGGCGTAGAGGCGCAGATCTGTTTCATGAGCGCGGATGCGCGCCTTGCCGATGCTGTCCATGTAATCGAGCGCGGCGGTGAGCGCGGCGGCTTCCGCTATGGGCGGCGTGCCCGCCTCGAAACGGTACGGCGGATCGTTGTAGCGGATAGCGTCGCATGTCACGGTTTCGATCATCTCGCCGCCGCCTTGATAGGGCGGCATGGCTTCGAGATGCTCGCGCTTGCCGTAAAGCGCGCCGATGCCGCTCGGACCGTAGACCTTGTGGCCGGTGAACGCATAGAAGTCGCAATCGATGTCCTGCACATCGACGGAAAGATGAACCGCGCCCTGGCTGCCATCGACCAGCACGTAAGCGCCGTGGGCGTGAGCGATTTCGCAGACCTCTTTCACCGGGGTGATTGTGCCGAGCACATTCGACATATGCGTGATCGCCACCATCTTGGTGCGCGGCGTGATCGCAGCCTCGAAATCTTCGATCCGGAACTCGCCCGTGTCCGTCACCGGAACCCATTTGATGACAGCGCCGCGCCGCTCGCGATGGAAGTGCCACGGCACGATGTTCGAGTGGTGCTCCATGATGGTGAGCACGATCTCATCGCCTGGGCCAATATGCAGGCCGCCGAAGGATTGCGCCGCGAGGTTGATCGCCTCGGTCGCGTTCTTGGTGAAGATGATCTGTTCGTGGCTCGGCGCGTTCAGGAATTTCGCGATCCGTTCGCGCGCGCCCTCATAAGCCGCCGTCGCCGCGTTGGCAAGGTAATGCAGGCCGCGATGCACATTCGCATACTCTTCCGAGTAGGATTTCATCATCGCGTCGAGCATCGCTTTCGGCTTTTGCGCGCTTGCCGCGTTATCGAGATACACCAGCGGCTTCCCATGAACTTGGAGAGAAAGCGCTGGGAAATCCCGGCGGATCGCTTCCACGTCGTAGGGAGTGGCGGCAATGTCTTTTTCTATCAGCGTCATCGGCCTATTCCTCTTCTCCGCGGTCATGGCCGCCTTCGAAGTATTGGTGTCCGGTTCAAATCTTCGACCGGGAAGTCAAACACGATCTGTACGGCAATCGCGAGCGAACACCCTCTCCCTGTGGGAGAGGGTTGGGGTGAGGGGTAACGCGCCTTGTAACTCACGTGGTCACCCCTCAACCTGTCCTTCTCCCGCCTGGAGAAGGGACGTTGTTGCGCCATTTAACGAAAAACGAGGCCTTCCAAGCCATAGATTGGCCGCCAGATTTAAACCGGACACTATCGGGTCAAGCCCGGCCATGACAATTAAGTTAGGCGGCAAGCCAGGCATCGACCTTCTCCTGCAGCGCGTCGCGAAGAGCTTCATTATCGATCCTGTCGAGCGCTTCTCCGACGAAGGCGGCGATCAGCAGCGCGCGCGCCTCCAGTTCGGGGATGCCGCGCGCCCGCAGATAGAACAGCATGTCCTCGTCAAGTTGGCCCGCCGTGGAGCCGTGCCCGCAAACCACGTCGTCGGCGAAAATCTCAAGCTCCGGCTTGGAGTTCGAACTCGGCGTCATCCGACAAAAGCAGCGCATTCGCCATCTGCTTGCCGTTGGTTTTCTGCGCGCCGCGTTCGACGACGACCTTGCCTTGGAACACGCCTCGCGAGCGGCCATCGAGCACGGCCTTCACCAGTTCGCGGCTTTCGCAAGCCTCCGCGGCGTGCTCGACCACAAGCGTGAAATCGGCGTGAGCAGTTCCACGCAGCAGCATCGCGCCAGAGTAATGGCAGCTGGCGTTCGGGCCCTCGAAGCGGATCGTAGCCTCGGCGCGGGTTAGCGCCCCGTCCGCCGTCATTTGCAGCGGCTCGTAATGCGCGCGCTCGCCGAGAGCGACGCTTGCGGATGCGATATTTTTCGATCCATCGCCCGTTGTTGAGCGAGCATGTTTCAGCGAGGCATGAGCCCCAATGACAAGGCGCGTGGCGGAGATCGCTTGGGATTTTCCGCCTGCATGCGTCTCGACGAGCGAGACTTCCGCTCCTTCGCCGATGCTGATGGCATGCTGAAGGGCATACAGCCTTGGCGCATCGCCGGCCGATATGAAAATGAGATGGATAGGCTTTTCGAGCTTTGTCTTCGGCGCCACCGCAAGGATTGCTCCATCGGTCGCGAAGACCGTGCTGAGCGCCCCGGTAACGTCACGAGCCCTTAGCGGAAGTTTCGCTACTGCCGTAGCGGACGCGCCGCCGTCCTCCAAGGCCTGCCGCAGCGGCTCGAAGGTGACGCCGGGCGCGTTCTGGATGGTGGACAGTCCTGCCATGAAACGGCCGTTGACGAACACGGCGCGATAAGCCTCCAGATGAGCAAGCGATTGGCCTATCGCCGCCTCGATGCTGACATCCGAAGCTTCGGTCTGCTCTAGACCGCCAAGCGGATAAACCTCCGGCATGAGCGCGCGCAAATCGGTATATTTCCATTCCTCGACGCGGCGATGCGGAACGCCGAGCAACGTGAACGCATCGAGCGCGGCCTCCCTCCAAGCCCGGACAGGAGCAGCGTGTGCGCCAGGGAGCTTGCCGGAAACGCTCGCATAGAGATCGATGAAGCGCTGCTCGGCGGGCGTAACGGCGGGGCGGATTGTGGTCTGGTGGATGGTCATCGCTGCCCCTTAAGCCGCTTCGGCGTCATAAGCCGCGTATCCCGACTCTTCCAGCTCCAGCGCAAGCTCTTTGCCGCCAGAGCGAAGGATCTGGCCGCGCGCCATCACATGCACCACGTCGGGCACGATATAATTCAGAAGCCGTTGATAATGCGTAATGACGAGCAACGACCTATCCGGCGAGCGTAGCCTGTTCACGCCATCGGCGGCGATGCGGATCGCATCGATGTCGAGGCCAGAGTCCATTTCGTCGAGAATGACCAGGCTCGGTTGCAGCAGCGCCATTTGCAGCACCTCGGCGCGTTTCTTCTCGCCGCCCGAGAAACCCGTGTTGACGGGCCGCTTCAGCATGTCCATCGAAATGCTGAGCTTATCGGCCTCGGTGCGGACCTTGCGCATAAAGTCGGGGATGGAAATCTCGCCTTCGCCATGCGCCTTGCGGTTCGCGTTGATCGCGGCGCGTAAGAATGTCAGCGAGGCGACGCCCGGAATCTCCATGGGATATTGAAAGGCGAGGAACACGCCCGCATGCGCGCGCTCGTCGGGGCTCATGGCGAGGAGATCTTTGCCGTCCCAGGTCGCCGAGCCCTCTGTGACCTCGTACTCCTCCTTGCCGGAAAGCACATAAGACAGCGTGGACTTGCCGGAGCCATTTGGTCCCATAATGGCGTGAACTTCGCCCTTCGGCACCGTGAGATTGAAACCGCGAAGGATTTCCTTGCCGTCGATTTCCGCATGCAGGTCTTTGATTTCAAGCATATCTTTCTCTACTTCCCGGTCCCATTCGAGCGCCAACGCAAGGCGCCGTCCGTTTTTCTCCAAGCGATCAAAATGAAAATCAGCTCGACCCCGACGAAGGCCACGGCCCAAACGGCGAAGAACTCCAGGCTCAAATGCCGCCGCAAAGCCACGAGTATTGTCAGAAAGGCGACAACGACGGCCATGAATCCGAAGGAGACCAGCCATCCTTTCCAATTTGCAGGAGTTGTGCCGAAACCGTGGCGGCGCGGCTTGAACCAGTAATTCATCGGCGCACCAATATCAGACCGAGGATGAGCGAAAATGGCAGCGTAATCAAATGACGGGCCGCGGCGGCGTAGCCGAAGGCTTTGCCGGCGATGGCGAAGTCTCCCACCGGCACAATCGAGCCGATCAGCAGGATTGCGCCCAGCGCTTTCGCCTGTCGCGCCACCGCAAAGCCGATGATAATCAGCCCAAGCGCGAGGTCCCGCACCCCGAGCCCCGGCGCCAGCCCGATATCGGCCATATGCGACGGGTCGATCCCGAACGTCTGCACGGCGTTGAACGGCGACGAGATCAGCCAAACGCCGAACAGCGCCGCGAACACGCCCAGCAAACCCGCCAATATCAGCGCCATAGCCCCTCACCGCCTCGGAGAGCGAGTTCCAACGGTTGCGACAACGTCCCCTCTCCCAAGGGAAGAGGGACAGGGTGAGGGGCGAGACGGTCGACCGTTCGCTCCGCCGCCCGCAACCCCTCTGCTATCGCCGTCAAAACCCCATCCGTATTTGCCAAGACATCGTTGTTCCAAAACCGCAAGACCAAAAATCCTGCCTCGTTGAGAGCCATAGTCCGGCACGCATCCGCTTCCGCCCGCTCCGAATGCTGTCCGCCGTCCAACCCCACTATCAGTTTCGCCTCGTAACAAAGAAAGTCTGCGACATAGCCGCCAACCGGAACCTGCCTGCGGAACTTGAGCCCAAGAAATTGCCTGTCGCGAATGCGGGACCACAATTTCCGCCCGGCGCCGGTTTCCTGCCGCCGGAGTTTCCGGGCTAGTCCTGTTCGCGGGCCTTCCTTCTCTATCACGGCGTCACGCCCCTCACCCTGTCCCTCTCCCACAGGGAGAGGGAACGCTACCCCACGCTGCCTTCGAGGCTGATCGAGATCAGCTTCTGCGTTTCGGCGAGGAACTCCATCGGGAGTTGCTGCAGCACATCGCGCACGAAGCCGTTCACGATCAGCGCCACTGCCTCTTCCTGGGACAGCCCGCGCTGTAGGCAATAAAACAGCTGGTCGCCGGAGATCTTCGATGTCGTCGCCTCGTGCTCGAACTGGGCGCTCGCGTTCTTCGCCTCAATGTACGGCACGGTATGCGCCCCGCACTGATCGCCGATCAAGAGGCTGTCGCATTGCGTGAAGTTGCGCGCGTTCGAGGCGCGGCGATGCGCCGAGACGAGCCCGCGATAGGTGTTGTCCGAGCGGCCGGCCGCGATGCCCTTCGAGATGATGCGGCTCGACGTATTCTTGCCGAGATGCACCATCTTGGTGCCGCTGTCGACCTGCTGGCGGCCATTCGAGACGGCGATGGAATAGAACTCGCCGCGGCTGCCGTCGCCGCGCAGGATGCAGCTCGGATATTTCCAGGTGATGGCGGAGCCGGTCTCGACCTGCGTCCACGAAATCTTCGAGTTGCGGCCCCGGCAATCCCCGCGCTTCGTCACGAAATTATAAATGCCGCCTTTGCCGTCCTTGTCGCCCGGATACCAGTTCTGCACGGTCGAGTATTTGATCTCGGCGTCGTCGAGCGCGACCAGCTCGACGACAGCGGCATGAAGCTGGTTCTCGTCGCGCATCGGCGCGGTGCAGCCTTCGAGATAGCTCACATAGGCGCCCTTATCGGCGATGATAAGCGTGCGCTCGAATTGGCCCGTGTTCTTCTCGTTGATGCGGAAATAGGTCGACAGTTCCATCGGACAGCGGACGCCTTCGGGCACATACACGAAGGAGCCGTCCGAATAGACCGCCGAGTTGAGCGTCGCGAAATAGTTGTCGGAGGTTGGCACGACGCTGCCGAGATATTTGCGCACAAGCTCGGGATGCTCGCGCACAGCCTCCGAGATGGAGCAGAAGATCACGCCCGCTTTGCCCAGCTCTTCCTTGAAGGTCGTAACCACCGACACGCTGTCGAACACGGCGTCGACGGCGACGCGCGGCCCAGTGACGGTGGCGCCTTCAACGCCCGCAAGCACGGCCTGCTCCCTCAGCGGAATGCCGAGTTTCTCATAGGTGCGAAGCAACTCCGGATCGACATCGGCGAGGCTTTTCGGTCCCTCGGTGGATTTCGGGGCCGAGTAATAATACAGATCTTCATAATCGATTTTTGGATAGTGGACGCGCGCCCATGTGGGTTCCTCCAACGTGCGCCAGCGCCGGTAGGCGTCGAGCCGCCATTCGAGCAGCCACTCCGGCTCATTCTTTCGGGCCGAGATATAGCGCACGGTGCTTTCGTCGAGGCCTTTCGGCGCGCGCTCGCTTTCGATGTCGGTCGTGAAACCGTATTTGTACTTGTCGACATCGATCTCGCGGACCCGCTCAAGGGTGTCCTGCACTGGCGTCGCCATATTCCACTCCTTCCGTTGTCATGGCCGCCCTTGAGGCGGCCATCCAGAGTTTCGTTCGCAGCCTGGATGGCCGGTCAAGCCCGGCCATGACGCGTTGACGTTAAGCAGCGCGGCGCGTTTCACGCCCGCCGCAAATCTTGGACAAAGCGGTCAAGAACCGCTCAACATCCGCCTCTTCGGTGTTCCAGCCGGTCGAGACGCGGATCGCGCCTTCGCTCAGCGCTTGGCTGACGCCCATGGCTAGAAGCACATGCGAGCGTTCCACCTTGCCCGAGGAGCAGGCCGAGCCCGAGCTGACAGCTAAGCCTTCAAGGTCGAAGGCGATCAGCAGCGTTTCCGCACGCTTGCCTGGAATTGCAAAGCATGTCGTATTCGGTAGCCGGTCCGCGCCTTCTCCAAAGATCACAGCGTCCGGCGCTACCGATCGTAACCCTTGTTCGAGCCTCGACTGTAACGCTTCGGCCCGCGCTTTCCAAATCACCTGCTCTTTATCGGCCGCGTCGAGAGCGGCGCCGAGGCCAGCGATACAAGCCACATTCTCCGTCCCGGAACGCTGGCGGCGCTCCTGTCCGCCTCCCTGGATCAGAGGCGCGGGCGGAGGCTCGGCGCTGCGCCAGACGACAGCGCCCGCGCCCTTAGGACCGCCGAACTTGTGCGCCGAGAAGAACAGCGCATCCGCGCCGCTGACATCGCTGAGAGGAAGGCGCCCCACGGCTTGCACGGCGTCGCAAATGAGCATGCCACCCTTCGCCTTTGTAAGGTCTGCGACATTATGTAAAGGCTGTATTACGCCGGTTTCATTATTCGCAGCCTGGATGGCGACAATCGCCGGAGAAGCCAAAGCCTTTTCGAGAGCCTCAAGCTCAACGGCGCTCTCCGCCGAAACAGGTATGACGCGCACATCACGGTCCGGGAAGCGATGTCCCATCAAAACACACGGATGTTCGGCGGCCGAAAGGGCGAGCTTATAACCTTCCCGAGGCTGTAAAAGCCAATTCGCCGCTTCCGTCCCGCCGGAGGTCAACGTCACGGCCTGCGGCTTCACGCTAAATACCCGGGCCACGGTTTCGCGGGCGTTTTCGACGATCGCCCGCGCCGCCCGGCCCTCCGCATGAATGGAGGATGGGTTTCCCGTACATTCGAGCGCAGCTATCATCGCCTCGCGCGCTTCGGCCCGGAGCGGCGATGTCGCGTTATGGTCGAGATAGCTTCTCATGCTCATGGGCCAACCTTTGCCGCCGCGGCGAGCTCGCTCAACGAGAAGCTTGGCGCCGGCGCCGAATAGCGTCCATGCAAAACATCGGCCAACGTGGCCGTAGCCAGAAACTGCTCAATGTGAGCGCCAAGCGCGTCCCATAGGAAATGCGTGGTGCAGCGCCGCGAGGTTATGCACCCGTCGCCTTCGGTAATACAGCGCGTCATTCTGACCGGCTCATCCACGGCGGCCATGATCTCGCCGATGCTGATCGCCTCCGCATCGCGCCCAAGCACGTAGCCTCCACCAGGCCCTCTAACGGACCGGACCAGCCCATTGCGCCGCAGCTTCATGAAAAGCTGCTCAAGATAGGCCAAGGACAGCTCCAGACGACTCGCTATGTCGCCGAGCGAAAGCGGCCCGGCATCGTTTTGCCTCGCGACTTCGACAATCGCCATGACCGCGTAACGCCCTTTGGTGCTTAGCAACATTTTCTTCCTTCTTCGCGCCAAATTTGTGCGAAGGCCGTGGAAATTTACGTCTCTGTTATGATATGCCACGTCAGATGCCGCTCAGGGCGTAAAACGGGCTCGAATAGGTCGAGGATTCTTCACCCTTTTGTATAGGATTTCCGACTACAGGAGTCAACTATTGTCGGCGCGCCCCTGATTGAAAGTGTTCCGCAGAGGAGACCTCGGCTTGGGCCTAAGCAGAGTCCCAAAAGTGGTCTTCCCGGTTTTGGGAAAAAACTCTGCGAAAACAAGAGACTCTAAGCAGGCATTGGTTGGTCAGCCACGGAATGTCTGCTTAGGGGCGTTCGCTCTTTCATGCAGCGGTTCCAAACAAGAAGCTGACCGATTGAGTTTACGAGCGGCCAGCGACCGGGTTAGCAATCCGGGAAAAGAGGTTTACAGGTATGCCGGAAGTAATCATCAATGGGCCGGCCGGCCGCATCGAGGGACGCTATCATCACGAGCCCGCGGCGGGAGCGCCCATCGCCATCATTCTTCACCCGCACCCCCAGTTTGGCGGGACGATGAATAACCAGATTGTCTACAGTCTCTATTATTCATACGTGCAGAGGGGCTTCTCCGTGCTGCGCTTCAACTTCCGGGGCGTCGGGCGAAGCCAGGGCATTTTCGACCAAGGTCCGGGCGAGCTTTCGGATGCCGCCACAGCTCTCGATTGGCTTCAGCTGGCGAATCCGGACGCAAAATCATGCTGGATCGCGGGCGTGTCTTTCGGCGCGTGGATCGCCATGCAGCTCCTGATGCGGCGGCCTGAGATCGACGGCTTCATCGCGATCGCCCCGCCGGCCAACCTTTACGATTTCAGCTTTCTTGCGCCCTGCCCGTCCTCAGGTCTGATGATCAACGGAGATCGCGACCGCGTGGTGCCCGCAAACTCGGTGAAGACCCTTGTCGATAAGCTCAAGACGCAGAAGGGGATCGTTGTGAGCCATGAGGTCGTCCCCGGGGCCAACCATTTCTTCGAGGATAAGATCGACGACTTGATCGGATCGGTGGAAAAATACCTGGACAAGCGGTCGCTTGTACAACCGAAACCGTCGCGTAAGGAAAAGGCGGCCACAAGACTTGGAATTGAAGTGATTACTCTACCTTTCCGTGCAAACTTGATGTAAATGCAGCTTTGGCATGTTGAGTGAGCGGGCGTGCTCGAATTTTTGTACATCGCTAACGCTTAGGTAACCGAGAGTGGGGATTAGCCCAATCTGGGCGCTGGCGGTGAGACTTTATTAACCGGTTCACTGGAATATGACGGTGCAAATGCTTCTTTAGACAACAGCTCATGCGCCTCAACTCTTATTCAAAACGTAGTCCGAGACCGCAGAGGCAGACGGCAGGTTCGCCGTCGCAAGGCGTTCGGCCAAAAGCGAGCAAAGGCGCCATGGCGAGTACTATCCTGATCGTCGAGGACAATGAGCTTAATATGAAGCTCTTCCACGACCTGCTTGAGGCGCATGGATATAAGACGCTGCAGACGCGCAATGGGATCGACGCCATAGCGCTCGCCCGCAAGCACCGGCCCGACCTTATCGTCATGGACATTCAGCTGCCCGAGGTTTCCGGCCTGGACGTTACGAAGTGGCTAAAGGAAGACGACAGCTTGCGGCACATTCCCATCGTGGCGGTCACTGCTTTCGCAATGAAGGGAGATGAGGAGCGCATACGGGAGGGCGGCTGCGAAGCTTATGTCTCGAAACCCATCTCGGTGTCGCGGTTCCTGGAGACCATCCGGCAATTTGTTCCCTCCACTATCGCCTAGAAGGTTGGGGATAACGGGGAAAACTTAAGCATTCGGCTCTTGCGAAAAAAAACTCAGTGCTTTCCATATATTATTCACGTTAGAACTGAAAAACATTGCTAAACAACCGCTTGGGGATTTACCCTAAAAAAGCCGATGGGAATGTTGTGTTGCGATGTTGATGGCGTGTTAAGGAGAACCAGCGCAAAATTTCAGAACTGGGGCAGAAAGATGACATTCGGGCCTTGCCAAAAAGCCATCTTTTCTCATACTTATAACAAAAGAGATACCCTGCGGAGTGCTCAGGTCCGCCGCATCTCCTGGGTCCGTAGGGCATAAGCCGAAGCCTCTATGTCGTCGCAAACTGGACGGTTTCGGTAAAGGCTGTTGGATCACGCCCTCTTGATCCAATGGCGGTAAGATCAGCTCCGCTTCCTCAATCGGACTTACCCCGCTGCCGACAGGCGCGGAGCTGATCATTTCTTCCGAGAAAAAGGGAATGCCTGGAGAGCCGATCCAAGAAAAGAGGATTGCGGCTACTTGATCTTGCCTTCTTTGAACTCGACGTGCTTTTTGACCACAGGGTCATACTTCTTCAGCACAAGCTTTTCAGTCATGTTCCGCGGGTTCTTATTCGTTACATAATAGTAACCCGTCCCGGCGGTGCTCACTAATTTGATTTTCTGAGTTACAGGTTTAGCCATGATACGATCCGAATTCTCCCGATGCAGGGTGCAAAGTGGCCAACTTGCGCGGGCATGTCAAGCGAGACGCCAACATAAATTTCATTCAGTTGAAAAGTCGCGCCATACCTCACTTTTGCGCTGTTTCTACTCACCTGTGCGCAATTCCACGGTCTCGGACGAGCTTGGTTCGAACCCATGCATATGAAAGCCCGCTGAAGCCAAACAAGGCGCCCTTTAGGGTTGCAGCTTCACCACAGGCTGCGCAAGGGGGCAGCCTCCCCCCCTCACCCCAGCCCTCTCCCGCGAGGGGAGAGGGAGTAGCTCGCGCGGGTTGCAACACCGTTCCTTCTCCCCCACCGCATCCGCTTGCGGTCGTGTTGGGTTGCGAACTCGTCCAGGCGAGTTCGCCGGGAGAAGGACAGGATGAGGGGGGTAAAGTCAGGAAGTTTGGCGATAGCCCCGCATGCGTTCCGCGTCAGCCCTCGCTCTTCCTCGCATTCTGCTTGGCGCGTTTTTTCGGCGCCTTGGCTGGCTTTCGGACAGGCTTTCCGCTGACCTTTCTCCCAGCCTTCGACAAGGCGGGCGAATAACGGCCATCGCTCAGCATCTCGAAACGAAGCGCCCCCGCGGCGGGGTTGGCCTCCACCAGCCGCACGTCGACCCGGTCGCCAAGCCGGAAACTCTCGCCCGTGCGCTCCCCGACAAGCGCGTGATGATTTTCGACATGCTTGTAATAGTCGCGCCCGAGTGTGGCGACCGGCACAAAGCCATCCGCACCGGTGTCGAGCAGCTTCACGAAAAGACCGAAGCGCGTCACGCCCGAGATACGCGCCTTGAACTGCTCGCCGAGCCTCTCCGCGAGATGCATGGCGATCAGCCTGTCCACCGTCTCGCGCTCGGCCGACATCGCCTTGCGCTCGCTCTGGGAAATCGCCTCCGCGATGGCGTCGAGCTTCGTCGTCTCCGCATCCGACAACCCGCCTTCGCCGAGCGCAAAAGCGCTCACAAGGGCGCGGTGGACGATCAGATCGGCATAGCGGCGGATCGGCGAGGTGAAATGTGCATAACGGCGCAGATTGAGGCCGAAATGACCGAGATTGCCGGGCCTGTATTCGGCCTGCGCCTGGGCGCGAAGCACTACCTCGTTCAGAATCTCCTCGTGCTCCGTCCCGACGGCTTTCACCAAAATGCGGTTGAACTGGCCGGGCCGGTTAAAGCTTGTTTTCGGGGCGTTGATGCCGATGCTCGCCAGGAATTCGCTGAGCGCGACAAGCTTCTCCGACGAGGGCGCATCGTGGACGCGGTAAATCAGCGGCGACTTCTTGGCCTCAAGCGCTTCAGCCGCGGCGACATTCGCCTGGATCATGAATTCTTCGATCAGCCGGTGCGCTTCGAGACGCTCAGGAACGATCACGCGCGACACAAGCCCGCGATTGTCGAGAACAATTTTGCGCTCGGGCAGATCGAGATCGAGCGGCGCGCGGCGGATGCGCGCTTCCTTGAGGGCAGAATAGACCTGCCAAAGAGGCCGCAAAATCGTTTCGAGGAGAGGCGCCGTCTTTTCGCTGCTCTTTCCATCGATGGCGGCTTGAGCTTCCTGATAGGAAAGCTTGGCCGCAGAGCGCATCATGGCGCGTGTGAAGCGATGGGATATCTTCTTGCCGCTGCGGTCGAAGACCATGCGCACCGCAAGACAAGGGCGCAACTCGCCTTCGCGGAGTGAGCAGAGATCGTTCGAGAGTTTTTCGGGCAGCATCGGCACGACGCGGTCGGGAAAATAGACCGAATTGCCGCGCAGGCTCGCCTCGTGGTCGAGCGCTGTCCCTGGCCGCACATAAAAGGAAACGTCGGCAATGGCCACGATGACGACGGAACCGCCCTCGTTGGCCGGATCGCCGTCGGGCGCCGCCCAAACCGCGTCATCGTGATCTTTGGCGTCTTCGGGGTCGATGGTGACGAGCGGAACGCGGGTGAGGTCCTCGCGGCGCTCCATCGTCTTTTCCGGCAAGTTCTCCAGATCGGCGAGAACCTCCTCGCCGAAAAGATCGCGCAAGCCGTGATTATGGATCGCGATCAGGCTCACGGCTTTTTCCGCCTTCGGATGTCCGATCCGCTCGATGACGCGAGCCGTTGGCCGGTGAACCCGCAAATCGCGGGCGATCTCGAACCGGACCAGCTCGCCATCCTCAGCGCCGTCCATGTCCCCGTCCGCTACGGGCCACTCCTTCATGTCCTTTTTGTCGATGGACTCCACGACAAAACCGCGCCCCGTTTTCCTCAGAAGGCCAAGCTGGCGGGGCTTGTCGCGCGGCAGCTTCTTTATCGGCGAAGCCAGGAAAGCGACTTGCATCCGCGCCGCTCGTCCGCCTCGCCGCCAGCCTCACGAAGCCGGGCGAGCACGTGATCGCCCACGCCGATGGCTGGCCCCTGATATTGCCTCGTGATCTCCAGAAGTATTCGCGGCGGCGCGCCGTCTTCGTCCTCATCCCAATGAAGAGGGGCGCCAACGAGATCGCCGTTCCGGTCTTGCCCGCGAACCACGATAACCGCGACTTTCGGGAGCGCATCTTTCCGCATTCCGTGCCGGGGATCGGCGATCAGGCCATCGGCGGCAAGCTCTTTCAGCATACGCTTCAGGCCGATGCGGTCCGAGCCTTTGATATCGAAGGCTCGCGCGATTTCACGCCGGCCAATATTGGCGGAGGAGGATTGAATAAATTGAAGAATGTCTTCTTTCGTAGGTTTTTTTGAGCGCGCAGCGTCCGCGCGCTTCACATTAACGTCCATATTGTCTTTCTTGCGCGGCACGGGCTAGGTCGCCTCACTTGCCGCTTTTGCTGTTGTTTTCTTTGCCGCTGTTTTCGGCTTTTTGCCGCCTTCGGGCTTGGCGCTCTTCGCCTTCCCATTTGCGGCGGCCGCTTTCGGCTTCGCCGTCTTCGCCTTGCCGCGGGCCTTGGTCTTTGCGCCGCCGCTTTCCATGCGCGCCGCGATAAGGCTCGACCGCTTCATCCAAGGTGACGGCCTCGGGCTCCTTGCCCTTTGGAAGAGTTGCGTTGACCTTTCCGAATTTAATGTAGGGGCCATAACGGCCGGAGAGAACCTCGATCTTCCCTCCAAGCTCGGGATGATCGCCCAAAACCTTGATCGGAGCGGATGCACGCGCGGCTCTCGCCTTTGCACCCGCGTTCCCTTCCGCGATGACGGTGACGGCCCTGTTCAGCCCGACCGTGAAAACTTCGTCCGCGTCGATTTTCGAGTACTTGCCGTCATGCTCGACATAAGGCCCGTAGCGGCCAAATCCCGCCATGATCGCTTTTCCCGTTTCGGGATGCAGCCCAACTTGGCGGGGCAGCGCCAAAAGTCTTAAAGCGTAATCCAAATTTATCGAGGCCGGATCAGCTCCCGAAGGAATCGATGCGCGCTTGGGCTTTTCTCCACTACCGCCTTCACCGAGCTGGATATAGGGACCGAAGCGACCGCTTTTAAGGCAGACGGGCAGCCCCGTTTCGGGATCGTTTCCAAGCGTAACATCGCCCGGCGCTGCCACGGCCTCGCCTCCCTCGCCGTCCCCGGTTTTAAGCTGGCGGGTGTAGCGGCACTCGGGATAGTTCGAGCATCCGATGAAAGCGCCAAACTTGCCGACCTTCAGCGACAGTTGGCCTTGGTTGCACAGCGGGCAAAGTCTTGGATCGCCGCCCTCCGCCTTGGCCGGGAAAATATGCGGGCCTAAAAGCTCGTTAAGCGCATCGAGGACTTGGGTAACGCGCAAATCCTTGATGTCATTGACCGCGGCGATGAAGTCGCGCCAGAATTCGCGCAACAGCTGTTTCCAATCGAGCTTGCCGTCGGAGATCTGATCGAGGCGGTCTTCCAAATAAGCCGTGAAATCGTATTCCACATAGCGCTTGAAGAACGCCTCAAGGAAGGTCGTCACCAATCGGCCCTTGTCCTCCGGTTGGAGACGCTTTTTTTCAAGCTTCACATATTCGCGTTCGCGCAGGAGGCCCATCGTGCTCGCATAGGTCGACGGCCGGCCGATGCCCAAGCGCTCCATCTCGCGGATCAGCGTCGCCTCGGTATAGCGCGGCGGCGGCTCGGTAAAATGCTGCGTCGCCTTCACGCCAGCGTCCTGCAGTTGCTCCCCCTCCTTCAATTTGGGAAGGCGGCTGCCCTCTTCGTCCTCGGCGTCGTCATGGCCTTCCTCGTAAAGTTTGAGAAAGCCATCGAACAGCACGACGGAGCCGGTGGCGCGAACGCCGTATGGCTGGCCATCGCGGCCTTGCACAGTGATTTCCACGGTGGTCCGCTCGAAATCGGCGCTCGCCATCTGGCTCGCAACGGCGCGCTGCCAGATCAGCTTGTAAAGCCGAGCTTCCTCGGCGCTGAGCTTCACCTTGTCAGGAAGGCGGCGGAAATCGGTTGGGCGGATCGCTTCGTGCGCTTCCTGAGCGTTCTTCGCCTTCGTCTTATAGTGGCGAGGCGCTTGCGGGAGGTATCGATTGCCAAACTGCGTCTCGATCTGGCCGCGGCATTGCGCGATCGCTTCCGGCACAATCTGCACGCCATCGGTTCGCATATAGGTGATGAGGCCCACGGTCTCGCCGCCGATGTCGATGCCTTCATAAAGGCGCTGGGCGATTTGCATGGTCTGGCGCGGCGACAGGCCGAGCTTTCGCGACGCCTCTTGCTGCAGCGACGATGTGGTGAAGGGCGGCGCCGGGTTGCGCTTATGCTCCTTCGCCTCGATGCTTTCGACGCGGAACGGCTGCCCGCGTATCGCATCGCGATAGGCATGCGCCGTCGCCTCGTCCGGAATATCGAACTTGTCGAGTTTCTTGCTGCTGCGCGCCACGAGCCTGGCCTGGAACTCGTCGCCGCCTGCGGTGCGGAGGCTCGCTTCCACAGTCCAATATTCGCGAGTTTTGAACGCTTCGATCTCGGACTCGCGGTCGACCACAAGGCGCAGCGCCACGGACTGTACGCGTCCCGCCGAGCGCGCGCCCGGCAGCTTCCGCCACAGCACGGGCGAGAGCGTGAACCCTACGAGATAATCGAGCGCGCGCCGCGCAAGATAAGCGTCAACCAGCGGCTCATCGATTTGGCGGGGATGCGCCATCGCCGTCAGAATCGTCTCTTTTGTGACGGCGTTGAAGACGACGCGCTCCACGGAGACGCCACTCAGTGCGCGCTTCTGCTCCAGAATCTTCAACAGATGCCACGAAATCGCCTCGCCCTCGCGATCCGGGTCGGTCGCAAGAATGAGACGGCTGGCGCCTTTGACCGCCTTGGCGATCTCGTTAACCACCTTCTGCGAATCGGACTCCACCTCCCAGGTCATCTCGAAATCGCTGTCCGGCAGAACGGAGCCGTCCTTGGCGGGCAAATCGCGCACATGGCCGTAGGACGCGATGACCTTATAGTCCGCGCCCAGATACTTGTTGATAGTTTTCGCCTTAGCGGCGCTTTCGACGATGACGATGTTCATTGAGAGTGGCGTTCTTGTTCATGAGGCCATGTAGCCGAATGGCTAAAAGTTGGCCGGGGAAAGGTATCCTTCAAGTCCGGCTGCCGCGGCGAGGGCTTTTCCTGAAGTCTTCGGCATGATCGGGCTAGAAAATGGCGCAGACCTTAGTTTCGGTCGTAAGTGTCTGTAACCTCTACTGTTATTCTATCAAGGGCTACCCAGGACAAGCCTTGAGACCCAGCACACTGGTAAACCCATCTTGGGGCTGCTGTCTGCCATCGCCTTCTCCGCAGGATTGGGACGCGAACCTGTATTGCTCATTCGAACAGCATAAATCAAGCTTGATGCATTTTTAGGTCTGAAACGCCACCTTAAGTTGGCCCGAGAGGGTCACAGAGATTAACCCATCACAGGATTAAGAAGCCTTCCAGGGACGGCGGAGCGCCCCAAAGACTTGCGGCATCGGCAGGCGCTTGCAGGGCGCGGCGAATGCGCTACACTTGCATCATGAACGTAAGACTTTTGCCAGACACGCCTCAGGATCGGACGACGCAAGCCGCGGAGGGCATGCTGCGGCGGCGCTTTACCGTGGCCGAGCTGGAGGACATGGTTGCGGCTGGAATTCTCGCCGAGGATGAGCGAATCGAGCTGATCGGCGGGGAGGTTGTTCCGATGTCGCCAAAGGGCGATCGCCACGAAATATTGAAGCACGCGCTGATACATTATTGGGCAAGGCGCTTGCCGGATCGCCTCACTTTTACAACCGAAACCACGTTCCGGCTTACGCCCGACACCTATCTCGAACCCGATTTCGTTTTCTTCGATAGGGCGACCGGCATAAAGGGCCTAAACAGCGACACGGCCCATTTTATCGTCGAAATCGCCGATTCGAGTTTCGCCTACGGCATCGGGCGCAAAGCTGCGCTTTATGCGAGCTTCGGCATCCCGGAGCTGTGGGTTATCCACGTTGTGCCCCTAGAGACGCGGGTCCATCGCAAGCCCTCGCTGACCGGCTATCAATCCGTGCTGGACCTGCCATCGGATCAGCGCCTCGTCCCCGCGTTCTGCGAAGAGCTCGCGATCACGCTTTCCGAGCTCGAATTGAACTAAGCAAAGCTTGCCGAATCCGCCGGCGCTTCGCCTTCCAGGACTTCTGGGACTGGCGCCCCAACTGCCTGGCCGCAAGTCGGGTTCAAACATAGCCGGTGTTGAGGAATAAGCAGCTCAGCTGGATTTATTCAATGCTTTATTGCTATCGATCTCATGTGCATCTGATTCTTGTCCTGGTTGTTAACAATTGATAGCAGTATATACAGTTTCAGGCGATGCTAGAAACTTAAGTATCCCAATATAGGAGGCTGCATTGCGTAAATTTGCTCTCTCTACAGCTTTGATGATGGCGTCTCTCTCAGTAGTCTCCCTCTCATCGGCTCAAGCCGCTGGGCGGGCTCACCACCACCGCTCCATGACCGTACAACTCGCCAATGGGAAGACTGTCACGTTCCGAGTTCATGAAGATGCACGGAGAGATGATGGCCGTCATTCCCTTCTCATATCTCGCAGACTCCGCGCATGGCGGCTGATTGAAGTTCGCCGGGCTTCGGCCGGGTTTTTTGCCATGGCCTGTCCTCGTCAAGGACGAGGACAGTTTCGCGCCTGGTCATTGCAAATCATCCTGCCGCAAATTCCTTGCTGCAATCGGTGGCGGCGAGCAAAAAGCGCGACATAATGGCTGCCAATAGTGCTTTCCTTTGCGGCCTGGAGCTCGGACGGCACGGTCACCCCGGCCGCGTTCTGGTATCGTGAATCCAGCGGCCACGGATGTCATTGCTGAAGCGCTCCGGCGCGGTATCAGGCGCATTCAAATTTGAGAGCGGCCTCGGTGACGGCCTCGTAGACGGCGTCGAGTTCAGCGGGCGTGGCGCAATAGGGCGGCATCACGTAAACCGTATTGCCGAGCGGGCGCAGAAGCAGTCCCCGGTCGAGGAAAAAATCGGCAAGACGCGGCCCAATCGCCGCGAGATATCCATTTTGTTCTACGCGGAAATCGATGACGGCGATTGTTCCGAGCTGCCGGACGTCCGAAAATCGGCTGCCATCTCTGAGCGGCGCAAGGCGCGCCGATTGCGCCGCTGAAAGCGCTGCGACGCGCTCGCGAACAGGTTCGCTTGCCCACGCATCGAGATTGGCGACAGCGGCCGCGCAAGCGATCGGGTTCGCAGTGTACGAGCTGGAGTGATAGAACATGCGCGCGCGATCGGGCGCGTAGTGAGCTGCGAAGATTTCGGGCTTGCAGAGCGTGACGGCCAGCGGGATCGAGCCGCCCGTTATCCCCTTGGCGAGGCACATGATGTCTGGAGAGATGCCGGCTTGCTCGCAGGCGAACAGCGTGCCTGTGCGCCCGAAGCCCGTCATCACCTCGTCGGCGATGAGCAAAACGCCGTAAGCCTCGCAGATGCGCTTCAGCTCGCGCAAAACGGACGCGCGATAGATCAGCATTCCGCCCGCGCCGAGGATCAACGGCTCCAGAATCAGCGCGGCGGGCGGATCGCGGCGGCAAATGGCCTCGAATGCGTCGAGCGTAGCCTGCTCCAAGCGTGCGCCCGGAAAAGGAATGCGCTCGACTTCGAACAGAAGCGGCTCGTAAGGCGCGTTGAATACGCCGCGCGCGCCAATCGACATGCAGCCGATGGTGTCGCCATGATAGCCGTGCTCAAGCGCGACGATACGGGCGCGGGGCTCGCCCCGATTGCGGAAATAGCCAAGCGCCATTTTGAGCGCGACCTCGACCGAGGTTGAGCCGCTGTCGGAGAAGAACACGTGAGCGAGGCCCGTCGGGGCGATGGCGAGGAGGCGCCGCGCCAGCTCTTCCGCCGGCTGATGCGTGAAGCCCGCGAAAATCACCTGATCGAGAAGTCCGGTCTGCTTCCGAATCGCTTCAACGATAGGCGGATGATTATGCCCATGCGTGATCACCCACCAGGACGAAATGGCGTCGAAAATGCGCGCGCCGTCCGCCGCTTCGAGCCACGCGCCCCTCGCAGAGGCAATTTTCGTCATCGCGGGCTGGAGCGCATGCTGCGTGAAGGGATGCCAGATGGGCGACGGGGGACCTTCGATCACGCCGGAACCCTCCCTGCAAAATCGCGCATATCGAAGTTGGCGCGGAAGGCTTCGCGCGAGCCCAGCCGCATTTAATGGTTCGACGACAGGCAAGCGGCCCAAGCGTCGAACTCCGCCGAATGCCGCAATGGTGTTTTCGACCTCCGGCGACGCCGCCCCGATGAAGGCGACGCCGTGAACGCACATCCGGCGCGCGGCCAGCGCTTCCAGCGAGAGGAGGCTGTGGTTGATCGTGCCCAACTCGGTGCGGGCGCAGAGGATTACAGGCAGCCCCCAGAACGCGAACTGATCGATTTGCAGAAGGTCCCGCGAGAAGGGGACAAGCAGACCGCCCGCGCCTTCGATCACAAGCCGCCTGGCGGCCAGCGGTTCCCCCTCACCCTGCCCCTCTCCCTCCAGCGGAGAGGGGACGTTGTGGCAACCCTCTCCCCCTATGGTAGACAGTGTAGTAACCCTCTCCCATCCGCATCCGCTTGCGGAAACTTGAAGTGGCATGCTCGCCAAGGCGAGCTTGCGCGGGAGAGGGCGGCGTCTGGCGTTGCCGGGCGCCGGGTGAGGGGTGTTCTGTTCGCGGCCGCGCCATCTGAGTCTTAACCGGCTCGCCTCGATTGCGACCCCTTCCCGCGCCGCGGCGATGTGCGGCGACGCAGGAAGCTTGAGCCGGTAGGCTTCCGGCAAAATGCGCTCCTCCGGCAACCCCGACAGGCGGCGCACCGCATCGCTGTCCGTCTCGCCATCGAGCCCGGCTTGCACCGGCTTCCAATAATATCCGTCGAGCGCGCCCGCGAGCGCCGCGCTGAACACCGTCTTGCCGATCCCGGTGTCCGTTCCGGTTACGATGAAGCCGCAACTCATGGCGCGAGACGCTCCAGCTCAAAGCGCAGAGCTTCGATCATTTCGTCCACAAGCGCCTCGCTTGCATGCAAAGTCAGGGCGATGCGCAAGCGCGCTGTTCCTTCCGGCACAGTTGGCGGCCTGATAGCGCGGATGTCGTAGCTATAGGCGCGCATGGCGGACGCAAGCGCGCTCGCCCGCGTGTCGGAGCCAACAATCACCGGGCACGATTTGCGATCCGCTTGGCGCGACGCCGCAGCGCGCCTCCATGGTGGTGTTTGCAAATGCGATCAAGGCCGCAAGCTGCTCGCGGCGCTGCGGCTGGTTCTTGCACAGGCCGAGCGCAGCCCGCACCGCCGCCGCGATGATAGGCGACGGCGCCGTCGAGAAAATGAATGGGCGCGAGTAGTTCACCAGAAAATCGCGCATGATCTTTGGCCCGCAAATGAGCGCGCCTGCCGAGCCGAGCGCCTTTCCGCAAGTGTGAAGCGATATGACATCGGCGCGGCCCTCAAGCGATGCGCCAAGGCCCCGCCCGTCCGGCCCGAAAACGCCCGTCGCATGGGCTTCGTCGATCACGATAACGCAGTCATAGCGTGCGGAGATGGTCGCAAGGTCCTCAAGCGGCGCGCGGTCGCCATCCATGCTGTAAAGGCTTTCGACGGCGATCCATGGGCGGCCTTTGTGCCCAGACGCCCGCCAGGCGCGGATCTTGTCCTCGACGGCGTTCGCATCGTTGTGCGCCGCGTCCGCAGTCTCGGCTCGTCCGGCGCGCATTCCATCGTGTGCGCTGGCGTGGATGAGCGCGTCGTAGACGACGAGATCGCCGCGCTGCGGCAAGGCCGCGAACAGCGCGTAATTCGCGGAAAAGCCGCTGCTGAAATAAAGCGCCGTTTCGGAGCCGAAAAAGGCGGCGGCGTCCGCTTCCAGGCTTTCATGCTCCGGGTCATTGCCGCGCAAAAGCCGCGACCCTCCAGCGCCAACGGCGACGCCCCGGCCGAGCGCGGACCGGACAGCCTCCTTCAGCTCGGGCAAATCCGCGAGCGCGAGATAATCGTTGGAGGTGAAATCGTAGCCTGCCGGAAGGGCGAGCTGGCGCAGCCGCCCGCGTTCCTTCAGCCCGGCTAACGCGTCTTCATAGGGCGTGGGCATGGTCTGCTAGCTGTTCTACCGGCATGGGCGACAGGCCAAGCTTCGAGAAAAGCGCTGCGTCCTTGTCCTCAGCCGGGTTTCCGGCGGTCAGGAGCGTGTCGCCCATGAAGATCGAGTTTGCGCCGGCGAAGAAGCACAGGGCCTGCAACTCGTCACTCATGGCGGACCGCCCCGCCGACAGCCGGACCATGGAGCGCGGCATCATGATCCGCGCGAGCGCGATGGTGCGCACGAAGGCGATGGCGTCGAGCGGCGGCGCTTTTTCGAGCGGAGTGCCATCGATGGGGATCAACAGGTTGATCGGCACGCTCTCGGGATGCTGCGGCAGATTCGCGAGCGTCACCAGCATGTCGACGCGATCCGTGGGCTCCTCCCCCATGCCAAGGATGCCGCCGCAGCAAACCTTGATGCCAGCCTCCCGCACGCGCTCCAGCGTATCCAGCCGGTCGGCGAAACTGCGCGTGGTGACGATTTCGCTATAAAAGCGCTCGGAGGTGTCGATGTTGTGATTGTAATAATCGAGGCCCGCGAATTTGAGGCGCTCGGCGTCGCGGCTCGACAGCATCCCGAGCGTCATGCAGGTTTCCATCCCGAGCGCCTTCACGCCTCGAACCATCGCGCAGATCACATCGAGATCCCTCGCCTTCGGGCTTCGCCATGCCGCCCCCATGCAGTAGCGCGACGCGCCCGCCGCTTTCGCTTTCCGCGCCTCCTCAATGACGCGCTCGACCTCCATCAGTTTGGAGGCGGACAAGCCCGTGCTGTGATGGGCGGACTGGCTGCAATAGGCGCAATCCTCGGGGCAGCCGCCCGTCTTCACGTTCAGAAGGCGGCTCAGCTGCACCTGGTTCGGATCGAAATAGTGGCGGTGAACGGTCTGCGCTTTGAAAAGAAGCTCATTGAACGGTTGGCCGTAAATAGCTTGCGCTTCGGCGCGCGTCCAATCGTGCCGTTCGTCGATATGCTTGGACACGGTAAGTCCAACCCCTTTGCTTGTCTGATGACGCGCGTTTGTAGACCGCCTGGAGGGATAGCGCAATAACCCTGGGTTGGACCGCGTGGCTTTCATGCGTCTGCCGGCCGGGCTTGCATGGCCTCTCCGGCGAAGGTCTCAGTATCCTCCATGTTGTCATGGAGCGCTGCCGCGGGCGGCTTACCGAGGCGCGTCTGATAAAGAAAATATAATAACCTCTATCATTCCCTTTGTTTTTTCAAAATCACTATCATACCAAATTGCAAAAGATTGAACAGTATATCTATAGAGTTCGAGGGTCTGATCTGGAATCGTAAGCACCAAAAAAAAGACCAAGTACAGCGCAAGCGGTGTTATTTGACTCTCTATTTGCTTAAGGTAATATTTTATGGCGCCGTTTGCATAGGAAGGCCACAAACTCGGCTGGTCTATGCGCGTTGATGACCGTTCAACAATGGCGTTTTGCAGTATATTTTAGCTTTGATTGGGCTCATTTGCAAATATCGTGCGGCGTTCATCGAAGGAGAAGCCTGTTCACAAAGCGAACACCCCCCTTATGAAATATCATCATTTCAAACTACATCTAGAAACTGTATGCCAGTAATATCCTTTTTTTGTAGATGGATTCTAGCAGAGGCGGGCTAGCTGGTGATTTCGCCGACGAAAATGTTGGGAGCCCCTCCCGAAAGGCAGGAGAGTTACCCGAAACAATATCGTAGCGCCTGCGTAAAAAAGAAAGTTTATGACCAAAATTGCGAAGATCTATACGGGTTATTAAAAGACGAGGAGAAGCAGAAGGTCCGCTTTAAATGCGGCTGGCTTTTGTGGATGATCGATCCCCACGCGATTAAGTCGCCATCGGATGACGGAGAGTGATAAGTTTCGCCGTCGCAAATGAGGTAGCCTTATTTGGTGGGCCAGTTATATTTGCAAGAGTGATAGTTCTGATGTCCGGATCAGCGACGAGGATTTTTTGACGCATGCCGGGACTAACCCGCATCGAATGGAGGAAGCGCCCGGGATGGATTTGATCGACCTGCGCTCGGATACTGTCACGCGGCCATCACAGGCTATGCGGGCGGCGATGGCGCGCGCAGAAGTTGGCGACGACCAGTATGGAGAAGATCCCACCGTTAACCGGCTGCAGGAACGGATTTCTGCATTGCTAGGCAAAGAGGCCGCGCTGTTCGTGCCGAGCGGAACCATGGCTAATCAGATCGGCCTCAGGGTGATGACGCGTCCGGGAGACGACGCCGTCGTAGGGTCGGAGGCGCATATCGTTTGGCACGAATCCGGCGCTTCCGCCGCCAACGCCGGCGTTCAGTTCACCGTCGCCGGCCAGGGCGGCACATTCGACGAGGCAGCCTTTAGGGCGGCGTACAAGCCCCCAGGACATATGGTGTTTCCACCTACAACGCTGGTCGCCATCGAAAACACGCATAACCGGGGCGGGGGCGTGGTTTTCCCGCAAGAGGACATCGTGGCCATCTGCGCGGCGGCCCGCACGCTCGGCGTCGCTACCTATTTGGACGGGGCGCGGCTGTTTAATGCGTCGGCGGCTAGCGGGCGGTCTCCGTCGGAATTGGCCGGCCCCTTCGATATGGTCTCGGTCTCCCTGTCGAAGGGGCTGGGCTGTCCCGTTGGCAGCCTCATAGCTGGCCGGGCGGAAGCGATCCGCCGCGCCGCCCGCGCCCGGCGTATGTTAGGCGGCGCCATGCGGCAATCCGGAATACTTGCGGCCGCCGGCCTGTATGCGCTGGATCAAGGCTCGGCGCACATAGCCGAGGACCACGCGAATGCGCGGGCGATTGCGGAACGCATCGCTGAGACAGAGGCGGACATCGACCTCGCGACGGTGCAGACAAACATTGTGGTTTTTCGCTTGCCCGCAGGCCTGCCCGACGCGGAAACTGTGGTGCGGCGAGCCAAAGAGATGGGCGTTATGGTTCTTGCCTTTGCGCCGCGCACCGTGCGGGCTGCCACTCATCGCAACGTCAGCGCAGAGCAATGCCAGCGGGCAGGCGAGATTCTGGCGACAATCATGACGCCAGCCGGGGGTTGAGAAGGCGACATCGCACACGTGAGCCTGTAGAAAAGATTGGCGGGCCCGCCATATCGGCGAAAGTGATTGAGGTTGTGAACGAATTGGGCGCCTGCAAGCGCCCGGGCGCTCGCCGTCCCAAGACTAGCCCATATCATCAGCAACCTGCCCCAGGTACAGGGACAAACGTCTTAACACTATTGCGATTTCGGGCCTAAGCCCTTGATTTAAATGGCGCACCGGGAAAGATTCGAACTCTCGACCCCCAGATTCGTAGTC
>CAVYBZ010000028.1:0-193320 GCA_963766815.1 uncultured Alphaproteobacteria bacterium | reverse complement strand
GGCATCGCCGCTGTTCGCCATCGCGACCTTGCGGCAGATCGCCGCCGGCGCCTTCTCGCGCCCGCCCGTCCAGGTTCCTTCGGGGCCGAAGATGTTGTGGTAGCGCGCGATATGGATGTCCATGCCATGGTTGCGGCGATAGGCGAGATACAGCCGCTCGCCGAACAGCTTCTCCCAGCCGTATTCGCTGTCCGGCGCGGCCGGACAGGCCGACTCCTCGCAACATGTCGGGTTGTCGGGATCGTGCTGATTGTACGCCGGATAGACGCAGGCCGAGGAGGAATAGAACAGGGCGCGGATGTCGCGCTGGCGGCAGGCGTCGGGCACGTTGAGGTTGATCATCGCCGAGTTGTGCATGATCTCGGCGTCGTTCTCGCCGGTGAACACGAAACCGGCCCCGCCCATATCGGCGGCGAGCTGATAGACCTCGTCGAAGCGCGTATCGAGCGCCGCGCGGCAGATGTCCTGGCTACGCAAATCGCCGATCATGAAGTCGTCGGCGGAATTCTCGGCGAATTCGTGGACCTTCAGGTCAACGCCGCGGACCCAGAACCCCTCCTGCTTGAGGCGCTTGACCAGGTGCCCGCCGATGAACCCGCCGGCACCGCAAACCAATGCCTTCTTCACCCTCTTCCTTTCGTCAAGCAGGCCGGGCCTGCCCTGGCCCGCAAGGGCGCCGTCGCCCCATATGCCCCAATACCACTAAGGTACCAACGGGGCAGATGCCATTCGCCCGCTCCTCGCAGGGGCGAGCAGAACCCCCTGGGGATCCGGCCTGGATACGCCCCGATGCTACCGCGTCGGCCGCGGCGGCGTCTGCGTATAGTCGTAGAACCCGCGGTTGGTCTTACGCCCCAGCCAGCCCGCCTCGACATACTTCACCAGCAACGGACAGGGCCGGTATTTGCTGTCCGACAACCCCTCATACAGCACCTGCATGATGCTCAGGCAGGTATCCAGCCCGATGAAATCGGCCAGTTCCAGCGGCCCCATCGGGTGGTTGGCGCCCAGCCGCATGGCGCTGTCGATCGCCGGGACCGAGCCGACGCCCTCATACAGCGCATAGACCGCCTCGTTGATCATCGGCACCAGGATGCGGTTGACGATGAAGGCGGGGAAATCCTCGGCCACCGCGGTGGTCTTGCCCAGATGGTGCGCCAGCGCCAGCACCGCCTGGAAGGTTGGCTCGTCGGTGGCGATGCCGCGGATGATCTCCACCAGCTTCATCACCGGCACCGGATTCATGAAGTGCATGCCGATGAACTTGCCCGGCCGGTCGGTGGCGGCGCCGAGCCGGGTGATCGAGATCGACGAGGTGTTCGAGGCCACCATGCAGGACGGCTTGATATGCGGCAGCAGGGTGCGGAAGACCGCCTTCTTGATCTCCTCCTTCTCCGTCGCCGCCTCGATCACCAGGTCGCACGCGCCGAAAGCGGCGTAGTCGGTGGTGGCGGAGACGCGCGCCAGCGCCGCCGCCTTGTCGTCGGCGGTGATGACGTTGCGATGAATTTGGCGGTCCATGTTGCGGCCCATGGTGACCAGGGCCTTGTCCAGCGCCTCCTGCTTGACGTCCAGCAGCACCACCGGCAGGCCGGCGACGGCGCAGACATGGGCGATGCCGTTGCCCATCTGCCCCGCCCCGATCACCCCCACCCGGGCGATCGCGGGGCGCTCCGTCTGGGCGTCGGCGGCAACCGGGGCCGCAACGAGGTCGATGTTCATTCAGGAGCGCTCCAGCTCGGCCGCCAGCTCGGGCAGCGCGGTGAACAGATCGGCGACCAGACCGTAATCGGCGACCTGAAAGATCGGCGCTTCCTCGTCCTTGTTGATCGCCACGATCACCTTGCTGTCCTTCATGCCGGCAAGGTGCTGGATGGCCCCGGAGATGCCCACGGCGATGTAAAGCTCCGGGGCGACGATCTTGCCGGTTTGGCCAACCTGGTAGTCGTTGGGCACGAAGCCCGCATCGACCGCGGCCCGGCTCGCGCCGACGGCCGCGCCGAGCTTGTCAGCGATCGCATCGAGCAGACGGAAATTCTCACCGCTGCGCATGCCGCGCCCGCCGGAGATCACCACCCGCGCGGCGGTCAGCTCCGGGCGTTCGCTTTTGGTCAGCTCGGCCGAGACGAAGCGACCCGGGTTGGGCAGATCGCCGGTCGGCACCGTCTCGACGGGTGCGTTGCCGCCCACGGCCGGGATCGGGTCGAAACTGGCCGCGCGCACCGTCAGCACCAGTTTCGTGTCGGCGCTGCGCACCGTCGCCAGTGCATTGCCGGCATAGATCGGGCGCACGAAGGTGTCGGGTCCTTCAACCGCGGCGATGTCGCTGATCACCTGCACGTCCAGCAGGGCAGCCACGCGCGGCATCACGTTCTTGCCCACCGCGCTCGCCGCCGCCAGCAGGTGGCTATAGCCAGGCGCGAGCGAAACCAGCAGCGCCGAAACCGGCTCGGCGAGCAGATGGTCGAGTTCCGGCGCATCGGCCAGCAGCACGCGGGCCACGCCGGGCAGCTTCGCCGCCGCCTCGGCCGCCGCCTGCACGCCGTGCCCGGCCACCAGCACGTGCACCTCACCCAGCTTCAGCGCCGCCGCCACCGCCGAGCGCGAGGGCTGCTTGATCGCCGCCCCGTCGTGATCGAGGAAAACCAGGGACGTCATGGCTCAGATCACCTTCGCTTCGGTGCGCAGCTTCGCCACCAGCTCGGCGACCGAGGCCACTTTCTTGCCGGCCTGGCGCTTCGGCGGCTCGACCACTTTCAGGACCGCGAGCCGCGGCGCCGGATCGACGCCGAGATCGGCCGGCCTGATCGTCTCGATCGGCTTCTTGCGCGCCTTCATGATGTTGGGAAGGCTGGCATAGCGCGGCTCGTTCAGCCGCAGATCGGCGGTGATGACCGCCGGCAGCGGCAGCGCCACTGTCTCCAGCCCGCCATCCACTTCGCGGGTGACGGTGATGGTGCCGTCCTGCACCGTGACCTTGCTGGCGAACGTGCCCTGCGGCCAACCCAGCAGCGCGGCCAGCATCTGGCCGGTGGCGTTCATGTCGTCGTCGATCGCCTGCTTGCCCGGGATGACCAGCTGCGGCTGCTCGCGATCCACCAGCGCCTTCAGCAGCTTGGCCACCGCCAGCGGCTCCAGCGCCACATCCGTCTCGACCAGGATGCCGCGATCGGCGCCCATGGCGAGCGCGGTGCGAATGGTCTCGGCGCAGGCGGGCAGGCCCAGCGACACGGCGACGATTTCGGTGGCGACGCCCTTTTCCTTCAGCCGGACGGCTTCCTCGACGGCGATTTCGTCGAACGGGTTCATCGACATCTTGACCCCGGAGGTCTCCACCCCGGTGCCGTCCGACTTCACCCTGACCTTGACGTTGTAGTCTACGACCCGCTTGACGGGGACGAGGATCTTCATGGCGTGACGCCGCTTCCTGAGCTTGCCGGACGGGATCCGGGACGGAGGTCTTCCCCTGACAGGCGACGCCCCCGCGACCCGGGGTACACGCCCGAACTCTTCGCACGTGCAATAGAACGGCGGACCTTAGTTGCCGCCTGGGGCGGATGTCAAACCGGGCTCGGGAAGAAAAGCAAGGAAGGCCGGGGCTCTGCCCTGGACCCGCCAAGAGCCGAGAGGCCCTTGGAACCCGTTACTTAAGGTTCTTGGGAACAGGGGGCCGTCGCCCCTGGCGGGTCCAGGGCAGAGCCCCGGCCTTCCTTGCTTTCCTTCCCGCAGCGCGGTTGACATCCCCGCCCCGTGCATGGTCCGCCTGCCGGCATGACCCGCTCCTGGCTCGCCCTCGTTCTCGCGCTGTTGCTCGCCCTGGGCTGGGTGGCCGGCCCGGCCGCCGCCCAGGCGCCGCCCACACCGGCCCAGGCGCAGACCGCGCTCGACCTGTTGCGCGACGACGCCAGGCGCGCCCAGCTCATCGCCGTGCTCGACGCGATCGCCCGCACCGCGCCGCCACCCGCCGCCGCCACGCCGGAGCATGCCGCCGCCGAGCTGCCCGCCATCCTGACCCCGCCGCCGGAGAAGAAGGAGCTCCCCCTGCCGCTCGCCCCCGACAGCGTCGGCGCGCAGATCCTCACCGGCATGTCCGAGCGCCTGGAGCGCCTGTCCGACGACATCGTCGCCAATGCCGAGGCGGTGGTCGATTTTCGCACCCTCGGCAACTGGCTGGTCCAGTTCACCACCAATGCCGACCGTCAGCAGCAGGTGCTCGCCGCCGGATGGCGGCTGCTGCTGGTGCTGGCCGCCGGTTTTGCCGCCGGCGTGGCCACGCGCCGCGCCCTGCGCCGCCCGGCGAGCGCCCTGGAGCGCGCCGCCCCGGACAGCCCGGCCGCCGAGCCAGCGGACCAGGCCGGCCCCGCCGAGGCCGAAGCCGAGCCCGGCCAGACCGGAAAACCCCGCCGCCCAGGGCCGGCGCTGCTGCTGCTGCGCCGGCTGCCCTTTGCGTTCGGCCGCTTTCTGCTCGACATCCTGCCGGTACTGGTGCTGCTGGCGGTCGGCTATGTCATGGCGGAAACGCGGCTCGCCGACAGCTACACCACGCGGCTGGTCATCCTCGGCGTGCTGCATGCCACGGTTGCCTGCAGCCTGATCATCGCTGTCATGCGTCTGCTGGTTGCGCCGCGCCGCCCCCGCCTGCGGCTGGTGCCGCTCTCCGACCGTGGCGCCGCCTATGTGCTGTCCTGGACCCGCCGGCTCGCCGCCATTGTGGTGTTCGGCACCGCGACCGCCGAGATCGGCCGGCTGTTCGGCCTGTATCACATCGCCTACGAGGCGCTGCTCAAGCTGGTCTCGATGGTGGTGCTG
This sequence comes from uncultured Alphaproteobacteria bacterium, assembly GCA_963766815.1. Taxonomy (GTDB): domain Bacteria; phylum Pseudomonadota; class Alphaproteobacteria; order Rhizobiales; family Rhodomicrobiaceae; genus Rhodomicrobium. The sequence goes on along the minus strand of CAVYBZ010000028.1, from coordinate 188,511 downwards.
GTCTGCCTGGTCACCATCGTGCTGCAAACCCGCACCCCGGTCGCCGCCCTGATCCGCGCGTCCGAGGAACGCACCGGGCCGCTGGCGACGGCACGCAACCGAATCGCCGCGCTGTGGCACGTGGCCGCCATTTTCTACCTTGGCGCGCTCTGGCTGGTCTGGGCGCTGGAAGTGCCGAACGGCTTTTCCCACCTGCTGCGGGTGGTGGTGTCGACCGGCCTGGTGGTCGCGCTGGCCCGGCTGCTCGCCGTCGCCACCTATGGCGCGCTCGACCGCGCGCTGCGCATCTCCCCCGAAACCGCCGCCCGTCACCCCGGGCTGGAAGCGCGCGCGCGCAGCTACCAGCCGCTCGGCCATGCGCTGATCACCGCCGTGATCACCGCGGTCGCCGTGGTGGCGCTGTTCCAGGCCTGGGGGATCAACGCCTTTTCCTGGTTCCGCGGCGGCGCGCTGGGCGGGCGCATCGTCGGCGCGATCGGCACCATCGGCACCACGTTGCTGATCGCGCTGGCGGTGTGGGAAGCCGCCAACATCGCCATCCAGCGCCACCTGGCCCGGCTGGCGCGCGAGGCCCAGGCCGCCCGCTCCGCCCGGTTGCGCACCCTGCTGCCGATGCTGCGCACCACCCTGCTGGTCAGCATCTGCACCGTCGCCGGGCTGATGGTGCTGAGCGATATCGGCGTCAACATCGGCCCCCTCCTGGCCGGCGCCGGCGTGATCGGCCTGGCCATCGGCTTCGGCTCGCAGAAACTGGTGCAGGACATCATCACCGGCCTGTTCCTGCTGCTGGAAAACACCATGCAGGTCGGCGACGTGGTCAGCCTCGGCGGCTTGTCCGGCACCGTGGAGGCGCTGTCGATCCGCACCATCCGGCTGCGCGCGCTGGACGGCTCGGTGCACATCGTGCCGTTCAGCGCGGTCACCACCGTGACCAACCAGACCCGCGATTTCGGCTACGCGGTGGTCGATGTCAGCGTCGGGCTGAACGAGGACCCCGACCGCATCGCCGTGCTGGTGCGCGAGGTCGCGGGCGACATGCGCGCCGAACCGCGCTGGGAAAGCGCCATCCGCGACGATCTCGACGTGATGGGGGTGGAGAAGTTCCTCGACAACGCGGTGGTGCTGCGCACCCGCATCAAGACCGTGCCGGCCCAGCGCTGGGCGGTGGCGCGCGAACTCAACCGCCGCATCAAGGCGCGGTTCGATGAACTGGCGGTGGAAAGCCCGTGGACCAGCAACAAAGTGCTTGGAACAACCCCGGCACCCACGCCGCCGGCGCCTGCGACGGTGCCGGAAGGGGTGGGGGATTACGCGTAAATAAATAAAGTAAGCAAGGAAGGCCAGGGCTCTGCCCTGGACCCGCCAAGGGGCAGTAGCCCGTTGGAACCCACTACTTTTAGTCTATTCCGCTCACAGTTGAGCGGCCTACCATTGCCAGCAATTCCCGCCTGGTGCTGGGGTCGTCGCGGAACGCGCCGAGCATGCGGCTGGTGACCATCGAAACGCCGGGCTTGTGTATGCCGCGCGTGGTCATGCACTGATGCTGCGCCTCGACAATCACCGCCACGCCGCGGGGCTGCAACACGTCGTTGATCGTGTTGGCGATCTGCGCCGTCAGCTTCTCCTGAATCTGCAGCCGCTTGGCATAGGCATCGACCACGCGGGCCAGCTTGCTGATCCCCACCACGCGGCGATGCGGCAGATACGCCACGTGCGCGCGGCCGATGATCGGCACCATATGGTGCTCGCAATAACTCTCCAGCCTGATGTCGCGCAGCAGCACGATTTCGTCGTAGCCGTCGGTTTCCTCGAAGGTGCGCTCCAGCAGCGCCACCGGATCGACCCGGTAGCCGCCGAAAAACTCGTCATAGGAACGCACCACCCGGTCCGGCGTGCCCAGCAGCCCCTCTCGATTCGGATCGTCGCCGGCCCAGAGTAGCAATGTGCGCACCGCCGCCTCGGCTTCCTCGCGCGTCGGCCGCATTGATGCGCCGGCCGAAACAGGCGCCAGACCTTGGGGAGAAGTGGCGATGTTCACTGGAAAATTTCCTCGGGCCAGTTGTTTGCCAAGCAGCGAATAAGGCGCGCAGTAAAGCGCCTGATGGTGTCTTATCCGGCCACCTGAACGGCATATGGGGCAATCCCGCCAACCCGCAAGGCGGGCGCGACGGCTAATCCGTCGCCGCAGGAACGAGCAACCCCGTTCAATGCAGCCGGCTGTCCTGGTGCGGGCTGTCCAGGCTGAACGCGGGAATCGCCACGTCGAATGCCTCGCCGGACTCGGCGTCGCCACCATGTGGTACTTGCCCACCATGAACCCCGACGGTGTCTCCAGCGGCGTGCCGGAGGTATATTCGAAGCTTTCCCCCGGCTCCAGCACCGGCTGCTGGCCGATGACGCCGGCGCCCTTGACCGTCTGCGTGCGGCCATGCGCGTCGGTGATGCTCCAGCTGCGGCGCAGCAGTTGCACCGGTTCGCGGCCGCGGTTCTCGATGCGGATGCGGTAGGCCCACATGAAGGTCCCATCCTCCGGCCGCGACTGATCGGCCAGGAAGAACGACTGCACGCTGACGCGGATCTCCCGCGTGGTCAGGCTGTAGGTTTCGGTCATGGCGCGTCCGCGGGCAGCCGGCCCGGCGGCGGCGATGACACACCGCGCGCCGGGCCCTTGTCCAGGGGCTACGCTGCGGCAGGGTTTCCCAGAGTTGCGAGCGCGCGGGCGAAATCGTCCTTGAGGTCCTCGACATCCTCCAGCCCGACCGACAGCCGCACCACCCCGTCGGTAATGCCCAGCCGCGCCCGCTCCGCCTCGCCGATCTTCATGTGCGTGGTGGTGGCGGGATGGGTGATCAGCGACTTGGAATCGCCGAGATTGTTGGAAACCCGCACCAGAAGCAGCGCATTCAGCAGCCGGAACGCGGCTTCCTTGCCGCCGGCCAGCTCGAAGGTCACCATGGTGCCGCCGTCGCTGGCCTGCGCCATCGCCAGCGCGCGCTGCGGATGGTCGGCGCGGGTGGGGTACCACACCCGCGCAATGGCGGGTTGCGCGGCGAGAAAATCGGCGATCGCGGCGGCGCTTCGGCAGGCGGCGGTTACCCGCAGCGCCAGCGTCTCCAGCCCCTTCAGCAGCAGCCAGGCATTGAACGCCGACAGCACCGGCCCGGTGTTGCGCACGAAGGGCTGCAGAATCTCCTCGATCCATTTCTTGCTGCCCAGCACCGCGCCGCCCAGCACGCGGCCCTGGCCGTCGATATGCTTGGTACACGAGTAGACAACCACGTCGGCGCCGAACTGCAACGGCTTCTGCAGCAGCGGTGTGGCGAACACGTTGTCCACCACCACGATGGCGCCGGCCGCATGCGCCAGCTCGGCCACCGCGCGCAGATCGACGATTTCCAGCATCGGGTTGGACGGCGATTCCAGCAGCACCAGCGCCGCCGGCCGCGCCAGCGCCGCGCGCCACTGGTCCAGATCGGCGCCATCGACGAATTCGCTGGCGATGCCCAGGCGCGGCAGCAGGGTGGAGACAATCCAGTGGCAGGCGCCGAACAGCGCCCGCGAGGCGACCACCCGCTCGCCCGCCTTCAGATGCGCGAGCAACGCCGCGTTCACCGCCGCCATGCCGCTGGCGGTGGCGCAACACGCCTCCGCGCCTTCGATCAGCGCCAGCCGGCGTTCCAGCATCGCCACGGTGGGGTTGCTGAAACGCGAGTATTGGTAATGGTCAATACTGGCCTTGAATGTGGCCTCGGCCTGCTCGGCGTTGTCGTAGACAAAGCCGGAGGTGAGGAACAGCGCTTCGGCGGTCTCGCCGTAGTGGCTGCGCTCGATGCCGCCCTGCACCAGCAGGGTGGCGGGACGATAGGCGGGGGACGTTGCCATGGGGTTATCTGGCCCTCGAATCGGGTGGGCCGACCGTCGGAGCCGCGGTGGGTTGCCGCCGGCAAGCCGGGCAACGCCGCTGGGCCTCTTTAGCGCGCTTGTTTCACCTCGCCGCAATCCGGCCGGACAAATCACGAGGACGCAAATCACCGAGATCGGGCAAACCCGATGACCGTCCTATGAACCCCGCAAGCGGCGCAGTCAATGGCAGCGTTGCGCCGGCGTGGTCCGCTGCCTATAAAAGCCGACGCGCCGGGCTGCGGGTGTAGTTCAATGGTAGAACGGCAGCTTCCCAAGCTGCATACGAGGGTTCGATTCCCTTCACCCGCTCCAGCCTTCGGTGACCTCTGTCCGTTCAATCCGGCGTGGCACCGAACGCCGCATACAGCCGCTGACTTGGCGGCCAAATGTGCATGACCTCGCCCCGGAACTGCACCGCGGCGACCGCGAGCCCGACAAGCAGCAGCAGGCTCGCCGCCCAGGCCAGCATCGCCCTTTGATCCAGGATCGGCTTTTCCGGCGCTTCCTCATAGTCGGGAAAACCCGCCGCCAGCGGGAATTGCGGCGCGGCGAACAAGGGCGGCGGCTCGGGCGGTGGCGCCGGCGGGTACAACGTCCAGACATGCTTGCAGCGGGTGCAGCGCAGGCGCCGTGGGCCGCTGCCGAGCCGGGCCTCGGGCACGTCGTAGGCGGCCGTGCAGGACGGGCAGTTCAGTCGCATCCTGGTCCCTCTCGTGTCGGCGCGATATTGGGAGCGGCCCGCCGCGGTTGCAACCACAGCGGGAAACCAGAACGGCGATGGCTTTGCGCGGGCCACCCTTCCTTAATGAACGGGTTCCAAGGGGCCACTGCCCCTTGGCGGGTCCAGGGCAGAGCCCTGGCCTTCCTTTCTTGCTCCCCTTCCGGCACGGGACGCTTCGGTGGCAGAACACCAACCATGGTGCATTTGGAAAGTGTAGGCCTGAAGTACCCCCCGGCCGGCACCGATGTCCTGCGTGGCCTCAGTTTCACCATCCCGGAGGGTGGTTTCCGCTGGCTGCTCGGCGCGTCCGGCGCTGGCAAGACCAGCCTGCTGCGTCTGCTGCATCTGGCGGTCCGTCCCACCAGCGGACGGCTGACCGTGATGGGCACCGAGGTCGGCCAGGCCGAGCGCGGCGCGCTGCCGGTGCTGCGCCGGCGCATCGGCATGGTGTTCCAGGATTTCCGCCTGCTGCCGCATTTATCGGCCTACGACAACGTCGCCCTGCCGCTGCGCATCGCCGGCCGGCCGGAAGGCCAGATCCGCGCCGATGTCACCGAGATCCTGACCTGGGTCGGGCTGCAGCAGAAAGCGCAGTCCCGCCCCGCCCAACTCTCCGGCGGCGAGCAGCAACGGGTTGCCATCGCCCGCGCCGTGGTTGGCCGCCCTTCTCTGTTGCTGGCCGACGAGCCGACCGGCAACCTCGACGACGCCCAGGCGGAGCGGCTGATGGTGATGCTGAAGGAACTGAACCGCCTGGGCACCACGGTGGTCATCGCCACTCACAACGATGCGCTGGTGGCCCGCCACCCCGGCACCGCCCTGCGCCTCGCCAACGGCAGGCTGACCAACGACAGGATGACCAACGACAGGCTGACCGGGCGTGGCTAGAAATCCGCTCCGCCGGGCGCGGTTCGACGATCTCGGCCTGCGCCGGGTACTGGGCGACCGCATGTTGCCGCTGCTGGTGGCGGCGATGGCCTTCCTGGCGGCGCTGGCACTGGCCGGGGTGGTCGGCGCGCGGGCGCTGGCGGTGCACTGGCAGGAGGGCGCGGGCTCGGCGCTGACCGTGCAGGTGCCGCGCCCGGGCGTGCTGGAAGGCGGGCAGACCCGGCTCGACAGGGCCCTGACGGTATTGCGCACGGCGCCCGGCGTGGCCAGCGTCCGTGCGCTCTCCGACGGCGAGCTGGCCGACCTGTTGCGGCCCTGGCTGGGCAGCGGCGCCGAACGCCTGTCGTTGCCGCTGCCGGCGGTGATCGCGGTGCGGTTGGCCCCTGGCGCCCCCGGCCCGGAGTTGCTTGCCGCCACCCTGGCCACGCTGGTGCCGGGCACGCTGACGGAAAGCCACGCGCTGTGGGTGGCGCGGCTCGGCCTGCTGGCCGCCAGCCTGCAGGCCTGCGCGTGGCTGGCGCTGGCAGTGGTGGCCGCAGTTGCCGCCGCGGTCGTCGCCATCGCCACCCGCGCGGGCCTGGCGGCCCGGCGTGACGCGATCGAGATCGTGCATGGGCTGGGCGCCACCGACGGCTACATCGCCGGACGCTTCGCCGGCCGCGCCACCGTGCTGGCGGCGGCGGGCGGCCTGCTCGGCGCGCTGGCGGCGCTGCCGGTGCTGCTGGCACTCGCCTCGCTCGCCGCCCCTTTCGGTGCCGCCCCCGCCGGAGCCGACCATGCCGGCGCCGACCATGCCGACCCGTCCGGCCTGGCCCTGCTGGCCGCCTTGCCGGCGCCGCTCTGGCTGGCGCTGCCGGCGCTGCCCCTGGCCGCGGCGCTGATCGGCCTGCTGACCGCGCAGGGCACCGTCCGCAGCTGGCTGCGGCGGCTGCCGTGACGGGTCTGCCATGAGCGGCAAGCGGCTGGCGCTGGTAATGGCGCTGCCGGCCGTGCTGGCGCTCGCCTGGGCAGCCGGCTTCGTCTGGTTCCTGCACGCCGCCTGGGTCACCGTCGAGCCGCCGGCGACGGCCGACGGCATCGTCGCGCTGACCGGCGGCGCCGAGCGCGTCGCCACCGCCCTGAAGCTGCTGGCGGAGGGGCGCGCGCGGGTGCTGCTGATCTCCGGCGTGGGCGGCGCCCTCGATTTCGCCGCCCTGGCCCGCCGCGCCGGCGTCGATCCGGACCTGAGCGACCGGGTCACGCTGGGCCGCGCCGCCGCCTCGACCCATGGCAACGCCGCCGAGACGGCCGAATGGGCGCGCGCCAACGGGCTGCACGCGCTGATCGTGGTCACCGCCGGCTATCACATGCCGCGCGCGCTCGCCGAGCTGTCGCGGGCGCTGCCCGAGGTGGCCCTGTATCCGGTGCCGGTGCTGCCGCCGGCGATGCGCCAGCCCGGCCTGACCGCGCTGCGCCTGCTGGCCAGCGAATACACCAAATGGCTGGCGGCCGAAGGCGGGTTGTCCGCCCTCGGCTCGCGCGGCGAACTACATCCGGCGCCGTCCCGCGAGGACCGGCCGCCGCACGAGGAAAGGATCGGCGGATGATCTGGCTCCGCTCGCTGGCATTCAGTGTCTGGCTGTACGGCACCACCACCGTGTTCAGCATCGGGGTGGCCGTGTTCGCGCGCCGCCCGCGCGCGGTGATGGACGGGGCGCGGTTGTGGGCCAGAACGCTGCTGGGCGGGCTGCGCCTGCTCTGCGGCATCGATTATGTGGTCACCGGCCGCGAGCACCTGCCCGCCGGCGCGGCGCTGATCGCGCCGATGCACCAATCCGCCTTCGATACGCTGGTCTGGCTGGTCCTGGTGCCGGACTGCGTTCAACGTACTCAAGCGCGAGCTGACCCGCCTGCCGCTGTTCGGCGGGTTGCTGGTGCGCGGCGGCATGATTCCGGTGGACCGCTCCGCCGGGGCCGCAGCCATGCGCGAGCTGATCCGCCGCGCCGGGGAAGCGGCGTCCGCCGGGCAGCAGATCGTGATTTTCCCCGAAGGCACCCGCGTCGCCCCTGGCCTGCGCACCAAATTGCACCCCGGCGTGGCCGCGCTGGCGGCCCGCACCGGCCTGCCGATCATTCCGGTCGCCACCGATTCCGGCCATTTCTGGGGACGCCGCGCCTTCCGCAAGCAAGCCGGCACGATCCGCATCGCCATCCTGCCGCCGCTGCCCACCGGCCTGCCGCGCGAGGCGCTGATGGCGCGGCTCGAGCAGGCCTATGCCGAGGGCTATGCTGCGCTGCGGCGTGGACAACCTGTGGATAACTCTGTGGGCGAGACCTGCCCAAACGTGCAAAATCAGCCGGTCCGACTTTCCTAATTGATTAATAAACAAATGGCTGACGATGAATTAATGCCGCGTTGCGCCGGGCGAAACCGACTGGGGATGGTACGCTCCACAGCCAACCGGACCGCCGCATGCCAGGTATCCCGCCACCGCGCAATCGGCCTATAAGTCTCTGGCATGACAGTATCCCGCCGCCTGCAACTCGCCGTCCTGGCCGTTCTGGCCGTGCTGGCGGTCGCCCATACCGTCCTGTGGATGGTCGCCACCGCGCGGCTGCAGAACGAACTGACGGCCTGGCAGATACGCCGTCGCGCCGCCGGCTGGACCGCTTCCGCCGGCCCGCCGGTGCGCGCCGGCTGGCCGTTCGCGGCTGCCGTCCGGCTGGCCGATCCGGTGCTCGCCGGCGGCGACAAGGACGTGCCGGGCGGGCTGTCCTGGCGGGCGGGCGAGGCCGAACTGTCGGTTGCGCTGCTACGGCCGGGCGTGCTGCGAATCCGGCTGTCCGGCCAACAGAGTCTGCGCCTGTCCAAGCTGCCGGAATTCGGCTTCGCCGCGGACCGGTTCGAGCTGAGCATCCCGCTCAACGCCGGCGCGGCCGAACGGGGACCGCTCGACCTCACCGCCGCCGGGCTGCACATCGCCCTGGCCACCGGGGCGCTGGACATCGCCGCCATCGCCCTGCACGCCGACACCTGGCCTGCCGCCCCCCGGGGCGAGGCGGCGCTGGCGGTGACCTGCAACGCCGAGGCCGTCAACCTGCCGCCGCTGCGGCACGGCCGCCTTTGGCCGATCGGCTCGCACATCGCCGCGGCGTCGTTCGACGCCGCCCTCAGCGGCCCGTGGCCGGGCGCCGGCGACGTCGCCCTGCGCGCCGCATCGTGGCGCGATTTCGGCGGCAAGCTGGAGGTGCGCCGGCTGGCGCTGGCCTGGGGCGCGCTCGGCCTTTCCGCCAGCGCCACCGCCGCGCTCGACGAGCAGATGCAGCCGATGGGCGCCGCCACCGCGCGGGTGCAGGGCTACGAGTTCACGCTGCACGCGCTGGTCGGCTCCGGCGTGCTCGGGACGCGGGTGGCCCAGGCGATCGGCGGCGTACTGGGCTTGCTCGCGCGACCGTCGCAGGAGGGCGGCGCCCCGCAGGTCGAGGTGCCGGTGACGCTGGAAAACCGCACCCTCTCGCTCGGCCCCTTCCCGCTGGTGCGGCTGCGCGAATGGGTGTGGCCATAGGCGGCGGATATGTGTATGATTATGGTTATGATCCTTCGGACCCTGATTGCGCGAATTACTCTCCCGGCTGCCTGAGCAGCCGGGCCGGTCTTCGCCTGCAATCCATTCCCATCGTCCGGAGCCTTCCTGCCATGTCATTCGAACCCTGGGCCCTGATGGGCCAGCATGCCGACGTTCGTTTCACCCTCGTTGCCGATGCCGGCCCCGGCCTGCTGCCGCGGCTGCTGCAACCCTTCGCCAAACGCGACCTGACCCCCGACACGTTCGAGTCCGTCCGCCAGGGCAGCGATCTGCGGGTGGAGATCGTCATGCACGACATGCCGGCGGAAATGGTGCACCTGGTGGAAGGCAATTTGCGCCAGGTGGTGGGGGTGCGGTCGCTGACGCGGCGGCAGGAAATCACCGGATCGGTGCGGCGGCGGGCCGCTTAAGCAAGGCCAGGGGGCTCTGCCCCCTGGACCCCCGCCAAGGGCCGAGAGGCCCCTGGACCCCATCACTTAAGGGCCTTCGGCGAAGCGGGGTGAGGAGATGTTGCGGCATCTCCTCACCCTACTTCGCCGAAGGCCCTTAAAGGAGCGGGTTCCAAGGGCCACTCGCCCCTTGGCGGGTCCAGGGCAGAGCCCTGGCCTTCCTTACGCTGCCTTCGCCATCCCCCGCAGCACGTAGTGCAGAATCCCACCGTGCCGGTAGTAAGCGACCTCATCCAGCGTATCGACCCGGCACAGCACCTTCACGGTATCGGTCGTCCCGTCCGGCCGGTGGATCACCAGGTCGAGGTCCATGCGCGGCGACAGGTCTTCCAGGCCGAGAATATCCAGCACTTCCTCGCCGGTCAGGCCGAGGCTGCGCCGGTCCATGCCGTCCTTGAAGGTCAGCGGCAGCACGCCCATGCCGACCAGGTTCGAACGATGGATGCGCTCGAAGCTCTCCACCACCACCGCCTTGACCCCCAGCAGCATGGTGCCCTTGGCCGCCCAGTCGCGTGACGAGCCGGTGCCGTATTCCCGCCCGCCGATCACCACCAGGGGCACGCCCTCGCGCTGGTAGCGCATGGCCGCGTCATAGATGGCCATCTGCTCGCCGGACGGCAGATGGCGGGTGACGCCGCCTTCCACCCCGGGCACCATCTCGTTACGGATACGGATGTTGGCGAAGGTGCCGCGCATCATCACGTCGTGGTTGCCGCGGCGGGCGCCGTAGCTGTTGAAATCCTTGGCGAGAATTTGGCGTTCGAGCAGGTATTCGCCGGCCGGCGAGGTCTTGCGGATGTTGCCGGCCGGGCTGATGTGGTCGGTGGTGATGGAATCGCCCAGCACCGCCAGGATGCGCGCGCCGGTGATATCGCCGACCGGCGCCGGCTCGGGCGTGATGCCGTCGAAATAGGGCGGGTTCTTCACGTAGGTCGAGCCGTCGTTCCAGCGATAGGTAGCGGACTCGGCGTCCACCCCGATCGCCTGCCACTGCGCCGGCCCCTTGAACACCTCGCCGTAGCGCTTGAGGAACTGCGCCCGCGTCAGCGAGGTGGCCAGGATATCGGCGATCTCCTGGTTGGTCGGCCACACATCCTTCAGGTAGACCGGCGACCCGTCGCTTCCGGTGCCGATCGGCGCGGTGGCGATGTCGACATTCATGGTGCCAAGCAGGGCATAGGCCACCACCAGCGGCGGCGAGGCCAGGTAGTTGGCCCGCACGTTCGGGTGCACCCGGCCCTCGAAATTGCGGTTGCCGGAGAGCACCGACACCACCACCAGCTTGTTGTCTTCCACCGCATCGACGATCGCCTCGTCCAGCGGGCCGGAATTGCCGATGCAGGTGGTGCAGCCATAGCCCACCGTGTTGAACCCGAGCGCGTCCAGATCGGCGCTCAGGCCGGCGGCGTCGAGATATTCCGTGACGACCTGCGAACCCGGCGCCAGCGAGGTCTTCACCCACGGCTTCGGCGTGAGCCCCAGCGCGCGGGCCTTGCGCGCCACCAGCCCCGCGGCGATCAGCACCGAGGGGTTGGAGGTGTTGGTGCAGGAGGTGATGGCGGCGATCACCACGTCGCCATGGGTGATCTGATAGTTCTTCCCCTCCGGTTGCGCCGTCGCCCCGGCATCGCCGGCGGCCACGCCCAGGCTCTTGGTCAGCTCGGTGCGGAACGCGGCGGAGGCGTCCTTCAGCAGCACCCGGTCCTGCGGCCGCTTCGGCCCGGCGAGGCTCGGCTGCACGCTGGACAGGTCGAGTTCCAACGTGTCGGTGAACACCGGGTCGGGCGTCGCGGCGTCGCGCCACAGGCCCTGCGCCTTGCAATAGGCCTCGACCAGGGCGATGCGGTCCTCGTCGCGGCCGGACAGGCGCAGATAGTCGATGGTGCTGCGGTCCACCGGGAAGAAGCCGCAGGTGGCGCCGTATTCGGGCGCCATGTTGGCGATGGTGGCGCGGTCGGCGAGCGGCAGGTCGTTCAGCCCGGGCCCGAAGAACTCGACGAATTTGCCGACCACGCCCTTTTTGCGCAGCGCCTGGGTCACCGTGAGCACAAGGTCGGTGGCGGTGGCGCCTTCCGGCAGTTTCCCGGTCAGGCGGAAGCCGATGACGTCGGGGATCAGCATGGCGATCGGCTGGCCGAGCATGGCCGCCTCCGCCTCGATGCCGCCGACGCCCCAGCCGAGCACGCCCAGCCCGTTCACCATGGTGGTGTGGCTGTCGGTGCCGTACAGCGTGTCGGGATAGGCAAAAACGGTGCCGTCGATCTCGGCGGTCCAGACGGTCTGGGCGAGGTATTCCAGGTTCACCTGGTGGCAGATGCCGGTGCCCGGCGGCACCACGCGGAAATTGTCGAACGCGGTCTGGCCCCAGCGCAGGAAGGAATAGCGCTCGCCGTTGCGCTCGAACTCAATGTCCACGTTCCGCTGCAAACTGTCCGCAGTGCCGGAGACATCGACCATGACCGAATGGTCGATCACCAGATCGACCGGCACCAGCGGGTTGACCTTCTGCGGGTCGCCGCCGAGGCGGATGATGCCGTCGCGCATGGCGGCCAGATCCACCACGCCGGGCACGCCGGTGAAATCCTGCATCAGGATGCGCGCCGGCTTGAACGGCACTTCCTGGCTGCTGGAGGCGCCCTCCAGCCAGCCGGCTATGGCGCGGGCGTCGTTGACGGTGTAGGCCTGCCCGTCCTCGAAGCGCAGCACGTTCTCCAGCAGCACTTTCAGGCAGACCGGCAGGCGGGCAACGTCGCCGATGGTGCGGGCGGAATCGGGGATGGAGAAATAATCGTAAGCGCGACCGCCGACCGTGAGGGTGCGGCGTGTCCCAAGGCTGTCCCGCCCGATGGCTTTCATCTCGATGCCCCGTCCGATTTGGCCCATGCGCGGCATCGAGGGGGATTCCCCGCGGCGCGCGGAGGGTGTTTCTTAGCAGTGCGCGGCTTTAACCACACCGCAGCGGGGGCGTCCACTTGCCGCCCCTGGCGGTATTGCGATGCAGCGGTGCGGAGGGGTCGTGCTTCAGGCGCAGGGTTTGGCGGCATTCCGCGGCGAACGGCTGGTGTTCGCCGGCCTGTCCTTCAGCGTGGCCAGCGGCGGCGCGCTGCTGCTGACCGGCCCGAACGGCTCGGGCAAGTCCACACTTCTGCGCGTGCTGGCCGGGCTCGGCCGGGCAGAGGCGGGGCGCCTGCTGTGGGACGGCGAGGACGCGCTGGCCGACCTGCCGGCGCATGCCGCGCGGCTGCGCTATCTCGGCCACCAGGATGCGGTGAAGCCAGGCCTGACAGTGGCCGAGAACCTGCGCTTCTGGGGCGGGCGTGAGGCCATCCGGCAGGCGCTGGCGGCGGTCGATCTGCAACGGCTCGCCGATTTGCCCGCGCGCATGCTCTCGGCCGGGCAAAAGCGCCGGCTGGCCATCGCCCGGCTGGCCATCGCCGAGGCGGCGCTGTGGCTGCTGGACGAGCCGACGCTGGGGCTGGACACGGCGTCGGTCGCGCGGTTCGGCGGCCTGCTGGCGGCGCACCGGGGGCGCGGCGGCATCGTGGTCGCGGCGACGCATCTGCCGTTGCCGCTGGACGGCGCGGCGGAGTTTTCACTGGCCGCAGCCGGAGGCGTCTGATCGCCATGAAGTTCATCGAGACCTTCGCCCTGGCCGATTTCCTCAACACCGCCATCTGCCTGGCCGGCGCCTTCGTGCTGGGCACGCTGATCGGCGTCGAGCGGCAATACCGCCAGCGCACGGCAGGCCTGCGCACCAACGTGCTGGTCTGCGTCGGCGCGGCCGGCTTCGTCGATCTGGCGATGAATCTGGGCGGCAACGACAGGGCGGTGCAGGTGATCGCCTATGTGGTGTCCGGCATCGGCTTTCTCGGCGCCGGCGTGATCATGAAGGAAGGCACCAATGTCCGCGGCCTGAACACGGCGGCCACGCTGTGGAGCTCGGCCGCGGTCGGCGCCTGCGCCGGCGCCGGGCGGCTGGCCCAGGGCGCGTTGCTGACCGTGTTCATCCTGGCCGGCAACACGCTGCTGCGCCCGCTGGTCAATGCCATCAACCGCATCCCGCTCGACGAGCACGCCACCGAGGCGACCCACCAGGTGCGCGTGCGCGCGCTGTCCGACGCGCCGGAGCTGCGCGAGGCGGTCACCGAGGCGCTGGAAGACGCCCGCTACCCGGTGTCGGATGTCGAGGTGGAGGTGGCCGCCGACGGCTCGGCCGAGCTGGTGGCCACGCTCTCCAGCACATCCGTGAACGCCGATGAGCTGGACGATGTGGTCAGGGCGCTCGGCCGGCTGCCCGGCGTGCGCCACGCCACCTGGGAGACGAGCACCACCGAATGAGCATCTTCCTCGCTTTGCTGGCGCGCGAGCTGCGGCTGTCGCTGCGGCATGGCAGCGACACGCTGGCCGCGCTGCTGTTCTTCGTCATTGCCGCGGCGCTGTTCCCGCTGGCGATCGGCCCGGCGCCGGAGACGCTCGGGCGCATCGCGCCGGGGATCGTCTGGGTTTGTGCGTTGCTGGCGGCGTTGCTGCCGCTCGACCGGCTGTTCGGCGCCGATCTGGAAGACGGCTCGCTCGATCTGCTGCTGCTGTCCGGCCTGCCGGCCTCGGCGGTGGCGGCGGCAAAGGCGGCGTCGCACTGGCTGGTCACCGGCGTGCCGCTGCTGCTGGCGGCCGGGCCGCTGGCGGTGATGCTGCGCTTGCCGGAGGAGGCCATACCGGTGCTGCTGGCCGGGCTGCTGCCGGGCACGGTGGTGCTGTCGCTGCTCGGCACCGCCGGGGCGGCGCTGGTGCTGGGGGCACGCCGCGGCGGAGTGCTGCTGCCGCTGCTGGTGCTGCCGCTGACCGCGCCGGTGCTGATCTTCGGCGTGGCGGCGGCCGATGCCGCCTCGGGCGGGCTGTCGCCGCGGCCGCATCTGCTGCTGTTGCTGGCGCTGTGCGCCGGCGCACTGCCGCTATGCCCTCTGGCCGCCGGCGCGGGGCTGCGCAGCGCGGCGGAATAGACCTGTATGGTGAGAATTCCACAGCGATCGGACGGGAACAGGAAATGGCTCGGAGGTCTTTAACGGAGCGGCTGGTTCGCCGCATCTACTACAAATACTACGCCCGCAATCTGCTGTTCGAGCTGCAGGACCGGGCACGCCGCGAATTGGCCGATTACGTGCAGCAGCACATGACCGACGCGGTTATTTTCGAACGCTCCGACCGTCTGCTCCGCCTGTGCGTCGAACGCGCCCCGCCCGGCGCCATCCTGGAGTTCGGCGTGGCCGGCGGCAACACGATCCGGCTGATCGCAGCGTCGACACCGCGCATGGTCTGCGGATTTGATTCCTTCGAGGGCCTGCCGGCGGCGTGGTCAGGCCATGTCGAGGACCGTGGCGCGTTCAGCCAGCGCGGCGCGCTGCCGAAGGTTCCGTCCAACGTGAGGCTGTACAAAGGCTGGTTCGACCAGACGATCCCGCTCTGGCTGAATGAAAACCCCGAGCCGGTCGGGTTCGTGCACATGGATTGCGACCTTTACGTCTCGACCCGGGCGGTTCTGTGGGGTCTGCGGCAGCGGTTCCAGACCGGCACGCTGATCAAGTTCGACGAGTATTTCAACTATCCGAACTGGCAGGCGCATGAATTCCGTGCGTGGCAGGAGTTCGTCGCCGAATTTGATATCAAGTACCGCTACATGGGCTTTACCGCGAGCGACGGCTGGGTCGCGGTGGAAATTCTGGATACTGGATCCTGCGCTAAGTAAAGGAAGGCCAGGGCTCCGCCCTGGACCCGCAAGGGGGCGGTGGCCCCCTTGACCCCGTTACTTAACCAAGGGCGACGCCCCGGGGCCTTCAATGATGGTGCACGTGCCCCCCCCCCACCGGCACGTCCAACGGCGCCCGGCAGATCGCGATGGCATCCGGCAGCGGCGGATCGCCCGGCCGGGCCAGTGCGCGTAGCCAGCCATTCTGATCAACCAGAAACTGCGTGCCGGCGAGCGATTCGGGTGAGGTGCCGGTCACCAGCCCGTAGGCAAGGAGGGTCGCCGGATCGGTATTCACGCAGGCATCGGCAGCCCCGGCGCCGATGATGATGGTGAGAAAATCCCCGGCATGCGCCGGCGCGGCGCCACCCGCGATCACGATGCGCGCGACCTGCCCGTTCAGGTCGGCGAGGTCCATGCTGCGCCCGCCGGCGCAGTCAGCCTGGAAGCGGGGAGCCGGGGTCGGCCGCGGCCAGGTGCGGCCGGTGCCGAGCGCAACCCCGGCATTGTTCGCCCGCACCCAGTCGATCAACGCCCAGCGCTCGTCCTCGGTCAGAACATCGGCGAATCCGGGCATGGCCAGCCCGCCTTCGGGATTGTCCATGCCGTGCGACAGCCACCAGAACAGCTCGCCGTCGCTATGGTCCCAGAGATGCGCCGCGGTGAGGTCGGCGGGCGGCACCGCGAGGCGCTTCGCGGCGGGACCGTCGCCCTGTCCCCGCGCGCCGTGGCAGGTGGCGCAGTGCGTCGGGTACAGCTCCGCGCCGATGGCGATGGCAGCGGCGGAAAATCCGCTCGGCGAGCGGTAGAAGCTGGTCGGATAGGCCTCGACCATCAGCACGCCGACATGCGGCGTGGCCCAGACGATCATCGCCGCCCCGGCGGCGATCAGCGGCAGCCGAACGCGCCGGACCAGCAACCCGCCCGCGACCAGCGCAAGCCCCGCCAGAGCGGCCAGCGCGGCCAGCCCGAATTCGCGCCGCAGCTCCGGCTCGGCGAGCGCGACCAGGCTGGGACGCCAGGCGAAGGGCCAGAGCGGCTGTAGATGCATGGCCGGCTGCAGGCTGGCCAGCACCGCGGCGACGACGACGATCAGCACCCCGATCGAGGTTTGCAGGGCGAGGCTGCGCAGCAGATCGCGCCGGGCGAGCTCCGGGACGCCCCCGCGCAGGGCCGGTGCCAGCCGATAGCGGTTGCGTGCGGCAAAGCCCAGCAGAACGATGAGCAAAGCGGTTTTGCCGGCATCGGTCAGGCCATGCGCGGTGCCGATCATCCCCACCACCCCGCCGATCAGGCTCCAGAACTGCCAGACCGCCGACAGCACGATGCCGGCGATGCACCATTTGCCGAGCGGGGAAAACCAGCGGCAGGCGGCGGCGGCGATGCGCGGCGGGGAGAGCCGAACGACCAGCAGCAAGGGCGGCAGCCCGCCCAGCCAGGCGCCGGCCGCCAGCAGATGCACCACCTGCGTGGCCAGCAGAACGCTGGGGCCGTGCACCATCGCCATGGCATGGCTGTGGGCCGCGTGCAGGCACAGCGCCGCACCGCACAGCACGGTCGCCCCGCGCCAACGCAGCACGGAGCGGCGGCTGCCGAGCACCGCAAGCGCCAGAACAAGCGCGACCAACCGCAGCGTCAGAGCGTGCCCGAAGACCGTGCCGGACAGGACCGTCGGCGTCGCCTGCACGGCGCCCACCAGCCCCGAGGCACCGGCGAGCTGGCCCGACTCCGCCACCAGCCACACCATTGCCCCCGCAACAGCCGCGACAAGACTGATGCGACACAGCCGCGCGAGCGCGCGCCAGGCCGGCCCGGTCACCTCGTCCGGCGCGCCGGCGAAGCCGCGCGGTGCCACCGCCACGCCGAACACCAGCGTGCCGAACGCCGACAGCAGGGGTGCCACCGCGGCCGCCCGCAGGAGGATGAGTGCAAGCCCGCCCTCCGGGTCGAACGGCGGCATCGCTCAGGGCTGGACGGTGAACTGGTAATGGCCCTCGGTTTTGTGCGTATCGACCGAGGTCACGTGCCAGACCACCTTGTAGGTGCCAGGACCGAGGGTCTTCACAGCCGCGAGCAGATGGGTGGCGTCCTGCGGATCGGTGCGGACCTTGCCGGTATCCACCCGCGTGCCTTGCGCGTCGGTCACGACGACGCTGCTGAAAGCCGGTTCGACCTCCTCGGAAAACATCAGAACCAGCTCGGCCGGGGCGGCCTTCACCGTCGAGCCGACGGGCGGCATTGTGTGGCGCAACAGCGCATGGGCGAAGGCGGTGTCGCCGCCGGCCAGCAGGGCCAGGGCGGCGAGCGCGATGGTCAGCAGGCGCATGTGTGGGCTCCTGGAACGGATGGTTTCTGCACGGACGCACTCACGGGAAGATCGGCTTGCCGATGAAGCTGCCGCGGAACAGGTCGTCGAGAAAGAAGTGGACCTGGGCGATCACGCCGACATTGTGCCCGGTTTGCTTGTTCGCCGGGATCAGTGCTTCGACACCGACCTGGTATCCATCGGCCATGTAGATCACCCCCGGCGAGATGGTCCAGGTGCTGGGAAACCCGCCGGCCGGAGCCTCGGTGGGCGTGTACCAGGTGGACTCCACCAGGGGAATCATCCGCCCGAAAAAGTCCGGCAGGCCGATGTCCTTCACCTGCGTCTCCAGATAGGGGATGCTGTACTGGATCGAAATGGCGCCGTTCAGCGAGTTCGGGCTGCCGTGGTTGTCAAGGTCGCTGTTCAGCCGCCGGTCAGCGATATTATAGTTCAGCTCCCCGGTCACCGCGAGCGGACGCAGCATGCCGATCGGCAGGTCACCCAGCCCCTTGCCGAAATACAGCGTTGGCGAGGTCGCGCCATAGGCATCGCCGCCGATGTTCTGCGTCGCCTCGGTGCCGCCGAATTCATAGATCACCCCGAGCGAAACCACGAATTCATGCTCGGCGTTGGTGAACGCCTGCCATTTGCCGGTGATGAAGACGTTCTCCAGCCCGGTATGTGTCTTCGACCCGGATTGCTGGAACCAGTCATAGCCGTGATTGTAGATCAGCGCCGTAGTGGGGGTGATGGTCTTGTCGTATTCCCATTGCAGTTGATACACATTCTGCGGCCCGGCATCGCGCTGCCAGATGAATTGCGGCAGCGTCGCCTCGTCGGCAACGCCGGGGTCATCGAAGGTCAGGGTGACGGGAAAGACGCGCGCGCCAACGATGACATGCGCACGCGCAGGCGGACAGGCGAGCACGCTGGCAGCAGCCAGCGCGACGGCAGGCATGAGACGGGACATAAGCGGTGGGGCTCCGTGTTCCGGTTCGGCAATGCGCGCTCGCCGTCATGCGACCGGCGGCGCGGGCGACGATCGGCTCAGACCGGAACAGGCGGGGCGCGCGGCTGGAACGGATGCGCCGGCAATGGCGGCGGCGCACGCGCGGGCGGCAGGGCTGCGACAAGCAGAACCGGCCCGGACGCGGGCGGCGGCACAGCTGGTCCGGCTGGCGGCAACAGCGTCGGCGCCCACGCCAGCAGGCAGGCGAGGCAGCAGGCCTCATCGTGGCCGGCGGGGGCGGCCGGCGCCGGCTCGCCGCTGCCGCCGGCCATGCAGATCACGCCGAGGGCAACCAGGCGTGCATGCTCGGCTTGCGCCAAGGAACAGGCGGACCGAGCGCCGGCCGCCAGCAACCCCGCCAGTGCCAGAACGGCTGGCAGGTGCATGAGCCGGCCGGAAACCCGGCGCAAGCGGGCCAATGTCGTCACGCAACGATGCTAGGGCAGCGGAGGCGACGCTGGCAACCGGCGGGAGGGGTTCTCCGGTCCGGCTTGGCGGGTGAGGTTGCGAGTGAAATTAAAACCGAGAAAAGAAACAAAAAACTTTTGCGACTTTACTTCCTTACTCGAATATCGGCTTGCCGATGAAGCTGTCAGGGAACATATCGTCGAAGTAAATGTGCAGATGAGCAACCACGCCGATCTCGTTGCCGGAATACCGGCTCGCCGGGATCAGCGCTTCAATGCTGACCTGATACGTCTCGGCCAGGTAGATCACCCCCGGCGCAATGGTCAGCGTGGTCGGGAAACCAGCGGAGGGTCGCCTTGCGGTGGTGAACCAGGTGGCCTCGACCAACGGAACGAGATGCCCGATCAGCGAGGGCAGGCCATGGTCGGCCACCTGTGATTCCAGATACGGAATATTGTACTGGACCGATAGCCCGCCGCTCCAGGAATACGGGGTGCCGCTGTTGCTCGCGGTGCTGTTCACTTCCCGGTCGGGGATCGCGAAGCTCAGCTGGCCGGTGACCGCGAGCGGTCGCAGCGCGCCGATGGAAAGATCGCCGAGTCCCTTTTCCAACCCAGACCGCCGGCGAGGTTGACCCATAGGCATCGCCGCCGATGCCCTGGGTCGCCGTGCCGCCGGCGAATTCGCGGATGACACCGAGGGAGGCGACGAACTCGTGCTCGACATTGGTGTAGGCCTGCCACTTGCCGGTGAGGAAGACATTCTCGAAGCCGGTGCGCCTCTTCGCCCCGCCCGACTGCAACAGGCCGTAACCCTGGTTGTAGATCAGCGCGGTTGTGGGCGTGATCGTCTTGTCCCATTCCCATTGCATCTGGGTGAAGCTCTGCGCTTCGTCATTACGCTGCCAGATGAATTGCGGCAGCCGCAATTCATCGCCCACCCCGGGGTCATCGAAATTGACGGTGACGGGAAACACCCGCACGCCGACGACGACATTCGCAAAGGCGGGGGAGCCGGCCAGCAGCATCGAAGCGGCCAGCGTGACGGCGCGTGCGAAACGCAACATGGATCATCGTTCCAACGTCGAGGTCAGCATCGTCCTGACGGCGGCGCGCCATCGCGTAACAATATAAGTATGCCGATCCGGCTGGCTAGCCGCGCCGCGCCTCGAAACGATACGGGTTGGTGCCCGTGGTCAGCGGATCGAGCGCCAGCCGGTGCTCCAGCGGCGGAAACGCCCGGCTGCGGCAGTCCGGCCGGTCGCACAACCGGCAGGACAGGCCGATGCCGACAATCGCTTTTTCCAGGTCGATGCCGTCGGCATACACCACCGCCGGCGCATGCGAAATGTCGCAGCCCATCGCCACGATGCGCACCGGCGCCGGCTCGCCCCAGCGGGCGGTGGCGGCGATCATGGCGCGGGCGAAACACAAATACGTGGCGCCGTCCGGCAGCTGCGCCACCTGCACCACCACCCTCCCGGGCGTCGCCAGCGCGCCATGCACCACCCAGCGCGGACACGACCCGCCGAACCGGGCGAACGGAAATCCCGCCGCGGAAAACCGTTTGGACACATTGCCGGCCGGATCGACGCGCAGAAAGAAAAACGGCAGGCCGCGCGCCCCCGTGCGCTGCAACGATGACAGCCGCTGACAGACCTGTTCGTAACTGACGCCGAACCGCGCCGCCAAGGCCTCGACATCGTGGCGCAGCTCGCCCGCGGCGGCGGCGAACGGCACATACGGCATCAGCAGCGCCGCCGCGGCATAGTTCAATAGGCCGATGCGGATCAGCGCCGTTGCCTCGGGCGAGCTTGGCGCCACCTCCGCCAGCAGCGCCTCCACCGGGTCGCGCGCCTCCAGCAGGGCAAGCTGGAAGGCCATGTGAAAGCCGCGACTTTCGCGCGGCAGCATTTCCGACAGGGTCAGGCTGTGCGCCGCCGGGTCGTAGCGGCGCAACGCCCCCGGCAGCGGGCCGACAGTCACGGTCAGGCCATGCCGGCGGCGCAGACGCTCGGCAATGGCGTGGTTCATCTCCGCCGGCCGCACCGCCAGTTCGGCCACCAGCGCCTCGGCGGCTTCCTCCAGCGGGGCGAAATGGTTGGCGCGGTCGTTGAAGACGTCGCGCGCCTCCTCGGTGGGCAGCAGGATGCGCCGGCCGGAGGGCAGGGCGATGCCGCCGGCATCCTCGCGCGCCACCCGCCAGGCCCGGTACAGCGACAGCACCGCCCGCGCCGCCGCCGGGGAGCTGGCCACCAGCGAGGCGGTTTCGGTGTCCGGCACCGTATCGGCGCCCAGCAGCGGATCGGCGAACACCTCCCGCAGCTGCACCTCCAACTGGCGCTCCTCGACGCCGGAGAGCGCGGTAAGGTCGACCTGGAGGATTTCGGTCAGCTTGATCAGCAGGCTGGCGGTGACGGTGCGTTGGTCGTGCTCGATCAGGTTAAGGTAGCTGGCCGAAATGCCGAGCCGCGCCGCCAGGGCCTGCTGGGTCAGGCCGCGTTCCTGGCGCAGGCGCCGCAGAGTGCGGCCGATCAGGGGACGGGCCATCTTTGACAACCTTTACGAGTTTACCGGGAGGGTCGGTTAATATCATTACCGCATTGCCGCTCTGCACGCAATTTGGGGTTCAATTTCGCCGGGCTGGTGTTAATTATTCACCTGTCCCGCGCCGCCCTCGGCGCCCCCACGAGGAGACCACGATGTCCCTGCCCGACGCGATTCCGTGCCTGCCGGACGGCATGCAAGGCGCCCCCTCCCAGGATTCGGATCGCTTCGCGGGCATCGTCCGCGACTATACCGCCGCCGATGTCGAGCGCCTGGCCGGCTCCTTCCGCATCCGCCACACCCTGGCCGAAATGGGTGCACGCCGCTTGTGGCAGTTGCTCAAGACCGAGCCCTACGTCAACACGCTGGGCGCGCTGACCGGCATGCAGGCGGTGCAACAGGTGAAGGCAGGGCTGAAGGGCATCTACCTCTCCGGCTGGCAGGTCGCCGCCGACGCCAACACCGGCGGGCAGACCTATCCCGACCAGTCGCTCTACCCGGTGGATTCGGTGCCGAATGTGGTGCGCCGCATCAACAACGCGCTGCGCCGGCAGGACCAGATCAGCAAGATGGAGGGTGACACCTCGCAGGTACTGGATGGCGCCGATCGTGGCCGACGCGGAAGCCGGGTTCGGCGGCGCGCTGAACGCCTACGAGTTGATGCGCGCCATGATCGAGGCCGGCGCCGCCGGCGTGCACTATGAAGACCAGCTCGCCTCCGAGAAGAAATGCGGCCATCTGGGCGGCAAAGTGCTGATCCCGATCAGCCAGCACATCCGCACGCTGAACGCCGCGCGCCTCGCCGCCGACGTGGAAGGCGTGCCGACCGTGCTGCTCTGCCGCACCGACGCCGAGAGCGCGCAGCTGCTGACCTCCGACGTGGACGAGCGCGACCGCCCGTTCATCACCGACGAGCGCACGCCGGAAGGTTTCTTCCGCATCAAGCCGGGCGTGGGCAAGCAGTATGCGATCGCCCGCAGCCTGGCCTATGCGCCCTATGCCGATCTGCTGTGGTGGGAAACCTCCGACCCCGACCTCGACGACGCCCGCGCCTTCGCCGAGGCGGTGCATAAGCAGTTCCCCGGCAAGCTGCTGGCCTATAACTGCAGCCCGTCGTTCAACTGGCAGCGCAAGATGGGCGTGGAGGCGGCCGAGAAGTTCCAGCGCGAGATCGGCGCGATGGGCTACAAGTTTCAGTTCGTGACGCTGGCCGGCTTCCACAGCCTGAACCTGTCGATGTTCCAGCTTGCGCATGCTTACAAAGAACGCGGCATGGGCGCCTACAGCGAGTTGCAGCAGGAGGAGTTCGCGGCCGAGGCCGCCGGATTCACCTGCGTGCGCCACCAGCGCGAGGTGGGCGTGAGCTATTTCGACGCGGTGGCGACCGCGGCGAGCGGCGGCAAGGCCTCGACCACGGCGTTTTCCGGCAGCACGGAAGCGGCGCAGTTCCACGACCACGCGCATCCGGCCGCCGCGTGACCTGATCCGGCGGCGGCCGGGGCGGTGCGATCCGCCCCGGACCCGGTCGCTGCCGACATGCCCGAACCGCCGCCTGAGAATAGCGGTCTGGGCTCATAGCCTGCACCCCGGCGCCGATGGGGCACGTGCGCCGGGGTTTTTTTGCCTGGGGGGGCGTAGCCCCGAACCCCGCCAGGGCTTTGCCCTGGACTCACCAAGGGCCAGAGGCCCTTGGAACCCATGGATTTCTTAATTAATGGGGTCAAGGGGGCCACCGCCCCCTTGCGGGTCCAGGGCGGAGCCCTGGCCTTGCCTTCCTTTCTTCCTCCCAGATAGCCTGCGTGCCGATGCCGGGGAGGAGTCTGAACCATGTGGCCGATCACCCAGGGCAGAACCTCCGCCGGCCTCCCCTCCGCCATCGCCATCAACCCGCGCGCGGTCAGCCTGTCCGAGGGAATCCGCGCCGCCCTCTCGGTCGCGGCCATCGTCGCCGTCAGCACGTGGCTGCACCGCCCGCCGCTGATGGAGGCGGCGCTGGCCGCCTGGTTCACCTGCCTGTGCGATGCCGGCGGGCCGATCCGCCAGCGCGTGCCGTTTCTGCTCGGCTTCGGCCTGGCCGGCGCCGCGATCACGGCGGGGTTCGGCCTGCTCGGCACGCTGGCGCCGCTGCCGGTGGTGATCGTGATCGCCGCTGCCGGCGTGTTCTGCACCAGCCTGCTGCGCATCTACGGCCAGGCGATGATGCAGGTGGGCAATCTGCTGTCCGTCGTGCTGGTGCTCGCGCTCACCCGCGACGTGCCGGACCCGGGACGCGCCGCCCAACTCGGCCTGGTGTTCCTGGGCGGCAGCCTGTGGGCGACGTTGCTGACCATGGTGATCTGGCGCGTCTACCCCTATGCCCCGGCGCTGCGGTCGGTGGCGGAATGCTGGCGGGCGCTGTCGCTGCTCGTCGCCGACCTGCACAGGATGCTGCACCATCCGGCGCCGGGCGAGGCCGAATGGGACCGCCATGCGCGCGAGCATCGCCACAGCGTGCGCGCGGCCATCGAGGCGGCGCGGGTGGCGGTGCTGGCCACCGTGCGCACCCGCGGCCCGGTCAGCGGCCGGGCGGCGCAGACCTGGATGCGGCTGGAAGCGGCCGAGCAGATTTTCGGCGCCCTGATCGCGCTGGCGGACATGCTGCAGACCGATCCGGACGCGGCGGAACGCGACGCTGCCGACCGCATGCTGCGCCGGCTACGCCCGCTGCTGCTGACCCTTGGCGAGGCCATGGTGACCGAGCCGGCCGACCGTTCGGCCCGCCTGGAGCGCGCCGCCGCTTCGATCGCCGACACCGCCGCCGCCCTGCCGGGCACGAAGCTGCACCGGATCGCCGGCAGGATCGCCGAACGGCTGCGCATCGCCATCACCCTCGCCAACCCGAAGACGCTGGCGCCGGTGCCGGAGGGTCCGGTCGCCGGCGGCTGGCGGACGGTCGTGCTGGTGCCGCTGCGCGCCAATCTCGACCCCGGCTCGGCGGCGCTGCTGCATGCGCTGCGCACGGCGGCGGCGGCTCTGGTCGGGCTCGCGGTCACGCTGTCCTGGCCGACCAGCTACGGCTACTGGCTGACGATCACGCTGGTGCTGACCATGCAGCCCTATTTCGCGGTGACGATCACCCGCGCGGCGGAGCGCATCGGCGGCACGGTGCTCGGCGGGGCTCTGGGCGCGCTGGTGGCCATCGCCTGCCCGACGCCGGTTGCCATGGCGGTGGCGCTGTTCCCGCTGGCGGTGTTGGCGCTGGCGCTGCGGGGGGTGAATTTCGGCCTGTTCATGACCTTCGTGACGCCGGTGATCGGTACTGCTGGTGGAACTGGCCCGGCCCGGCCAGAACCAGGCCGATGTGGCGCTGATGCGAACGCTGTACACCGTGGCGGGCGGCGTTCTGGCGCTGCTGTTCAGCGCGCTGCTCTGGCCCGCCTGGGAGCCGGCCCGCCTGCGCGCCGAACTGCGCGCCGCGATCGCCGCGCATGGCCGTTTCGCCTGCACCGAAATCGCCGCCCTGCTGGGCGAGGCCAGGCCGGGCGCGGTGCAGCAGGCCCGCCGCGCCGCGGGTGTCGCCAGCAACAACGTCGAAGCCAGTCTGCAACGCGCCCTGCTGGAGCCGGCGCGCGGCGATACCGACCGGTTGCAGGCGGCGCTGACCATCGACGCGGCGCTGCGTCGCATGGCCGGCCGGGTCTCCGCCCTGCACGTGGAGGCCCCGCTGCACCCGCATGACCGCACCGTCTGGCGGGCCTGGTGCGACTGGATCGACACCGCCAGCGCCCGCCTGTCCGAAGGCCGCGCCGACCTGCCGGAGCGTCCGCCGCTGCCGGAGGGTGATCTCGACAGCGACTCCCTGCTGCGCATCGCCCGCCAGTTGGAACTGGCGGCGGGGGCGCTGGCGCGGCTCGACCATCCCGGCGAGGCGCCATAGAACGCTCGCGTGTGGCCTGATCCGAAGGAGCGATCGACATGAAGCTGGCGGGGCGCACCGCCCTGGTGTTCGGCGCCGGCAGTTCCGGCCCCGGCTGGGGCAACGGCAAGGCCGCCGCCGTACTGTATGCGCGCGAGGGCGCCCGAGTGGTGGCCGTCGACCGCAACGAGGCCGCCGCCGAGGCAACCCGCGTCCTCATCGCCGCCGAATCCGGCACCGCCATCGCGCTCGCCGGCGACATCACCAGCGCCGCCGATATCGACGCGGTAGTGGCCCGCACCCTCGCCGAATTCGGCCGCATCGACGTGCTGCACAACAATGTCGGCATCACCGATATGGGCTTGCTGGAGGACATCAGCGAGGAACGCTGGCAGCGCGTGCTCGACATCAACCTCACCGGCGTGTTCCTGACCTGCAAGGCGGTGGTGCCGGTGATGCTGCGCCAGGGCGGCGGCGCCATCGTCAACATCTCCTCGGTCGCGGCGGCGGCGATCAACCGCTATCCGTATTTTTCCTATTACGCCTCCAAGGCCGGGCTGAACCATTTCACCCGCGCGCTCGCCGTGCAGTATGCGATGCAAGGCATCCGCGCCAACGTGATCATGCCCGGGCTGATGGACACGCCGCTGGTGCGCGAACAGATCGCCGGCCAGCACGTGCCGGCAAACAACGTCGAGAAAATACTCACGCTCGGCAAGCACCGCCTGGTTGCTCCAGTTGCGATAACGCGAATCCGTGAGGAAATTGCCGCTGGGAAGCTTGCGAACGGCATCTTTCTGCGTTTTCTCAGGGTCGCGCTCGCAATAGATCGACGCCGCCCTGAACTTGTCGATATTGCCGTGCTCGGCGAACATCCTAAGCTTCGAGAATGGCGCGGCCTTGTGCGGGACTAGGTTTGGCGCGATCGGATCGCTCAAGCCGAAGGTCTTGATATATTTCTGATAAACGCCCCCTTCACCGGGAAAGCGCCGCGACCGCAGGCAGAAGCTCTTGATCTCGTGCTCGATCATGTCAGAAACGCAAGCCTCGATGCAATCGCGGACGGGCGCGCCCGGCAAGGGTACGATGTCGTTCTCCAAAATCAGGACGTAAGGATTTTTTGCGCGCTCGGCTATGCCTCGGAAACCGCCATAGATGCCGAGGTTCTCATCCGAGCCCGCATAGTCTACGCCTGCTTGTTCCGCAAGCTGCCTGTCTTTTTCGGTGATGGCGTTGAAATAGACGAAAAACTCCCCCGCGAAATCGGGGAGCCCGCTCTCGCGGTGAGCTTGCAACGCCCGCGATATCGTCTGCAATGCGCCAAAGCTCAGGACGCCAACCGAGACGAGTGAGGCACGACCGGCAGCGCCGCCGATATTTGCGCCCCGTCCTTCCAGAACGTCATCGCTGATCGCCATTGAGCATCCGCCTCGCGTTAAGTGACGGCCCGGCTGGGCTTGCCGATCTTTACGTGAGAAGATGCAGTGAAAAAAGGCTATTATCGTCAGCCCAGCTTTTCGCGGTCTCCCAGCCGCCGCGCGCCGCGAGCCAGCGGAATCCGGAGAGGGAGTATTTGTGAGAGTTTTCCGTGTGGATGGTCTCGCCGGCCTGAAAAGAGAACGAATTCCCCGCCACAGAGACGCATTGCCTGCTGAGCGACCGCAAATGCATTTCGATGCGCCCCTTGCGTTCATTGTAGATGGCGTCGTGCTCAAATGAGCCGATGTCGAAAGTCCCGGCGAGTTCGCGGTTGATGCGCACAAGCATGTTGAGATTGAACGCCGCCGTCACGCCCTCGGCGTCGTTATAGGCAGGAAGCAGGATGTCGAGAGGCTTTTCCAGGTCGGCGCCGACTAAGAAGGCCGAGTTTTCGCCGAGCAGGCGGCGCGCTGACCGGAAAAAGAGTATGGCTTCGGTCCGGGTCAGATTGCCGATAGTGGACCCTGGAAAAAAGCCGGCGCAATGATAGTCGCTGAGCGGCAGCTTTATGCTGTCGAGGTCATGAAATCCGCCAAGAACCGGATGTACGCCCAGCCCTGGGAATGCGCGGGCGATGCGGCGCGCGGCGGGATAGAGCGCGGCGGCCGAAATCTCTATCGGGATGTAGGCGCTGGGGCTTTCGAGCGCGTTCAGCAAAAGCTCCGTCTTGCGGCTGGAGCCAGAGCCGAACTCGACGACCACCGCGCCTTCCGGCAGAAGCTTACCGATGTCTGGCCCGCAAGATCTAAGCAGGCCGATTTCCGTGCGCGTCGGGTAATATTCCGGCAACTCGGTAATGCGCTCGAAAAGTTCGGAACCTCGCGCATCGTAGAAGTATCGGCTTGGCAGGCTTTTCTGCGGAAGCGAGAGGCCGAACAAAACTTCCTTGAGGAATTCCTTGCCGGCGTTAACGCGGGCCTCTGGAAACTGAACAATCTGTCCCATCGTTACACATCGCTCGCGAGGCGCATGCCCATGAATTGCCAGCGCTGGTGAGGATAGAAGAAATTCCGGTATGTTGGGCGGACGTGACGATCGGGAGTCGCCAGGGATCCGCCGCGCAGCACCATCTGATTGCACATGAACTTTCCATTATATTCGCCAAGCGGACCGGCGGCGGGTTTATAGCCGGGATACGGGAGATAGGCGCTTTGGGTCCATTCCCAGACGCCGCCGGACAGAGATGACACCCCCTCGGCCGTCGCCGGCTTCGGCAGCAGGTTCGAAAGGTCGAGCGGCGCAGGCGGCGGCTCGCTTTCCGATGCGATTTCCCACTCGAATTCCGTAGGCAGCCTATGGCCGGCCCACCGGGCGAAAGCGTCTGCCTCGTAATAGCTGATATGCGTGACGGGGCGGCTTTGTTCCACCAGGCGCAACCCATGCAGCGTCATCTGACGCCACGCGCCATCGCCAAGCTCCCAATAGCCGGGCGCTTTCCACTCTTCGCGCTGCACGGCGGCCCAGCCATCGGAAAGCCAAAGCGAGGGAGTCGTATAGCCGCCCGCCTCCATGAAGGCGATCCATTCGCCGTTCGTGACCTCGCGGCTAAAGATGCGAAAATCGCGCAACAGGACTTGATGGCGGGGGCCTTCATTGTCGTAGGCGAAGCCTGCGCCGCGATGCCCGATATCGTAAATCCCGCCCTGGATAGTCCGCCATTGCCCCGGCGCAGGCGTCGAAGAGATTTCCTGCTCAGGCGCCTCCCGGTAAGCCGGCCGCAGCGGATTGGCCGCGAAAAGGGCCAGGATATCCGTCAGCATCAGTTCCTGGTGCTGCTGCTCATGATGAATGCCGGTCTCCACCAGCGAAAGCGTTTCTTCCGGCATGGCTTGCGACATCAGCCTATGCAGATTTTCGTCGGCATGGGCGCGATAGGCGCGCACCTCTTCGGTCGAAGGGCGCGTGAGCAGACCCCGCTTTGGCCTTGGATGGCGAGGCCCGAGGCTCTCGTAATAGGAATTGAAACAATAGGCGAAGCGCTCGTCGAAGATCCTGTAGCCGCTAAGGAAGCGCTTCAGGATCAGCTCCTCGAAAAACCAGGTTGTGTGCGCGAGGTGCCACTTCGTGGGACTTGCATCGTCGTGGGCCTGGACAACCTGATCCTCATCCGAAAGCGGTTCGGCGATTTCGAGCGACTGGCGGCGTGTTGCGAAAAGGCTCGAAGCGAGCCTAAGCTGGCGATCCTCGATCCCGGCGCTGGCTGGACGGTCGTCGAGCGGCATGATTTTGTGCCCCTTTGTGAATCTTGAGGTTTCCAGTTCCCTTCCGGGGAAATTTGAGGAACAAGCTAATCGGAAACTAGGTCCATCGTGGTCACGTTTGAGAACGCCGCAGCCAAAAATTCGTTACTTCCATCCGTCGCGGGCGGAAGGCCTGCGCCAAAACCGCTTCGCGGCGCGGTGCGGCTGCTCGAGTCGATGGGGCATGGGACGCTGACCGAGTTTCCGCTCAAAAGCGGACGGCGAGCCGACATTTTGTCGCTCGGAGAAAAAGGGGAGATCTGGATCGTCGAGGTGAAGTCTGGCGTTCCCGATTTCCGCGCCGACCATAAATGGCAGGACTATCTCGAATGGTGCGACCGCTTCTTTTTCGCCGTGGGCCCAAGTTTTCCCGCCAGCATTCTGCCTGCCGAGGCGGGCCTTTTGATCGCCGATGAATATGAGGCCATGCTCGTCAAAGAGCCGGAGACGATGCGGCTCCCAGCCACGAGGCGAAAGGCGTTGACGCTGCGGTTCGCGCATCTTGCCGCGCGCCGCCTCTCCGGCCGCGACGATCCTACAATAGTGTGGCCTCGCTAGTTGAGTTTGCCGGATGGGCCGCTTGACGCCAACCGCCGCCGGAAGTGCGACTGCCTTCGGCCATGACCCGGCCCTCAGTATTCATTGAGATTTATCGGACATCTACTTCCCGCACGCCAAGAAGATCGTTTTGGTTCAGAACAATCTCAATCCGCAGCAAGGCGACGCTTCTTTTGTCGGGATTTGTTACGAAAAGCGCAGTTGAAGCCTATAAAGGAACGGCGGCACGGTAAAACGGGCATGTTATCGGGGATTGCGATTGCCGTATTACGCGATATAAAAAGCCAAGCTCAGCTGGAGGCGCCTATTCTTTGGCTTACACGCCAGAGCTTTAGCGTGATGGCGCTTCCCTCTTCTGTCATCATCGTTTTCCGGAGTGGTATCGGATGCCGAATACGTTAAGTCTTTCATGCTGTGTAATTGCGATTCTTTCCGTGGCGGCGGCTTCACACAGTTTTGCGCAGTCGCCTACGCGCGCCGTGCCTTTGGCGCTCACTTGCCGTGAGTTTCACAAGAATCCAGACGGGACATGGTCGCCCAATCTGCCAATGGAGATCGGGGGGGTGCGCTTATCTCCCACCGTTGGCTATAAAAAAGGACAAGTCATCGGCGGATTGCCCCTCGTCGATGTTTTGGAAGAGTCGTGCGTCCATCCAGCCAAATGACAGAATTCGAAGCGATGGGACGCCGGATCGCTTGCCAAAGAGGCTCGCAACCGCGGGCGGCTGCGCAAACCTGCTGCTTTGCCTTTGCTTCAGCCTGGGCCCGGTTGATCTGGTCCTATTTCAATCTGTCGCGGCTGTTCTTCATTTGGCATGGGCCACGACAAAAGGTGGCCCTTCAATCAGGCAAGTGGATCGATTTCCGCAATCCCGGCGCAAATTTCTAGCTGTTCTGGTTTTGATCCCTCCCCTATTGACCGTTATGACGGGTCTAATGTTTCAGTTGAAGACTTGAAAATTTAAGCCTCCGCAGTGTCCCAGGCTTTTTGATTGACCTCGATCAACTTTTGGTCCAAAACAAGAACAAAACGGGATCAAACTGTGTCATGGCTGCAAATCATCACCTTGAAGCCCTACGGATGCAAATCCGCGCCCTTGAAGGCCATCATTTGGAAATTGCGGAAGGCGGGCTCGTTTTGCCTTTTGCGGATTCGCGGATGAATGCGCCGCTTCCACGGGGCGGCTTGCAGCTTGGCGCGCTTCACGAGTTCAGGTCGGACGGGCTGGAGGCTGAACTTGCGGCCGCGGTGACGGCTTTCGCCGCAACGGTGGCGGCAAGCATTTTGCGCAGCCGCGAGGGATATGTGCTGTGGGCATCGAGCCGCCCCGATTGCTATCCGCCAGGGCTGGCGCGCTTCGGTCTCGACCCGGCCCGCATCGTGTGGGTCGATTGCCGGAAGGACGCCGAGGTCCTGGGCGTCATGGAAGAAGCTCTGCATGCGCGGGCGCTGGCCGCGGTTATGGGCGAGGCGGGCGCGCTGAGTTTGAAGATGGGTCGAAGGCTCGACGCAGCGGCCCGGCAATCGGGCGCAACCGCGCTTCTGTTGCGCCGGCCTATGTTTAAGCCTTCCAAGGCGAGCGATGCCCCGAGCGGCGGCGCCGCCACGCGCTGGCGTGTGAGCGCTGTATCCCCTCACCCCAGCCATGTCCCAGCGAACCCGCTTTGGCGTGTTCGCTACTCAAAGTTATCGCATCCGCAAGCGGCTGCGATGGGAGAGGGAGCAACAGCGTCCCTTCTCCCATCCGCACCCGCTTGCGGATGCGGATACTCTGCAATGGCAAGCTCGCCAAGGCGAGCTTGCGCGGGAGAAGGACAGGATGAGGGGCGTAGGGCCCGTCTTAGGCAAGCCAGTTCCGGGATGACGCCGAGGAGCGTTGGGCCGCCACGCTGGCGGCTCGATCTCGAATATTGCCGCAACGGCAGAACCGCATCGTGGATTGTGGAGGCGTTGGATGACGCAGACGGCGACAACATCGAAGCGGGCCATGTTCGTGTGGTTGCCGAACTTCGCGATGACTCTGGCGAGGGCGAAGCGGCCACCGCTCGCAAAGCCGCACGAACCGCTCGCGCTTCTTGAGAAGCACGGCAATATCCGGCGCATCGCGGCTCTCGACGAGCCCGCCATTCGCGCCGGCCTTTATCTGCATCAGCCTTTGGCGGACGCGCTCGCCGTGTACCCCAAGCTTGTCTCAGCCGATGCCGAACCGGAAGCAACTCAAGAGGCTTTGACCGTGCTCGCAGTTTGGACGCAGCGTTACACCCCCGCAACCGCCCCTGCTCCGCCTAGCGGCCTTTGGCTAGATATAACGGGATGCGCCCATCTTTGGGGCGGTGAAGCGGAGCTTGCCGAGGACTTGCTCGCGCGGCTTGAAGCGCGCGGCGTTCCGGCCCGCGCAGCCATTGCGCCTACCTTTGGAGCGGCTTATGCGCTCGCCCATCACGCCACGCGTTATGTTATTTCGTCTGAGCTGATCCAGGAGATTAAAAGCACCCCTCATCCTGTCCTTCTCCCGCAAGGGGAGAAGGAACGCCTTCGCAACCGTCGCGGCCTGCTCCCTCTCCCCACCGCATCCGCTCCCGGATGCGGTCTCGATGAGTTGCGAACTCGCCAAGGCGAGTTCGACCGGGAGAGGGCTGGGGTGAGGGGGAGCTACAGCGACATCCCTGCTCTTCTTGCGCCGCTGCCCGTCGAGCGGCTGCGCATCGGCGCCGAAACGGCGAGCGCCCTTCGAAAGCTCGGGCTGTTCACCATCGGCGATGTGCAAAAATTGCCCCGTGCGGGCCTGTCACGCCGCTTTCCCGATCTTTTGCCGCAACTCGACAAAGCGATGGGCCTTGCAGCGGAGGCGATCGAGTTTCTGCGCCCGCCTACGCCCTGGATCGAGCGCTTGCGCTTCGCCGAACCCATCTCGGCGCCGGAAGATTTGGAGCGGGTCACGATCAAGCTCTTGGACATGCTGTGCGCGCGCCTGCAAGCCAAACGCCAGGGAGGTCAGCGGTTCGAGGCGATTTTTTTCCGGTCCGATGGCGGCGTGCAATCTCAGACTGTTTCAACCGCGCTGCCGGTCCGCGACGCCGCACGCATCTTTCGCCTTTTCCGGGAGAAGCTCGGGCTTATCGATCCTGGTTTTGGGATCGATGCCGCGATGCTCGCCGCCTCTCATGTGGAACCGTTGGAAGCCCGGCAGGCCAACATTTTACGGAAAGTGCAAAGCACGGCCTGCCTTGAAGAGCTGGCGGTTCTCATCGAGGCGCTGGAAAACAGGCTGGGCGAAGGCCGCGCCTACCGGCTTGCCCCTTGTGAGAGCTACATTCCCGAACGCGCGGTTAAACGTGCGGCTGCGATCCCGGAAACGCCAAAGGCGTTATCCGGGATCGCAAAAAGCCGCGCACGTTCTCCCCGTAAAGACCTCGGATACCGGCAAGCCGGTTCCGGGATGACGTTAGAGGCTGAAAGGCCCATCCGGCTTTTCGCGCAGCCTCAACCGATCGACGTAACCGCCGCGATCCCCGATGCGCCGCCGATGCTGTTCCGCTGGCGGAAGGTGGTGCATCGCGTCGTTCGCGCCGATGGGCCCGAGCGCATCTCTCCCGAATGGTGGCGCGGTGCAGGTGACACAGAAGAAGAAGGCCAGGTCCGCGATTATTATTGCGTCGAAAGCGTGCATGGCATGCGTTTTTGGGTCTTCCGGGAAGGGCTCTATGGCGGAGACCGGCTCCCCCGCTGGTATCTGCATGGGGTGTTCGCATGAGCCCTCAAAATGGTCCCGGAACGACGCTCCGCGCATTCCTGAGCTTGTCGAAGGATGGAGCCAATGCCTAACTATGCCGAGTTGCAGGCGACGACGAACTTTTCCTTTCTGGAGGGGGCGTCGCATCCCCACGAATTGATTGTCCGCGCCGCTGAGCTTGGACTTTCCGCCATCGCCATAACGGATCGCAATTCGCTTGCCGGCATTGTTCGCGCTCATCTTGCGGCGCGCGAATTGGACGTGAAGCTGATCGTGGGCTGCCGCCTGACCTTTCAGGATGGCGCGCCGGATCTGCTCTGCTACCCGCAGGATCGCGCCGCATATGGGCGGCTCTGCCGGCTGCTGACGCTTGGGAAGTCGGACCGGGTTTTTAAGGGGAAAATCCCAATTGAGGGAACGGCCCCTCATCCTGTCCTTCTCCCGCAAGGGGAGAAGGGACGCTGTGACAGCGGGTGCGACCTGCCCCCTCTCCCCACCGCATCCGCTCCCGGATGCGGTCTCGTTGAGTTGCGAACTCGCCAAGGCGAGTTCGGCCGGGAGAGGGCTGGGGTGAGGGGGCCTTCAAAGGAAACAGAAATCCCTAAAGGCGAGTGCCACCTGCGATTTGAGGATTTCCTGGCCTTCTCGGAAGGGCAGATCGTTGCGGCGCTGCCGCCGGACGATCTGTTGCGCAGCCTGGAAAAAACCAAAGACTTCGAGGGCTATCTGCAAGATTTGGCGGCGCGGCTGGAAGACCGCATCTATCTCGCCGCCGCTTATCGCTTTCACGGCGACGATGCGAAGAGGCTGCATCGGCTCGCCGCCATCGCGAAAGCCGCGCGCGTTCCGCTCGTCGCCACCAACGATGTGCTCTACCATCACCCATCGCGGCGCCGCCTTCAAGATGTCCTCACCTGCATCCATGACACCTGCACCATCGATGAAGCGGGGTTCCGGCTTCATCGCAATGCCGAGCGGCATCTGAAAAGCGGGAGCGAAATGGCGCGACTGTTCGCCGCCTATCCGGAAGCGATCGCGAACACGGCCGAACTTGCGAGCCGCTGCACGTTCAACCTCAAGGAGCTGACCTACGAATATCCCGACGAGATCGCGCCCAACGGCGAAGATCCGCAAGCGCGGCTCGAACGCCTGACCTGGGAGGGGCTCCAGCGGCGCTATCCGCTCCCCCACTGGCCGGATGGCGCGCCGCCTGCAGTCGCCGGGCAGATCAAGCACGAGTTCGCTCTCATCGAGCGGCACAATTATGCGCCCTTCTTTCTCACCGTCGAAAACATCGTGCGCTATGCCCGCGAGCAGAAAATCCTGCATCAGGGGCGCGGCTCGGCGGCCAATTCCGCCGTCTGCTATGCGCTTGGCATCACTGAGGTCGACCCCGCGCGCTCCAACCTTCTCTTCGAGCGGTTCATATCGGATGCGCGCGACGAGCCGCCCGATATCGATGTCGATTTCGAGCACGAGCGGCGCGAGGAGGTCATTCAATATATCTATGACCGTTTCGGACGGCATCGCGCTGGCTTGTGCGCCACCGTCGTGTGTTACCGGACGCGTGGCGCGGTGCGCGAGGCAGGCAAGGCGCTCGGCCTTTCGCCCGATGTGACGGCGGCGCTGGCTGGTTCGATCTGGGGATGGAGCGAGGATGGCATCGATGCGAAAGAGCTTGCTGGGCTGGGGCTCGATGCATCGGACAAAAGGCTTGCGCTTTGCCTGGACCTGTCGCGCCAGCTCATCGGCTTTCCGCGTCACCTTTCGCAGCATCCCGGCGGCTTTCTCATCGCACGCGGACGCCTCGATGAACTCGTGCCCATCGAGAACGCATCGATGGAGGATCGCACCATCGTCTCCTGGGACAAGGACGATATCGAAGCGCTCGGCATGCTCAAGGTGGATGTGCTGGCGCTTGGCATGCTGACTTGCCTTGCGAAAGGCTTCGAGCTTTTGCGGAAATATTACCGGCGGGATCTGACGCCTGCGACCGTGCCAAGCGAGGACGACGCCGTCTACGAGATGCTGTCCCGGGCCGATTCCATTGGCGTGTTCCAGGTGGAAAGCCGCGCTCAGCAAACCATGCTGCCGCGGCTGAGGCCGAGTTGCTTTTACGATCTCGTCATCGAGGTCGCCATCGTTCGCCCCGGTCCGATCCAAGGCGACATGGTGCATCCCTATTTGCGCCGCCGCCAAGGGATAGAGGAAACCAAGTATCCAAGCGAAGAGCTGAAAAGCATTCTCGAAAAGACGCTGGGCGTCCCGCTCTTCCAGGAACAATGCATGAAGATCGCCATCGTCGCCGCAGGGTTCAAGCCAAGCCGCGCGGATGAGTTGCGGCGCGCAATGGCCACCTTCAAGAAGGTGGGCACGATTGGCCAGTTCAAGGACGAGTTCATCAACGGCATGCTGGCGAGAAACTATGAGCGTGAGTTCGCGGAGCGCTGTTTCAGCCAAATCCAGGGGTTCGGCACCTATGGCTTTCCCGAAAGCCATGCGGCGTCGTTCGCGCTGCTCGTCTACTGCTCGGCCTGGATGAAATGCCATTACCCCGACGTTTTCGCCGCCGCGATCTTGAACAGCCAGCCCATGGGATTTTATGCGCCCGCCCAGCTTGTGCGCGATGCGCGCGAGCATGACGTCGAGATCCGCCCCGCCGATGTGAATGCAAGCGAATGGGATCATACGCTGGAGGCAGCCGTTTGTGATACGCACCCCTCATCCTGTCCTTCTCCCGCAAGGGGAGAAGGAACGTTGCGGCAACCGCCCAGCCTGACGATCAAGCCCGGAGCGAGAAACAGCGCACCCTCTCCCCTCGCGGGAGAGGGCTGGGGTGAGGGGGGAAAACCTCGAAAACATAGGCACGCGCTGCGCATCGGCTTGCGATTAATCGCCGGAATGCGCGAAGACGACGGCAAAAAAATCGTGGAAGCTAGGATTGCCGGAGGGCCTTTCAAAAGCCCGGAAGACCTCATGCGCCGCGCCAGGCTAAGGCCCAGCGCCATGCTCACGCTCGCCCGCGCCGATGCTTTCGGTTCGCTCGACTCTGGCCGCCGCGAAACGCTGTGGAATGTCGCAGGCCTCGAGGCGGATGAGCTGCCGTTAATGGCCGGGCGTGACCCGGCCATCCAGATGACCGGCGCTGCGCCTCAACTCTGGACGGGCGCCTCAAGAGCCTGCCCCGGTTTGAACGGGGGGCGGGCATGACGGAAAGTGTGGAGCTCCCGCCCCTTAGCGAAGAAGAATTGGTCGCGGAAGACTATGCCGTATTCGGTCTTTCGCTTCGCAATCACCCCATGGCTTTTCTCCGCAAGGAGTTCAGCGCCAAAGGCATGATTACGGCCGCGGATCTGAAAAAGCTGACGAACGGAAAGTTTGTCAAAATCGCGGGCCTTGTATTGTTTCGCCAGCGGCCAGGAACGGCGAAAGGAACAATCTTTATAACTATGGAAGACGAGACAGGCGCCGCCAATCTGATCGTATGGCCGAAGATGGCGGATACCTATCGCAAGGCCGTCTTTGGGGCGAAGGTGATTTTCTGTGAGGGAATATTGCAAAAAGAGAGTAATGTTATCCACGTGGTCAGCCGCCGTCTTACCGACTGGACCTCAAAGCTTCGGCGTCTCCAGCCCGATGCAAGCGCATTTGGATTACGGTTCGGGCGCGGCGACGAGCTTGCCCACGCATCGGGCGGCGATCCGCGAGCAACAAAAGTTAACTCAAATTGGACGCACACCTTAAAAAGCCGCGATTTTCGATAACACGATCTTACAGCCTTTCCGGTAGGCGTGGCATTTGCCATTGCCAGCGGAAAGTACGGTCCACATATGACTTTGGCGAAGGCTAAGCGCTGGCGGGCGTTTCGCTTTTGCCTGCACAAAAGAGGGAAGCATGCGTGTAAAGTCACATATCTGGGTGAGCGCGTACCTGCGACGGGTTAACGCTGAATTCGTACACGCCGCGTTGGTGCGGCGCGGCGATGCCGATGCCGGCGCCATCTATATCAAGATTGCTTCGTTGGATGGCACGGCTCAAGTTTACGCGCCTCTGTCCGCAGAGCTGGCCGAGATGTCCCCAAGCGACGGCCTCATTGTCGAGGACGGGCGAGCCTGGCAGCCAGTTTACAATCCGAGCGCGGGAGAAGCCGAGGCGGACGAATATCTCTCGCGTCAGGCGGGCCGCGATCCTGATATTTGGATTTTAGAGGTTGAGACTTCTCAGGAACGCCATCTCCTGGGAGAGAACGCACCGGCGCTCTCCTAGCCGGTCACGGTAAGGCGCGGCAGCGCATAAAGGCGCATGTCATTACGAGGCGGCTTTCGCCGCCGTGGCAATATAAAATTCAACCAACCTAAAAAACGACGGTTGCGGCGGCGAAACGCCCGGCATTGTCATGGCCGGGCCCTACCTACCGGTGTCAGGTTCGTTTTTCTTGCGTTCGTCTTGGCCGGTATTCCCGAAATCGCAGCGGACATTGTCGGGAATGCATGACGAAGCTTGCACGCGCCGAAACATGGATCCCCATTGCCGAGCGAGCGCGTCTTTCGGGGACGACGCTACAGCGTTGGGCTTGATCCGGCCATCCAGCACCGCATTGAAAACACGCTTTTCTTGCTGCATGGATGGCCGGGTCAAGGTCTGGCCATGACAACCCGTGTGGCTCAACCCGGAGGGCGGAGCCACACGGGCCGCAAGGAAAAAATCCAGCTGAGGGTATTACGGCGGGATGGAAAACGCTGATTGCATCGTCATCGGGGCTGGCGTCATCGGGCTTGCCGTGGCGCGCGCGCTGGCGCTGGCAGGGCGCGAAGTCATTGTGCTCGAAGCGGCGGGCGCGACCGGCACGGGGACATCCTCGCGCAATTCGGAGGTCATCCACGCCGGGCTCTATTATCCGCCGGGCTCGCTCAAGGCGCGGCTGTGCGTCGAGGGCAAGCAGCTTCTCTATGGCTATTGCGCGGAGCACGGCGTCGAGGCGCGCGCTATTGGCAAGCTCCTCGTGGCGACAGATGAAGCACAAGCGCCGAAACTCGCGGCAATCAAGGAGAACGCGGAGCGCAACGGGGTGAACGATCTGCGCTGGCTCACAGCAGAGCAGGCGCACGCGCTGGAACCCGAAGTGCGGTGTGTGGCGGCCATCTTTTCGCCAAGCACCGGCATCGTTGACAGCCACGCATTCATGCTCGCCCTGCAAGGCGACATGGAGAACGCAGGCGGCGTTATCGCCTTCAACTGCGCAGTGAAACGCGGGCGCGTGGAAAGCGATGGAATCGCGTCAGCGCCGGCGAACTGGATGTGAAAGCGAAGCTCGTCATCAACGCTTGCGGGCTTTATGCGCCGGCCTTGGCGCACACAATCGAAGGCATGCCGAGGCATCTCGTCCCCGAGCTTACTTTGCCAAAGGCAATTATTTCGCGTTGAAGGGCGCGCGCTCTCCCTTCAAGCACCTCGTTTATCCAATGCCGGAGGCGGCCGGCATCGGCATCCACGCAACCCTCGATCTCGGCGGCGCGGTCCGGTTCGGGCCGGATGTCGAATGGATTGAAACCGTCGATTACGCCGTCGATGAAAGCCGTGCGCCGCTGTTCGAGGAGGCGATCCGGCATTACTGGCCGGGGCTGTCCGGGGACGCGCTGGCCCCATCATATTGCGGCATACGGCCCAAGATTGCAGGTCCGGGGGAACCTTCGGCCGACTTTATGATCCAGGGGCCGGACGATCACGGCGCGGAGGGCTTATGGAACCTGTTCGGGATCGAGTTCGCCCGGCCTCACCGCATCGCTCGCTTTGGCCGCGGAGTTGTGCGGGCGAACAATGTCATGAGATCACGCTTATTTGCTGTATTCTACGGCGGGTCGCGACTTTTTGATCAGTATACAGTGGCCATTCGATCGAACCTAGGTTATGAGGAGCGCCCACTTGCAGCAGCTCCGCGCAGGAACGCTTTTGCGCGGCCGTAATCGGGAGACTCGATGTTGAACTTGCCGTCTCTGGAGCAAGCGGCCGTCCAAGCCAAGCCGTTTCCATTCATTGTCGTCCCGAATTTCTTGAACGAGGAGAGACTAGAGGAGATCGAGAAGGACTATCCCGTGATCACGAAGCCCGGCAGCTTTCCGCTGGAGACTTCTAGCGCCGGACCAGCATTTTCAAATCTCATGCACGAGCTTCGGCAGCCTCCTTTTCGCAAAATTGTGGAGCGGAAGCTTGGCGTCAATCTCGAAAAGCGCCCTGTGACGATCACGGTGCGAGGACAGGCGCGCAGAACCGATGGCCGGATTCACGTGGACAGCAAAAGCAAGCTTGTGACCGTGCTTGTCTACATGAACGGTCACTGGGAGGCGGATGGCGGCCGGCTAGGCTTCTGCACTCGCCGGATAATCTTGATGACATGGTCATGGAAGTGCCGCCTGCACGCGGGACGCTGCTCGCATTTCTGAACGTACCGAACGCGTGGCACGGTCACAAACCGTTCCAAGGAGAGCGGCGCGTGATTCAGCTCAATTGGGTGCGCGACCATTGGGTGGTTTGGCGCGAAAAGAGCCGCCACAGCGTCTCCGCCTTTGCAAAAAAGCTGAAAGTCTAGCGGCCCGGGCGATCTCGCGGCGCTTTTGAACCGCCGGCGCCAAGGAAAATGGCGGCGCCGCTGTCTCCGGCGTAGTCAGCTTCGAGCACGAAAGGGCCGGATATGCCGTTACGGATTGAAACTTTCAGCAATCAAACGGGCGGGAATGCTTTTTTTAAAGCGCTGACGCATCCGCTTGCCGCTGAGAAGGCCGGGACGCTGCTCGACGCCTTCCGCACGAAAGCAAGCGTCGCAATCTACGACCCGCTCAATATGGCGCAGACGATTGCGCAGGCCTACGATATCGAAAGCCTCCCGCTGGAGGGCTACTACGTTCAGGACATCGAGCAACGGGACCGTGTCTTTGCCGGCCATCGTGCGAGGCTGGTGACGGAGATCTCCCGCTGCAAAGCCGCCTCGCTCCTCGTAACGGCCTTCGACGCCGCGCGCCTCATGCCGCGCAAATCCAGCACTTGACGCCGCCCGCAATGAGCGTTCACAGCCTCGATGCGCTGCGCCTTCCGGACGGCATGTTGAGCGATCGCGCCCGCTATCTCTCCCCTCTCAATTTCGCGACCAATTTCGTCTTCTTCCGCGATGGCCACGGCCATCATACACGGCTCGTCACCGCCAATTATTGGGGCGGCTATGGCGCGAAGGACGTCCGGTTCTGGTGCCGCCTTTACGGCGAGACGGGCGGCCTCTCGCCGAATGGCAAGATAGGGCCGGCCCGGCGCAAAGCGCTTTCATGATCGATAGCGCCGAAATCCGAACGCGGTTCAATCTG
The DNA here is from genome assembly GCA_963766815.1 of uncultured Alphaproteobacteria bacterium. GTDB lineage: Bacteria > Pseudomonadota > Alphaproteobacteria > Rhizobiales > Rhodomicrobiaceae > Rhodomicrobium. Next base: position 147,712 of record CAVYBZ010000028.1, on the reverse strand, counting down.
CAGGACTTCACCGGGCAGCTTTGCATCCACGCGCTTGGCATCCAGGGCCATGATATTGTGAAATACGCGCTCGATACTTATGGCGATGCGCCCGCCATTCTATCGTGCACGCACGACGCCAATTCATGGCCTGCCGATTTTTACGCTGGACTGCCTGCGCCCGCGAAGGGCGAGGACGTTGTTCTCTGGTTGCAAAACAGCCAGCCCTTCGAATACCGGCGGGCGAAATTGCGCTTAACGTCATGGGCCAAAAAGAGCCGCGCCGCTGCGGACCCCGCTTGCGCCGTTCGCGACCCGCCGCCTGAGCGTCGCGGAGCTTCTGCCGGATGCCCGCTGGCCTCAGCAGATCGAAATCGCGGCGGGGAAATATGTGGTCCGGCCCCGCTATGAGGTGTTCGCCCAATCGGGCCGACAGCGCATGGCGCATGTGAATGTGGAGCGCACAGACCTTGAGCCCGATCCGAAGCTCGCCGAGCTTGGCCCTTACATGGGCAAGGGGCATATCCTGCCCGCGCCGGTTCTGCCGCTGGACCGCTTCGACTCAGTCATCCTTCCGACCCCCATGGCGCGGGGCATAACGCATTTTCCGCTGAAAGCCATTGTCTTCGATGCAAGCGGCGAAGCCATCGCAGAGCATCGTTTCGGCAATCTGCCCCGCGATCACGCCAGCGTTCTCGATGTAAGCACTCTGCTTGCGGAAAGGGAAAAAGGCTGCCTTCCGGCTATGGCCACGCCGAACTCATTTACGATTTCGAGGCGGGCCGGGAAGCCGACGGCTGGATGCACGGGCTTTTCCGCTATCGAGACCGGATCAGCGGCCACGCCGCGGAAAGCTCCTTCGGCAGCCACATGTTCAATTCCGCGCTGGTCTATAAGAACGAGCCGCAGAGTTACGCCGGGCCGGCCGCCGGGCCTGACCACGCGCCTTTTCCTTCGCATCGGCCAGAAGCCTTATGACACGCTCTGCCATTTGATCTATCCGGCGTCGACGCCTTGGCGCGCGAAATCGGACACGGCGCTGATCTTGATGTCGAACCAAGGACAGGAAATCGCGCAAGCGCACGCCGCCATCCCTTGCAGCGGCTCCTATCATTGGCGGGTGAGCGAGACCTTCGAGGCCCGAGCGCTTGAGGCGGCGGGCGAGGGCGCCTATGCCGTGATCCGCGATGCGACCTGCCGGCTATTCGGCTATCACGGCCTTGTCTGCGGCGACGAGTCCTTCAGCCTCGACCACATGTTCGGCTTTTAGGGAGCCGCGCGCCTGCAGCGACTTGACAGGACGCGCTAAACCGCGCACTCGTCAAGAGCGCCAGTCAATTCGCGTTTTCAACCGGCCCTTGCGCCGGGGCGGCGAACCGAACTTGATTTTAACGTCCCGAGGGATCATTCTCCGGCGCACTCACTTTTCGCTGCGTTCGCTTTCGTTTTCTAAAACGTTCAGTCCGAACTCTGACGCCGTTTTGAAAGCGCTGTGGCATTTTGTTGGCAGGAGACATGTCAAAAGAAGAACGACTGGAATTCCCAGGAATTTATCGGAGCTTCTCCCGAATGCGACCTTTCGCGTAAAGCTGACAACGGCCACGAGATCATTGCGCATACAGCGGGCCGCATGCGAAAAAACCGCATCCGCGTTTTAGCCGGTGACAAAGTCCTAGTCGAGATGACGCCCTATGATCTTACCAAAGGACGCATCACGTATCGTTTCAAGTAGGGCGGCTCTGTCCGTTCCTTGAAGTCCGATGATGAGCGTGCTCCCTCCGCGGCCGTGCAATCGAGCGCGCAAAAGCCGCTTGTGCTTGCCAGCGCATCCTCGCGCCGCCTTGCCCTTCTAGAGCAGGTTGGCATCGAGCCGGACGCTTTGGCCCCGCTTCGATCGATGAGACGCCGAAGAAAGGCGAGCAGCCCCGTTCCTATGCGCAAAGGATTGCACGCTCGAAGGCGATAACCGCAAAGGAACGCCTGGAACGCGAGCCCAATCTCGCAGGCGCTTTCGTACTCGCGGCCGATACCGTCGTCGCCGTCAGCCGCAAGATCATCGGCAAGCCGGAATACCTCAACGAGGCCGCCGCTGCGCTGCAAACACTTTCGGCCGCTCCCACCGCGTCTACACCTCCGTCGCCTTATCACAGACCGGCACAGTGAAAATGCGCACGGTGGAGACGCGCGTGCGCTTCAAGCGGCTTTCGGCCGAGGAGCTGGATAGTTATCTCGCCTGCGGCGAATGGCGCGGCAAGGCCGGCGGCTATGCCATCCAGGGGATCGCGGGCGCCTTTGTGCAGAAAATCGTAGGCTCCTATTCGAACGTGGTCGGCCTTCCCTTGATCGAGGTTGTGCAACTTTTGACGGGCGAGGATTTCCCATTTACTTCAACTGGCTCAATCGAGCGGAAGTCGATTTCCCTTTGAGATGACGGACAAAACCACGGACGCAAGTGACGAGGCCAAAAGCAGCCCCGTTCTGCGTCATCTGCCGCAAACACCCTCAGACCGAAAAATACCGGCCCTTCTGCTCGAAGCGATGCGCCGATGTCGACTTGCATCGCTGGTTCGGCGGCGTGTACGCCATTCCGGCGAAGCCCGGTGAGGAGGAGGACGAGCGCGAGTAGCGTGGCGCGGCATCGCCTCTCCAGTGAGTTCCAGGAACGTAAAGGACTCCATCTGGAGTAAAGTAATATATGATCCTAAATCCGGCAGTTGAACTTATGCCGTACCGGAAAACTTGAGCGGGAACAGCGTGCTTTGCGTATTTATGGCGGCGCCCTCCGGGTGAGCCACACGCCTCGTTATGGCCGGGTCAAGCCCGGCCATGACAATGGTGGGCGTTTCGGCGCCGCAACCGCCGTTTTTAGGATAACACCAAGCTCTGAAGGTATCGATCCGTAGCCCCCGCTCACCCCACAGCCCTCTGCCGGTCGAACTCGCCTTGGCGAGTTCGCCTGGAGAAGGACAGGATGCAAAGGGGCTTGAGTCTGAAATTCTGGCGGATAATGACCTGCGCGGCGATCCCGGCGATCAAGCCGGATATCAACCCCCCAAATGGACCCATGCCCCTCGCGAACGCCGTCTCGAGGGGAATTGCCTAAGCGCGCGGCGGGCGGCGCCGCTCGTGGAACCAGGCGCGATATTCCCCATCTTGGCGCGCTGCGCGCCCGGTGCATGCCGCTTGCAGGTCGACGCCTCGTCGCTCTTGACCGGCGCGGCCCACCGCAGTTCGACGCAGTCATTCAAATTGTACGCCATCTCGAGGTCCGCCGCGCGGTCGGCCACATCTTTGAGCGCGAGCGTCCATGCCGAGCCATCGCTACGGGTATACGAAAACTTGCGCGCCGACAGCTCCAAGGCGAGCACGTTCTCCAATTCGGCCTTCACATCCGCGACGCTTCTGCCAGCCGGCATTGCATAGCGTTCGGGCGCCGGGCGACGCGATCCGGAAACCCGCGCAGCACATCGATTGCGATCAACAGACGCAAATCGCGCGCGGGCGTTGCGAAGTCCTCCCACGCGCCGGCCGCCTCGAAAATCGACGGCCCGTCCGGCATCTCCGCGTCGCCGTGTCCGCTGTTCTGGTTTCCGCCGTTTTCGACCGACGTCACGCGCGCCTTTACTTGCTCTTCGAGCGCCGTAATCACCTCCGTCATCGCGCGCGAAGGATCGAGCGGCTCCGGCGACATCACGTCATCCATACGATCGAAAACTCCTCAACCCCGAGTCGCGACTGATCGAGCGAGAAATCGCCATATTGCGGATTTTTCGCGATTTCGTTGTTGGCCAGCCGCCGCAAGCCGCCGTTCTTCTCAATCACGATGGGCCGGAAGCGCTTGAACCCCGGGCCTCCGAGCGCGGGATCCTGAGCGAACAAGAAATTGCCGCGCCAAAAACGCTTTCTCGCGACCGTACCATCGGGCTGCCCGTCGACGGCGAGGAAGACGCCCGCCGCGCCGTCCGACTGGGACACGCGCCGCGCAAGCATTAAAACATGGCCATACGGATCGGCGTACACTGTGCCCGGGCGCAGCGTCTCCTGCGTAAGCGGCACGGGATAATAATCCGTGTTTTCGTCGCTCGCCGCGGTCCTCGCGGACCCGGAATGAACGCCGTCGCCGACGGCCTGCAGGTAATGGCCGAACGACGGCGCCAGGCTTAGCCGCCTCGCTGGAGGCCTGCTAACCGGATGCGCGACGGGCCGGGGATGTGACGCTTGCCGGCCAAACACGTCCAGCAGGTTACCCGGTGCGGTTTTCTGTTCGGCCGCGGCGTTCTCTTCAGGCGGGGCGGGGGGCGGTTCGAGATTTTGAATGTTCCACCACTCGTGGCACTTCGGCCCCCTGCCGCCTCCGCCGCGCGAGCACTTCGAGTACCCAAACGGCAACCCCATCTTGAACGCAAAATACGCGCGCAAAAAATAAGGAAGGTCGGCGCAGTCTGGGCGGATGACGAGACCCATCTGGTCTTCGCCGAGACCCAAATGGTTGAACAGGACGTTGCGCGACCTATCGCGCAACACCTCATGCAGCGCTGGCCATGACGGAGCCGCGTCGAGCGGCGCATCGAAAAGCTTCTCGATCCAGGCGGAATACAAATTTTCCGTCGCCCGGTTCCACGTATTGCGCAAGGGCCAGACGCTCGCCTCCGTCGCGTGCGGCCGTGGCGGCTCGTGCGCCTGCACGGCGATTTCGCGCGTGATCGTGCCGCACTCCGCCGGGGCGCCTTCGTGCGCGAGTTTCGCGCGCCACGTGCCTGCGGCAGGCGAGGCGACCTCCGCGAACCAGAAATAAGGCGGGCCGCCATGCCGCTCGCGCGATTTGGCTGCGACGCTTCCATCGGGCGCGATCAGCGAAAGCTCGCCGTCGATGGGCTTTTCCGCGGCGAAGACGACGCGCAAAGGCGCGCCCTTCCACGGCGCGACCGGCGAGGCTAAGACCGAAAGCTCGGCCGCGTCATCGCAAATGCCAGGCAAACCCTTGGCCTGCGCGTCCACGGTTGATAAAAGAATGACGAAAAACGCGCCTGCTATCGGCAGTAATGCCGTCACAGTCGCAGCAAACCGGCGCGCCAAAAGCAATTGTGTCCCCTTCCCCTTGACCGCGAATAGACACTATTGCGAAAGCTTTGACTGAATCGTGGCAAAATTCATCGCCGGAGCAGCCCGTGCGCCGCCGGACACAGGTACGCTGCTCCAACACCTTGGAATTGATTGACTTTCGCGTGTAATCGATGACGATTAAAAGCAGGTTGATATTGCAGCAGCCGCCGTCTTTCACGGCGCGCGAGAACGGGGCCGCAAATTTGTGGGCTATCGCGATCTAGCTTGGCGGCGCGTAGCATCGCGGGTTGCGCAAAACCGAACCAGCGGCGAGCCCCCGTAGCGACATATGACCGGCCTGTGTACGTCTTTCATGACACCTCTCCAATCGCATTGGGACATTGATTACCCGGCTTGGGAAGGTTCTGAGGACGAGGATCGGCTTCTAATAAGGGGCATCGGCCTTGCTCAAAAGTACTCGGGCTGCTATGTGAGCCCAGCGATCGGCCCAATCTGTGTACTTGAGACAAAAAGGGACCGGAGCCCGCAACTTCAGGGGTATGGGAAAAACTACATAAAAACTCCTGGCGCTCCAGCGCCTTTCATAGCGCCGCGCCAACCCGCACGCTTTTCGGCTGCGCAAATTGGGGGAAAAGATATGGCGCCCTGCCTAAAAGCGCCGCTGCGCATTCTTCTTTCACTTTTTATCCTTGCAGCCCCGATCACCTCCCGCGCCAGCGCCGCTTCCGATCCATTCCTCGCTTTCTTCCTCGGATATTCGAAAGCGATCAACGCTGTCGCGATCTCGCCCAATGGCCGGCAGGCGGTCACCGGCGGTCAGGACAACATCGTCAGGCTTTGGGACTTGCCGACCGGCCTTTTGCTCAGGACCTTGGACGCTCAGGCAATCAGGATTTACTCGGTCGCGTTCTCGCCCGATGGGCAATTCATCCTCGCGGCCGGCGCCGACGCCAAACTGCGCCAATTCGCGGTGGCGACGGGGCAAATCGTCAATGTCATGGAGGGGCATGCGGGCGACGTCCTTTCGGTCACCATTGCTCCCAGCGGGCGCCAAGCTCTCTCGGGCGGCAGAGACAAGACTGTCAAGCTTTGGGATCTGGAAACGGGCCAGCTTGTCAAAACTCTTGAAGGCCATTCCGGCGATGTGACGGCGGTCGCCTTCTCGTCCGATGGAGGCCACGCGCTGTCTGCCAGCTCGGACAAGACGCTGAAAGTCTGGGATCTTGAAACGGGGCGAGTAGCAAGAACCCTCGAAGGCCATGCCGATGCGGTAACCTCGCTCGCAATCTCGCCGAATGGCGAAGTGGCCGTCTCTGGGAGCAAAGACAAAACGATTAAACTTTGGGATGCCGGAAGCGGGCAGGTTCTCAAGACCTTCGAAGGCCATTCCGCCGAGGCGGCGGCGATCGCCTTCTCGAAAGATGGCGGCCGCATTCTCTCGGGAAGCGCTGACAAGACGCTGAAACTCTGGGATGCGAAAACGGGAGCGTTGCTCAAGACGTTCGAGGGGCATGCGGACGCGGTCGCCTCGGTCGCGTTCTCCGCCGATGGAAGCCTCGCCGTTTCGGGAAGCGCGGACAAAACCCTCAAAATCTGGGACGTGAGCGCGGGACGGCTTCAGCGCGACATCGACCTTGAATGGGAGACTTTTTCGCCAAACGGCTACCGAGACTTATTTCGGGGCGCTTCCGCCGCAAAGACCGCCGATCCCGCGGAGATAGACAAGCGCCTGCGAGAGAAGGCTCTGAAACGGGGCGATCCGGTATTCCTGCGCATTTTCAAGGCGGACCGGGAGGCGGAGCTTTGGATGAAGGGCGGAGCCGGTTTCGTGCTGTTCGCCACCTATCCCATTTGCGCCTGGTCGGGCCAACTCGGACCGAAACTCGCCGAGGGCGACGCGCAAGCGCCGGAAGGTTTTTATACAATCGGCAAAGGCCAGCTCAATCCGAACAGCCGCTACCATCGCGCGTTCAACCTCGGATACCCCAATCTGTTCGACCGGGCGCACGATAGAACCGGAGCAAACATCATGATGCATGGCGCATGCGCCTCCATTGGCTGCTACGCCATGACGGACGCCTCCATCGATGAGCTTTGGCTGCTCGTCACGGCTGCGCTCGACGCGGGACAGGAGCAAGCCGGGGTGCATGCATTCCCATTCCGCATGACGGACGAGCGTCTCGCCGCGTTTGCTTGGCACCCCTGGGCGGAGTTCTGGCGCGACCTGAAGCCGGCCTACGATCTTTTCGAGAAAAGCCGCATCCCGCCGCAGGTCAGCGTATGCGACAAACGCTACGTTGTTCAGCCGGGGCGAGCTGCGAGCGCGAGCGCACCTGCCTTGCAGGCGATCTGCCCACGGGCGCCCACTACGTACACGGGATGGGCGCCGGAGGCCCGGCCGAAGCCCAAAGACCGCTTCCCTGGCTAAGCCCGCCTGGCAAAATCCATCCATACGACTGCGCCAGCGATTCCGCCGGCTGGGGCTGTGGCCGTCGCCTCACAATAGGCACGACTGCACCGTAAGTGAATCTATACATAGCGTCATTAATAAAACTGTATTCTCATTCTTTTAGGATGATAAAGCGGCAGTTGCGCCGCCGATCTTTCTGCTACTGTGTTGAGGACAAGATGAAGAAACTCATCGTAGCGTCCGCCGCCGTCGTGGCGGCTGCACTCTTCCCGGGAAATGCGTTTGCTATACCGGGAGGACATGCGAAAAGCATCGAAGCGCCGGGCGCCTCGGTCAAAGTCAAGTATCGCGCTCACCGTCCGCGCCACTGTTACCGGGCTTATCACTGCGGCGGCTATTACAGCACCTATGTCTATGCATCGCCATGCGGCGGCTATACTTACAGCTCCAGCGGCGGCTGCGGTTGTGGCGGCGGCTGGGGAGGCGGCTTTTTCGGCGGGATTTTCGGCTGGTAGTTGCCGAGTGGGGGGCGCAGAACCTCCCCTTCTTCATTACGGTTCAGCGAAAAGCTGTTCGCCGTTGCAACACTTTCTTAGGCATGGCCGTGCATAATTGGTAAACTGTTTCCATTAAAACCATACCTTCTGGCCGGGGACCCGATCGCATGAAAGCCCTGTTCTGTCTTTGCGCAGCCGTCATCACTACGATTCTTTCAGTGAGTGGAGCTTCCGCCTTGACCGCTCCGAAGCCTGCAATCGCCCGAACGGGACACGGCATCGTCAAGGTTCATCATCGCCGCCACGGTCACGGCGGCCTTTTCAGCAATTGGTGCGCCTACAATTGCTATAGCGTCAGTCCTCGCGCCAGAGGAGCGTGGCTCGGCCGGTACCATTACAGCCATTACCTCTACGACCAGGATCTGCCTTTTCACTACCGATGGGATTGGGATGCGAGCCCCTCCGACAACGTGCTCGGCTCGATATATCCGTATACCGGCGATCCATTCTTGCGGCTTTTCGAGCGGACCTGGTAGCGGCGCGCCGCAGCGGAGCAAATTTCGCTGGAACCATAGGGCCTTCAAGTCTCTTTATGCCGGGCCTACCTCTGATGTGAAACCCGGCTTGATGACCCCTTGGTCATGACTTCGATCGCGAACGCCACGGCGCACCTTACTGAAAATAAAAGCGCCGCGCAGCTTATCGCCGTGCGGGCTTGGCTTTTCTTGGTCGCCGCATTGGTTTTCGCCATGGTGATCGTGGGAGGCGCCACCCGCCTGACCGGGTCCGGCCTTTCCATCACGGAGTGGCAGCCTATTCTCGGCGCGCTGCCGCCTCTAAGCGAAACGGCTTGGCGTGAAGCATTCGAAAAATACCAGCACATCCCCGAATATGAGCACATCAACCGGGGGATGACCCTTGAGGGTTTCACGGCGATCTATTGGTGGGAATGGACGCACCGGCTTCTCGGGCGGCTCATCGGCTTTGTGTTCTTGGTCCCATTCGTCATCTTTCTGGCGCGCGGCGGCATTCCGCGACGGTATATACTTAAAATCGCCGCGCTGTTTCTTCTGGGCGCCGCCCAAGGAGCGCTCGGCTGGTACATGGTCAAGAGTGGAACTCGCGGACCGCGTGGATGTGAGCCAGTACCGGCTTGCGGCGCATTTAGCCCTTGCCGTCGCCATCGGCGCTTTCGCGTTTTGGCTGGCGCTTTCGATCCGGACTGGAGACGCGAGCACGGCCCTCGCCTCACTCCGAGGACGTTACCCCTCGCTCCAGCCCTCTCCCCATTGGAGAGGGAGTGGCGCTACAGCCGTCGCAACATCGTCCCCTCTCCCGGAAGGGGAGCGACAGGGTAAGGGGCGCTTCGTTCGCCAACCGCGCGCTGTCTGCTTCGGAGCTGGGGCGCTTTTGGGCCTCGTCTATCTGCAGATCGTCGCTGGCGCGTTCGTGGCGGGCCTGAAGGCGGGTCATGCTTCGAACACTTGGCCGCTCATGAACGGCGAGGTCATCCCGTCAGGAACTCGATATCTTCTCGCCCTGGTATCTCAATCTTTTCGAGAATCCGCTGACGGCTCAGTTCGCGCATCGCCTGCTCGCCTACGCCATCGCAATTTTCGCGGCAGGCTTTGCAAACTTTGTCTGGCGCTCAGAAAAGGCTGGCGCGTTGCGCCTGCCTCTGCTCGCGTTGATCGCTGCAATCCTCATCCAAATCACGCTGGGTGTTGCGACGATTGTCTACGGCGTGCCGCTCCCGATCGCACTTGCCCATCAGGCGAATGCGATCGTTGTTTTCTCCCTCGCGCTGTGGACGCTGCACCGCACCGTCGCCCACTCGACTTAACGCCAGCCGTCAAAATTCCTGACTTAAGCCCCCTTGCATCCTGTCCTTCTCCGGCAAGGGGCTACGGTGTTCAAAGAGGTTAAACACCAGGTATTCAAGGGCATTGCCCCAAACAAAGGCTCAGTCCGCCCCTCTCGCGCCCTTCTGCAACTCTTTGTTTCTACTGCGCTTTCCAACTTGTTTGAATTCCGCAGCCCTCAAGGGGAGAAGGGACGCTGTTGCAACCCGCTCGGCCTGTTCCCTCTCTCATCGGCATCCGCTTGCGGATGCCGATACTCTGAAGTGACAAGCTCGCCAAGCCAAGCTTGCACTTTAGAGGGGGGTGTTACCGGTCAATGCCTTGGCGCTTGGAATCAGACCTCCGCCAAGGCCTGATCGAGGTCGCCGATGATGTCGGCGCTGTCCTCGATGCCTACCGAGAGCCGCACGACATCGTCGCCGGCGCCGGCTAGCGCGCGCTGCTCAGGCGTGAGCTGGCTGTGCGTCGTAGAGGCCGGATGGATGATAAGGCTGCGCACGTCGCCGATATTGGCGAGATGGGAAAACAGCTTAACGTTCGAGACGAGCTTCACGCCCGCGCCGAAGCCGCCCTTCAAACCGAAAGTGAAGACGGCGCCAGCGCCCTTCGGCACGAGCCTCCGCGCAAGCTCATAATAGCGGTTGCCCGGCAGGCCGGCATAATTCACCCACGCGACCTTCGGATGCTTCTCCAGCCAGTTCGCAACCGCAAGCGTGTTCTCAACGTGCCGCTGGATGCGCAAAGGCAGCGTCTCGATGCCGTTGATGAAGAGGAACGCGTTCAGCGGCGCGATGGCCGGGCCAAGGTCGCGCAAGGAAAGCACGCGCGCCGCGATGGCGAAGGCGAAGTCGCCGAAGGTCTCGCCGATCACCATGCCGTGATAGGACGGGTTCGGCTCGGAAAGCATGGGGTAACGGCCGCTCTTCAGCCAGTCGAACGTGCCGCAATCGACGAGAATGCCGCCGATGGAGTTGCCCTGCCCTCCAAGGAACTTCGTCAGCGAGTGCACGATGATGTCGGCGCCGTGCTCTTTCGGCCTGAACAGGTACGGCGTGGCCAAAGTGTTATCCACGACAAGCGGAAGGCCAGCCTTTTTCGCGATCGCCGCAATCGCTGGCACATCGAGCACGATGCCGCCCGGATTGGCGATGGACTCGATAAAGATTAGCTTCGTCTTCGGCGTGATCGCGGCCTCGAAACTCGCCGGGTCGTCACCGTCGGCCCATACCACGTTCCAGCCGAACTTCTTGAAGGCGTGATTGAACTGGTTGATGGAGCCGCCATAGAGCTGGCGCGACGCAATGAACTCGTCGCCCGGTTCGAGAAGGACGTGGAAAACAAGCAATTGCGCGGCATGCCCCGAAGCCGCCGCCAGCGCCGCCGTACCGCCTTCGAGCGCCGCCACGCGGAACTCAAGAACGGCCTGCGTGGGGTTCATGATGCGCGTGTAGATGTTGCCGAACGCTTCGAGCGCGAACAGGGATGCGGCGTGATCCACATTGTCGAACACATAGGAGGTTGTTTGATAGATCGGCGTCACGCGCGCGCCCGTGGCCGGATCGGGCTGTGCGCCAGCGTGGATGGCGAGCGTGTTGAAGCCGGGCGCGGGTTCGTCGGTCATGGCGGTCTCCTCGATTTCGGAAATTCAAACCCAGTTCAGCGGCAAAAGGCAATCGCAATTAAAAAGCTGCGACTTGCAATGCCAGGGGCGCACATTTGCAGGAAATTTTCTAACCACGCTTTCGCAGTTCGCCAATGCACGCGCAGCGCTGCGCGGCCGCTTCACTCTGGGATCTCCCGCAGTGGGTCGACAAGAGAAAGTCTCGAGGTGAGCATATGTAGGCGGCTGCTCCCCGGAACCGGACCAAGCTCATAAGGCGCAATATAGTCTTGCGGGTAAGGCATTTTTCCCTTACATTCGGTTCATGAGCACGCTTACTGTCACTGCGAAGGGGCAAATCACGCTCCGCAAAGATTTGCTAAAGCATCTCGGCGTCGAAACGGGCGGCAAGCTCGCTGTCGAAAAACTCCCCGATGGCCGGATCGGGATCAGGGCGGAACGGGCCGCCGGAAAGATATCAGATGTTTTCAATTCCCTGAAGCAGCCTGACGGGTCTTGCGTCTCCATAGAGGAGATGAAGGAGATCGCTGCGAGAGGCTGGGCGGGAGAACTGTGAAGATTACGGCCGATACCAATGTGCTTGTCCGCGCAATCGTAGGAGACGATAAGCTGCAAAGCGCCGCCGCCCAAGAGGCGCTGGCGAACGCGGAGGCAATCGCGGTGACGGTCCCGGCGCTCTGCGAACTGGTTTGGGTTTTATCGCGAGGCTATAAGATCCCAGGGCCAGAAATCGCCCAAACGATCCGCTCGTTGCTGAATGCGGCCAATATCGAAGTCAATCGCCCTGCCGCCGAAGCGGGATTGGAAATTCTTGAGGCCGGCGGGGACTTCGCCGATGGCGTCATCGCTTTCGAAGGCGAGTGGCTCGGCGGAGATGTCTTCGTCTCCTTTGATAAGAAAGCCGTGGCTCTTTTGGAAAAACGGGGAGTGTCCGCGCGAATGCTGTGAGGCGATGCGACTAAACTCACTGACGTTATCCAACCCATTTGTTGCGGATATTTTGACCGGCTTCCCACTAAAGCCGCATGCGGACTTTGGGTCGATTACGGACTCGGGCGCGATTTCCGCGCACAACCGCTACACCTCCGAGTGCGGAAATCTGCCGACCGGGAACCGGGCACGGGAACCGAGCACGGGAGCCGGTACACAACCTTATCGATGGTGAGATTTGACCAGGATTGAAAGCCGTCCGGAGAGGCGCCAGCTCGCGCAAAGAGAAGAAGCTTCAGGCTCGCCGAATGCACGATCACTGATCAGTTTCAGTCTACTACCAGGTGATTTGCCAGCCCAGATACCAAGAAAACTGATTGGTATCGGCAGCGTTTTGCAGGCCGCGCCCGGCTGAGAACAGCAGATGATCGTGCTCATCGAAATCGTAGACGCCGCCGATATTGAAACCGGTGTTTGCTTTGCTGTTGAGATCGAAGCTGGGGTAAGCCGGCGAGGATGCCAGCGGTTCCGTGAAATATTTCTCCGCCGAGCGTCAGCTTATCGGTGATCTTGCGCTGCAGGAGCCAGCCAATGAACGTGTAATCCTTTTCGCCGAGCTTCTCATCCCGATTGAACCAATAGCCGCCGCCGCCATAGGTCGTCCACTCGCCAAAGCTTTTCTGAACCCACACCGGAAGGAACATGCGAAGATGCCCGTCTCCCAAGCCGCGGTTCACATCTCCAGTAGGCAGTTCGATCAATGGATAAATACCTACTTGCGGGCGCGATCCCTCCTTGTCCTCGTCGATGAACCGGTATTTGAAGCCGAGTTCCGTGTCGCCGTAGCCAATGGCGTTTGGGCCGCTGGCAGGGCTATCGAATGCCGCAGGCGCGATGATGTGAATTTGGCCATTTGGGATCAAGCCATAATTGTACTCGAAAGCAGGCAGAAAACCCGTGGTCCCATCCTTTGTGCTCGTCCCGATTGAATAGGCGTAAAATTCGTGATGCCCGAGTTCGACCGGCTCGGGATCGTCCGTCAAGAACGGCGGACCGGCGTTGACGAGCCTGGCCCATATGACAGTGGAGGCCAAGACCAGCCCCGCCGTCAGCCATCTGCTTCTCGCTCGTTGAGCCATATAAGCACCTGTGATTCGTAGTTTTCGATTATTTCACGTAGCTTTCATCACAGTGATCCGACTTGCGAAGGACGATGCGTTGAGTCGGAGAGAAACGCTATCCAGCCAACGAGAAGGCGGACCAGGCCTGACGAGTGTGCGCTGTTGTCGTTGCCGGCGACGATCATAGCTTGACGGGCGCGTGTGGTCAGTAGAATCCGTCGTCCGCTATACCCTCGATCCCGTCCTATTGTTCAACATCCTCGAACATCCGTAAGCCCGCCTCATCCAGGCTTTTCGGCGGATCATCCACGTAAACGCAGCCTTTTCATCCTTCCCAATTTTCCGTGCTCAACCTGTCCGCGCGCCGCAGCGCTTATAGGAAAGTGCAAAGTGTCACCGTAACCGCAATCGGGCAGCCTACTCGCCGCGGCGCGGATGGGCAGCCGGTACGCGCGGCCTTATGGCGATGCGAGCCCTGGCGGCTCTTCTTGCGCGCCTTCGCGTTTCCGTGACAGGCGGCGCGGCGACTGCGCCAAGCGAACTCGGCTCCGGCTCGATCTGGGTGGGCCGGCCGCCGTCGATGAGATCACCCGAAGGGCGAATCTGAGCGGTAGCCAGTTGGGAAAATGCCATTCCGGCCCCGACAACGCCGGCGAGAAGGCCAAGCTTATTCATTGTCGCGATCCTTTCGGGTCTTCGCGCGCCTAAGAGGCCGCGAGCCGCTATAATAGAGCAAGGGCGGCGCCCCGCGCTACTGCCGCGAGTTACGTTAACGGCCAAGTCTTTCTGAAAGCTCAATGGACTGGCAAGAAAGCGCGTAAAAAAGCCGGTATTATCAACCCCATGAAAAGGAAGCGGCAAAAGCCGCGCATGAACGCTTTCTTTACTAGGAGCGCGCGCGATTCTGCGCTAAGTGTGGCTCGCGCACAAAATGGACGCAAATGACGAGCCGGGGGAAGGGCCTCCGGCTAAAGCTGTTGGAATAACAAAAATGTTCGAAATCTATCGCGAAGAAGTAGAATGGGGCGGACGCACGCTGAAGCTTGAGACGGGCCGCATAGCGCGGCAGGCGGATGGCGCCGTGCTCGCGCAGTATGGCGAGACCTCGGTGCTTGCCACAGTTGTCGGCGAGCGTGAAGCGGACCCGACGAAGGACTTCTTCCCCCTAACGGTCAACTATCAGGAGAAAGCCTACGCCGCGGGCAAGATCCCCGGCGGCTATTTCAAGCGCGAAGGACGCCCCACCGAGCGTGAGACGCTGATTTCGCGGCTCATCGACCGCCCGATACGCCCGCTGTTTGCGCCGGGCTTCAAGAATGAGACGCAAATTATCGTCACGGTGCTTTCGCACGACATGGAGAGCGACCCGGACGTCGTCGCCATGGTGGCGGCTTCGGCGGCGCTGACGCTGTCCGGCTTGCCATTCCTCGGCCCGATCGCCGCTTCGCGGGTCGGCTATGCCCATGGCCAATACATTCTGAATCCCACCTCGGACCAAATGAAAACGACGGAGCTGGATCTCGTAGTGGCGGGTACGGGCGACGCGGTGCTCATGGTCGAGTCGGAAGCGAAGGAGCTTTCCGAGGAAATCATGCTCGGCGCCGTCGTCTTCGGTCAGAAGGGTTACGCGCCCGTGATCGAGGCCATCATCGGCCTCGCCGAGCAAGCGGCGAAAGAGCCGTGGATCGTGCCGGACGCGAAAAACGAGTATGAGGCCAAGGTCAAGAAACTCGTCGAGAAAGACCTCAAGAAAGCCTACCAGATTGCGGGCAAGCAGGATCGCAACGCGAAAGTGGCCGAGGCCAAGGCCAAGGTTCTGGCCGATCTGTTGCCTCCTGAAGCCACGGTAGGCGAC
Organism: uncultured Alphaproteobacteria bacterium; assembly: GCA_963766815.1. Taxonomy (GTDB): domain Bacteria; phylum Pseudomonadota; class Alphaproteobacteria; order Rhizobiales; family Rhodomicrobiaceae; genus Rhodomicrobium. Next base: position 132,373 of record CAVYBZ010000028.1, on the reverse strand, counting down.
AAGGTCAAGGTGGCTGGCGCCTTCAAGGAGATCGAGAAGCACGTTGTGCGCTCGAACATTCTCAAGACGAGCAAACGCATCGACGGCCGGGATCTGAAGACGGTGCGGCCTATCGATTGCCAGGTTGGCGTCATCCCGCGCACCCATGGCTCGGCGCTGTTCACGCGCGGCGAAACGCAGGCGCTTGTTGTGGCGACGCTCGGCACAGGCGAGGACGAGCAATGGATCGACTCGCTGGAGGGAACCTATAAGGAGACCTTCCTCCTTCATTATAACTTCCCGCCCTTCTCCGTGGGCGAGGTGGGCCGCATGGGCTCCCCCGGCCGCCGCGAGATCGGCCACGGCAAGCTCGCCTGGCGCGCGGTTCACCCGATGCTGCCCGAGCCCGGCAGCTTCCCCTACACGATCAGGGTCGTCTCCGAGATCACCGAGTCCAATGGCTCCTCCTCGATGGCGAGCGTGTGCGGCGCGTCGCTTTCCATGATGGATGCGGGCATTCCGCTGAAGAGCCCCGTCGCGGGCATCGCCATGGGCCTTATCAAGGAATTGGATGGCGTCGCGGTCCTTTCCGACATCATCGGCGACGAGGATCATCTCGGCGACATGGACTTCAAAGTCGCCGGCACGGACAGAGGCGTCACCGCGCTGCAAATGGACATCAAGATCACCGGCATAACGACGGAGATCATGAAAACCGCGCTGGATCAGGCGCGCGAGGGCCGGCTGCACATCCTGGGTGAGATGAGCAAGGCGCTCGGCCACGCCCGCAAGGATCTGGGCGAGCACGCGCCGCGCATCGAGACGATCACCATCCCGACCGACAAAATCCGCGAGGTGATCGGGTCGGGCGGCTCCGTGATCCGCTCCATTGTCGAGGAGTCCGGCGCGAAGATCGACATTTCCGACGATGGCACCGTGAAAATCGCCGCCGCGAACCAGAGTTCGATCAAGGACGCGATCAATCGCATCAAGTCCATCGCGTCCGAGCCGGAAGTCGGCCAGATCTACAAGGGCAAGGTCGTAAAGATCGTCGAGTTCGGCGCCTTCGTGAACTTCTTCGGCTCCAGGGACGGCCTCGTCCACATCTCGCAAATGTCGGATCGCAGGCTGAAGCATGCTTCCGAGGCCGTGAAGGAAGGCAGCGAAGTCTATGTGAAATGCATGGGCTTCGACGAGCGCGGCAAGGTCCGGCTGTCGATGAAGGGCATCGACCAGAAAACGGGCAAGGAAGCCCCGGCAGGCGAACAGCCGCGCCTGCGCCCGAGCAGGCCGCCAGTTAAGCGAAGCGCCTCCATTCTTGTCATCGCGGAAAGCGCCTCGGCGCTTATCCGCGATGGTCCAAGGCTGCGTTTAAGCAGGTATTCGTGGCCTAGCCAACGAATGGACGGTGAGATTGAGCCGCCTCATTTCCGGCTTGTAGCTTGGAAGCTTGATAGGCTTGCCCGGTCAATGAAGCAGCTTATTGCAACGGTTGAGCTTTTGAATGACGGTGGTAAAGGTCCGGCCACGTGATGCTCTCAGGATCTAATGATAGAAATTTTCCTTTTGCAGCGTTATCCCGGTAGTGACCGGCGACAAATATGGCGCGATGAACTTACAAACATGTGTAATTCGTTTGTTGCATCCGGCTTGGCTGACTTGAAATTTACTAAAGAACTTTGTTCAGGTTCGGAGGCAAAATTTTGGTCTTGTGTATCAGAAGCTTTGCTCGCAGCACATTTACGTAAAGTCGGCCTTGATCCTGCTCCTTCACATGGTGGCGGCCCAGACTTTCACGTGATTGACAATGGACGTAAGATCTGGATCGAGGTTATTTGTCCAGAACCAAAGGGAGTGCCGTCTAACTGGTTGGCCCAATTCGAAAAAGCAGTGAGTTTCCCACATGAACAAATGCTCCTGCGGTGGACGAGCGCTATCAAAGAGAAATGGGAAAAATTGATCGGTAGCCAGGACGGCACTTTTAAAGGCTGGGTTGAAAAAGAAATCGTGGTCCCAGAAGATGCATATGTAATCGCTGTGAATGGCCGCCAACTTCGCGGTGCATTCCCCGCACTCACAGGCATAAGTCAATTCCCTTTTGCCGCCGAAGCTGTTTTCGCGATTGGGCCGTACCAGATAAAAATCAATCGCGATACGCTGGAACAGACAGGATCCGGTCATCAACACCGTCCTTTAATTTTAAATTCAAAAGGGGCACCAGTTCCTGCTTACACTTTCCTTGATGAGAGATACCGACCAATTAGCGCCATTTGGGCCGTTGATGTGGACGGAACATCCGTTGTCGGCAATTCAGAACCAATGGCAGTAATTCATAACCCTAATGCTTCTAACCCAATACCAACTGACTTTCTACCTGCACACGATGAGTATGTCGCCACGCCAATTGGGACTGAAGGGTTTGAGTTCAATAGGATCACAGGTCGCTTACTGGAAAAGAAATGAAATTCAACTAGGCCCTTGCATATCGAACGACCAAGGCTGAGAAACGCGTCGTTGCGGGATCCATTAGCCGACTTGAAGCACATGGGATCGATAAGAGACCGGCACAGCCGCTCACGAGCCGTTGCACGCATGCTAGCCTGCCGGAAGACCCCTCCCCCCAGAACGCGCGGCACACCTCGCCCTTCCAAGATCCTTCGGCCATCCACTTCACAGCTTGAAGCGGGCGTTGAGCGTCTTGTTCCTGTCATATCGGCAGCCTCAGAACCTGGGCACGCTAGCCGAACAGGATCTCCAGTTCGCTAATGTATGCGGCCGTCAGAGGTAGGCGCGCCTTTCTGAGACGTTCCACATACTCAGCCAGGGGCATTGGCGGCTTCTTGTAGTGGCCAAGGTCGGCAAGCACCGCGTCCAGGAAAGCCGCGGGGGCGATGTCGCTCAAGTCCAGCAGGAAATCGTCGGGATGTTTGGCGTGCATGCCGTGCGGGGCAAGACGTTCATTGGGAAAGTCACTCAGGTTGAACGTCACGATTACGCTGGCCTTGCCTTGGATTGCAGCCGCCAGTACGTGCCTGTCGTTTTCATCCGGCAGGTTAAGCCCCGCTATGAGCCCCTCATATCCTTTCACGAGGCAATCGGGGACGGAAGCATCCATGTCCCGGCGGCGCTTTTCGATCTTATCGAAAGGGACATCGGGGTTGGCTCTGTGGAGGGCGTTCATCCATTCCTTTTGAACGTCCTCGCTCCATCTCGCACGGAATAGGCCGCGCTGTGCCAGCTCCATGATGAGGCTGCACAGATGGACACCGTAAAAGACGTCGGCGTCAAAGAAGGCCGTGAATGTTGAAATCATCGTTCTTCATGGCCAAATTCCGCGTCTCTTAGGCCAAGTTCCTGAGCGTCGCTGACAAGACTGGCGATTGCTTTGGACCGCTGCTCACGCGACTTGCGTTCGTATTCCAGCAAATCGCCGAACTTGACCCGTCTATGCCTGCCGACCTTACGGTAATCGATTTGGCCGGCCTCAAGCAAGGAAACCAGGTAAGGGCGTGACACGTTCAGGAAGTCCGCTGCCTGTTGCGTTGTCAGTTCCGCCTCAGCCGGAATGACAGACACGGGAATGCGCTCCGCCATCGCCTCAAGTAGGCGGAGAATCAGACATACGGCGCGGGCGGGCAGCGGCACGATGATTTTGGGATCATCCTGCGCCACAAGTTTCACATCTTTCTTGGCGGCGGCGACACGCTTTAAAGACAGAATTGCACGCTGGGCGATAATTGCTTCTGCTGGGCTGGCGGTCACCGGCTCTTTGGCTTGGTCTAGCAGCGCAAGCATTTTTCCACCTCACGTTCCCCACATCGAGTTTGATGTGTCTAACATGCTAAACGAAACAGACGAAACAAGGGTCACTACTTTGGTTCAAATTTTCGCGACATGAGGCGCTAACGCCACGCGAGCGCTGTCATCTTATATGCAACCTTTGGACGAGTTGACGCTTGTGATGGATAGCGTAGGGTGGAAAGTCTTTGGCTTTGCCAGTGAAGGCAACTAACGGATCCACAAACCGACATGGCTCGCATGAGATAGTCAGAAACCCGCCACAGCTGCTAACGACCCATAGCACGCATTCTTGTTTGGCGGAGCAAGGGGGCATTTGTTTGGCGAACTCAAGCATGGCTGCTTAGGAAAATACCGGGTCATAACAAATCCGACGGGTCAATTCGCGTCAGGTTGATCGGCAAACTCTATTGAAAAGCATAATCCAATCAAATGCACTCTGAAGCTCCCGGCCGATTTTTGTAGAGCCGGAGGATGGTTAAAATCATCGTGCTTAACGGCGCCGCGCGGCAATACTTTCCTGCCCGTTTTTGCGCGCCAAAATGCGCTTTACCCGCGAAAAACGGACTCGCAAAAGTCCGTTAAATATAGATAATTGCTCCCGTTCACCATAAAACCTAACCTGGAATTGCAGTTGCGGATTCCACACCTTGCTTCGCACTTGCCGCTCAAACGGCTAAGTCTTTGAAAAACCTATGCTTACGATTTGCTAAGGCGCTTTCGGCTATCATGCTCGCATCGATGGAGAGGCCGGCGATTTTTAAAAGCGGATTTCAAATGCAAAATATCGATGTTAACATAGGGTTAAGAGCGGCGGCAACCGGATACGCGACTCGCGTTGTTCGCGAAGGGCGGCGCAGCGCTTAGCGTTATCCGCCAGGCAGAGGGCATCGATCGGCCGGACTTGATTAGCGCTCAAGGCTTGTTGCCGGGATGACCCAACTTGCCGCGAAGCATCGCGTTAAAACCCCGTTGCTGCGTCGGGCGCATCACCAAAGCGTTATTGGGCCGGGGGCGCGCTCATCCCAAGTTTGGAGGGAGGTAGGTTCCGGGCGGTTCTGCGTTAAGCCAAGGGAGAGGCGGCATGGGTCTTCTGGCCGGCGGCAAGTGGGTAGACCGCTGGTACGACACCAAGCAATCGGGCGGCCGGTTCGTTCGCTCGGAAAGCCAGTTCCGCAATTGGATCACGCCCGATGGCCGCCCCGGACCTTCCGGCGCAGGCGGTTTCGCAGCGGAGCCGGATCGCTATCACCTCTATGTCTCCCTCGCCTGCCCATGGGCGCATCGCACGCTGATATTCCGCGCCTTGAAAGGGCTTGAGGGCTTCATCCCAATATCCGTTGTGAACTGGCTCATGGGCGCGGAAGGCTGGACCTTCGAGGATGGCCCTGGCGTCGTGCCCGACACCGTCAACGGGGCCAGGCGCCTCTATGAGATATACACGAAGGCGAACCCCACCTATTCCGGCCGCGTCAACGTTCCAACTCTGTGGGACAAGAAAACCGGGACCATCGTCAACAACGAGTTGTCCGAAATCATCCGCATGTTCAACAGCGCGTTCGACGGCGTAGGCGCCAAGCCGGGCGACTATTATCCGGAAGCGCTGCAGGCGGAGATCGAGCAGTTTGAACGCCGAGATCTACGATCGCGTGAACAATGGCGTCTACAAAGCAGGGTTTGCGAGCACGCAGCAAGCATATGAGGAGGCCGTGCGCCCGCTGTTCGAGACGCTCGGCAAGCTTGAGGAGCGGCTGGCGGCCCGGCGCTATCTCTGCGGCGAGCGTGTCACCGAGGCGGATTGGCGGCTGTTCACTACCCTCGTTCGCTTCGATCCAGTTTATAATGGCCACTTCAAGTGCAACATCCGGCGCATCGCGGATTACCCGAATTTGTGGGGCTATACGCGCGAGCTTTACCAATGGCCAGGCATGCGCGAGACAACGAACTTCGAGCACATCAAGCACCACTATTACGAAAGCCACCGGACCATAAACCCAACCGGCATTGTGCCCGTTGGCCCGGACCTCGATTTCGGCGCGCCTCCCGGCAGGAACCATCTTCCAGCGGCTGCCTCTTAAGCAAGAGTGACGCCAGAACGGCGTCGTCCTCCTCTACACGGCCATCGCGGAGACGCGCGGCCAGGTGGTGGCCTGCATCGACGGGCGCGCACTCATACGGTCAAGCCAAGCCAGCAAATTAGGCGTGGAGGACGTCAGTTCGGCCCATTCAGGAGTATCTGTGAACAGGTCTAACTGCGGTGCAACCATGAGGTCCGCCAGGCTGAGCTTTGCGCCGCTGAAATATGGCTGTGGTCCAAGCAGCCGCGACAATTCAGCGAAGACCGTGCGGGCGCGCGGCATGGCGTCCCTGATCGATGCCTCGTCGGTGGTGAGACCGAGCAGGCGCGGTCCGATGATGCGCTGAAAAACGATAATATTCGCGCATCCCGGAAAGAGATAGAGGTCATTCACATTCATCACTTGATCCATCCGTGCGGCGTCCCTGGGATCGGCAGGCGTAAGGCTGGGTTCGGGCAGAAGGCGGTCGAGATAGCGCAAAATCGCCTGCGTCTCATAAAGACTGAAGCCGTTATGCTCCAGCACGGGCATCTTGCCGAACGGGTGGCGCGCCAGATGCGGCATCTGCCGTTGCTCGCCAGGGGCGAGGGCCGCAACGTTCCAAGCCGCGCCTTTCTCTTCCAGGACCGCCATGACGGCACGGGCATAGGGGCTGCCGGGAATGGTATGCACAGTGAAAACGCTCATTAAAACCTCCTGTGTAAGGGGTAAAGCAGGTGGATGATGGAGTTAATTCTGGCCTTCCAGCAGCGCGGCGAGCTTCTCGAACGACCCAGCCCAGCCAGCCTGATGCGCCTGGCGGGATTCATCGGACAACAGCCTCTCATGGCGCAAATGCAGTTCCGTGCCAGGCTTCCACATCACGCAACGAAATCGTCACCACGGATTCTTCGTTCTCGTTCCAGGAGGGAATCCATGTAAATTGTATCAACTCGTTGGGAATGATCTTGGTATAGCGCCCGGCGGCGTGCGCTTCGGTGCGCGCCGAAGCTGGGTCCGCGCAGGAACCGCCATGAACCTCTATGCGGTACGCGCCGCCAACCCGCACATCGAGATCCGCCGCCGGGCAATGTTTCTGTGTGGGGCCAAACCATTGCCGCAAAACGGCCGGGTCCGTCCAGGCGCGAAAAACCTGTTCGCGCGAGGCCTTGATCACGCGCGTCTGCTCGACTGCGAGAGTTTGCGGGGCTGTGGCAGATATGTTCATAATCGCTCTCCAAGGTTTCAGTTTTGCTGATTTTCAAAATGTTGCTGAAGCCGGTCGAGTGCGGTGCTCCAGAAAGTCTCATAATAAGACAGCCAATCCTGCGCCGCCTTAAGCTGAGCCGGATTGAGGTAGACCAGGCGGTGGCTGCCCCGCCGCTCCCTGCGGATGAGATTGGCGCGTTCCAGCACATCCAGATGTTTCGACACCGCGGCAAGCGAGATATTAAATGGCTTGGCGACCTCGCCCACCGGCATGCCTTTGCGGCTTACGAGGCGCAGGATTTCCCGCCGCGTGCCGTCGGCGAGCGCATGGAATACGAGATCTAACGGGGCGTCTGAAGATTCAACCATATGGTTGAATTAGCGCAATCGATTATAGGAGTCAACCATTCAGTTGAATGAAGAAAGCTCAAACTGAGCAAAGAAGTTGACGCAAAAATTCAAGATTTTTGCATGGCGCGGTGACCCGGTGCGCGCTGCGGAAAGAATGCTTGTCAGTTCAGGCCAGGCGCTGCGCTGCCTGAGAACGATGGTCCGCTAATAGAAAATTGCTCCGCGATAATATGCGGCCGGGGACCGGGCAGCAGATATGGATGCCGGCGACCCGCCCGGACACCAGGTCTCCGCCGGGACCATCTCCAACCGGGCGCGGCCTTCTTCGCTCCCGGCGAAAGTGTCTTCGAACCCCTTTACTTTCGCGGCGCGCTGACGAAAGGTGCTGCCATGACAATCGAAAAACGCGCCGTGCGCGCCGACGACGACGGCCTTCGTCTCGACCGCTGGCTCAAGAAATATTATCCCTCGCTGCCGCACACGCTTGTGCAGAAGCTGGTGCGGACGGGGCAGGTGCGCGTCGATGGCGGGCGCATGAAGGCCGAGACGCGGCTTTCGGCGGGCCAGGAAATCCGCGTGCCGGCGCATTTCGCGGCCCCCCCAGCCGAGCCTGCGCCATCGCTCAAGGCCCCGCCCGGCCTCTCGAAGGCGGACCGCGACTTCATCGAGCGCATGATCGTATTTGAGAACGGCGAGATCGTGATCCTGAACAAGCCCTTCGGCATCGCGGTGCAGGGCGGCACCAAGACGGCCCGCCACATCGATGGGCTGCTCGCCGGGATGGCCGACCGCTTCGGCGGAGAGCGTCCCCGGCTTGTGCATCGCCTCGACCGCGACACGACAGGAATTCTTCTGGCCGCCAAGGACCGGCAGACGGCGGCGAGGCTTGGGCGGCTGTTTCAGACGCGCTCGGTTCAGAAGATTTATTGGGCGATAACGCGTGGCATTCCTAAGCCGCCGCAGGGCAAGGTCGAAGCAGCGCTCGTTAAGGCAGCCGGCCCGAGGGCGACCGGGTGCGCAGAGCCAGGCCCGGAGAGCAAGAACTGGCGCAGCACGCCACCACTCATTATTCCGTCGTCGACCGCTCCGGCAAATTGGCCTGGGTTTCGCTGAAACCGGTGACGGGGCGGCAGCATCAGCTTCGCGCGCACATGGATATCCTCGGCACGCCCATACTCGGCGACCAAAAATATGGTGATGTGGCCGATTTGCTTATAGACGGCATAGAACGTAAGCTTCATCTTCATGCTAGGCGTCTCACCTTGAAAGACGCAAATCTGGGAGAGATCGACGTTTCCGCGCCGCTGCCGCCGCATATGGCGAAAACCTTTGAGCTTCTGGGCTTCGATGCTCAGCGGTACGGCGAATAAATTTTGATATCTCTACCACTGTAACGTTTAATTTCATTTCGGGTTAGGCTAGCGTAATATTAAATGGGGCAAGACAAGGGCAATGGCTTGGGAGGCTTGGGCGCCGAACTGAAACTGCGCAATGGTGCGAACATGGCCTCGAATTATACACTTATAGTCTTTGACTGCGACGGCACACTTGCCGACAGTCAGTATGTTATTACGGAAGCTATGCGGTTTGCTTTTCAGAGCGCCGGGCTTGCTGCGCCGGAGCGCTGCGCCATCCTACGCACCATCGGACTTTCGCTGCCCGAGGCCATCGCCGACCTCGCCCCCGATCACTGCCCAGAGGATAGGCACGAGATCGTCGGCGCCTTCCGCGACCATTGTACGGCCATACGCCAGCGCTCGTGCATGCAGGAACAGATGTTTCTCGGCGCGGCGTCGCTTTTGTCCGGCCTAGCGGCGCGCGAGGATGTCATCCTCGGCCTCGCCACCGGAAAATCGCGGCGCGGCGTGATGCGCTTCATCGAGCAGAACGCCTTGCACGGCGTGTTCTCCACAATCCAAACGGCCGATGAAGCGCCATCGAAACCACATCCGGGCATGCTTTTTCAGGCGATGGAGGAGACAGGCGCCAGCCCCGAATCCACTGTCATGATCGGCGACACCACTCACGACATGCTTATGGCGGCCTCCGCGAATGTGGCCGGGATAGGCGTTAGCTGGGGCTATCACACGCCTGCGGATTTGACTCGGGCGGGGGCGAAAATCATCGTCCGCACCTTTGCTGCGTTGGCGCAGGCGCTCGCTAGGCCGGAGCTATCCGCGCTCCGGTACGAGGCGGCGTAGCCGCGATCTGCCGATGCTCGCATGCGAGCGCGGGCAAGGTTGATAGGAGCGGCTGCGATACTAGATTCCCGGAGGAATATAGACCTGGGAATCAAGCCGGCCGGCGCCGCATGACCTTTTGTAAGTTTCCTTTTAGGAGGCGGAAGCGCGGCCGCCGCCAAGCCCGGCAATGATAGAGGACAGCTCTGGCTCCTGCACACGCAGCGCCGCGGTCTCGATCGCAAACCAGGCGCGCTGGCGCTGCCCAGCCTCGCGCCAGCGCTTGCACTCCTTGCGGACAGACAGAAGAAAGACGGTCACGTTTATCGCGCCTTGCGCGCTTCTCTCGCGTTTGACGTAGCTGAAGCGGCCGATCGCCTTCTGTTTGATCTTGCCCTTGACGCCGGCTTCTTCCCTGGCTTCGCGGGCTGCGGACTTATGGCTCTTCAGGCCCTTCAGACGCCACCCTTTGGGTATGATCCAACGGCCGGTATCCCGTGAGGTGACGAGGAGAACTTCGACGATGCCGTTGATCCGGCGCACGGGCAGTGCCGCGACTTGCTTTTGTAGAGCCATCGGTAACCCCAAGATCCAAGTATGCACCCAACAAAGCTATGCTGGCGAGTATATAAGGCAAATAGGAATTCATTGCGGCCTAACTAACTCGCATCCATGAAAACCGTTCCAATTTTTTGTGACGCTCACGCCGATTAATTGCCGCGTGGGTGGTTCCGGCCGCCAGATCCACAGCATTGCGCATGACATCATGAGCGCCTTTGCCAGCCAGGGCCAGCCTCTTTGATGAGCCGGCGACGCCCCGGCTCAAAGCAGAGTTCGCAAAAGCATGCCTTCGGACTTGATCCGGGGTGACCTCTCCGGTTCTGCGAAAAAACAAGAAGCGAGCGTTTAACATGAGCGGCAAGCGCTCACTCTATGAAAACAAAAGACTCTAGCAGGCATTCTGCTTAATGCCGCGCGCGTCTCGCCCTGTCGCCGAAGGCGAAATATTCGAGGATGGCGGTGTCCCATTGAGACAGCCGCTCTTGCGGCAGGGCGTCTCTATGTTTTCCGGAAACGACAAAACCTGTACGGCAGTACGCGTAAACGATTTGCGGGGGTGTGTTCGTTTCGAGCATCGCCTGGAGAAGAAGCCTCTGCGCGGCTGTGGATGGCAAAGAATGAGGCTTGTCCGCGTCTGGATCGAAAAATACGGGATCGTCACCGCGAGGAAAACGTCCGAACTTGCGCGCAAACGCCAAGCGAATGGCAATTAAACCTTTCCTATTGAATTGCATTTTCGCGCGCTTGGGCCAGTGTATCTTGCTCGCCATTACCAAGTTTCCCCTTAGGCTAGGCAAGACCACAACCAGTGTTGTGTGACTACGCCGCCGCCCTGAAACGCCAAGGTGATGGTTAAGATTGCCCTGCACGCGCGTTTTGAGCAACATTTATGCTAGGCGCAATCGTCGCGCCTAGCAACGAAAAGGCGTGCACGGAGGCCGGTCGAAACTCAATTGGCCAGCACACAAAAAAATTGAATAGTCTTTCAGGCGCGTCGCGCCTTATGCCGATGGCGGGAGAAAACAACGCAAAAAGGGGCCCCAAATATGGGAACCCCATGCACTGCAGGAGGCTAGAGCGAATCGTGCCAAGATTTTATTTCGCGTTCGGCTTCCTCTTTTGAGATACCGTAGCGTTCTTGGATCTTGCCAGCCAATAATGTCTGATCGCCCTTCGCCTGCTGCAGATCGTCGTTGGTAAGCTTCCCCCACTTTTGCTGCACTTTGCCTTCGAATTGCTTCCAGTCGCCGGCAATTTGATCCCAATTCATGATACGTCTCCCTTTTTAGGCCGTGGACATGTCCTCAGGAACTCTTGAGCTAAACCAAAGTTCCCGCAAGTCTCGCTGGCCCGTGCGCTGAGAAGGCGCCTCTCGCCGCCAGCTTGATTGTTTCTCCATGGGGGTCAGTAAGTTCCGGGCGCGTTGCCCTTGCGCTCAATTTCCCAGCGATTACGTCATGTCCAGGCAGCATGTGCCCATGCTTATTTGCTCCTCCCTGCATAGCAGGCATGAATTGTGGAACATCTCTGGATGCGAACTCGAAGAATGACAGAGATGCTTTTGCGTTGCTATAAGGCCCTGTCTGGCCAGCAACCAAGCGAGTAAGCAATGAGCCTCGCCCGTAAACGTGTGCTCGTCGTCGAGGACGACAAACTGCTCGCGCTTAATGCAGTGGACGAGCTAAAAAGCGCGGGCTGCACTGTGTTCGGACCTGCGTCGAGGCTGGAAGCCGCCATGACCCTCGCACAAGCCCATGCTTTGGACGCGGCAGTGCTCGACGTCTTTTTGGGGGGCGCATATGTTTGGGGGCTGCGCAGGCACTCTCGCCTCGCAAGCGGTCCCATTTATTTTTCTGACAGGCTTCAGAGGCGCGGTCGAATTCCCGGCCGCTTTCTTGTCCGTGCCGTGCCTCGAAAAGCCGGTCAGACCTGGCGATTTGACAGCCGCGCTTTCGGCGCTGCTCAAAAGTGCAGATTAAGCGGGAACTTTTGAGCGCGGAAATGAGCCGCCATCGACACACACCCGGCGGAAACTCGCCAGAGGGACAGGGCATGAGCTTAACATCGCCTTCGAGCCTGCTAAAGTGCGGAATGCCTCGAAAGGAAATTTGAAAAAGGCTATATTCTAGACGTTGGCCCCAAAAAAGCGGAGCAACAATGACCCAACTTGAGCCGTGTCCTCTTTGCGAGAGTCCCGCGATTCATTACGACTATGCCAATTTGATAAGGTGCACGAATCGAGAAAAATGCGGGATTCAAATCCACCTGCCGGATGAATCGCAGCAGGATAGCGTGATCGAGCGCTGGAACACCCTTCCGCGGGTTAAGCCCGGCGAGGAATAGCGAGCATCGTGCCTCAGCAGTCGCCTAATCCTATATCGGGCCAGCAGCCGGATACTCACAAACAGATCAGGGCCGATCCTCTATCTCCGGCAAATCGACGAAAGCAATCCTCGTTGAGCTGAGCTTCGTGTCTGGAACTCGCCATCAATTCAGAAACTAATCACCGGGCGCCGGCGCGCGCCGCTGGCGCTTCACGGCGCCGCGCTTGGCTTTGCCGGTAAGCCGCCGATGCTTCGAGCCGAGGGTTGGCCGCGTAGGCGTGCGAGCGGGACGCTCTATGGCCGCCAGCCTAATCATGCGGACGAGCCGGGCGATGGCGTCCCTCCGATTAGCCTCCTGCGTTCGGAAGTTTCCGGCCGTGAGCACGATCTCGCCATCCTTCGTCAGCCGTGCGCCGGCGATGCGCTCCAGGCGCAGGCGCACCATTTCAGGGAGGCTTGGCGAGCGGCGCACGTCAAAGCGCAACTGCGCGGCGCTCGAAACCTTGTTCACGTTCTGTCCGCCGGGACCGCTCGCGCGGATAAAAGTCACGGCAATCTCGGCCTCGCTGAGAGCGATCCCTTCCGTAATGGCGATCATGGCCGATCATAGCCTATCATCGGGCATATGTATTCGCTTCAGCTAAGCGCCATTTGCTGCGCATGGCCTTGATGAAAATTCGCGGAGCGGCTTCAATCGCCTAAGAAAGCCCCCCGGCCGATCTTGGGACCGAGTTCTATGACTACCGCCTTTCCCGTTGTTAAACCCTCGCACACCTCACTTTGAAGATTTCGACACCGAGGCGATTTCAGCTCAATTCGGCGGAGCGATACACTTTCGAGATGACCCATACGCCGCTTTCGATGCCGGCTCGGATCGCGGAATGCCATCATTGCGGCCGAACTCGACGGGGCTCGTGTGAGCTTGAAGGCCGCTTGTCCAACAGCTGCCTGCACGCCCTCAGGACCGTCGAGCAGCCGTAAGGCTTCGCAAAGAAGTCATCAGCGAGGTTCCGGGACGGCGGCTGGCGTAATTGGCCTGAGACGATGATTATTTTCATGCTTTGGCTGATTTCGCGGGCACGCTCCGCAAGCGCAATCCCATCCATCGACCCTGGCATGACGACATCGCTTATCATCAGATCGACAGGGAGGGTATGAAGAACTTCCAGCGCCTCGTCCGCGTTCGACGCCTCGATCACTTCGTATTTGGCGCCTCTGAGTTCAGAGGCAAGATGGAGCCGGATAATGGCCTCATCTTCGACCAGCAGCACCTTCGCCCGCTCCCGCAATGCTTGGCGCCGCTCAATTATCGCTTCGGCGACATACACAATACAACCCCACTTCGAAAAGCACGCACAACCAATCTATGCCTTAGGCGCAACACAGCATTCCCATTTCGGTTCCTGGAATTTTTTGCCCGGGCAGAGCTTTTGTCGTGCTGTGTCATATTTGTCAAAGCATTTATGCTACCTGGAGCAGGCGCGCCTTGGAGCGTCACTGAATGTATTGCCTATATATGTCGCTTACAGGGTCTCAGCCGGCGTTTAACCTCGTGCAGAAGGAGACGCGGACGGCAACAGAAGCGGGCGGGTTGATCTAGCGCGTCATCTGGATCGACGCCACCGGCACCTGACGGCCCTTCGAGGAATCGTACTGCGTGATCGCAACAAGGTGATTCGCCTTGCCTGTGAACGTCACGTTGAAATTGCCTCTGAAGACGGGGCTGTCCGCTTCGATGAGCAGGTGATTGCCGCTTATGCTTCCGCTGACTAGACCCGTGCTATGGGCGATGTTCTCCTCGAACTGACCTTCGAGACGATTGCCGTAGCAGGTCACGCGGCTGGACACCTCGACCTTGTAGTCTGCGCCGGCGCAGGCGATCACCTGTTGGATGATATCCGCTCCGTCCATCGAGTAGGAGACCCTGCAAGCTATGAATTCAGGCGCTCCGCCGATTGGCGTCACCGCGCCTTTCCCGCGCCACGGTCCGTTGAGGTTTCTCATCAAGTCAAGCCCCTGACTCGAACATAGGGCAAAAGCAGGACTTGCCGCCGCCAAAGCGATCGAGGCCGTGGCCGCTGCGATCAAGGAGAAAACGGACTTTGACGTGCTCATATCGGACCTCGGCGAGAAGACGATAGAGAGATGTCTCGCAGTTTAGCCTAAGACGCAACGCAAAAAAGTCATGCTGAGTTTGTAGGCGATCGGCAACCCTGAACCGAATGGTGCGACAAGCATGCGACAAAAGCCAGGCACGGCAACCATTTTTCCCCTGAAGGCAAGCCTGGACACATTACTGCCGCCGGTAGAAATGAGAGACCGGGCCGGCCCCTGCGCCGATGTCGAGTTCGCCCGCGTGCTCAAGCGCCTCATGCAGATAAGTCTTGGCATGGGCGATCGCCCCCTCAAGCGGGAGCCCCTTCACAAGAAAGGCGGCGATAGCGGAGGCCAGCGTGCAGCCGGTGCCGTGCGTATTGGTTGTGGCGATCCTTGGCGCGGAATAGGAGCGAAAGCTGGAGCCATCAAAAAAGAGATCGGTGGCGCGAGGTCCTGCGCCATGACCTCCCTTGACGAGCACGGCGGAAGGGCCGAGAGCGAGGAGGCGCTGCGCCTGGTCCTTGACCTCGTCCTCGCTTCGAGCCACGGGCAAATCGAGAAGCGCCGCCGCCTCCTGGAGGTTCGGCGTAATCAAAGACGCAAGCGGGATCAGGCGCTCAATAAGCGCTCTTTCAGCCCCTTTCTCCAAAAGCCGGCTGCCGGTTGTCGACACCATAACGGGATCGACCACGATCGGGATGCCGCGCGACCAGCGCTCCAGGCCGCGGGCCGTGGCCGCAATGCCCTGTCCGCTCCCGAGCATGCCAGTTTTAACGGCGCCCACGGAGAGATCTGAGAACACTGCGTCGATCTGCGCGGCGATGATGTCCTGTGGCGCCAAGTGGACCGCTGTCACGCCCCGGGTGTTCTGGGCGGTTATGGCGGTTACAACCGTTGCGCCGTAAACGCCGAGAGCCGAAAAGGTCTTTAGGTCCGCTTGGAGACCGGCGCCCGCCGATGAGTCCGATCCTGCAATCGAGAGCGCGGCGCGCGTCCGGCTCACGGCCGGACCCCCGGCGCGGTGATCGGCAGGTTCTTGCTTCGCCAGGCGATGTAGAGTTCGAGCGCTACATAGTCGGGCGCATTGTCAGGCTGACCTTCGGCCCGCGCGAGCTTGTTGCACATGCGAAATCTCTCATGGAGCGAAATCACGCGCCCCTCGCTCGATTTAAAAGCCGGATAGGCGAGGGGGTGTCCTTGGCTGAGAGTATCGGCTCCGAACTTCTGACCGAACTTGTCATTATGGCACTGGGCGCAGGAAATCTGAAATCGTCCCAGTTTTGTCTGATAGAGCCTGCTACCCCGCTCGAAGGCCACTGCGTTCGGTCCCGTTACATCAACCGTCGAGGGAGAACCTCGCGCGAGCCACCGAAGATAGGCGGTCATGGCGATCATTTGCGGGTCGTCGCCGGGGAGCGGATCCACGCCAAGATTGTTTTTGCGGCAGAGATTGATGCGCGTCTGAAGGGTTATCACCTCTTTCACATCCGGCCCATATTTGGGGAAGCTTGCAGCGGCGCGCTTTATAGCGCTTTTCGCGCCCGGGCCATGGCAATCTTGACAGGATTTACCTGCTTCGTTTTCAGGCCTGCTCCAGGAAGCCTCTCCTGCTTCGACGAAAGGAAAAGCAGGGTTGTCGAAGTCGTCGGCCTGCTGGGCGCGGATCGCCGGGAGAAGAAATTCCTCACCCTGAATTAGAAATTTCAACGGATTCGCTGCTTCGGCTGGCGGCAACGCACGCGACGGCTCGCCTTTCGCGAAAAAAAAGGCTCCGCCTATAGCGCATGCCGCAACAACGAATGACACCGCTCGGAGGATTGGCCGCACCGGAAAATGCCTAATGCCTATTTTAAAGTTTTTAGATAGGCTACCAAATCCTCGACCTCAGCCGCCGTCAAGATCGGCGCTTCCCCGGCCATCTCCGTCCTGAAGTAGGAAGGCATGATCAACTCCGGAAAATAGGCCTTCGGTTCCACTAAAACTTGCCGGAGCTGCGCATCGGAAAAGCGGCTGCCTATGCCATCCAGGACCGGCCCGATGCCGCCTTGATCCGCAATCGTGGACAGAATGCCCAGCTTATGGCAGCTCAGGCAATCGCCTTTTTGCCGATCCACGAGAAGGTCTCGTCCGCGCTCGGGATCTCCAAGGCTTCCTGTCAGAGATGCCGGGATGCCTTAAATCGAAATCGAAAGACGGCGAGGGCCGCCTGCGTTTGTCTCAAGAAGGTAGAATCCGGCCATTTTTCTTTTGCACTCGGCGCTCCATGCTTGATTTGGAGCGAAGGAGAGCGCGGCCAAGCACGCCACCATTAAAAGCGAGGCACAAATATGCAACTTTGCCATTGCTTGACCCCGGACTTCACCACTGCCAGCTTGAGCGGCTGCTGCAACATTAACCACATGAAGGCCGAGACAATAATGCCGTTTCTTGAGGCGTCAACACATTGTTGAGCTGATACAAAACGGCAATTCACCTATGCGGCCCCGGCTTTCGCGCAAAGCGCCGTCTCCGCCTGAGCTTAAGCTGTTTTCCTTAGACTGCCAAGGGCTGCAAACCGATCGGGAAGCTCGCTTAAATTCGAGATCACGGCATCGGCCCCTAGGGCCTCCGGCGCAACGCGGCTATATCCAAAGGTTACAACGACGGATGGAATACCCGCAGCGCGGGCGCAGGCGACGTCGGCTTCGCTGTCGCCGGCCATAAGCGCGTCCTCCGGTGAAGCGCCAAGCGCAGCGACAACATCGAGCAGAGGAGAAGGGTCGGGTTTGCGGGGGCGGCCATCGCGTTCCCCCACCACTGCTGCAAAGTACTTCGCGAGATCGAGCTGATCGAGGATTGCGAGCGTCAGTTCGTGATGCTTGTTGGTGCAAAGTCCAAGTTGGCGGCCTTCGCCCTGGAGGCGCTCCAGAAGCTCGCGCGCGCCGTCATAAACCCGCGTGTTCGTTGTCAGGTTTTCGCGATAGAAGGTGGTGAAATCGCCGACAACAGGCATAAGATCTGCATCCTCAAGTCCGCGAGCTAGCAAAGCTCGCCGGACGAGCGTCGGCACTCCGCCCCCGATCATTTCCTTGACCTGCTCCAGTGGAAAGGGGGCGATGCCCCTCTTTCCGGTGGCGCTGTTCAGAGCGTGGGCGATGTCGGGCGCGCTGTCGATCAGCGTGCCGTCAAGATCGAAAACCACCGCGCGCGGCCAATCTTGCGGCTCGCTTCTCATTGAGCGCCCTCTTTTTGCGATGCTGGATGCAGTTTAACGGCTGATGTGCGGATCGAGATCGCCTTTGGCATAGCGTTTCGCCATGTCCGCGGCTGGGATGACCTTGATCTTGGAAGCCTGTCCAGCCGTGCCGAAAGCCTCATACCGATCTTTGACGATCTTCTGCATGGCCGTGATCGCCGGCTTCAGGTACTTGCGGGGATCGAACTCGGCCTTGCTCGTGGAGAGCACCTGGCGGATGGCGGCGGTCGCTGCGAGACGAAGGTCTGTGTCGATATTGATTTTGCGGACGCCATGGCGAATGCCGCGCTGGATTTCTTCAACCGGGACGCCGTAAGTCTCAGGGATTGCGCCGCCGAACTCGTTGATGAGATCGATGAGATCGGTGGGAACCGAAGAAGAGCCGTGCATCACGAGATGGGTGGTGGGAAGCCGCTTGTGGATCGCTTCGATGACGTTCATGGCAAGGACATCGCCCGTCGGCTTGCGCGTGAACTTATAGGCGCCGTGCGAAGTGCCGATGGCGACGGCAAGCGCATCCACCTTGGTCTCGGATACGAATTGGGCCGCCTGATCCGGGTCGGTCAGAAGCATATCCCTTGAGAGAGAACCTTCAAAGCCGTGGCCGTCTTCCTTCTCGCCCGTGCCGGTTTCAAGGCTGCCGAGGCACCCAAGCTCGCCCTCGACGGAAACGCCGACGTAGTGGGCAAGCTCGGTAACGTGGGAGGTGATGCGGACGTTATAATCGTAATCTGCGGGGGTCTTGCCGTCAGCTTTCAGCGAACCGTCCATCATCACGCTGTCATAGCCGATGCGGATGGCGCTGGCGCAGGTCTGCTCGTTGTTGCCGTGGTCCTGATGCAAGCAGATCGGGATGAACGGGTACTGAGCCTCAAGCCCTTCGACGAGCTTGCCGAGGAGGAGATCGCCCGCATAGGAGCGCGCGCCGCGGCTCGCCTGGATAATCACCGGGCTATCGGTTTCTTTCGCCGCTTCGAGAATGGAGATGCCTTGCTCCATGTTATTGATGTTGAACGCGGGCACGCCGTAGCCATGCTCGGCGGCGTGATCCAAAAGTTGCCTTAGCGTTATACGGGCCATTCAAGTCTCCTGATAAGAATTGTTCTGATCTCTTTACGCGCGAACGAGGGCTGCGACACCGGGAAGCGTCCGGCCCTCGAGCCATTCGAGGAACGCGCCGCCTGCGGTGGATACGTAAGAGAATTTCTCCGTGACGCCAGCGGCGTTGAGCGCCGCGACAGTGTCTCCGCCTCCCGCGACTGTGACTAGACCGCCCGCTTCGGTCAAGCGCGCTGCTTCGCGCGCAAGCTCAAAAGTCCCCTCGCCGAATGGCGGTATTTCAAAAGCGCCGACCGGGCCATTCCAGAGAAGCGTTTTGCAGCCTGCGATCTTTTCTATGAACTCGGCGACCGAGCGCGGGCCTACGTCGAGGATCATCTTGTCCGCCGGGACTTCGCTGATGGCCACAACAGAGGTTTCCACATTCGGCTTCAACTCACCAGCGACAACCGCGTCGACGGGCAGCACGATCTTGCAACCCGATTCCGCTGCGGCTGAAAAAATGGCTTCTACCGTCGCAACGGCGCCCGGTTCATGGAGCGACTTGCCCACTGCCGAGCCTTGCGCAAACAGGAAGGTGTTGGCCATGCCGCCGCCAATGAAGAGGAAGTCCATTTTCTTGGCGAGATGGCTAAGCACGTCGATCTTGGTCGAGACCTTGGAGCCGCCCACAATTGCGGCCACCGGACGCTTCGGAGTATCGAGCGCAAGTTTGAGCGCTCCGATTTCAGCCAGCAAGGATGGTCCGCCATAGGCCGGCAGAAAATGGGTCAGCGCTTCGGTGGACGCGTGCGCGCGGTGCGAGACTGAGAAAGCGTCGTTCACATAAATATCGCCGAGCTTGGCGAGCTCTTTGGCGAAGCCAGCGTCGTTCGCCTCCTCGCCCGCATGGTAGCGGAGGTTCTCCAGCATGGCGATTTGGCCCGGAGCGAGCTTGGCGACGAGCGCTTCTGCCGCTGGCCCCACGCAGTCCTCGCCGAACAGAACGGGCGCGCCCAGCAAGGACGACAGCTTGTCCGCCACCGGCTTCAACGAATATTTCGCCACCGGCTTTCCATCGGGGCGGCCGAGATGGGAGAGGATGATGACCTTGGCTCCGCGCGCGATGAGGCCGCGAAAAGTGGGAAGAAGCCTTTCGATGCGGGTCGCATCGGTTATTTCCGAGCCTGACATGGGAACGTTGAGGTCGGTGCGAATAAGTACACGTTTTCCAGAGACATCGGCGGTTTCGATGTTTCCCAGCGACTCAAGCAATTCGGCTGTCATTTTTCCTCCCAGACGGCGCACTCGATCGCCGGTTATTTTTGCGGACGCCAATGAGGCGCGGACACACCCATCTCGCTATGCAAAATCGCGGATCCAAGCTCCCCGGACATAAATTGCCGGAGTTGCATTGCGGTTTGTTGACGCTAAAAAGGAACGTGACATTTTCGCGCGCGATAGACAAGTCAGAGATATTTAACGCATTGTTCACTGAGCAAGATCGGCATTTGATGTCGCAGGTTATTTGCAATTGTCAAGATGACGCCCTATGTCTTGAATGGTTCATATTTCGAAACCAGCTCCCGGTTTTAGGGCGCAGGATGGGGTCGCACGCGCAACGGCCGTTCCGGCGCCGCGACTACGCATGCATGAACACTCGCACCATACCCGCTAGCGGCACGAGGATTTGTCACCTTTCATGAGTAAACTCATCGAATTATCAGATCTTCCGCGCGCAGCGCAGGGGCCTGTCCTTTTTTGGCAGCAAACGTTGAAGAATCCCCTTCAGGTTTGCAGCCTTTTCCCGTCCAGCCCTTTTGTCGGACGGGCGATGACGGAAGTGTTGGGACGCCGGATCGACTCCCATGTCATCGAACTGGGAGCGGGGACGGGCGCGGTGACGCGGCAATTGATCCGCAATGGAGTCGAACCGGGCAAACTCACCTTGATCGAGATCGATGCTCAACTCGGCGGCCACCTGAGGCGGCGTTTTCCCGAAGTGGATGTGGTGATCGGCCCGGCGCAAGACCTTGCAAAGCTTTGGGGAGAGCGTAACGGCGAAAGCGTCGGCGCCATCGTTTCCACGCTGCCCATGCGCCTTTTCTCCAAAAAGCTTATTTATCTCGTGATCAAGAACAGCCTGCAAGTCCTTGAGGAAGGCGGCATGTTCGTTCAATTCACCTATCGGCAGACAAGCCCCGTGCCGCCGCGCGTTGTGAAGGCGCTCCGATTGAAGGCATGGCGCTATACTCGCGTCTGGCTGAATCTTCCGCCTGCTGCGATTTGGGTTTACGAGCGGGCTGCGGCGCCGAAAGAAATTTAAGCCGAGTCGCGCACCATTGGTTTTTGGTGACCTTGAAGCAGAAACCGGCCCGAGCGTAGCCGCCGCGGCCGTTGATCAGGCGCGTGGGGGCCCTTGCCGATGACCTGACAAGCGCCTCATCCACACGACGTTTGTCACCATCCGGGAAAAATAATGCGTCTCGCCAGCAATACCGATACGAAAAAAGTAAATCGGATCAATCGGAGCGGAAAGGGCAACGCTTGAGGCACAATACGAAATCTAATACGTGGCTTCTCCTGGCTTCGTTGTGGGTGGCGGCGCTATCGCTAACCGCGCCAATCGCCAGCTTCGCGCAAGAAAACACGGCCCCCGCGGCCGTCGATCCGGCGCGCCTTGCCGCCGCGAAGGAACTCTTGGAGGTCACCGGCTCCTCCAAACAGTTCGACGTCATCATGCCCATGATCTCGCGGCAGCTGGAGAGCGCGTTCATCAAATTGAAGCCCGGCCAGGAGGCCGTGATCAAGGAGGTGTTCAGAATCTTCCCGAAAAAGTTCTCGCAACGAAAGCAGGAGGCTTTCGACCAGGTCGCCGTGCTTTACGCGCAGCGGTTTACAACTGATGAACTCAATGAAGTTTCGAAATTTTACAGAAGTCCCGTTGGCGCCAAGTTCGTCCAGGCGCAGCCTGAACTCTTTCCGCAAATCATGGCGATTGGACAGGCCTGGGGCCGTAAGATTGGGCAGGAAATCGACGAAGAAGCCCGCAAAGAGCTGAAGCAGCGCGGCGTGCCGATCTGAGCAGCCCGCTGCGCGCCCCGTCGCGGCAAGACACAAAACGGGTTCATTTGGCGATTGCGTGAGCCGGAAACGCTGACGGTTGGCGTCACTTCCCGATGGTCATGAGGTTGGCGTTGCCACCTGCGGCGGCTATGTTGATGGAGACTGTTCTCTCCTTCAGCAGCATCGGCAGGCTGTAGTCCGGGGCGCCGGAAAGCGCCTGGACGATCGGACCGGGACGCTCCGCCAATTTTTGCAGGATCGCCCCGAGCTTCGTCTCGTCCGCAACGAGAACCGCATCGAACTCCGCGGACTCCCATGCGCTGACGAATGCGATTTCGCTCTTCAAGGCGCTTGGTATGCATGTCCGCAGCGCGTTCGCCGCCTCGAAGTCCCGCAACAAAAAGCGGTTGCCGCTCGCAAGCGCAGCCCCGAATTGGCGCAAAGCCTCTCGCGTCGTGTCCGCAATGCCAAGCACCGCGCCGCGCGGCAAAAAGCGAAGGCGGTTGTCTTCTCCCGCAGGCCCAGGCAGCGTCATCTCGACGGGCAACAGCGATATTTCCCGGTATCGCTTTAAGGTTTCGGCGAGCCGCGAGCATTCCTCGCCGTTTAAAACGCCGCCCGCGCCGCTCTCGACCCACCCAGCAAGAGCAGCCAGCGGTTCGAGCTTCTTCTCATCGCGCTCGCCGCGGAGTTGGGGCAGCGGCCCGTCCCGAAGCAACCGATGAACATAAAGCGGCCCTCCGGCTTTCGGCCCTGTTCCCGAAAGCCCCTCGCCGCCAAAAGGCTGAACGCCGACCACGGCGCCGATCATATTCCGGTTCACGTAGATGTTGCCGGCGCGGGCGCGGGCGACGATTGTATCGATGGTTTCGTCGATGCGGGAGTGAATGCCGAGCGTCAGCCCATATCCAGTGGCGTTGATGTCGCCGATGAGGCGCGCCAGCCCGCTCCGGCCGAACCGGATCACATGCAGGATCGGCCCGAAAACTTCATGGGTCAGCGCGCCGATTGAGCCGATCTCAAGCAGATGTGGGGGCGACGAAAGTCCCTGCCGAACACGAAGCGGGAAGCGGCGTCCGATACAGAATGCGATGGCGCGAGTTCGCCAGATAAGAGTTGAGCGCGGCCTGTGCGCCGGCGTCGATCACAGGCCCGACATCGGTTTCGAGCTGGGCGGGATCTCCGACCCGTAATTCCACCATCGCGCCCTTTAGCATCTCAAGAACATGGTCCGCGATATCGTCCTGCAAGCAGAGCACGCGGAGCGCGGAGCAGCGCTGGCCCGCTGAGTCAAAGGCCGAAGCAATTACGTCGCCAACGACCTGCTCGGGAAGCGCGGATAAATCCACGATCATGGCGTTCTGCCCGCCGGTCTCGGCGATCAGCGGGATGTTCCCCCGCTTCGCCAATGCGCCCTGGATCGAGCGGGCAACCTCGGTCGAGCCCGTGAAGATCACGGCTTGCGTCCGAGGGCCGGCCGACGAGCGCCGCGCCAATCACGGAGCCACGCCCCGGAACGAGTTGGAGAACGTCGCGCGGAACGCCAGCTTCGTGCAGAAGCCGGACGGCCGCGGCGGCGACGAGCGGCGTCTGCTCCGCCGGTTTCGCCAACACTGGGTTTCCGGCCGCGAGCGCCGCTGCGACTTGCCCCGTGAAGATCGCCAGGGGAAAATTCCACGGGCTGATGCAAACCGTGGGGCCGAGCGGCATGTGCGGGGCGTTCAGTTCGCTCCGCGCACGCGCGGCGTAATACCGGCAATAATCCACCGCCTCGCGCACCTCCGATAACGGCGCCCGGCATGGTTTTACCGGCCTCGCGGATGAGAAGCGCGCAGAGACTTCCCATCGAGTGTTCGAAAAGCTCCGCGCCGCGTTCCAGGATAGCCGCGCGCTGGGCGGCGTCCGTGTGCGCCCAAGGGCGCGCGGCGGCTGCGGCGGACGCCATCGCAAACTCGATATCGGTCTTATCTGCAGCGGCGGCATGGCCTACGATATCGGCGTGATTGGCGGGATTGCGGATCGCCTTCAAGGGCGCGTCTTTTTCGCTCGCAAGCGCCAGCATAGGGCGTGCGGTTTGGGCGACGGCGCGGCTTGCCGCGACGGCGCGTTCCAGCTCTCCGCGCGCGCTGGCATCGGACAGATCGAGCCCGTTGGAATTCTCCCGCTCCGCCCCGAACATGCGCGCAGGGAGCGGGATTTCAGGATGAGGCTCGCCGCCCAGAGCCGCCGCCTCCTCCACCGGATCGGCGATCAGGTCTTCGATGGGGATCGTGTCGTCCACAAGCTGATGCACGAAGGACGAGTTCGCTCCGTTCTCCAGAAGCCGCCGGACGAGATAGGCCAGCAGCGTCTTGTGCGTGCCGACAGGCGCGTAAATCCGGCAGGGGCGGCCGAGGTTCGCGGCGCCGACCACTTGCCCGTAAAGCGTCTCGCCCATGCCATGGAGGCACTGAAACTCGTAATCGCCGGACCGGAAATCGCGTCCCGCCATATGATAGATCGCCGAAAGCGTATGCGCGTTATGGGTCGCAAATTGCGGAAACACCAGATCGCGCCGCGCAAGCAAGCGCTTTGCGCAGGCGAGATAGCAGACGTCGGTATAGGCCTTGCGCGTATAGACTGGATAGCTGCTCATCCCGTCGATTTGCGCGCGCTTGATTTCGCTGTCCCAGTAAGCGCCCTTCACGAGCCGGATCATAAGGCGGCGCTTCGTCCGTTCCGCCAGATCGATAAGGTAATCGATCACGAAGGGCGCACGCTTTTGATAGGCCTGCACGACGAAGCCGAGCCCTTGCCAATTTCCAAGCGCGCTTTCATTGGCGAGCGCCTCGATCAGATCGAGCGACGGCTCAAGCCGGTCGGCCTCCTCGGCGTCGATGTTGAATCCGATGCCTTGCTCGCTCGCCAGGAGCGCGAGTTTCCGCAGCCTCGGATAAAGTTCATCCCGGACGCGGTCCATCTGCGCATAGCTATAGCGCGGATGCAGCGCCGACAGCTTCACGGAAATGCCGGCCGCATCATAGACGCTCGCACTGCGATTGCCGCCGCCAATGGCCTCGATCGCGTGCTCATACGACGCCATGTAGTTTGCAGCGTCCTGTTCGGTCAGCGCGGCCTCGCCAAGCATGTCGAAGGAATAAAGGAAGCCTTGCTCCTCGAAGGGCCGCGCGTAATCGAGCGCCTCCTCGATGGTCTGGCCGGTCACGAATTGCCTGCCGAGAAGCCGCATCGCGAAGTCCATCGCCTTGCGAATGACCGGCTCGCCTCCTCGCGCCACGGCGCGGCCGAGCGACGCCGCCATCCCCTGCTCGCTGCTCGTCGAAACGAGCTTGCCGGTAATAAGCAAGCCCCAGGCGGATGCATTCACGAAAAAGGACGGACTTACGCCGACATGCGCCTGCCAATCGCCATGCGAGAGCTTGTCGCGAATGAGAAGATCGCGCGTCTGCGCATCGGGGATGCGAAGCAGCGAACTCGGCGAGGCACATCAGCGCCACCCCCTCGCGGCTCGATAGCGAAAACTCCTTCATCAGCGCTTCGACGCCGAAAGCGTGGCCGCGTTCGCTCCGCAGCCGCTCGACCAAGCTATGAGCAAGGCTCGCCACATTGGTCCGTGCCGCCGGATCGAGCCGGGCTTCCTCGATCAGCGGCGGAACGCAGACGGGTTCAGGCGTTCGGTAATGCGCGCTGATTGCGCTTCGTTTTTCTTGGGCCTCATGTTTTGCCTGAGGGGTCTGAAAGAGGTTCATGCCTTCCATTCACCGGGAAATGCTGCTTTGCAGGCAAGTTTAAGCCTAATGCGCCGCGAAAAGCTTAAGAGCCCCTCACCCCACCCGTCTCCCGCAAGGGGCGAGGGAACGGTGTTGCAACGCGGCAGCTTGCTCCCTCTCCCCTCCGCGGGAGGGCTGGGAGGGGTACGAATTCATATTGGCTCATCATGTCGCGCCACAAGACGACAGCCTTGCATGCACGAATTATTGGTCTATGGTGACTGGCCAGTCAGTCATTGATTGCAGCATGGTCCCGAAGGCAAACGAAAAGATGCGGACGCCAGTCATGCGTGACGCCGAAGAGCCGCGCCCGAAAAGAGGCGCTTGACTCAGGACGAGCGCCGCGCGGCCATTCTCACTGCTGCGCTCGACGTGTTCTCAGACAACGGCTTCGCAGCCGCGCGGCTGGAGGATGTGGCGCAAAAGGCCGGTGTGGCGAAAGGTACGCTGTACCTTTACTTTCCCGACAAGGAAGCACTATTCGAAGAGCTGCTGCGAGGCTTGGCGACCCCGCTTCTTCGCCGGATAGAGGCGCTGTCGGCCGATCAGACAATTCCAGCCAATGTCATCTTAGGTCAGATCTTGGCGCTGTTCGCCAGTCAGGTCATCGGAACCGATCGTGAGCGGCTGCTCCGGCTGATCATCGCGGAGGGGCCGCGTTTCCCGAAGATCGCCGAATTTTATCATTGCGAGGTCATCAGCAAGGGCCGCGAGATTATTCGCGCCATCGCCGCTCGCGGATACGAGCGCGGCGAGCTTCCCACCGGCGAGCTGGCCAAGTTTCCGCAACTTTTCTTCGCGCCGCTGCTGACCGCCATTATCTGGCGGTCGCTTTTCTCGCAGTTCGACCCGCTTGACGTGAACGCCATGATCGAGAGCCATCGCAAGCTGATGCTCGGTCTGAAAGATGAGGAGAGCCCAAAATGAAGCGTCCCCCAAGAGCGGTTCTCATCGCCCTTCTCGTTGCAGCAGGCGTGGCGGGCGTATGGTGGTACAAAGTTCGCCATGCCGGCAACGGTGAGCTTGTCTTGCAGGGCAATGTCGAAGTCCGTCAGGTCAATCTCGGCTTCAAGGTTTCCGGGCGGATCGAGACCCTGAACGTCGACGAAGGCGACGCCGTGCGCGCTGGGCAGGTTTTGGCGTCGCTGGAGAAGGTTTATTTCCGCGACACCCTTGCGCAGATGCGGGCGCAGCTCGATCAATCCTCGGCGAATTACCTGAAACTGAAGACAGGCAATCGCCCCGAGGAAATCGCGGAAGCGCGGGCGCTGGTGGCCGAGCGCGAGGCCACGCTGACGAACGCGAAGATCACGAGAAGCCGGGCGGAAACGCTTCTGAAGACGCCGGCGGGATCGCAAAAAACTGTGGACGACGCCTCCGCCGCCGAGCGGCAGGCCGACGCTCAGCTTAATTCAGCCCGCGAGGCGCTCCGGCTGCAAGAGATCGGATTCCGCAAAGAGGATATCGATCTTGCTAAGGCGCAACTCGATGAGCGCCAGGCGACGGTGAACACCGCGGAGCGGCAGCTGGCGGACTCGGATCTCATCGCGCCGAGCGACGGCACGGTTTTGAGCCGTGTCCGGGAGGTGGGAGCCATCGTCCAGGCCGGTGAAACTGTGTTTGTGCTGAGCCTCACCTCTCCGGTCTGGGTCCGCACCTATGTTTCCGAGCCGGATCTCGGTCGCATCAAGCCGGGGATGGATGTAAGCGTGCACACCGATATGCCGGGCGGGAAAGTTTATAGCGGCAAGGTCGGCTTCATTTCAACGGCGGCGGAGTTCACGCCGAAAACTGTCGAGACGACCGAGCTTCGCACCGCGCTTGTCTATCGCATTCGCGTCGTTGTGAACGGAAACTCGAACGAGCTGCGCCAGGGGATGCCGGTCACCATCGATCTCCGTCCGGCGCCTGAAAGAACCCCGGTCGCGAGCAGCGCGCCATGACAGGCGCCCCGGTCGCCATTATCGACAAGGTCACGAAGCGCTTCATTGCGAATGGACCGCCTGCCCTCAATTCCATCAGCTTTTCGATTAAAAGCGGGCAAGTCACAGGCATTGCGGGGCCCGACGGGGCTGGCAAGACGACGCTCATGCGGCTGATGGCGGGGCTGCTTGTGCCCTCCGAAGGCAGCCTTACGGTGTGCGGCTACGACACCATCAAGGAAAGCATCCCGCTCCATCACGCCATCGGCTATATGCCGCAGCGCTTCGGGCTCTATGAAGACCTCACTGTAATCGAAAACCTGACGCTGTATGCAGACCTTCGCGGCGTCATTGGCAAGGCCCGGACAGAAACCTTCGAGCGCCTTCTCGCTTTCACCGATCTCGCCCGCTTCACGAAGCGCCTGGCTGGAAACCTCTCCGGCGGCATGAAGCAGAAACTCGGCCTCGCCTGCGCGATGCTGAAATCGCCCACGGTCCTGCTTCTCGACGAACCGAGCGTTGGCGTGGACCCGATTTCCAGGCGCGAGCTGTGGCGCATGGTCAATGCCTTGACCGGGGAGGGCGTCGCCGTCGTCTGGACGACCGCCTATCTCGACGAGGCCGGGAATTGCGCGGAGGTTATCGTGCTCAACAATGGCGCGCTTCTTTACCAGGGCGACCCGAAGGCGATGACCGCGCAAATCGGCGACCGGGTGTTCCTGGTGGAAGGCGCAGGGAGCGGGCGCCGTGTTCTTCTGGCGCAGGCTCTTTCGAAACCGGACATTATCGACGGCGTCCTGCAAGGCGACTCGGTGCGCCTCGTCATGAGCGAGCATTCGCCTCCGCCCAAGCCAGAAGAGCTCAACAGCGCGGGAGCAATTACGATCGCGCCCGCGAAGCCGCGCTTCGAGGATGCTTTCGTCGCCATGCTTGGCGGCCAGCCCAAGCGCACGCAGGACATGAAGGCGGCTCAGCAACCCGCAAATGCCGGACGAGCGGCCGTCGAAGCGATCGATTTGACGAAGACATTCGGGGCTTTCACAGCCGCGGACCACATCTCGTTCAGCATCAAGCGCGGCGAGATCTTCGGCCTGCTCGGCCCAAACGGAGCGGGGAAATCGACCACCTTCAAGATGATGTGCGGACTGTTGCGGCCCACCGCCGGAACCGCGCGCGTCGATGGCTACGACCTCTACAGCGCGCCATCGGCGGCGCGAGGCCGGCTCGGCTACATGGCGCAGAAGTTCTCGCTTTACGGCGATCTCAGCGTGCGCCAGAACCTCGATTTTTTCGGCGGCGCTTATGGGCTGTGGGGCGCGAAAAAGCGCGACGCCATCGATCGCGTGGTGCAGGCTTTCGATCTTGGTCCGCATCTTGGCGTGAATGCGGGCGCCCTGCCGCTTGGGTTCAAACAGAGGCTAGCGCTGTCCTGCGCCATTCTCCACAATCCGCCGGTGCTGTTTCTCGACGAGCCGACATCCGGCGTCGACCCGCTTACCCGCCGCGAGTTCTGGGGCTATATCAATTCCATGATCGCGAGCGGGGTGACCGTGATGGTGACCACCCACTTCATGGACGAGGCCGAGTATTGCGACCGCGTCGCGCTCATCTATCGCGGCAAATGCATCGCCATCGATGCGCCGGACGCTTTGCAGGCGAGCGTGCGGACGGCGGCTCTGCCAAACCCGACCCTCGAAGATGCGTTTATTGCGCTGATTGAAGCCCAGGACAGGCGGGAGGCGGCATGAGCGATTTAGAATTGCTAGAGAAGAACGCCCCTCACCCCAGCCCTCTCCCCCTGGGAGAGGGAGTCCCGTCGCAACCCTTGCAGCGTCGTCCCCTCTCCCAGGGGGAGAGGGACAGGGTGAGGGGTGACGCCCCGGACAAAGGCGGCCGCATCCGGCGCATGCGCGCGCTGATCCGCAAGGAAATGCTGCAGATCATGCGGGATCCGAGCAGCCTCGTCGTCGCCGTGGTGCTGCCAATTCTCCTGCTGTTCCTGTTCGGCTTCGGCGTTTCGTTCGACGTGACGAAAATGCGCGTTGGCGTCGTCATCGAGGATCCGACGCCTGAGACCCAGATGTTCGAGGCGTCGCTTGCGAACACGCCGTTCTTCCAGGTTCGCGTCGCCCAAGACCGCCGCGCCTTCGACGACGACTTGACCGCCTCGCGCATCGAAGGCGTCGTTATTCTTGCGGGAGACTTCACCCAGCGCGTCGGGCGCGGCGATACTGCGGCCATCCAGATCATCACCGACGGCACCGATCCGAACACCGCGAGCCTTGTGACAGCCTATGTGCAAGGCGCCTGGCAGACCTGGCTCTCTCAGCGCGCGTTGAGCAACGGCTTGCAGGCGCAAGGCCTCATCACCACCGAACCGCGCGTGTGGTTCAACCCCGAGCTTGAAAGCCGGCGCTTCCTCGTGCCGGGCTCTATCGCGCTGATCTTGATGATGATCGGATCGCTGTTGACGGCGCTGGTGGTGGCGCGGGAATGGGAGCGCGGCACCATCGAGGCGCTGCTTGCGACGCCTGCCAGCGTGCCCGAATTTCTCATCGGCAAGGTCGTCCCAACTTCTTCTTGGGCTTGTGCGCGATGGCGATCTCAGTGCTGTTCGCGATTTTCATATTCGACATACCTCTTCGCGGCTCGATTTTCAGCTTGCTCGCGGCGACGACGGCCTTTCTTCTGGTCGCGCTGAGCGCCGGGCTGCTCATCTCCACCGTGGCGCGGACGCAATTTCTCGCGAGCCAGATCGCGATGATGGCGTCATTTCTGCCGGGCTTGTTCTTCTCGGGCTTCATCTTCGAGCTGTCGAGCATGCCAGGGCCGCTGCGCGCCTTCTCCGCGCTCGTTCCCGCCCGCTATTTCGTGAGCGCCCTCCAAACGATCTTCCTCGCGGGCGACATCGCGTCGGTGCTCGTGCCGAGCATTCTCATTCTCACCTTCATGAGCGTGTTTCTGATGGTGCTGACCGCGCGCAACTCGAAAATGAGGCTCGACTAGCGATGCCGCCAAAACTGATTGCGCTGATCATCAAAGAGCTGCTCTCGGCGTTTCGCGACCCGCGCACCCGCATTGCGTTCATCGTTCCGCCGCTGATGCAGGTGTTCCTTTATGCCTATGCCGCCACGCTGGAAGTGACGAACGCGCCCATCGGCGTGTTCAATGAGGACTGGGGGGAGAGTTCGCGCCAGCTTATCAGCCGATTCGAGCGCGCGTCCGCCTTTTCGCAAGTCACCTATTTCAAGAGCGATAAGGAGATCCAGCCCGCGATCGATGCACAGCGCGTGCTCGCAGTTGTCCGCATCCCTCAAGATTTTTCACGGAAGGTCGCCGCGCGTGAGCCGGTGAGCGTGCAAGTGCTGCTCGATGGGCGAAAGTCGAACAGCGCGCAAATTCTCAACTCCTACATCAACACCATCGTGACGAACTTCGCCGCGGATGTAATCTTGGGCGAGGAGCGTCCCGATGTCAGCACTATGGTGGACCGCTCCTGGTATAATCCCAACCGCGACTACAGAAATACCATGGTGCCCGGCCTTGTCGGCACGCTGACCATGACGACGGTGCTCATGGTGATGGTGATGTCGGTCTCGCGCGAACGGGAGCTTGGCACGTTCGAGCAGCTTCTCGTCTCGCCGCTTCAGCCGCTTGAGATCATGATAGGCAAGGCCGTGCCGGGGCTTGTCATCGGCGTGGCGCTGGCGACGGCGATCACGATCGTGGTTACGCAGGTGTTCGGAATTCCGCTGACGGGCTCCCTTTTCGTGCTCTATGCAGGCCTTATCGTTTTCGTTCTCGCCATTATCGGCGTGGGTTTGTTCATCTCGTCGCTCGTTTCGACGCAGCAGCAGGCGATGCTCGGCGCGATGGTTTACATGATGCCGGCCATGATGCTGTCGGGCTTCACGAGCCCCGTGCAGAACATGCCCGACTGGCTGCAACCGGTCGCGCTGATAAACCCGCTCACGCATTTTCTCGTCATCGTGCGCGGCGTGTTTCTGCGCGATATGCCGATGGCGCTTGTCGCGGAACGCATCTGGCCGATGCTGTTCATCGCGGCGTTCACGCTAACGGCGGCGAGCTGGCTGTTCCGGCGGAAGCTGGGTTAGCGCGACCGCGAAGCAGACAATTATGCCTTCGCCAACGAGTTCCAAACGCCGCCCCGCCGAAACTTACCGGCCCACTTGTGTCTTGCCCGCGAGGGCGGGCATCCGGTAATCGGGACGGTAGAAGTCTCTACGAACAATAACTTAATGCATCGCTTACTGGGTCCCCGCCTTCGCGGGGACGACAACAGGAGCGGAACTCGCCGGCCGTGAAGCCGCTTTTTGCGCCGCCTCTTAAGCCTATGTTAACCGAAATGGTTTCCATGTTTTTCCAGATCCCGGCAGACGCCGCCGCCTTCATTCATTTGCACATCGTAGACGAAAGCGCCTTGCGAAAGCTTTAAGCGGCGGGATCGCTTTGATTTGCCGAGGAAAAATGCGTTTTCGCAGAGAAAGACAGAGCGGTAGCAAACATCGCCGCAACAACCTCAGGCGCCATATCATAGTTAACGCGCGCAATTATCTATATTTAACGGACTTTTGCGAGTCCGTTATTTCGGCAAAACGCGGCAGGAGAAAATGTTTTTGCGGCAGGAAGTTATTTTGTCCGGCCGCCGTTAAGCATAATGATTTTAACTATGTTCCAGCGCTTCTGTAATTGAAATCTTCTGCTCAATGCATTTGGGCCGCTTATGCTTCACAATAGGTTCTAACAATGGGCGGCTTCACCGCTGAGCGTGGTTGGCGGCGCTTCGGGGACGCGCCACATTGCGTCAGTGTGAACCTACGCAGTAGGCCGAAAGCAGTCCAACCCGGTCAACGACCGCGACGTCTCTTACCCGCAACAGACCGGCCAAGTGGGATGCTTACTTAATTATTTCTAAGCGCACCGCCTTGATCGTTCAGGCCGCTAGAGATAAATTATCGAGGACCAAAAAGGAACTGCCCATGCCACGCTCCCCATTCGAAGATCTGGTGCGCCAACACGCCAAGCAAAAAACCGATGAACAATCGGTCGATTGGGAGGAACGCAAAAATTGGTGGCAAGGAAAAATGAGTGCCTTGCTCGACGACATAGAAAGCTGGCTTGCCCCGCTCATTTATGATCATACGATTGCATTTACCCGTCAGCGGGTTCAATGCCGCGAGGAAACGCTCGGAGCGTACCAGATTGAATCCGGCCTAATCAAACTTGGAAACGATACGCTATCACTAAACCCGGTTGGTTCAGTGATCGTCGGCGGCTTCGGTCGTGTCGACGTCAAGGGACCGAACGGCAGTGTTCTGTTCTTGCTCTGCGCTCCCGATCCGGATGTTCCGACAGAAAAATCTCCGCGACAGCGCAAAATGGTTCTTCGCGCATCCGCAGCAACGCACAAAATTGCTGCCACTTGCAAAGGAAGGCTTCGAAAAAGTATTTTCCGATCTCTTCGGCGTCTATTCCTCATAAAATGCTTTTCGATCATCCGGAATCGCTAGAGCCTGAGGCCATTCTAGACTGGCACTCACTCTGCACGAACAGCCTCGATCAGGAATTGCGCCGCGTCCATTTAGCCCTCCTGAATGGTGCGCCCCTTGCGCCGTATCTCGAAAATGCCCTGCCCATAGGCAGCAGCCTCCAAGACGCCGATAGGTATTTCGATGCCTGCAAGGACGAACTGGATTTAGCGGCCAATCTAGCGCTTATCGCCGCAGCCGAAGCCCGAATTAGGCTTGACCTCGAACGGCGGTGCCAGGACAAAGACAATCTGGCCCAAAGGCTAAAGCTGCTGAAAACCAACGCGGACAAAGACTATAAAATCGCCTTGTACGACAACGGTATTATGGATGCTTGGAAAGACTGCGTTGCATCGTTTACAACCTACTCGTATAAAGATCGGGACCGGCTTCTCTCCGGTGTCGGCGGTTTGAAAAGTGTATTGCCGGTCCGGCATTGGGTAGCGCACGGCCGCTACTGGGAACTGCAGGGCGGCATCAAACGGTATCCGCCGGTTAGTGTGGCAATTGCCATAAACAGGCTTTACGGTGCATTGCAAACCATCTCCCTATCAGCAGGCGTAAGGCAGTTTGCTTGACGATTAATCGCGGTTGCGGCACCGAAGGCGCTATGTCCGGTCCCGAAGGATTAGCCACCTACATATGACCGCAGTGAGACCTTCTCCTTGCGACCCAAGGCAGTCTTGGGCTGCCGCCGGATAAAGCTGCGGTGTCAGCACTTCGTGGGCGAAGCCGTGGAAAGCTCTGGCTCCTTGTTTTGCCGTGCATCTTATCGGAAAACGCTTCATACTTTTCCGGGCGCACTCCAACGCCCCTGGGGCGCGAGCCGTTCTACAGAAATTTCGCTCTCGCGCTGCCGAACCTGCGCGAGATCGAACGCCGCCTGCATGCGGAGCCACATACCGGCGCTTCCGCCGAAAGCCTTCTCGAAACGCACGGCCATCCCGGGCGAAATGGAGCTTCTACCGCTAATCACGTTGTGAAGCTGCTGGCGGGTGATGTGCAACCCCTTCGCTGCCTTCGCTACGCTGAAGCTAGCTCCTCCAGATTGGCCCGCACCAATTCGCCGGGATGCGCCGGGTTCTTCATGCCCATGGTTTACTCCAACCGCCTAAATTCGTGACCGCTTCCGTTGCCGTCCTCGCGAAGGCGGGCACCCAGTAAGCGATGTAACAGGGGCAAAAGTCCGGGCAGCCAGCAAACTACTCTCGTCATGGCCCGGCTCGATCGGGCCATCCAGGAGCAGAAAACACATATCTTTCAATGTGATCTGGATGGCCGGGTCAAGCGCCATGCATGCCGGGGGCCAGCTTGAATATCACTTACAAAAACTTCGATAAATCCATGACCCGGACGCTCGGCAGAGCCACGCGCAAAGATCTGTGCAAGAAATTCAAATCCGCGCAGGTCGATCGATTACAACTTGGGCTTAGTTGCCGGCCACAACACTGTTTGCTTCGCCTGACACACTCAGACACCAGATAGCTGAGCCCCGGCGCGCGACGCGCCAGGGCTCAAAGTGAGGGCCGGCGCGCGTGGCGCCGGCATTTCGGCCGGCGCGGCGGCGCCCGTGATTACCAGCGCGGACCGTAATAGGGGCCGCCGTACGGTCCAGGACCATAACCATAGTACGGGCCAGGTCCATAGTAGTACGGGCGAGGGCCGTATGGCCCATAATAGTAGGCGCCCGTAGCGGCGGCGACGCCAACGCCGAGGGCAGCCAAGGGAACCCATCCATAGCCTGGACGCCATCCGTAGCCCGGACGCCAGCCGCCACGGAAGCCGCCCCGGCCGCCGCCAATCCATCTAACCTCAGTGACGTGGGACTTTTGAGCCATGTTTGCGCCTGACGCAGCTGCGACGGGGCCCGCCACCCCAGCGCTCGCTTGTTGCGCGCCTATGAGAGAGGCGAACAAGCCAAAGCTCATGGCCAAGGCCAGGAACATCGTTCTCTTCATGCGAATCTCCGTTTTCCACTTCCTTCCTCGGTGCCAGATATTTGAAACAAGTAAGGTGACGAAACAAGGATTCACCTCCGCCATGATTGTAACAGGAAATATCTCATTGTTCTGGTTGGATTTTTGGCGAGATCGGGTGCTTCCGAGAGCAGAGGTTGAGTGGACCTGATTCTAAACGTGGCAAAACCAGGGCGGAACTTTGCACGACGATGCGCGCCTTGCCTAAGGCGGGCTTGCGATCAAAGAATAACGCGTTCCGGAACAATGCCGCGCAAGTGGAGCCTGCGTCGCGCTTTATATCCCATGCCTGGCAGGACTAACGCCATCACCGGATTTAGCGGGGGGCGGTCTGCTAACTAAGTCTGTCACCGGAATTGTGAGGTCCAGTCTGGTGCAAGACGGGCATTTTACAAGCGCGGACTGCGCTTCGAGGCCGTGTTTCCTTCAGGCCTGAAAGAAGGCGGCGCAGACGGAAAAGCGCAGTTTTGATTCCATCAAAAGCGGTCCCAGAGAGAGATCGGCGTGAAGATACCGGCGAACGAGATTGAAACTTCGGGCGATTGGCAGCCATGGCTTTTGCGGGAAACGGCGTTAAGGGCGGCCGAAGCCCGGCTGGCGCTGAAGCCGCAAGCCGTCGAACCGCGCCTCGATCGCGCGCGCCTTCTCGCCGAGCTTGGCCGGGTGGAAGAGGCGAAACGGGCGTATATCGAGCTTCTGGCTCTTTCCCCGTCGCATTTCGAAGCGCTGAACGATCTCGGGACGCTCCTATATTCAACCGGATTTAGAACGGCGGCCCGCACATGCTACGCTCAAGCCGCGGCGCTTCACCCGGACAACCCCGCAGGCCATGTCAATCTCGCTAACGCGCTCCTGAAAGAGGGCGAATTGGTCCTGGCCCGTCACCATTACGAGAAGGCGCTGTGGGCCAATCCTTGTCACGCCGAAGCGCACCAGGGCCTTGCTTACCTTCTCCGGGAACTGGGCGACGAAGACGAGGCTGACCAGCATCGGCGGATAGGTTTCCGAGACCGCAGCGTAACCGTGCTCCCCTATTTCGGCCGCGCCCAGCCCGTTCCCGTGCTTGTGCTGGTGTCGGCAATGGGAGGAAATGCCCCGATCCTCCCCTTTCTCAACGATCATCTTTATCGTGTCACCGTCATTGTCACGGAGTTTTACGATCTGGCGTCGCCGCTACCGCCTCATCGCTTGATGATCAACGCGATTGGCGATGCCGATCTTTGCAAACAGGCGCTTGAGGCCGCCGGAAAGCTCGCCGCTCTGACGCAGGCGCCGGTTCTCAACCAGCCCGAGGCGGTGCTAAAAACTGGCCGCATCGCCAATGCCG
Source organism: uncultured Alphaproteobacteria bacterium (assembly GCA_963766815.1). Lineage (GTDB taxonomy): Bacteria > Pseudomonadota > Alphaproteobacteria > Rhizobiales > Rhodomicrobiaceae > Rhodomicrobium. Next base: position 95,934 of record CAVYBZ010000028.1, on the reverse strand, counting down.
GGCGCCTTCGCCGTCTGCCCGGTGTAATTGCGCCGGCGATGGTTAGCCTGCCGCGCGGTGTTCTGACTGCGCCTGACGCCCTTGCAGCGCTTGCCGATCGCGGTTTCGCCTGCCCCTTTTTGCTCCGGACTCCCGGGTTTCACAACGGACAGAATTTTTTTCGGGTGGAAAACGCCAGCGACCTGACGGCGGCGCTGGAAGACCTCCCTGGCCGGGAGCTGACAATCATGCAATTTTTGGATGGCCGCCGGCCCGATGGCAAGATCCGCAAATACCGGGTGATGATGATTGACGGTGAAATCTATCCATTGCATGCGGCCATCGCCCATCATTGGAAAGTCCACTATGTCACCGCGGAGATGGCCGGTCACCCCGAGCACATAGCTGAAGACAAGGCATTCCTGAACAATATGCCTGAAGTGCTGGGGCGGCGCGCCATGGCGGCCTTGGAGGGCATTCGCGACGGTCTTGGCCTTGACTATGCTGGAGTTGATTTCAGCCTGAATGAGGCGGGTGAAATTTTGTTGTTCGAAGCCAACGCGGCCATGGTGGTTATTCCACCCGAACCTGATGATCGATGGGCCTACCGCCGCGCCCCGGTCGAGCGGGTTATACGCGCCATACTTTCGATGCTGGCGGAAAGAACGGCCGCGGAAAGAACGGCCGCCGGCAAAGACAGCAATTCTCATCTTGCGTCCGCAGCGCGCTCTCTATTGGGTGAGCGTTAAGAGATTTTCCGCTTGCTCCGCGAGTGGGGCAGCCATTCGCTAAGGATTGGCGATCACGCTGGACGTCGTCGGGAGCGAACTGCGAACCGTGCTTAAATTGACGAGCGCAATAAGCAGCGTGAGCACCTCTTTTGTATTGGCGGAATGCTCATTCGGCACGCAGTAGTTGCGATCGGCATAATTCACATCGACGAAGCAGCCGCTGTCATTGGGTTTTATGGTGAAGAGTTGGGCGTCTCCCGTCCTTCTCCGTGAGAGTTCCGATATTTCCACCTGCGTGTCTTTTCTGACGAGTTCGCCATAATATTGGAAGACACCGTAGGCCGACCGCAAAACCGGCTCCATGCTTTGATCATAAGCCCCTAGGCGCGTCTCAAGCGGTTGCGTGAGTTCCGTTGGAGGCGTCGCCGACGCCAGATGCTCGCCAGCCGTCGCTTTAGCTTGGTTCGCCTTTTTCAACTTTGACGCCTCCGCCGCATCTGCCGGCCCGGCCGTCTCTGTCGTCTCAGTCGTTTCTATCGTCTCTCCCGTCGCTCCAATCTTTGTCGTCTTTGTCTGCTTTACCGTCTTCACCGGCACCGGCGCAGATTTTGCCTGTGTCTTCCCATTCGGGCAGACCGATTGTGTTAAGGGGATACCGTAATTCGCAGCAATTGCTGGATCGAAGCAAAGAATAACCTCATTCTTCTGGCTTGACTTGCTAGGAGCTGAACTTGAACTGACAGAAATATTAAGTTGGTTAGACGGGTTGGCCTGATTGGGCTGCTGAGGATCAACTTTCGGTACGGCCTTCGTGGTTACTCCAAATACAAACGCGGTTTTAAGGAGCAATAAAAATTTGTGATAGCGGCAGTCATTGAGGTGTCTTCCGCGCCAAAATTCAGTATAGAAGGGGAGCCCATCGGTTATATAAAAACTTTTTATGCCTTTCGGCATCATACTCGATTTCGCATTGCTCAAATGCTGCTCTTGACGTGTCCGGTTCCCGTGGATTTTGGTTCGGCCCGGTCCAGCTATCGTTCGAAGGATTATTGTTAAAGCGGAGTCTAGTAAAGCCAATACGATTTTGGCCTTCGGTTGTAAGGTTAATTTCTATAGAATCGACCAAGGAATAAAACACAACCTCTCGAGAAAGCCCTGCATTTACTAGAAGGTTGATATTTTCTGGCGTTAATGTTGAAAGGAAATTTGCGTAGAAGTCACTGTTGTCGAGAGGGACAAGATCGAAGCTATTGCCCTGCGACGCCGATCCGCCCGCGGTAAGTGTGTTTAGAGGGCTATTACCCACAAGAGATGGTGAAGCCGGCGCCGCCGTGCTGTTTCTAAATAGATTGAAATCAATGCCGATATTCTTCTGCATCCCCCCCGTCAGGCCAAGTGACCCGGACGCTGTGTATTTTGAGAGAGCAGTGAAGTTCAACGGCTCAAAACGGCTCGCGCGCACCACATTTAGGAGAATCAATTCTTCGCGGACGTTCTCAGTTCCGAGATTAACCTGATATGACCTCGGCTCAACCGATGCCTTATCCAGGAGCTGGCATCCGCAAATATACAGGCACAGGGCAAAGCTCATGCACACTCTAAAAAGAAGCTGGCCTGCGAAACCCACACGTATACCCACGCAAGTATCCCTCGACCCAACAAAAACTACTTAGAAAGTTAATCGGCGGTGACGGCAAAGTTCAAGCGGCGAGACCAATGTACTAATCGCACAGGCGTGATCGGTGAAGGCTTCTGAAGCGGCGCCGCGGCGAATCGAGGGCTGATGGTGCTTATGGGCAACAACACGAATGACTATGGGCTAAGCGCTCACAGGGGGGAGCGGCGCCGCTATTCATGATCCAAATCGCAGTTCAGACCGGGCTCAATCTGGCCGGCGGAAGCGGAAGGCCTACAAGTCTCGCTTTTTCTCGATCTCGGCGATGGCCTCCTCCACGGCGTCGAACACCAGCAGTGTGGAGGCGTGACGGGCTTTGTAATCCCGCACCATTTCAAGGATGGCGAGGTCGTTCCAGCGGCCTTCTGGCGGCTTCCCGCCCTCCTTCAACATCGCTCTCATCCGCGCGCCCACCGAGCGCAGTTCTTCCGCCGTAAATCCCACGATATTCGCGCCCATGATGGCCGCCGATGTTTGCCCGAGAAGGCAGGCGCGGACATCCTGGGCGTAGTCCGTGACCGTGCCGCCATTCATCTTGAGGCCGATGGCGATCCGCGAGCCGCAAAGCTTTGAGTGAGCGCTCGCGGTCGCGTCAGGATCGGCCAAATGGCCCGCTCGTGGCATGTTCGCGGAAAGTTGAAGCACCCTCTCCGAATAAATGTCTTCCAAATCAACCATTGCCGTGCTTTCGCTTGATCGCGCTCGCTCTTGCCCCTCAACTCTTAACTCTTATATGCTGTTATGTCTTGGCCCTTGCAATTGTTTGACTTCTCTAACTTGCAAGGACAAAGCCGCCGCCGCCCTTAAGCCGGGTACGCTTAGGTTAAGCCGGCGCAAGGGGGGGCTCCAACTCAACACAAGGCGTTGCGTGGCTATCGCGCGCCTCCACCGACATTTACGCCTGCCGAAAGGGTATGTTCCCATGGATACACTAGCTTCAGTCTCGGGGCCGCTGACGCGCGAGCGTCAGAACGGGCATGGCCTCGCCGGACCTGCGACACGGCCTAGCCGTGAGGAAGCCGAGGCGGCGGTGCGCACGCTGATCGCGTGGGCGGGCGACAATCCGGAGCGCGAGGGGCTTCGCGATACTCCCGGCCGCGTTGTCGAAGCTTATGACGAATTCTTCGCCGGGTATGAGGGCGATCCCTTTGAAGCTCTCGACCGGACATTCGAGGATGTGCACGGCTATGACGACCTCGTGATGGTTCGCGACATTCGCCTTGAGTCGCATTGCGAGCATCACATGCTGCCGATCATCGGGGTCGCGCACGTTGCATATCTGCCGCGCGATCGAGTGGTGGGCATCTCGAAGCTCGCTCGCGTCGTCGATCTCTATGCAAAGCGCCTTCAGACACAGGAGACCATGACAGCGCAGATCGCCGATGCGATCGAGGAGGTGTTGCAGCCCCGTGGCGTTGCGATCCTGATCGACGCCATCCATGAATGCATGACGACGCGAGGCGTGCATAAGCCCGGCACGACGACGATCACGACGCGCTTCACAGGCGTATTCAAGGACGATCCAAGCTATCGTGAGCGCTTCATGCAGCTTGTGAACGGGGTCCGCGTGACCGGGATCAAGTGATCATGGCCGGCCTGTTCCAATCGGCGCCCGCAAACAAATCGGAGATCGAAGAGGGCGCCTCCTTCACGCCGCGTTTCGATGCCGCCGGGCTCATCCCGGCCATCGTCACGGATGCGGCCAAGGGCGGCGTTTTGATGTTCGCGCATATGAACGCCGAGGCGTTGCGGTTGACGATCGAAACCAAAGAAGCGCATTTCTGGAGCCGGTCGCGGCAATCGCTTTGGCGAAAGGGCGAGACGAGCGGCAATCGGCTCTTGGTCCAGGAGCTACTGACGGATTGCGACCAGGACGTCATTTGGGTGAAGGCTTCGCTGAGCGGCAAGGCCGCGTGCCACACGGGCCGGCCAAGCTGCTTCTACCGGCGGATCCGCCAGGATGAGAACGGCGCCACGCTTGAAATTATTGTGAATGAGGCGCCCGCATAGGTTGCGTGTTTATCTATATTAGAGCCCCGGCGTGTTATAGCCTTAGTTCGTGCTTCTACTCGTAACTGTTTGCACTGCCTCATTTTCGAACCGGACCATGGCGAAGACAATCATTGGACTTGCATTGGGAGGCGGCGCGGCGCGCGGGCTCGCTCATATCGGCGTGATCGAGGCGCTGATCGAGGCAGGCCTCGAACCCGGCATTATAGCAGGCACATCCATCGGCGCGGTTGCTGGCGGTTTCTATGCGGCAGGGCGGCTCGACGAGCTCCACAGCTTCGCCCGCGAGCTTACCATGCGGAAACTTCTGCGCTATCTCGATGTCAATCTTGCGGGATCGAGCCTGGTGTCCGGCAAACGCCTCGAAAAGACGTTCGCCTCCCACATCGGCGACGTCCAAATCGAAACGCTTGCGAAGAAGTTTGTGGCGATCGCGACCGAGCTTGGAACCGGCCAGGAAGTCTGGCTGACCAAAGGCTCGCTCGCAGCGGCGCTTAGGGCGTCTTATGCGCTGCCCGGTATTTTCAAGCCCGTGCGCATCGGCGGCAGGTGGCTGATGGATGGCGCGCTCGTAAACCCGGTGCCGGTCAACGCGGCGCGCGCTCTTGGCGCAAACTTCGTCATCGGCGTGACCCTGCATTCGGGTCAGTATGTGCGCAACACCCTGCTTCCGATCGAAGCGGAAGCAGCGCTCGATCCGAAACCCGAGCAGCCCTACGACGGAGAACGCGAAAAGAAAAGCCGGTTCGCGCTAGTCAAACGGCAGATGTTCGGCGGACGGAGGCGTGACGGCGCGCCTGGAATTCCCCGCGTTGTCCTGGAGGCCTTCAACATCACTCAGAACCGGATCGCCCGCTCCAGGCTTGCCGGCGACCCGCCCGACGCCACCGTTCAGGTTCATCTCGACGGCGTTGGTCTTTTCGATTTTCACAAGGCCGAATATGCAATCGAGCAAGGCCGCCTGGCTATGCGGCGCTATCTCGGCGCGATGCGCCGGGACAATGGGGCTTTCTCATCGCTGGACCTCGGAGCTCAGCGATAGTTTCCGGCGGGACGTCAATTTTGCTAGAGCGTGATTTAAGCTTGACCGTGGCTTGGAAGCCGATTTTGCAATAATACCAGCCCGCAGGAAATAATGACTGTTCAGCAGCGCCGTTATGCCCACCGCCATAACTTCCGGCTTCCGATTGTGTCGTGCCTGGCCAAGGCGGACATCCTGTAATTGAAACAACGAAAGTCTTTAGCGATAAAGCCGCAGACGTCTGGCAACTGTTCTACCGGACTTTTTTGGCAGTGAAGCTTTGACAGCTCTTTGTAAGTTCAATTGCTTACTGGATGGCCCGATATCAACGCCAATATGGTCGATGCCGCATTCTTCGTTGGCTCACGCCAGCGGGCGGCGCAGCGCTGATGCGGCGCCCGGTACAAGACCATGCTCAAACAAACTTACGGCGCACTTTTGATTCCGGCAAAAGCGCGCTGCAACAGTTAGCCGGCGGCGAAATATTGGCGCATCTGAGCGGATTCCGACTCGGCCAGCGCAAGCTTCAACTTCACAACGTCGCCGATCGAAACGATCCCAGCCAGCCTGGCGCCATCTGTAATCGGGATATGGCGAAACCGGTTGTTGGTCATCTCATTCATGACCCAGTCGATGCTGTGATGCTCGGAGCAGGTAGAAACTGGGCGCGTCATATGCTCTTTTACGGCTTCCCCGAGAGAATTGACGCCTCGCGTAGCCAATATCCGCACGACGTCGCGTTCGGATATAATGCCAAGCACGCGATGCTGCTCATCAACCACCACAACCGCGCCGATCCGGTTCTTCTCAAGCAACATTATGGCTTCGCTGACTGTTGTGCTTGGCAGCACGCTTACAACATTTCGGCCCTTGTCTTTCAAAATCCATGCAACGGTCATGTTTAGTCCTCCCAACCGAAAACTCGCCGCGGTAAATGTGCAACCGCGGGGCCCATAGCTTTTTGCTCTTCGGCCTTTTCTTAATGATGCGCGCAATTAGCCAATTACGCAACTGAGACCGGGAGGTCAGAAAGGAATTTTCGCGGTCAGGTGGAACGCAATATTTCGATGCAGGTTATTGAACGCGGTGGCCCGGCCTCCCTTGCCCCATGTCCCGTCCGCCGGCGCCATCGGAAAGACCGGCGCCCTATCGCGCCGGTCTTTGTCGTTCGATGAGGGGCGCTACTCGAGGATGTCGCCCTCGGCAAGCTGCGTGCGGAAACGGCGGGCGTTCTCGACATAGTGAAGCGCCGAAGAGCGGAAGCCTTCAATCTCCTCGGGCGACACAGTGCGTACGATCTTACCGGGCGATCCCATGACGACTGAGCCGGGCGGTATCGATTTCCCCTCCGGCAGAAGCGCGTGCGCGCCGATCAGGCAATTATCGCCGACTACCGTATTGTTGAGGATCGTCGCGCCGATGCCGATCAGGCAATTATCGCCGACGACGCATCCGTGCAACAGCGCGCGGTGCCCGATTGTGCAGCCGCGCCCAACCTTGAACGGCACGCCGATGTCGGTGTGGAAAACGCAATGCTCCTGGATGTTCGTTCCGTCGCCGATTTCGAGAAGCTCGTTATCGCCGCGAAGCACCGCCCCGAACCAAACGGACACATCGCGCCCTAAGGACACCTTTCCAATGACATAGGCGCTTGGCGCGATCCAATAGTCTCCGATGGGGGGAAGATGAGGAGAGACTCCGTCGAGAGCCAGAATAGGCATGGCGAACCCCGTCAGTCTTTGAGATCGTCCGCTAAGATGGCCATTTGAAACTGGTAGGTGATCTCATTGTCCTCGTCATCCTTATAGATGACGCCGACAAACTCCTCTTTGACGAACACCTCGACCGAATCCTGCTTCTTCGTTCTTTTCCTGACTTCGATCGCTTCGAGGCTGAAGGTCTTTCTCAGGTATTTTTCGAGGCTCTTAATTTCTGCGGGGGTCATGATTGTCCTGTCGGTTCAGCGCGGATTTCCGGTCTGCCCAGTTCCATTCCCTTCAAAAGCTGATCCATCATGCGGGATGGCTGGCTGCAGCCAGCTTCGCCTACCACCCTCGCAGGCACGCCTGCAACTGTTGTTCTCGGCGGAACATCCTTCAGCACCACGCTTCCCGCGGCAATGCGCACACAATCGCCCACGGTGATATTGCCGAGAATCTTCGCGCCCGCCCCGATCATCACGCCGCGCCCCACTTTGGGATGACGATCCCCCGTCTCCTTGCCGCTGCCGCCGAGCGTCACATTATGCAGCAGAGAGCTGTTGTCTCCGATCTCGGCCGTTTCCCCGATCACGATGCCGGTCCCGTGGTCGAGCATGATCCCGCGCCCGATCCGGGCAGCCGGGTGAATGTCGATGCTGAACACGCGCGATGATTGGCTTTGCAGGTAAAGCGCAAAATCCTTGCGGCCGAGATGCCAGAGGGCATGGGAAAAGCGCTGCGTTTCCAGCGCGTGAAAACCTTTGAAGTACAAAAGCGGATCGATGAGGCGGTTGCAGGCCGGATCGCGATCGTAGACGGCGGCCAGATCGACGCGGAACATCCTTCCAAACTCGTGATGGCTGCCGATGATGTTCAAGAAAGTCTGCCGGATAATGTCGGCGTCCACGCCGTCGTGGCCGAGCCGCTGGGCCAGCCTATGGCAGACCGAATGTTCAAGCTCGCTGTGATTGAGGATATTCGCGAAAATGAAGGCGGTCAGCTCCGGCTCCCGCCGGACAACGTCCTCCGCCTCGGCGCGAACCTGAGCCCATACCGGGTCGTAGGCCGTGACCTTCGCGGAATTGCCTCGGCGCTTTGTATTCAACATCGGCAGGCGGCCTCGTGTAGATGAGAGTTTCTGTAGACATTACCCGATTAAAGGTTCCTACGCAAAGCCTTGGCGCTCAAGTCCTGCGTTTAAGAAAAGCCAGCACGCCATCCTTGAAAACGCGGTCGCCTACCGCCTTCATATGATCCCGGCCTGGAATATCCAGTGCTTCCGCTCCCGGTATCGCCTCGGCGAGCGGCTTCGCGGGACCGGCGACGGCGTCCTCAGTTCCCACCGCGACAAGGACCGGGACCCGCAACGAAGCAAGCTCAGCGCCGGGAATGCGATCGCGCGACGCCACGATGCAGGCGGCAAGCGCCTGGCGGTCGCTTTTTGTTTGATCGGCGAAAATGCGAAAGGCGCGTGCATTCGGATCGGTGATGAGCGACACGTCTTCAGCGAGGAGCGCCGCCGCAACCGGCTTCGGATCGCCCACTCCATGGATCATGTTTGCGCCAAGGCCTCCGAAAATGGCGCTCCTGACGCGGCTGGGATGGGCAAGGCCAAGAAAGCGGCGATGCGCGCGCCCATCGAATAGCCGAGCACATCCGCCTTTTCGACGCCAAGATGGTCAAGCAGCCGGCGTGCGTCCTCCGCCATCTCTGGGCCGGTGTAGGCTTCTGGATCGTAGAGCTTTTCGCTTGCGCCATGGCCGCGATTGTCGAAAGCGATGACCCGGAATCCATTCCCGGCCAGGAGCCGGATCCAGCCTGGACCGCCCCAATTCGTCTGCATATTCGACGCGAAGCCGTGAATGAGAAGGATCGGGTCTCCCTGGCCCTCGACGGCATAGGCGATGTTAACGCCATCGGAAGAGAAAAAGTCCATGTCGAACCTTTGCGCGGCACTGACCCTATGTCGGCGAGCGATGGGGAAAAGTAAAGCGCGGCTACAGGCGCTTTCACCCTTCATTTACGCAGCTCAACTAGAGATAGCAACGCCTGGTCTTTAGTTTCCCGAGGCGCGAATGATTGCACGCCTAACGATTAGGATTCGCATTTATTTGATCCTTTTCCTCGCTGCGACAGGGATGATCGCCTGCTCGGCGATCGGCCTAATATCTTTGCGTGAGCAATTGCTTGAGGATCGGAAGGTCCAGCTTCGCAATATTATGGATTCATCTCTTTCAGTCGCTCGCGCAAGCATGCAGGCAAGCGGCGGCCCGGATAACGTCGCCGGACGTGAGGCGTTCTTTTTTTCGCTTCGCTCCATGCGCTTTGGCAGTGAGAGCGAACAAAACTACGCGTTCGTGATGAATTATAAGGGAGTCAGTATAAGCACGATTAATAAAGCGTGGGTGGGCCGCAATTTTTATGACGATGTCGATCCGAATGGCGTCAGGCCGGTCCCGGCCATGATCCATGTCGCGCAGAGTCCGTCAGGGACCGGTTTCGTGAACTATGTTTATAAAAAAGGCGCCAAGGGGAAGATGACGCCGAAGCTCGTTCTTGTGCAGAACGTTCCTGAGATCGGCGCATTTGTGGGTATTGGCGCATATATCGACGACATCCAAGCGGTTTTTCTCCATCGAGTATTTGTCGAAGGCAACTTCCTGGGCGCTGTTCTCCTTGGCATCGCCGTCTTGAGCTATCTCATTGGCCGCTCTGTTTCGGAACCTCTTTCAAAAGTAGCGGCCAGAATTGTGCGGCTTGCCGAGGGCGATCTGGACATTCCTTCGATAGGCTCGTCTCATAAGACAGAACTCGGCAATATCGAACGCGCTTTAGATGTTCTCCGGGAAAACGCCATCGAGCAACACGCCTTGCAGGAAAAGGTTATCAAAGAAAAGGAGAGGGCGGAACAGGCGACCATGGCCAAATCTGAGTTTCTTTCGAACATGTCGCATGAACTTCGAACACCCATGCATGCGATTCTCAGTTTTTCAGATATGAGCAAGACTATCCTAGACGAAGGTAGAAATGAAATTGTCAAAAAATATCTGTCTAACATCAGTATTTCTGGGAAACGGCTGCTCCTTCTTTTGAACGATCTTCTCGATCTATCTAAAATGCAATCCGGAAAGATGGATTATAAGCTGAAGCCGGACGATTTGATGGACGTGATCGACCACACGCTTTGCGAAATGGAGCCTCTGATTCGCAACAAGAAGATCGAAGTGTCTACAGAGATAGACGTCGTAAGCACGCACTGCGAGTTCGACAGTCAGCGTATTACTCAGGTTCTCGTCAATCTGATGTCTAACGCCATTAAATTCTCCGCTATTGGCAAGACAATTCACATTCAGCTTTCCGAGATGCCTGTCGCTTCAAAAGCGAGGAGATTATGTTTGCGGGTCGCCGATGAAGGACCAGGCCTACCGGAGGCCGAGCTAAAAACCATCTTCGACAAATTCACCCAAAGCAGCAAGACCAAGACCGGCGCGGGTGGCACGGGTCTCGGCCTTGCCATATGCCATGAGATCATCACTGCGCATGGCGGACAAATATGGGCCGAGAACGCGGAAGCCGGTGGCGCTGTGTTTAGTTTCTGGATCCCCGCATGCGGGCCTAACGAAACAGGGAAGGGCAATCCACATGAGGCGCCGTTCCGCGCGATGGCCGCGACGTAGCGCGCCGCGCTTAAGCTTCGCATGGCCGATACCTGCCAAGCCAAGCTGATGACCGCAGGCTGAGATACGGATCATTTCTTGTCGCAGAGAGCAGTTCGCAAATCCCGATCAATAGTAGAGCGGCATCGCTTCTACAACTCAAGCGCATCGCCAAGTAGCAAGATTGGCGCAAGCAAGCGGCTCTAGCTTTTTTTCATATAAATTCTAGGGAATCTGCAGCTGACCGCCGTCAAGATAGGCTGACAATCTGCGGTGCGGCTGCCGCCTTCCGGTATTGCGTGGATTTTAAGCATACCGGCCTGAGAGCGACTGCGGCCTGGCGAGAGAAAAAAATGGATAAACTGTCCAAGGCAGACCGGAATTCGAAGCGCGCAGTTGGTTTAGCCGCCACGGCGTTCTTCTCCGTAGCCATGATGTTGTGCGGGGGCCAACATGCGAAAGCGGGGCCGCCGGAACCGACCGCCAATGTGGGACAGGCAGGCGCGCTCAATCTCGGCGGAACGAGCTTTTACGATGGCTTTGGCCGCCTCGATACGGGTTTTACCTTCATGCAATACGGCCTGTACTCCCAAAGTATGGGCCTGACCGACATCAACGGCAATTTCACAACTCCGTTCAAGCAGGTCAACTTCAACAATTTCATGACCCTTGAACAAATGCACTATACGACGCCTTGGCGCCCCTTCGGCGGCGCCGTGGTGTTGTCCGCAGCGGTGCCCCTGATAGACTTCAACACGACTGACGATCCCTCCGGCCGCCATTTCAGCAACAATGCCTTCGGAATAGGCGATATGACCTGGGGTCCCGGATTTCAATCCGCGCCGATTTACGATGGAGACCGTGTCGTCTTCGTCTGGCGGGCGCAAATGCAGTTTATCTCGCCTACAGGCCAGTTCGATAGCGCGAAGAACTTAAACCAGTCCTCAGGTTTCTGGGTATTTAATCCCTATTACGCATTCACTTGGCTTCCCGCGCCGAAGTTTGAAATCAGTGGCCGGGTCCATTACCTTCTTAACACCTCAACGGACCAGTTCAGCAATCCTAACCCGGCGATTTATACGACGAATAATGGACACCCATACGCCAAAGCAAGCGACGGCTGGTTCACGAATTTTGCAAGTTCCTACGAATTCGTGGCTGGCAAGTTCATCGGCGTGAACGGATACTATCTGCACGGCTTTGGAGACGACGAGTTCAACGGCGTACAGCTGCCGAATACGCGCCAGGAGTATCTATTCTTTGGCCCAGGCGGGCGCTGGAACATCAGCAAGGCCGACTTCCTTAACGTCAATCTTTATCTTCCCGTGATTGCGCGTGACGCCACGCCCGGTCCGCGCCTGAACTTCCAATACATCCATCGTTTTGAATCGCTCGATCCGCTCGAAAAAGACCGGTGACGGTTTCCTCTCGTGGGGTCATCGCAGCAAGGCCGATTGGCCTCACTCAAATTCAATGATCATCCTCATGAAACTTTCTTGCCTGCACCTTTGCTTCGTTGCTTTCTTGAGCCTCGTCGCGTCAGCCGCCGCACAAACTACGCTGGATGTCACCGTTCATGGACTGAGCCCAGATGGAAAGTTGCCGTTCGAACTCGGCCTATTGTGTGCCCCCGTCCAAGGAGGAAGCGCCTCACAACATCAGCCCGGCCGTCTCATGGTCGAAAGGACCCGCCGGCGTCAAGTCTTATGCCCTGATCATGACAGATCTGGACGTGCCGAACGATTTAAGCCTCATTAACAAGGCCGGTGTCACGCTGACCCAATCGACGCCGCGTGTTCCCTTCATCCATTGGGTGCTGATCGACATTCCGCCGGCCATCACGCATCTTGACAAAGGAGCGGAGGGGGCTGAGTTCATCGCGAGAGGCAAACCCTTTGGACAGACGGATCACGGCATTCGCGGGCTCAACGTCTTTACGCATTTCTATCCGGAAGGGTCGCCGTTTGCTGGGCCTCACGCCGGCTATGACGGTCCATGCCCACCGCTGAATGACACGATCATTCATAGATATGTAACCGATATCTACGCGCTGGACATTAGCAGCCTTGGCCTGTCTGGACCGTTTTATGGCGAAGCGGCGCTAGAAAAAATGAAAGGGCATGTTCTGGCGGCCGGTCGCGCCAATGCGGCCTATGGCGGTGCGCGGTTCCAAGACCTGCCGCGAAAACCTGCTTCGGACAATTGAAAAAATCCATTTCCGCATCGACAATGAGAAGCCAATCCGCTAATTCGCTCTTACGCTGCGCAGAAGGATCGGCTGCAACCCGGCGATGCACGGACACAATCACCGCCACGGCCACAATCATGGCCATGCAGGCCAAGACTTCCGGCTGGCCTTCGCCATCGGTACGGGCTTGAACATCGCGCTTGTCGCGTTGCAAGCGGCCTATGGCGTCATCGGGCATTCCGTGGCTCTGCTAGCCGATGCCGGGCACAATCTTGGCGACGTTTTCGGCCTGCTCCTGGCCTGGGGCGCGAGCGCCGCATCGCGAAGAGCCCCAAGCTCACGCTACACTTATGGCTTGCGCTCCACGTCCATCCTTGCCGCGCTCGCGAACGCCATAATCCTCCTCATCGCTGTGGGAGCCATCGCGCTGGAAGCCGTGCAGCGTTTCGGATCGCCCGAGCCGGTTGCCGCCAGCGCAGTGATGACCGTCGCCGCCATCGGCATCCTCGTAAATGGCGGCACGGCTCTCCTCTTCATGCAGGGCCGTGACCGCGATCTCAACATTCGCGGCGCTTTCATACATATGGCGGCCGACGCTGGGATCTCGCTTGGCGTTCTTGTTTCCGGCTTCTTGATCCTGCACACGGGCTGGATGTGGCTCGACCCGATAGTGAGCCTTATCATTTCGGCCGTTATCGTGCGCAGCACATGGGGACTGTTGCGCCACTCGTTCGATCTCGCCTTACAGGCTGTGCCTCCTGGGATCGACCCGGCGGAGGTTCGCGGCCATCTCGAACGCCTCGACGGCGTCGCGCGCATCCACGACCTTCACGTCTGGGCCATGAGCACCACCGAGACGGCCCTCACCTGTCATTTGGTTATGCCAGCCGGCCATCCGGGCGACGCTTTTATAGCGCAGGCCGCCGCTTCCTTGCGCGCCGCGTTCGGCATCGAGCACACGACGCTTCAAATCGAATGCGGCGATGCGGGCGCCTGCGCGCTCGCCCCCGATCACGTGGTTTAGATCACCACTCCGCCGGCTCGCCACGGCGGAAAAAGCCGCCAGTCGGGCCATCGGCGGAGATCGACACAAGGTCTGCGATCTCGCGCGCAGGCTCAGACGGGTCGCGGGTCGCCTCCGCGCCGCCCATGTCCGTTCTGACCCATCCAGGACACAAGCTGTTCACCTTCACAGGGCTGTTTGGTCCAAGCTCGGCGGCGAGGATGCGTGTAAAGCCGTTCAGCGCGAGTTTGGTCATGCGGTAGGAGGGATAGCCGCCGCCCATATCGGTGATGGCGCCGAGACCGGAGGAGATGTTGACGACGCGTCCATAGCCACGGCTCTGCATGCCCGGCACGACAAGCTGGCAAAGCCGGATCGGGCCGATCAGGTTCACGTCGAGGACGCGGCGCAACTCGTCCTCCGGAAGTTCGAGAACGGGTGTGCTCTGATCCAACAGGATGGCTGCATTGTTGATCAGGCCATCGATGCGGCCAAACTCGGCCTCGGCCTGCTGCACGCAGGCGCGGCAGCTTTCTGCGTCGCCGGTATCGAGTTGCAGAACCTTGACGCCCGAAATCGATGGCATTTTCTCCGGGTCGCGCACGCCTGCGACGACCTTCGCGCCGCGCTTCTGCAGTTCATGCGCGGTCGCCAGCCCGATGCCCCGGTTAGCGCCGGTGAGCAGAATGACTTTCCCTGTGGCTCCTTCGATCGGTAGCGCCATGATAGCTCCCATTTTATTGACGCGATTTGTTGCAGCTTAACACGAACAAGCCGCATCCTGTGCCCAGGCTATGTTTTCGAAGCGCACGCTCTCGACGCCGTTCCCTCCGCCGTCTGCACCAGGGCGGGGCGCTTTGCACCGATCATCGCTCCCGAACCCGCACGCAATTTTTTGAAAGCTAGTTATTTACATATTTACCGTCCCCAGGCCCCGCGCGCTTCACCTGTGGGATGCTTGCCTGAAAGTCGCGCTCGGCGTTCCAAATGTCATATTGCATCTGCAGCGTCAGCCAGAAGCGCGCCCCATTTCCGAGCGCCCTGCCGAGCCGCAATGCAATCTCTGTGTTGATGCCCTCACGTTCGTCAAGAATGGCTCGCAAGAGCGACTCGTCGATCCCAAGCAGCTTGGCGAACTCGGCCTCGCCCGGTTCGATGAAGGGAAGCACGTCTTCACGCAAGTAGACGCCGGGATGCGTTGGCGGCAACCCCCTGCTGCTATGTACGGCCATGATAGTCCTCCAGATCCACGTCGTAAGGTCCAGCGTCAACCCACTTGAAGGTTATACGATAATTCTTGCTCACTCTCGCGGACCAAGTTCCCTTTCGTTTCCCTTTAAGTTGATGCAGCCGGTACGCGGGAACGCCTTGCAGCTCCTCTGGCGTCGCCGCCGCATCCAGGGCTTGCAAAATACGGCCGGCCCTATCTACCCACTCGCCTTTCAAGCCGCTTGGATCGTTATCAACCCAAAGCTTGCGAAGCCCCTTGTGCTTGATATGCCGCCCATCGAGCATCGTGCGCCCATTGATTTTAACCAACTTAACACTGATTCTGTCGGGGTAGACCGGATCAGCCGCCACCCGCTGGTCTTTACGATTTGCCGTCAGAGGTCTCTTTGCTTTGAAGAATTGCTTGGCGCTCCCGCTCGCGTGCGTCCCGCAATTTATAGAGCAATTTATAGAGTTGAGACTCTTCTCGCGGACCGCCATCATGCGGGCCAAGTGGTCAACTGGCTCCTTCTTACTGACTTGTGCCTTAGGCCGGGCTTCGTCGACCTTCGTCTGTGCAGCGATAATAATCTTCGCAGCTAACAGCTTATCCTTACGAAGAGCCGCGTTCGCAGCAAGATCACCGGGTAGTAAAAGGATGTCTTCAAGCGCTTTGAGCGCCAAAAGGCGAGCACAGTCAAGCCGAGCGCCAAATTCAAGATCGGCTGCTGTCAATTCGCTGAGGGGTTTGCACATTTTATTACCTTATTTTAGATACTCAGCTAATAAGGCAAGATGGGCGAAAAGGTTAGTATTCTGGTGCTGCCGATTACTGGGTGCGCGCTACCGGTCTGCACCGGGACAGGCTCGCGGGCATGACCCAGAGCGAGACCGCAACTCAGGCGTTCCGTGTAACGCAGCAGGAACTTGTTTGCTCAGCCTTGCGTTATTGCAAAGATCGTTGACATAATGAGCTTGGACGCCGGGGGGCGCGACGCGATCGCGCTGAAGCGCAAGCCATTGGAGTTCCGCGTATGGCTCCCCGCCCCTATTGGAAAGGCTATCTCAAACTCTCGCTCGTCTCCTGCGCGGTCGCGCTTTTTCCCGCGACCTCCAAAAGCGAGCGGATCTCCTTTAATTGGCTCAACCGCGAGACGGGCAACCGGCTCCGCCAGCAGATGGTCAATTCCGATTCGAACGAGGCGGTCGAGAGGGAAGACCGGGTGCGCGGCTTTCAGGTCGCCAAAAACGATTACCTGATGATCGAGGATGAAGACCTCGACGCGGTCGAGATCGAAAGCTCGCATACGATCGAAATCGAGAGCTTTGTGCCCAGAAGCGAGATCGACCCCGTCTATTTCGACAGCGCCTATTATCTCGCCCCCAACGACAAGGTGGCTGAGGAAGCATTCGCCGTCATTCGCGAGGCGATGAACGCTCAGGGCGTCGTCGGGCTCGGGCGCGCTGTCATTTCGCGGCGCGAGCGGCTGTTCGTGATGGAGCCCCGCGATAATGGAATTCTGGCGACCGCGCTTCACTACAATTACGAGGTCCGGGACGATGAGGCCTATTTCGATGAGATCCCAGACATCAAGATTCCGGGCGAGATGCTGGACCTCGCAAAGCACATCATCCAAACCAAGATGGGGCACTTCGACATTGCGAAGTTCGAGGACCGTTACGAGAACGCGCTCATCGAGATGATCCGCGCGAAACAGGCGGGCCTGCCGGTGGAAGTTTCGAAGCCACAGCGGCCTACCAATGTCACCAATCTGATGGACGCGCTTCGGAAGTCGATCGCGGCGGAAAAAGGCGGCATGAAAGAGCCGGAGCCGGCGGCAGGAGAAGAGAAGCCAAAGTCCGCAAAAAGGGCGCCGAGGACGCCCCCGGCAGCAGGCGCTCGCATGCGGAATGCCGCTCAGTCACGAACGGAGCCAAAGCGCACGGCCCGCGGCGAAGCTGACGAAACCGGCAGCCCGCCTACTTCCACGCGCGCCAAACCGGCCCGGACGACCGCGGGACGCTCATAATGCCACGTGCCGCCCCCATAACGGCCAGTAAGCGAAGAAGCGCCGCCGGCAGAATGGCGGAAGCGCCGCAGGAGCCGTCTTCGGCAAAGGGGGATCTCAGCCGTTACCGGCAGAAGCGCGACTTTACGAAAACGGCCGAGCCGAGCGGCGCGCGGCAAACCCGCGCAGGCCCGGCTCTTCGCTTTGTCATCCAGAAGCACGCAGCGCGGAGGCTACACTACGACCTGCGGCTGGAACTCGACGGCGTCTATAAGAGCTGGGCCGTCACGCGCGGGCCAAGCCTCGATCCGCATGAAAAGCGCCTCGCGGTCCATGTCGAGGACCACCCCATCGATTATGGCGATTTTGAAGGCATCATCCCCGCGGGCGAATATGGCGGCGGCACGGTCATGATCTGGGATCGCGGCTTCTGGCGCCCTGAGGGCGACCCCGCAAAAGGCTACGCCAAGGGGCATCTGGCTTTCGAACTCGATGGCGAAAAGCTGCATGGCCGCTGGCATTTAATCCGCACCAAGGGAAGGCCGGGCGTCAAGAAAGAGCAATGGCTCCTGTTCAAGTCGGATGACGAGTACGCGCATCCCGAGGCTGAAGGTGACATTCTCGAAGAGGCGCCGGATTCGGTCGCGACGCATCGCCCGATGGACGAGATCGCGTCGGAGCGTTCTGCCGTTTGGTCATCGGGCGACGGCCTTATTAAAGGAGACCTTTCGCCATCAGGGGACGCCCCTCACCCCAGCCCTCTCTCCCTGGGAGAGGGAGTTCGGCCGCAACCGTTGAACCGTCGTCCCCTCTCCCGTCCGTATCCGCTCGCGGATGCGGACACTCCAGAGTGGCAAGCTCATCAAGGCGAGCTTGCGCGGGAAAGGGCTGGGGTGAGGGGTGATCCCCCCTCGCCCAATATCGATCCCTCCTCGATTAAAGGAGCCAAGAAAGCTGCGTTTCCGGGCTTTATCGAGCCGTGCCTCGCTCTGCTCATGGAAAAACCGCCCGAAGGCGATGGCTGGCTCCATGAAATCAAGTTCGACGGCTACCGGCTGATGGTTTTGATCGACAACGGAAGCGTCCGCCTCTTCACACGCAGCGGGCTCGATTGGACGGCGCGCTTTCCGGCCATCGCGGCCGGCTTTCGAGACTTTGCCGGCGAAATCGGGGATTGTGGACGGCGAAGCGGTAATCGAGGATGAAAACGGCGTCTCAAGCTTCTCCGCTTTGCAGGATGCGCTTTCGGAGCGCAAATCTGCCTCCGCTGCCATCTTCTTCGCCTTCGACCTCCTTTATCTCGACGGCTACAGCCTTCGCGAGGCGTCGTTGAATGACCGCAAGCGCACTCTCGCTGAATTGCTCAATTCGAACACTCATCCCGCCTTGCGCTATTCCGATCACGTCATCGGAAATGGGCAATCCATGCTAGACCACGCCTGCCGCCTCGGCCTTGAAGGCGTCGTGAGCAAGCGCCGCAACGCGGCTTACCGTTCGGGGCGCAACGGCGAATGGGTCAAGAACAAATGCACGAACCGCGAGGAGTTCGTTGTCGGGGGCTACGCGCCGTCGACCGCGACGCGTAACGCGGTCGGATCGCTTGCGCTTGGCTATTACGACGCAGGCAAGCTCATCCATGTAGGCCGCACCGGCACCGGCTTCACGCAGAAGGCGGCGCAATCGCTTTACAAAGAGCTTCAGCCTCTCCGAAGCGGTAAATCGCCGTTTGCGAACGCGCTTTCCTCAGAAGAGCGGCGTGGCCTCGTTTCCGTCGAGCCCAAACTTGTCGCGGAGGTCGAGTTCCGGGGCTGGACTCACGACAGACACCTGCGTCATGCGGCCTTCAAAGGCTTGCGAGAAGACAAACCCGCCTCGGAGGTTCGGCTCGAAATGCCTCGCCAAGAGCCAACGGACGCTGCTGCGTCACCGAAAAGCCGTTCGCCGTCGAAGAAAGAAGCGGCCGCTTCGATCAAGCCTGCGAAGAACGGCGGGAACATTGAGTTCGCGGGCATCAAATTGACGCACCCAGACCGCGTCCTTTGGGAAGGCCAAGGGCTGACAAAGCTCAGTCTCGCCGAGTATTACACTGAAGTTGCCGATCTCATTCTCCCCCATATTACCGGCAGGCCGCTTGCTCTCGTGCGCTGCCCGAACGGCTCAGGCGCGCAATGCTTTTTCCAAAAGCATTCGTTTGCGGGGCTCACGGACGCGGTTGAGATCGCGCATGTGGAGGACAAAGATGGCGAGGCCGAAGCCATCGTCATCCATGATCTTCGCGGCTTGATCAATCTTGTGCAGGCTAACGTCCTGGAAATTCATCCTTGGGGCGCACGCATTGAGGACGTCGATCACCCGGACACGCTCATTTTCGACCTGGATCCCGGAGAGGGCTTGGAGTGGAGCGCTGTAATCGAAGCGGCGCGAGATGTGCGGCGGCGCTTGCAGGAGCTTGGACTTGAAAGCTACGTCAAAACCTCGGGCGGAAAGGGCTTGCACGTTGTATCGCCGCTAGCGCCGTCGGCGGATTGGGATGAGCTGAAGGCTTTCGCGCGCAGCATCGCGCTCGCCATGGAGAGGCAGGAACCCTCGAAGTATGTATCAACCATGGCTAAGAAGGCGCGCAGCGGAAAAATCTTCGTCGATTACCTGCGAAATGGACGCGGCGCTACTGCCGTCGCGGCCTATTCGACGAGAGCGCGACCAGGGGCGCCGATTTCGGCGCCGGTAAGGTGGGAGGAGCTTGGACCGGCGCTCACGCCCGCGCGTTTCACCGTTGAGAATATCGGCCGGCGCCTGGCGGCGCTCAAGTCCGATCCATGGGAAGGCTTTTTCACGCGCCCTCAAGCCATAGTCGAAGCTATCGCCGCCTCGAAAACGAGCCTCGTGCAGACGCGCCGGACAAAATCGAAGCCGCGTTCACCGAAGTGAAAGCCGCCGTCGCCGCCAAGCGAAATGGTCAATCGGAAACCCCTGCGTACCGGACCGGCGCCGTTTTCCTGATTCGGGCCTCTGGAGTGCGCCGCCAGTACCGATGAATATCTCCGGCCGATGACCTGGCATCCCTCTTCTCCACGGCCAATTCGGGATTTGGGGAGCTTTGCGGCAACCCCATCGGAGTCGGCCCAAGTTGCGATAACGCTTTCGATGCGCCCGATATCGCTGCTCCCTGCTGGCCGTTGGGCTCACTGGGCGAAACCTTTATCTCGCTCGCCGCGCCAGGAGCGCCGCCTTTTATCAGAATGTCGCTCGTTGCGGCAAAATGAGAAGCGCCGGTCTCTTGAACGATGAAGGCGTTGGCTTCAAGAATTTCGCTTGGCTGAGCCTCCGAGCGGGCGGTCTCGAACATCTTGCTGACCCAAGCTTTGTCCGCGCCCAACGCATTGCGGCGTGCAATTGCGAGGAGTCCCAAGCCGTCGCCGGCAACGCGCTTAACCCCGTCGCTACCATGCCAAAGCAGATCGCCAAGCATAGCCTGCGCAGGCGCATATCCCTTCCGGCTTGCGCTCAAGAGCCACTGCGCCGCTGCGCGTGTGTTTTTTGTCACACCCTCACCGCTCATGAGCAGCTTTGCAAGTTCGAACTGAGCGGCCGGGTCTCCGAAATAGCTGGCGGCGTGATGAAGGAAGCTGAAAGCCTGCGCCGGATTGGCGTCGATTTTGGCTTCCGGCGCGCCGTTCTTATAAATCGCGCCATTTCGAGAAAAGCGGCGGCTACTTGCGGACCGCGCTTGTCGTGCGCGCCAATGTCTTCGAATTCGCTGATGATCCCTTTGAAGTAGGAGACGGCGCTGCTCTCGCTCTTTCTAACGCCCTGGCCTTGAGCCAAGCGGCGTCCCATTTCGATCCGCGCTTCAAGGTCGCCCTTGCTGGCGGCCACAGACAAATCCGCGACGCTTATTGTCTGGCCGGAGAGCGCCGGCGCAATCGCCAGCGGCGGGGCAGCCGCGGCTGTTCGCTCCGCCTTGCGCTGGATCGCCGCCTGCACTGTGACAAGCCCAATGGCTACTCCACAAAAGAGGAGCGGGATGGACAACACCCTTAAGACGCGAATTCCACTAGATATCCGCATGGCACACAACTTCTACGCTTGCCCCCAGACGCGAAACAGCTCCAAGCCCCGCCGGCGCAGCTTGCTCAACATGGCGCCACAATGCCCCGGACATGGTGTTATTTTTAGGCGGAGTCCAGGCATTCCGGGGGCGGACGATTTTCGTTTTCGTCACTTGGCAAAGCGTTTCCTGCAATGGCAATCGCAACTGATCTGACTTTCGAACGTCCACAACAGCACCCTCCACCGGAAACGATCCGGTTTTTTTACGGAGACAAGTTTTTTTATCTGGAGAGAAGCGCCGGACACGAGACCAACGGCAACTTCGGTGGCTTTCGCCGTGTATACAGTTTATCGGAAACTTTATTCTATCCGATGCAGGCAATGTGTTCCTGGTTTATGGCCTAAACGGGGCGAAGATGCCTCACTCTGTGCCGTTTGGGCAACAGAAGAGCCACAACCAGCATCCTCAGGTTGCGAAGCTTGGAGCAACGCGTGACGGCTCAAGAGCGGTAAAGCGAGAAGAACAGACGGCCGACCGCTTCATGACGCTGGATCAGCTTCATCTCCGCCTTGGCTAAATTCAGCCACGTGAGCGTGGATGGACCGAAGAGCTTCAGCCCCTCCTCGAACAGCGCCGTTGTCACCAGGGCGTCCGAGGCGCCCGACAGCGCTTTGGTGAGCGTCGCGTTGCTTACCCAATCGGAAAGCGCGCGAAGATCGGCGCCTGAAAAGCCAGCCGACTTGCGGGCGACGCGGTCGAAGGCGACTTTGTCCGCGCCGGGGATGCCCGAGACAGCTCCGGTCAGGATCTTCTTTCGTGCCTCCAGCGCTGGGGGCGGCACAAAAAGAACGCGCTGAAAACGGCCTGCCCTGAAAAGCGCCTGATCCAGAACCCATGGAACGTTCGTCGCCATGATGATCAGGACGCCGCTGTTATTGCGCTGCGTCCCGTCCAGCTCGGACGCGAAAGCCGCGATCAAGGCGGGCGCCGCCTCCGGTGGCAGCCCGGCGCGCCGGAAGGCCAGCACGTCGAAATCGTCGAAAAAGAGGATGGCCGGCGTGTCCGACCTCGCCTCATCGAAAAGCACGCGCAGCCGCTTTTCCGCCTCGCCCGTGTATCTATCGACAATATCCTCAGGATTGACCGACAGGAAACGGGCGTCGCTCTCGCCCGCGGTCGCTCTCGCAATCAGGGTCTTGCCGCAGCCGGGCGGTCCGTACAGCAGGATATTGCCGCCCGCTTTTTGCTTGTACCGTTCGAAGAGGCTCGGCTTGAGGTAGGGCAGAACGATGCGGCGGCGAATCTCCGCCTTTATGTCGTCGAGCCCAGCGACATCGCCAAAGGTGACGGCCGCATCGTCGAAATCGTCGAGAAAGGCGTCGGCGGACGTGTCGCGCCGTTCTTGCTCCGGCTTATTCTCGCGCCTCGCAGAGTAGGTATTGAGGGAAATGATCTTCGCCGGCGCGGATGTCAGGTTCGATCCGGGGCGAATTCCAAGGATACGCTCCAGCTCGCGGTTTCGCATCGCTGGGTCCTGGGCGATCGCCTGCCGGTAAAGGGCGACGGCCTCCTGCTCGCGGTTGAGCCCGTGGAGCGCACGGGCGCGGAGCGCGTAGTCCTCGGGGAGGTCCGATCCACGGGCGAGGCGTTCCGCCAGCTCAAAATCTTCGGCGGCGAGACAGAAGTGGCAGGCTTTCCGGCGGACGGGAGCGAACTCCTCGTTTGCGAGCGATTTGGGCGAGAGCGAACGCAGCAGCTCCAGCACGGCGGCCCGCGCCTGTGGTCCCTCCGCCTCGTCCATGATGATGGATAGAAGATCGGTGCTTGCGCGAGCCTTGTAGACTTTTATCAGCGCTTGCAGCGTCTCTTGATCCATATGAGCGGAGCCCCTCACCGTGAGGGCACGCCCGTGTGTCGCGTTAAGAGCGCCATATTACCGATACCCCGTCAGTTGTGCGCCAGATAACAAAGGCCTGAAATCCAAAACGCAAGGACATCAATCCGAATGCAAGGGCAAATGAGGAGATTTCCCTGAATTTGTGGCGGACAAGCCACAGTAATTTCGCGGCTTTACTAACGCTGCGCTTTTGCCTCGATTGGCAATTATTTTTGTTTTTGAGAAAGTGTCACTGTCAAGGCAGCAGCGCGGGACAAATCCGCGCTGCTCTCAAGCGGCCACCGCCTGCAGCCGTTCAAGCGCCGCCTTCAGCTTTTGAGCGGCAGCCTCGGCTTCGGCGCGGCGTTCGCGATGCTCCTCGACCACATCTTCAGGAGCCTTCGCCATAAATTGCTCGTTCGCGAAGCGCGCGTCGATCTTCTCGATCTCGCTCTGGAGCTTGCCGATCTCCTTCGAAAGGCGCTCGCGCTCGGCGGCGAGATCGATCACATTGGCCAAAGCCAACGCCATGGTCGCCTCGCCCAGCACAAATTGCGCCGTGCCTTGCGGTGGGGCGCTGGCGAACGCGATATCGCTCAGCCTTGCCAAGCGTTTGATAAAGCTCTCATAGCGTTTCGCGCGGCTCTTGGTCTCCTTGTCCGCGCCCGTGATGGTGAGAGGAAGCATGGACGCGGGCGGGACGTTCATCTCGGAGCGAAGCGAGCGGATTTCGCTGATGAGATCGATGACCCAATTCACCTCGGCGACGGATTTCAAATCCAGCTTTTTTGCGGACTTTGGCCATGCGGCCAGGCATAAAAGAGACTCGCGCTGCGGTCCCGATTCGCCCAGCACAGCCCATAACTCCTCGGTGATGAACGGCATGAAGGGGTGGAGCAGCTTCAGGATCTCATCCAGCGCCCAGGCCGCCATCGCCTGCGTCTCGGATTTCGCGGCCTCGTCGGAGCCCATGAACACCGGTTTGGCAAATTCGACATACCAATCGCAGAATTGGTTCCAGACGAAACGGTAGACCTCGCTTGCTGCGTCGTTGAAGCGGTAGGCCTCGATCGACTGCGTCACCGCCGCCACTGTTGCGTTCGCCTCGGCGTAAATCCATTTGTTGAGCGTGGTCTTGGCCTTGGCCGGGTCGAAATCGGCTCGCCGCACGCACCCATTCATCTCGCAGAAGCGCGCCGCGTTCCAAAGCTTGGTCGCGAAGTTGCGATAGCCCTCGATGCGCTGCATGGAAAGCTTGAGGTCGCGCCCTTGCGCCGCCATGGCCGCCATGGTGAAGCGCAGCGCGTCGGCGCCGTAATCCTCCATGACCGACAGCGGATCGACGACGTTGCCCTTCGACTTCGACATCTTGGCGCCCTTCTCGTCGCGGACGAGCGCGTGGATGTAGACGTCGCGGAACGGGACCTCCTTCAGGAAGTGCATGCCCATCATCATCATACGGGCGACCCAGAAGAAGATGATGTCGAAGCCGGTGACAAGCGCCGAGGTCGGGTAATAGCGCTTCAGCTCCGGCGTCTTGTCCGGCCAGCCGAGCGTGGAGAACGGCCACAATGCAGATGAGAACCACGTGTCGAGCACGTCCTCGTCGCGCCAGATTCCAAAGCCTTCACCGCCTTCATCCAAAAAAGCTAGGAACGCGCGCTCATTTTCGAAAATGGGGACGTTTTTATCGCGATAGTGTTGGCGAGCGGCGGCAATAGCCTCGTCTTCGGATGCGGCAACAAATATCTGCTTGTCTGTGACGCGCCGTTGCCCTGTGCCGTCCCTCTCGATTGAAAAAGAAACGTCGAACCCATCCGAGTTTTTTCCCTCTAGCTTAGGCCCATACCAAGCCGGTATACGGTGGCCCCACCAGAGCTGGCGCGAGATGCACCAGGGCTGAATGTTCTCCAGCCATTGGAAATAGACGTTACGCCAATTTTCCGGGATGAAGTCCGTCTTGCCATCTCGAACCGCCTGCAAGGCAGGCTGCGCCAGCGTCTTCGCGTCGACATACCATTGGTCCGTCAAGAACGGCTCGATGACCTCGTTCGACCGGTCGCCGTAAGGCACCTTCATGGCGTTCGGCTCGATTCTCTCCAGGAGCCCAAGCTCTTCGAGATCGGCGACAACCTTGGCCCTTGCGGTGAAGCGTGGCAGCCCCTGATAAGGCTCCGGCACTGCGTCGTTGAGCTTCGCTTCGGGCGTGAAGATGTTAAGCGGCGTGAGATTGTGCCGGCGTCCGACCTCGAAGTCGTTGAAGTCGTGGGCGGGCGTGATCTTCACCGCGCCGGTGCCCTGTTCGGGATCGGCGTGCTCGTCAGCGACGATCGGGATTTCGCGGCCTACCAGCGGCAGCCGGAGTTTCGCGCCAGCCTTAAGCAGCGGCGCGTAGCGCTTGTCGGCGGCGTTCACCGCAACAGCCAAGTCGCCGAGCATCGTCTCGGGGCGGGTCGTGGCGACGACGATGTGATCCGCCTTATAGCCCTTCACCTTCGCGGTGAGCGGGTATTTGAAATAATACAGATGGCCGTCGGGATCGCGCGCCATGAGCTTCGCAAAGGCCGCCGCATCGAACGGCTTCTCATCCTTGGTCTTTTCGGACCACGTCAAAGAGCCGCGCTTTTCGACCGAGATAACCTCAAGGTCCGAAATAGCGGTCAGAAGCTTCGGGTCCCAGTTCACGAGGCGCTTGTCTTTGTAGATCAGCCCTTGGTTGTAGAGATCGACGAACACCTTGATAACGGCGCGCGAAAGCCCCTCGTCCATGGTGAAGCGCTCGCGCGACCAGTCGCAGGACGCGCCGAGGCGCTTCAACTGATTGATGATCGTTCCGCCGGAGTGCTCCTTCCAGGCCCAGACGCGCTTCAGGAACTCCTCGCGGCCAAGCTCGCGGCGGCTCGGCTGCTGCTTCTCCATCAACTGCCGCTCGACGAGGCTTTGCGTTGCGATGCCCGCATGGTCCGTTCCGGGCTGCCAAAGCACGTCGCGCCCGCGCATGCGCTCGAATCGGGCGAGCACATCCTGCAGCGTATTGTTCAGGGCGTGGCCCATATGAAGCGAGCCCGTCACATTCGGCGGGGGGATCACAATCGAATAGGGCTTAGCTTTTGGATGCGAAGCGAGCGTACGTCCGGCGCGGAAGGCTTGCGCCTCGTCCCAACTTTTCGAGATTCGCTCTTCGATGGCGGCGTGATTGTATGTTTTTTCAAGCATAAGGGGCTGAGGAAGAAAAGGGCCTACATCCGGTAGATTTAGAAAAACGGCTCCAATCCCGCAACCGCTAATGCAGCCGGGGCGCGGATAGGCGGCAGTTGTTCCCCGGTTATTCGTCTGCTTTCGGCAAAAGCCCGCGCGTCGCGATCTCGTCGCGAATGGCGCTTTCCAGGATGCGCGGCATGTTATCGTTCAGCCATTGCATCAGGAGCGGGCGCAACATGTCCCGAACCGCATCTTCGAGGGTACGCGATTGCGCCACGGGGAGCGGGGGCTGCGAGGCGCCGACGAACTGCGCCTGAGCCAATGGCGCTTCAGGCGCCGAAGTTTCCGGAGCTCGCGGGGCGGGCGCGCGGTGCTCGGGCGGCAGGTTTATCGGCTCAAACTCGCGTGGCGCATCGTCTTCCGGGACGGCCCATTCCGGGGCTGGCCGCTGTTCTTCCTGCGCATCATAGTTCTCTGGCGCCGAGACCTCGGCGGGCGCCTCGAAATTCGGCGCCTCCTCGACCGGCTCTGAAAACGGCGCCGGTTCCCTCATGAAATCCTGCCGCAGCACTTCATCCAACAAGGTCGGAAGCGGGCTCTTGTCGCGGGGAGCGCTCTCTCGTTGGATCGCGTTCGCGAAAGTTTCCGTCACTTCGGCCTTGCGATCCTCGTCGAGCCGCGCGAAGTCGACATCGGCCGCCGTGGCCAGCTCATTCGCATCCATCGCTTCGGCGGCCGCGCGCGCCAGACTTTCGGCGACAGCGGCGACGGCGGCCTCTTCGTTATCGGCGAGACCGCCCGGCGAGGGCGCCGCGTGATCCGCCTCCGCCTCCTCCTCAGCTTGTTTTTCCTGTGCCGGAGGCTCGTGAACCCGAGCCTGCATTTCACCCGCGGAGATCAGGGAAATCGGCCCCCGGTCCGGAATGGGCATTTGAATGTCCTCAGCCCGGTTCTTGTGCGGATGTCTCACGGGCACTGGCTCGTGCGAAAATTTCGGGCTCCCCGCAGGCGAACCGGGAAGCTCCCGGCGTGACCAAACCGTGCGCGAACCAGCCGGGATCGCCGGACGCTGCGGCAGGTCGTGGCGTGGCTCGGCGGGGATCTCGACCCGTGTCTCGGGTTGCGGCATGGCGGCGAACGGCGTGTTCGGCGCTTGGACAGGCTCTGGATTTGCCGCGGCCGCTTCAGGCTGCGCCTTTGGCTGCTCTTCCTCCGCAAGAGATTCCTCTACGGGAGCCTCCTTCGCTGGAGGCTCTTCTGAAGCGCCGGCAGGCTGCTGAGCATGATTTTTGATCATGCCGTAGGCCGCCGCGGGCGACGACTGCTCCTCGGGAAAAACAAGCGCGTCGGTCAGATCGAGAACGTCCTCTTCAGGCAATGCGCTGAGGGAAGCGGCTGCGTCATGCCTGGGCGCGGCGGGGGCGCGAGAATGGGCTTCTTCCCATTCTGAAGGCCCCTTCCTGGCGTCGTCCGAAATGATAAGCCGGATGGACGCAAGGATCTCCTCCATGGAGGGCTCTGAAGCTTGGTCTGCACGGTTCATTCATATCACCTCAAACACTCGCGCTCGCGAGATACGCAAGCGCGTCAACCAAACCTGTGTAGTTTGCAGATCGACGGGCGACTCAGCAAAGTCGCAAACCAAGGTTAGTAATATCGGTTAGAGCACGCTAGCCCGTATCACGGGATCTGCGGCAGTTTCTGGGTATAAGCCGGGCCATCGGTCGATTTTTGCCCAGGTGTGCGCCCTGGATCATCGACAGGGGCGACACGCGGATCTTCCTGGCTTTCGACCGAAGCGCCCCATCCGAACCACGCATCCTTGACTTCGCCATAGTAGCGCGTTGGATCGTAAAGCTCAGATTCCAATGCGATGTCGTAGGCGGTCAGCCGTCCCATATAAGCGAGTACGCCATATGACGCGACAACGAGGTCCCGTTGGAACGAGACCAGATTCACCTGTGCGTTCAAATATTGCTGCTCGGAATTGAGCACGTCGAGGATGGTGCGCTGGCCGACCCTTTCCTCCTCGCGCACGCCTTGGAGGGCGATCTGCGTCGCTTCGACGGCTGATTTTCCAGCGGCTACGTTGCCTCTTGCGGCAATGAGCAATCCCCACTGGGAGCTGACGTTCTGGCGTGCGAGTTCGCGCTGCTCGTCAATTTGCTGACGGCGCTGCGATAGCGTCTCGATGGCCTGCCGGATCTGCGCGGACACGCTGCCTGCCTGGTAAAGCGGGACAGTAAGCTGGCCATAGACGCGCGTATCGTCGAACGAGGTAACGCTCGGTTCGCCGAACGGCTGTGCGGCTTTAGTATAGCTCGCGTTGAAGCTCAGGGTTGGAAGAAGCTGGCCTTTGGCTACTTTGACCTGATGCTCCTGGGCGCGCTCGCGTAAAATCGCGCCGAGAATGCCGGGATTTTCCGCCTGTGCGACATCGATCGCGCCTTGCAAGTTTTTGGGCAGGAGTCTCGCCGGAGGCCCAGGGTCCCGAAGAGTGCCGGGCGGATGACCGATGTATTGCGCAAAAAGCGCCTGATCGCCATAAAGGGTGCCCTGCGCGATGCTCAAATCTGCCTGAGACTGCGCGAGCCCCGACTGTGCCTGCGCCACATCCGTCCGCGTGACTTCGCCGACCTTGAAACGGTCCTGCGTTGCGCGCAACTGCTCGGACAACACCTTCACGTTGTTCTGCCGCAGGCTCACGATAGCCTGATCGCGCACGACATTCATATAAGCGGTCGCGGCATTGAGGAGAACGCTCTCCTCGGTGTTGCGAAGGTCCTCCCGGCCGGCCTCGACCAAAGCCTCCGAGCCCTTGACGTTATTGTAGGTGCGGAATCCGTCGAACACAGTCTCCTGGAGGACGATTTGCGCCTGACGGGGAGTCGATGTGCCGTTTCCGACGCTGCTGCTTGCGAGGGAATTTAGCGGGAGGGGCGCAAATGCTCCGCCAGGACAACTGCCGTCGGTAGCCACAGTTGCCGAACACAATGGAATGGAACCCTGCGCCCCAGTGCTCTGAATTCTTGTGCGCTCGTCCTCGAAGCCGTACTGGCCCGTCGCTGTGATGGTTGGCCTGTACCCGGATTTGGCGATAGAAACCTGATTGTCCGTCGAACGAAGCCCGGCCCGTGCGCCTTTCAATGTGGGGTTGAAAAGATAGGCCGCCGTCAAAGCTTCCTTCAAAGTCTCGGCATGGACGCCGCCGCCCATTGCGAAGAGCAGCGCAGCCGCCGAACAATATGTCCGGACGCTACGAAAAGTGGGGAAACGGGACATGATTTTTGACGGCACAGGATGTTTCCGTTGTTTCGAAGATCGCACCAACTAGCACACACCCAAACGCTCGCAACGCCAGCACAACGCAGATGACAGCAAAGTAGCCGCTTAAGAGGCGAAGGAAAGGCAAATCACTCGTGAACCGCAGGTATTCCCGCTCTTTTGCGGGCGTGCGTTGCCGAATTGCCTCTTTGTTAAACTTTGCTCAAAACACAAAATGTGAAGTTTGTTCAAAACCGGGAAGGTATTCTGCCCCAGCGTCGAAAATCGCCCGTCCAGACACGGCGCCCGAATTCTTTGAGTAGAGGTAGGCGTGCCCAAGCCAGCCGCGCCTTACGATCGTGGCAAGGCGCCCACCGTCTGCGAGTTGGCTGAACAGATCTTTGGGCTCATCGGCCACGCCGCCATTGAGAAGGATAAAATCGAACGGTTTCGAATTGGCGAGGCCCTGATCGAGCGGGCCTCGATGCACCGTGACGCCCCCCGCGTTTATCGCCTTCAGGTTGCGCCTTGTCGTTTCCACGAGCGCTTCCGATGCCTCCAAGGCGTCCACTTTCCCGCAGAGCTGGGCGAGCACCGCGGCGGAGTAGCCGGTCGCCCCGCCAATGTCGAGAGCATGATCGGACCGCGAGAGCCCCGCGCTCTGCAACAGGCGGGCAAGAACCATGGGCGGCAGAAGATAGCGGGGCGGAGAGCCTTCGCCAGCCGGGACCGCCAACACAGCGTCATCCATGTAAGCGAGAGTTTTCTGCCGCTCCGGAACGAACAGCTCTCTCGGCAAAGTCGCCAACGCGTTCAAGATGAGTGGATCGCGCACTCCGTTTGGCCTGATCTGCGATTTCGACCATCGCGAGCCGCGCCGTCTGAAAGTCCATAATGATCGCCGTGCCCCAGATATTAATGTCTAGCGGAGTTGACCTAACAAAATTCTTTCCGGCTGACCAGGGGGGAAACATAGCCGCAGCGCATCGCCGCTTTTCATGCGCCGGGGATCATGATACCACATAAGTACAGGCCACGTGGCGGAGTGGTGACGCATCGGACTGCAAATCCGCGTACCCCGGTTCGATTCCGGGCGTGGCCTCCACTCTTTTTAAGACAAATCAACGCTTTAATGAGCGACCTAAAACCGATAAAGCCGAAGAACCCGCTATAACGGGGCGGGCAGATTTGTGACCTGTTCATACTTTCGGTTTTAGCGGATGACGCGCGCCTGGGCCGTACAAATTACGGCTGCGTACTCTTGGGGAAGCTTCACCACCTTTCGGCGTCCTGCAGAAGGCTGCGACCCTTGCGAGCGTCCAGTGATTTTATGTAGCCGATATTAGCTTATAAATTGATGATTCGGCCGCTGCTGCCCGTTCTGACTGGGGCGCGGTGAGCATGATCGCTTGATGTCGAAGCCGGCTGACGTGCAGAGGCGTCAAAGGCCGCCACTTGCGCCGGCCAGGGAACAACCGCGCTCCCCGGCCTGCGGAAGCGGCTCAATCTCACCGTCCACTCCTTGGCCAAGCCGCGCAGGCCAGGTTTTCCAGCTAAAACCGCCGCAAGCTTTTGTGAGAGACTTGGCTTGAGCGCGGCATTGCCTTGACGCGACCGTCATCCAAGCCGATCTATTGCCGGTCCCAATATCCTGTCAGGCACATATGCAAATGACTTATCGCTTTAGCGTGGCGCGCCCGTTGAAGGACGCCGTTCCTTCCATTGCAGCCGAACAGCTCGATGCGGCTCTGATGCGGCTGTCGTCGGCCGATCGTGGCCCAAAAGCGATTTACGATGCCCGCCGGCATTTCAAGAGAACGCGCGCGCTTCTGGAACTCGTAAAGCCCGCGATTCGCGGCAGGGTTGCGAGAAACTCGCAGAAACTGCTCTCATCCGCCGCCAGGATGCTTTCTGCGAGCCGGGATGCGCAGGTCGCGGTCGGCGCAGCGGAGGCGCTGGAGAAGGAGTTCGGCGGTTCGCGCCGGGGCCGGCTTTTCGCGGATCTCAAGTCCTGGTTGATGGCGCGGCGCGACCTCGCGGACGAGAAATTGGCTCAATCTCAGCTCGATAGCGCGCTTAAGGAGCTGGCGAAAGCAAGGGCCAGCCTTGCAAAGCTCAACCTGCGAAAAGCCACGATCGAGGATTTGCTCACATCAGCGTCCAAGACTTACCGGCGCGGGCGGCACGCCATGAAGGCTGCGCTTGCCGCCAGCGAGAACGAAGCGCTGCACGATTGGCGAAAGCAGGTGCAGCGGCACTGGCGTCATACGCTTCTCTTGGAGGAGGCTTGGCCGAAGGAATCGAAAGCGCGCACGAAGCTTGCCCGCAAGCTCTCCGACGATCTTGGCATGCATCACGATCTCGCCGTGCTTCGCGAAATGATTCTGGCGAACCCTTCCGCATTTCGTAGCCCGAGCGACATTAAAACGCTTTGCCGCTGTATCGAGAAGAAGCAGGCGGCTTTGACGAGCGAGGCGGCCTTGCGCGGGGAGCGCCTTTACGCCGAAAAACCGAAAGCCTTCCTGAAACGGCTGCGCGCCTATTGGCAAAGCATCGAGCAAAGGCACGCCGCGGAGGTTGCGTGAGCTTAGGCGTGACATTTGAAAGCAACGCGTGAAAAGGCGCACTCCGGACTTGCACCGGAAGCCGGGACCGGCGATATATTGATGCGGGAGGTTGGCGCGGACGTATCGCTCGCCAACCGGGTCAGGTCCGGAAGGAAGCAGCCCTAACGAATCCGATGCGGGTTGCTGTCCAGCCTCTCACCGCCGCGCCTTCATAATCAATTTCGGGGTCTACTAAATTCTGAATGCTGGACCCGTCCGCCGTGGCCCATGAGCACATCCAGCGATAAGCCCTCAGCTCCCGCGAACGAAGCGAAGGCAGATGGTCTGGCGGCCCGGCCTTACGTCGTTCTCGCCCGCAAATATCGCCCGCAAACCCTGGACGGCCTGATCGGCCAGGACATCCTGGTCCGCACGCTGCGAAACGCGTTCGCGATGGACCGGATCGCGCAAGCCTACATGCTGACGGGCGTCCGCGGCGTCGGCAAAACCACAACGGCCCGAATTCTGGCCCGCGCCCTGAATTACGAGCGGCCCGGCGCGACAGACAAACCCACCCTCGACATCGCCGAACTCGGTGTTCATTGCCAATCCATCATGGAAAGCCGCCATGTCGACGTTCTCGAAATGGACGCGGCCTCCAACACCGGCATCGACGACATTCGCGAGATCATCGAGGCCATCCGCTACAAGCCCGCCTCCGCGCGCTATCGCGTCTTCATTATCGACGAAGTTCACATGCTGTCGAAGGCCGCCTTCAACGGGCTTTTGAAGACGCTGGAAGAGCCGCCGCCGCATGTGAAGTTTATTTTCGCCACAACGGAAATCCGCAAAGTTCCGGTGACGATCCTGTCGCGTTGCCAGCGCTTCGACCTGCGACGCGTGGACGCCGAGGTTCTGATGGCGCATTTCGCGAGCGTCCTCGCCAAAGAAGGCCATACGGCCGGGGACGCGGCCTTGGCCCTTATCGCCCGCGCGGCGGAAGGCTCCGTTCGCGACGGCTTGTCGCTCCTCGATCAGGCGCTGACGCTTGGCCAGGGGCATCTCACCGCTACCGCCGTGCTTGAAATGCTTGGGCTTTCGGGCCGCAGCGCGATCTTTGAACTGCTTGAACGCATTTTCGAGGGGGATGCAAAAGCGGCGCTTACATCCCTCAACGCCCTCCACGACAAGGGCGGCGACCCCTTGATGATCTTGACCGACGCCGCCGACGCCGTCCATGCGCTGAGCCGCCTCAAGGCCGTCCCTGGGCTCTTTCCCGCCGATTTCTCGTCCGAGGACCGCGCCCGCGCCGAAACGCTTTCCTCGAAGCTGGCCGTCTCCCGCCTCGCCACGGCTTGGCAGATGCTGCTGAAAGGCCTCGACGAAGCGGCGCGTGCGCCGAGGCCTTTCGCCGCCGTCGAGATGCTTGTGATTCGCATGTGTTATACGGCGCAGCTTCCCTCGCCCGCCGAAATCATCGGGGAGCTGAAAGGCATACCGGCCGATCATCCCGGAAAACATGAAGACCATCGGCGCAGACTCGAAACCAGCGCTGCGCAAACTCCAAGCACAGCGAAGGCCGATAAGACTGCTGGCGGCGATAGCGAGAGCGAAATCGGCGGCAGCCAAGCGAAATCCGCCGCCCGAAGCTTCTCCGCTTTCGAGGATATCGTCGCCCACGCGGCCCAGATCCGCGACATCAAACTTAAAATAGCGCTCGAAGAGCAGGTCGAGCTTGTGAAATTCGGGCCGGGCTTTCTCGAAATCCACATCCTCGAAGGCGCTCCGAAGAATCTTGCGCAGGAATTGGCCCGGAAGATGCAAGCCTGGTCCGGCGAGCGCTGGATTGTGTCTCTTTCGGAAGAGCGCGGCTTGACGCCGCTCGGCGCCCGCCGCCGCGAGCAAGAGGCTCTGGCTGTTGAGGAGATCCGCAAGCATCCGGCCGTAAAAAGCGTCATGCATCATTTCCCGGATGCCGAAATCAAAAGTGTGCGCTCGCTCGATTAGAGGCGCCATCGATGCAAAAGAACCTGGCTGTAACTTGAATGCGATCTGGAATTATAGGTGTGACAGCACTTGCATTTCTCCTTGCGATGATGGCGCCTGTATCTGACCGTCCTATCATGGCCAGCACCTATTCAAAAAAACGCGGAGACGAACTCTTTATTGACTTGAAGCGAGCCTCGAATATGGCATTAGAACCTTGCTTTGGCGCAGGAGTAGACTTCAGCGAGATAGCGAAAAGGTCCATCCCCGAGGGCGGATCGCTTGTGGAAGCGGAAGCCGTTCTCCGCTAT
The DNA here is from genome assembly GCA_963766815.1 of uncultured Alphaproteobacteria bacterium. GTDB lineage: Bacteria > Pseudomonadota > Alphaproteobacteria > Rhizobiales > Rhodomicrobiaceae > Rhodomicrobium. The sequence continues at coordinate 61,518 of CAVYBZ010000028.1, read as the reverse complement.
GCGGGGTTTGAGCTACATGCTTATTTGTATAAGGGACGTCCTCCAGCTTGGTTTAAGGAAGAGGACCGCTTCAACTTATCGGGTACGCTGAACCTCAACAGCTTTCTCCGCCCGTTTTCGGCTCATTGGATTACGGTCTCAGTCACTCCAGATTTGCCAGGGTCGCCTAACGCCAAATCGAAGGGCATTAAAGCCACATACCGCTGCAACTATCTTTGAACCGAACATGGCGAAGGAAGCCATGATGGAAAAAATCGTAATCATGGTAAGATTTGCTCAGCAGGCAAACAAGAAAGATCGAAGGCTGCAACCATCGAGCAGCCTTGAGGAGGAGCCGAGATGAAGAATATTATGGGCATGATGAAGCAGGCGCAAGAGCTTCAGAGCAAAATGGCGGAGTTGCAAACCGAGCTGGAGGCCCTGGAGGTTGAGGGCGCATCCGGTGGCGGGCTCGTCAAGGTTACCTTGACAGGGAAGGGCGCCATGGCGAGGATTTCAATCGACGCCAGCCTTATTAAACCCGATGACTTGGAAATCCTCGAAGACCTCATCGTCGCCGCTCACAATGACGCCAAGCAAAAAGCCGAGAAGGCCATGGCTGAAAAAATGCAGGCGCTTACGAGCGGGCTGCCTTTGCCTCCGGGCCTCAAGCTCTTTTAAATGAAGCACTTTCGCGGTTGAAAAATAGACATCTTATTTCAGCCCTATTGCTCAGGCTAGACGGCGCCCGCTTTGGCTTGGACAATCGTTTAGGGCTGGGCTGCGCTAGCGGAGCCAGCAAAGGGATGTTAGAGTTATCGGAAGATGTTGGCAGTCCCAGCGTCGGGGCGGGGGTCGCGATGAAGAACCTTAATGGATTGTACCTTCCGGCGCTGTCGGGAGCGGTTTAGTTGCGGGCCATGAGCAGCACCTTGAAAAATCCAGTCCCGCAGCAGGATTTGCTCGCTGACTATAAGCGCCCTGCCGGCTCCTTCGATGAAGCAGTTGACGCCGATGGCGCGGTCAGGCCTCATTGGAGAGAATTCTATGAGGCGTTCGGTTCCATTCCGCCGGAGGAGCAGCTTCAACGCCAGGAGCGCTTGCGGCGTCTCGTTGTTGAGAACGGGATCGCGCATGATTTATTCGCTGAGCCCGGCAGCCGCCAGCCTTGGTCGATCGACCTCATTCCAATTCTGATCTCCGGCCCCGAATGGGCGCAGCTTGAGCGGGGACTTATTCAGCGGGCCGCGCTTTACGACTTGATCGCGAAAGATTTCTACGGACCGCAGACCCTCCTCCGGTCCGGCAAGGTGCCGCCGCGTCTAGTTTTCAGCGATCCCGCTTTCCTTCACGCTTGCCGCGAGCCGAAGACAGACGGACATTTGATCAATTTCTTCGCCGCCGATCTGATTCGCGATACAAGCGGCGCGTGGCGGATCATCGACGTTCATGCCGAGACCCCGGCTGGGGTTGGCTTCGCGCTTGCGAACCGCCTTCTCCACGGTCAGCTCATGGGGGATATTTTCCGGAGCAGCCGCGCGCAAAGGCTAGCGCCTCACTTTCAGCAGCTGCAAACCGAGCTTTTTCACCGCATCGAGCGTGACGATCCGCTGATCACGCTGTTGACGCCCGGTCCGCGTCATGAGGATTATTTCAGCCACGCCTACCTCTCGCGCTATCTTGGCTTTCAGCTCGTCGAAGGCGGCGATCTGCGTGTGATTGGCAGCCGCGTCTACATGAAGACGCTGGAGGGCTTGAAGCCGATCGATCTCATGATCCGATGCGTCGAGGGGTCCCACTGCGATCCGCTGGAGCTCGATCCGAACGGCTTCGCCGGTCCCGTCGGCCTTGTGCAGGCGCTGCGCAAAAACCAGCGCCTCCTTATGAATTTCCTTGGCACATCGGTGGTCGAGAATTGCGGCCTCGTGACGATGCTTCCTCAAATCGCTCGCGCGCTGCTCGGTCAGGATTTGATCCTGGAGGATACGCACCGCCGCTGGCTTGGCGACATGGAGGCGCGCGTTTATGTGTTCGCGCATCCCGAACGCTTCGTCATCCGCCATGCTCATGAGGGCACGGGCAGGCCTGGCCGCGCCGAGCGGGGGATCATGCCGGATACCCTTTCGCCGCGAGAACTTGAGGCGCTCAAATTCGACCTTGAGATGGAAGGGCAGGATTTCGTCGCGGAGGAGCGGCACGATTGCGCCACGGCGCCGTCCTGGACCACTGAGGGCCTGAAACCGCGTCCCTTCGCGGTGCGCCTTTACGTCGTCGCTGTCGATGGAGACTACCGGGTGATGCCGGGCGGTCTCGCCATGTCGCTCGACGGCACGCCGGGCGTCGCCATGTCCGCCATGGACGGGCATTCGCGCGATGTATGGATCGCTTCGGACGACGGCGAATTGGCATCGCCGCCGCACGTTTCCCTGATGCGCCCCGCCGCCGAGGTCGCACGCGTTTTGCGCGTGGGGATCGGCCTACGCAGCCGCATCGCCGACAACCTTTACTGGCTTGGCCGCTATTGCGAACGCGCGGACTGGGTCATGCGGCTGATGCGCGGAGCGCTGACGCGCTCCGACGACACCGGAGCCGTCTCTTTGGGAGAAGGGGGCCGCAAAGCGCTGGAGGTGATCCTCGCGAAGGATCAGCCCGCCAGCGTCGTGCAGAGTCTTGGCGCCGACGCCCGCTCCATCGAGCAAGCTGTGAGGCTGCTGATGACAGCGCCGGGACGAACCCACAGCCTTCCCGGCCTCGAAAGCAACATCTTGCGGGTCGGCAGCATTGTGCGCGAGCGCCTGTCCCTGGAAGTTTGGCAGACGCTCTTGCGATTTGCGAACATCGCCTCGCCGAAAGCCGCGGATATCGGCGACGCGGTTAAGCTCCTCGACAGGGTGAATGCGGGCATTGTCACGCTGGCGTCGCTGAACGGTCTGACCGCGGAGAACATGACGCGGAACTATGGCTGGCGCTTTCAGGATATGGGCCGCCGCCTGGAGCGCGCCCTCAACCTTGCCGAGTTGCTTCTCGCGCTATTCGGCGAGTGCCGGGGGGAGGACGAGGAGACGGCGCGCCTGTTCTTCGTTTTGAATGTCGCCGATAGCACCATCACCTTCCGGCAGCGCTATCTGTTCGCGCCGGTCCTGTCGCTGGTGCTGGATCTGCTCATGGTCGACGAATTGAACCCGCGTGGCATCGGCTACCAGCTCTGCGCAATCACGGACCATCTTCAAGCGTTGCCGCAGGCGTCGCCCCACGCGCCGCATAATGAGGAGCAGCGCCTCATTCTCGACATGCTGACGCGCGTTCGTCTCGCCAACGTCGCCAGCTTCGAGCACGCCAACTCCGAAGGAAAGCGGCCCGAGCTGCAAGAGCTGTTGAATTATTTAATTTCGGGCTTGCCGAAGCTTTCCGAAACAATTACGCGCCGTTACTTCAACCTCACCGAAGACGAGCTGCGGCGCGTCTACACCCGCTTTGGGCGCCGGTCATGAACTTCGAGATCAGTCATCGCACGATCTATCGATACTCGGCGCCGGTATCGCAGTCCCATCACCTGCTGCACCTGACGCCCCGCTCGCACTTGCGCCAAACCGTTCTTCGCCACAGCCTCATTATCGATCCGGCCCCCGCCTCCAAGACCGAGATGACGGACGATTTCGGCAATCCGTCTTCGATTATTTCGATCGAGCAAGACCATACCAAGCTGGAAATCCATTCGCGGGCGCAGGTTGAGGTTCAAGCGCCGTATCCAATCGAGCCGTCCCGCTCAGCAAGCTGGGACGATGTGGCGGCGCAGCTTCGAGCCAACCTCGGCCCGGAAACCTTTGAAGCCGTGCGGTATTCTTGCCCCTCGCGTTTCATCCGCGCGACCCGCGATATCTTTAAGTTTGTAAAGCCTAGCTTTCCCGATGGCCGCCCGCTTCTCGAAGCGGTGCAGGACCTCACGGCTAAGATCCATCGCGAGTTTAAGTACCAGACGGGGGCGACGGACGCCGCGACCTCGGTTGAGGAAGTGCTGCGCATCAAACGCGGCGTATGCCAGGATTTCGCGCATCTCGAAATCGCCTGCCTGCGCACGCTCGGCCTCGCCTCACGCTATGTGAGCGGCTATCTGCTCACCTATCCGCCGGAGGGCCAGCCGAAGCTTGTGGGCGCGGACGCCTCGCACGCCTGGATTTCGGTGTGGTCACCCGAATTGGGGTGGGTCGACTTCGATCCCACGAATAATTTGATTCCCAAAGAGGAGCACATCGCCATCGCCTTCGGCCGCGATTTCCAGGATGTGAGCCCGGTCAGCGGCGTGCTGCTCGGCGGCGGCGAGCACGAGGTCGAGGTTGCGGTGGACGTGAACCCGGCGAATGGGTTTCCGGCGCGGTGATGGCGCGTAAATATAGGCTAGCGCTTGATTTGATTGGTGGAGCCAATGAGATTTGAACTCACGACCTCTGCAGTGCGATTGCAGCGCTCTCCCAACTGAGCTATGGCCCCTTACACTCCATTTAGGCTCAGGGCGCAACTCCTGTCAAGGCGGGGGGCTCCGCCGCACTTACTCGTTTGACTTTTCCTTTCGGGGCTTGAGCGATTTACCGCTTCGGGTGACAGCCGAAACACCACAGGAATCAAGGTTCATCCGCCTCAACCCGGCTCTCTCCCACGCAAGTTCGACTTGGCGAGCTTGCCATTCAGGAGTTGCGCATCCGCAAGCGGATGCGCAGGGGAGAGGTCACGCAGATTTCTTCCAGGCGCCGCTTGCGTCTTGCCGCCAATAGCTCACCTCGAAGCCTGCCGCCTTGGCGTTTTTCCATTCGATGCGGGCCAGCGCCTTCGCCTCTGTATCGCCATCGTCGAAAAGGCGGATTACGCGCGAAAAGCGCTCCGGCTGGCGCTCCTCAGCAACCTCGAGCAGAAACAGCACGGCCGCGCCGTTCGGGTTTGCTTCGTCCAGCGTCAAAAGCACGGGCTGCCGGTCCGCATGGCCGTCCGCCGCGGCGCCGTGAGGCAGGAAAGACTCCTCGCGATAGGTCCAAAGCGCGCTGTCGATGGCGCCGAGCCGTTCAAGCGTCGAGAAGCGCAGCAGCGCGCGCCAGCCCCGGGCGAGCGTCTTTTCCACCAGCACCGGCAGCACAACCTGAAGCGGCTGGTTTTCGAGATGGTAGAACCAGAATTCCGGCGCAGTCATCGCTTGCCCGGCCTTCCATCCTCCTCGGCGTATGGATTTTTGGTTTTGCGCACGTGAAGGCGCACCGGCGTCGGGCCGAGGCCAAAGGACTTTTTCAAATCGTTCACGAGATAACGCAGATAGGAATTGGGCAACGCCTCGGGGCGCGAGGAGAAGACGATGAAGGTGGGCGGGCGCGCGTTGGCCTGCGTGATGTAGCGGAGCTTGATGCGGCGGCCGGAGACGGCGGGCGGCGGGTGCCGATCCAGCGCTGAGGCGAACCAGCGGTTCAGCTCCGCGGTTGCGACGCGCTTGTTCCAGGCGTCATGCACCTTGAACGCGGCCTGCATCAGCTTGTCGAGCCCGCGGCCGGAAAGCGCGCTCACCGGAACGAGCGGCGCGCCGAGAAGTTGCGGCAGCGAGCGCTCGGCGGCTGTGCGAAGATCGGCGAGGCGGCCCTGCGGCTCCGCCACAAGGTCCCACTTGTTCACCGCAAAAACGAGGCCGCGTCCTTCGCGCTCGACGAGATCGGCGATGGTGAGGTCCTGCTTTTCGAAGGGCGTTTCGGCGTCGAGGAGCAGCACGACAACCTCGGCGAAGCGGATGGCGCGGAGCGCATCGCCAACAGCCAGCGTCTCCGGCCGCGCCGTGATGCGCGCCTTGCGGCGAAGGCCTGCCGTATCGTAAAGCCGGACCTTCTTGCCGTGCCAGTCGAATTCGGCGGCGATGGCGTCGCGGGTGAGCCCGGCTTCGGGGCCGGTGATCATGCGTTCCTCGCCGAGCAGCGCGTTGGCGAGCGTAGATTTCCCGGCGTTGGGACGCCCGGCGATCGCGAGCTTCAGCGGACGGTTTCCGGCCTCGGCGTTATCGCCATCGCTTTCGGCATCGTCTGCGCCATCGCCCTCGCGCTGGCGGATTTCGCCAAGGAGGCGGCTGACCTCCGACACAAGATCGGAAAAGCCGAGCGCATGCTCCGCCGAGATCGCCAGCGGCTCGCCGAGCCCGAGTTCGAAAGCGCCGTAATAGCCGTCGTCCGCCGCGCGCCCCTCGCTTTTGTTCGCCGCGAGAATGAACGGCTTTCCTGAACTGCGCACCAGCGTCGCAATGCCCCTGTCGACGGGCGTCAGCTCGGCTCGCGCGTCAATCACGAAAATGACGAGGTCCGATTCCGCAATCGCCTGCTCGGATTGCTCGCGCATGCGCGCCGCGATGCTGCCCGGCTCGGCATCCTCCAAGCCTGCGGTGTCGGTCAGGATGACCTCGTGCCCGCTGATGCGGATGCGCGTCTCTTTGCGATCCCGGGTGAGGCCGGGCATATCGTCAACCAGCGCCAGCCGCTTTCCCGCGAGCCGGTTGAACAGAGTCGATTTGCCGACATTGGGGCGGCCAATGATGGCGAGTGTGTAAGCCATCGGCGTTGAGCAAGCTGTAAGAGTGCGTCCGAGGCCCAAAGGCCCCAGATCAATTCATGGCTATAAGTTTGGCCTTGTCCGTCAAAACGTAAAGCCTGCCATCGGCGACGACGGGCGTTATCATGACCGGGGAGCCGAGATCCGTCTGGACGCCAATGCTTCCGGAGGCGGCGTCGACGCCTACGAAAAGGCCCGTGGACGAAGCAAGCCATAGCCGGCCTCCCGCGAGCACGGGACCGCTCCAGCGGCCCTCACCCGGCAACGGCGTAAGCCAGCGGACCTTGCCGTCCTTCCGGCTCAGCGCGATCAGCTTGCCGGTGGTGTCGACGACGAAAAGCGTGTCGCCGGCGACCCAAGGCGTCTGCGAGCCGCTAATTTCGCGCGTCCAAAGGCGCTCGCCTTTGTCCTTCGAGGTGGCGATTAACTGGCCGCCGCGGCTCATGGCGAACACCGCCGTTCCGTCAACAACCGGGCGGGCCGCTTCGCCGATCGCCGTCGCCGAGCTGTTGATGGCGCCTTTCGTAAGTGAATTGGTCCATTTAGGCTGGCCGCTCTTCACGTCGATTGCGGTGATTTCGCCGGAGGGATACGGCACATAGACGATGTTGCCTGCAACGGCGGGACTGGCGCTCGTGAGCACCGCCGCGTTCTCGGGCAATCCTTTTTGCGACCAAAGTTGCGATCCGTCCGAAGCATTCAGGCAGTATAACTCACTCTCGGAGTTGACAACGAACACGCGGCCATCGGCCGCCGTCGGCGCCTCGCGGATGGGTATATCGAGTTTCTTGGTCCATACCGGCGCACCTGAAGCCGCATCGAGGGCGAGCACCGTGCCATACCCGGTCGCCACAAAAATCTTGCCGCCATCGGCCGCGATTCCCCCGCCGAAACCGGCGCGCGCCATATTGTTCGAGTTGAAGGGATGCAAATAATCGAACCCGGTCTTTCCATCTGGAAGGGTGCTCACCTTCCAGACGGCGCCCCCGTTCGCAGCCGAGATAGCGTGGACTGTCCCTTCGGCGTCCAATGTATAAATCTTGTTGTCGTAGACGATCGGGATGGCGGTCAGCCGCATGCGTTTTGCGGAGCCTTCCCCGGCGTCCGCCGTCCAAACCGTGTGCAGGGCTTCCCCGATTGCGAGATGGCCCGGCGCATTCGTGGGCACGCCTCCCGGCTGGCTCCAGGACGCGTTCGTGACGGCGGGCGGCAGCGTGATAGGACCGGCGGCCTCGGGGCCCGAAAGGCTGCCCTTTTCACCTGCTTTCAGCACAGAGATCCTTCGGCCGGGAAGCGGCTCCTGCTTCTTATCGAACATCGACGTGACGGATGACATGCCCGGTATGCTCGGCGGCTCGCTGAGCCCCATGGACTCGCATCCGCCGAGAGCGAAAGCCATAAATGCAATAAGTGGAACAGACTGAAACAGCAAAAACTGACGGCTTGCGCCCCGTTTACTGCGTTTTTGCTTCATTTGCCCCGTCCTTTGTCCCCGTTGAATCAGCTTGAGCCGCCTTGGACTGCTCAAGAAGCAACGCCAGCATGACCTGCGCCCGCTGCCGCATTCCAGCTGGCGCCTCACCATCGCTCATGATCTCGCGGTATAACTGCTCCGCTTCCGCCTTTTTGCCTTCCTTGTAAGCCGCGAGGCCCAGAATCTCCTTGGCGGTAAACCGCCACTCGCTCGTTCCAGAGCGCAATGCTCCCAAACTGCGCGCCAGGGATTTATAAGTTTCCTTATCCACAGACAACGCCGCAAGCTGGATCTGCGCAAAATCCCGGAGCCCGGCGGGCGCCGAAGCGTCGTTCGCCACGCCTCGATAATCCTGGAGCGCGGACTTCGAACTGTTTTCTTGCCACCGATTCGGCGGCGGCGTGCAGGCGCGCCAAAACGCGGTAGGCGCCAGGCCCCGTTCCAGCGAGCGTCGCCAGAGCCCGCTCAGCGTCATCCTGTTTTCCTGTGTCGTTCAAGCTCAGCGCATTGAGAAGCGCATCTCCGCCGCTGGCGGCTTCCGAAGCGCGGCGCTGCTGATAATATTTGTACCCGCCGACAATCGCGAGGACGGCAAAAGCCCCGGCGATGAGGTAAACGCCATAGGTCTTGAAGAACCTCGCGGTCTGATCGCGCCGGTAGTCTTCGTCGACCTCGCGGAAAAAGCTTTCGTCATTGCTCATGGCGCTTTTGCCTTAATTCAGAGACACTGATTCGCAACAGATAGGTCAGCGCCCGTTGCAAGGGAAGAACATTAAAGCCCAAATTCGATAACCTTACGGCCACAGCCGGCGGGAGCTGAAGCTCTCAGCGTCAGCCCTCCCAATGAGTCATAAAGCTCAACTGGGCTTTGTTTTGGACATTTTCGTGACTCGGGGCGTCTCGGCGGCCGGTTTGGCCATGGCGTAAACATGTTCCTTGGCCGGAAACTGTCTGGCGCGAACCTCCGCGGCATAATCCTTCACAGCGTCTTCCAGCGCCGCGCCCAGCTCCGCGAATTTCTTCACGAATTTCGGCACGGCCGGCGAAAGGCCCAGCATGTCTTCCAGCACAAGAATTTGGCCATCGCATTCAGCCGAAGCGCCGATGCCGATGGTGGGAATAGAAATCGAGCGTGTGATCTTCGCCGCCAATAGCTCGGCCATGCCTTCGAGCACCACCGCGAAGGCGCCCGCTTCAGCAATCGCGGCGGCGTCTGCCTCGATGGCGGCCCATTCCTCCTGGCGGCGGCCTTGCGTCTTGAAGCCGCCCATCACGTTCACCGACTGCGGCGTCAGCCCGATATGCGCCATGACTGGAATGCCGCGTTCGACCAGATAGGTGATCGTCTCCGCCATGCGCCGGCCGCCTTCGAGTTTGATGGCGCCGCAGCCTGTTTCTTTCATGACGCGCACCGCGTTGCGAAACGCCACAGGCGGCGACTCTTCGTAAGAGCCGAAGGGCATATCGACCACCACGAGCGCATGCTTGGAGCCCCGCACGACCGCTGCGCCGTGCATGATCATAAGCTCGAGCGGAACCGGGATCGTCGTCTCGTGGCCGTGCATCACCATGCCGAGCGAATCGCCAACCAGGAGAAAATCGACATGCGGGTCGATGAGCCGGGCTGTGTGCGCGTGATAGGCGGTGAGAGACACGATCTTTTCGCCTCCCTTGCGGGCTTTAATATCGGGTGCGGTGATCCGGCGCGTTTCGGCGTGCTGTGACATGAGATCGTCCTCGCAAGAGAAGTTAGGTCAATAGCGAAATCGGAAGCGGCTGGGAATACGCATCTCGATGCAGAGAGCGGTGTCCAAGCAAAATTAACCGAGATTGCATAACGCCCGGCCCTCTGTAGTTCAAAGTTTAGGAAAATCGCTTAATATCAAAAAAGTAATGGCTGGAGGATGTTTATGAAAAAGCGCCTGCTTCTCGCGCCGCTGTTCGCCGCCCTCGTAATCGCGATGTGCGATGGCGCGAACACTTCCTCCGCCGCGCCAATTTCCAAAGCGGCGCTTTCGTTCTCGTCTCCAGACGCAACATTGACCGTCAAGGTTGGATGCGGCTGGGATTATCCCTGCGCGCCGCGTCCTTCGTATGGCCGGCGATCGTACCGCAGTTCACAGGTCTATATCGAGAACAATTATGGGACCGTCAATATATACCGGAACCCGCCGAGGTATCGCGGGTACAGGCCCGCATATTACGGGCATCCTTGGCGCTGGAGCGAGCGCAGATACGACGATTGGCATGGCTATAGAAGGTGCGACGGCGATTCGTGCTCCGAGAGAAGGTGCGACAGCGACAGGTGCGCCGATAGCTGCGGCGTATTCTGCTGGTATCATCGCATCAGGCATGGATATTGCGGTCATGGGTGTGACGTGTACCGCGAGCATGTGCGCTATGAACGCGATTATCGCGAGGTTGAATATCCGCGGGCGTATCGTTACAGGTCTTCGCCGGACGACGGCTATGACTATGACCCCCATGCCCGCTATGAGGACCCCCATGTCCGGTACGAGCGGCCAAGCGACAGCGAAACTGTTCCGGTGCGCAGATTTGACGGCCCAAGATTCCCGTCGGATTGCTCGCCGGATCGCGATTGCTGAACATCAATGCATTGATGGCCGGGCTTGACCCGGCCAAGGCAATGGCAGGCGTTTCGCCGCCGCAAGCATCGATTTTGGGTTGAAATGAGGCCGCGCCATCGCGGCCGTTACCGGGCCGCCATCAGTTCGTATGCGCCAGGGCGAGCACAGGGCCGGACCGGTAAATCTCCGGAAAAAGGCGCTTCAGCTCGCCGATCTTTGGCATGTCGTTGACGGCGATGTAGGGGTTGTTCGGGTGCTGCGCCAGAAAATCCTGATGATAGGCTTCCGCCGGATAGAAGACCTTGCCGGGCTCGATTTTGGTGACAATGGCTCTATCGAACACGCGCGCTTTGTTGAGCTGGCCGATATAGGCCTCAGCGACGCGCGCCTGTTCCGCATTTGCGGGAAAAATTGCGGAACGGTATTGGGTTCCGGTGTCGGGCCCTTGCCTGTTCAGTTCCGTGGGATTGTGGGCGACTGAGAAATAGATCTGAAGAATCCGGCCGTAGCTGATCTTGCGGGGATCGAAGGTGACGCGCACCGACTCAGCGTGGCCGGTCGTTCCACTGCCGACGGTCTCATACTCCGCCGTTTCCTTTTCGCCCCCGGCATAGCCTGAAACGGCGCTCGTGACGCCCTCAACGTGCTGGTAGACGCCCTGGACGCCCCAGAAGCATCCCCCGGCCAGAACCGCTGTCTCCGATGTCGCCGCGCCTGCGGCCTCGTCGATTATTGGCGCAGGGATTTGGCGCGCTTCCTCGGCGAAGGATAGAGAACCGGCCAGCAGAAACACGAAAGCCGGCAAGGCCAGCGCCGTCGCGTAGACCGGGATACGGGAGAAAAGTTTGATCGCGTTGGGCATGAGGTGCTCCGGTTCTGGATCAACCCGCCTTTAATCGGAATCGATGAGAGGCGGAAAAGTTGATCGGTTCTTAAAGTGCTAGAGTTTGCCGCGTCCATTTGGATGCGGCCTGCTCTAACCAAAAGTGAAGGCGTAGGCTTCGACGCCTGGATCCAGGAACTGGATCTCGAAAGTGTGGTCCGCTACCGGTCCGCTCTGGCGGACAAGCTGGTAGAGCCGTTGCTCCGTCACGGCGCCTTCGCCGCCAGGGCCAGCGTCGGAGCCATGGCTTGCGCCGGGCGCCTTGCCGTCGATCTTGACAAGGAAGCGGATCGTTTTGCCGTCCGGCGGCGGACCGAGAACAAGGTGCAGGTCGCGGGCATGGAATTTGAAGACGATGCCGCCGTCTTTTTGATCGAGCACGGCATGTTCGGCCTTAACCGTCCAATCTCCGAGCAAACCCCATTCATTCAACTCTGGAGAGCCATCTGCATAGGTGTGTGGCTTATCGCGCACCGCGCCGCCCGGCGAGACGAAGTTTTCCGCTCGCTCATAGCCGATATATGTCTCCAGCGACCGGACGCTGGAGGCATCTGACGCCGCCTCGGCGCCCGACGCCTTCACCGAGACGATCCCCGAGGTGACATTCCTGTCACCGGCCTCTTGCAGAAGCGTTTGAATGATGTGCTCGGACTCGCCGTAATCTCCTTCACCGAAATGGTGGTGACGGATGCGGCCCTCCGCATCGATGAAATAGTGTGCGGGCCAGTACTGGTTGCCAAAGGCGCGCCAGATGGCGAAGTTGCTGTCGATTGCGACGGGGTAACCGATCTTCAGGTCCGCGACGGCGTTTTTCACATTGGCGGCGCTCTTCTCAAACGCAAACTCCGGCGTGTGCACGCCTATGACCACGAGTCCCTGGTCTTTGTATTTCTCGGCCCACGCCTTGATGTAAGGGATCGAGCGCAGGCAGTTGATGCAGGAATACGTCCAGAAATCGACCAGAACTACCTTGCCTTTGAGACCCTCCCGCGTGAGCGGCGGCGAGTTCAGCCATTCCACGGCGCCCGAAAGCGGAGGCATAATCCCTTCAGGGGGAAGCTTGCCAGGACCGGCCGCGGGCTTGCCCGCCATCATCATGCCGGGTCCAGAGCCGTCCATGACGACTGACGCTTCCGGGTTGGACGGCCGCAATTTATCGACCAGGCCCTGTTCGAGCGCCGCGGTGCTACCGAGCGAAACCTGCGTGAGAAAGCCCGTGTCAAAACCGAGCGCGATGGCGGCGACGCCGGCAAGCACGGCCGCGCCCAAGCCGCGCCTTATCCATTCCCCGGCCCCGAGAAACCGCTTCATCGCGGCGAAGATCCGTCCCCCGGCGAGGAGCGCAAGCGCAAGCGATGTCGCGGCGCCCGCGGCATAGGCCGCCAGCAGGAACGAAGTCTTGAGGCTCGCCCCTTGCAGCGCGGCGCCTGTGAGGATCAAGCCCAATATCGGCCCTGCGCAAGGCGCCCAGAGGAGGCCCGTCGCGACGCCAAGCAGGAGCGAGGCCAGAATGGAAGTTTTGCCACCCTGATCGGCGTATTGCGAAAGCCGGTTTCCCAAAGCGACGACCGGTCTTGTGAGCCTGTCGGAAAGCGCTGGAAAGAGCAGAATGAGGCCAAAGCCCGCGAGAATCGCGATGGCTGCGATGCGGCCGTATCGATTGACCTCAACCGCCCAGCCGCCGCCAACGGCGGCGAGCGTTGCGACGCCGGCGAAGGTCAGCGCCATGCCCGCGAGCATCGGCAATCCGTTGCGAAGGAACGGCCGGCCGGCGCCCGCAAACACGAAAGGCAGCACCGGCAGGATGCAAGGGCTGAGGATGGTCAAAACGCCACCCAGATAAGCCAGCAGAAACAGGATCATGGCCGGGCCTCCCGGTTACGCCGCCGCGGCTTTGAAAACCAGCGCGGCGCCATTCATGCAGTAGCGCAGCCCCGTCGGCTTCGGGCCGTCGTCGAAGACGTGGCCGAGATGACCGCCGCAGCGCCGGCAATGAACGGCCGTGCGCGCCATGCCATAGGACGTATCTGTTTCCGTTCCGATGGCGCTGTCCAAAGGCGCCCAGAAGCTCGGCCAGCCCGTGCCGCTGTCGTATTTTGTGGCCGACGAAAAAAGATCGAGATCGCATCCCGCACAGGCGAAATTTCCCTGGCGATGCTCGTGCAACAGGGCGCTGGTAAAAGCCCGCTCGGTCCCGCTTTGCCGCAAGATCGCATATTGATCCGGCGTCAGGAGCTTGCGCCACTCCGAGTCGCTATGGGTGATTTCGAAATGTCCGCCTTGGGGTTCGGCGCGCAGGCCAGCCATTTTCAGCACCAGCGGCAAAGCGGCGGCGGCGCCCACAAAAATTCGTCGTGTCATCATGATGCAGGTTTCCCATCCGAGCTAAAGAGCTGCTCTCAAGATCGAATACGAAGGCGAACGCTGCTTTGATACGCGTCCTTTGGTTTATCACGCACATGTCATCGGCCGCGAACGCGACGTTACCGGCTCTCAATTCCGGCGAAGTGGAGCGCCTGGCCCTAGGGGCCATCCGCATCCCCGCCTGGGTCATGTCATGTGCAAAACGCAAAGTGTCCAATGAAGGTGGAGTTGCGCCTCAGGGGCAAGCCTTGGCGCACTCGGCCTGATGGTCGGTAAGGCAAGCGAGACAGTGCGCAGTTCTCAACGACTGCGAAACGGGGCCAGGTTCCCTAGCTTGAACGGCGCCATCGAACGGCCTCGACAAAGGCGCCCGCTGCGAGCGTTCGGGACTGCGCGCATGCCGTTCAATGTCCTTTCGTGAAAGGCGTGGGTGCGGCGCGCCGATGCTACTATTTCCTGAGCGGTCTCTGCCTGAATGGAGGACAGTGTCCGGAGGGAGATAGTCACGTGCATCGGCTTCCCGTGGCGCCGAAGTCGCCGGAGGCGGCTCCTTTGAACCATCGCCAAAGCCAGCATCTGCGTCTTTTCGCGCCGAAGCTGGCGCCGGAATTACCGGCTCGCGTGCAGCAACGGAAGCGGGATTGGGCGCTGGCGTAGATGCTTTTTCATGTTCTTGCGAATGTACGCCCGGCTTCTTGAGAGCCAAGAAGGGGAGGATCAGCAGGCCGCCTAAACATACGCTGGCGAGAACGCCGGCCAGCACTACGGCTCGATTACGCGAGGCGTTAGCAAGACCGGCCTTCGTCGGCTTTCCCCTCTCATCGATGTAGCCCTGATCGTAGCGCTTTCGTGTTTTTGGGTTTGTAAGAATAGCTGCAGCGCCCGCGATTTCCATGAATGCTTGATGCATCACGTCATCGACGTAAGCACCATCAGGCCGGTAAGCATTTTCCAGCACTTTATGAGCGGCGCGTATTGCTTCGATGGAGGCATCCGGCGCCACCCCAAGCTTGTCATACAGGCGCTTACTTAAACGGGGCGGCGCGCTCTTTTTGTCCGGCATATCCATAGTGCGACCGTCCATCGGAGCATCTGCCGGACTGGCCAAGGCCACGCGGGCGACGAGCTCGGCATTGGGGAGACAACAAGCCCGGCGCGTTTTTGGTTGCGAAGACTAAAATTCGAGCCCGTGCTCCGGCTTGCGTGGAACTGGCTTGGGTCAGAACACTTGGGAAAGCATGGCTTCGTTGCGATCCCTTGGGTGCGCCGTGTGTATTTTGGCCGTCATTGGCGGTTCGGAATGGTTTGCAGCTGGTCCGGCGCAAGCCGCCGGGTGGACGGCTTATCGCAGCCAAAGGTTTGGCTACAGCTTTGTATTCCCAGCCGGCATTGTGGAGCCTCGGTCCAGAGTCGGCAGACGGCCGAAGCATCGAATTCACTTCAGACGATGGTCTAGTGCGGTTGAAGGTCCTCGGCGACTATAACGCCGCCAATGTGGGGCTTGGCGATTATCGTGCCACCATCCTCCGGGAGCTTCCAGAATATAAACTTGAATATGGGCCTATGGGCCGGAGCTGGTTTGTGCTTTCGGGCGTGCGCGGCGACAGCATTTATTACCAAAAAGTCCTTTTTGTCTGCGGCGGGCGTATGATCAATGCTTTTTCTTTGACATACCCATCTCAACTAAGGCGCGAGTTCGACCCGATTGTGACGACGATTGAGAAGAGTTTTCACCCTACGGCAGGAATAGCGTGCGACGCTCCAAATGGCTGAGGAGCATTATTTTCTTAATGATTGAGCGTCCGCTTTTGGAAAGCGTAGCAAAGCCGGGAGTGGACTCAATGCGCCGCTCGTCACTCTCACCCGGGCCCGCATCGAACTGCAAAGAGAGCCGCAACCTTTAGCGCGGTCATCGAATTCCGGGGGCGGACGGCGTCTGCACCGGCTACCGCGGCTTAACAAGAAGTGAAGCTAAGCGCCATCCCGCCGGGATTAACCCAATCATGGTTAACGGCGCCGTTCTCCATTTTCTTCCCGCCGCAAAAATCGCGCATCGAGCTCCTTTTCGCGCAAAAACGCGCAAAAACAGGCTCTGAAATGTCCGTTAAATATAATCGCAGCGCGGTGATTAACGGCGTAGAGCGCGGCGCAGCGAGGGAGAAGTGGTCGCCGCACCAGAACTATCCGTGCAAAATCAATGAGTTGAATCGCGACTTAGCCCGTTAAGACCCCGGCAAGGCGCTTTCCCCTACCATCCTGCCTTAACGAATACCCTCCCGCCCCGAAGCGCGCTCACAAAGCTAATCCAGCGACGCAACTCCGGATCCATATCCGATCGGATAAAGCCGCGCCGCCGCCCATACGCCGTGAGTGTCTAAATCATTCGGATAGACAAAAACTTCGATGACGAGCGTCATCAGAAGGAGCGCAAGCGAAGCGCGTGAAATAACCAGCGTAAATCGACACAGGCACGCTGAGTTGGGCGGCGGTCGCCAAATAGTCCGCGATCTCGAGCGGCAATTGATTATGCGTCACGGATCGGTGAAAAGCGGGTAACGAAAGTACGGCGAGCGACGTAAGAGCTGAATGGAGCAAATCCGTGCGCAGCGAGGAAGCGAAATGGGCCGGCTGGATGCGGGCTGCGAATGCCGGCGACAGCACGGCTTACCGGCGTCTGCTTGAGGCTTTGACGCCCTTTTTGCGCATGATTGTGCGCCAAGGATTTACGAGAGCCGGACTAAGCGGCAGCGAAGTGGAAGACGTGGTGCAGGAAACTTTGCTGGCCATTCATTTGAAGCGCCAGACCTGGGATGCGGACCAGTTGTTTATGCCGTGGGTGCGAGCGATCGCCCGCAACAAGCTGATCGACAATCTTCGCCGCCGCGGAAATCGCACCGAGCTGCCCATCGAGGACTTCGCAGGCATCCTCCCCGCCGAGCCTGCCTCGGAAGAAATTTCGCAAGGAGAAGCCGAACGCCTGCTCTCCGTTCTTGGCGGGCGCCAGCGAGAGATTGTCCAGGCCATATGCGTGGATGGCGCGTCCATCAAAGAGGCCTCGGCGAAGTTCGGCATATCGGAGGGCGCAACCCGCGTCGCCTTGCATAGAGGGCTTGGAGCACTGGCGGCGGCTTACAGGAGCGGTTAGCGATGAAAACGGAAGACCTGATCAACGCGCTTGCCGAAGACCATGCGGCGCGTCCGCAGCCAGGATCGCTCCGGCGGACTTTTTTTGTCGCCATGGCGTGGGGTTCGACCATCGCCGCAATCGCTTTCGCGCTTGTGCTCGGCGTTCGCCCCGACGTTGCTCTCGCCATGCAAACCTGGCGCTTCGATTTCAAGCTGGTGATGACGTCCATCCTCGCGATCACATCCGCCCGGCTTGTATGGCGGCTCAGCCGGCCAGCCATTGACCCGCGGTCTGCGGAAACGGCCTTGGCTATTGCGCCTTTGCTGTTGCTCGGCGCGGTCGCTTACGAGCTTTGGTCTGTTCCGGAGCCTGAATGGCTGCCCCGCGCCATCGGCTCCAACTCAGTCGCTTGCCTGCTCAGCATAAGTTTCCTCTCCCTCGCCCCGCTTTGCGGCGCATTATATCGCTTCGCCACGGAGCCCCGCTTCGGCCGGGTTTCGCAGGCGCAGCCGCGGGGCTGCTCGCTAGCGCACTTGCCGCAATGCTCTACGCGCTTCATTGCCCGGATGACTCTCCTTTGTTCGGCGCGATCTGGTATTCGTCCGCCATAGCGCTTGTCACCGCTGCGGGCGCGCTGGCCGGGCGCAGATTTTTGCTTTGGTGACAAGGATCAAGGAAAAAGATGCTCCCGCCGCAGATAGGCGTCAGCTCGCCGCATTATTTCGGGAAGGGCGCTCTTTCCGCATCTGTGCACGCGCCGGCGTCTGCTCTGTGGCGCTTGGTCCCCGGGCGCTCCGGAAAGAAGCGAAGCTCACTCGCGTCGCTTTGCGTCAGTTTTCAACGGGAAGGCTCTCCACGATCGAACCAGGCGCGCCGCTCGCGCCAGCCACGGCTCACGATCAGAAGATTTTCTGGCAAGCGCTCGACTGGCTGCACGCTGAAGCTCGACATGATTCTGGTTGCTCTTTGAGAACTTCTCAAACTCAGAGACCATTTGATCTAAGGCTGCTTCCGCGACGGTTTTGTCGAGCCCTGTCGCCGCCTTGCCGACAATCGTGACAAGACGAGTGGTAAGCACCTGTAACACGGTATCCGTAACGAGCGTGGACGCCGCCGGATCGCTTGCATAACGCGCGGCGATGTTCTCACCTGCATTTATAACGGCGGCGGCATCGGGGTTGGGTCCAGCCATCCCCGCAATCTCATTGTTGATAGCTTGTCTAAGATTTGCCGTTGCGCGCGTGACCTCCCGCTGCGCAGAACCAAGATTCAGTTCTGCCTGAGCGTCGCTGTCGCCCGCAGCAGCCGCCGTTTCCAAATTCTCTAGGGTAGACTGCGCGGTTTCAGCCTGGCTCACCGCCCCGTCCACTTTTTGCGCCAAGTCTGTCAATTGGGCTGAGACTTTCGAGGCGACTGGCTGTGTGGCAGGCGGATTGGATATAGGACTGGATATTTGGCCTGAATCCCCGTTGGTTTGTTGCGAAGCGGCTTTCACGACGCCACCATTCGCTGCTTGGCGGGCCAGTTCATCGCCAAAAACCGTCGCCGGGGCCTGTGACGCCCCTTTATCAACTACAGCGATGCCGTTATCGACGCTTTTGTCATAGAAAATGACATCATTTACGGCTGTTCCCATGGATTTGCCTTCGTCCAAGCGAGTTTGAAAAGAGCGAATCGTCAATGGAAAGTTATGTTAGCTCTGTAGTCTGACTAAAACCTGTCATCGCGAGGCTCACTCGGCCCCCGAGTGACTTGGGGGACGTTCCGCAACGATTAGCGGAGCTAATTGAATGGACAGGTTTTGGTCAGCAAAAAACGCTATCTTCCGGTCGCCAACGGCAATGCTAGAGCGCGAAAGGAATCGACTAATGCCCCCCGTGGAAGCTATCGGCCGGTTGGGATCGGCTATTCATAACCTTCAAAAGGCCGTCGAAGACTTGGGCGGCGGCGCTAATTTTGGAAACCAGCTGCAAGCTGCCGGTCAGCAAGGCGGCAACCAAAGCATCGGTTCGGAAATCCAACAGATTGAGCAGACCCTGCAGCAACTGCAGCAGACGCTTGGAGGCAGTCAGGCTGGCGGCGCGCAGGGCGCTCAGCAAGGCGGCGATCAAACGCAAGGCGGAGGCCTTCAGTCCATACTGCAACAGCTCCAGCAACTCGTGCAGCAACTGCAGCAGCTGCTGGGCGGCGGTCAGGGCTCACAGGGCGCGGCCGGCGCCGGTGGCGGTCAAGGCGGCGGCCAGGCCGGTGGCGCCCAAGGCGCTCAGCAGGGCGGCGGGGCGCAAGGCGCTCAGCAGGCCGGCGGCGCGCAAGGCGCTCAACAGGGCGGCGATCAATCGCAAGGCGGAAGCCTCCAGTCTATACTGCAACAACTCCAGCAACTCGTGCAGCAACTTCAGCAGCTGCTGGGCGGCGGACAATCTGGCGGCGGCGCGCAGGGCGCTGCCCAAGGCGCTCAGCAAGGCCTCCAGTCCATACTGCAACAGCTCCAGCAAATCGTGCAGCAACTTCAGCAGACGCCGGGCGGCCAGCAGTAAGCTGAAGCCTGCCGGTCTTCCATTCCGCTTTGGGCGATCGGGAGCCACGCTTCCGGGCGCCCAAAGTTTTATCGTACCGCTTTACTCGCAGAGCGAAATGGGCAAAGCAGATTTCTCTTGCTTGCTCTTCTCTTCACTCGGGCGTTTCCACGACCCCGATGAGAGAAGCGAGTAGCACCGCTGGCGCGCGCGACGGCGTGGACGCGTATCGTCTCCATGTCAGGGCACACGCGGCGTTTCGCGGAGTCAACGTGTGAAAAGATTCCGCTCAAAGCAGGCGAGGATCAGCCCAGCGCTCCGCGCTATATTCGTTCGTCTCCGGGACCATTCTCGGCGATCTTGCCGCCCTTCGGCTTTTGCCGCGCCGCTTTTTCCGCTGCGATTCGCGCACGGCCTGCCTCGACCATGCTGGAGTTGGTCAACTCGTCCGCCCTCAGCGGAACCCATACGATGTAAAGTATGAACCTCAAGACGATGCAGCAGAGCGCCAGAATCGTTCCTGGAAGTGGATTGTCCACCAGGCCGCGCTAAGAGAAAAATCAACAGGAATGGCGGAATCCACGTCAGCGCTGTCGCCACCGTCGAGCGCTCGATGTCAGGGCGCACTCGATATCCGCACACCCGGCAGTGAGCGGCCGTCAACGGCCCCATGAAAAGCTTTCGGCGCCATGGCAAGCAAGGATCGCCTTTGCAATGCGGGCAGGCATTCATGCCTTTCATGCAACTCAGAAGCTCTTAACCTCCCACAGGTGAACGTTTTACCGTCAGTCTCTTACGGATGGGGCACATGGCTGTAGTTCAAGTTACTATCGAACACACCTACAGTGTTGGCCAAGGTTATTATTGAAGCCCACCCGCCGGTATAGTCGGGGATGACGGCCGTTTGCGCCGGGCCGTTGGTGAACTGAGCGGGGTCTCCTTTGCTGTCGCCCGCAGTTTGTTGCAAGCACTTAGCCAAGTTATTCACCTGATCGGGCGTCAGGCTATTGACCCATTGTTGAAGTTGGGAGGTCGACAAATTTTTGTACTGTGCGTATTTGGCAAGGAAAGGCATTTGAGCGGAGCCGGCAGCGCCCGAGAAGATGCCATCCTGCCCGCTGAGAGCGCTGGCCGCCGCATTGCCGTAGCCCGCGGCCTTCAGAAAATTCTGCGACGCGCCCTGATACATATGGGCGTCTTTTTCCGACTGATAAATCATTTTGCCAACCACGCCGGCGGCAGTCACGCCGAGGCCGACAGGCCCCATCCAGGCCGCCGCGCCAAAAGCCGGCGCCACGGTGAGCCCGCCGCCAACCGCTGTTGTGGCCGAGAAAATAGCATTTCCCGTGTCCTGTGGTACGCCGAGACCGAAGCCCGAGCGGACGGCGCTGATCCCATCGAGCACGGCGGATATGCCAGAAATCAAGTCGCCCGCGCTGGCGCGCCCGGCGAGCTTCCATTCGCCGCCAAATTGGCCGAGCGCGGAGTCCTTGTTCACCATGCCGAGGCCCACGAGCAATTCACTGTTCTTCTGCGCGAACCCAGCCGCATCGACCGCCAGCTTGATGCCGTTCTGAGGATCGGAAGGATTGGCGTTAAACTTGTTGTAGCTGTTGATCAAGCTCACGCCAGCGAAAGCGACGCCCACACCGCGCAAGAGTTGGCCCGGCAGCGTGGTTTTGTTGAATGTCTTGGAGAGTTGTACGTCGTTGTTGAGCTTTTTGTTGAGATCCTGGAGCGCGGCGTTGGCGTCTTGCGGAGCGCTCGCCACCCTATCGGCGGTCTCTTGGACCTCCTTGAGGGCCTTATTGAGGTCGGATGGCGCGACGCCGAGCAGACGGGCGAAGGTCCCGTTGTTCAAGTCGCTGATCGCCTGCTTGGCCTGAGCCACGCTTTGCGGGTTCGCGAGGTCGACGCCCTGGATTTTGTCGAGCACGGTGCTGCGCAAGAAGGCGGACGCCAGTTCGTTGGTGTATTTGCGGCCGATGTCGCCAATCTTGGATAGACTGAAAACGTCGCCAAGGTCGCTGATGGTCTTGGTGTTTACGAGATTGGGGTTGCTCTGGAGCGCTGAGGAGATCGCGAGATTTGCGGAGGGATCGTTGGCGATGGTCCTCAGGATCTTGCCGGAAACGCCGCTGGACGTGGGCGGCGCCTGATTAAGCGCAACCATCTGGTTCAGAAGCTTCGCGCCGTCGTCCGAAATCTGCTGCCGAAATTGAGCGTCCTGCTTCTGCCAGCTTGCGCCCTTGCTTTTGATATAGCTCGAAACGGCTTGGTTGAGTTGCTGCGGTGACATGCCGGCGCCGTCGTTCTTCACGAGCCACGCCAGCTCGGCATCGTGTTTGGCGAGATTCTGGACGTCGCTTGCAACCTTGTTCTTGAATCCTTGTGCGCCATCGGCCGCGACCTGCACGACGCCGCTTGCATCGAGGCCGGCGGCCTGCATGCGCTTGGCGACGCCGAGCGTTGGGTTTATGTCGCCGCCGTTCGCGATCTTTTGCTCATCGCTCATGGCGACGCCTTCATTGATCGTCTGTACGACGATGCTGGGATCCTGCCCGGCCGCCTTCATCTGCCGGCCAAACGCGATCGCATAAGCCGGATCTGCGCCGGCGCCGATCGCATTGCGCACGGAGTCGGTGTTCCACGCGCCGGTCGCGGCGAAGCGCGATACAGCGTCGTCGCCTTGCGGCGTTCCGGCGATGCGGCCCGAGAGATTGACGAGCGTCGTCATGCCCATCGAGCCAAGCGGCGAGCCGCCGATGGTATTCTGATTCGACTTGGCGAACTGCTCGTAGCCAGAGACAGCCTGATCGGACACCGCGCCGGCGAGCGTTTTGTCCAGGCCTTGCGTTACGCCGTCGAGGCGCTGAATCGCCGCATTAGTTTGAGCTTGCGGGAAGATCGCGCCGTTTGACTTTTGCGTCAGCGGCTGGTTCGCCCATGACGCAGCGTTGGAAATGATCTTTTGCGCATTCGGATCGCTAAGGATCGCATCCTTGACAGTCTGCGGCGCAGCCTTGTAGCCATCGTTGAGCGCCCGCAGAGCCTTCACTGGATCGGTTTGCGTCTGCGCCTTGGACACGATAGCCTGCACTTGCCGATCGGCGCGCACCTGCGTTACGGCATTGCTGACAAGCTTGGACGCCTCAGGGTCTTTGGCGTAACCTGCTACGATATCCTGCCCTGCCTTCGCGACCTGAGCATCAGTGGCGTTGGCGCCAACCTTAGCAGTGATCTCGTTGTTGACAGCCGCGTTGATCTTCGCGTTTGAGGTGGAGACGCCTTGCTGCAAAGAACCGTCACGGAGTTGCGCCCTGGCGGCGCCGTCGCCCTTGGCCGCAAGTGAGGCCGCTTTATCGAGCGACGACTGAGCGTTCCCGGCCTGTTGAACAGCCTTATCCAAGGCGCTGAGCGTTTTCTGGGTCGCGGGCGGCTTGCCCTTCGCGGGCGCTGTCTGCGCGCTGCTCTGGGGCTGGCAAGCCTTGGACGGCAGATTAATCGTTTGTCCGATTTGTATTTGGCGCGGTTTTGTATGAGGGTTGAGATGCTCGAGCGCCTTAGGCGTCGTGTGATACTTCTGCGCCAATCCCCAGAATGTGTCTCCCGGCTTAGCTACCGTCGTGCACGTTGCCCGCGCCGGTGGGGGCGCGTCGCTGGGTTTCGTCTGCGGAGCCGGTGCGGCGTTGTCATGATGTAAAGCGGGATTTGTGGCGCCAGTATTTGCTCCCTGCCGGGCTAATTCGTCGCTAAACGCGCTTGCTGCGGCCTGTGAGGCGCCTTTTTCGCCCGCAGCGATATCGGCATCGGCGCTCTTGGCGCTGGAGGTGACTTCATCAATGGTCAGAGCCATGGGTTTGCCCTCGCCCGCAAAGCTTGAAGAAAGCGCATCTTGAGTTAGGGGTGATGTTAAAGCGCTTGGCTGACTAAAACCTGTCCGAATTCTAGAAGTCTAAAGGGGCTGACGACAGGTTTTCGTCAGGAAGAACGGCTACTCTTCGCATGTAAATGGGAGACCCCGCCCGGCTGCCTCACTCGATGGAAGCACGAGGGCGACTGCGGAAAGGAACGAGCCATGAATCCGATTTCAGGTATCTTGCAAGGCATCGAAGGCGCACTGCAAGATGTGAGTAAAATTGCGCAAGAAGCGAGCCAGTTCAGCAACCTGCTCAGCAGCCTTGAGGGCGGAGCTTCGGCCGGTCAGTCGCAAGGCGCCGGTTCGAGCGCCGGTGGCATCATCCAGGATGTCGCGTCGGTTCTGCCCCTGCTTGCTCTGCTTTAGGATTGACTTGGGTAAAGCCTGCCCCGCCAAATGGCCTGCGGGCTTTCCCTTTCAAAGGCGCTGAGAACCGCGCCCACCAGGACCGGCGCGAGCAAAGAGCGCCTGAGTAAAGCGATCTCGATATCCGGCCGCGAGCTAAATCGGAACGAGAGTTTATAATAAGCTTAAATAGTCTTAATAATGTCAAGCTTCGTGACTATGATCCCTTGCCTGATCGTTGGCGCCCCGTAGAGGCGCAGCCTTCCGCCAAACTGCTTGGTACAAGGGGATACGAGTAATGCGGCTTTTGGTACTGGATGCTGCCTCAAGTCAGCGCAAGCCTTGGATATCAGCCTTGGAGATCAACGGTTTCAGTCTGGATCACTTTAAATATCTCGCCGATGGCAAGGAGGCAGTCGAACACGCAACCTACCAGATGATGCTTGTCGATAGCCGCCTTCCCGATGGCGACGCAATTGGATGGCTGAAGGACCAGCGCTCGACCGGCGTCTCGACGCCATTTGTGCTTGTAGCACCCGCTCAGGACATCGAAAAAAGGATTCGTGCATTCGAATACGGCGCTGACGATTGTATTGACGATAGCCTGGACGCCAGGGAGTTAGTGGCGAAGGTTCGCGCAATCCTGCGCCGTCCGCCGGTTCTTCGTTCTCATGTCATCCAGACCGGAAATCTGCGCCTCGATATGAATGCTCGTGAAGTGCAGGTGGGCGAAAAGGTTCTCGTCCTGCCACGGCGAGAGTTGGGCATCCTGGAGCATCTCATGCTCTCCTTCAATCGCACTGTGACGCGAGAGTATTTGGAGGCGGGAACGTATGGCTCGTTTGGCGAGGTCTGCCCGAACTCGATCGAAGTGCGCATAAGCCGGCTGCGACGCTGTCTCGCTCAAGGCGAAGCAGACGTTGAAGTTAAAACTATACGGGGTATTGGCTATCGTTTGCAGCGCATTCCTCGAAGCGCAGACAATGGGAAAGCTGATAATCAATCCGTTACAGCTAAACACCTGGGCGCCTAAGTATAATTAGAAGCTGTACTGTAAATCATATTTTTGTGTGTATCTTTGTGTTGACTTTAAATCTGCGCATGGCAAGATATTTGCTTAAACTGGAGCAGTGTCGTGAGCCCAACATCAGCTATAGGTTCTCCTTCTTCCGGATCGGCAGCAGACTTAGCCCGCGTCCGCTCCGAGGAGCCTTTCGCCAATCAAGCGCAGGAAGCGAGTTTCAAGCTTGCTTTGGCGGGAGCGAACGTGCAGCCCGCCGCGGCAGCAGGAGCGCCGGCCTCGCCCCCATCCCTCGATCAAACGGCGTTGAACGCCGCGGATGAGGCCTGGGTGAATTTCGTCGCTGTCTCCGAGCAGCTGCAAAATCCGCAGCTGTCCCAGGAAAAGCAGAATGCGCTTCTCGTGGATCTTGCGGAGAACCTGCGCACATTCCGGCAGCAGAGCGGCCCGCTCTTGCAGCAGGTGGATGACTTTTTTGCTTCGAGACAAGCCACGGGCCTCAAGTCTGGCGAAGTCTAAAGCCGCGGCCCGGCCTGGCCGGCTGCATCACGTTCCGGACAAACTCGCTGAAGACCGCGCCGTGAAGCGCTCAGGCTCGCGCGACCTCTTCCCAACCCGCTATTTTTCCAATCAAAATCAATTCGGGCGTCTCGATTTCTTGGGCGCTTTTTGCTGATAAGGCATCAGGCCAAAAAACCGGCAGAAGACAGGTTTTGGTCAGTTTTTTATCTTAAAAAGATAGCCGTAACGATTAACAGAGAGGGTGCCATGGGTGGGCTGATAGGCTCTGCAGTGTCGGCGGTTGAATCTCTCGCCGGCGGCAGCCAAACTTCACAAACAGACCAAACAGGCCAGATGGCGTTGGAATTTATGCAGACCATTTTCCAGCAGTTCCAGCAACAACTGCAGGATGCACAGAAGGACGCTCAGTCCTAAGGATTAATGCCCGACGGCATTAACCAAGCGGCGAGTCCGGGCGTAATCTACGCTTAGTTCGCTTCATTCGTGCCCAACAAAACCACAGGAGAGTGACATGGCAGGTGGCTTAGGCAACATCAATACCAACTTTACCCCTCCGACCTTGCCCAGCAATGCTACGACCCAGCAGACGCTGCAGTTCGAAGAGCAAATGTTCCAGTACGCCACCGAGGTGAGCGCTGCGACGACTGCGATCAACACCGAGGGTAATGCTCTGAAAGACGCGGCTTCGAAAGTTCCGCAATAAGCTTAAGAGCGCTTTACAGCTGCTTCTATCAACGCGAGAAGGCCGCCAGTTTGGCGGCCTTTTTTCAATTCCGGCAAAAATGGCCCTGTTCGTGATCTGTCCGGAATCGCGTGACGATGCGCGCAGTGCGAGCGAGCGCCAGACGCGGCCAAGCGCATGTTTAGCGGCGCAAAAGTCCAGAATGCTCGGTTTTAGAAGGACTTGATGTCTTTTTCCACGGCTCGATAGCATTTAATTTGCATTGGAAAAGGATTGTCAAATTAGTTTCAAATTAGCGTCGTAGGGTGCGGGTAAGAGTGCTGCCGTGGACGTGGCGATCTTAAACCCGCCAAGCGTTAAGAGCGGGGCATGCCTTTTTTCGGCAAGCCATTCATAAGAATGTAATTCATTCTCTTTTCTGGGCAATTAAGAGGGGCATATGGGTGTCACGGGCGCTAACCGCGCGACCGCTCAGGCTGGCGTCGCGGATCGTGATAGGCTAAGCAAGCAAATGCGGGGCATGAGATCATGACCGCGCTAGCGAAGCTGAAGATTCTGACTGGCCGGCACGCTGGCGCGGAGCAAACTCTGACGCCGGGCGAGGCAGCTATTGGAAGCTCTCTCGGCGGCGATATTGTTCTGACAGATCCCTCGATCGCCCCTCTTCATGCAAAACTGAGCTGCGGCCGGTTTCGCCTGGAATTGGAAGCGGTGGACGCCAGTGTTTCTATTGATGGGCGCAAACTTGAGCCCGGAGATAGAATTACAAGCGCTTACCCCGTTCGCTTCGCGCTGGGTGACGTTGAAACCGAGTGCGTCAGTTTTCATGAGACATTCGCATTCCCAGCTTTGGCCAGCCGCAACGTCACTGCTGCAGCATTTGGGCTTCTTCTCATTTTCGCCGCCGCGCGTGTGCTGTGGCCTCTTCATGGCACTACGAGAGGCGTGTGGAAATCTCCCGCAGCTGTAGAGCTTGAAAACAATCAAAGCCGTGTGGAGACTACTAGGAGCCAGGGCGAGGCGGCGCAAAAGAAAACGGAAATAGCTGAAGCCGCTGCTATCGCATTGCAGGAGCACCTCGCCGCCGCAGGCCTCCAGTCGATCGACGCCTCGGCCGAGGATGGCTCTGTCCGGGCGAAAGGCGCCATCACGCAGGCGAGCGAGAATGCCTGGCGCACCGTTCAACTCTGGTTCGATGGCTCCTTCGGGCAGGAGGTCATGCTGCGCTCGGAAGTCGCGATCTCAGCTCCAAAAAGCCAGAATGCGCCCATTGGAATTCAGGCCGTTTGGGCAGGCAAAAGGCCGTATCTGATCGATGAGCACGGCGACAAATACTTTGAGGGCTCCTTCTTAAAGGACGGATGGGTGGTCGAAAAAATTGAGGATGGCAGGGTCTTGCTCCGAAGAAACCAGGAGGTTCTAAGCTTGAGCTTATGAATAAAATTGGCGACAGCGCGTTCTCACAAGATATAGCCGTATTCAGCGGCCTGATCACTTTGGCGTAATGGGTATCTTTATGCAAATATGGAGCGCTTTATCCAAGCTTCTGAGAGTTGCAACCAGCAGACCGGATCTGGTCGTGGTTGTGTTTATCGTCACAGCCCTCGGAGCAATGATTCTCCCGATTACGCCCCTCATCGCCGATATCCTCATCGCCACGAACATCTCGTTCTCAGTCCTTCTCCTCATGGTGGCCTTCTACGTCCGTTCGCCCGTGGAGTTCTCAGCGCTCCCTGCGATCATTCTCATATCGACCGTCTTTCGCCTCTCCATATCGATCGCCTCGACGCGCCTCATATTGATCGAGGCGGATGGCGGACAAATCATTCAAACCTTCGGCGACTTTGTCATCTCCGGCAATGTCGTCGTCGGCCTCGTCGTGTTCCTGATCATCACGATTGTCCAGTTTGTGGTCATCACCAAGGGCTCTGAGCGCGTAGCTGAGGTCGCCGCAAGGTTTAGCCTCGATGGATTGCCCGGCAAGCAGATGAGCATCGATAGCGATCTGCGTAATGGCGATATCGATCAAGCGGAGGCACGGCGGCGCCGGCAGCTTCTTGAGAGGGAGAGCCAGCTATACGGCGCGATGGACGGCGCCATGAAATTTGTGAAGGGCGATGCGATCGCGAGCATCATCATCATCGCTGTGAACCTCTTTGGCGGCGTCGCGGTCGGCACTATGCAGCGAGGCTTGTCGTTCAACGAATCCTCGCACGTGTTTTCGCTGTTGAGCGTCGGCGAAGGCTTGATCGCTCAAATTCCAGCGCTCTTCGTATCTCTGACCGCAGGCACGATCGTCACCCGCGTCACGAACGCTACAACCCAGAACCTTGGCAGCGACATTATTTCCCAGATAGGCGCGCAGCCCGAGGCTTTGCGCCTGGCTGGCTTTGTTCTGCTTGGGTTATCCGCGGTTCCGGGCTTCCCTACTGCGGTGTTCCTTGGGCTTGCGGTCTTTTTAGGCGGATTAGGGTTCCTGCTGGGCCGCCGCCAGCAGGAACGGGCCGACCATGCCGCGCCGATCCTCGCCCGGCTCATGAAGGCAGAAATCTCGTCACAGCTGCCCGGCCCTTCGGGCGCCCCAATCACAGTTTCGGTTAACCCGTCTCTGTTCGAGACTTTCAAAACCGAAAACATGGAGTACCGGCTACGGCTCATCGCCCACAACGTCTCGCACGAACTCGGGCTGACGACGCCGGGAATAGGATACAGGCTGGATGAGTCCCTGCCGCCGTCACGCTACGTTATCGAACTCGATATGGTTCCCGAGATCATACGCGACGTTGAGACCGGAGACCTCTTCTTGCGGAGTTCGGCCGCATCGGCCCTCGCACAGCTTGAAATCCCGCATGAAACGATCCAGCCGAAATCGCGCCACGAAGTCCTCGCTGTGAATGCGAGTTCGAGAAATGCTCTGACCTCCGCCTCTGTGACGTACTGGACCGTAGCCCAGCTGCTCGAAACAGATGTTCTGAGTGTGCTTCGGCAGAACGCGGCGCATTTTGTCGGCATCCAGGAAACGCGGCGCCTGCTCCTGGCGATGGAGGGGGATTATAAAGACCTGCTGCGCGAAGTGCAGAGAGTAGCGACCATTCAACGGATCGCCGATGTGCTCAAGCGGCTACTGGAGGAGGGTGTTTCCATCCGCAATATGCGCCTCATTCTTGAGGCCATCATAGAGTGGGCGCCTCGCGAACAGGACACGATCGCTCTCACCAACCACATTCGCTCCGCTTTGAAGCGCCAGATCAGTTTCCAAGCGGCTGGCTCGGAAAAAGTCATCTCCGTGCTGCTGGTTCAGCGAGAGGCCGAGGATACGCTCCGGAAAGCCGCGCAGCAGGCGCAAGCCCGAAACCAGCAAATGATCGATCCGGACATCAGCGCCGGTTTCGTCGAAAACCTTCGCACTCTGGCGTCCTCGCTCGATAAATCGACCCTCGCCCGGGCGGTCGTGCTGGTGTCCTCCGACATACGGCGCCTCGTGTGGAGCTTGCTGGTCAAGACTGGCTTGTTCTATCCAGTCGTCTCCTATCAAGAAATCGCTCCGGAGTTTTCGGTACACACCTTGGCGACAATCCAGATACCGTTGCGCGGAGATGGCTCGCTTCTTCCGCCAGCGGATCTTACGCGGGTCCCAGGCTTGGTGGCGAAAGCCAGCTAAATTCCGACCCGCAATAAGTCCCTAGGGGGTAGGGCGAATGCATAAACACATTGGCAAAACGCGGCGCTTTGGGCGGCCGCGACATCTAGCTGCGGCGGCTATTTTTATGACGGCTTCTGCATTGGCGGCTTGCGATGGCGCGTCAACACCTGAAGCAACGGTGGTCCCAAAGGACGCAGTCAGCAATCCAAATACGAACTCGCTCGTAAGCATTGCTGATGCGACCAAAGCGGGCGGCGACGCCGCCGGCGCCTCTGTGCTTTATGAGCGTGTTCTTCAGGAGCATCCCGAACTAACCAAAGTTCGCACATCTCTTGGCGAAACCATGCTGGAGCAGAACGATCCAGCGCTCGCGCTTCGATATTTCAAGGAAGCGGGCCAGCAGAACCCCTCCGACATTGACAACCTCATCGGCGCCGGGCAGGCCCATCTGGCCAAGCATGAACCGCGCTCGGCGCGCAAGATGTTCGAGGCCGCGCTCAAGCAAGACGCCTCGAATGTGGTGGCGCTCAATGGGCTTGGTGTGGCGCTGGACTCCATCGGCCGTCACGAAGAAGCTCAAAATACCTACCGCAAGGCGCTCGCCATCGACGCCGCAAATAGCGCGGTTCGGAACAACTACGGTCTCTCCCTTGCTTTGAGCGGCAAATACGACCAAGCGGTTGCGGAACTTTCACCCCTCGCCAACGACAGCGGCGCGGTGGGCCACAAAGCGAGACAGAACCTGTCTCTGACTTACGCCATGCGCGGCGATCTCGTCAGCGCGGCGCGATACGGGAAGGCCGATCTCAAAGACGACGATGTACGCAACGATCTAAAGGTCTACGGATCTATTCACCCGCAGTAGATTTGGAGGCGGCCGCCGTAGTCGTTGTTGCCGCCGGCGCCTTGGCTTGCGCCTGCGCCTGTGCCGCCGCCTTCCCGCTGCGATATTGGCCCACGATAGCCGCGGCGTGATCTCCGTCCGAATACCGGGTGCCGCGACCGGCGATCAGGTCTCTGGGGTTGCTAATCATCGCATCCAGGTTAGAGTGTGTATTGCAGCCAAGCGCCGGATCGAAGCTGTTGTCCATCCGCCCGCTCCACCAAACCGTATCTAAATCTTCTTGGGGGAAAGCGCAGTTATGAGCCAGTCTAGTGAAGCTTGTACGCGTCTCTGTCTGCGGCTCAGGGGGCCGTCTGGAGGCGGCGGCGATATTTTGAAACATTGCTTCGATATCGGCTAACTCCTGCGAAGAAGCTGTCGCCGCCATTTTGAGGCCGACGAAACCAAGTTCGCCGTTGACTGTATCCGAAGACGCAAAGCCGAAACTGTCGAGCAACTGCGCCCGGCCGCCGCTGGGGTATGCTATCCGGCCCTCTTGAACTTCCGGCGAGGCGATCCACGAGGCGGAAAAAGACTGCCCGCTTGCCGCAGCGAGATTAAGCCCCGTCAAATAGCTCGCTACGATCACCAGCGCCTTCAGTTTTCGAACTGACATCCCGCCTGCTCCTTCGTTAAATGTCACCTATATATCGTCGCAGGCGCTATTTGTAGATGAACCCTGGATCTCCTCTGAGCTTGACCGCAGGCTTGGAGCCCTCAGGAGCTGTCGCTAACCGCCCTCCTAGAATACGCTCTATGTCGCTTGATGGGGCCACTTTGTCGGTGGGGAGCCTGAATGCGTTGGCGCTAGCGGCGGGCCTTACCAAGTATGGCGTTACGACGATTATCAGCTCAAACTCATTTTTTCGGAATTGCGTAGACCGGAAAAGCGCGCCCAGAACCGGGATATCCCCGGCTCCCGGTATTTTGTCGATCTCGGTATTGAACCGGTTTTCAATCAACCCGCCTATGACAAGGCTTTGTCCGCTACCCAGTTCAACGGTCGTTTCCGCGCGCCGGGTTGTAAGAGCTGGAATTTGAATATTATTGAGTGTGACCGCTCCGACCGTCGAGATGTCGCTAACCTCTGGTTTGACATTAAGGCTTATCAGGCGATCCGACAGAACGACGGGAGTGAAGTCGAGGCTCACGCCGTATTTCCGGTAATCGACCGAGAGGTTGTTCGACGCCGATTGCGCAACCGGTATCGGAAACTCTCCGCCAGCCAGGAAGCTCGCCTTTTCTCCCGAAACGGCGGTCAGAGTAGGCTCGGCCAAAATTGATACGAGGCCCTGATTTGCAAGCGCGTCTATCACCGCGGTGACACTTGCCGAGCTGCCTGAAGCACCGCCTGAAGTACCGGAGCCGCCTGTCCCTGCGACTCCGAAGGTGAAGACGCTGGTCGATGCAGCCATGCTCCATTTGATGCCTAAGTTCTTCATCACATTGCGCGAGACCTCGGCAATGCGAACGCGAATGGAAACTTGCATCGAGCCGCTGATGCGCAGGCTCGAAATGACTGGATTCCCCTCTCCAGCAAGCCGAGTGGCGATGGCCTTTATGCGCTCGGCGGCCTCTGCGGTCGGAACGACGCCTCCAAGAACTATGCCTTGAGGCGTCTCGACGACTTCGACCGGGTAGTCGCCGGCCTGAGCTTGCAGGTAACGATTAAGGTCCGCGGTGTTGTACGTTACGACGACATTAAATGAATCGGACTGCGTTCCGTCGGCGCGCAAAGCAAAAAATGTCGTGCGCCCCGGTTTCTTTCCGTAAATGAAAACTTTGTCCGGCCCAGGCAGCTGAATATCGGCGATCGCCGGATCCGCGACGAACATCGACGCGGCGGGCGATTCCAGCTTAACGAGCTTCCCGCTCGACATATAAATTTTAAGTTCTCGTGAGGAATCTGGAAGATAATCCTCTCGCGCCTGCGCTCGGGTCTCTGATGAGGAAAGCACCGAAACAAAAACAAAAACGAGAAGACCTAACCAAAGGGTCAGATCAATATGTCGTTTAGAGCTTTCATTCTGCTGAGATTGGACGCTTATATGCGGATCTGCGACTGTGTACGACTTAACAACGCGCATGAGGCCCACCCTCCATTCATGCGAAAGCAGTTGAGACCATGATCAAAAGTGAGGCGATGATGTGGCGGTTGCGTGTTCAAGCTTCAAAAACAGCCAAAGCGGGGCATTATCCTCTGGATGCGTCGCAAAATAATACAGTGTAACTGCATCACGTCTTTATACCTAAAGTTAAATCGCGGCCACTCAAGCCGAACACTCGTCATCCAGGTGTTCCGAAGCGATCCCGTGAAGCGGCCAGGCGCCGTGGAGGACAGGTTATCGTCAGGATGCGACGCTATTGTAGGCCACACAATGCAGGCGGCCGGCATTGGAAGAAGCTGGCCGCCACTTAGTGGATAAGCAACAGGCGACAGGGGAAGGCGCAATGACGTTTCCTATTCAAGGTCTTCTACAAGACGTAAGTCAGCTATTGCAAGACGCAGAGCAGTTGCTGCAAGATGCGGCAGGCGGACAGCTTTCCAACATGCTTGGAAATGCTGGTGGTCTCGGAGGCAACTGCGGTCTGGGAGGCGGTAACGGCAACCAGGGCGTCAGCGGTTCCGGCAGCATCACGGGCGATCCTCACTACGTCGGAGGTAAGGGCCAGACATACAGTGTGCAAGGCCAGACCGGCGGCATCTATAACCTGCTGAGCGACACCGGCATCGAAGTTAACGGCAAGCTCCAGGCATACGGCAATGGCGGCGCCGAGACCGTTGGCGAAATGGGCATCAACCTGAATGGCGATGATATCGACATCAAGCCCGGACAGCTCACGATCAACGGTCAGCAGATCGACATGAGCAAGCCCGGCTCCTATCTGAACGGCGCTGTCACCGTGAACAAGGACGGCTCCATCACGGTTAAGAATGACCACTACACGCTCTCGATCACAAACGGCGGCGGGTATTTGAACACCAACATCACCGCCACCAACGCAGGCCGTCTGCAGCAGGTAGGCGGCGTTTGGGGCCAAAGCCTGGAAGGCGGGACCATCGACCAGACCCCTGCCGACTTCCAAGTCAATTCGCTCTTTGCCAATCAGGGCAGCAATGGCGGCGGCGGCAGCGGCGGCGGAGCAGGCGGCGGCGTTTGGGGCTCCATTCCCACAAACTTCACGCCTCCCACACTACCCTCCAATGCGACTACACAGCAGACGCTGCAATTCGAAGAGCAGATGTTCCAGTACGCCACGAGCGTCAGCGCATCGACCACAGCGATCAACTCGGTGGGCAACGCCTTGAAGGACGCTTCGGCCAAGGTTGCTCAATAACAATCAAAACGTCAGTAAAAAGGGCCGCGGTGTTCCGCGGCCCTTTTTCCGTTTATAGATTTGGCCCGATTATGTTTGAAGCGCTTACGCGAATTGCGCAGGGTTTATCGATCGAAATGAAATCGAATTGACGTCCCTTCTTCCGTTGGGAGAAGGACAGGATGAGGGTGTTAACCTGCATTATCCGCCACCTACCGCTCCCTAAGCATCTTTCCTTGGCCAGCCAACGAATGCCTGCCTAGAATCTTTTGTTTTCGCGGAGTGAGAGCGGCTGCCCGGCAATAGAGATGCCGAAGCCTTCTTGGAAGAGCGCTTCACTTCTTCGACTCTGTGGCCTTCGATTCCCCCGCAAACTTCACAATCGCCATTGAGCCTGCCCGATAGACTACCGTTTCCGGAACCGCCTCAGTTCGCGCCGCAAGGCGAAGATTTTCTGGGTGAGGCAGCACGAGGAGGGTTTGCTCAACGAGATCAACGTAACGTGGGGGTCCCGAAGCAATCACCGTCTTGCCGCTCGGGGCGGCGTGCAGAGGATACCGCTCGTCAAAAAACCCTAGCAAGCGTAGAGCGTTAGACAGATCTTCGAGTGTGAACGTCCGAAGCGATAGAAAGCGCGTCGCCTTCTCGTCCGCTGTCGAGATATGAAGGGCATATCCGTCAAAATACCACTCGAGCGCGTAAGACTCGCAGATATTGTCCAAGAAGTCCTTCGCGGTTGTTTGAGCGACCCTCCCTCTCATTCGCCCCTGCACTTTTGGGCTAATATCGACGTAAACCCCAACGTTATGACCGAACTCGCGAAGTACGGCCGACAGATCCTGTTCGACAACGCTGTAAGGGTAAGCGCCTTCCGGTAAACGCAAAGTCGCAGCGCTTGTCGAGTGCACGCTCCCGGCGAGGCACGAGACTGTAGCGACTGCAACGGCTGCTAGAAGTTTGCGGACTTCAGGTTGTATCTTCTCACGCATCTTGCACATCTTATCCTACTGCACATGAGGGCTCTGGACCTATTCATCAAAGATAAACAACGGTTTAGTGTGTCATCAGGACTTCAAACATTGTCACAACAATTAGGTTTAAGGCTAGCCGGTATACTGTCATAAAACATATATAAAAGGCATTTTTTGGGCGACCTGATGTTTATTCGTTTTATTTTTGCAATCGTGCTAAAGTATCACAATTATGTTTTTTTTATTTGACTTGGCTATTGTCTTCATATAGGTAGTGGTCTGTTCGTGGTGTCTAGTAATAAGTCTACGTATTGCGCAATGTATATTGTCGCTTATTCAGTAGAATATTGGTAGTTTTGTCTTGGCGCGCGAAAAAGTATTACCTCAAGATACGTGATTATTTTCTCCCTTTTTTTGTCATGGGTATTTGGTGTTTGTTTGCGCCAAAATTGGGGGTGATATGAGCGTCGAAGCAGGTTTGGGCGCTGTTGAGGCGGTTGGGCAGGCCACCAAACAGAACCCTGCGGAGATCCAGCAAGCAGTGCTGGTTGCTGGGCAGTCACAGCTAGCTCAGGACTTTGAGCTTGGATTGGTGAAAGCGTCGGAGACATCCGCTGCTTCTTTCCAGGCGTCCGAGGAGGCGCGGCGAAAAGGCATCGAAGTCGCTCAGCGCGAAGCCCTGAATGTATCGGAGGCGACGCAGATCGAGGTTCGCCCGTCAGATCATCAAGGCGATCTCGGGAAGGACATCTCCTCGTATATGCAAGGCTTTCAGGGAAGGACGTCGGGCTATTCCTCCGATCTGGAGGATTTTATCTCGAAGTTGTCAGGCGGCGCGAAAGCGAGTGGGATCGAAACGGCCGGCTCTGCGCCCGATGTCGCCAGCAAGGACAACGCGTTCAACGCGGCGAGCGCCCTTCACGTCGTCGAGCGCAGTTTCGAGTTCGCCATTGAAGCAGAGTTGGTTTCGAACGCGTCGAAACATTCAACTCAAGTTTTCAATGATCTGATGAAGGGCCAGTAGCAGTAGAGTTTGGGGTGGGGATATGTTGGTGCAACTTCTCAAGCCGGTAGCGTTTCTGCGCACTTTGGCGATCTTTGCTCTGCTATTTTTTCTGGCTGGGTGCAACGTCGACTTATTCACAAGGCTTTCGGAGAATGAAGCGAATGAGATCGTGGCGCTGCTCATCCGGAATGGAATACCTGCCAGCAGGCTTGTCGCGAAGGACGGGTCTAGCGTCGTAAAGGTTGATGAAGGCTCTTTCGCCGATGCGATGGCTATTCTGAACGACGCGGGGCTGCCGCGGCAAAAATTTGCCTCCATCGGCGATGTGTTTGCTGACAATAAGCTGGTTTCCTCTCCGACCGAAGAACGGGCGCGCTTCATCTATGCCCTTAGTCAGGAACTCTCGAAGACGCTTTCGGAAATCGACGGTGTGCTTGCCGCACGCGTCCACCTCGTTCTGCCAAAGAACGACCCTTTGCGCGAGGATCAGAAACCGTCGTCAGCCTCTGTCTTCATCAAGCATGACCCCGAGATATCGATCCTTCCTCTCCTGCCTCAGATCAAAACGCTGGTGACGAACAGTATAGAGGGACTGAATTACGATAAGGTCTCCGTAGTCTTCGTTCCGGGTCAGAAAAGGCATCGGCTATCCACAGCCGAAACGCCGGGCGCGGTTCCTGAGAAGACGGCGGCCTTGCTAGACGGCATTCCCTCCTCCGTGCTCATCGCGAGCGGCGCTTTGGGATGGCTAGTGGCTCTTGGCTTCCTGTATCCGCAGGCATCGCGCCTGTACTCGAGCAGATCGAAGAGAAAGAGCGTCAGCTGAGCCCACGTTAAATCCACCGTTAGTGTGATCGTTATTCGGTATGATTCATGAATTCGTCCCTGAATAGATCCTGCTCAGACTTTGAGGATGCGCCCATCCTCTACATCCATTCCAGCCGCGGCTCAGAGTGGCTGCCGGATGTGCCGTCCCACCTCATTAAGCATCTAAGCGAAAGCGAGAGGCTGCGGCCGAGGCTTTCACAAATTATCGTTCGGCGCTATGAGCTTGAGGCTTGCCCGGCCATCAAGAACGATATCGATCACGCAATCGCGCTGCTCAATCACGCAACGCTGTCGCGGGCGGCCGGGATCGCCGGCGCCATATGGTATGGAAGAACGCTTTCAAGATTGATCGGCAAGGAGGCTCTGGGAAGTGCGCTGAGCGTCATTGACGATGAGACGTTTCGCTTGGCGGTGGCTCACGCCGATCTCGCTCCGATCAGAGACAGCGGGCTTTTGGAAGCGTCGCCGCCAACAAAAGAGGCTCTTTTACGCGACGGCGATCTTTGCTTCATCGCCTGGCTGAATTCCCTTCCCGCTTCTTTAGCAAAGCGGGTCGCACTGAAATTCCCTCCCGATTTCGAGTCCGGGACGCCATCCCCGGACCACGGCATTTACGGACCGGCCATCATCAGAAAGTGCGGGGAGGCGTTCGTAGTCCATGAGTAGCACAAAGCACGCGCCGAACGGAGCGGAGCCCGCAACCGAACTGAACTTCCGGGCCCAGAAACCAGCCGGCCGCATCATTCGCGCCGCGGATCTCCCCTTCTGGCTGAACGGCAATGCTTATCTGGACGCCGCAAAAGCAGCCTTTGAGGATGCGCAGCAGAATATTCCCCGCATCGTGGCCGGGGAACGGGCCAAAGGCTACGAGCAAGGCCGCGACGCCGGAATAAAAGATGTCATCGATTTGATGGCGCAAATGCAGGCGAAAGCTCAATCCCATTACCGGCGCTTGAACCAAGATATCGCCGAACTGGTTATCCGAAGCGTTCAGGAAATTGTTGGCGCGATCGAGCCTGGCGAGGCCATTTCGTCAACGGTTCTGAAAGCCCTCAAGGCTCTGGATCTTGGCGCCGAATTCACGCTCTACGTAGCGCCTCAGGTCTTCGATGATGTCCGCGAGAAACTTCTGGCTGCCCTTGACGCGGCCACACAGTCAAAGCTCCTCCTGCGTCAGGATCCTAAGCTGCCGCTGACTGGATGCCGGCTCGTCAGCGAGTTCGGGGTGGTCGATCTTTCCATCGAAAAGCAGCTTGTAATCCTGGCCGATAGCCTGCGCGCGGCCGGCGTTGGAATTGAGTTGTGATCGCGATGCCGCAAAACGGGCTCCTGGAAATTATGCCTCGCCTGCAAGAGGCCGTAGACGCAGTCAACACGCGCCCTGTGAAGGGCCGCGTGAAGCGCATTGTCGGAAACCTCATCCATGCCATGGTGCCAGACGCGAGGCTCGGCGAGGTCTGCACGCTCCGCGATATCGCCAGCGGCGTGACGAGCTACGCTGAGATCGTCGGCTTCGACGACATGGTGGCGATGCTGAGCCCGCTTGGGCAGTTGCAGGGGCTTTCCACGGGGACGGAGGTCAGTACGACCGGCCGCTTCCTTGATGTGCAGGTGGGAGACGCGCTGCTGGGCCGGGTGCTGGATGGTTTCGGGCATCCCCTGGATGGCGCCGAAAAAGGAAGCCTTCCCAATATGCCGGCGCGGCCGCTCTTGAATATGGCGCCGCCCGCTCTCACGCGTCGCATTATCGATCGCCCGCTTTCCCTCGGTTTGCGCGCCATAGATGGCCTCCTGACCTGCGGCGAAGGCCAAAGAATTGGCATTTATGGCGAGCCGGGGACTGGCAAATCGCTCCTTCTGGGGCAAATCTTGAGGACATCCGGCGCCGATATCAACGTGATCGCGCTTGTTGGCGAACGGGGGCGCGAGGTCAGGGAATTCATCGAGCGGCAGCTTTCTCCTGAAGCCCGCGCCCGCTCTATTGTTGTCGTTGCGACTTCGGATCGTTCTTCAGTCGAGCGCGTGAAAGCTTCGCAGACCGCGATGACGATCGCCGAGCATTTCCGTGATAAAGGCGCTCGCGTTCTGCTTGTGGTCGACAGCATCACCCGGCTTGCCCGCGCCATGCGCGAGATCGGCTTGGCCGCCGGCGAGCCCCCGACCCGGCGCGGCTTTCCGCCGTCAGTTTTTACGGCGCTTCCGGCGCTATTCGAACGTGCCGGGATGGCAAGCCAAGGTTCGATCACAGCTTTCTTTACAGTTTTGGTCGAGGGAGACGGCACGTCCGACCCTGTCGCCGAAGAGACCCGCGGTTTGCTCGACGGGCATATCATTCTTTCGCCCAAGCTGGTGCGAGCGGGCCATTTTCCGGCAATCGATGTCCCCGCCAGTCTGAGCCGCGTCATGATCGACGTTGTCAATCCGGACCATCTGAGCGCCGCTCAAAAGGTGCGTCAACTGATCTCGAAGCGAACCGAGATCGAGTTCTTGATCCAGGTTGGAGAGTATCAGCCGGGTGGTGACAAGCTCGCGGATGAGGCGATCGCCAAATGGCCAGCCATTGAGCAGTTCTTGCGACAATCCTCTCGTGAGCACTCTGATTTCAACCAGACACTTCAATCGCTGAGGAGCCTTGCCGGATGACTCTGACGAAGCTGGAAGCCATTGAAAAACTGCGCGAGACCCGCGAGAGAAGCGCGACGGCCGAACTCGAATCGAGCAACCGCGCCCGCGATCTCGCTGGGGCACGGGCCGCGCATTTTGAAGAGCATCTTCAAATACAATCTGAAAGCGTTCGAGTGCAGCAAACTCAACTTTATGAAGAAATCACCGGCAGACACGTTTCGTCCGAGGACTTGGACAAGATGCGTTCCAGGGTCGACTCCAGGAACGCCGAACTGGACCTGCTGGCGGAGCAGTGCGGGAAGGCCAAGAACGCAGCCATCAACGCAGGCGCGGAGGCGGATCGGGCTCGGGTGAAGCACGCGAAGGTGTTTCGGGCACAGCAAAAATGGGCTGCGCTCATGAAGCGGGAAACGGAGAAGTCCCAGAAGGCCGAAAGCCATCGAGAGGAACTGACGATCGAAGACACCCTGCATCATCCTCGAACGTCCCGGTAGGCGGCAATGCATCACTATAGCCGGCATCCCTTCAACACCGAGGCTGCTCCGTTGCCGGGCGCAAAAGAGGACCGCTCTTGTGCTGAAGCAAGAGCCGCGGCGCCGGATTTCCCTTTCTTGAGACTTGAAGCTGTCACAGCGTCAAATGCTTGGTACGGACGCCGTGCCGCTTTTCAATTTGACGATCCACGCCTGCGCTTAGGACTGACGCCACGGTTCCGAACCGTAAAGCCCGCGAACGAGAACCTGCTCGCCCTGACTTTCAGTATTGGGGGTTCTCTCGCGCAGCTCATAGCGCCCACCGCTCTCCTGGCTGGAATTATTGCGGACTACGGCGTAAATTACTCCGCGCTAAGCCCTCAGTCAGCGCTGCTGCTCCTTGAACACCGGCTCAGCACCGCGTTCGAAGCGATCGAGCGCGGATTGAAAGATGCGATCATTCCGCAGGAACTCCTGCCGTTGAGCCGCAGCTCTGCGCTTCAAGACGCGCTTCGTCTCGACGCATCCTGTGCGCTAAACGGCGAGCAATACTGGGTCGAACTGATTTTACCGCTGCAACTGGCCCATCGCGTCGTGGAGTGGCTAAGCAGCCTTCCCTCGCCCACAAAACCGCTCGTCGAGCTTCCGGTGATGCTGGCGGTTCGGGCTGGATGCGCACAGGTCACGCTTGAGGAGCTTGAAAGTCTTGGCCTGAATGACGTGCTGCTGGTGGATAGCCCGCTCGCGCAACCCGAGATGCTGGCTGTGTTTGGTGAGCGCTATGGGGCGCGTGCGCGATGGGAGGACGGGAGGGTCTCCCTTCTGGAACCTCTCTTTCCTCTAAGCGATGAGCAAAGAAAGGTTTGGAGCATGACGGATACCGCGAACGAAATCGCCGAAAGCCAACCGCTCGATGGAAATCTCGATGATATCCAGATCAAACTGACGTTTGAGGTGGGCCGGGAAGAAATGGAGCTCGGCGCATTGAGGGCGCTCGCGGAAGGCCACATTTTCGAACTGGGCCGTGATCCAAGAGCCGCCGTGGATATCCTGGCGGGAAGCCGCCGCATCGGCCAAGGGGAACTCGTCCGCATTAGCGAGACCTTGGGTATACGCGTCACCCGGCTGTTCAATCATGAATAGCTTCCAGCCGAACATCGTAACGCTTGTTGTCGTTGTCGGCGGCCTCGGGCTTATGACTTTCGCTGTTGTGACCATGACGTCCTTCATCAAGATATCGGTCGTCATGTTTTTGCTGAGGAATGCGCTTGGGATCCAGCAGACGCCTCCTAATGTCATCCTCTATGGCGTAGCCCTGGTCTTGACGATCTTCATCAGCGCCCCAGTTGCGCAGCAAATCTACAAACAAATCCAGAGCTCAGGCGTGAAGCTTGAGACTTTTCAAGACTGGATGTCGGCTGGCGAGAAAGCCCGGGAACCTATTCGCGAATATTTGACGCGTTTCACAAGACCGGCGGAGCGGGAGTTCTTTCTCAACGCTACGAAGCGCGTTTGGCCGGAAGAAATGCAGCAGGAGGCGACGAGCAGCGATCTGGCCATCCTGATCCCGTCGTTTGTTATCTCGGAGCTTCGGCGAGCCTTCGAAATCGGCTTTCTGATTTATCTTCCCTTTATCGCGATCGATCTGATTATTTCGGCCATCTTGATGGCGCTTGGAATGTCGATGGTGCCGCCTATAACGATCTCCGTACCTTTCAAGCTATTCTTGTTCGTGAGTGTCGAAGGCTGGTCGAAACTGTTCCATGGCCTGGTGCTCAGCTATGTCTAACGCCAACCGCCAAATCTTCGGCCCCGCTTTGTGTAATGCCCGCGATGGAGCGTGTGAAAAAATCGCATTGCCCCTTTTGTCATGGCCGGGCTTGACCCGGCCATCCCGTAAACAATTGATATTCATGCCTGTTTCTCTGGATAGTTGCGTCAAGCGCGGCTATGACGGCGCCGGCGGAGTTTCTCCTCGTGCAGACGGGGGCCGGACGACAACGGAAGCGGCCAGGAATTCGGCGGCTGGTATAACAATTCTCTCAATCCAAACATTCGTGCGGAGTAGACATGATTGAATCAACGATCATCTCGCAATTCCAGACCATGATGCAGATTGTCGCCATTGTCGCTCTGCCGCCTCTTCTTGTGGCGATGGCGATTGGGCTGACGGTGGCGATCCTGCAAGCGGCGACCCAGATTCAGGATCAGACGCTTCCCTTAACCGTCAAGGTCATATCGGTCGGCCTCACGCTGGCTTTTTTCGGAGCGCTTCTCACGCGCCCTCTTTTCGAACATTCGAAGCGTATTTTCGAAGATTTTCCCACCATGACGCGATGAGCGCCGCTACGCCGGCGATGGTAACAGCGCATGATCGAAATCGGCGCCGCTAGCAGCATCATTCAGCTGTACTTGATAGCGCTGGCGGTGGCGATTCCGCGAGCGTATGCGATGTTCACGTTCCTGCCGGTGACAACGCGCCTTGGACTGCCCGAGATGCTCCGCGCCGTTGTAGTGATCGCGATTACTCTTCCGATTTTGCAGCCGCTGGCGGCCGAGGTCAAAAAGGTCGAATCTTTCTCCGCTTTCTTTGTAGCTTTTATTTGCTTTAAGGAGGCTCTTATCGGCATCGTTCTCGGCATTGTTCTGGGGCTTCCATTCTGGGCGCTTGAGACCGCGGGCAATATTCTCGACTTTGTCAGGCAGGCCCCGGATGCCCAGCTTCAGGACCCGCAAGGCACAACGGAATCCAGCATCACGGGCACGCTGCTATCTATCTTTATTATATTCGTGTTCGTATCTGCCGGTGGCCTCAGGATAATCTCGGATATCATTTATACGAGTTACGAGGCATGGCCCATATTGCAGGATCTACCCGATATAAATGCAGTGGCAGCAATGAAGTTTGTTGCTGTCCTAGATAAATTGATGCGCTCAGCTCTAGTTCTCGCAGCTCCGATACTTCTCATCGTTGTTCTCGCATTTTTTATACTAATAGTTATAGCGCGCTTCGTGCCGCAGATTAATGTCTTCGATATGTCGATGTCGTTCAGAAACGTTGCTTTTTTCATTACGATACCGATTTATTTGATTTACGCCATCGATTATTTCATGCCTGAATTCGGCACTACAAAAACGGTTGTGGAGACCGTCAGAGGCTTTCTCCATGAGTAAAAGCGACACCTCCGAGGAGAAGACGCTTCCGGCCTCAGCAAAAAAACTCAAGGATTTGCGGAAGAAGGGGCGGATATCGCGGAGCAACGACATGGTCTCCGGAGCTGCAACCACGGTCGCATGTTTTTACCTCATGATAACTGCTAATAGTTTTTCTCATGACTTTAGGACCACGGTAAACGTTATCTTCAACTTGCAAAATGCGCCATTCGATTTGGCCTCAAGCGAGGCGCTAAACACGCTTGGCGTTTTTCTCGGGCTTTATCTCGCAACGTTAATCGTGATAGTCGTCTGTGTGGTTATTGTCGCAAACATCGTCATTAATCGAGGATTTCTATTCTCCCTGGATCCAATAAAACTCGATTTTAATAAAATGAACCCGGTGGAGGGATTCCAACGCATCTTTTCGGTTCGCACCGCAGTGGAGCTAGCCAAGAATATCATCAAAATTGGCCTGCTATGCGGGTTCTGTCTGGCCGCCCTCGCAAGCGGCCTGAAAGCCGCATTTTCCATACCGTTCTGCGGATTTAACTGCGTCGGTCCGGTGGCGAACCAGATCGCTTTTCCGATGATCATGATCGCGGTTTCGATCTTCATATTGGCAGGGATGATCGACATACTTCTGCAGACCTGGCTGTTCAAGCGCGATCAACGCATGACCAAAACCGAAGCAAAGCGCGAGCGCAAGGATGAGGAGGGTTCGCCTGAGGTGCGCACGACGCAGCGCCGCCTTCGCAGGCGCTTACTGCAGCAAGCCTCAAAATATACGGAAGCCGACGCGACAATCGTGATTGAGGGCTTATCGACTGCCATTGGCCTTCGCTTCGTGCGAAACGAAACGCCGCTCCCTATTATTGTGTGCAAAGGCAGGGGCGAACAGGCAAGCGATATCCTCAATATCGCGCAAGGGCAGAAAACACCGATCCATTTCGATGACGAGTTCGCGACGAAGCTCGCTCAACGCGCGGATATTGGCTCGTCACTAACCGAGACGTTTTTCGAGGCGTTCATCAAGGCTCTGAAAGCGACAGGGCAAATTTAATACCAACCGCTGAAGATATTGATAGCAAATCCGGCTGATCATTTCGCGGCAGCGTCATCGGCGAAATCTATTGAGAAGCATAATCCGGCCAAATGCGTGCTCAAGCGCGCGGCGGATTTTGCAGCGCCTGAACATGGTTAAACTCGTCGTGGTTAACGGCGGCCCGCGGACATTACTTCCGGCCCATTTTGCCTGCCAAAACGCGCTTTACCCGCGAAAAGCGGAACTCGGAAAAGTCCGTTAAATATAGATAGTTGCGCTCGTTAAGCATAAAACCCATCCTGCGGTTGCAGCGGCGGTTGCCGCACCTTGCTTCGCCGGTGACGGCGCAACGGCTATATCATTGAAAAACCTAAGCTTACGGTTTGCTAAGGAGCTTTCGGCTATCATGCTCGCATTGATGGAGAAGCTGGTGATTTTTAAAAGCGGATTTCAAATGCAAGATACCGAGGTTAACACAGGGTTAAGAGACGGCGACAACCGGCGAC
Source organism: uncultured Alphaproteobacteria bacterium (assembly GCA_963766815.1). Taxonomy (GTDB): domain Bacteria; phylum Pseudomonadota; class Alphaproteobacteria; order Rhizobiales; family Rhodomicrobiaceae; genus Rhodomicrobium. The sequence continues at coordinate 17,080 of CAVYBZ010000028.1, read as the reverse complement.
CGGGTTCCCGCCCTTCGCCAAGGGCGGACGGTGTTGCAAGCGCGAACTACTCCCTCTCCCCTCCGCATCGCTTGCATATGCGGACATTCCAAAGTGGCAAGCTCGCCAAGGCGAGCTTGCGGGAGAGGGCTGCAGTGAGGGGGCTTGAGCCGGGAAATCTGGCGCGGAACAGCTTGGCTTGCGGAAACTCAAAAGGGTCAGTCGTATTTGAAGTTCATCCCGAACTTGCCGGTCTGCGTGTCGAGCGTGAACTCGCATTGTGTCCACCGCGGCTGGTTTTGCGACACGAAGAAATCCCGAAGCGCGACGAGCAAGTCCAACAACTTCGTGTTGAGCGCTCCGCCACCCGTGAACCACGAAGTGGCGCCCGCCGGATTGGTGTAATCGAATTCGAGTTGCGCGTGATCGCCTTCGCTGGAAAGCTTCGCCCGCATGATTATGTTCCGCGCGTCCTTCGGAGCCGCGTCGTAGAGAAGCTGGCCAATTTCGCGGTATATCTCTGAATCCCGGCTCTCCATCAAACACCTCCCGGTGAGTTTTTGAAGATATGCTCAACCGGGCGCTCGTTGCCAATCCTGTATGTGACGTTGAAGCTCTCGGGCCGGATGCTTTTCCCCGAATAAACAGGCTCGATCGACACCTTGACCGGCTTGCCCTCTTTCAGCGCCTCGGCCCAGCCATTCTCCATCGTTTTCCAAGCGCCCTTGTTCAGGTTGCCATTCATGGGAACCAAGTTCAGGCGCTCGCCCGAGCCGCTCATGATGGTGGCGATCAGATGGCCGCCTTCATCGCCCGCGTTGCCGCGATGCCCCGCCGCGACTTGCTGATACGTGTTGCGGTCCCTGCTGGTGAGCGACAGTTCGCCATCGACCTGCGACACGCGGCCCAACTCATCCGTGCGATATGTCTTCGTGCCGTCCACATGGTAGATGGTGTTCGGCTGGGGATGGTTGAGTTCGGCCGACCAATTCCCTTTGCCGCCTGAGGCGGCGTCCACCTCATGAAGAGCGGCGCGTTCGGCTTTTGCGGCCTTTTCCGCCTCTTGCGCGCCTCTTTCAAGCTTGAGCGTCTCTTGGCCGGCTTTTCGAGTTTGGAGGCGTCTTGCAGACCCTTCCCGGCCTTGACCCCGTCTTCGACGAGTTTGCCGCCTTCCTCAAGCGCCTTGACCGCAGCCTTCTCGCCGCCGCCAAACACGCCGCCGGCTGCAAAGTCGGTAGTCACGCCAATTGCGACCGCGAGGCCGGGGCTGGCGCCGAGTGTCTTCGCGGCGCCCGTAGCCGCTTGCTGGGTGAGAGTTTCGGTCGATTGACCCGACCACGCCTGCCTGACGCCGGCCTGGATATCGTCCAGCCCGTGAAGCGCGACCGCTCCGCCTGCCACGGCGCCGATACCTGTTTCCGAGGTCAGGATGCCTCCGGCCACGCCGCCAACGGTTTCCAGGATACCGGCGCCGGCCTGCAGCACGCCCATGGCGCGGCTGAAAAAGCTCCCGCCGGCATGGTGAGAAGAATCCGTGTGGCTTGGTTGCGGGTTATTATGCTGCGCTGGGGCCTGCTGCGTTTGCTTCGTCAGCTGAGCCTCGAAAGCCTGCGCCCCATCGCTCCCGTTCGCAATGTCCACGCTGTCAAGGCTTGCCGGCGCAATTCCGTTGACGGTCAAATCCATGGAAAATGCCCCCCGCTTCGGTGACGCCGCCACAAGGCCGCGCATTGGAGAGCATTCTAGTTTTCTATCCTGACGAAGACCTGTCCTGTTTGGAAGCGCGCTGGCCCTTCGTCAGGGCAGTGCGCTTCCGGACTTGGGAAAACTGTGGCCCATCGGCTTAACGAAAGGCGCAGGCAACGATGACCGGGAGAAAGGAAATATACTGCTGTCATAGACGTCATATACTGCTAGCCGGTATGCAGTCGTTAATGCATAGGGCATAGGAAAGCATGACGAAACCTTATTCGGTTCGCGCCGCTCGGCCCGATGAACAAGCCGAACTGACCCAGCTCTGCGTGCGCGCGACAAGAGAAGCAGGCCACGGCGATGGCTTCATCTCGCGGGCGATGCCGGTTCTCACAATAGCATTGCCCTCGATTTCGGCCGGAGCAGTCCAAGTGATAGAACACCAGTCTGGCGCCGTCTGCGGCGTTGAGTGCGTCGCGCCGACTGCGGTCCACGGAATCGCCTTGCTTTCCAGCCTTTACGTCGATCCGCCATTCTGGAGACAGGGCCTCGGCCGGATGCTGTTCGAGGCCGCCGTGGCTCGCGCGAGAACAGTGAACGCAGGCGCCCTGATCGTTTACGCCCAACCGGCGGCGGCAGCCTTCTATGAGCATCTCGGCGCGGTCAGGATCGGCGAAGTCCCGTTCTATTTCTCACCGGACGTTATCATGCCGGCTTTGCTGTACATCATCGTACGATGACTGGGCGCGCGAAAGCGCGCGCTGGTGCATGACATAGCGCCTAGTGTAGACCGTGACGCCGTCATGGGCGATGTTGAAGCTCAGCGCTTCGAGGATGTCGTGCATGAGCCCCGAGACCCTCACCGGCGACGATTTCCTATGCAGCGGCCCGCTCAAAGGGCCGATGGCAAGCGCCACCAAGCCATTCACAACCCACATCGCTGCAAAATGCCACAGCCGCCGGTTCGAGAAAGCCGCATCCTTGTTGAGATTATAAGTAATTCAGGATCGCCTCCCGCATCGCCGATTCGGGGAATGTAAGCCAGCTGAAGATTGGCACATTGTTGCAGATACGCCAGCCACTTCCGATCATGAAGAGGATCGCAATGACGTTGATCCAGCGGGCCGCGCGCACGACGCGGCACTGCGCCTTTATCCGGCGATAGCGCCGGGTTTCGGCGGGGGCCCTTGTCCCGTGAAGCAACATGGTTCCTTTGCCCATGACCGGGCCGCGGGCTCGATAACTTGACCAGCCTTATTCGTGAAGGCAAATAGTGCGTGAAGCACGCGGGGCCCTTATGGTTGTGACACGAGCGCCTTCGAAGTTTATCATAGCTGGCGCTCCGGCTGCTTCGGCGAAGATTCTGGCGCGCTTCGAGCTCTTGTTCGATGTCTTCGCATTGCAGGTTGAGAAAGTTCCGCGCGAGGTCCCAGCAGTCGATGAAACAATTCGACATGACGATGGCAGACGCCAAGGCAGTCGCGCCTAAGCGGACATTCCTTGGCTGGCTGACGAATGCTTGCTTAGAGTTTGTTGTCTTGCCGAGTTTTTTTTTCCAGCTCCGGAAGACCACATTTCGGAACTCTGCATCGGGGCGCTAAGATTATGAGGATGGCGGTTCTGCAACACGTCCCCTTCGAAGGTCCCGCCGCGATCGCGGATTGGGCCGCGGCGCGCGGCGTGTCGATGACGATCGCTCATCTTTATCGCGGCGATCCGCTTCCGGGGCTGCCGGCTTTCGACATCCTGACCGTGATGGGCGGACCGATGAGCGCAAATGACGAGGCGGCGTTCGCTTGGCTCGCACCGGAAATTGGCCTTGTGCGCGATGCGATCGACGCAAAAATGACCGTACTGGGCGTTTGCCTTGGAGCGCAGATCATAGCGAAAGCGCTTGGCGCGAAGGTCTATGCCGGGTCTCACAAGGAGATCGGGTGGTTCCCGGTGCAGCGAACGGAAACGGCGCACGCGCTTTTCGAGGGTCTGCCTGCGGAATTTACCCCCTTTCACTGGCACGGCGAAACATTCGACCTTCCGGCAAATGCCGAACGGCTTGCGAAGACGCCCGTCACGGCGAACCAGGCTTTCGCGGTTGGCATGAAAGTTCTCGGCCTGCAATTCCATATGGAAGCCACGAAGGAAAGCGTAAATACGCTTATCGGCAACGCGGCAGGTGAGATTGGTGGGGGCGCGTTCGAGCAGCAGCCTAACGCTATTCTCGCTGGACTCGGACATTGCTCGGCAGTCCGATCGCATCTTGATCGGGTCCTCGACAATTTGGCCGGATTTGCATGCGCAGACAATTAGTGGATTAGGCAGGCGGAGGTTCCCTATGGCGGCGACACGATCACCCTCGAAGTTCTTCAAGGCTCTCGCGACGGGCGCTCCAGCCCCATTCGTGGAAAAGCCCGTGCGCCTCGAGCGCATGATCCATTTCGTCGCGCCGCAGATCGAGAAGATCCGCGCCAAGATCCCCGAGCTGATCAAGCAGGTGGACGTAATTTGCGGAAACCTGGAAGACGCGATCCCGGCGCCTGACAAGGAAGCGGCGCGGCGGGGCTTTATCGAGTTGGCGCGTGCGAACGATTTCGGCAGCACTGGGCTTTGGACGCGTATCAACGCTTTAAACAGTCCTTGGGTTCTCGACGATCTGCTTGAGATCATGGCCGCCGCCGGCGACAAGCTCGATGTCGTTATGCTGCCGAAGGTGGAGGGGCCCTGGGATATTCATTACCTCGACCAGCTGCTCGCCCAGCTTGAGGCGAAGCATGGCGTAAAAAAACCGGTGATGATCCACGCTTTGATCGAGACAGCGGAAGGGGTCAACAACGTCGCGGAGATCGCAGGCGCGAGCCCGCGCATGCACGGCATGAGCCTTGGACCCGCCGATCTGGCCGCGAGCCGCGCGATGAAGACGACGCGGGTCGGCGGCGGACATCCGTCGTATGGCGTGCTTGCTGACGCGACGGCGGGCGGGACGGCGCCGCGGGCATTCTACCAGCAGGACTTGTGGCACTACACCGTCGGGCGCATGGTGGACGCTTGCGCGACACATGGCATCAAGCCTTTTTACGGGCCGTTCGGAGACTTCGCCGATCCGGCCGCTTGCGAAGCGCAATTCCGCAACGCGTTTCTTCAAGGCTGCGCGGGGGCTTGGACGCTGCATCCTTCGCAAATCGAAATCGCACGCCGCGTCTTCACGCCGGACGCTGCCGAAGTGGCGTTCGCCAGGCGAATTCTGGAGGCGATGCCCGACGGGACTGGCGCCGTTATGGTTGATGGCAAAATGCAGGACGACGCCACTTGGAAACAGGCCAAAGTCATGGTTGACTTGAGCGATATGGTCACGGCAAAGGATAGGCCGGCGGCGTGACCGGCCTTTTGGTTGCGCTGCAGAGTTAGGATTCAAACCCTTGTATAACATGCAAAATGATGTTCAAAACGCCATGATGAAGGAACGGCGGGCGAGATATGCCATCGGCGAGGTGGTCAAGCACCGCTTTTTCCCGTTTCGCGGGATAATCTTCGACGTCGACCCCGAATTCAGCAATACTGAGGAGTGGTGGCTCTCGATCCCGGAGGAGATCCGCCCCGAGAAGGATCAGCCCTACTATCACCTGCTGGCGGAAAACGAGGACACGGAATATGTCGCCTACGTCTCCGAGCAGAACCTGCTGCCCGATGACAGCGGCGAGCCGCTGAGGCATCCGCAATTAGGCGAGCTGTTTGATGAGCTCGAAAATGGCGAATACCGGTTCAGAGGATTGAACTCAAACTAGAGCAAGGGACGTTTGAATGGCGGCAGTCATTGCCAAGGCCGCTTCTGCCTGGGACCCATCACGTCATTAGTTAGTTGCCCTGCTCCGGGATTGCATCGCTTTGCTTGCGATGAGGCGAAGCCGTTGTGATCCCGCCAATCAGCAGCGCGCTGGCCGAGACCGGCTTTCCGGTCGAATAGGGCTATTCCGCGTTTCCGCTCTAAACCTTGATGCCGGAATGGATGGCGGCGATGCCGCCCGAAAGATTGCGATATTGCACGCGGGAGAACCCCGCAGTCTCGATCATGCGAGCGAAGCGGCGCTGATCGGGGAACTTGCGGATGCTGTCGACCAGATAGCGATAGGGCTCGGCGTCGCCTGCGACGACCCGGCCTAGCACCGGGATCACGGCGTCCGAAAAGGCGTAATAAGCGGAATCCAGCAATGGGACTTCCACCCGCGAAAATTCCAGGCAGAGAAAGCGGCCGCCCGGCTTCAGAACACGGAACGCCTCGTTAAGCGCGGATTGTATTCCTGGCACATTCCGGATGCCGAACGCGATCGTATAGAATTGAGAGGTGTTCTCCTTGATCGGCAGCGACTCGGCGTTGGCCTGCACGAACCGCACGCGGCCCAGCGCCGCCTCGTCCGCAAGGCGGCGAGCGCCCTCCTCCATCATAGAGCCGCTGATATCGCAGATGATGGCCTTCGATCCCGGGCCTGCCGCGTGCAAAAAGCGCCGCGTAATGTCGCCCGTGCCGCCCGCGACGTCGATGAGAAGCGATGAGGTCGAGCGCGAGGGCGCGAGCCAGTTGACGGCCGCGTCCTTCCAAATCCGGTGCACGCCGGCCGACATGAGATCGTTCATGAGATCGTAGCGCGTGGCCACGCGGCCGAAAACGGTGTTGACGAAGCCCTGGAAACCGAGGTTCTCGATCTTATGGTCGTAGGATGACATTCGGTTCGCTCCGGTGACGATATCTCAGCGCAAGTTTTGACGCAGCGTCCACGGATTGTAAACGCGGCATTATGTTTGCGGGCTTGTCCAGGGGGGAGTCGCTGGGTCCGGAGATCGCCGGGGGGCGGCTTGTCACGGAAAGGCCTCGCCGGAGCCGTTGCTGCCGCCACTCAAACGCCGGTGCGCCATGTTCGGGAACCGCTCTATTCATCCCTCATGGGAGGTCCACGGCAGCGGGTCCCGCGTATCGCGCGGCGACATCCCCTGCTGTGCAAGGCTCAAGACTTGTCATTGACAATACCAATAAAGTTGCTAATAAATGCCTTCCGTACCTAGAAATCTCTAAGCCATAGCAAGCAATTTTGGTGTTAGACTAGTGATCACTCAGAATAATGTTCAAACAAGATCCGCAAGTTGGATAGTAATAATGACCCATAACCATCGGGAGAGTTTTGCGGCAGAAAATCTTATCCGGCAAAACTATAATGTATACTGTCCGATGATTATGAAACACATCCGACATGCTCGCCGTGCTTACGATGCGCAGCGTCCGCTTTTCCCCGGTTATTTGTTCCTTGAGCGAAATTCACCTTTTAATATTCGATCAATATTTGGAACATACGGCGTGCGCTCAGTAGTGCGAAATGGCGATTTTCCGGCGATTTTGCCCGCTGGCTTCGTCGAAAGCCTTAAGGCACGCGAAATCGACGGCGCTATCAGGAAGCAGGACATCACTTTTCGGCCAGGTCAGGCTGTGAAGATCGATGGCGGCCCCTTCGACGGCCTCGTCGGTGAAATTATTGAGGTGCGAGAGAGCGATCGTGTCTTGCTGCTTCTCGATTTGATTTATTCGCGCACGAAGCTGAACGTGGACGCGAGAATGCTGCGGTCGGCTTAGCGCCTTCACCGGCTCACTACCTGGTATTTCTTCGAGATAAAGCCCCTCGCAGAGACGTGGCCGGGGTTTATCTGCGCGGTCCAGCCATCGCTCCCAGCATGGTGCTGGTAAAAGCAAAGCCAGCCCAAACGGCTCGCTAGAGTTCCCAAGCATGGCTCTTGCGCAAGCTCTCAGCGCAAGAAGAGGCCCGCAAATCGAACCGCGACAATGGTCACAATCATTGCAACGCATTAGCCAGCGTAACGGGACGGAGCGCAGCAAACACCTTGCTCCGTCCCATTGGCAATTACGGACGAGCTTACGGGCTAGCGGGGCTGCTGTTACCGTTCGACAAAGCAACCGCCAAGCCGACAGCGCCTGCAGCCACCACGCCGCCAACGATGAGCGGATCCACACCATAGCCGAAAGGCGCCGCCATCGCAGTGTCCTTCAGACCTCCTCCATTGCAAGACGGAGGCGATGAAAGCACGACCACCACCTGATGCGGTCCAACCCTAGCGGAGCATCCATTATCATAGACAATGTCAGCCGAACCTTCGCCGGCGCTTACGCGATCGCCTGGCGCCAGCGCATCGCCGCCGCCGGAGGGGCGGAAACCGCTGCCGTGATTAACCGACACCTTACCGTCAACATTTGTAAGAAGCGCCGCTTCTGCATTTGTCGCGAGAAATGCGACAATCACAGCCGCCGAAATATACGCGCGCGGCGCCTTTCGCCCCGGCTTATTAAAATTCTCCATCGGCACACCCCCATTTTTCCATCAATAGTTGTGCTGGTCTTACCCAAGCTTTACGAGTTCGAACAAGCGATCTCTTGCCGTAGCCTTCATCTCTAGGTTGTGGTGTGGTATTTGTGTTACAACTATGGATAGTTGTCGAGGCCGGAGTACACGCCATTTGCGCATTCGGATCCGCCATGATAGAAGACAGTGGCTAGGCCAGGATGTTTTGGTTATGTATGCTTTCAAATGGTTGTCCCATGTATGATCTTCACAGCCATCTGCTTCCGGGTATCGATGATGGAGCGCCAGATTACGAGACTAGCTTGGCGATGGCCCGCGCTTTCGTGGACCAAGGAGTTCAATGCGTCGCGTGCACGCCGCATATTTTGCCCGGTCTCTATCACAACTCCGGCCCGCAAATTAAGCAGGCGGTTGCTGAGCTTCAGCGCTGTCTCGACGACGCCTCCATTGCATTGAAGCTGGTGACGGGGGCTGACAACCACATCGTTCCGGATTTCGTCGCTGGCTTGAAGCAAGGCCACCTCCTCCCGATAGCGGACTCCTCCTACGTCCTGGTCGAGCCTCCACACCATGTCGCCCCTGCCAGGCTGGAAGACCTCTTCTTTAATATACTTCTCGGCGGCTACATCCCCGTGTTGACGCATCCCGAAAGACTTTCGTGGATCGAAAGCAAATATGATGTAATCGAGCGGCTCGCTTCGCGCGGTGTTTGGATGCAGATTACCTCGGGATCGCTATGCGGAAGGTTTGGCAAGCGCCCCCGCTACTGGGCTGAGCGGATGTTGGAGGAGGGGCTTGTCCACATCCTCGCCACCGATGCGCATAACATGACCAGCCGCCCCCCGGATCTTCGGAAAGGATTTAGGGAGGCGGAGCGGCTTGTTGGAACAGAGGAAGCTCAACATCTTGTGGTGACACGGCCCCTAGGCGCGCTTTCCAACACGCCGCCTAACGAGTTGCCGATGCCGGAAATGCCCCAAGCAAACAAAAAGATTCAAAGAGAAAATCGCGCGGCCGAGGCAGAATCCGGCAACCGCGGCGGCTTTATGCGCCGTTTCTTCGGTTAGGGACCGCATTCGCGGGAATTACGATTGTCGGCTTGTTCAACGGATACCGAAGAGGCTCCCTCACGCCGCCATGGATCGCCGTGGCGGGAAACCCAGGCTCGAAAGGGCGCTCTAGGCAGCCAAAAAGCGCCATCGTGCAGCAGTATAAGGCTTTTTAAACCTTTTTTTGTGGCAGACTTCCCATGAAGCCTTCCTGGATTTCGGGAAAAAATCTGCCCAACAATGATTCCAACCAAACATTCGAACAATGCGATGGTTGCGAGAATTAGGGCCGGCGTCGCGACTGCGCATACGCCGGCAAGCTGGCCAAGGAAAGTTTGCTTAGATCGTCGCTGATAGAATGAGTTGGCTCGAAACGGTTCTGGCTCCCTCGGCGCAGCCGCTCTTCGTACATCGCGAATCGCAAGCCTTCAGCGGAACTCAATGCATGCGGCTGATGCTGAAGTCGATAGCATCCAGCATCGCTGAACGAGCCTCGCTTTTTGGGAAAATGTGAAGCGCTTCGCGAGCTTCCTGGCCGTAATGACAGGCTCGTTGAATGGTTTCCTCGATAGCGTTATGCCGTTTCATAAGCGCAATCGCTTCGGCCAGATCGCCATCTTCTATCGCGCCGTCTTGCAGCGTGCGACGCAAAAAGGTCCGTTCCTCGGCTGTCCCGCGGCGATAAGACAGAACGACAGGCAGCGTAATCTTCCCCTCACGGAAATCGTCACCTACGCGCTTGCCAAGGCTCGCGGCCTCGCCGGAATAGTCGAGCGCGTCGTCAATAAGCTGGAACGCCAGTCCGATATTGGTGCCATAAAGGCGAAGCGCCGCCTGTTCACCGGCGCTGCGGCCCGTGAGGATCGCGCCGATCTCGGCGGCGGCGGAGAAAAGAGCAGCCGTCTTGGCGACAATCACAGCAAGATAATCTTCCTCGGTCGTCCCGACATTCTTCGAAGCCGCGAGTTGCATAACTTCGCCTTCGGCGATCACGGCCGAGGCATCCGACAAATCTTCAAAGCGCCGAGCGAACCGACATCGACCATCATGCGGAAGGCTTGGCCGAGCAGGAAATCGCCGACGAGCACGCTGGCCTGATTGCCCCAGAGAAGGCGGGCGCTTTTCTTGCCGCGCCGCATATCGCTTTCATCGACCACATCGTCGTGAAGCAGCGTTGCGGTGTGCATGAATTCAACCGCCGCCGCCAGCTTGACGTGAGCGTCGCCGTGATAACCGCATAGCTTGGCTGCCCCGATCGTCAGCATCGGCCGGAGACGTTTGCCGCCGGAGTTGATCAGATGCTGGGCAAGCTCGGGAATGAGCGCGACATCGGAGCGCGCTTGAGAGAGGATGATCTGGTTCACTTCGGCCATTTCATCGCGCACAAGCCGCAAGAGGGGCTCTAGCGCCGCAGCCGGGTCGCTGCGCTCCTGAACTTGCACGACCAAGTTCATGATCTCCTCCGAATTTGGTGCTTGGGCATAATGACGAACTGGGCGCGCGTCCTCAGCCTCCCAGTGAAACACCGCTTTGATAAATTAGCCACGTGGCTTAATGTCCCTGGATACCGGCCCTAGTTGAAAAAGGCTTGTTCGATGAAAGAGTTGCTTCGCACCACCGATATTGTGCTCCTTAGTTATGTCAACTCTTTGTTGAACGATGCATGCGTCGCGATGCTCATCGCCGATGTTCATGTCAGCTCGGTCGAAGGATCGATTGGCATCTTTCCCCAACGCGTCCTTGTCTCGACCGAGGATTGGGATGAAAGCATATCCATTCTCACCGCCGCCGGCCTCGGCGAGCATTTGACCGCGACGGCGCGGCGCCAATCTAATATCCCGGCCTCAGCATGGCCAGTCATTTCAACTTAACGTGCGATTTAACGTGCGATGCATTTTTGGATGGCCGCATTCGGGTGCGTCAGCCTCGCACGGGGTTCAGGTCGGGGTTGGACGCCGTCTTCCTAGCCGCCGCATGCCCTGCTAGAAATGGAGACCACGTCCTGGAGGCAGGCTGCGGAGCGGGCGCGGCTTCCCTTTGTGTGCTGGCGCGCGTTCCCGGCGCAAAGGCGACGGGCGTGGAGATCGATCCCGATCTGGCCGCTCTCTCTGGTGACAATGCAGCGGCGAATGGCTTTTCAGAGCGCTTCGAATCTTATCGCAGCCAGCGTCGCCGCGCCGTGGACGGAACTTGAAACTGCGGGATTGCATCGTGAGGCCTACGACCACGTCATAGCCAATCCTCCGTTTTATCTGCACGGGCGTTCGCGATCCGCAAGTCCGCAGAAAGCGGCGGCGCGCGCCATGCCGGAGGGTGAACTGGAAGCCTGGCTGCGCTTTCTCGCCGCCGCCGCCAAGCCATCAGGCTCCTGCACAATTATTCATACGGCTGAGGCCCTTCCTCAGCTGCTCGACGCGTTCGAGAGGCGGTTCGGCGGTTTGCGGATCACCCCGCTTTATCCAAAAGCGGACGCGCCTGCCATCCGCGTCATCATAGGCGGAACGAAGGGGAGCCGCGCGCCGCTCGCCATCGCGCCGGGTGTAATCCTGCATGAAAAGGACGGGACGCCGACCACCGCCGCGAGAGCGATCCTCAGAGAAGGGTGTGCGCTCTTCAACACACCTCACGCGGAATGAACAGTATGGGAATGCCTTGTTAACGCGCAGCCCGTACACACATCTGTCAGGAAAAGTTACGGAGCTGGCGATTTTTGGCTCCTTTCTCTGTTATGCGAGTAGTTCATGAAGGTCGATAGCGAGTATCACACCCCGCCCCTTAGCCCAGTTCCATCATTTTGGGGCCGGATTCTTCCAGGCAGGCTGTTTTCCAGCGCGGCGGTTATTCCCGTGCTTCGCTTGAGCGGCACTATCGGCGCGGCCACCCCGCTGAGGCAAGGGCTCACGATAGCCGGCTGCGCGACCGCCCTTGAGCGAGCGTTCTCAGTGAAGGGCGCCCCAGCCGTCGTGCTCCAGATCAATTCGCCTGGCGGCTCTCCGGTGCAGTCCCGGCTGATTTATGAGCGCATCCGTTCGCTGGCGAAGAAGAAGAACAAAAAGGTATACGCATTCGCCGAAGACGTCGCCGCTTCCGGCGGTTACATGATCGCCTGCGCCGCGGATGAAATCTATGCCGATGGGTCTTCGCTTATTGGATCGATCGGCGTTTTGTCCTCCGGCTTTGGCTTCGTCCATCTTATCCACAAGCTTGGCGTTGAGCGCCGCGTCTACACAGCGGGCGAAAACAAGTTTCAGCTCGACCCGTTCAGGCCAGAAAAACCCGAGGAAATCAAAAGACTTAAGCGCATTCAAGAAATCGTTCATCAAGACTTCATCGCGCTTGTGAAGGAAAGCCGCGGCTCCAGGCTCACCGCGGGGGACGATAGTTTATTCACAGGCGAGTTCTGGTCAGGCCGTCAAGCGCTTGAGCTTGGGCTAATCGATGGCATTATGGACATGAGAACAAAGATGCGTGCGCTCTACGGGGAAGATGTGCGGCTTAAGCTCATCTCGACCGAGAGAAGTTTGTTCCGGCGGAGAACGGGTGTGGGCATGTCGTTTTCCGGGACGGAGTATGGCGTCAGCTTCGCGAAAGGTTTGGCTGATGATCTGATCTCCGCGCTTGAAGAGCGCGCCATATGGGCGCGATTTGGATTTTAAGTCCGGTCGCGTCGCGTTTGTTGTTCGTGTCAATAGTCGGGGTTGTTAGTCATGCCACACATTATCGCCGTCGCCGCTGGCGCCGTTTCCCTTTATTTCGCCTTCCGCTGGGCTCGCCGCGAGTTCGATCGCGTGGAGGCCGCGTTGCGCAGGGCCGATCGCCGCATCCGCCGGGCCTCTCCAACACCCGTTACGCCCTTGGCCTTCGATGCCGCGGCGGGAGTGTATCGGCCCGCTGAATAATCCAGCAGTCGAATTCCCAGGCCGCTCCTACCGCCGTTCCCAGTAATCCGGCGGCGCGAGGGGATCCACGAGTTGACATTGAATCTGGTTCAACGCCTCACCGCGTGGCGGTAACGTTACGCTGTGTGGCGGGAAGTTGCGCCAGCACACACGGCGCGCTAACCGGCGTTGGGATCACTTAGCGCGCGACATCGCCGCGTCAGCCATGCCGCAACGCGCACGGGACGGAGGGCCCAGAAAGCAGGCTTCTATAGCCGTTTAGCTGACACGCACAATGCCGGGCAGCGTCTTCAGCGCGGAAAGCTGACGCGCCGATATGGAGAAATTGTTTCCGAGGACGATTTCCACGGCCTTGCTCGCCTCGCGAAGCTCCACCACCAGCTTGATTTCAATCGAGCCCTCGCGGCTCAAATGCTTCAAGAGATTGGCAACCTGAAGCTTCTCCGTCGCTGTGATCGACATCTGCCTCGTCCCTCTGCCGAAAACCTCGTCGAGCAGTTGCACGGTCTGGACGCGAACCTTAACCGCTTCTCCCTCGGCCTCGCCCTCGACTTGGATAAGCACGTTCTTGCCGGCTTCCAGCTTTTCTCCGGCGGACGCTAAGGTGTCGGCGAAAATCACGGCCTCGAATTGGCCTGTCGGATCGGAGAATCCGGCAAAGGCGAAGCGATTTCCCGATTTCGCCTTGCGGTCCTGTTTATAGGTGACGGTGGCGGCAAGTCGCGCCTCCGCGCGGCCATGGGCGTGGACGCGGGCCGCAAAGTCGGTCCAGCGCAGGACATTGAGGCGCGAGAGCTGTTCGGCGAAATCGTCGAGCGGGTGCCCCGAGAGATAAAACCCGGCCGCCGCGAGTTCGTTGTCCAGCGTCTCCAACAAGCCCCAAGCCGGGGCGTCAGCCAGAACGAGTTGCTGAACGGCAAGCCCCACGCCGGCCCCGCCGAACATGTCCACCTGCCCCGCCGCGCGATCCTGGCTTGTGCGCGCGCCGAACTCGATAAGGCGCTCAACATTCTTCGCGACCTTGGCCCGGTTCTTCTCCAGATCCTCAAACGCGCCTGCCGCATTCAGCGTTTCGATCGCGCGTTTGTTCACGGTTTTCGGGTTCACCCGCGACATGAAGTCCGCCAAATCGCGAAACGGCGTCGCCCCACGCTCCGCCACGAGATGTGCGGCTGCGGCCTGTCCCATATTCTTGAGCGCAGCCAGCGCGTAACGGATGCCGCCGTTCTCCGGCGCGAACTCCACCTCAGATTTATTCACAGAGGGGGGAAGGATCGCGATGTCGCGCCGCTTGGCTTCGCGCGTAAAACTATAGATCTTGTCGGTGTTGCCCATGTCGAGCGTCATGGACGCAGCCAGGAACTCCTGGAGGAAGTTCGCCTTGAGGTATGCCGTTTGATAGGCGATCAGCGCATAGGCGGCGGCATGGCTCTTATTGAAGCCGTATCCGGCGAACTTCGCCACAAGCTCGAAAATGTAACGCGCCCGCGCCTCGTCGATGCCCTTGTCCGTCGCGCCTTTGACAAAACGCGCCCCTTGCGCGTCCATCTCGGCCTTGATCTTCTTGCCCATGGCGCGGCGCAGCAGATCGGCTTCGCCGAGGCTATAGCCTGACAGAACCTGCGCCAGCTGCATCACCTGCTCCTGGTAGATGATGACGCCGTAGGTCTCCTCCAGGATTGGCTTTGCCAGCGGATTCAGATAGTCGGGCGTTTCCACGCCATGCTTGCGGTTGATGAAGGTCTCGATGTTGTCCATCGGACCCGGGCGATAAAGCGCGTTGATAGCGACGATGTCGCCGAAGCGGTCCGGCTTTAGCTTGCGCAGGGCCTCACGCATGCCCGTACTTTCAAGCTGGAACACGCCGCCGGTGTCGCCTCTCGCGATAAGCTCGTAAGTTGGAACGTCGTCGAGCGGCAGATGGCCGAGATCGATGGACTTTCCCGCCTTTTCGACCAGCGCGCACGCCTTTTGCAGCACCGTCAGCGTCTTCAGGCCGAGAAAGTCGAACTTCACCAGACCCGCTTGCTCGACCCACTTCATGTTGAACTGGGTTACGAGCATGTCGGAACGCGGATCGCGGTAGAGCGGGATCAACTCCACCAGCGGCCGGTCGCCGATCACGACGCCCGCCGCGTGCGTAGAGGCGTGCCGGTAAAGCCCCTCAAGCTTTTGCGACGTATCGAGGAGCTGCTTGACGATAGGCTCGCGGTCGCGCGCCTCTTGCAGCCGGGGTTCGCCCTCGATGGCTTGGGCGAGCGTCACCGGGTTCGCCGGGTTGTTCGGCACCATCTTGCAGAGCCGGTCCACCTGCCCGTAAGGCATTTGCAGCACGCGGCCCACGTCGCGCAAAACCGCGCGCGCCTGCAGCTTTCCGAATGTGATGATCTGCGCGACGCGCTCCGCCCCATATTTGTCGCGGACATAGGCGATCACTTCGTCGCGGCGGTCCTGACAGAAGTCGATGTCGAAGTCCGGCATCGAGACGCGCTCGGGATTGAGAAAGCGCTCGAAGAGCAGGCCGAACCGTATCGGATCGAGGTCCGTGATGGTCAGCGACCAAGCCACGACAGAACCCGCGCCCGAGCCGCGGCCGGGTCCGACCGGGATGCCTTGCGACTTCGCCCATTTGATGAAGTCGGCGACGATCAGAAAGTAGCCGGGGAACTTCATGCGGGTGATGACGTCAAGCTCGAAGGCAAGGCGCTTGCGGTAATCCTCCTCGCTTGCCGCGCGCAGATTTACGGGGATGGCGGCAAGCCTGCGCGTCAGCCCGGCTTCGGCTTGGGCGCGAAGCTCCGCCGCCTCGGCTTCGGAGGCGTCTTTAGCCCCGGGCACGAATTGCGGCAGGATCGGCTTGCGCGGAACCGGCCGGAACGAGCAGCGTCTGGCGATTTCAACCGTATTCTCGATGGCCTCCGGCAAGTCCGCGAACAAAGCCGCCATCTCACTTTGCGGCTTCAGCCAATGATCGGGCGACAGGCGGCGGCGATCGTCCTCCGCGACGTAACGGCCCTCTGCAATGCAGAGCAGCGCGTCATGGGCGTCGAAAACATCGCGCTTCGGGAAGTAGGCTTCATTCGTAGCGACCAGCGGCGCGCCGTTGTCGTAGGCCCAGCGCAGGAGCTGCGGCTCCACGCCGCGCTCGCGCGCCAGCCCATGACGCTGAACCTCGATATAGAACCGCTCCCTAAAAATGCCCGCCAGGGAGGAAAGCCTGCCTTCGGCAAGGCTCTCGTTTCCGGCGGCGAAAGCTTTGTCCGCCGGTCCGTCCGGTCCGCCCGAGAGTGCGATCAAACCATTAGCGTTTTGTTCAAGCTCCTCCAAGGTGACGTGCGGCGGCCCGTCGCTTCCATGATCCAAAAATGCGAGGCTCGAAAGGCGCATCAAATCGGCGTACCCGGCTGCGTCCTTGGCCAGCAGCACGATGGAGCCATGATGAGAAGCCGCGCGCCCGCCGAGGCGGGACGCTTCATCGGGCGCCGCCGGAAAAGCAAGCGTCAGCGAGCAGCCGATGATGGGCTGGACGCCATCCGCGGCGAGCGCCTCGGAGAATTCCAGTGCGCCGAAAAGGTTGTTCCGGTCGGTGATAGCGAGCGCGGGCTGGCCGTCGGCCGCGGCTAGCTTCGCCAGCGCCTTCACCGGCAGCGCGCCCTCCAGGAGCGAATAGGCGGAATGAACATGAAGGTGAATAAAGCCGGGCTTGGTCATGAGCTCCCGCAGGGATTTGTTTCGGCGCGGATCGCAACATAGCGCGCACAGCAGCGATTCGCAGGGAGCCGGGCGGACTTATCCCAATGTGCTTGTGTGGTCCCTTCCGGCAACCGCGCATGCCCATTCGCATTTTAAGCCATGTTCAGAGTGGTAAAGCCTCAGCTGGTAAAAATAAAGTTACAAGCATCTCACCCGTCGGAGTGATTTCCAACAATTGGAACCAAGATATTATTCAAATTGTCCAGAATTTCTCAAACCACGGAGAATACAGTGGATAATCATACGCTTCCAACTTTGCGGTTTGCAGCATGTGGTGTCTTAGCAAGAAACGATAGGAATTTTTTTGTATGGCCATTAAGCGATGCAACAAAGACTAAAATACGCAATTTTC
>CAVYBZ010000027.1:0-259535 GCA_963766815.1 uncultured Alphaproteobacteria bacterium | reverse complement strand
GCGATCTCGCGAAAAACGCGGCCTTTTTCTGAAGCCATTGATTTGCCTGGGCGGATATAAAACCGGCCATTCCTGGCTTTAACCCGGCCATGCATTCAGCAAGAAAGATCGTGTTTTTAATAAGTTACTCGAAGGCCGGGTCAAGCCCGGCCATGACGATGGTGGGCATTTCGCCGCCGCAATCGCCGTTTTTGGGTCGCGACGGTCTGCTTTGGCTCTTCGCTACGGGCAGGCTTCCTGCAGCTTCTGGACGGCCAACGAAACCCCATCGAGCGAATATTGGTCGGTGGTCGCTGTGCCCTTGGCCGAGGTCGCCTTAATGGTCATCGGCCCCCCGGCCGACATCGCAGCCAAAAGCTTCCGCTCATCGGCGGGGTCTCTCGCATAAACCTTGTCGTCATCGGCCGCGAGAGCGAAATTCTGGCCGCCGATAGTCACCGTCGCCACGGCGTTGGCCTTCATCGCATAGCCCTGCTTCACGCTGACCTCGTTTTGGACGCCGTCCTTCTGCCAGGTCGTGACGTAGAATATGACGGGTGTGCGCTTGGTGTTTTTCGGTTGCATATCGGTCGGCGCGGTGGCGGCGAAACAGATGCGCCCTTCAGTGGCGCCTTCGTAAATGAACACCGTCCAATCCTTGATCTTTTCCAGAAGCCGGGCTTTGACCTCTGGAGCCGCGGGAGCGGGCTTCTTCACGGCGGCAGGCTTCGGCTTAGGTTTGGCGGCGGGCCGCGAGCCGGCGTGGGCTGGGGGACAGCTTGCGGCGCGGTCTGCTGTGCTTGGGCAAGCGCAGCCGGAACCATGATACAGTGCGAGATAATCAGACGCCGCATGCCGGATTTCCGTTTTTCAGAAGGCTTTTACCCTTTGTTAATCTCAGCCTGGGCGTCAAGCTTAAATCGCTGGTCTCTCTTTATTGCTCGCGGGAAAGCTTAACGGCTTGCCCTCGAAGGTGCGGGGCCGGCGCGTCCATGCGGTCGGGGAACGACCCGAGACTTCGCACGCGGTCATACATGACAATCGCCCCGGCCATCGCCACGTTGATGCAAAAAGCCGCCGGAATTTTGATGACATGATCGCAGCGCGAAAGAAGCCCCTCGGAAAGGGCGCCGAGTTCCGGGCCGAGAACATATGCCGCGTGGAGCGGATGACGGAAGCTCGGCAAATCTGTCGCTCCTTCGATCAGCTCCACGCCGACAAGCTTGCAGCCGAGCGGCAGAACCATCTTTCCCTGGTCAGCCCAATGATAGACCGGCAAGTGATGGGCCGCCTTGGATGTGTCCGACTTCGCATCGAAAGCGCGAGGGTGAGCCCCGATTGTGAAGAAGAATTTCGCCCCGAAGGCATGGGCCGAACGCAACAGGGCTGCCCGAGTTCATGGGCTTCGATATCCGTTCGGCTCCGATGGCGAAGTATCCGCGCATGTGTTTAGCTTTTCGCGTAAAATGAACGTCTAGACTGAGGTAGGCGATGAAAGCAGTGCTGTGCAAGTCTCTCGAAGGCCCCGGCGCGCTTGAGACCGGCGATCTTGCGGATGCAAAGCCAGGCGAGGGCGAGGTTGCGATCCGCGTTTCGGCGGTTGCGCTCAATTTTTTCGATACGCTGATCGTGCGCGGCAAATATCAGACGAAGCCGGAACTGCCCTTCTCGCCCGGCGGCGAGATTGCCGGAACCGTCACGCAGCTCGGCGCCGGGGTGGACGGGCTTGCCGTAGGTCAGCGTGTCCTTGCCTATATCGGCCATAACGGTTGCCGGGAATTGGCGATCGCGCCCGCAAGCCGGGTGATCGCCTTGCCGGACGGCATTTCCGATGAAGCCGCCGCGTCGCTTCCAATTGCATACGGCACGGCGCTGTATGGGCTTGAGGATCGCGGCCATGTGCGGCCCGGCCAGACGGTGCTCGTGCTTGGCGCGACGGGCGGGGCGGGGCTCGCGGCGGTCGAGGTGGCGGCGTGTCTCGGCGCGGAGGTGGTCGCGGCGGGCGCCTCGGACGAAAAGCTTAAAGTTTGCGCGGCTCACGGCGCGGCGCATATTTTGAACCTTGCGAGCGCCGATGTTAAGGAGGCGGTGCGCACGCTTGCGGGCGGCAATGGACCGGACGTGATTTATGACTGTATCGGCGGCCCTTATGCGGAGCCCGCGCTGCGCGGCATCGCCTGGGGCGGGCGCTATCTCGTCGTCGGCTTCGCGGCGGGCGCCATCCCGAAAATCCCGCTGAACCTCGTGCTGCTCAAGGGTTGCGAAATCGCGGGCGTGTTCTGGGGGCGGCACGTCGCTCTCAATGTGCCCGGCTTCCGCCAGCAAATGGCGCGGCTGATTCAGTGGAGCGTGGAGGGGAAGATACGCCCGCATATCGACCGGGTGTTTCCGCTGGAGGAGACGGCGGACGCGCTGCTCGCCATGGAGGCTCGGCAGATCAAAGGCAAGGTCATCGTCAAGCCGTGACGCCTTTCCGTGAAGTTATAGGCTGGGCGCCTCATCAAGCCGCGCTTGCCGGCCGCGATATTGGACCCGGGGCGCGGTCACCGGTCTTGTCATTGCGGTCCGTCCTGTGCGATGACCGCTATCGAGCAAGATAGAATTGAGGACTCGACGCGATGCCGACACTGACGATATTGCCTTCGGGCGCTGCCGTGGACGCCTCCGATGGCGACACTGTGCTGTTTGCGCTTCTCATGGCAGGCGCCCCTATCCGCCACGATTGCACTGGAAAGGCGCAGTGCGATGGGTGCCACATCCTCATTCATCAAGGCGCAGAGAACCTCTCGAAGATCGCAGGCCCCGAGAATGACCGCCTCAAACAGATCGCTGGCGTAGGCCCAACGTCCCGGTTGGCCTGCCAGGCGGTCGTCAGGTCCGGCGATGTGACGATCGAAGTTTTGGCCACCGAAAACCCAGGAGCAGAGGAAGCGCGGGAACTGAGAGCCTGGTAAGCCGCGGACTGCCTCTGCCTGTCCATCGCCCAAAGACCGGGCGGACAAGCTCCAAACGGCAGGCGCGTGGGCAGATGGCCCTATTTCGGCGCCTCGCCATCATCAAGTCAGGGCTTTTTGCAGCTCCGGCGCCGGACAGCTCCCTGACCGGGCGGAACTCGATCTGAGATGCATTCGCGAACAGGGCTGGGACCGGTAGTCTTGTCCGGCGCGCCATTCGAGATATAACTGCGTGCGCTTATATTGCCGAGACGGCGCTACAAGATCGCCACCCAATTCGGCATAAAAGTTTTGATTTTGTAACAGGAAAAAACCAGGGGGACTGGCGGAGAGGGAGGGATTTCGAACCCTCGGTACGGTTACCCGTACTCCGGTTTTCGAGACCGGCCTATTCAACCACTCTAGCACCTCTCCGGAGCAAAAAACGCAAGAAATACAAAGGACTCTCGCGATCCTCAGAAAAAACAGCACCCGCCGGGGGCGCACCCAAGTGTAATATCAAGAGATTGAAATTGAAGCAACCCATGATCGCGCCGGTTTCAGCTTGCGGCGCTCCTAATGCGGGCCTTCCCCGTCAAGGGGGTGGCTTAGTGGGCTGACGGCTGCCCGGCCTGAGCCAGACTAAAACCAGGAACAGCACGCTGAGCATAACACCCAAGATGTGCCACCATGCAAGCTCAGTCGTTTCCGCTTGCAACCATGAAACAAGCACTCCGGCGGCGGTGAGAATCGCCATAAGGAGCCATGCAAGCCGCAGAGAACGCATCGTCAAACGCCTTTCAGCGATCGTATCAGGAGCAAGGCTATTACATAAATACGAGCGCGCCGCTGGGGCTCAGCCTAACTGGCGCACTCAGCGTCAAAATTTAAATTACAAACGTGATCTGCATTAGATTTGTCAAACGCCGGTTAAGATAGACATTTAAGCCCCTCATTGGCAAGGACGCGTCAATCTTCATCTGAGCTATGATGGTTTTGATCTCCGTCCGTCTAAAGAGACTCGCTATCTGGGGATGTGGAGACAGGAATCTGCAGCTTGTTTCATTCCCAGTGGGCCGGCCTCAAGGCCGATCCGCGCAAGCGCAAAGGGAAGCGCCTTGAACCAGGCGATCAAGTCTTCCGGCTCGCTCGGAACCTTCGCCTCCTTCACGATCTTGCCGGCTCCATCCACAACACAAACGCTCGATGCGTCCAATGACACGTCAATCCCTGCATAATAGTCCATGGTCCTCCCCGATGATGCTTAGAGCTACGAAAGCAGAACTCCGCTTGCTTTGACGCCATCAGTCTGGGGGATGACCACCTTGCGCGAAAGCTTTCGCCGCAGCGCTGCCCGCTAGACCATCTTAGTTCGTCACCGGCGTTCGGCCGGCCCGCTGGGAATGAAACGGGTTAGCGTTTGTGGCAGGATAGCAGTCAGCGCCGCTGGCGGAGATTGGTGTTTTCTTGGTGCATCATAGCCCCTTGCTTAGTTGGATCTGGGACTTCCGGGCACCCCTGAGTTTGCCACGGGCTACGTTGGCCCCTGAGCATGGTTAGAGTTCCTTTCGCGGAGGTTCCATGCCGGCGGCGCGCCCTTGGAGGAGTATTATGGAAGTTCTCTATCCCAGCTGCACGGGCCTGGATGTTCACAAGGATACTGTCGTCGCCTGTCGCCGCCGCGTGATCGGTGGCGAAGTCATGCGCAAGGCGCGCGCCTTCAAGACGACGCGGCCTCAAGCCTTCCTGACGAATTCCGACTTCAGGCTCATCGCGCCGATGCCGTCGATCTTGCAATCAATGTCATGATCGCTGTCGACAAGGCGGATGTTCTTCACTCTGGTCCCCATTTTGACGACCGCGGAGGAGCCTTTCAATTTCAGGTCCTTTATGACGATAACGGTATCGCCATCCTGTAAGAGGTTTCCGGCCGAGTCGCGGTGCGCCCTGCCGCCGCTCTCGCCGGGCGCGGCGGTGTGTGCATTCCACTCATGGGCGCACTCGGGACATACGCATAGGATGCCGTCCTCGTATGTAAATTCGCAATTGCATTTGGGACAAGGCGGCAGCGCGCTCATATGTCGTTCTCGCGTAACGGTTCTCTCTGACCGGCAGCGCTATAGCATATCCAACGCAGTCGCGAACCGGTATCGTTGCTTGAGCGTCACGCGAGCAGTGAGCTGCGCCATGCCGTCGAATGCGATTTTCAGCGCGGGCGCCCCGCCGCGGGCCGCACCGAACCGCAGCGAGCGACTGTTCAAACGCAAGAAGATGAGCGCATCGTCCTCGAACAGCTTGTCTGCCAAGACGAGCGCTTCCCACGCAAGGAGGCCGTCCACGTCGAGGCGCGAAATGGCGCCGGCTCGGCGAGGGCGAAATCGATGGCGTAATTGGCTCTGCTCCCTGCTCCCCGCAAAGGCCATTTGAAAGCCGGGTGAAAGCCAAATGCGATCGAGATGGGGCCAGTATCCCTGTTAGTCACCGCGATATGCGCTGAAAGCTTCGCGCCTTCGACCGCGTAAGTCACGCCGAGCTGGAACCGGCAGGGATAAGCCGCGCGGGTTTCCTCGCTGTCCGCGAGCTGGAGCTGCGCGCGGTCCGGGCCGGCGTTCACTACCTCGAACAGCGAGCGGCGGCCAAAGCCGTGCCTCTGCAGGTTGTAGGCCGTTCCGCTCACCACATGCATCTCGCTCGAGCTGCCGGCGGCTTGGCGCAATCCCGCGTTCGCCGTTCAATGGCGCGGCCGCAGCCTCAGGACCAAGATAGACCAGGACAAGCATTGGATCGAGGCAAGCCTGGAATAAGCTGAGCCGATGACGCTGGGCGTCAGTGGAGAGCCCTGTGAACTCAGCCGGGGGCAAACGTGGCAGGTATTTTTTTAGCAAGCGGTTGCGGCAGCAATACCCCGCACCCTGCAGGATAAAAATGGGATAACTAAACAAGAAGTCTTTGCTGCAATTAGCTGGTACTGAGCAGTTTCCAGAGTCTACACGTGGATGGAGCCAATCCCATAATATCAAGGGCGCTAAATCCGGCTTCTTTGTATCAAGCCTGAAATCGGCGGCCAGCAACTGGACGATGCATACTTGAAAGACCAAAGCATAGGCCATTGCTTACTGGTTTGTCCGCCTGAGTTTACCCTCGTGCAGACGCGGGCGGGGGAAGGCGCCGGGATCGAGCGCTTATATAACATGAGTTTAGCGGCGCCTTCACGATGCGCCGGCGCATCGGTCTTCATGAGTTAACAAGGACAGTCTGAGGGTAGGTTCATGGGAATGAGAATGCGCATTGCGCAAATCGCGCCGCTTATGGAGGCTGTGCCCCCGAAGCTCTATGGCGGCACGGAGCGTGTCGTGTCGTGGCTCACCGAGGCTCTGGTCGAGCAAGGACACGATGTCACTCTCTTTGCCACCGGCGACTCCGTCACCGCCGCAAGGCTTGAACCCATGTGGCCGCGCGCGTTGCGCTTGGACGGAACGATCCGCGATCCGCTCGCCGTGCATGCGCTGATGCTCGAACGCGTGGCGCGGTGCGCGTCGGAGTTCGACCTCCTCCACTTTCACCTGGATTATTATCCGTTCACCATTTTCTCCAGGCAGCGCACCCCGTTTGTGACGACCCTTCATGGACGGCTGGACTTTCCCGAGTTTCAGCCCATCTTCGAAGCATTCCCCAATACGCCGATTGTATCGGTATCGAACGCTCAGCGTGTTCCGTTGCCCAACGCTCACTGGATCGGCACCGTACACCACGGGCTCCCTTGCGAACTCTTAAAGCCCGCGGCGGCCGCCCAAACCTATCTTGCCTTTCTCGGCCGCGCCGCCCCCGAAAAGGGGCTCGATCGCGCAATCCATATTGCAGCCAAGGCCGGGCTTCCGCTCAAGATTGCGGCCAAGGTCGACAACACCGGCGCCGAATACTTCCGCACCGAAATTCGCCCATTGATCGAGCGCGGCGGCGTCGAGTTTATCGGCGAGATCGGTGACGGGGAAAAGGCGCAGTTCTTAAGCGGGGCGCTTGCATTGCTGTTTCCCATCGACTGGCCGGAACCGTTCGGCCTTGTCATGATCGAAGCCATGGCGTGCGGCGCTCCGGTCCTGGCGTTCAAAGGCGGCTCTGTACCCGAAATCGTCGAGGACGGCCTCACCGGCGCAATCGTCGAAACCGTCGAGGAGGCGGTCGCGGCGTTACCGCACGTTATCGCGCTCGACCGAAAAAAGGTGCGTCAGCGCTTCGTGCAGCGCTTTTCTGACACGCGCATGGCGAACGATTATCTCGGTCTCTATCTCTCGCTGCTCGCCTAAGCGCGATCTCTCGCAGGCGAGGAACGGGATACCCAACATGGCTCGCCGGACAGCAAGCACGCGAGCAACTCGAGACTTCACGCGGTTTAGCTACGACTCCTGGAGCAGGCAAAAATGGCAAGCCGCTTCTTCATGGCAAAAGGTTTAGCGAGCCCGCTGATCAATCGCCCTGGTCCGGGCGCCGGAGTCAACGCCGCGGATTTCGCGGGGTTAGCGGACGCAGTTGAACGGCCGCCAGCGGGCTGCGAGCTTGTGCGGCCTGGACGGCGTCAACCTGTTTCTCGCTGGAGCCTTGTCCGGCTCTGGTTCTTACGTCGCCGTGTTTCTTGCCGATCAAGATTGGACCCAGCAGAACATCCGCATCTTGCTGACGGCGGTAGGGTTCGCAGGACGGCTCAGTCAGACTGCCCGGCGATGAATTGCTCGACAGCATTCGTTCGAAGCGAATGGCGGCCGCGCTGGAGCCATAATGGTCGCGGCCGCATTGATAATGGCGCTATTCGGGATTCATGTTGTCGCTAACCCCAAGCGGCTGCGAGCGCACGGCTTGCGGATAACGAGCCGCCGTTACGATCGCAAGCGCGATACCAGCCGAGGTAGCTGACGAGGTATTCGTAGCTACCCCGTTGAACCGGCGCAGCCAGCCTTTGAGGCGGCTGTCGTAATTGTTGACGTTCTGGATGTGATAGATGCGCTTGACCCGTTCGCCTGCGCTCAGATTGAGCGCCACATGTGCAAGCCCGGCCTTGCTGGCGAATGCGCAATAGACCGCGGCATAGTCGCTGACCAACACCGCCGTCTTGGCGATCACCGGGCTCCAGCGCCGCCGAAAGAGATTTTGCCCAGCGGTCTGGCAGGATCTCGTCCGCCGTCGCCTTTAGTCGGCGAATAGCCCCGGGCGTGGTCTCCTTAACCGGATCGGCGACGGCGTCAAAGCCCACCGCCTTGCCGTCGACGGCGATGAAAACCGTTGTCGCGCCCGCTTTACGGAACTCATCGGCCTGGTCTTCCAGCGCACCAAGATCGACGCCCCCTCTCGTAAGAGTTCGGCGTTACCAAGAAGGATTGTGCGGCCTTCGACCTTGCCGCTTACGCCTTTGCCAGGCGGTGCATCGAAATCGCTGACAGCAGCCGTCTCAAGCCCCTTTTCTTTCGCGGATTCCAGGATCGCGGCTGCCAGACGATGTTCGCAAGCATGCTTAGTTAACCACCGGCCTTGCGGCCGACCCACTGGGAATGAAGCAAGTTGCAGATTTTTGTGTTTGCATCCCTAGATAGCGAGTTTGCTTGTACGCCTTGTGCGCGGGAAGTCCCGATGACGCCCGCTGCAAATGGGGCGGACTTCCCGCGGGGCGTACTCGTCATCAAGAACCGGCGACAAAGACAAAGAGTTGCTTTGGCCCGTGCGCGCCCACAACGATGGTTTGCTCGATGTCGGCGGTGCGCGACGGACCGCTGATGAGATTAACGGTCCGGGGCATGCGGCCTCCGCCATGGATCGAGCGCAGCTTCTTCCAGCATTCCTCATAAGATCCGGCGATGTCGCTCGCCAGGATGAGCACGAAATGGGTCTCCGGCAGAAAATTCAGCGTCGACGGATTATCCGGGCCGGAGGGGAGAAACAGCGTTCCCGTCTCCGCCGCGCCGGCGAAGGCGTGGCTCAGCCCAACCGCGTCCGTTGCTTCCGCCGGCCCCGATAGCACCTCCACAAGGCCAGGTTCGGCTCTGAAGCTTGCAAAAATCGCATCCTCTCCGATCCGGACACGGGACGGCAAATTGTTGTCGCGCAGCACAGATTTAATCGCCTCGGGAAGCCCCTTGAGAGAGCGAATTCGAATTACTTTTGCGTCGCTCTTGTCGAGCATCGTTTGAAACAGCTTGATGGTCTCAGCCCTCGGCCGTTGCGCGCGCTCAGGGATAAGATTGGGCTGCGGATTGCGGAGGCGCGATTGCGCGAGTCCGCGACGGCCCGGCTCATCGCCGCGCGCGCCGAGCTTGGCGCGCACGCTCGACAGCACCTCCTCCCGCGCGCTCGTCTTTTCAGACATGGCGTGTCCTCTTTCGTTCGCGCTCCTGCCAAAGCGACTGGAAAGTTCTTGGCGACGGCGCGGGAAGATCGCGATAATCGGTCCAGCCTTTCGCCAGCGGGAGCTTCGACAGGCGGCGCTTCCTCCCCGCGACCAGGGATAGCATCCGGCCCTGAAGGCCGGTTGCGATATGATAGAGCGCCGGGCGCTTGGCGAAGAAGGCCCATGCGCGCAAAGCAAGTTTAGGAACCGATGATGCGGGCTGCTGAAGATAATCTCGCTCGCGCCAGCGCCGCATCATGCCCGGCAAGGGAATATTCACTGGGCAGACCGCCTGACACCGTCCGCAAAATGTCGAGGCGTTCGGAAGGTGCGCGCTCTCGTGGATGCCGATGAGCTGCGGAGTGAGAACCGCGCCCATAGGGCCGGGATAGACCCAGCCATAAGCATGCCCGCCAACCGCGGCGTAGACGGGGCAATGGTTCAGGCACGCTCCGCAGCGGATGCAGCGCAGCATGTCCTGAAACTCGCTCCCAAGCATGTCCGACCGCCCATTGTCCAGCAGCACGACATGATAGGCTTCAGGGCCATCCGGGTCGCCTTCGCGGCGCGGGCCGGTGGAAAAGGTTGTGTAGCTCGTCATCTCCTGACCGGTCGCTGAACGAGCGAGCACGCGCAGCAGCGTGGACGCATCTTCAAGCGTGGGCACGAGCTTTTCTATGCTTGCGATGACGATGTGCGTGCGCGGCAAGAGCTGGGTGAGATCGCCGTTCCCCTCATTGGTCACGATCACGGAGCTTCCGGTTTCCGCGACGAGGAAGTTGGCCCCCGTGATGCCCACATCGGCCGTGAGGAACTTCTCGCGGAGCAAGGTGCGCGCTTCGCCCACGAGCTCGGAGATCTGAGAGAGATCGCGCCCCCCGGGCAGCGCCTTATGAAGCGTGCGAAAGTCCATTTCGATCTGGTCGCGGTTCAGATGAACGGCAGGCGCAATGATATGACTCGGCGACTCGCTTCGGATTTGAATTATGTATTCGCCAAGATCGGTCTCGACCGGCTCTATCCCCGCCGCCTGAAGGGCGTCATTCAGCCCGATCTCCTCCGAAACCATAGACTTGCCCTTGGTCACGGATTTCGCACCAGCATCGCGGCAAAGCGTGACGATAATTTCGCACGCCTCGGCGGCGTCGCGCGCCCAATGGACATGGCCGCCCGACGCGATCACCCGCCGCTCGTATTCTTCGAGGTAGATGTCGAGGTGATCGAGCACATGATTTTTGATGCCGGCCGCCACGCCGCGCAACTCGTCGAACTCAGGCAAGGCGGCGCGAGCCTCGGCGCGCTTGGCGATGAACCCCGTCTTAACGTGGCTCAGCGCGCGCTGCAGTTGCGGGTCGCTCAGCGCGCGCGCGGCGTTTTCTTTAAAGTTCAGGGAGGTTGGTTGCATGACGATGTTATCTGGCTAGCGGCTCTCCAAGCGGAGTCCCCAAAAGCAATTGCGCAGTTAGCGGCAAATGGACGAAAGCCACAAGTGAAACTTCCGGCCGAGCGCCGGCCGAGCCGCCCCTTACCTGGTCCTTATCTGGGGGCGGTCTGTCCTTCTATCAGCCAGGCGGCGATAAGTTTTGGAGCAGCATTCACGATCGCCCTTAAGCTGTAGCACGGGCTAAGCTGATGCGCTGCCTGGGTTCCGGCTCCATGGCCGAGGGCCGATAGCACGAGAGCTATCGCCATCATCGAAGATATCGCGATGATCGCCCTCCGCATCGACCTGGATGCTACCGCGTAGATTGCTGCTGCGGCGCCCATTATCTCTATCAACCTGCCTCCCTCTTGAGACATAAGCAAGCTTAAGATATCATGATACTGATAGCTTAGAGCTTCAGTGCATGTGTGCGGCATATTGCAACTCTAGATTTTAAGTATAGTGGCGCTATTGACATCAATATGGTCAATGTTTTCACCACTCTTTTCACATCTTATTAGAGCACGAGTGTTTGCGCCGCGCCATGACGTGATATTCAAAATCGCAGATCAAAAAATGAACCGCTCACATTCAAAATCATTTCAGAAATTTGCAAAATGGACCGGAGCGGTCGATCGATACTTTCGTCGCCGGTCTCATAGGCGTTGTATTTCCTTGATGGAAAGAGAGTTTCACGAAACGCGAGGTCAAAATGGAACCTTCTCGATAAAGGCCCCAACTATGCGCTTCCCGTCACGCATGCGCCGCCGCCCGGCAATACGAGTCCAGCATCTCAGAGCGAGAAATCCCGGTTGCGCACATGGAAGTTGCACTTATTTAAATAAAATCTAATGCGGTTTTGCACCGGTTTTGTGTTGATCTTAACGGAAACCTTGAGGATTTGTGGATGACACAATCGCGTCCGCCACGCGCCCGCGCTTCAGTCAAACCGAAGCGTCTCAACCGCCGTTCTGAAGCCGATCCGCCCGTTATCACCTCGATTCTCAAATACCTCGTCGAAATGCATGGCTCTGAGCTTGGCCTTCCAGGCTGGACCGATCCGGAGTTCGTAAACGGCTTGTCGAAGAAGGCGAAAATATCTCTCGGAACTGCAAGAAACCTTCGGGACGGTCATTCCAGCCATCCTCAGGAAAAAATTCGTGAGCGCCTCGCAGATCTCTTTCGTGAGGCGGTTCCGCACCTCGAAACCCAGTGGCTTCTCTATCAATCCTTGCAGCAATTCATCGCTCGCGCGGAAGAGGAACCGAAAGACCGTAAGCTCGTCACGTTCTCTATTCCGGCCGATGGATATCGGCACTTCGACCGGCTGCAAAGGTGGCTATGCGGAGTCTATGTCTGTTACCGTTACAGCTTTGAGCAAAGCGAAGAGAGGCTGGTGGCGCGGGAGGTTCTGCACGTCAAACAGCGAAATGGAAATTTCTGGTTTGAAATGTCGTTCGTGCCTGGCGGCGGGGAAACCAATCAGGATGTCAAGACCTTCGAAGGTGTCGTGCTTCCTCTAGGAGACTCGGTCTTCTTCGTCGGCTGGAACGACACACGAGGACGAAGCCTTTTCCTGCATTGCGATTACTCAGCCGAATCGAGGGATTGCCGTCTCGGGATCTTGAGCAGCACGAGGTTGAGCAGCAACCGCGCGCCCTTGGCCGCCTGCACGGTCATTGTCAAGCGTCAGGCGGAACCGAAAAATATCTCGCGGTTCATGCGGGATGCGACTCTCAGCCGTCCATTCAATGAAATCATCGACGCCGATTTTGGAGCAAACGCGCGTAACCACTTGGCCGCTTTTTTGGACAATGGCCCTCCTGTCGTTGAAATCGGAGGCAAGAGCGTTCCCGACACTGTATTGCGACTCAATCTTTATCGCTTTACGGCCGCCATGCCCTCTATTTACAGGGCGGCGTTAAACAACCCCGAATTGAAGTCGCTGTTTAAATCGGAAAACGTGACCCCGGCCGGAGCTGGGTCAATCGAAAAGCCAAGCGTTACACGGGCGTGACCGCCTTTCCGCCCTTTCTCACGCGGTAATATGCCCAAAGAAGCCGCGCCGCGGCGCTTCGCCAAGGCGACCATGCATTGGACATCTCGCGCAGCTCGCGCGTCGATGGGCGGGCGTCGAGCGCGAAGGCAAGCCGCGCCGATTCCTGGAGGGCGAGGTCGGCGGCCGGAAAAATATCGGGATGGCCCGCGGCGAAGAGCAGGTAAACTTCCGCCGTCCAAGGCCCGATGCCCTTAATCGCGCAAAGCGAGAGGATCGCCTCCTCCGAACTTCTCGCCTCCAGCGCCTCAAGATCGAGATCGCCGCTGAGCGCGACCGCCTGGAGCTGGCGCAAGGTGCGTATCTTGGGCGCGGAGAAGCCAGCGGCGCGCAGCACGTCATCGTTCGCCGCCGCGATCGTTTCGGGCGTGATTTCGCCCAGCGCCGTTTCAAGCCGGCCGTAAATGGCCCTTCCGGCCGCCACCGAAATCTGCTGCCCCGTCACGACCCAGACGAGACCCTTGAAGCCGCGATCGAGCCAGCGGACAGGGATCGCGCCAGCCTCGGCGCGAAGCGGCGCGAAAACCGGATGCGCCTGGGCGAGGCTTCCGATATGGCGCTCAAGATCCTCGTCGGAACGGATGAAATGCATCAGGGCTGCGCACGCTCCAGCTTCGGCCTTGCAATGGCCTCCTCGACCGCCGCCATCAGCAGCGCCTCGCCGATGCTGAAGCCATCATTGCGCGTTTCGATCGGTCCCGCCAGACCGCAGCTGTAATCGAGCCCAAGCTGCTGCGAGAGAAGCCAATAATCGTATGTGGCGTTTCTGACGCGGCCGCGCGGTCCGTCAGGGCTCGGGAAGAATTCGATGATTTTCGTTCCCGGTTGGCGCCAGGCGATGTGAGCGAGCCCGGCGCCGTGTGGCGCAACGACGATTTCGGCTTGCTTGAAAAGCGCGACCTGGCGCGCGATCGGCAGAGCCCCAAGCACGACGCGCCGAAAGCCCAAGGCTTCGAGCGTCGGAAGAAGGCGCTTTTCGTTCAAGACGCGCCGCAGCCGTGCGTCGTCCCGGCTCACATATATGCGCTTCGGGCCGTCTCCGGCTTGCTCGCCCGCTATAAAGCGTCCAAGATCGTCCAGGCAGGCAAGCCCCAGGGGCGACTGCAAAGCTCTCGGGATATGGGGGACCGGGATCGCAGCCTTTAGATACGGAACATGCACGGCTTCATGCTGCCCCACCGGCTCGACCGCGGTGATTCCATAGCGAGCTTTGAGATAATCGATGCTGCGATCCTGAATTTCGCTCGGAGCGGCGTTGACGATAAGCCCAAGGCTTGAACCGCGGCCGCCGCTTTCGAGAAACGCAAGCAGCGGAACCATGGCGTTGAACAGCCAATGAAAGATGTGCCCCCTCGCCGGAATGGGCGCCATGAGGTTGAAATAGGCGCGATCACAGGGAAGGGCGCGAACCCGGTGTGGATGGGCGCGCAGAGCGCTCACCCAATTGTGCTGGGGGCGAACCGTGAGCAGAAGCCCATCCTTGATCATTGCCCCGGCCCAGCCGGTCACGAGCACGTCCTCCAAAGAATAGATGTGATCGGTGAGCTGAAGCGGCCCCGCATGAGCGATCCCGAGCTTGCCATACAAGCTGGGCAGCTCCGCATCGACGACAGCCGAGGGAAGTGTCGCATCCTCCGACGCGGCGTCCGCGATGGGCCGCGACTCGATTGGAAGGAGCCAGCGCCGCTGCAAGGCGGGAAAGAGCCTCGCCGCTTGGTCCGAAAGAACGTATCGGAGGCTGCGCATCGTGAACTTGGATTTATGAATGCGGCCTTTGTACTGGAGAGAAACCATGGCGTGTTTCCGGTGAGTGTGGCCGTCCATAGGCTCCCTTAAGGGGCTCGGGCAAGCGATTTCAACGTATTCGAGCAGCCGCCAGAGCGAAGCGGGTTCTATCCCGCTCCGTTGGACCCGCAATCGAGGTCTAAAACGCGGAAATTGGGCTTGTGCCGAATCTTCCATGTGGTATTAAGGCTCATTGCGGATGCTGATGCATTCTGCATTTCCCCGGTAGCTCAGTCGGTAGAGCAAGCGGCTGTTAACCGCTGGGTCGCTGGTTCGAGTCCGGCCCGGGGAGCCATTTCTTAGCTAAAACGCTGTTTGCTTTTCGTATGGTGGGACACATGCTCCCCCATTCGCGCCGCCGCTTACGGCAAGTTTTTTTTGGCCGGAACTTCTCATAGCAGCAATCACGCAGCGCTTGGCTGACTGCGTCCGCGATCAATAACCCGTCAACCCGCGGGCAACTTCACCGCCTCCACACACGCCCGGGATTGCTCTAAGCGCAGCGTGCCGCTCAAGTTTTGTTCATGTATGTTTTCTCCTGGAAAAGTCGAGCACCAAGCTTATAAAGATGCCATCTTCCTCCATCACCCAGTTCTTGAGCCTTAGTTTCTCAACGGTTGCCATAAGTTCGTCGCCCGATAAACTCGGAATTTGGGTTGATACTGTTTCGCAGGCCTTTTTAACGCTCATTTTGGTGTCGAAAGCACGCAGAAACGCGAACTCTGCGTCGGAAATATCGGATATGGCGGGCGCCTCATGAAAACGTGTGTCCTTGATCACAGTTCGATCCTCCCGCTTTTCGAACTGCAATGCGGCGCCCATCTTGGCGGCGCGCCACCACAGGAAAATAGCCCCTTGCGCTTCCTTGAAATAGTCCTTGGTTTTTTCACCGTCTGAATAGTCAAAATCGAAAAAATACGCCAAGCGCGCGCGTTCCGGAGCAGGAATACCAGAATAGACGAAATCGTAGCCACGAGCATGTTTGACATTGATTAGACCATAGCGCTCAGGGGAGCGCCAGTAGAGGCTGAACCTATCCATGCGGATCTGGCCGCTACCGGCAGGGAAGGGAAGATGAACGAGAGTAGGGAGGATCTCTATTAGTTTTGTATATTCGCTTTTCTCTTCACCTGGGAAACCATATAGAAAGTTCCAGGCAACCCCAATGCCTGCTTCTTTGCACCACTTCAGCGTTTGCAGATTTTGTAGGAAGGTTGTTCCCTTACCCATGAGGCGAAGGACTTTTGTACTTAAGCTCTCAATTCCGGCTTGAATGTAAACGACACCGGCTTCAGACATTTTACTGATTTGTTCCTTCTTCAAATTTGATTTAGTCTCGTAAAAAATCTTAAAGCCTTCTTTATCCTCTTTAAGCAAAGGAAACAGGCCGTTTATGTAGTTCATATCCATTATATTGTCCGACATAACAAATGTGTTTCTTTTATGTTTCGCTCTTAAATCTGCGAGTTCGGCAGCAAACCGCTTTGGCGTTTTGGATCTAAATGCCATATTTGAGCCGTTCAGACCGCAAAACGTACAGTGCGATTTGACGCCCCACCAGCATCCCCTCGAAGATTCAACCACAAGATTTGTTTTATCGCGCCAAGTTTCGCTTTCGATTGCTCTGAAGTAGTCGCTGAAATCCGGAACCGGTAAGGCGTCCATATTTTTTACGGTCTCCCCCGCGATATACCGCGCTGGTAAGTTACCGCTCAGTTTTTCTTTGATTATAGAGGCAATGACGTTCTCCCCTTCGCCGGAAACCACCACGTCGATAAAGGGAAAGTTATTGGCGATGGCTTGGCCCATTTCACCTTCGCAATTCCCGCCTCCGAGAACGATAAGCGGCGCCGCTGTACAAGCCTTCTCCTTGATCCGCCGCGCAAGTGAAAGCGTTGCGGCGTTCTGCTGAAATGTCGTAGTAAACGCCAGTATGCTCGGATTATTCTTTAAAAGCATATCCGCCCAATAATCGATGATGGCGGGAGAGGCGTCTCTTATTTTTTTAATTTCGTCAACGAGGTTGATGTCTTGATAATGGACAAGAAAGTCGGGCGCATAGCTCATAAGCCGCTTCAATACGTCCTCGTACTCGTTCCATGGTGTTGCCGCATCTCCCCATAAAGCGGGAGTAAAAATCATATCGCCAAGGAGAAGATCTTTCGAAAAAAAGTTTTCGATGAAATTCGAGAGCTTCCATCCGATCTTTTTTGCGTAAGCTACATTCAAGTAATGTGAGGTTGTACTGTACCCGGCGGAACGCGTGATCGAGATAAGATTGCTGATCCCCAGCGCGGGCTGATGGATGGGAAGGAACGGCGTAACGACGAATTCGATGTCATAATGGGGCATAGCGGCATTTTCTTTGGAAAGTCGTTTCATAGATGTGCAGGCGCCGGAGTCGCAATCGGGCTCCCAAGGCAAATCTAAATATCCGCGGTCCGCGTGCTTTCTGAAGGCGCCGTCCAATTCCGGCGTAGCGGCGACCTGGCGGAACTCTCCGCATTCGAAGTCAGAACAATATTAGAGATTGGATGCGCGGTGCGGAATTAAGACGCCGACTTTGGTCCGGATGGGAAGCATGCGAAAGAATCATCTCGATACGCTTCCCATGCCGTCACACATAACCCTCTCATATGACAGTAGTTCAACATCCGCCAGTTCATGCCCGCGCCGTGGGCTGCCGCCTGCCAGACCGGCCTACAGCGCCGATTGCGCTTGGCGATGGCTTCCCTCAAACGGAGCCTTTGGACAGGTTTTGGTCAGTTAAAAGGAGGTATTAAGATCACGAGCTTTTGATACCCCGGAGAGGGCGCTATGGTTGAGATCGTAAACAGGATAGCTCCATCCGTTGGCCAAACCCCGCCAGCGAGTGAACAAGGTTCCGAACCAGCACAGGCCTATCAAAGTTGGGAGGCCGCACTCCTCAATGCCAAATCAACCGCCGCTCAAACTCCAAGCGAAGGAGCCTCTCAAGGCGACATCAAAATTGGGACGGGATGCGGAGCGAAAGTTTCGGGGCATTGCGACACCAATATCTCTGCCGGCACGGGCTGCGGGGCCAAAGCATCATCTCCTTGCGACACAAATGTGGGTGTGGTGTCCGCCTGTCCCGTGCAGGCAAGCGCTTGCGCGGAAAATTTCGGTGGGGGCACTGTTTGCGGCGGGAAAGCATCGGCTTGCGGCGAAGCCCAAAGTATCGGCACAGCCTGCGCCACGCAGGCGAGCGCTTGCGGAGACAATACAAGCATAGGCTCAGCTTGCGGCGCTCAAGGAACGGCGTGCGCGGCCAATTTTGGCGTGCCTAATTGGTGTGCTGAAAAGGGCACGGCCTGCGCCGCCAACATCTCGACGGCGCCGGGTGGCTGCATAGAGAGGAACGCAGCCTGTGGCGCCGCGACATCGTTTCTGCCCTCCGTATGTGGTGAACGTAACAACGCTTGCGGAGCATATTCTTCAGGCGGCGACAGCTGCGCAGTGAAGAATGACAGCTGTGGGGTGAAAGGCGGCCTATACGAAGGCTGCGCCTTAAAACTGAGCGCTTGCGCCATCGATTCGGCCGCGAAGGCTTGCCTTACGGATGCCAACGTGGCGCTGCTCCAAAACGCCGCGACAGCTTGCAGCAGCAACGCAACCATTACTGCCGTTTCTAACCAACTCGCCGCTTGCCTTCAAAACGCGACCGTCGGCGCGCTCGTTGACCAGGTCGCGGCTTGCGGGCAAGACGCGACCGTCGGTGTGCTCGTCAACCAGGAATCCGCTTGCGGGCAGGACGCGACCGTGGGCGCGCTCATCAACCAGGCAGCCAATTGCGGGCAAGATGCGACAGTCGGATCGCTCGTCAACCAAGCCGCCAATTGCGGGCAGGATGCGACCGTCGGATCGCTCGTCAACCAAGCCGCCAATTGCGGGCAGGATGCGACCGTCGGATCGCTCGTTAACCAGGCAGCCGCTTGCGGGCAGGATGCGACCGTCGGCGCGCTTGTTAGCCAGGCAGCCAATTGCGGCCAGGACGCGACCGTCGGATCGCTCGTCAACCAAGCCGCCAATTGCGGGCAGGATGCGACCGTCGGCGCGCTTGTTAGCCAGGCAGCCAATTGCGGCCAGGACGCGACCGTCGGATCGCTCGTCAACCAGGCAGCTAATTGCGGGCAGGACGCGACCGTTGGAACGCTCGTCAACCAGGCGGCGAATTGCGGGCAGGACGCTACCGTCGGCGCGCTTGTGAATCAGGCAGCCAATTGCGGTCAAGACGCGACGGTCGGTGCGCTTGTCAACCAGGCGGCGAATGGGCAGCTACCGTCGGCGCGCTTGAATCAGGCAGCCAATTGCGGTCAAGACGCGACGGTCGGTGCGCTTGTCAACCAGGCAGCCAATTGCGGTCAAGACGCAACTGTCGGCTCGCTCATCAACCAGGCGGCGGCTTGCGGTCAAGACGCAACTGTCGGCGCACTCGTCAACCAGGCTGCGGCTTGCGGGCAGGATGCGACCGTCGGCGCACTCGTCAACCAGGCCGCAGCTTGTGGTCAAGATGCGACCGTCGGCGCACTCGTCAACCAGGCGGCGGCTTGCGGGCAGGATGCGACCGTCGGCGCACTCGTCAACCAGGCCGCAGCTTGCGGTCAAGACGCGACTGTCGGCGCACTCGTCAACCAGGCCGCAGCTTGCGGTCAAGACGCGACCGTCGGCTCACTCGTCAACCAGGCCGCAGCTTGTGGTCAAGATGCGACCGTCGGCTCGCTCATCAACCAGGCCGCAGCTTGCGGTCAAGACGCAACTGTCGGCTCGCTTATCACCCAGGCTGCGGCTTGCGGGCAGGATGCAACCGTCGGCGCGCTCGTCACTCAGGCTGCGGCTTGCGGGCAGGATGCGACCGTCGGCGCACTCGTCACCCAGGCTGCGGCTTGCGGGCAGGATGCGACCGTCGGCTCGCTCATCACCCAGGCTGCGGCTTGCGGGCAGGATGCGACCGTCGGCGCGCTCGTCACCCAGGCTGCGGCTTGCGGGCAGGATGCGACCGTCGGCGCACTCGTCACCCAGGCTGCGGCTTGCGGCCAAAACGCAACTGTTGGCGCGGCGGTAGCCCAGGCAGCCGCTTGCGGCAGCAACAATACCGCTTGCGCGGCGGATGCCCAAGCCACGGCGTGTGGACAGGAAGCTCAGGCTTGTGCCGCACAGGCCCAAGTTAACGCATGCGGCGCTAACGAACTGGCCTGCGCGGTAGATGCAGGGGCGGCGGCCTGCGGTGTGGCGGCTGGAGCTTGCGCGGCCGATGGCGGCGGCTTTTGCGGTGTGAACCTCGACCCCAATGGCGTCTCGGCTTGCGCGGTCAAGATATTGCCTTTCCTACCCTCGTGCTAAGTCAGTCTAGTTTGACGAACCAGAAAAGCGTCTTGTCAAAAGTTAAAGTTCTGGTATATGCAAAGAGGAAATATTATCCGGGAAGAATACTCGAGCATGCTACCGATAGATATGTCCGCATTCAGTGCGCGCTTGAGCTTGCAAGAAATCCGCGCTGGGGGGAAACGTTACGTTTCCAACCCCGCTTTGTTTTGTGAGTTCATGAAAGGCCTGAAAGTTGGTCACGGCTTGTTGCTCGATCAGCGTTTGGAATACTCTCCCAGCGCGAGCGGGGGATTCTTGCTGTTTAATTTCTTTCTGCACGAAATATTGCCTTCGTATTACGACGTAAGGCATCTCGAAGCGATGGGGGGGCGGTTTGCTTTGCGTCTTCTGGGCGTTGGCGATTACACAGTAACGGCGCTCAATCGGCGCGTCGTAACCTTCAAGGGGCTCCCGCTTTCAGAAACGAATAAAACGCCGCTCATCGATGCGGAGATGCGTCCCGAAGTTTTTATAGCGCTGTGCAATGAACTCCTTGCTCAGCTGTCCGAGAGAGTTCTGCTTGGCGCCGCTAGCCTCCAACCCGTTCCGGGGGGCGGTCCCGTTGCATCAGTGGAGGTCTCATGAGCTACGGCACGCTTTTAAGGTCCGGAGAGTCGCAAGCGAATGCCGCGGAAATCGCTGCTTTTTCATTCGATGCTTCCGATGCCGCCCCGATGTCCGCCCTCAAAAGCGCCGCTGAGAAGCATTTAACCCGCCTTAACCGGCTGGGGATTGACGCGACTGCGCCAGTTCCTTTCAAAGTGTCGCAATTCGATATTTTAGTTTCTCTTGCCGATAAAACCGCATTGCTCTTCAATTCGCGCACGCGCTCGTTAAGTTTGCTGACTGAGCAGGAAGTCCGAATCTACAGGACACTAGCTGAGGGCGGTCCTTTCACGTTGAGCAGCGTTCAGAATAAAGTCTTTCTGCACACGTTGGCCGATGCGGGCAATATTTGCCGCGCGGACTTCAGCGAGCTTGTCCTTGTCAAAGCGAACTATGACGCCGTGCGC
Source organism: uncultured Alphaproteobacteria bacterium (assembly GCA_963766815.1). Classification (GTDB taxonomy): domain Bacteria; phylum Pseudomonadota; class Alphaproteobacteria; order Rhizobiales; family Rhodomicrobiaceae; genus Rhodomicrobium. The sequence continues at coordinate 238,588 of CAVYBZ010000027.1, read as the reverse complement.
GGGGACAGCAAAACGTTGAATTTAACGATTGCGCCAACCATGGCGTGCAACTTTGCTTGCGGCTACTGCTATCAGGGCCAGGATAAGCCCACGAGTAAAATGTCAATCGAGGTTCAAGACGCGATCTTGAATTTCATAAAAACCAAAAAAGATTTAGGCTCCATCAGCATCTGTTGGTATGGCGGTGAGCCGCTGATGGGAAGAGAGGCGATATTCAGGATTTCAGACGGCCTGATTTCTTATTGCGATAAAAAAAATATCAAGTACTCGGCGACGATGGTTTCCAACGCCTATCTTCTTACTGCGGCCGTCGCATCCCAGCTTTATTCCCGGCGCATCTCGCAAGTGCAAATCACGATCGACGGCGATCGAGACACGCACGACCAAATGCGCCCGCTTACGTCAGGCGAAGGCACGTTCGACAAGATTATGGAGAACCTAGGCGCTGTTTTGGATGCGACCCCTCTCGTCATTAATGCGCGGGTCAACGTAGGCCGGCGCAATCTTGACAAAGCGAATACGATGCTCGATGCGCTGGCGGCCAGTAACTTCGCAAAGAGAGGAAAGTTCGCCGTTTATTTTTCTCCAATCGAAGCCTCCACTCCGGAGAGCGGCAGTGCGATGGAAGAAAAATTGGAACGCGTTGAGTTCAACCGCCGTATTCATGCTCTTGAGGAACGGGCGCGGTCGTTGGGCCTTTCTGGCGCCGTCATGCCATCCGGCGGTTTTTCTGGTATGTGCGTCGCAGCAAGTCATGGTGGATATCTGATCGCTGGGAACGGCGATGTGCATAAATGCTGGGAAACGGCGCACGACGCCACCAAGCGGACTGGCAGTATCTTAGCACCGCATGAACTTAATAACAGCGTCAATTCCAGTCTCTGGCGAGAGTGGACACCGTTTGACAATGCAACTTGCACCTCTTGCAAAATATTGCCGATGTGCGGAGGCCACTGTGCCCAGCGCTATATTTACGGCGGCGTCGATCAAAGCGCTCTCCCATGCCCGACCTGGAAGTGGAATACGGCCGATTACATATTTAGCCGGGCTAGGGCCTTAGGCGCTGTAACGGACGACAAGTGGTTGCCGGGGCAATCGACCGTCGAAGCTATGCAGTCTGGCGCAAGGCATTCGGCGGAGAGCTTGATCGAGGCTCAAAATCAAGTTCTTGAGAAAGTTGGGAAGCTCCACAATCGGAAAATCGATCGCGATATGCTTTACGCTGGCGAACCTGCCTTCGAGACCGCCAAAGTGGAGGCACAGGGGGCATCGCGCGAAGGAAACGAGAACTCGTGATGCGGCTCAGAGTATCTCCGCGGGTATTTTAGTAAAATGACGGTTCGATACACATTTAACCTTGGGACAGACCGGTTCGACACCTATGTCATGTCTCTCTTCAGCGCCCCGAATGCGTCGCGTCTCACTCGCGATAGCGTTATATCCGGTGTACGCGAGGGCAAATTCGACTATATGCTTCTGCGGAGCATCCAGGGTCTTGAAGACTTGCCGGTTGAAGTTTGCGACCGAGCGGCTATCAATATCATCGATTTCCATTTTGAAGCCTTGGTTCTGCGCAATATGGGCGCAGCTCAACTTGCAGGATATTGCAAGGACGTCGAGAAAACGCTTCGTATGGAGTTGATTTGCCCAATAAATGGCGGCGCGCCTCTTTGGGTCTCCACAGTTCATCATGCATGTGTCTTCTCTATCTTAGCTCAGTTCTCGATCCATCTCGCGAAACATCGGGGATGCCGTAAAATAATCGTCATCCATCAAGGGGACCGGCCAGAACCGCGCCTTAATTTGATGAGCAAAGCCGTCGAGCATGAGAGTAAGGTCCGGCCAAATTTCCTGCAAATGAAAGGACCTTGGCTGCGCACTCTATCGGAGCTTTCATCGCCGGATTGCGTTATTTTCTATTTTGGCGATATGCCCCACGCTGTTTCAAGAAGCAACGTGCAGAAGAGTTACCGGCGGGGAGGCATCGAATTGTTTGCATCCTCTAACAGGTCGATTAAAATGGATACTTTGTCTGGAGGGGATACTTTCGCGCGCCGTCTTGGCGCCTTTCACACTGTGCTCGAATACCCAAGACCCGATCGCATTCGGCTACGGCAATACGACGTAGTTAATCCAGTGACTGTTTGCCCGTTGGAGGATTGGGTTTTTTGGCCCGCGCTTACGGCTGTCCCGGAGGAAAGGGCAATCAATTAAACACAGAATACGACGGCAGCGGCAAAACTGAACCTGTTTTCGACTTCTGTTTCACACGCAGGTTGCTGGAAAATCCACTTCCAGGTGCGGGATGGCTTTCTGCGCCGCTTTCCGCATTGCCAAGCATCGAGCCCTTGTGCGAAAAGCGCGGGAAGATCTGATCCAAAATGTTTTGCCCGACAAGGGCTTTGTATGCCTGGAAGTGGCGGCTATCATGGTTCCTGCCGGGCTCGTGACCGTAGTTTTTGAAGCCGATCCCGTCTTGAGAAATCGAGCACAAGGCTAATATATACTTCATTCTCCCCAATGATCCATTTATTTTCTTTCAATTTTGCGACAGCTTCCCGGATTTCGACAGGTGATGCACTGGGGAGATTGCGGGATATTGTTTTGCAAGCCTGTGCGATACTAATTCTTCGATCGAATGCGTGAAGAAGCTGTTCTTCTACAAGGGAAATCCAAACCGCGGGATGGTTCTTGCCCAAGCGAGAATCTTTAATTGCAGTCCTGCCGTCCATCGATTCAAATCTTAGGACAGCTCCATTCCGGTTGTCGACTCGCCATCCGGAGATCATTGACTCTAAGTCTTTGAAATAGATTTTAGTTGTTTCGCCGCCCGAATATGCAAAATCGAAAGAATAAGCAAGCCGCTTGCGTTCCGAGGGAGGCAATACGGGATATACAAAGTCATATCCGGCTGCATGGGTGATATTTACCAGGCCATACTGCTCCGGCGAGTTCCAAAAGGGACTAAATCTATGCAGTTGCACCCGGCTGCTACCTTGCGGGGGTTGGAGATGCCCAAGGAGCGGGATAAGCTCTAAGACCTCTCCGTACGCTTGTGCATCTTCTCCTGGAAAACCATAAAGGAAGCTCCAGGCTACATAAACGCCAGCTTCCTGGCACCACTTAAGGGTTTGCAAGTTTTGCAGGAGCGTAGTACCCTTTTTTATAGTACGAAGGACATCGCTGCTAAGACTCTCAATGCCTGCTTGAATCCAAAACGCGCCTGCCATAGCAATCGTATCGATTTGGTCTTTCCGTAAATTTGCCTTAGTCTCACAATTAAACCTGAAACCTTCTTCATCTTCAGCAAGAACAGGAAGTACGGTTTTAAAGTAGTTAACATTCAGAATGTTATCGGTTAATAAGAACGTGTTTATTTTGTACGTTGATCTTAATAATCTGAGTTCGTCGACGAAACGCTGCGGAGTCTTGGATCTATAGGGCATGGCGGTTCCATTGAAACCACAAAATGTACAGTGCGATTTGGCGCCCCACCAGCAGCCTCGCGACGCCTCTACCACTAGACGCACTTGATTGATGCCTGGATCACCTTCGACAGCCCCAAAATAATCACTAAAATCCGGCACGGGTAAGTCATCCATGTTCTGTATGGGATCGCCGTGAATGTATTGCTTGGGCTTCTTCCCCCTCAGCCTCTCATGCACCAGATTTAGGATAACCCCTTCACCCTCGCCAGAAACCACCGTGTCGATAAACGGGAAATTCTCAGCAAGAGCCGCCCCCATTTCACCTTCGCAATTGGCGCCGCCCAAAATAATGAGCGGGGATGCGGTACCAGCCTTCTCTTTAATGCGCTTGGCAAGGGCGAGTGAGGAGACGGTTTGCTGAAAAGTTGTACTCAAGGCGACTATATCGGGCTTTTCACGAAGCAGTAGCTCTGCCCAGCGGCTAACTATCTGAGGTGACCTCTCCGTCAAGGACTTGCACTTGGCGGTGAGCTCATCGATTTTTTCGAAATTAGCACTCCCAGTGCGGCATCTGATGGTTTTCTTCAAAACAGGCTCATAACTTTCCCAGGGAATTGCAGCCGTACCCCATAAGGCGGGAGTAAAAATTACCTCCCCAACTAGGGTTTCGCTTTCGAAAAACTGCTCTACAAAGATGGATAGTTCGGAGCCTATATATTTAGCTAAATCTAGATTGAGATAGTGCACGCTGGCGCGATATCCCGCAGCGCGAACCAGAGATATAAGGCTACTTATACCCAGGGGAGGTATATTTCTAGGTAGAAATGGGGTAACGGCGAACTGAATATGCATGACCAAAATCAGATACCCGGTATCAGTGTACTGGCGAGAGCCAGCGGGACGGTTCACTATGCGTACTAATACCAAAATTAAACTGTAAAGGCTACAGCGCAGCAAATCTCAAATTGACAGAAAATGTTGGCCTTATGGGAAATAGAAGCTCGGCTTTTAAGCGCCTCTTTTTCAGCACCCTGCTCAATATTTACGGTAGAAGCCCATAAGCAGCCGCAGCCTGCTTAGCATTGCTTTCGTGTGGCCAATTCCGGATCCTAAGCGGAGTTCGCAAAAGCGGCCTGGCCGGTATTCCGAAAAAACTCCGCGAAAACAAAAGCCTCTAAGCAGACATTCGTCGGCTGGCGAGGGAAAGTCTGCTTAGTGCCACGAAGAGCGCGGCCCCGTTTCTTTTAACTTGTCAATGTGCCATGGGCGCGGGCCCGCCAAGTTTGACCTTGCGCAAGATAAGAGCGAGCGGAACGGCGGCAAGCGAGATCGCCATAAGCACCCAGAAGACATCAACGTAGGCGAGGAGCGCCGCTTGCTCCTGCACCTGCTGGCCGATCCAGGCAATAGCCTGGCTCTGTGACTGCGCCAGCGAGCTGCCTTGGGCGGCAAAGTATTGGGTCACCTGATGCAGCGTGTCTTGATAGGAGATGCTCGATGGGATGAGGTTTCCCACAAGTATGTTCTGATGAAATTGCTCACGGTGCGCCAGCACGTTCGAAGCGATCGACACGCCGATGGAGCCGCCCGTGTTGCGGGCCGCGTTCATCAACGCTGAGGCTTGGTCCGTTTTCCCAGCTGGGAGGCCGTCGTAGGAGGCGCCCATGATCGGCAGGAAGATCAGCGGTAAACCGAAGCCGAGCAGCATGCGGGACTTGGCGAAGAACCAGAAGTTGAGATCGGGCGTCAGATCCGTCAGCCCATACATCGAGATCGCGGTCATGGCCGCGCCGGCCGCGATAAGATATTTTGGCTGGACGCGATTCGAGAGCACGCCCACCGCGAACATCATGAACATGGTGACAAGCCCGCCCGGCGAGAGCACCAGCCCAGCCCATGTCGCCGTATAGCCGAACTGCTCCTGCACCATTTGAGGCATGAACTGCGTCGTGGCGTAGAGAATAGCCCCGGTCGCGAGCATCACCACAAAGGCAGATCCAAACTGGCGCGTGGCCATCATTCGCACGTCAGCTGTGGGATTTTTCTGCGCTGCTTCCCATGGGATCAGCGCCACCAAAGCTAGGATGCAAATAACCGAGAAGGTCACGATAAAGTTGGATGCGAACCAGTCCTCGACCAGGCCGCGGTCTAAAACGACCTCCAGTGAGCCCAGGAAGGTCGCAACCAGCAGAAAACCAATGAAATCGAATCGCTTGCTGCTATCTGCGGGCTGCTCTCCATTGACGAGAACGTAGACGAGCGCCATGGCGACGAGGCCGACGGGACCGTTGATGAGAAAATTCCACTGCCAGGAGTAATTGTCAGCGATCCAGCCGCCAAGCGTCGGCCCGACAACGGGAGCGACGACGACCGCCACGCCGAAGAGCGCAAAGGCCTGGCCGCGTTTTTGAGGCGGGAAGGAATCTGCAAGGATGGACTGCGCAACGGGCACCATGCCGCCGCCGCCAAGCCCCTGCAGCATGCGGAACAAGAGCAGCGATTGGAGATTCCACGCCAAGCCGCAGAGAATGGAGCTGAGCGTGAACAAGCCCAATGAGAAAAGGAAAAATGCCTTGCGGCCGAACCTCCTCGGCAGAAAGCTTGTGGCCGTGACAATAATGGCATTGGCGACGAGATAGGTTGTCACCACCCAGGAGGCCTCGTCTTGGCTCACGCCCAAACCGCCCGCGATATAGGGCAGCGCCACATTCGCAATCGTGGTATCGAGGACCTCCATAAACACCGCAAGCGCTACCACAACGGCGATGAGCCAAGGATTGGCGCCCGCGGCCGACGGGGCTGCGGGCGCCGGGAGGGTGTCAGCATTCGCGGTCATGACAGCCTCCACTTTTCAAACAAAGAGGTAAGCTTCTCAGAAAGCGAGGGCTTCGGATTTACCCGCACGGTAGGCTCAACGGACATGCCTGGGCCGAGTGCGACATCGGCTGGGGGATTGTCAATGATGATCTTCACCGGCACGCGCTGCACGATCTTGACGTAGTTGCCGGTCGCGTTCTGCGCTGGCAGCAGCGAGAACGCCGTGCCGGACCCTGGCTGAACGCTTGCCACGTGACCGTGGATTTGACGCTCCGGATAGGCGTCGATGGTCAAAGTGACAGGCTCGCCCGGCCGCATATGATCGAGCTGGGTCTCCTTGAAGTTTGCGGTAACCCAAATGTCATCCGGAACGAACATCGTGAGGTTCGTGCCGGCCTGCGCAAACTCTCCTGGCAATGCTGTGAGGTTGACCGCGCGTCCCGGCTCAGCCGCGGTCACCGTGGTGTACGACAGGTTGAGCTGCGCCTGATCACGCTGCGCGATAGCCTGCTGGAAGCTCGCTTCAGCATTGCTGTGCTGCGCTTGCAGCGCTTCGACCTGCCGCTGCTGAACCTTGAGGGAGGACTCGTTGCTCTCGACGCCAGCTTGCTGCTGCCGCAGCTGCGAGCTGTATTGCTGCGCATTCTGCACGGTGCCAAAACCAGTTCCGGCGAGATGCTGGTAGCGCTCCGCCTGCTGCTTGGCGAACACAAGCCCCGCCTCCGCCTGATCAAGCTGAGCTTGGCTGGCGCTGATTTGCGCCTGCTGCACGGCAATCTGGGCGTCATTGTTTTTGATGGCGGCCTGGGCGGCGGCAACCTGTGCGTTCGCTTGCGCGAGCGCGATGCGGTAGTCGCGGTCGTCGATGCGGGCAATAACGCCGCCTGCGGGAACGTGCTGGTTATCGGTGACAGGTACTTGCGTTACGTAGCCCGATACTTTCGGGGCGATCGCAATCTGGCGCGAGGCTATAAACGCGTCGTCTGTCGACTGAAAGTGGTTGGCGTAATCCCAATAGACATAGCCGGACGCCAGTGCTGCGCCGAGTAGGAGGGCTGCCATAGCCGAGGCGAGCGGGCGCCGGCGAAGTAAACTCTTCCGAGGCGAACCTGGGGCTTGCGGATGCTCGGATTTGGCTTCGGCCTGCGCTTCGGACCTCGGCGCCTCGATAGCCGGGCGCTCCGGCGTGGCCGGGCCCCGAATCTTCAGCTTCTCTTTCCAACGCTGCTCTTGGGCCGGTCCGTCACTTTCATGCCAGTCCTGCCATCCAGTCCCGGCTTGCGGACGTTCTACATCTCCTGCCTTGGCGTCATCCTTCAACATTACGCGGCTCCTGCCTTAATTGCCCAGCTCTCGAAACGAAACCGTATCGTTCTTTATGTGGGGCGCGCGAAGACTGTGTCAATAACGAAACGAAACGGTAACGTTCTCTTTACAGCGGGCAGCGTATGCGCTATTTAGAAGACGAGGGGCAGTCCGCCAGAGAGGATGCCCGTGGCGCACGGTTAGGAGGGGGAACGGGATGTCAACGGCCACTAAAACGGAAAGAAACTCGAAGACGGGCGGCAGCGTGCGGTCAGGCAGGCCGCCGAAGATCTCGGCGGGCGAAGTTGACGAGCGCATCTTCGAGGCTGCCCGAAAGGTTTTTCTTGAGCGTGGATTTGAGGGAGCGAGCGTCGATGAGATCGCCGAGACGGCGCGCGCAGGCAAGCCCACGATCTATGCGCGCTTTGCTAACAAGCAAGAACTCTTCAAAGCCACTCTCATGCGTCACGTCGCCGATAAGCATACGCGGGTTGCAAGCTACTCCCCCTTGGGCTCGACGGTGGAGGAGCGGCTTGCGAGCATTGGCGCGGCGGTTTTGCGCGAGACCTTGAATTGCGAAGCAATAGGTTTGGTGCGCCTTGGCATAGCCGAGGCTCGCAATTTTCCCGATCTTGGGAACAGCGTTTGCCGAATTGCGCGGGAGCAGGGGGCTGAAACCGTTGCTCGGCTCCTAGGCGAGGTGGCGGATTGCAGCACGTCAGGAGCTTCGCCTGCATTCAGTCAAGATGGCACAAAGGCGGCTCGATATTTTCTCGATTTGATCGTCTTACCCTTGTTCATGCGCGCCTTGTCAGGTGAGAGCCTGGAGACGCTGCACGCCGAGATCGGTCCCCATGTGAGGGAACGTGTGGCTTTCTTCCTTGCGGCATGCCGCCATGGCGGCGTTCGCTGACGCAGTTCTCTGACAGTTGTTAGGTAGCCTGGGAGCGGCACGGGGCGAGCCGTCCTACCCCTCAACCTGCGCCGGCGCCGCCAGCGCCATTTCGATCTTCGCCAGCGCCGGGTCGAGCGCTACGGCGGCGAGGCGCGTGTCGTTCGATGTCGCGGTCAGCGCCATTCTCTGGCCGCGCGTCGTGAACAGGCGGCACAGCGTGGTCGAGCCGGCGGCGTCGCGGATCACGACGGCGAGCACGCCGCCGCTGCGGGCGGCGAACTGGCCGGCGGCGCCGGTGAGGCGTGCGGTGGCGGCGGCCATGGCGTCGAAGTCCGGCGCGGCCCCGGCGGAGGCGACCACGAGGCCGTCCTCGTTGCTGAGCAGGACCGAGCCAAAGTTGCCCGCGCTGGCGACTTGTTCGAGCAGCGGAGACAGGTCGCGGCGTTCGCCGGCGCTGCCGACCCGCGCCAGGTCGAGCGACATGCGTTCGCGTTCCACCAGCGGCGCGAGCACCTGCTCGATGGTGGATTTCAGGGCGCCGCCGTCATCCTGCTGGCTGTTGCGTTGCAGGATCGCAGCCTGTTGTCCGGCCACGCCCCGCAGCCTGGCGCGTTCCCTTGACCCTCGCCAGAGGCCGGCGAGGTAGCCCGCCAGCAGCAGAAGCACCGCGGCGCCAAGGCCGATGAGAAGGGCTGGTATATTCATGGATGCTCCGTGGCGCCGGTGGCGCTTTTGCAGGCGGTAAGGCCCTCGATGCCGGCGACGGCGCGGCGGTCCCGCGCGGCGCTGTTCGCAGCCGCCTCCACGGCGCCGGCGGCGCGCACGGTCATGCGGCCGGCGGGGATGCCTTTGCCTGCGAGAATGGAGGCGACGGACTTGGCGCGGGCGAAACTGAGCACGAGGTTGTGCGCCTCGCTGCCGCGGCTGTCGGCATGGCCTTCGACAAGCAGCCTAGCATCCCCATGTTGGCCGAGCCAATCGCGCAGCCGGGCGATGTCTGCGTCCGTCCCCGCCAGCGGCACGGCGCTGCCCGCCGCGAATGTGAGCGTCACGGGGTCGAAACAGGGCGGGGGCGCGGCCGGCGCTGCCGTGGGCACATAAATGACGGTGGGCGGCGGCGCTGGCGCCTGAATGATGGTGGGCGGCGGCGGCGGCAGTTGCTCGTGCACCACAATGGTCACCGGTTCCGGCGGCGTCGCGGGCGGGGCCAGCCAGATCGAGGCGGAAACGGCCGCCAGCGTGGCGCCCATGGCGGCGAGCACGGCCACGAGCAAGGCGGGCGCGCCTTCGCCGGCCAGCGGCAGGGCGGGCGGCAAGGCGGGCGGCAAGGCGCCGGGAAGTCCGGCGTTCATGGAGGCGCTTTCCATCTTGGCAGAGTTCCCAAAAGCATGCCCTCGGGTTTGACCCGGGTGGCTTTCCCGGTTTTGCGAAAGAACACGAAGCGAACGGTTATCGTGAGCGGCAAGCGTTCACTCTGCGAAAACAAAAGATTCTAAAGCAGGCATTCCCCGGCTGGCCAGCGAATGCCTGCTTAGCCGGCGCGGCGGGCCGGCGGCTGCTATGCCGGCGCCTTGAACAGCGGCATGATCAGGTCGATGCCGCAATCGAGCTCAGCGCACCAATCGATGAATTTCCCGACCATCGGCTTGCCGCGGAACAGCGCGCCGTGCTGCGGGGCGATGATGTCGATGTCCAGCGTGCGCACCATGTTTGCCCAGGCGTTCATGACTTGTTTGCTGGTCATGTAGCGGCGGTGGAAGCCTTCCATGTATTTCAGGTGCGCGTCGAAGTCGGCGACTTCGATGTAGTCCTGGCCGAGCGAGGCGCCGAGGTCGCCGGTGTACAGGATCTTCGCGATCGGGTCGTAGAGCTGGAAGTTGCCCTCGCTGTGCAGGAAGTGCGCGGGCAGGGCGAACAGCGTGCCCCCGCCCATGTCGAACCTCGCGCCCTCGTCGGGGATGGGTAAGAGCCGGTGCTCGAGCAGGTGGTCCAGGCCGAAATGCGGCACGAAGCGCACCCACAGCGCGGAGATATACGCCGTGGCGTCGGTGGTCATCAGCCAGCCATTGACGGCGGCGACGATGTCCGGGTCCTGGTGCGACAGGAACAGGTAGCGCAGGCTGGCGCCGCCAAGCGCCGAGAAGGTCTTCGCCATGACTTTGGAATAGACCTTGTGCCCGCCGGGATCGAGCAGCATGGCCTCGCCATTATGCACGATGAGGTGCTGGTTCGCCTGCACCGCGAGGCCGGCGCCGCCAGAATCCTCGAGCAGGATGTTACGGTGAGCGCCGTTGTCGAACAGCACTGTATCCGCCATGAGCAGCTCCTAAGTTCGCAAAAGTGGCCTTCCCGGTTTTGCGAAAAAACACCAAGCGAACGTTTATCGTGAGCGGCAAGCGCTCACTCTGCGAAAACAAAAGACTCTCAGCAGGCATTCGTTGGCTTGCCAAGGAAAGTCAGCTTCGATGCGGCGAAAGGCGCGGGTTACGTGAGGGGCTTAAAGGACGGTCTGCAGCGCCCGGATCGCTTCGCGCATGTCGAAGAAGACAAGGCCGAGCTTGCTGGTTTCGTTCGTGACGGCGAGCAGCAGGACGCCGCGGCCGGCGCTGATCACCACGGCGTAGCCGTGTTCGCCGCGCACGATCACTTCCTGCACGGGGCCGCGGGACAGTTCCGCGGCCGCACGGGTGCCCAGATTGAGCAGCGTGGCGGTCATGCCGGCGACACGCGTTTCTTCCATGTTCACGGTCTCGGCGCGGGCGATCATCAGCCCGTCCTCGGAAATCAGCGCGCTGGTCTCGATCCCCGGTAAATCGGTCTGCAGTTTGCGGAGGATCCTGTTCAGCTCATCGAGGCGGGTCATGCCGCTCTTCTGCCGGCCATGCGGCAAAACCGGGTGTTCCTTCAGCAGTTCCGTCGGCCTGGACATCGCTGTCACCTTTTCCTTTAATGGTGCAATTACGGATCTCAACGATTGCAATAATCGCTAACGGAATTCTCTCTGATTTATGCTTGCGGATCTCGACACGCTCAGGTTGCAGAGGAAGCGGCGCACTACTATTTATTGATAACATCATCGTTGATAAGCCGCTAGACATGCGCACCGGAAAGATGAGGGACGTTTCGCAAAGAAACATCGCCAGACACACTTTCCCCGATAAACTGGGAAAGCGCCATTTTTATGTCACAGTCCACAGCAGTGCGTGTTGTTTATCGCTTGCAGATTCTTGTATACATTCCGGTGCTCAACCTAAGCTCACAACGGCCTAGTAACAGGCCGCGATTAGGACTGCAGCCTTATGCAAAGGCAGATAATAACCTCTGCCTTCACCATGGCGCATTTAGTTTGTACTAGCACAGTTTGTTAGCTCTTCGAGACTTTGCATGCATGAAGTTTTTATCAGCTATTCGTCCAAGCATCGTGAGCTGACTCGGCAACTGGCCGAGGCCATTGAAGCGCAATATGGCGCGGCTCCGTCTGGTGGAATCGCGAGCTTGAGTCCCGCGCCTCATACCAGGAGCTGGTCGCGGCGGCGCTGGACGCGGCAAAAGTCGTTGTCGTGCTGTGGACCGAAGGGGCGCTGATCTCGGATTGGGTCAGCGCCGAGGCGAATACGGCTTTCCAGCAGGGAAAGCTTGTGAACGTGCGGCCCCCGGAGACGAGCTTCTCCCGGATCCCTCAGCCCTTTAACATCCATCACATTGACGAGGCGCGCGACCACGAGGGCATTCTTGCGACCATCGCCAAGATCTGGAAAGACGCTCCAGTCCTGCCCAGCGAGCCGCTCGACGAAAGCTATTTCCGCCAGCATGGCCGCCGGATCGTCGAAGCGAAGCAGGAGAAGCTCGCCGCCGATGCGCGCCGCATCCTGCCCTCGCAGCTTCTCCAGGCGCGCCATGCGGTGACACCCTATATCGACGCGACCGGCGCGAAGGCCGATTGCGTCGCCTGGAGCCTGTCCGGGGAGCGAGCAGCAGGGCGGCTGATCCACGGGCCGGGCGGACTGGGCAAGACGCGGCTCATGATCGAGACAGCGGCGGAGCTCCGCGAGCGCGGCTGGACGGCGGGCTTTTTCGACCACGCGCATGAACAGGATGCGGACTTCTTGAAGCAGCGGTGGGAGGCGCTGAAGCAGCGCCTTCTGCATGGCGGCGACGCCGGTCTGCTTCTGGTGGTTGATAACGCCGAGGGCGGGCAGCAGGAAATCGTGGAGCTTGCCACGCTGCTCGCGGCCGCGCCCGAAGAGCGGCCCTTGCGCCTTGTGCTGCTGGCGCGAAGCGGCGGCGACTGGTGGGAGCGTCTGCGCGACGGGCGCCCCGAATTGCAGCGTCTTTTCTTGCGCGAAGCGGCTGATGCCGGCGTGCAGGCGCTCCAGCCCATCGTTAGCGCCAAGCTGCGACGCGCTCTGTTCGAGGAGGCGATTCGCAAATTCTGGCCGATCCTGGCAAAGCAAGGCGTCGAAAAGCCGTCACAGCCGCCCACGCCCGAGCGCCTGAAGCGCATCCTGACCGGCGAAGGCTTCGAGCGCCCGCTCGCGATCCAGATGGAGGCGCTGCTCTGGCTCTGCTCGGCGCCAACTTCGGGGGACGGCATTGATGGGCAACTCGACGCGGTCCTGGGCCTCGAACACGCGCATTGGAAGAAGCTCGCCGGGCCGTTGGATGATGACGCGCGGTGCGACATGGTGCGGGGCGCGGCGCAGGTCACAGCGGTCGCGGGCGCCGATTCAGAAGCCGCCACCAGGGCGCTGCTGATGGCAGACGATTATAAGGGTCGCCGCATCCCGCGCGTGGACGTGGCGCCCGCCTTGCGCAACCTCACCCGCGTCTATGGCTGGGCCACCGGCGGCGCCGGGCCGATCGAGCCCGGCCTCCTTGGTGAGCATCACGTCGCCGGCATCGCCGATGACGAGTTGATCGAGGGATGCCTCGTTTGGATCGAAACGCAATCCGAGGCGGGCCGCGAGAGGCGCCGCCGCGATCTTATCACCCTACTGCAGCGCGCAACCCTTGCCGAGCACGGCGCCAAGGCCAGCGCAAAGGCGGTGGCCCGGCTCGATTATCTTATTCTCCGCCATATGCCCGCTCTCGCCGCCGATCTCGTCGCAGTGATGGCCGAAACGCCCGGCCAGCTCCAAAGCCGCATAGAGGCCGCCCTCGATGTCCTCGATTTTGAGGCGCTGCGCGCGCTCGACCTCGCGCTTGCCGGTATGCGCCTCCAACTGCCGGCGTTTGCAAATTCCGTCTCGCCGCGCCACGCATTCTGGGCGAAAGCAGTCCTCGAAAAATCTGAACCTCACGCAGCCGCCGCGGACGGGCACGAGTTTCCCCGCAACCGCGCTGCTGATGCGTTTAATCTGGACGGAGTCCGCCTTTGCAAGCTTGAAAAACGCGAGGAGGACATCGAAAGGCGGCTGGCCGGAAGCGACGTGGATGTCCTGCCCGATCTGGCTGATAGACTATACAATCCCGGCTGCCGTGAAGAGGCGCTGGCTATAACCAAAGAGGACGCGGACATCAGGCGGGCGGTTGCGCTCCATCGCCGCCTCGCGGAAACTCAACCCGACGCCTTCCTACCCGGTCTGGCGATGAGCTTGAATAATCTTGGCGAGCGGCTCTCGGTTCTCGGGCGCTGGGAAGAAGCGCTGGAGGCAAGCCAGGAGGCGACGGACATCGGCAGGCGGCTCGCAGAGGGCCGCCCGGACGCGTTCCTGCCCGATCTTGCGCGGAGCCTGAATAACCTTGGCGCCATGTTCTCCCATCTCGGCCGTGGCGAAGAGGCGCTGGCTGCGACCCAAGAGGCGGTGGACATCAGGCGGCGTCTGGCCGAAGCCCGCCCCGAAGCCTTCCTGCCCGATCTGGCTGTGAGCCTAAGCAATCTCGGCGACGACCTCTTCAATTTCGGCCGCCGCGAAGAGGCGCTGGCAGCCGGGCAGGGGGCGGTTGATATTCAAAGGCGGTTGGCCGAAAGCCGCCCGGATGTCCTGCCCGATCTGGCTATGAGCCTAAACAATCTCGGCAACATGCTCGCCGGTCTCGGCCGCCGCGAAGAGGCGCTTGCGGCGAGCCGGGAGGCGACGGACGCCCAAAGGCGGCTGGCTGATAGCCGTCCAGATGCCTTCCTGCCCGGTCTAGCCGCGAGCCTGAGCAGCCTTAGCGTTCGCTTATCCGATCTTTGTCACTTTGACGAAGCGCTGGCAGCCAGCCAGGAGGCGGTGGACATCGAAAGGCGGCTGGCCGAAAGCCGCCCTGACGCCCTCTCCAATCTAGCCGGTAGCCTGAACAATCTCGGCGTCGACCTCTTCAATCTCGGCCGCCGGGAGGAGGCGCTGGCTGTGACTCAAAAGGCCGTAGACATCAGGCGGCGTTTGGCCGAAAGCACCCCGGACGCCTTCCTGCCTGGTCTGGCTATGAGCCTGATCAATCTCGGTTTGGTTTTCTCCGAACTTGGCCTCTCGGAGGAGGGGCTTGAGGCCGGCCGCGAAGCGGTTGAGGTCCATCGCCGCCTCGCGGAAATTCAACCCGGCGTCTTCCTGCCCGGTTTGGCGATGAGCTTGAATAATCTTGGCGAGCGGCTCTCCGGTCTCGAGCGCTGGGAGGGTGCGGTGGCGGCAAGCCAGGAGGCGGCGGACATTTACCGGCGTCTGGCCGAAGCCCGCCCGGACGCCTTTCTACCCGATCTGGCTAATAGCCTCGGGACGCTAGGTCTTGCATCCACGGGGCAAGCGCAGCATTTGGACGCTGCGGGAGCGCTGAAGGAGGCGCTTGAGATCGTCGCGCCCTTTGTGGAGAAGCTGCCGCATGCGTTTTCGCAGCTTTCGGCAAAATTGCTGAAAGCTTATGCGCCGGCGTGCCAGGCCGCGGGCGTCGAGGCGGACGCGTCATTGCTGGAGCGCCTGGAGGGTCAGGCTCCGGATTCGCGGCAGACACAAAGCAAGACGCTCTGAAACTGAAGCTTTCCGTCATTTGCGCTTATTGCTATGGCGGAGGTGCTCCTTTGGCCTATCGAAATGGCCCACTTATGTGCAGGTTTTCGGATGCCTGCATGACGAAGCCATCCACCCATGCTCACAGCAGGCGTCCGAAAAGCGCCAGGGCACGAAATCGCGGGGGGTGCAGGGCGCTCCGGCGGCAGCAACCTATCAGCGAGCTATGGGGATTTGAAGAGCACTCCGGGTGGCGGCGAGCGCCCGGCACAACGGCGCCAGCGGATAGTTTCGCCATTTTGGCAGGCGAACTGGCCGGGCTACGGCGGCATGAATACCGCTGGCCGGTGTCGATGGAGGTGAATTTGAGCCGCGGCGAGGCTTTCTATGGCGAGCGCTATCAACGGCGAGCGCGGCGTGCTCCCCAAAAAACCCGAAGCGCCCGCCGGCGTGCGCTTCGAGCAGCAGGGAAAGGACAAGCCCCCCGGAACAGTTGCGACAGCACAGGGACCGGCAGAAGATAGTCGTCCTGATATCGACGCCGCGGTCGAACAGATGGGTCCCAAAGCTGTGCCGCAGCGAATGGAGGGTGACCTTCTTCTTGATCCCCGCCGCCTCAACCGTCTCGTGGAACAGCCGGGTGACCTGCCGCGGCGTTAGTAGCCTCCCCTCGCGCCGGCCTGGACAGCCAGCGCTCCCCCGCCGGCACGCCGGTGTCGTACTTGGCCGTGCGCGCCTTCCACCACTCGCTAATAAGTCGGCCAAATGCCCGGCGTCGCCAGTTCGAGAAGGTGGCCGTCGGGATCGCGAAAATAGATGCTTTTGCCGCCACGCGACCAGCCCACATGGCCTTCAATCTGCACCCCATGCGCCGTCAGGTGGTCTTTCCAGCCGGGAAGTTCGTCGGGGGCGACGGCGAAAGCGAAATGTAAGGGCCCGGCGCCGTCGTGGCCGGGAATGACGCCGCTGGGAAGCATCGCCGTCTCGATCGATGCGCCGCGCTCGAAGACGAGAAGAATGCTCCCGCCTCCCGCGTCGTAGGCGGTCAAGCGGCCGTCCGAGAAGACTGGCTTGAGTTCCAGAACGTCTTCATAAAAGCGCCGGGCGCGTTCCAAGTCGTCGACATAGATTGCGGTCTCAAGGATCCCGTTCAGGCGGGGCATCTTTCCTCCTTCGGCGAAAGGCCATGGCTCGCGGCGCGCACAGCAAAACTCCTACCCGCTTCAGTGCATGCTCGCAAGCGAACTTGCCCCCGGCTGTACAAGACTCAATAAATCGCCAGTACGCCTTATCCGCGGGAAATCCTGGAATAGCTTTCGGAGAACGCGTCGGGATTTCCCGGGGGGCGTACTCGTACAAAAGCATACCCTGATAAACCCGATTGGTATCCCTAAATAATAGGCATCTCAATCGATCCTGCCGTGTTTCCCCTTCTCTCGCCGCAAAGAGCCGGGTAGGCACGGCCAAGAGCCCGCGATAAAGTGCAAGCGGCCAATTACCGTTCGGGGACGACGCCATGACCCTTCAGCACCCATCCGCCGCTGCGTTCCAGCCAAGCGGCGGCAAGCCATGGTCGACCCATTCGGACGGCATATAACCTATTTGCGCGTCTCCGTCACGGATCGCTGCGATTTCCGCTGCGTCTATTGCATGGCGGAAAATATGACGTTCCTGCCGAGGGCGGACCTCCTCACGCTCGAAGAGCTTGACCGTTTATGCGCCGCTTTTATTGCAAAAGGCGTGCGCAAGATCCGTCTGACGGGCGGCGAGCCACTCGTGCGGAAAAACATCATGTGGCTGTTTGCGGCGTTGTCGCGCCATTTGCAAAGCGCGGCGCTGGAAGAGGTCACGCTCACAACCAATGGAAGCCAGCTCGCAAAATACGCCGCCGGTCTCGCAGCCGCCGGGGTGCGGCGCATCAACATCTCGCTCGACACGCTCGATCCGCAGAAATTCAAGGCGATCACCCGATGGGGCGATATCGCGCAGGTGATGGAGGGCATCCGCGCCGCCCAGCGCGCAGGCCTTCAGATCAAGATCAATATGGTCGCGCTCAAAAACGTGAACGAGCATGAAATTGAGCAGATGCTAAGATGGTGCCATGGGGAAGGGATGGATCTGACCATGATAGAGACCATGCCGCTCGGAGAAATCGAAGGCGACCGCACCGATCAGTATCTGCCGCTCCCGGTGGTGCGTGCGCGTCTTATGGATCGGTTCACGCTCGAAGACATCTCCTACTGCACTGGCGGGCCGGCCCGTTATGTCCGGGTGCGCGAAACCGGCGGCCGGCTCGGGTTCATCACTCCCCTCACACACAATTTCTGCGAAAGCTGCAATCGCGTGCGCGTGACCTGCACCGGCACGCTCTATATGTGTCTCGGTCAGGAGGACGCGGCGGATTTGCGCGCGCCTCTTCGAGCCAGCGGTTCGAATGAGTTGCTTTCCGCGGCGATCGGCGAAGCCATCGGCCGCAAGCCGAAGGGCCACGATTTCGTCATTAGCCGCCGCGATCGGAAGCCCGCCGCCGGCCGTTACATGAGCATGACGGGCGGATGACGCGAAACTCGGGAAAAGTCGCGCTTCTATTTTTGGCTTTCCTCTTCGGTCTCCCGGCCGCCTGTCTCGCCGATACGGCAAGCGATTCGAAATTAACGCCGACCGAAAGCGAAACTGTCTTCCTGGACCGCTTGATGGGCGCGGAATCTGGCGGGCAGCAATTTGCAAAAAATCCCCTATCTTCGGCGCTGGGCCCATACCAATTCCTAGGATCCACGTTTCTCGACGTGGTGAAGCGGAACCTGCCCAACATTGCGTCGGAGAAATCCGACGAGGAGATTCTGGCGTTTAGGACCGATCTGAAGATTTCACGCGACGTCGCTCTGATCTACACAAGAGAGAACGCCAGTGTGCTCGCGGCCAATGGGGCGGAGGCCTCGGCGGCAAATCTCCGGCTCGCCTTTTTCACCGGCGCCACGGGCGCCGTCAGGATTGTACAGGCGAAGCCCGATGAACTGGTGTCGAACCTTCTCAGCGAGGCCGCGATTCAGGCGAATCCCTTCTTGAGGGACATGACCGCCAGCCAGCTTCTTGCGAAATGCAGCGCGGAAGCGGAAGGGATTGGCCCTATCCAAGCGTCGCTTCCGAAACGTCCAGCGTCCGCTAACCAGGCTGCTGTGCGCTGCAATCTGAAGCTGGCCAGCTGCCGGAAGTGGTTTGCACTGGCCGTGAAACGCCATGGCTTGAGAGCAGCGGTCGCTGCAGTCGCGCCGATAAGATCGCGGCGTCCAATCTCGCTCAAGGTACACACCTCGAATTAGCGTGCAACAATCGCGGCTGCATTTTTCGGCTATCGAAGTAACGTGACAGCGCTAGAGATATTCACCGGCCCTGACTGGGATGAGGAAATAAGCTGTTCGGAGGCCCAGAAATCGCCTATGCCTGGGGCATGACGGCTCCTGGCATTCTTCCATCGCAGGCGATCGAAGCGCTCATCGAGCGCGGCGCAATCGCCTCCGCGGCTCTGATCGGGGCGGGGCAAATCCAGCCCGCGAGCCTCGACCTTCGGCTTGGTGCGCGAGCATTTCGCGTGCGCGCGAGCTTTATGCCCGGGCCAGCCGCGACAACGAAAGAGCAAATCGAGCGGTTTGTGCTGCATACGGTTGATCTCGGCCCTGGCGCGGTTTTGGAGGTCGGCTGCGTCTATGTGGCCGAGATCGAGGAAGCGCTTGCGCTTCCGCCGGACGTCATGGGCCTCGCCAACCCCAAAAGCTCCACCGGCAGGCTCGATGTTTTCACGCGCGTGATCGCTGACCATGGCCCCGGTTTCGACCAGACCGGCCCCGGCTATAATGGGCGCCTCTACCTCGAAATTTGCCCGCAAACTTTTCCGATCCTCGTGCGAACGGGATCGCGGCTCTCGCAAATCCGCTTTCGCGGCGCGGCTGGAATCGCAACGGGCGCGAACCATCATCCTCGCGAAGTCGCGCTCTCGGTCGACCTGAGCGGCGGCGGGCCATATCCCCTGATCGGCTACCGCGCCAAGCGCCACACCGGCGTCATCGATGTGGATCGCGCCGGAGCTTACGATGTCGACGAATTCTGGGAGCCCATCATGGTCACGCCGCAGAAGCGGCTGATCCTCGATCCGGACGAGTTCTATATCCTTGCGTCAAAGGAACCGGTTCGCGTGCCGGCGACCCACGCCGCGGAATTGGAGCCGTTCAATGCGCTCGTGGGGGAGTTCCGCGTGCATTATGCAGGGTTTTTCGATCCAGGCTTCGGCATGACGGAGACAGGCGGCCAAGGCAGCCGGGCCGTGCTGGAGGTGCGTAGCCACAAGGTGCCGTTCATCTTGGAGGACGGGCAGCTGATCGGACGGCTCATCTATGAGCCTCTGAGCGAGCCGCCCGCGCAGCTTTATGGCCACGAGATCGGCTCGCATTACCAGGCGCAGGCCTTGAAGCTTTCGAAGCACTTTCGCTAAGCGCGCGATTTTTCCCAGCGAACCGTTCCGCGCGAACCCGCAATTACGATGGGAAGAGCTTGCTTCGCATATCCTTGTCCAGCAAAAGCTGCGATAGAAGCATGGTGGACGCGACAATAAGGGCCGCCACCACCGCGATGCCGAATGCCTTCGCGGGGTCGTCATCTCCGTAAAAGATAAGGCGCCTCGTTCCTTCCCAGGACGTGTAAAGATCGATAGCGATGCATGTGGCCCAGGCTGCTTTCAACAACAGAGCCGCAGTGTCGTGGGATTTTATGTGAGAGATCAGATGGCTTAACAACACGAAACCGAACACGATAATTGTCACGACAACCGCGAAGATAAACTGTCCAGGGTTGATATCTGGATTGGTCGGCAGGTCGAAAAAATCTGAAATACCTAGGAATGTCGTATAGAGGTCCCAACCGGAGCCAAGGAGAAGAAGAACAATAATCAGCACGAACATCCCGATTTATCCCTTTTTCGCGCCTTTTGACTTTGGCTGGAGCTTTTCATCTGCCCTTTTCTGATCGCTTGCGCGGGCGACCACGGCGGCGGCCGGGATCGCCACTGCAGCCGTTGCGGCAGCGTGAGCCTCTACGTGAATGTCAGTCATCGGCCCGAACCGCAACAAAACTTATTGGTATTGCCTTGGTATCATTTTTTTCAATAATTTTTCGCAAATGCTCAGCGTTGAAGTACCAGACGTGACTACCCCGGCGGCGATTGCAATCGGGAGACAGGTCCTTCCAGCGCCCGCTTCAGGTGCTAGAATGATCGCTAAATCCAGCTTACACAGAGGCGCGCATGTCCCGCATCGATGAAAACCTGCCATTCAAGCCTGTCCGCATCGCGGTGCTGACCGTGTCGGACACGCGAACCCCCAAGGACGACAAATCGGGCGCGCTGCTTATTGAAATGGCGCAAGCCGACGGGCATGAACTCGCGGCGCGAGCCATCGTGAAAGACGACGTGGAGCAGATCCGAAGCCAAGTCAGGGCCTGGATCGCCGATCCGAATGTCGATGCGATCCTTACCACCGGCGGTACAGGGCTCACCGGACGGGACGTCACGCCGGAGGCGATCAGGCCGCTGTTCGAGAAGGAGATCGACGGCTTTTCGGTGCTCATGCACATGCTGAGCTACGAGAAAATCCGCACATCCACGATCCAATCCCGCTCGCTGGCGGGGGTCGCTGGCGGCACATACATTTTCTGCGTGCCAGGCTCGCCCGGCGCCTGCAAGGACGCGTGGACGATGATCTTGCGTTATCAACTCGATTTTCGGCACCGCCCCTGCAATTTTGTCGAAATCATGCCGCGGCTGATGGAGCATTTGGCCCCCGATCAGCGATAGAGTGCGGCCGGAACTTAGAGTCTATCCGCTTTTGATTCCATTAAAAGCGGATAAGCGATAGCGCTCTCGCAGGTAGCGCCGGTAATCGGCGAGGGTATCGATATCGAACAGCGTTTTCGCGAAAGCGACGCGATGCGCGGAGAGGTTTTTGAGCGTGCCGGCGAGCGCGTGCTCGGACGACCAGCGGACCCCGGCGAATGGCCGCAACAGCTTGGGACGGCGGCGCAGACCCACGAGCCAATAGCCGCCATCTTCCGCGGGTCCGAACACAGCGTCAGCGCCGCGCAGGCGCCGGAACGCCTCGGCGATCATGCCGCGCGTTATGAAGGGAATGTCTGTCCCGACAATGATGAGGGGGCCTTGGCCGCAGCGATCGAAGATGCGCTGCATGCGCTGTCCGAGGCCGCCGCGCCCCTGTTCGATGCGGCGGAGCGCCCCCTCTCCCATCCGCTTGACACCGAATCGGGGATGACCATGCCTACCCTTCCCCGCTAGCGGTCCCCACGCCGTGAAATTGGCTTCAAACGCATGATCTGGCGAGATTGCCAGCACGGTTAGAAACCGGGGATCCGGCGTCACTTCGCGAAGCAGGGCCGCGGTCAGCACCCGGTTTGTGGCGGCAGCGCGGACCGCGCCGATCTCCTTGGCAAGCCGCGTTTTGACGGCCCCGCAAACAGGCGCCTTCGCCATGACCACAAGAAGCGGCGGCTCATGCATCTTAACGTGCGCCTTTCCTCGGCAGATTTGCGCGCCGCCAGGGGCCTCCCGCCGGAACAAGGCTATCGGCCAAAATAAAGCTCTTCAGACAATCTCCACTCCGGGCTGGCGGTGATGTTGATAAGAGCGCGATCGATGGGCTTCTTGAGCGGGCTGCGATCCGGCAGCGCGAACGCCATGAAAGCCGGCGCAAGAAGGGCTTGCTGAACGTAAACAGTTTTTGAGAACCTAGCGCTAACCAAGTATTTAAGAGCGCCAACGCTGTTGACGACGACTTCCGCCCGGCCTGCGGCCAGAGAGGAAACAGCGTCCGCCAAGCTATCGTATTTTTCGTAATGGAGATGCAGTCCGTCGAGATACTCGGCTCCCGAGGATTGCGCGACTGCCGCCAGTTTTTTCCCGATCAGATCGCTTTCTGTGCGGATGCCGCTGTTTTCCACCCGTTCGGCGGTCATGCGCGACACCAGGCTTGCCGACATCAATGAAACCAAAGCGACGCTGCTCAACATCCAAACGATCGCCACAAGTCTGCCGCCATGGGTCTTCGGCGTTTTGTCGCCATAGCCGACGGTCGTCATCGTGACGACCGCCCAATATAGACCGTCGCGGAAAGTGTTAACCCTGTCTTCAGGCGCGTCCGGTTCGGAATTATTGGGACGTTCGATAAGCCAGATGACGGCGCCAAGCAGCAACAGTAAAGCGAGCATTCCCATGATCAGGTAGCCGAGATCCTGGGCGACGGTTAGGTAGGAAACAATGGCGGAAAGCGGGCCTGTCCCCTTTCGAAAAGCGACTGCGACTCCGGATCGATGCGCGGGGTATGAAAATTCCACCCGCGCCTCCCGTTCGGGGGTGATTGTAATGGCGCCGATCGCCGCGTCGAAGCTGCCCTGCTCAAGGCCGCTCAGGATCGTTTCCATCTGGGAAACCGGCGTCAGCTTGTATTCCCATCCGAGTTGCCCGGCCACCCGGCGCCAAAGGTCTACGCTCACCCCAGAAAGGGCGCCGTCAGCGCCCACGACGCCATAGGGCGGCACATCGTAGACCGCCACGCGCACGGGTGAGTTTGGAGAACGCTCCGCAGACAGCGCGTTCTGGGCTGCCGCCGTCAAAGCGAAGGATACCGCAAGGACTTGCAGCAGCCGCAATAGGGATCTCTGTCGCATTCGGGAGGGACTGGATCGATCTCGCAAGTGGAAAATTCTTATCCGGCTCTATCCGTCCCACACGACGATGACACCGCATTAACAATGCGGTCCTGCGACAATATTAGGCGCGAGAATCCAGGCCGGCCAAACCATGCCCATGACGCAGCCGGTACATCGCAGTGTCACGAGACCGCCCTATCTTGTATCACAGCTCTCGCCAACGCTGGGCCAGCCGCAGATACGCTTCTGAACGCCGAAGCGCTTGAACCGCCGACGCAACAGCTTAGGCGGTTCTGTGGGTTCGATGTTCGCAAACCCTGGGGGGGAATAATGGCGCTGCACAGCAAGAATGCGATCAGGCACAAGCTCCACGATGATATATACGGCGCCTCTGACCTGTCGCGCTCCCTGCCAAAGTACAAATTTCCCGAGCCCGAACGCGATCCGCGCGCGATCTATGCCGCGGTCCATGATGAGCTGATGCTGGATGGGAATTCCCGTCAGAACCTGGCGACGTTTTGCCAGACATGGGAGGAGCCGGAACTGCATAAGTTGATGGATGAGTGCATCGACAAGAACATTATCGACAAGGACGAATATCCGCAGACGGCGGAAATCGAAGCGCGCTGCGTGCATATGCTCGCGGACCTGTGGAACTCGCCCACAGCCGCCAACACGATTGGCTGCTCCACCACAGGCTCCAGCGAGGCGGCCATGCTGGGCGGCTTGGCGATGAAGCGCCGTTGGGAAGCGAAGCGTAAAGCGGCCGGACGGCCTGCCGGCAAACCAAATCTGGTTACGGGGCCCGTGCAAATCTGCTGGCACAAATTCACACGCTACTGGGATATCGAGCATCGCGAAATCCCCATGGAGCCGGGCCGATTTCTGATGACGCCCGAGGAAGCGATCAATCGATGCGACGAAAACACAATCGGCGTCGTGCCCACGCTCGGCGTGACTTTCACGGGCCAATACGAACCGGTTCAGGCAGTGTCGGCGGCGCTGGACCGGTATGAAAAGGAAACCGGCTTGGACATTCCCATCCATGTCGACGCAGCCAGCGGCGGGTTTCTCGCGCCTTTCTGCGCGCCGGACCTCGTTTGGGACTTCCGCCTGCCGCGGGTGAGATCCATCAACGCTTCCGGGCACAAATTCGGCCTGTCGCCCTTGGGCGTCGGCTGGGCGATCTGGCGCGACCGGGAAGACCTTCCCGAAGAGATGATCTTCTGGGTGAATTACCTTGGCGGGAACATGTGCGATATCGCGCTGAACTTTTCACGGCCGGGAGGTCAGATCGTCTGCCAGTACTACAACTTTCTTCGCCTTGGCAAAGAGGGATACCGCAAGATCCACACCTCTTGCTATAAGACGGCTCAGTACATCGCCGCTGAAATTGAAAAGATAGGTCTTTTCGACGTGATCTACGGGGGCGACATGGACGGCGGCATCCCAGCGCTATGCTGGACCATCAAAGCGGGGACCAATCCAGGCTTCAGTTTGTACGACCTCTCGGACCGGCTTCGCGTCCGCGGCTGGCAGGCGCCAGGCTTACACCTTGCCGGCCAACTGCCAACAGACGGCCATTCAACGGGTTCTGGTCCGTCACGGCGTCACCCGCGATCTCTGCTCTCTTCTCGTGGACGATATAAAACGAGCCATCTCCTATTTTAGCCAGCGCCCGGTTCAGACGCCCTTGACTGCTGAGGAAGCGTCCGGTTTTCATCACTAATACCGGCCGCCAAAATCACTGACCCGCTTGTGTCTCGCCTGCGAAGGCGGACATCCAGTAATCGGAACAATGAAAGTCTTTGGGGACAATAACTTACGCCTTGCGTAAAAGGGGCAAAAGTCCGGGCAATATCTTTCGCGAGCACACATTACGTCATGGCCGGGCCATGCCCTCGGGCTTGACCCGAGGGTTGACCCGGCCATCCAGATCACATTGAAAGATATGCGTTTTCTGCTCCTGGATAGCCCGATCAAGCCGGGCCATGACGAGAGTAGTTTGTTGGCTGCCCGGACTTTTGGCCCTTTTACTCGCTTACTGGGTCCCCGCCTCCGCGGCAAGGGATTAGGATGAAATAAAATCTTGCTCTGGTGGGCCTTCCGCGATGCGAGACAAAATCGCCGAGGCTCGCCAACGCGTCCGTCTCTTTGCCGTTCAAAGCAGACGCGCAAGAGCGGCGGCCAGCGGTTTCGACCGGTTGCGGACTGCCCTGCGGTTACCGCTTACGAAGCAATCTCGCGAGCCTCCGGCTCCTTTGCGGCCTCAAGCACGGCGGCGCGCCATTCCCGTTTTGTGGGCAGGATCGGCGGCATGGGGGCGAAAGCTGGCTCGGGCGTCCCGGCGGCCTCTCCTATCTTCTCGGTCCGCGAGGCTGAGCGCATGAAGAGATTGTAAATCGCCCACTGCGTGCGATCCCTCTTGCCGCGCAGCGGTAACCGGCTGGCAATTGAAGACGCTGAATAAAACCGGTGATATACACCACCGATTCCCTGCCGGAGCTCGGTCGCAGACATTTGCGCGGGCTTATAAACAACGTGGCCCTGATCGTATTTTGTCCAGTCGTAGGACACGATCCGGTTCGCTTTCCGCATCTCATACCAGGTGAGGGTGCCGGGATAGGGCGTCAGCGCGGAATAGGCGCTAGCATCGAATTTGGCGCCAATCGTAAAGTCTGCGGTGGCGTCGAACGACGAAAGATCGTCGCCATCGAACCCGAACATGAATAAGCCGAAGACCATGATGCCGTAGGAGTGCACTTTCTCCACCAGGGCGGCGAACTGATCCGGCCGATTGACATGCTTGTGGACGCTTCTGAGCGTGTTCCGCGAGATCGAACTCGAAGCCGATGCTGAGAAGAGTGCAGCCGCTTTCCGCTGCCAGTTCCAGCATGCGGTCGTCCTGGGCCAGTTTGGAGGTGACGCCAGCCTGCCATTTGAGGCCACGCCCTTTAAGCGCGCGCATAACCTCCTTCGGCCGTTCCGGGGTCCCGAAGAAGTCTGCATCGTTGATCGAAATGGTGCGGGCGCCGCACGTCTCCATCTCGTGGATCACTTCATCGACTGGACGGTAGCGGAACTTCAAACCATTCATCAGCGGCTCGGCGCAGAACGTGCATCCCTGATGGCAGCCGCGCGAGGTCTGCACGAAAGTGCGGTTTACATAGCGATTTTTTTTCAGAAGATCGTAGCGCGGCATGTTGAGGCCGGTCATCGGATGCAGCGCATGCGCCTTATAAAGTCCTCGCAAGCGCCCGCATTTGAGATCGTCCAAGACTTTGTCCATGATGAGTTCCACTTCGCCGATGACGACTGCATCGCAATGGCGCAGCGCCTCCTGGGGCATGAAGCTCGGATGCACGCCGCCCATGATGACGGGAACGCCTCTCGCCCGGAACTCGTCCGCAATCTCATAGCCACGATTGACGTAACTCGTCATCGCGGAAATCCCAACCAGATCGGCCTTCAGGTCAAAATCGACCGGCTCGATGTTTTCATCGGTGAGCACAACCTCGTATTGGTCGCGCGGGATGCAGGCCGCAACCGCGAGCAAGCCGGCAAGCGGCGAGTATAAAGCCCGGTTGAAGTAGAGCGGGCGCGTGGTCAGTGAATCTGTCTTCGGGTTTATGAGATGGATGAGGCGGGTCCGCATCGCCTTGTTCTCCTTGTGGCTTGCCGAGACGGTAATCGGCGCCGCCGTGGGAGGTTCCCCGGAGCGAAGAAAAATACATGCGCGATCTTCGGATGACTCGACTGTAAATGTCCGCTGTCATTATCTGTTGTGACTATTCCTCTTATGGCCACACAGCTCGTCCGGCTTTAATCTTCAACGGAGTCAATGACAACACGTGAGGCGCAATTTTTGCGGCGATCGCGGGCGCGCTCCCTCTCCCATCGCATCGGCTTGGATGCGACTGCTTTTGGTGGCAAATTACGCCAAGGCGTGTTTGCAACTCAGAGTTGTCGCGTTTGCGATCGAACGCGATGCGGAGAAGAGACGCTGTTGCGCCATCTCGGCAAAAAACGAGGCGTATTCGCAAGCCATTGATTGCCGCTAGATTGCAACCTGACACCGCGGGCTTATAGCCCGCTGCCCTGGGTGTCCCACAGCCGAAACCCTCCCTCGAAGGCATTGGCGTTGTTACCTAATCGCGTGGACGGAGGCAGCTCTTCGAGTTTCTTGACGTTGCCCCCGCCTAACACGACGTCCGAGGGCTGGAGAGCCGCGACCAACCGCTCAACGACGTCTGCGACATCGCGGCGCCACTGCTTCTTGCCATTCCGGTCCAATCCGCGCTGGCCGACATAATCCTCGAAAGTCCCTTTTTTGTAAGGAAGGTGACCCAGTTCCATCGGATGAACGATACCATCGACGACCAGGGTGGACCCGAGCCCCGTTCCGAAGCCGAGAAAGAGCATCCTTCCGGACCGGTAGCTTCCAATCGCTTGCATGGCTGCGTCGTTGATGATCCTGACCGGACGGCCGAATGCAGCCTCAAAATCGAACTGAACCCAGCCTGCCGCCAAATTATGCGGATCCCGCAGTGGGCGGCCATCGGCGACAGGACCGGGATAACCGATCGAGACAACGTCGTGATCCCAATCCGAAATGATCTCTTTGATTCGCGCCATCATCAGCTCGGGCGTCAGGGACGGGCCGGAGATCACCTTCCGCGGCTCGCTTTGCCCGGTGACAAGGACCTTGACGTGGTTACCGCCAATGTCAGTTACCAGAACCTTCATGGCAGTCCTTCTACGGCGGCAGGCTTCTGCTTCGGCATATTAAGAGTTGGTACCGTGGTCATGAGGCTCATCACGTTTTGAAAGCTGCGGATTTGGGGCCATAACGCCCTAAAGCAGCCGGATTTAGCGAATGGTTCGCCGCTTTGTCTTACAGCTT
Organism: uncultured Alphaproteobacteria bacterium; assembly: GCA_963766815.1. GTDB lineage: Bacteria > Pseudomonadota > Alphaproteobacteria > Rhizobiales > Rhodomicrobiaceae > Rhodomicrobium. The sequence goes on along the minus strand of CAVYBZ010000027.1, from coordinate 210,607 downwards.
GGCCGCCATCTTGTCGAAGTCCATGCCAGCCTGAACAATTTGACCTCCACTTTCTCGCCGCTCTTCCCGGTTAAGGGTCGTGCTGCAATTCTATTCAACGGACCTTTCCGCGACCTTTTTGCGCCTTTTCAGCGAGAACACGCGATCAAGCTCAATTCTTGCGGCGTGAATAAAATGGAGAGCGGCGCTTTTTACGATTGTGGGATTAACTTCGCCGTGAGGGGCGCCCGATTCATTGTTCGTTAAGCCGCGCCAGCCGGTCCAGGCGCCTCGTCCAAGCTCGCGATCGAAGTTAGGGCAAAGATGGTGTACCTGCTGCCCCGTGGTTGCGGGTCACTCTGCTGTTTGAAACGGGCGTGGGGAAGAGTGGCGGGCCAGCGTTATGATTGCGCTTTCGCAAGCGACACATTCAACTCAAAACTATAAAAAATAGTGGAAGATGCTACAGGGTAACTGATCGCGTCTGGCGTCGTGTCGTCGACGTGTCAGGCATGGCGGAAATTCCAATATGTTTCTATATTGCGCCTAATTTGTTTGTTTCTATCATGGCGTGCCTATGGGCATGGAGGCTGTCGGGGTGAGTAACATGCAGGATAAGGCGAGACCCTCGTCCGTCGAGGTCAAGCACAAGGAACGTGTTCTCGATAAGTTCTTCAAGGTGGACGAAGTAACTGTGTCGCACGAGCTTTTCGCCGGCGGCATGTCGAAGGACAAGAAGGTCCTCGTCTTCGAGCGCGGCGATGCAGTAGCGGCCCTGCTTTACGACCCGGAACGGCGCAAAGTGATCACGGTCGACCAATTTCGTTTGCCAACCTATGAAAAGGGCGGCGGCAGCGGCTGGCTTGTCGAGGCGGTCGCCGGAATGATCCCAAGAGACAAGAACGGCAATCCCACTGAGGCCCCGGTGGACTGTCTAAGGCGTGAGGTTCTCGAAGAGACGGGTTACCGGCTCACAACGGTGATCCCTATCTGCACGTTTTTTTCCTCGCCTGGGGGAACCAGCGAAAGAATATTTCTCTATTTTGGCGAGGTTCGTCAGACCGCGAAAGTCGCTTCAGGCGGAGGTGAACGGGATGAAGATATCGACGTTGTAGAATATGACGTCGATGATTTTTTCAGGAGGCTCGCCGATCAGCAATTCGAGGACCCCAAGCTGATCATCGCCGGCTTTTGGTTCAAATCCCGCCGCGGCGCTATTCAACTCGGGCAATATGACCTGGAGATCGGCAGGACCTACGAATTCAGAGAAACTTCCGGTCCCGGGAGGATCATCGGCATAAAGACTGGCGATATCCAAAATATCAAGAGCGTTCCGGTGTGGGTAAACTCCGCAAACGTGTTCATGACCATGGACCCCTTCTTCGGGCGTTCCATCTCATCGACGATCCGCTATCTTGGCGCCAAGAAAAGCGGCGCCGTTGTTGAAGAGGACACTATCGGCCGCGCCATTTTGGACAAGCTCGGCAAGAGGAGCGTTGTCCAGCCAGGAACCGTAATCTCGAGCACGCCCGGAGAACTCGAGAGAACGCATAACGTCGAGCGAGATCTTCCACGTTGCCACCGTGATCCAAGCCAACGGCGAGTTCACGACCACCGCACAGGTTTTGGAGCTTTCCATCAAGAATGTACTTGATAAAATCTCGGCGGCGAAACTGTACAAGAGCGCGTTAATCCCGCTTTTGGGCACGGGTACGGGAGGCCTTCCCGCGGACAATGTGGCGCCCAGGCTCGCCGGAGCCGCCGTGGAGTTTTTCCGAAACAATCCGCGTTCGGCCTTAAAAAAAATCTACTTCCTTGCATATACAGCCGAAGACTTTGAAATTATAAAAACTGCAATTGAGCATAAGAAGTTCGGCGTCTTTAATGGAGAGTATGACGAACCTCAAGCCTAAAAAATGGCATCATAGAGGGTAAAATTATGTTTTATAGACCTTATTACCGTGCAAAAAAGTTCGTAACGCGGCGCTGGACCAGGGCGCTAAATCGAATAGAAACCACTTATCAGTATTTCACTCCGCGCCATCTGCGCTATTTGAGCCAGACCTTAGTCTTAACACCTTGGATAATGGGCGCCCTCGCTTTTGGTTTGCTCGCCTTTGTCCCTCAGTCTCGCGAGGTCTATCTCCGCATAATCCAGAATGGGGACTGGACCCGTGGCCTTTCCGGCCTCCTCTCACTCTCCGGCTTCTGTGCGCTCCTTTATTTCTGGAACCAGAATATGGTCACCAGGAGAATCGATGGCATTTATCCCGACCACGAGGATATAGATTTCGATCGTAGCATCGGCAGCGTACGGAATTTCAAAACAATAATCTCATCGTCCTTGCCCTTCGCCGGGCTTTGGACCGGCTTAATCGTCTCGGATTTGCAGGTACGGGCGGCGCTGACGCATGTCAAAGCGGTGACAGAGGCGCTAGGCCAGGGATTCGATCAGACAGGCGAATTGACTGCCGGGCTCCCTGCGCTCCCCCCGGCCATCGAGACCTCCCTCGCGATTTCGGTCGCCGTGGCTGTCGCGCTTACCTTCATTCTTCCAGCCCTCAAGCGGTGGGGAGATCGGTTCGTAACAGTATGTTATGTCTTGACGGTTCTTCTTATCATTGTGCCGGCCATATCGGCCAGCGACACCATGATGGCCGCGCGCAATGCGGGGCCCCTCGCAAGCACAGGTCTCGTGCTGATCGCGGCGGCGGTAATCTTGCGCCTTTTCATCTGGACGGTCTTGCGCCTGCTTTGGCTTGTCCTCATGCTGCCATCGGTCCTGCTATTGTGGATGCCCCGCTTGCCTTTCGCGGTCCGCCGGCTAAGCGTCATTTTGGTTCCAATGGTGCTCGCAATTTTGGCCGCGCTACCCGCCCTTGTCCCTAAAATGCTGCCTACCTTTCTCCCTAAAAGCCCTGCCGATAAACTTATATCGATATTCGACAACGTAGAAAAAACCACAAGCGTAAGTCAGGGCGGTAAATCGGGTGTAGCACCAGCGGTGGCTGGCTTTGGCGAGTGGCTCGGCAAGCTCAGCGAGCGGCACAAAGGCGACGCAGAATATCCTGTATTCGTCATCGCCGCCGAAGGCGGCGGTATCTATGCGGCCTCCGCGATTTCGCTATTGCTGGCAAAGTTGGAAGAGCGCTGCCCGGGCTTTACGGATCATATATTCGCCATCAGTGGCGTTTCGGGCGGAAGCATTGGCGCCGCCTTATACAAAGCCGCCTATGCAGACGATCCGATCGCCCACCCTTCCAGCGCCGGCGTGGCCAAACCTAATTGTCTCAAACAAGTGGGGCCGGGGCCGCTTTCCAAACGGCTCCTGCAAATCACCCGGGATGATCATCTGAGCCCGGTTCTCGCCTATGTTCTTCCCGACCTTGTGCGCAACATCGGCGACATTCTTTACGACAGAAAGCGTAAAAACCCCTGTAGCCAGAACGATGGATACTTCTCATGGCTCGGCCGGGACGAAATTTTGGAAAAGAGTTTCCTGACGAGCTACGTGCGGAGCAAGCCAGAGCCAAGAAATCCATCGGCGATTTGTCCCCGGAGCGACAACGAGACGATCCTCACTCAACATTTCAAGGCTGCGCCAGAAAACGAAAAGCAGCCCGCTCTAATCCTAAATTCAACATGGGTCGAAAGAGCTTATCGCGTGGCGTTTTCTCCCTTTTCGCTTAAGCCTCTTGGCGAGGGAACGCTGTATTCGATGGAGGAGTTGCCGGAGACGTTCGAACGCAGGCGCGCGAATAATACTATTGAGGACATGCCCGACCCCTCGCTGTTAGGCGCGGCGGTCGTCAGTGCGCGCTTCCCTTTTATCATGCCGCCCTGGGCCCCCTATACCGACAGAAAAAATCGCTGGACCTTTGTTGACGGAGGTTATGCGGATAGTTCCGGCGCCTCGACGGCTTTGGAACTCTATAACGCGCTTAAGAAAGAGCTCGAAGACAGGCAAGAAAAAGAAAGCGGCTCGCCGAAAGCCAAGCTTTATTTGCTCTTGCTTACGGACGCCTACGCTCTCGATCTTGACAAAATATCGGGAGGGCCTCTCAACGACTTCGTTGCGCCCTTTGTTACTATCATTAATATGAGGGATAATTCAGCTAAGCGTTCCGTGACTCGCGCCTTTAGCCAAGTCCATGACGAGCTGATCACCATCCAGCTTGATCAGCGAAGCTTTCCTTTGCCGCTTGGCTGGACCATTTCGGATATTACCAGCGACATTATCCGCTTTTCCCTGGGCGAGCCGGAGGCGTGTAAACATCCGGACAACGATAGCGACTGGACAGTGAGCACCGTGAACAACAATAGTTGCGCGCTGAACCGGATCACCGAGCTCTTCTCTTCTCCTTGATACCTGGCGCGCACGAGGAATTCGCAAGTTTGGCAAAGAGTCTGCAAACGGCCCCAAAGCGGCCTTAGCCCATAAGCGGCCCAGATGCGTTTTAAGTGCGAGGCCGATCTTCCTAGCGCCGCAAAATGGCTAAAATCGCGATGCTTAACAGAAAGTCCATTCTTGAACGATGGCTACAATTGCTGAAATAAGCGAAACCAATAAGACCGGCGAAGCGAAGATAAACACCACCATGATAATTATGCCGCCCATGAAAGCGACGCCGTTGCATCGTTCTGAAAACGCTTGAGGCGCACGTTTATGGCGCATTCGCGGTCCAAACAGAAAGAGCCTCATCGCTCCAGGCCTGAGGGTAAGCTTCAAACCGCCGAGGGGGCAAGGCCGAAGCTCGGGCAGCTTCCGGCCGAACAGGCCTTGTTCGGATTGCATGCGGTAGAGGCGGCGCTTTCCAACCCGAAGAGGGTCGTCGTTCACGCCTACCTCACCGGCAACGCCGCGGCGAAGCTGGCGCCGCTAACGGGCGCCCGTTCGATCCCGGTAACAACGCTGCTACCGCCGGATCTGGATGCGCTGGCTGGCGGCGGCGCGGTGCACCAAGGCGCTGTGCTGCATGTCGAGCCTCTCCCGCAGCCGGGGTTGGAGGAGTTCCTCGACAGCCTTCCGGAAGGAAGCTGCGCCGTCATCGCCATGCTCGATCAGGTCACCGATCCGCATAATGTGGGCGCGGTGCTTCGTTCCGCCGCCGCTTTCGGCGTCGCCGCGCTCATCGTCCAGGACAGGCACAGCCCGCCGCTTTCGGGCACGCTTGCGAAGGCCGCATCGGGCGCGCTGGACCATGTGCCCGTGATCGCCACGGTCAACCTTGCGCGCGCGCTCGATAGCTTGAAGCAGCACGGTTTCCAGTGCTTTGGCTTCGATTCGGAAGGCGGTGATGGATTTGAGAGGTCCGCCGCGGCCGCGCCTCGCGCTGTGTTCGTCTTCGGCGCGGAGGATAAGGGCTTGCGGCGTCTCGTCCGCGAAGGATGCGACGCGGTTTATGCGCTTTCCACGCCGGGGCCGATCAAGAGCCTGAACATCTCCAACGCAGCCGCCATCGTGTTCCACGAATCGGCGAACGCGAGCGGAGGCGAGCAGACTTAGCGCTTTTTCCGGGGAGGATCGGACACGCGTCCAAGGAGCCAATCGAGGCTCACGTCAAGCGCGTCCGCGACGTAGCAAAGGCGGTAGAGCGGAAGGTGGATCGCGGTGTCGGCGAGATCCCGGCCTGCCTCAGGGGGAAGGCCAGCGCGCTCCGCCACCTCCTGGGGAGATAGCTTCTTCGCCTTGCATGCATAGACAAAGCGAGACGGGAATAAGGACAGGTCCGTCATTGCGTTTTGCGCCGTAGACATTGCGAACGTGCACTCGATACTGTTCCCACAAAAACCACAGTGTAGATGAGTGTCCCTTTAAATGGTGGCTGGAAAGTGTGATTTGTGGGAAGGATTGCGGCCGAACTGAGGAGCGAACTTCGGAAAAATTCAACAAGGCTTTTCTTTTTGGAAAAAGAACTTTTCGCTTATGTGAATGTATTATTTAATATAAATACGAGATGAGCTTATGGGCCGGGTTTAGCTTATGCTGGGAACCCCGCCTAAAGGCCTCTCCCATAGTGAATCCTGCAGCATCTCGAACGCTTTTCTCCGTATCGATGCGTTTACGACTGCGCAATCCTCGGAACAGGCCGCACGCCTCGACATTCATATTGCGATGGCTGAACGCATTGCCCGGTTAAGCGTTCTCCATGAAGATTTGCCCGGCAAGGGTTGAGCGCAATGCAGTCCAAGTCAAGTTTGGGGAACGCAATAACAGCAGAAGAGGCCGATGGCGCCGGAACTCCAAAGGCGCGCCCGCACCCGGTTCGGCCAAAGGTCGTCATCGTTGGCGCCGGGTTTGGCGGGCTGGATGCGGCGAGGGTGCTTAGGGATGCGCCGGTGGACATCACTATTCTCGACCGGCACAACTATCACTGCTTCCAGCCTCTTCTTTACCAGGTTGCGACAGCGACGCTTTCTCCCGCGGACATCGCTTGGCCGATCCGCACCTTGTTCAGAAATCAGCGAAACGTCACGGTGCTCATGGCGGAGGTGACCGGCGTCGATCCGCGCAAGCGCCTCGTTTTTGCGGGCGCCGAGGTCTTTCCATTCGATTTTCTCATTCTGGCCACTGGAGCGACGGACTCGTATTTCGGACATGACGATTGGGCCTTGGCCGCGCCGGGCCTGAAAACCATCGAGGACGCCACCACCATCCGCCGAGACGTGCTCGTCGCCTTCGAAAAGGCGGAGCTTGCGCGAACGGAAAAGGAGCGCAAGGCCTTGCTCACATTCGCCATCGTGGGCGGGGGGCCGACAGGCGTCGAAATGGCCGGAGCGATTGCGACGATAGCCCGGAACTCGCTTCAGCCTGACTTCCGGCACATCGACGCTGGCGACGCTCACGTCATACTGCTTGAGGCAGGCCCGCGGATTTTACCCGCCTTGCCCGAAAATTTGAGCGATTACGTGCAGCGTTCGCTGGCGCGCATGGGTGTCGAGCTGCGATTGTCGACGCCGGTGACAGGCTGCGATGCAGGCGGGGTCGACACCGCGACCGGGCGTATCGACGCTGCGACGATCATTTGGGCCGCGGGCGTGGTGGCGTCCCCCGCCGCCGAATGGCTGGGCGCCAGGGCAGACAAGGTTGGCCGTATTGAAGTAAACGATGACCTTTCGGCGCCCGGCTATGCCAACATTTTTGCTATCGGCGATACCGCAGCCCTGCGCAGCCCGGGCCACGAGCTTGTGCCGGGCATTGCGCCGGCGGCCAAGCAAATGGGCCAATATGCGGGGAAAAAGATTGCGGCGGCGATAGGCGGCAAGGACATCGCTCCGTTCCGGTACCGCCATGAAGGCGACCTTGCCACAGTCGGGCGGGGCTCGGCCGTGGTCAAGGTGGGGTCCGTCACTTTAACGGGCTTCCCCGGCTGGGTTTTCTGGAGCGTGGCGCATATCTACTTTTTGATCGGCTTCAGGAACCGTTTTGCCGTGGCCTTCAGCTGGCTTTGGAATTACGCCACCTATCAGAGCGGGGCGCGGCTGATCACGGGTTATAACGGACAGTCTGCGCCTGAACCTGCGAAGGCGCCCGGATGGGACTCTCTGCACAAAGCCGGAGAACATCGCCGGGGCGAATTGGCGAGAGAAACCGGCGGCGAGCGGGTTTGAGGGGGGAAGCGCGGCTTCGGCCGCAGGCCGGCCGCACATGCCGATGCCCGAAGGGGGCCTACTGGAAGCTCACGCGGTGGCAGCGGCTTCTGCTTCCGGGCCGCGATCCCGGCGGCGCCGTCAACGTCACCGTGCTCCATGCAACATGCAACATGCCCGTCAGCCTCTGCGGCGGCGACTCCATTTCAAGGGGATCCACCGGGAGCATTAATTTTGTTGATAACGCCTCGAATATCAGCTTCTCACTCGACGGTGATTATTTGAAGCGGTGGGGAACGAGCATTGTGCGACATCCTTGAATTCGAAAGGGAGGAACCAAGGATGTCAGACGAATTGGTTTTTTATACCCATCCCATGTCGCGCGGACGCACCGTGCGCTGGATGCTTGAAGAGATCGGCCAGCCCTACCGCACCGAGATCATCGAATACGGGCCGCAAATGAAATCGCCGCCCTATACGGACATAAACCCGATGGGCAAGGTTCCGGCGCTGCGCCATGGCGACGCCATAGTCACCGAGTGCGCTGCGATCTGCGCCTATCTTGCGGACGCGTTCCCGCAAGCGGGACTGGCGCCCGAGCCGGGCAGCCGCGAACGCGGTCCCTATTATCGCTGGTTGTTTTTCGCGGCGGGGCCTGCCGAGGCGGCGATCATCAACAACGTCCTCGGCTTCGTCGCGCCTCCTGAAAGGAGTCGCATGGTGGGCTATGGCTCGCTTGCCGATGTTTTGAATGCGCTGGAGAAAGCGGTTTCGGCCTCGGACTATCTCGCCGGCGGCAAGTTTAGCGCAGCCGATCTCTATGCCGGATCGCAGATCGGATATGGGCTGCAGTTTGGCACGATTGAAAAGCGGCCCGCGTTCGAAGCTTATTGGAACAGGATCAAAGACCGCCCCGCAGCCATCCGCGCTCGCGAGATCGACGATGCGCTGCTGCCGAAGAAGGACGATATCGGCTCCGCCTAAAACAGTTCACAGGCCGTGACGCCCTCTCCCTAATCGCGTTTTCCTGGAAACGCGATCACATTGTCAGTGGCAAACACGCCGAGGCGTGTTTGCTGGGAGAGGGCTCGGGTGAGCAAACGGATGGGCGCCAGCTAACTCGCCGCAGCGTCTTCGACTGGTTGCGTTTCGGCTGGTTCCGCGTCTGCGCCGTCGCGCGGGGGCCGGACGACCGTCACGGTGCAACTCGCCTCGGATGCGACCTTGACGGACACGCTCCCAAGGATGGAGCGCCGTAATGAATGCTGCCGCGCCCCGATGATGATTTGATCGACCCTGTTCTGCTCCGCATAGGTCAAGATCGCCGATGCGGGGTCGATAGCTTCCAGCACGTGGTAGGTGATGCGGCCCTCGCCGAGCCTCAGCGGCCGCGCCCAATCCTTCAGCGCTACGAGCCGGTTCACGTGCTTGTTGTGGCCCTCCGCATCGAGCGTGGTGTCGCGGGTGCCGATGTAGCTTTGCTTCAGCACGTTCACGCATGCAAGCCGCGCCGACGGCAAAAATGCGAGCGCGCGCGACGCCGCCTCGCGAACCGCGTCGTTGGTCTCCTTCGGCCCCTCGCTGGTATCGACGGCGACAGCGATAATGGGCGCGGATGGAAGCGGCAGCGCAACGGAGCGGGGGGTATATTCTTGCTTGAGATCGGGGTTGAAGCGCCGCTTCATGCGGGTCCAAAACGGGTCGGCCTTCAGGCGTTCTGACCGGGCGGTCAGCTTGATCTGGTCGTAATTGCCGAGTTCGAAGGCCAGCTGCGCCGCCGATGGGTATCGCCAGGCCGGCTCAACCTCCAGACAGCGCAACACGATCTCCTGCAGCCAAAGCGGATAATCCTCTCTCAGACGGCGCGGCGGCTTCGGATCGCGCCAAAGCCGCTTTTTCATCGAGCCCATGCGCTCGCTTTCGCCGAACGGACGCACGCCGGTGCTAAAGAAATAGAGGAGAACCCCCAGCGCAAACTGATCGGTCCGCGGATCGTGCCGCGCGCCCATAAGCTGCTCGGGCGCCATGTAAGGCGCGGTTCCATAGGGCAGGCGAAATTCCTCCTGCATAAGGTCCGGGAGCTGCAAGTGATGCGAAAGGCCAAAATCGATAAGCACAGCCTCGCCCGTGGGCCGGAACAGGATGTTGCTCGGCTTGATGTCGAGGTGGATCACGTGCTGCCGGTGAAGGTCGTCGAGCGCGGTCGCGATCTTCCAGCCGATTTCGGCGACCTCCTTATAGGGCAGGGGCAGGTCTCCAAGGCGGGGCAACAGCGATTTGCCGGGAAGCCGCTCCATGACGATGTGGGGATGGACGGCAAAATCTCCCGCCGCGATAAACTTCGGCACATGCAAGCCGGAGAGGCGTGGCATGATCATCTGCTCCATCTCGAAGCTGACGATCGCCGCCGGGTCCTGCCCTTCGCCCAGCACCGGCACCTTCATGAGGAGAGCCATGTCGATGCCGGGCTTGGTCACGCTCCAAAGCCTAGCCATCCCCCCCCGATGGATCAGCTTCTCCATCATAAAGCCGTCCAAGACGTCGCCTGCCTCCAAAGAGGGCTTCGCCATGACCCGTCACCTTCCCATAAACAGCCTTTCGGCGAAGAACAGCGGCAGGCGCGCCTTGCGGATCGCGTCTGCGGCTCCTTCGATATCATAAGCCACGCGAAGGAAGGTGATCTCTTTCTTTGTGGTGTCGAACATGGCGTAAGACGCCGCAGGGTTGCCGTCGCGCGGCTGGCCGACCGAGCCAAGCACAACGAGCCAGCGGCGCAACCCATGCAGCGGCACAGCCACGTCCGTAACCGGGCTGAACGCCGTCATCTTCGCGACCGTGGTGACGCTGAAGATCGCGGGCTTATGGGTATGGCCGCAAAAGGTGATCTGTGCTTTCGTCGCATTCAGGCTGCGCGACGCTTCCTCGACCGTCAGCACATAAATCCACTTCGAGGGCGCGCTGGCGTCGCCATGCACATAAAGCCTATCCTGCTCCGGGACGCTGAGCGGGAGTTCGGCCAGAAAGCGGCGCTCCTCCACGCCAAGCTGGCCGCGCGTCCAATCGATGACAAACTGCGCCTCGTTGTTGACGCGAATGGACGGATCGTTCACGCCGCCATCGTGATTGCCAAGGATGGCGACGGCGCCGCGCGAGACAAGCTCCATGGCTTTGTCAACGGCATACACCGGATCGGCGCCGTAACCGACATAATCGCCGAGCAGCACATAGCGCTCCGCGCCTCTTTCCTCCGCATCCCGCAGACACGCGCTGAAAGCTTGCCGGTTCGCGTGTATGTCCGTCAGCAGGGCTATTCGCATTTCAACTCCCCATGTTCGTTTTTTGGCAGCTTACAGAAAACGGCGCGCGCGGTCTTTCGATTTTAGCGGGCGCGAGGCGCTTCCTGCATTTGGCGATCGAGACCCAATCCGGCGCCCTCTTGCGGGAAGCTCGACACTACTGCTAAACAGTAGTATGATTGATGACGATTTCGAATGGAATGCTGCGAAGGCGCGCAAGAATTATCGGGACCACGGCGTCACATTCGACATGGCGAAAAGAGCTTTTTCCGATCCGTTCGCGGTCGCCTTCATAGACGAACGCGAGGATTACGGCGAGGAACGCTGCAACCTGCCTGGTATGGTTGACGGCCAGGTGCCTAACGTCGCTTATGTCGAACGCTCAGGCCGCATTCGCTTGATTTCGGCGCGCCGCGCCGCCAAGAAGGAGAAAGATGACTACTTTACGCAGAACTCGCAAACCTAAGCCCGGCCCTCGGCCCATGCGGCCCATGACCGAGGCTGAGATCGAAGCCGCCGCGCGCGCCGATCCCGACGCCCAGCCCTGGACGGAGGAGCAACTCGCCAGGGCCAAGCGCGTGCCGCGCGCCAAGCTCATCCGCCGCGCGCTGGGATGGACGCAGGAAGAATTCGCCGCACATTATCATATTCCGCTTGGAACCCTGAGGGATTGGGAGCAAGGCGCCGCCGAGCCGGATCAGGCCGCAAAGGCGTATCTGACCGTCATCGCGCGCGAACCCGAAATCGTGCGGAAGGCGCTGGCGCAGCGTCCCGATCAAGCGTAGCGGCTGCGGCGCCGCCCGCCTGCGGCGGGTCCTTTTCGCTTGGCGAGAACGCAACCCTTCTGCTTCAGACCCAAGAGGTAAAGGGGCAAAAAGCTAGGGGATAAAAAGGGTCCTGGCCACGCGGAAACCGCCATAGCAGTTCCGGTACCCGGCGCTGTACCTGAGGCGCCTCGCCGCGCGGAGAAACTGCGGATAGTCGAACCACGAGCAGCCGCGCAAAACGCGACTGGCGCTATCCCCGGCTGTCCACGCGCTCCCGGTTTGGCTCAAGCTATCGGGCTTGTCTTTGTAGCTCTCATTCCAGCGATCCTCGCACCATTCCCAGACGTTGCCGTGGACCTGATAAAGCCCCCAAGAGTTCGGTTCGAAGCTATCGACCGGTAAAGTCTTGCGCCGGAACTCGCCCTTCGAGCCGCCTCCCTCATAGGTATAGTCGCCGTCGTAATTCGCCTGACCGGGCGTGATCGAAGCCCCCCACCAGAATGGCGTTCCAGTCCCCGCCCGGCAGCAATACTCCCATTCCGCCTCCGACGGTAGGCGATAGAGGCTGCCCGTCTTATCCGACAGCCAGGTCACATAGGCCTGCGCATCCTCCCAACTGACGTTGATGACCGGGCGCCGCCCGCGTCCCCAGCCCTCATCGCCCGGCTTATGCTCGATGCCGCCATCCGCTGCCGCCGCGTCCCATTCATCGAACGTCACCGCATACCGGCCGATGGCAAATCGCTGCGGAATCGTCACCTCGTGCCGCGGGCCTTCGTCCTCATCGCGTCCCGGCTCATTCGTCAAAAGGGCGAGCGCATCGAAGGGCGAAAAACGGGCTGCGGCGGCGAAACGCGCTGGGGTGAGGGCGATAGCGGAATGGAGTGTCGTGGGGGCCTCAGAAAGGAGGTCTTCCATGGAGAAGCAATATTTGAAAAAAGCGGCTGCGGTGCTGGCGATCGGTGCATGCTTGGTTCAAGCAGTTCAGAGCATCGTTCAGATTGCCGCCGAACTGCAGCGCGGGCCGGAGTGCCCGTCGCTTCCGATGCCGTCCAAGCGGTAGCCGAGGAAACGAAAGGCCCGCGGGGGGCAAAGGTCCGGAGCGGGCAAAAAAACCTGTTGCGGGCGTCACGGCATTGCTAGAGAAGATCATCGAAGAGATCGCCAAGCGGTTTCCGCGCAAGAAGGCGCATCTCGCCATCTGCGCGGCGTTGGAGGGCCTGCATTCGAAAGCCGCGAGCAGCGATGTTCTGAAGCCGGAAGCTCGCACGCTGATCGTGCAGGCGATTGGGAAGCTGAAGCACATTTCGGCGTGCTCTTTGCCGCCGGCGCCGCTGGGCAAGCGGAATTGACGAAAAATGGGTGTTGGCGGCAGCAGAAATGCGCCGCCAGCCCAGTATATCAACCGCGGTTAGCAGGCGGCTGGCCGGACTGAACGCTGAGCGCGGCCTTCTGCTCATCCGTCAGCGAGGCATAGAAATCGCGCACCGCGGGGCGAACCGTATCGACGGCCTGGATCAAAGCCGCCACCCGTTGCTGCGCGGCATCGAGCCGCCCGTCGACCGTTTCGGGAACCGAGGCCGGGCACGCGGCTCTCAGGGTATCTGACGCCTGCGCCGAAGCGGCCTTAAGCTTCTCCAGCTCCTGCTTCTGCGCGCCGGTGAGTTCGATCGAGCTTGAAATTTGCTCAGCCGGGACGTTCGTGAACCCGGCCTGGCTCGTGCAAAGCTCGGCGATGTTCAGGGTCTTGGCCGGAGCGGGTTTCTCGCGCGGGGCCGATGTCGATGCGAGGCGCTGTTTCTGCTCGTCGCTGAGAAGGCTATAGAGATGCGAGAGCGGGCCTTTGATAGCCTCGTTCGCCTCCGCCATCGCTTGCAGGCGGCGCTGCATGGAGTCGAGCCTTGAGACAGGCGTCAGCGGCGTTTCGGACGAGCACGAACTCTTCATGATCTCGGAAGCTTTCGCGGTCGCGGCTTTGAGATCCTCCAAGGCTGCGCGCTGTTCCTCGGTCGCGTCGACGATCTTCTCAAGCTGCTGGATGGGCAGGTCGCTTACGCCTGGAGCGAAGCCTGCGCACGTCTCCGCACCGGCGGCGGGACTAGCTTGGGCCGGGGCGCTGACGCGACGCCGGTAGGGCTGATAGATTTCGCCTGTGTAGGCGCCTTCCTCGGCGTAGCCTGGATCGTAGTCGAACTCGCCGTAGGGGTAGAACGAGCCCCACAGGATTGCGTCAGGGCCATAGCCCCAAAACGGATCGTAATAGTCGTAGGGCCAGAAAGCGAAGGAGAAATAGTCGCCGAAGAAGAAGGGCCAGAATACCCCGCCAGCCCAACGATAATGGTCATGCCAACCGCCCCCGTGGCCGCCGCCAAATTTGCCGCCTTGGAAGAAAGCGTTTTGCTTGCTGAACGAAGCCTGACGCACGCCGGGGTTTGAGTGCAGGTTTTTTTGATTGAAGGCGTTATTTCTGTTTCCGGCGGAGCCTGTGCGATTCTGGTTTCCGGTTAAGCCCGCATGGTTTCCCGATAAGGACTGGCGGGAGCCGAAGTTGCTTCTGTTGCCTGAAAGGCTACGGTTAGACCCGAAGCTGTGTCCCGAATGAAGGCCGGAAATGCTACGGTGGCTAAAGTTGGCGCCGCCAAAATTGCGGCCGCCAAAACTCCGGGCGCCAAAAGTCCTGCCTCCGAAATTCCTGCCGCCAAAGCTTCTACCGCCAACACTTCTGCCGCCGAACGAGTGAAACCCGCCGCCGCCCCCTCCTCGATATCCGGCATCGGCGATGCTGGGCATCAAGGTCAGCCCAGCCATCAAAAGGCTCGCGGCAAGAACTATGGAGAAATGTTTCAGTCTCATGTTCCACCTTTCATATTTCCGCTCAGAAACTTGAGATTCGCTCCAAGGAACGTCCACGTTCCGGCAGACCTTCTAAAATCTTAACGGGGCAACAGCAATTCTTATCTAACAAATTGTAAAATTCTTTCGACATCGAGTGCAGCAAGTCCACACTGCGCGCATTGCTCTCAAAAGTCGCGCGCGGATGGCGCAACTGTTGTGAACGCGGCGCGTGACGAAAAAGCGAGTTGGCCAGCTTGCGGGCGGGACCGCGGGGGCGTGCCTTGGCTCGGCACGATCGGAAGACTGAGCAGTTGGGCGGCCGGCGGCGCTAAGGCGCGCCGCCGGCGTCTGAACTTCACCCGCGGTTATTCGCGGTCTGCTGCGCTGGCTGAATGCTGAGCGCGGCCTTCTGCTCGTCCGTCAGCGATGCGTAGAAATCGCGCACTGCTGGCCGGATCGTGTTGATCGCAGTGATCAAGGCCTCTACCCGTTGCTGCGCCGCGTCGAGCCGGCCGTCGAGCGTCGCCGGAACCCCGGACGGGCACGAAGCTTTGAGGCCATTCGACGCCTTCTCCGAGGCGGTCTTCAGCTTCTCCAACTCGTCGCGTTGCTTGGCGTTGAGCGTGAGCGCGCTTGCGATCTGGCCCGCTGGAACGTTGGTGAATTCTGCCTGCCTCGTGCAAAGGTCAGTCACGTTCACGTCCTTGGCGCGGGCCGATTGAGCGCGCTCGCTGGGCCGCGCAATGGCTTCGAGGCGGCGCTTCTGCGCGTCCGATAAGAGACCATAGAGATGTTCGAGCGGGCCTTTGACGGCATCGTTCGCCTTGTCCATCGCTTTCAGGCGGCGCTCCATGGCGTCGAGTCTGGCGACTGGCGTCAGAGGCGTTTCCGCCAGGCAGGACTGCTTCAGCGTTCCCGCAGCCTTTTGCGTTGCAGTTTTGAGAGCTTCCAAGGCCGTGCGCTGCTCTCCGGCGGCGTCTACGATCTTCTCAAGCTGCTCGACAGGCAGATCGCTGACGCCGGGCGCGAAGCCTGCGCAGATCTCGGCCGCGGCGACGTTATTCGCTTGGGCCGGCGCAGTTTGGACCCGCCGCCGGTAAGGCCGGTAGATGCCGCCGGAATAGGCGCCGTTATAGGCCAGGCTGTCATCGTAGGCGAACTCGCCATAAGGCCAGAAAGCGCCCCACAGGATGACGTCCGGGCCATAGCCCCAGTATACGTCATAATAATCGCCGGGCCAGAACGCATAGGAGAAGTAGTCGCCGAAGAAATAGGGCCAAAAGACGCCGCCGTACCAGCGATAGTGGTCGCGGTTCCAGCCCCTGAAGTCTCTGCCGCCGAACCTGCTCCTGTTGAAAAATGCGTTGTGCTTGGACAGCGCGGCGTTATGCATGCCCTTGTTCGAGGCGAGCTGCCTGAAGTTCCTCTGGCCGAAGTTCTTGCCTTTTAGGCTGGCCTTGCTGGCGTTGACTTTATTGCCGGTCGAGCGGCTGTTCAAGCGGTGTGAAAAGTTGTGCGCCGCGATGCGGCTTGAACGGAAATGGCTAAAGCGCCCAGCCGAGCGACGATGCGAGACATGCCTGCTGCTAAAGTGACGGCCGCCGGAATGCGCGCCGCCAAAGTGACGCGCTCCCCGAGAGTGACCGCCTCCAAAATGGGCGTGACCGCCTCCGTGACCACCGCCGTGACCGCCCCCTCCATGGCCGCCGCCTCCGTGACCGCCGCCGCGCGCAACCACGATACCGGGCGTCAAAGCCAGCCCAGCCAGCAAGACGAATGCGGCTAGAGCTGTAGAAATCTGCTTCAGTCTCATGTCCTGCCTCCACTTTTCTATGAAGAACCACAGACTCGAAGAACGTGCGTTGCCACGCCCACGTTCCCGGGCCACTATTAAAATCTTAAAAGTGCCATAGCAATTCTAATTAAAGAAATTGTAAAAAACTCTGCACGTCTGACCTGCGGCCTCGTTGGACCGCAGCCTTCGCTGTGAAAAGCGCGCGCGGCTTTCTTTGCCGGCTTGCGTCCCGTGCTATATCTGTTCCATGGCAACGAGTCGTTTGAACATCGCCGCGAAGGCCGCCGCCGCTTCGCAAGCCCTCGCGCTGGAAGCTCCCTATCTCAAAGGTCTGAACGCCGAGCAGCGCGAGGCTGTGGAGCGGCTCGACGGGCCGGTGCTTGTGCTGGCGGGCGCGGGCACGGGCAAGACGCGGGTGCTCACCACGCGGATGGCGCACCTGCTGTGGACCAGGCGCGCGCGGCCGAACGAAATTCTCGCGGTGACCTTCACCAACAAGGCGGCGCGCGAAATGAAAGAGCGCGTTGGCCAGCTTGTGGGCGGCGCGGTGGAGGGCATGCCCTGGCTCGGCACGTTCCATTCCATCGGCATGCGCATTTTGCGCCGCCACGCCGAGCTTGTGGGGCTATCGTCGAACTTCACGATTCTGGATGCGGACGACCAGATCAGGCTTATGAAGCAGCTCATTCAGGCTGAGCGGCTGGACGAAAAGCGCTGGCCCGCGCGGCAGCTCGCTGGGCTGATCGACGGTTGGAAGAACAAGGGGCTTACGCCGGACAAGGTCCCCGCGAGCGGCGCTCATAGTTTCGCGAATGGGAGGGGTATCGAGCTTTACGCTGCCTATCAGAAGCGGCTGAAGGAGCTGAACGCGGCCGATTTCGGCGATCTGCTGCTCGAAAATCTGCGGCTGTTCCAGGAGAACTCCGACATCCTGCGCCAGTATCACCGCTGGTTCCCCTACATCATGGTGGACGAATATCAGGACACCAACATCGCGCAATATCTCTGGCTTCGGCTCCTCGCGCAGGGCAGCAAGAATATCTGCTGCGTCGGCGACGACGATCAATCCATCTATGGCTGGCGCGGCGCCGAGGTGGATAACATCCTGCGCTTCGAGAAGGATTTCCCCGGCGCGCATGTGATCCGGCTGGAGCAGAATTACCGCTCGACCGCGCATATCCTCGGCGCGGCCTCGAAGCTCATCGCGAACAATCTCGGCCGCCTCGGCAAAACCTTGCGCACCGACGCTGGCGATGGCGGCAAGCTGGCCGTGCGCGGCGTGTGGGACGACGACGAAGAGGCGCGCCTCGCCGCCGAGGACATCGAAAAAATCTGGAGCCAGGCGAAGAAGAACGCGGTCGAAGCCCTCCCTCCGAATGCGGCGCATGAGGAGAGAATGGAGGCGATTTACCGGCTGAATTGCCTGAATAGCATTGCGATCCTCGTGCGCGCGAGCTTCCAAATGCGCGCCTTCGAAGACCGCTTCGTCACCATGGGCATGCCCTATCGCGTGATCGGCGGCCCGCGCTTCTACGAGCGGCAGGAGATCAAGGACGCCATCGCCTATCTGGAGGTGATGAACAACCCCGCCGCGGACCTGAAATTCGAGCGCATTATTAATGTGCCGAAGCGCGGCCTCGGCGACCAATCGCTGCAAACGATTTTCCAGCATGCGCGCGCCGAAGGCATCAGCCTGTTCCACGCCGCGCGGCAAATCACCGAGACGGAAGAGCTGAAGCCCATAGCCCGCAAGTCGCTCCGCGCGCTGACGGACGACTTCGCGCGCTGGCGCTCGCTTTCTGGCCACGATGCCGCACACCGAGCTGGCCGAGCTGATCCTCGACGAATCCGGCTATACGGAGATGTGGCAGAAAGACAAGTCGCCGCAAGCGCAATCGCGGCTCGAAAACCTTAAAGAGCTGATCCGCTTCATGGAGCAGTTCGACTGCCTCGGCGCTTTTCTGGAGCATGTCAGCCTGGTGATGGACGCCGACCAGGCCACCGATGGCGACCGCGTCAGCCTGATGACGCTACACGGCGCGAAGGGGCTGGAGTTCGATGTCGTGTTCCTGCCCGGCTGGGAGGAGGGGTTGTTTCCGCATAAGCGCGCCCTCGACGAGAACGGTGAGGCAGGGTTGGAGGAGGAACGCCGCCTCGCCTATGTCGGCATCACGCGCGCCAAGCGGCGGCTGACTATCAGCTTCGCGCAGAACCGGCGCGTGCATGGCTCTTGGCAATCGGCGATGCCGTCGCGCTTCCTCGACGAGCTTGCGGAGGAGCACGCCGAGCTGGTGATGGAAAGCGGCGGCTATGGCTTTGGGCGCTACGGCGCGGCGAATGGCGGCTATGGCGCGAGCCGCTTCGACGAGGCCGCCTCGCCCTTCGATTACGACGAGCGCCCGACGCCCGGCTGGCGGCGCGCGCAGACGAACTGGCGGAGCGAAGGCGCGGTGCGCAATCGCGCGCGGCCCATCCCGTCGGAGATCGAGGGCGAGCTTGTGGCGGCGAGCACGGCCATGCCGAACGCGGCGTTTGCGCTCGGCCAGCGCGTGTTTCACCAGAAGTTCGGCTATGGCGCGATCAGCGAGATCGACGGGAATAAGCTGACGGTGGAGTTCGAGAAGGCCGGGCAGAAGAAGGTGGTCGCGAGTTTTGTTGAGGCGGTTTGACTATGATCATCGCAGCAAACCGCATCGACATTTCCGAAGTCACGTCATAAATTAGGCAAATGAACCACCCCCGCATCAAACGCGACCCCAAGGTCATGCTTGGCAAACCGGTGATTGCCGGTACACGCATTACGGTCGAGCTTATTCTTCGATGCCTGGCTGCCGGCGACACGGTGGCACACATCCTCGAAAATTATCCGCATATAAAGGAAGAGGATATCCGCGCGGCGCAGCTCTATGCCGCCGACTATCTTTCCCATGAAGGCTTGATAGCAGCCGAATAGACAATGGCTTTATTCTTCGCGGATGAGTGTATCGCGGCCCGGATCGTGAACGGACTTCATGCCCTCGGCTTTGACATCGTTGACGCCAAAGAGGTGTGCAAAGGCGATAACGATGAACGCGCCCTGGCTTTGGCGGCCGCCTCGGGACGTATCCTGATCACGGAGGATTGGGGTTTTGGCGAGCTGGCAGTGCGCCATGGAAAATCCGCAGCAGGAGTCGTTATCCTTGGAGTTTATTCGCTTCCCTCGGGAAAGCGCGAAGAGTATGCGGTCGAGAAAATTGTGGAGTTGGCCGATACGCTCGGCGGCTGTATAACTATTATAGAGCCTGGACGGGTGCGAACGCGTCCTTTGCCTAAACTTTCCTGCTAAGTGCAAAATCTTAAGGCAATACGCGGGCTTAAGCCAGCCCGTGTTTCACCAGAAGTTCGGCTATGGCCGCATCAGCGAGATCGACGGGAATAAGTTGATGGTGGAGTTTGAAAAGGCTGGGCAGAAGAAGGTGGTCGCGAGCTCTGTTGGGGTGATTTGAGGAAGCAGTTCTTATTAGTATAGTTTTTTGATCAATATCGTGACTACACTGAAGTTTGTAATGGAACTATCATGCCGGAATCTTTCAATGTTTCTGTTGATTTAGGTGGTATTGCGTACAATGGAATGGGGACTTGGGCTGATGATGCCGGGTTCTCAGCCGAGCTTTAGCGATATTATAACTATGCAGGCCACTGTGGGGCTGGCCTATTTCCTAGGCATTGTTTGGTTTTGCAGAGAGATTGGGATTCCGAAAAAGGTGAGGGGAAGGCGTCGCGGCGCGAAAGTTATCATAGGTTGCGAGGAACTTGGTTACCTTTCTGGGGTGAAGTCGTCCAGTCAGAGGCCAGCTCTTGTCCTACTCAAGATTTTCCTACATCCTAAAAAATATGAACAAACGCGCGAAAATCATCACAGAGCAAGCTTTGGCGCTGCCCCGCGAGGAGCAGGAAGCGATTTATCGCGCCCTTGCGGAACACCTTGGCAAGCTGGACGACTCTGTCGACGAAGCCTGGTATGACGAGGCGGAAGACCGGCTCGCCGCTTACGACCGCGGGGAAATCCCCTCCGTTACCTTAGACGAGATGATCGAAGCGCGGAAGAAGCGGTGAAAACGCGGTTCATCGCGCCCGCCCAACAAGAGCTCGACAAGGCCATCGAGCGTTACAACGGAAAGGCGCCCGGCCTGGGCGACGATCTCTTCGATGAAGTTGCATCGGCCTCTCGCAAGCTTTGCGACTTCCCGGAACTCTGGCCGAAAGTGCGCCGAAATATCCGGCGATGCCGCCTTAAGCGGTTTCCTTATTCGTTGATTTATCGCGCCGATGCCCACGAGATCGTTGTTGTGGCGGTCATGCATCACCGGCAGAGGCCCAACTATTGGCGCTCGCGGCTGAAAGACATATGACGCGCAAAGTGCGTCCTTGCCTTCGTGGTCTCCATCATACAAATTTAAGCCATGAACAACCGCGCGAAGATCATCACTGAACAAGCGTTAGCGCTTCCCTCCGGAGAGAGGGAGGAACTTCTGATTGCGCTTGCCGCTAGTGTGGGCAGGCATCCCTTCGATCCCCTGGAAGACGAGGACGGCGTGCTTTCGGACGAAGCCAAGCAATATTTGCAGGAAGCCTGGGACAAGGGCATCGCGAGCGGGCCGGGTAAGTATGCCTCCATTGAAGATATCATCGCCGAAGCCCGCCGCCGCGCGTCCGGCGAGCGCGGCTAATTCATGCCCCGCCTTCGTCGCTCCACCGAGGCGGAAGAGAACCTGATCGAGATTTGGCTGCACATCGCGAAAGACAATCCGGCGGCGGCCGATGAAATGCTTCGCCATATCGATGAGAAGTTCGTTCTGCTCGCCGCGAACCCGAAATTCGGCCGGGCGTCGCCGGAACTGCGCGAAGGAATGCGGCGCTGGCCCATCGGCCAGTACCTGATCCTGATATTACCGGTGGCCTCGAGATTGTGCGCGTCATCCATGGTAAGCGCGATCTCAAACGCGCGCGCTGCGAGATTAAGCGCCGCTAAGCGCGAGGCGCTAACGCAGGAGGATGCATGACCGAAGAAGCGGAACAAGACTGGCGCACTCCAGCGCAAAGGCGGAGCGACATCGCACAAGCCAGGACTTTGCGCGAACAAGCGTGCAAAGGGGGCTTGCGTTTTGAAGTCTATCTGCCATCCGGCCTTGCCGAATGGGTGCTCGATCTCGTGGAGAGAGGCGTGTTCACCGATCCGGGCGAAGCCGTTTTTGTGATTCTCGGCGAGCACAAAGACTTGGAGCCGCATGCCGATCTCAGAGACGAGCTTTTGCGGCGAACGCTGCAAGCCGCGATGGATGATCCTCACCCGGGGTTCACACTCGACGAAGTGAAGGAACATTTCGACAAATTGAAGAGCGAGCCGCGCGCTGAACCTGCTGTGTGGCGGCAGCGGAAATGCCGCTGACGCGTCGCAAATGAGCGCCTTATCCTTTGCCCAAATCTTGTTCCGTCAATAGCCGTGGCAGAACAGCAGAACAGGACGGCGCCGCACCAGCTGGCGCGGCTTAACGAACAGTGAAGCCAAGCGCCATCCGGCCAGGATTAACCTGACCCCGGTAAACGGCGCCGTTTTCATTTTCCTCCCGCCGCAAAAATCATGCGTCGATGACGCTTTCTCGCTGAAAAGGCGCATATAACCACCGCGCGAGTGTTAACCGGGACGTAAGCCGCGCCATCGCCGCGTGGGGTTCGCGGCTCTAACTGTGTAGAAGCAATGGCTTGATGCGAGACATGACCCGTTAACACCGAAAACCCTCCCGTGGAGCGCCGCGATGCCGCCCCCGTCTCATTCTAAGCCTTCCCGGCCAAGCGCCTCTTCGTCCTCGGCGAGCGTCACGCCGGTCACGCAGATATCCCCGTCGATCACCGAGACGCTCACGGATTTCGAGGCCTTGGCCGAGGCATGGCCCGTCGATGCATTTCCCGGTCGCCAGTTCGAACACCGAGCCATGTTTTCCGCACACGATGCGCCTGCCGGTGTCATCCAGAAACTGGTTCTCCTCCCAGTCGAGGTGGACGCCGTCATGCGGGCAGCGATTTACGTAGCCGAAAACCCGCTTGTTCCAGCGAACCACGAAGATGGTCCAGGGCTGCGGCTTCCCGTCTTCGCCGATGCGGAGCAGACTGAAGACTTTGCTCTTGCGATGGAGGATGTCATTCTCGGAGCAGATTGCATAGGCGATCGTCATGGTGAACCGTCAGAGTTGCGTGGCTGTGTAATATTTAGCCTATTGAGGTCGAGGGGTTCGATCACAATCCAGGCAAGGGGTACAGCCGCCAGTGGAACCTCCGTGGATCGAACCTGGAAACAGTTACGCAAGTTTGGTTCCAAAATACCCTGACCGGCAGCGCTCATCCCAAAAAATCTTGCCGCCGGAACTGGGATCGGCGAACATTTCGGCGCTGGGGAGTGGGCGGCGGCCCTCCGAGCGGGCCCCTCCTCCGGCGATCCCACCGAAAATGTGTTTGGAGCAGATACACCCTTATCGCGACAGTTTCGGGGAGCGGCATCGTTGAGTGCTATCGACGGTCTGCACATCGAAAGCTTTTAGCTCGCTCTCGGAGGACACCTATCTTCTTAACCATTTGAGCAATTGTCCTGAGGAGGGCTCTAAAGGAGGAGTATGACTAATGATGGGTGTCAAGCACTTCCTGGATTGGGCGACTGAGCTATCCTCACCAGCCTTCCATCGACCCGAAACATTCTTTTTGCTATGCCTAAAGCAGGCCGAGCTGGCGCGGCAGCCAAAGCGAGATTTCCGGCACGAACGTGATGAGAAGCAAGAACCCCAGCATGGTCAACAGCCACGGCAAGACCGCAATCGTCAACTCGCCGATGCCCATTTTGGTGATGCCCGACGCCACATAAAGGTTCAGGCCGACCGGCGGATGGCACAGGCCGACCTCCATGTTCACCGCCATCAAGATGCCGAGATGCACCGGATGAACGCCGAGCGCCGCCGTGACCGGAAACAGGATCGGCGCCATGATGAGCACAATCGCGGCCGGGTCCATGAAGTTGCCCGCCGCCAGCAGAATGACGTTCACGAGCAGCATGAAGGCCACAAAGCTCAAGCCCTGCGTCACCATCCAGTTCGCCATTTGCTGCGGGATCTGCTCCGATGTCATGAGGAATGAGAACAGCACCGCGTTCGTAATAATGTAGAGCAGCATGGAGCTCATCGCCGCGGCGGTGAGCAGAACTTTCGGCACATCCACAAGCTTCAGATCGCGATAGACAAAGACCGCAACCACGAAGGCATAGACGGCGGCCATCGCCGCGGCTTCGGTCGGCGTGAAAAAGCCGGAATAGATGCCGCCCAGCACAAAAGCGATCAGGAACAAGCCCCAAAAGCTCTCGCGGAAAGCCCGGAAGCGCTGGCCCCAGGTCGCGCGAGGCATGCGGGGATAGCCGGCCTGATAGGCGCGGAACCAGGTGACGATCCCAAGCAGCGTCGCCAGCATCAGCCCGGGCACGACGCCGGCCATGAACAGCTGCCCGACCGAGGCGGACGCCACAACCGCGCCGTCAGGCCCGATGGGGTTCATGCCGCTCGTGGCGACGGCGAAAATGACGAGGTTCACCGATGGCGGGAACAGGATGCCCAGCGCGCCCGAGGTGGCGATCACGCCGGCGCCGAAACGTTTCGGATAGCCCTGGTCCACCATGGCGGGCAGGATGATCGAGCCGACGGCCACGACCGTCGCCACCGAGGAGCCCGAAATTGAGGCGAACAGCGCGCAAGCCATTACGCCCGCCAGGCCGAGGCCGCCATACCAGTGGCCGACCATGGCGCTGGCGAAGTCGATCATGCGCTTGGCGACGCCGCCGCGCGTCAGGAAATTCCCGGCAAGAATGAAGAACGGGATCGCCATGATCTCGAACTTCTCGATGCCGGTGAACAGCTTCAGCGCGACCGCCTGGGGGTCCACGGTGGTCAGCGTAAACAGAAACGTCAAAACCGTGAGGCCGAGCGCGATGGAAATCGGCATGCCCGTGAGCATCATCGCCATCAGCAGCGCGAAGATCAAGCCCGCGCGCGCAGTGTCGCCAATGCCGAGGACGCCGAATTTTGCTAGAAAGCACACCGTCACCAACGCGACCGGCAGCATGATCAGCACAATCGCAAGGATGCGGCCGGAGTTTGGGGCGCGCTCGATGGGGCCAGCTGCGACCGTCATGGTTAAGCTCCCTCCGGCACAACAGCGATAGCTGGAACATCGGAGTCCGTGGTGACGCCAATCCCAGGAACGCTCACTTGCGGATGATGGCCGTGCCCGGCGACTTCGCCCGTCCGCGCATAGACCCATGCAACCTGCAAAAACCTAAAACACATCAAATATGAGCCGGCCGGGATCGCGAGATAGACAAGCCACATGGGCAGTTCGAGGTCGGGCGAAGTTTGATCCGTGGACGACAAATTATAGACGAACATGCTGCCGAACGTCCCGATTGTAAACGTGAACAGCGCCCCCGAGAGCAGCGCGAAAAGGATAACGGGCTTTCGCGCGTTCTCTCCGATGCGGTTGACGAGCACGTCCACGCCCACATGAATGCCCTGCCGCACGCCATAAGCCGCGCCGAATTTGGCCATCCAGATGAAGAGGTAGATGCAAAGCTCCTGCGCCCAGGTCAGGTTGAAGCCGCGCAGATAAGTGAAAACGCTCCGCCCGCCATGAAAGAGCCAATCATAGCCGTGAGCGCGGCCCCAATTTGCGAGATTGATCGAAGCCGTGAGGCCATAGCGCTGAACGACAGCGGTGAAAATCAACAACGTTGCGGCGGCGATCAGGCTGCCGATCAAGATCTCTTCGAGGCGGTCCAAGACCTTTAAAAACAGGCGCGCAATCATGCGCGTTTCCTTCCCTCTAATAGGCGAGCCCTTAAAAGGCTACTCATGCGCCGTTTTCGGCGTCAGTTCATGGCTGAGCCGGTCGCTTTATAGATGCTTTGCAACAGGTCCTTACCCACCCGGTTCGCCACTTCGTTATGGACCGGCTTCAAAGCGTCGATCCACTCCTGCCGCTCTTTCTCCGAGAGTTTGTGGAACTCGGTTTTACCGGATTTCTGCATTGCTTCCAGCGCTTCGTCGTTTTCCTTTTGCGCGATGTTGTTTGCGTATTGCGTCGCTTCGGCAACCGCCCTTTCAAGCTGGCCGCGAATATCGGCTGGCAAATCGTCCCAAAACTTCTTGTTGACGATCAGAGCGTAGCCCAAATAGCCGTGGTTCGTGAGCGTGGCGTATTTCTGCACTTCGTGCATTTTTTGCGTATACATGTTTGACGGCGGATTTTCTGTGCCGTCCACAACGCCCGTCTGAAGCGCTTGATAAACCTCCGCGAAGGCGAGCACCTGCGGCACCGCTCCGAGAGCTTTCATCTGCGCTTCGAGAACCTTCGAGGATTGGATG
This sequence comes from uncultured Alphaproteobacteria bacterium, assembly GCA_963766815.1. Lineage (GTDB taxonomy): Bacteria > Pseudomonadota > Alphaproteobacteria > Rhizobiales > Rhodomicrobiaceae > Rhodomicrobium. The sequence continues at coordinate 184,911 of CAVYBZ010000027.1, read as the reverse complement.
CGCATTTTCAGGCCGAGCATGTCGTCCGGTGAGTTGATCGGCTTGTTTGCCGACATGACCTTGAAGCCATTGTCCCAGAACGCCAGCCCGAAGATGCCTTTGTCCTCCAGCTTGTGAAGGAGCTGCTTGCCGATTGGGCCTTCGGTTACGCGGCGCAGCGCGTCATAGTCCGGAAAGATATAGGGCAGGTCGAACGCCTCGAACTCCTTGGCGCCCAGCGGCCCGAACTTCGAAAGCGAAGGAGCAAGCATCTGCACCGCGCCGAGCTGGAGGGCCTCCACTTCCTCTTTGTCTTTGTAAAGCTGCGAGTTGGGATAGACCTCAACCCGGACCTTACCGTCCGTATACTTCTCCGCCAGCTCTTTGAACTTGCTGGCGCCCTTGCCCTTCGGCGTGTCCGGCGCGACCACATGACTGAACTTGATGACGATCGGCGTCTGCGCCTTGACGGCGATTGGAAATGCCGCCGCGACGATAATCGCCGCTGCCGCAAGAGCGTGCCTGAAAGCTGTCATCTGGGAGACTCTTCTTTTTTATGTGGCCAATGGCCGAGCAAAGCAGAAACCAATGCCTCTCGCCATTAGACTGCAGTAGCGGTGCGCCAAATGTTAGCGGCGCCCCGACCCTAACACGCTTGCGGTCGCGGGCGTGTCACCAACCTCAAAGAGTGGGGCCATGCTCTTAACGCCCTCCGCGGTGTGATCTGCAAAGCCGAGATGCTCATGGATCCCGAACGCATCCTCCGTCGTCCGCAGAAGCGAATAGTGATTATAGGGCGTTGGGTCCTCGATATGCCGCGGACCGTGGTTCGTCACGACGATTGTGGGGATATGGCCGCCGCCGGAATTCGCCGCCGAGTTGGGGTTGAAACCGCAACAACCCTGCTGGCCCGCCGAACTCATCGAATCTTCGTCCCAAGTGATAACGATGGCGATGTTCTCAGGGCCACGCCACGCGGGGGCCGTCATGATCTCATCGGTAATGGCGCCGATAGCCTTGTCGCCCCGCCGGATCAAAGCATCAAGCGTTCCAGGGTCGCGGTGATCGACGATGCAATCGGCGGGCGGGGAGGGCTCGGCCCGATACAGACCGTGCATATCGTTACATTGGTTGAGAACGATGTGCGCGTAACTGGGCAGCTTGCCCGTGAACAGGTCCGCGCGAAGCTGGGCGAGCGGCACGATTTTCGCGGAGATGGCCGGATCCTGGCGCACGTGCTCGAAATTGACGAAGCCATTATGCTTGGCTGCGTAAAGGTGCATGGGCCGGTTGGGATCGGGGTTGTCCGCGCTCGGCTCGAAGATTTCGAGCGATCCCGGCGCCGGGAGGTCCTCGAAATAGCCTTTCCACGTCAGTTTCGCCTCGGCGAGCTGATCCAAGAGGCTTCGCGCTGAAATCGAGTGCGGCGCATATCCTGACGTCATTGCATACCGGCAATGCGCCGAGATCTTGAAGGGCTCGCAGTACCATGCATCGTCGTCGTGGATGCCGAAGGTGTCCCCGCCCAGCATGGCGATATAGTTCGCTTCGCTGGGGTGCGCCTCGCCGTAGAAATTCGTCGCGAGGCCATACTCCTTGGCCAGCTTGTTCAGCCTTGGCGCATTCGCGTTTCCGATGATGTGCTCGTAATTCTTGTTTTCCGCTATGATGACAAAGATATGATCGTAACGGGGCGTCTCCGTCGCCTGAGCGCTTGGAGCAACCCACAGCGCCGCAAGAGCGGCAAGGCCCAATTTGAAAGACGTCATCGACTGCTCACCATGAGAACGCGCTAAGGGCGGTTCTTATATCATGCCGGTAGTGGAGTGAAAGGGCTCCGGGCCAGCGTCCTCCGATTTAGCGGCAGGCGGCCTGCCATCGATCGGGGAGGAAGCCTGGCGCGGTATCATAAAGCTTATGATGGCGCCGCCTCCGCTGCGGTTCGCCGCCCAGATTTTTCCGCCGTGAAGCTCGATAAGCTCCCGGCAAATCGTCAACCCCAGACCCGCGCCGCTATCTTGCTTTGCCGAACTGCTTTGCGTGAAGCGGTCGAAGATCTTGCCAAGCTCATAGTCCGGGATCCCAACACCGTGATCGGCGACGCTGCATTGAAGCGCGTCGCAACCGTCATCCGTGAAAGCGTCCGAGATCACGACGTTTATGGAGCGTCCCGGCGGCGAGAATTTTATTGCATTGGAGAATAGATTGACCAGAACCTGCACGAGGCGCTGGTGATCGAACGTTGCAATCGTGTTCTCGGACTGCACATCGGCCGTAACGCGCAGACCCTTCTCTTCCAGAAGCGATCCAAGCTCGACTTTCGTCTCCGTAATCACGTTCAGGAAATCCGATTTCCGGAACTGCAGATCGATCTTGCCCTCTTCGAGTTTCGCAAGGTCCAGAACCGCGTTCAGCATCCTCAGCAGGCGCAAGCCCGCCGACCTCGTGTTTTCGATGTATTTCTGCAGCTTGCCGCGATCTTCACTCTCAATCTTGCGCAGGCACATATTCGTATAATTCAAGATCGCGTGCATCGGGGTGCGGAACTCGTGGCTCATATTCGTCAGGAAAATCGACTTCGCGTTGCTCGCGTGCTCGGCGCGGCGCTTTTCCGCTTTGAGCTCCCGATTGATGGCGCGGAGATTTTTTCTTTCCGCCGCTAGAGCGTCGTTGGTTTTCTTGAGCTTTAACTTCTCCTTGTTGAGGTCGATCTCATTTGCGATCCGCTTCGAGATCTCGCGATGAAGCAAGAAGGGGAAAAGGATCGCCAGAATTAGCGTGACGCCGCCCCCGCCGAGAACCATGGCTTCTTGCCAATGCGCCGCGGAAAGCGCCTCCGGCTTACCGAAACCGACAATGACGATCAGCGGATAACCTTTCACCTTTCGCCAGTGATAGAGACGCTCAACGCCATCGATGGGGCTCGCCATTTCGTAGGCGCCATCCGCGTCGAAGTCCGAGGCCCGCAAAGCCGGAATGCCGGGCTGATTGGACCCTGCGACGGAGGCGCCATCGGCCTCTTCATTCGCGGCCGCCGAAGAGTATGCTCGAACGGCGCCATCCGTTCCAAGCAGCGTAAGAGAGCCGGTCTCTCCGAGATCGACGCTGCGATAGAGACCTGTCAAAAACTCGGTGTACAGGGAAGCCAGGAGAACGCCTCCAAAACTGCCGTCTGGCTTTTCCAGCCGCCGGGTCAGCGGTATCCTGATCCGGCCGGTCGCCAGCGCTCGAATGGGCTTGCCGATGTAGAGTCCCTTGTGCCGGTTTGCGGCATGCGACTGGAAGTCCTCGCGATCCGACAAATCGGCGGATTTAAGGGCTGGATCGGCCGTAGACGCAGCCACCCTCCCGTCAGCGCCGATGACCGTGATCTGTGTGGGGATCGATTCGACGGCAGGTTGCTGGACCCAATCCTGCAGGCCTGCTTCGAGACCTCGCGCTTCGACAGCGCCTTTGAGACGGTCCATCGCGCCTGAGGCGGAGTTGATGGCCTGCCGCACTTGCTCTTCGAAGGCGGCGGAAAGATTGGCCGCATCGAATCTCGCCCGATCCAACGCGGAATTTCGCTGAGCCGAGATCAGGGCCGCCACCAGGATAGAGGTGGCCGCGACGATGATTAAGCTGAAGAGAACGATCCTGCGCTGAAGCGATTTGCCGGACCTCAATATTTTTCTTTCAGCCGGTGTATGTCCGGAGGCCGCATGCGCCCTTCGCTTGGCGATCACTGCAAGGTGATAGACGATCTGAATCAAGCGACCTGTCCGCGGGAAACGGTTTGAGTTAACCCGCTTCCTATCGATAAAGCCTTCTCATGTATCAAATGTTAAAACACCTATTCCGGTAAGCAATATAATCTTTCCGCCAACTTGATTACCCTCCCAATGTCATGGCTGGGCCTGAGCCCAACAGTGTCCGGTTTAAATCTTCAATGAAATCAACGACCGGCATGTCATGCACAATTTTTGCGGTAATCGCGGCCAGGCTCGCTCTCCCATCGCATCCGCTTGCGGATGCGATAACTTTTGCTGGCAAACACGCCTTGGCGTGCTTGCAACTCAGAATTATCGCGTTTGCAAGCAAACGCGATGCGGAGAAGGGACCCTGTTGCGCCGTCTCGCAAAAAAGAGGCCTTTTTCTCAAGCCGTCGATTTGCCGCCAAATTTAAACCGGACACTATTGGGCCTGAGCCCGGCCATGACAATAAGCGGTGCGGCCATGACGGCGGAACTGGCGGAAAAATCGGGGTAATCAGGTCCGCGAGAGCGGGCTGTCAAGCGGGGTCATGCCCAGGGGCGGGCCAGAAAAGCCGTTTCCTCGAACGCCTTGATGCTTTCCGCTTTCTGCATCGTAAGCCCGATGTCGTCCAGCCCCTCCATGAGACACTTCTTGCGGAACGGATCGATCTCGAAGCGCACCACTCCGCCATCCGGGCCGCGAATCTCTTGGGCGTCCAAATCGACGGTCAGCGTTGCGTTGGAGCCGCGCTCCGCATCGTCCATCAGCTTTGCGAGGTCTTCAGGCGAGACCACCACGGGCAGGATGCCATTCTTAAAGCAATTGTTATAGAAGATGTCGGCGAACGACGTGGAGATCACGCAGCGGACGCCGAAATCGAGAAGCGCCCAGGGCGCATGCTCGCGGCTCGATCCGCAGCCGAAATTCTCGCCGGCGACCAGGATTTTTGCGTTCCGGTATGCAGGCTTGTTCAGCACAAAGCCGGGATTCTCCTTGCCCTCGTCGTCGAAGCGCATTTCGTAAAACAGCGATTGGCCAAGGCCCGTGCGCTTGATGGTCTTCAGAAACTGCTTCGGGATGATCATGTCGGTGTCGACATTGATCATGGGCAGCGGCGCGGCGACGCTCGTAAGCGTAGTGAATTTTTCCATGGCCTATTCCTTTTCTTTCCTTTTAGCGCGACGGCCGCAACGATCAAGCGGCTTCACGGACCTTTTCACCCGCCCACACGGGAGGACGGCGGCCGGCCCATGGCCGGGCAAGCTCCAATTGGCGCGCCAAGCGAAGCAGAAGACCGTCGGCGTTCAGTTTTCCGGCGAATTGAATGCCGATTGGCAACCCGCCATCCGAGCAGAAAAGCGGAACCGAAATTGCGGGTTGTCCCGTCATGTTGAATTGCGCAGTGAACGGCGCGAAGGCGAAACTTTTCGCGGCGATCGCCCTCATGAGCGATTTCATCAGCCAGGGCGAATGAATGCCATCGACAACCCGCATGGCGATCTTTTCTTTGGCCGTTGGGCTGTTCTGGCCGATGCGAAGCGGCAGCCCGGCCAAGACGGGGCTCATGATAATGTCATAGCGCTCCGAGAATTCGGTGAACGCGCGCGTGGATTTCGAGATGACGGCCCGCGCATGCGCTTTGTCGGCTTCGGAGACAACGCCGCCGACGCTGGCGAGCGTCCAGGTGCTGAGTTCCACGTCCTCGCGGGACGCGGCGCGGCCGGCGGCTTGGACGGCGCCATCGAGCACCTGTCTTGCGCTCACCGCCCAATAGATGAGAAAGGCCATGCCGAACTCGCCGTAATCGACCTCCGGTTCGGCGTCCACCACGCTGTGGCCAAGCTGTTCCATCAGTCCGGCTGCGCTTTCGAGCGCCGCCCGGACTTCCGGCGCGACCGAGGACCCGAACATGGCGCTTCGCACCGCGGCGACCTTCAAGGGCTGCGGCGCCTCTTCGAGAGACGAAAGAAAACCCGCATTCGGGCGATTGCAGACGGCGTCGAGCGCGGCGGCCGAGTCGCGCACGCTGCGGCTCACCACATGGTCGACGCCGAAGTCCTCGGTGATAGTCTGGATTCTCGGTTCCCTCGGATTCAGCCCGCGCGAAGTTTTCAGGCCCACAAGGCCGCAGCAACTGGCCGGAATGCGGATGGAGCCGCCGCCGTCGGACGCATGCGCCATGGGGACAATCCCTGCCGCAACCGCGGACGCAGAACCGCCGCTCGATCCGCCAGGTGTGCGATCCAGGCTCCACGGGTTGCGGCACGGGCCGAAAAGCTCGGGCTCCGTAAATGGCACAAGCCCAAACTCAGGCACGTTCGTTTTGCCAAAGGCGATCAAACCAGCGGCCTTGAAACGCTTTACGATTTCGCCGTCCGCTTGCGGGACATAGCCGGCGAATAGCCGGCTGCCGCAAGTGAGCGGGGCGCCGGCAAGCGCTGGCCCTAGGTCCTTGACAAGAAATGGCACGCCGGAAAAAGGCCCATCGGAAGCCATCGCGCCCGCCGTGCGTTCCGCCTCCGCATCCAAACGGCGAACGACGGCGTTGAGCTGCGGATTTACGCGATCGCAGCGATTTCGCGCCTCGCGGAGGAGGTCGGCAGCGCTGACTTCCCTCTTGCGCACAAGTTCGGCGAGCCCGGTTGCGTCATAGTCGCAATATTCCGCAAATCCGCCCATCGTCCGCCTTTCTGAGATTTCTTGGAGCGACCGGGAGAGCCCCCGATTTCCTCCGCCAATTGTACAGCAATCCCGTCTAGCAGGTGAAAACAACCAAAATGGCGTTTCGGACCGATCGAGCGGCAATCTAAGAGAGCCGCCGTAATCTCATCCTTGCACGGAATTGTGATCGCTCTTCCCAGACCCGAGCTATAAAAGGTTGCTTTATTGTGGATCGAAGCTCAGAGCGCCATCTGGAATCGTATCATGGGCAAGTTTCAAGTTTCAGCTTTTGTCATCGCTGCTCTATCGATTGCGGGCCTCGGAGCGGCTTTTTGGGCCTCTGAAAAGGGCTACTTATCCAGTTCGGCGGACGCGCAGAAGGCGGCAGCGAACGAATTGCCTTTTGGCGATTGGCGCGCCGACCATCCAGGCCTTCGTCACCGCATTCTCATCGAAGACCTGCCGCAGCCTTACGCCACGCGCTCCGCCAGCAATGGGCCTCGTGTCGTGACGCGGCCGGCGGGCGCCAAGCCCGGCGTGCCGGATGGGTTCTCGGTCAGCCTTTTCGCCGAGGGCCTGGATCAGCCGCGCACCCTTCGCACCGCGCCGAACGGCGATATATTCGTGGCTGAGACGGCGGCTGGAAATGTGCGGGTGCTGAGGGCGGCCCAGGATGGGAAATCCGCCGCGAAGAACGCAGTCTATGCAAGCGGCCTCTCCACGCCGTTCGGCATCGCGTTCTACCCGGAAGGGCCGGACCCCAAATGGCTCTATGTCGCTGAGACCAATCGCGTGATCCGCTTCGCTTACGCCAATGGCGATCTGGCGCCCCGATCCGCGCCCGAAATTATCGTGGCCGAACTCGCCCCCTCAACCGGGGGGCATGTGACCCGCGATGTCGCCTTCTCCAAGGATGGCGCGCGCATGTTCGTCTCGGCCGGCTCGCAGACCAACGACGCGGAAGGCATGCGGAAAAAGAACCCGCAGGAGATCGAGAGGTGGGAAGCCGGACACGGCCTCGGCGCGGCCTGGGACTTCGAGGAGAACCGCGCCAACGTCCTTGTTTTCACTCCCGAGGGCAAGGATGGCAAGATTTTCGCGACCGGCATCCGCAACTGCGTGGGCCTCGCGGTGCACCCGCAAACAGGCGATGTCTATTGCTCCACCAACGAGCGCGACGGCCTTGGCGACAATCTCGTGCCCGACTACGTCACCCGCGTCCGCGAAGGCGCCTTTTATGGCTGGCCGTGGCGATATATGGGCGATCATGAAGATCCGCGCTGGAAGGGCGCAAGGCCGGACCTCGCGGGCAAAGTCACCAACCCGGATACGCTGCTGCAGCCGCATTCCGCCCCGCTCGGCATGGCGTTCTATACTGGAACTGCGTTTCCCGCGGATTATCAAGGCTCCGCATTCGCCGCCCTGCATGGCTCCTGGAACCGCTCGACCCGCACCGGCTATAAGGTCGTGCGCGTCCTCATGCGCGATGGGCGGCCTACAGGCGAATATGAGGATTTCCTGACAGGCTTTGTCGCCAGCGATAATCGCGTCTGGGGCCGGCCGGTCGGCGTCACCACCGGGCTCGATGGCTCGCTTTTAGTGAGCGAGGACGGCAACGGCGCCATTTGGCGAATTTTTCCGGACGCGCGCAATAATAGCAAATAAATACACTGCAACCTAAAGATGAAATAGTAGTATTTGCGCAACATCCATTTGCTTTATAAGCAGAAGGTGCAATTCGGCGCCGTCAATAACCCCGAATCGCGTTAGCTCATCTTCAGCAGAACCTGTACATCTCCATCTCAGCTCTCCTCGTTCAATCGGTAAGCGTTGCGTTGCGTTCTCTGGGCAATTTAGGGGAATAACAATGCAAAAGACACTCGTCGCCGCGACGGTCGTGGCGCTTATTGGCGTGGCTGGGGCAGCCAATGCCGCGGACGTTTACACTTCAGGCGGTTTGAAGGATGGTCCGATTTTCACGCCTGCAACGGCCTGGACAGGCTTTTATGTCGGCCTCGGCGTTGGCGGCGGCATCGCTGAGAGCGATGTGAAAAGCTAAATCGGGTTGATGTAGATTGCCTGGCCGGAGACAACTTTCTTGGGCGGGCGCAGATTGGCTATGACCGTCAACTCGGCAGCCATTATCTTCTTTAATCGGCGACTTTTTCGACTTTGACTTTACAGACATTTGAACAAGATAAGCTCCCCCGGAAGAACGATTAGATCGATCTCAATCGGCATCTCCTGGACTGCTGGAGGCAGGATTGGCTATCGTTCGATCCGAATGTGCTAACGTATGTCGAGCCGGGTTCACGGAGGCTCACTTCGACCTGCCGTCGCGCTTTAACAACAACGCGGGCTTCTCGGGGGCCGGCGACACTTGGACATGGCGGGCTGGACATCGGACCTGCCGCTTACTGGCGGCTGGAGCCTCAAGGCGGAATGTCAATTTTCGCACTTCGGTAAGGAGGACGCAACCCTTAACACGCCCGCTAATGGAAGTTTCCGTTACCGAACGACCTAACCGTGAACATCGTTGCCACCATTGTCTTAATTTGGCGGTCTCGACTCCCGGTTATGAACCGCTAAAATAGTTTACCGTCACCATCTTTGGTTCACGAAGCGGCCCGCGGAAGCGGGCCGTTTTGCTGTTCGCTCCCGTTTTAGGCGAAAGCCGAGATCACGCATCCACCTGTGAGTATCCATCTCACGTTCTGCCGTGCCCCATGGACGATTTCCCTGGCAATCGCCATTGACCCCACTCCTATCGCATCTGCTCGCGGAAGCGATCACTCTGAGTGGCAAGCACGCCAAGGCGCGTTTGCTGGGAGATGGCTGGGGTGAGGGGGAAAGCGCCTTATAACTCAATCCGTTACCCCTCAACACCGGCCTTCAGGGGCGGCCGCTTTTTCCTTCTCCCAGCAAACACGCCTTAGCGTGCTTGCAACTCAGAATGCTCGCGCTTGCGAGTACTCGATTACCCCGATTTTTCCGCCTATTTCCGCCTTCATGGCCGAACCGCTATTGTCGTGGCCGGCTTTGACCTGGCTAGACCCGGCCTGCGAAACAGCACGTAAAAGGACTGCGGCGCTCACAAGTTCCTTTTTTGAAGTGCTGACACCGGGAGCCGAATAAAAGTCTGAGATTAAGCGCACACGCAAAAGCATACAACCGCGCAAAATTGCACAACCACAAGTTGTTATGTAGTATTTACGCAACAACCATTTGCTTTGTGTCAGCAAAGTGATGCTCTGCAATTTCAAGAACCGCGAATCACGTTACCGATTTTCCAATGGATTATCAATCCACCGTCTCAAGTCTCTCTTTACTAGCCAGTAAGCGTTGCGTTGCGTTTTCTGGGCAATTTTGGGGAATTAACTCAATGCAAAAGACACTCGTCGCCGCGGCGGCCGCGGCACTTATGGGCGTGGCTGGCGCAGCCAATGCCGCAGACGTTTATGCTCCCACGAGCCTGAAGGATACTCCCTATGCGGTGGCGCCTTCTTGGACTGGCTTCCATATCGGCCTCGGCGTAGGCGGAGAAGCCGTCGATCATAAACTGAGCGCGTTTGACGTAAGCTTCGACGGCATTTCCTCAACCGGCGTCGTCGGCACGGTTGAGATCGGCTACGATCGTCAATTCGGGGCCTTCGTCGGCGGCCTGTTCTTCAATTACGACTTCGGCGACAACGTCGCTACCACCCTTAACGTTCCCGGCTTTTCGGCGCGCGTGGATCAGAATGGCGCCTGGGCGGCCGGCGGCCGGTTCGGCTATCTCGTAAACCCCTCCACACTTGCCTACGGTCTGGCCGGCTGACACGGAGAGCCATTTCGAGCTGAGTGGCGTTCCCGGCATTTCCTGGAGCGACACCTTCAGTGGATGGACGGTAGGCGGCGGTCTCGAAACCAAGCTTGCGGCAAACTGGACGCTGAAGGCGGAATACCGCTACACCGAGTTCGACACGAAGACGTTCTTTGACGTCCTTAAACTTGACAGCAGCGTGCAGACCGCCCGTTTGGTTCTCTCCTACAAGTTCAACTTGTTCGGCGACGACATTATTCCGCTGAAGTAAGTCGAATCTTCCTGGTCAGCGAAGCGGCTCGCGAAAAGCGGGCCGTTTTGCTTTTCGGGCGAATGTGCCGCGCAAATTGAAGCGTGAACGCTGGCAGGGCATGGGACGCAGCTCGCGTAAACGTTGACCGGCGGAGGGCGAGTAGAGCTAGAGGTTGTTTTTAGTGCTTCTCCGGCCACATCTCTGACATTTTCGCGTCTGTACCCGGCGGAACAGATTCACAGCCGCGAATTAAGCTAGGTATAAGAGAGATTGAAAAATTCGTTCGAATTTCCGTCACTCTTGGACGTTCGGTCAGTGTTGGCAATCTAGGGGATGAAACAATGCAAAAGACACTTGCCGCCGCGGCAATAGCAGCTGTTCTAGGGACAGCCGGAGCGGCCAACGCCGCCGACTTTTATTCGCCAGGCTTCAAGGACGGCCCTGTTACCTCTTTTCCGCTATGGAGCGGCTGGTACGCCGGCGCTCACATAGGCGGCGCCTGGGGGTCGCTCGATGTCACCGACGATCAAACTAACGTGAAGTTCAGCAACGACACCAGCGGCGTGTTTGGCGGCGGCCAGTTCGGCTATCTTTACCAGCTCGGCCGCCTCGTTATCGGCCCAGAAGTCGATCTTGGCGGTATGAGCCTCAGCCATTCGGGGGCTGAGCCGGGAGTAGCAGTGGATAAGATCGGCTCCGGGTTCTACATGGACTTCACCGGCCGCGCCGGCCTCGCCTTCGGCCCATCTCTCGTTTACATCAAGGGCGGTTACACCTATTACGACGGGAATATGTCGTTATCCGACGCCACGGGCACGTCCAGCACGCCTGCGCGCGGCGGCTACACCGTTGGCGCCGGCGTCGAATACCTGTTCACCCCCGCCTGGAGCGTGAAAGCCGAGTACCAATATTTCGATTACAGCATGAAGGCGAGCCAGTTCACGACGCCCGGCGGCAACGTCTACGATTTCGATCCCACCGTTCAGACGTTTAAGGTCGGGTTCAACTATCACCTCGGCGGCGTCTACGCCCCTCTGAAATAAGCTCGGCTTCCCTGCTTGGGCATTGAAGCGGCTCGCGAAAGCGGGCCGTTTTTGCTGTTCAATCTTTAAACTCGACGTGAAATTAGATTTGCAGCGCACGCTCGGCGGCACTACCTGAGTGCATATAAGCAAAGGGGAGGGCCTGGATGAACATCCGCCAATTTATCCGTGTTGCGCCAATTGCGGCGCTGCTTTCGGTCACGCTTGCGCTGTCAGCCTGCGGGGTGAACACCATCCCGACCTACGAGCAGGAAGCCAAGGCGAAGTGGTCCGAGATTCAGAACCAGTACAAGCGCCGCGCCGATCTTATTCCGAACCTCGTTGAGGCTGTGCGCGGCTTTGCGGACCAGGAGAAATCGGTGCTGACGGGCGTCACCGAGGCGCGGGCGAAGGCCACGCAAGTCCAGGTGAATCTGCCGCCCGATATTCTCACCAACCCCGAGGCGATGAAGAAATTCTCCGAGGCGCAAAATCAGCTCACGAGCGCGCTTGGCAAGCTGCTCGCCGTCTCCGAGCGCTATCCGGACATCAAATCGGGGCAGAACTTCCTCGCGCTCCAAAGCGAGATCGAGGGAACCGAGAACCGCATCGCCATCGCGCGGCGCGATTATATCGAGGCGGTGCGTAAGTATAACACCGAGCTGAACACCTTTCCGGGCCGGATCTGGAAGTCGGTCCTGTATTCAAACGCCAAGGACATGGCGACCTTCGACATCGCGCCCGCCGAGACGCAAACGCCAAAGGTCGACTTCGGCCCGCGTAAGTCGCAGTAGCGGCGGCGAAGGGTATGCAATATATCACCCCTCACCCGTGTCCCTCTCCCGCAAGGGGAGAGGGTACGCCGTTGCGACCGGCACGCCCTGCTCCCTCTGGGAGAGGGAACGGCGTTGCAAGGCCGCAGCCTGCTCCCTCTCCCCTTGCGGGAGAGGGCGGGGGTGAGGGGTGTTTCGTCCTCAATCGTGCAATTCACCGCTGTCCTGTTGCTGCTTGCCGCCGCCGTGCTCCTCTTTTCGCCCTCCGCAAGCGCCGAACCGAAATTCCCGCCGCTCACTGGCCGCGTCGTCGACGATGCGCACCTGCTGACCCCTGCCGGCAAGGCGGCGATCGAGAGCGATCTCAAGGCGCTGGAGGCGAAATCCAGCGACCAGCTTGTCGTGTTCACGACGAATTCCCTGCAAGGCTACCCCATCGAGGACTTCGGTTATCAGCTTGGCCGCGCGTGGGGCATCGGCCAGAAAGGCACGAACAACGGCGTGCTTCTGATCGTGGCGCCGAACGAGCGGAAAGTGCGCATTGAGGTCGGGCGCGGGCTAGAGCCTCAGCTGACCGACCTCATGACGAAGCTCATTATCCAAAATACGATCCTGCCGCATTTCAAGCGGGGCGAGTTCTCCGCCGGGATCAAGGCCGGCGTTCACGATATCAAAGACGTCATGCTTGGCGACGCGGAGGCGGTCAAACAGCGGGCGGCGGCGCGGCCAACAATGGCGCGGAAATCATCGGGCCTTGAAGCGCTTATTCCGCTTCTCTTTATCATCGCCATATTTGCCTTTGTGTTCTGGGCGCAATATCAGCAGCAGTCGCGACAGCCCCTTTCAGGCGGACGCTACGGACGGCGCCCCGGCTATGGAGGCCCGATCTTCTTTCCTGGCGGCTGGGGCGGCGGCGGGGGTGGCAGCGGCGGCGGAGGAGGAGACGGCGGCGGCTTTTCAGGCGGCGGCGGCGACTTCGGCGGCGGCGGCGCATCTGGCGATTGGTAGGGAAGCGCGATCATGATTTCGGACGCGGAAAAACTGGACATCGAGAACGCCATCACCAAGGCGGAGAACAAGACCTCGGCGGAGATCGTCGCGGTGATCGCGCGGGCCAGCGGCGGATATTATTACGTCCCCTATATGTGGTCCGCGCTGATCGCGCTGGCCGCGCCGTGGCCGCTCATCGAGTGGACGTGGATGCCGGTCCAGACGATTTATCTGATCCAGCTTGCAGTCTTCGCCGCGCTCACCCTTATCCTCCACTTTCCGTCCTTAAGATTTGCGCTCGTCCCTCGCAGCATCATGCGAAAGCGCGCGCATCAGCGGGCCATGCAGCAATTCGTGGCGCAGGACATCTACACGACCGCAGGCCATACGGGGGTTTTGCTGTTTGTGTCGGTTGCGGAGCGCTATGCGGAAATCGTCGTCGATTGCGAAGTTCACGAACGCGTGCCGGATGAAGAATGGAAAGGCATCATAGATAAGCTCACCGCCGATATCGGCCGGGGCCTTGCGGCAAAGGCGCTGGTCGAGGCCATCGCAAAGACCGGAGACCATCTGGCGGCGCATTTTCCCCCATCCGCGACGAAAGAGAACCTTTTACCGAACCACCTCGTTATGCTAGACGCAGAATAAATTCCCTGTTAACCGGCTGCCTGGAAATCGGAAAGCGTCACTACGTGCGCCGCATTATAGAAGCGATGCTAAGCACCACCGGTTCGGCAATCGGAATACCCCTCACCCGGCGCCTGGCAAAGCCAGCCGCCACCCTTTCCCGCAAGGGGAGAGGGTAGAAACTACGTCCCCTCTCCCCTTGCGGGAGAGGGACAGGGTGAGGGGAGACCCTTGCCGCTAAGCGTTGGCAATTTGTGGGCGAGCGGATTTAGCCCCCAATGCTGAACGGCGCTTCTTCCTGTCACTCCTAAGCCGGCTGGTGTGATGGCCAAGCCCGATACCGAGGATCGAACCATGGATGCCAATATATTGGGCTTCGGCGCGACATTTGCTTCGCTCGCCACGCGCGAGGGGCTGATCGCGCTCGACAAGCGGTTCCTCATGCAGGTCGCGGCGCAGGATCCGGCGCTGCATGAGAGCCTTCTCGCCGCCCGCGCCGCGCCTGATGCGCTGGAAGCCAAGGCCGAGAGCCACCTCATCACTGAGCTTGGCCCGATTGTTGACAGCTTCGTCGCCGAACTTTTCCGGATCGGGGATGCGCTCGATGCGGTGGTTGCGCAGACCAAGCACCTGGACCCCGTACATGCCTGCAAGCGGCTGTTCGTGCAGCGCCAGGCCGTGAAGAAATTCGCAGACCCGTCCGGCTTCGACGGCGCCGCGTTGCGCGCCGAACTTGAGCAGATGATGGGCGAGACGCTGAACGAGGTCTCGTTCGCGGCCCATGTCGAGTCCTGGGAGCGAAACGACCGCACGGAATGGCTGGACACGGCGCTGCGCTACGCCGCCTGGGCGACGCTGACCGCCGAAGGACGCGCTTACCATGCCGGCGGCACTCTGTTCCGCGTGCCGCAAAAAATCGATGTTCAGCATCTCGTGCCGGTGACAACGGTCGAGCGCGACGGCGTAACTATGCTGTGCCTGCCGGAGCATGATTGGCGCGCGCGCGACGGCTTCGCGCTGACCGACGCCGGCATGTCAGGCCAGCAGGCGCTGGACCAGATGAACTACTGCATCTGGTGCCACAACCAGGGCAAGGATTCCTGCCGCCGGGGCCTCAAGGACCGCAAGACCGGCGCGTTTCAGAAGTCGCCGTTTGGCGTGACGCTGGCCGGCTGCCCGCTGGAGGAAAAGATCAGCGAGATGCACGCTCTGCGCGCGCAGGGTCACGTGCTGGGCGCCTTCGCCACAATCACGGTGGACAATCCGATGGTTGCGGCCACGGGCCATCGCATCTGCAACGACTGCATGAAGGCTTGCATCTACCAGAAGCAGGAGCCGGTCGACATTCCGCAGGCGGAAACCTCGATCTTGAAGGACGTGCTTGGCCTGCCCTGGGGTTTTGAAATCTATTCGCTGCTGACGCGCTGGAACCCGCTGGATATCCGCCGCCCGCTGCCGCTGCCTGATTCGGGGCGGAAAGTGCTGATCGTCGGGCTTGGACCCGCCGGCTTCACGCTTGCGCACCATCTTATGAATGACGGCCACACCGTTGTGGCCATCGATGGCTTGAAGCTGGAGCCGCTGGATATCGATCCTTGCGAGCCGGTGCGCGATGTCGAAACGCTGTACGAGAACCTCGACGATCGCGTCATGGCCGGCTTCGGCGGCGTCGCCGAATATGGCATCACCGTCCGCTGGAATAAGAACTACCTCAAGCTGATCCGCATCCTGTTGGAGCGCCGGGCGCAGTTTGCAGCGTTCGGCGGCGTGCGCTTCGGCGGCGGCGCCACCCTGTCGATTGACGACGCCTGGGCGATGGGCTTCGACCACGTCGCGCTTTGCATGGGCGCCGGGCGGCCCACCGTGATCGACATGCCGAACGGGCTCGCGCGGGGCGTGCGGCAGGCCAGCGACTTCCTCATGGGCTTGCAGCTCACGGGCGCGGCGAAGATGTCCTCGGTCGCCAATCTGCAGGTGCGGCTGCCGGTGGTGGTGATCGGCGGCGGCCTGACCGCGATAGACACCGGCACCGAGAGCCTCGCCTATTATGTCCGCCAGGTGGAGAAATTCGCGGCCCGCTACCACGTGCTCGTAGGCGAGCTTGGCGAAGAAGCGGTGCGCGCGTCCTGGACCGGGGAGGAGGCGGAGATCGCGGGCGAGTTCCTTGACCACGCCGCCGCGCTCCGCGCCGAGCGTGACGCCGCCGCGCGCGAAGGCCGGGAGCCGCATTTCGCACAGCTTCTCGACGGCTGGGGCGGGGCGACCATCGCCTATCGCCGGAAGCTTACGGAGAGCCCGTCCTACACGCTCAACCACGAGGAAGTGGCGAAGGCCATGGAGGAAGGCGTGCGCTTCGCCGAGGGCCTCGCGCCGATTGCTGTGGAGGTCGATCGTTTCGGCCACGCCGCTGGCCTTCGTTGCAAGACGGCCGATGGTACGGAGGCAGTGCTGCCGGCGCGCGCCGTGCTTGTGGCCGCAGGCACCCAGCCGAATACGGTGCTGGCGCGCGAGGATGGCCGCATCAAACTGGACGGCAAGTATTTCCAGGCTGTTGACGAGGCTGGCGATCCGGTGACGCCGGTGCGCTCGCTGGCCAAGCCCGACGACAACCAGATTCTGATGCACCGCACTCAAGAAGGGCGTTTCATCAGCTTCTTCGGAGACCTGCATCCGAGCTTCTTCGGCAATGTCGTCAAGGCCATGGGCAGCGCGAAGCGCGGTTATCCTCTCGTCAGCCGCGTGCTGGAGAAGATTGGCGCGGCGTCTTCCCTGTCTGGCGCAGAGATGATTGCGCACTGCAGGGATCAGCTGCAGGCCAGGGTGCATAGCGTGAACCGGCTGACGCCAACCATTGTGGAAGTTGTGCTGAAAGCGCCTGCCGCGTCGCGCGCTTTCCGCCCCGGCCAGTTTTACAGGCTCCAGAACTACGAGATGCAGTCGCAGCGCCTGGAGGAGCCGGGCGCGCCGCCGACTTTGCTGACCATGGAAGGCCTGGCGATGACCGGCGCCTGGACCGATAAGGAATGCGGGCTAATTTCGGTGATCGCGCTGGAGATGGGCGGCAGCTCCAATCTTTGCGCCACGCTTCGGCCCGGCGAGACTGTGGTGCTCATGGGGCCGACCGGCTCGCCGACTGAGATCCACCCCAACAGCACCGTTGCGCTGGTGGGCGGCGGCCTTGGCAACGCCGTGCTGTTTTCGATCGGCGCGGCGCTCCGCGAGGCGGGCAGCCGTGTGATCTATTTCGCGGGCTACAAGGCGATGCAGGACCGTTACAAGGTCGAGGAGATCGAGCGCGCCGCCGACGTGATCGTATGGTGCTGCGACGAGGCGCCGGGCTTCAAACCCGCTCGCCCGCAGGACAGCAGCTTCGTTGGTAACATCGTGCAGGCGATGGCGGCCTACGGCTCCGGCCGCCTTGGCGAGCAGGCCGTGCCGCTGAACGAGGCCGAGCATCTGATCGTGATCGGCTCCGATCGCATGATGCAGGCGGTAGGGATGGCGCGGCGCGCCTTGCTGCAGCCCTTCCTGAAGCCGGGCCACACTGCGATCGGCAGCATCAATTCGCCCATGCAGTGCATGATGAAGGAAGTTTGCGCGCAATGCCTGCAGCCGCAGATCGATCCGGAGACGGGTGAGCGCACTGTCGTCTTCTCCTGCTTCAACCAGGACCAGCCGCTCGACCGCGTGGATTTCCCGGCGCTGAACGAGCGCCTCCGGCAGAACAGCCTGCCGGAGAAGCTGACCAGGCTGTGGATTGGCCGTGCGCTGAAGAAGCTCGACGCGCGTCCCGCGATGGCGGCGGAGTAGCCACGCCAGCTCGCGGGCAGGCTTTCGCAGTTTCGCCGGCGGATGCGTAGCATTGCGCGGCCGCTTGGCTCTTGAAGCCGCAGAAAGAGCGAAGGAAAACCTTGGACCAAAAGCCGCCCGAAGCTTCATATCGATGGTGTTTTTCCCGCCAAAACTTGAGCGAAAACCGTTGCATCGATGTTGCCGCCTGAGCAAATCACAGCAGCGCGTTTTTCGTGATAGCGTTTGCGCTCCGCCATGAGGGCCGCCAGCGCTCCTGCGCCGGCGCCTTCGGCAAGGTTATGAGTATCGGTATAATAGACCCGCACAGCTTCGGCGATCTCGTCTTCTTGAAGCCTGACGATGCGCGACGCTCCCGCTAATATAATTTCGAGCGCTTCGGGGGCAGGAACCCGGCACGCCATGCCATCGGCGAACGTGCGGGCCGAGTTGGTAGAGATAGGATGACCGGCCTCAAATGAGAGCGCGACGGCGGGGGCTTTTTCAGCCACGACACCCACTATCTCGGTATCAAGGCCGAGCAAATCGCGGACTGCGATCATGGCGCAAATGCCCGATCCCATTCCGATCGGAACATAAACAACAGCCAGATTTTTCGCATCTTGAAAGAGCTCGAAGGCATATGTCGCAACGCCTCTGACGAGATCTCGATGAAAAGACGGTATAAGGTGGAAGCTGCGTTCCTCGGCGATCTGTCCGGCCACGGCCCGGCTCTCATCGAAATCGGCGCCTGCGATTACAAGCTTCGCGCCAAACGCTTGCATAGCCGCGTTTTTCTCGATTGAATTGCCCTCCGGCACGACAATGACGGCTGGAACGCCGTATCGGCTGGCTGCGAAAGCTATGGATTGGCCATGATTGCCGCGTGTAGCGGTGACAACCCCTTTGGGGATCAGTCCGGCGCGTTTAAGCGCATCGAAATAAACAAGCCCTCCGCGCACTTTGAACGCCCCGGTGGGCGTATGATTTTCATGTTTGACAAACACATCAACGCCCGTCCGCTTACGCAAAAGCGGCCACGCATAAGTAGGCGTTTTCTGCACAGAGTGTCTGACCACTTCGCAAGCATCGGTCAGCTGTTCCAGAGAAAAGAGCTGCATGCCGGATCTCATTTTTGGTAGTCGCTTCTTACAATATGCGCAGAACGATTATTCTTAAAATGCTTGATTCCGCGGTCTTGGATTGGCCCGATGGAGATGGTGAACGCGCTATCCGGCAAGGCCCCTAACCCCAGCCTTCGTTGCGATCTAACGCCGCCGCATTGCAAACGCTACTGCGCTTACCTCTTCCAATGCCCTCGCGCAGGCGCTGCGCCTCAATAGCCAGATCATCGCGGAATGGTTGACAACTTGAGATTGAGCTTGCGGCGGGGCTTGCACGCTATTAACTATGTCTGTTACGGAATTTCCGTTTAATGCAGTTGGTGTGCGTAATTAGTCATGGCTCATTCGCGACGTCGTAACTCGCCGGATTGTGAACTCGTATTCAGAAATTTCAACGCGCGAAGAATGCGACGAGGAGCGCATCGCCAACATGATCCGCAAGATCGGGATCGTTGCGGCCTGCATCGATCTTTACCACTGGCGGCAGGTTATCGATCAAGTCTTGCGCGAAACGGAAGCTGAAAGACGCCTGCAAATACGCTACGAGCCCGCCGCCGATGAGCGTACGAGCATTGCAGCCTAGAGCGTATCCGCTTTCGATGGAATTGAAAGCGCCTAACAGGGGCAAAAGTACGGGCAGCCAACAAACTCACTCTCGTCATGGCCCGGCTCGATCCAACAGTGTCCGGTTTAAATCTGGCAGCAAATCAACGGCTTGAGAAAATGCATCGATTTTCGCGAGATCGCGCAACGGCGTTCCTTCTCCGCATCGCGTTTGATTGCAAACGCGATAATTCTGAGTTGCAAGCACGCCAAGGCGTGCTTGATGGGAGAAGGACAGGATGTGGGGTAACAAGCTGATTTACAAGGCGCTTTACCCCTCACCCCAACCCTCTCCCAGCAAACACGCCTTGGCGTGCTTGCCAGCAAAAGTTATCGCATCCGCAAGCGGATGCGATGGGAGAGGGAGTTCTGGCCGGGATTGCCGCCAAAATCGTGCATGATGTGATGGCAGTTGATTTCATTGAAGATTTAAACAGGACACTATTGGGCTCGATCGGGCCATCCAGGAGCAGAAACACATATCTTTCAATGTGATCTGGATGGCCGGGTCAAGCCCACGCCGGTCCGGTTCGTTTTTCTTGCATTCGTCTTCGCCGTCATTCCCGAAATCGCCTTTGCGATTGCCGGGAATCCATAACGAGACTGGCACGTGCTTAGACATGGATCCCCGATAAGCCGCGCGAGCGCGTCTTTCGAGGATGACGCCTTGATATGGTTCAGAAATTAAACCGGACAGCCGTGGGGCAAGCCCGGCCATGACGTAATGTGTGTTCGCGAAAGATATTGCCCGGACTTTTGCCCCTTTTACAAAAGCGCGCTCTGGAAAACCGCTTCACGCTTTTTCAGCGCACTATAGAAAGCGAGGCGTCCGATCTTTATAGGCCAGATAGACATCGCCATAGGCGCGCTGGAGCCAGGGTTCCTCGGTATAGGGCAGGATCAGGTAAACAAGGATCGCGAGGCCGCACAGGATCGGGGCATGCGTCCCGCCATGCGCAAGGCCGGTTCCGAAAAAGCCAAGGATCGACGCCACATATTGGGGATTGCGGCTGTATCGATAAAGGCCATTGGTGACGAGGCCCTCGTCGGCGCCGTAGGTATTTTCGATGCCCAGATCGAAATAACCGTAGATGGTGAAGCCGAAGCCGATGACGACGCAGACCATTCCGATGAAGAAGCGCAGCTCCTCATAATCTTGCAGCCAATGCGCGGTGAGGATCGCATAAACAAGCGTCAGCCCGAGCCCACCGCGAAACAGCGGCCAGAATGTGTAATGCTGCCAGCTCTTTGACGATGGCGTGGGCCAGAGCTTGAAGGAGCGTGAAAACACGGTCGCCAGCAGCAGCGCGTTCAATGTTACGAGCGCGGCTGCAGCCACATCGAAGATAAGATGCGTAAACAACAACATCGGAAAAAGCCGGTGACGGAGCTGATATATGCGCCGCATCCCTAGCGGCGCTTGCCTCTAGCTCTCACAAGCGGCAAGCGCAGGTCAAGCCCCATAGGGGACTTAGGATAAAAAGCCGCTACTTTACAAGGGCGGCATATTTATTCGTGGCTGTCACGATCTCATGGACGATGCCGGGCTCCGTCATGGCGTGGCCTGAATCGGGGACAATGCGCAGTTCCGCTTTCGGCCAGGCCTTAGCCAGATCCCAGGCGTTCTTGATCGGCGTGACAACGTCGTAGCGGCCATGAATGATCGTGCCGGGAACATGCGCGATCCGGCCCGCATCCTCGATGAGCTGATTGTCGCTTCGGAAGAAGCCCTTGTTGATGAAATAGTGGCATTCGATGCGCGCAAAGGCGAGCGCATAGCTGTCGCTTCCGAATCTTTGCACGCGCTCCTGGTCGTGGAACAGCGAGAGCGTGCTCCCCTCCCAGATGCTCCAGGCGCGTGCCGCCGCGAGTTCGATTTCGCGATTGCCAGAGGTGAGGCGGCGGTGGAAGGCCTCGATCATGTTTCCGCGTTCGGCGCCGGGGATTGCGGCGGCGTAGGTTTCGTAGGCGTCCGGGAAAATCCAGCTGCAGCCCTCTTGATAAAACCAGTCCAGCTCGGCTTTACGGAGAAGGAAAATCCCCCGCAAAAGCAGTTCCGTGACGCGCTCGGGATGCGTCTCCGCGTAGGCCAGCGACAGCGTCGAGCCCCAGGAGCCGCCGCATAGCTGCCACGCCTCGACGCCGAGATGAACGCGCAGCCGCTCCATATCGGCGACGAGATCCCAGGTGGTGTTGTCATTCAGGCAGGCATGGGGGGTTGAGCGCCCGCAACCACGCTGATCGAAAAGGATAATTCTGTAACGCGCCGGATCGTGATAGCGCCGCATGGCGGGATTGCAACCGCCGCCGGGGCCGCCATGGACGATGAGCACCGGCTTCCCAGCGGGCGATCCGCATTCCTCGAAATAGACGTCGTGAGTTTTTGAGACTTTCAGCCACCCGGTCCTAAAAGGTTCGATTTCGGGAAAAAGCTGTTTCCGGTCGGTCCCCGAGCCGGGCATCGCTCGGTGGAGAAAGTCGGCATGGCGCATAAACAAGGCCTCATGTCAGCGTTTCCGAAGCAAGACCGTTCGGGACTGGTATATATGTAAGGAGACTTGCATTAGAGAAGGTATGCAAGCCCGCTTATGTTTGACGGAAAGGCTTTGCGCGCGCGGCCAAACGCAGCATACGCGCCTGAAGGGTCTCGCCAGCCGGTGTTCGCAACTCGTCAACCGCCTCCACGGCGTATTGGTCCGGAGCCTTGGAAAAGAGGCTGACAAGAATGGCCGCAGCAAAGCTGACCGGAACTCCGGTGGCCGCGGCCGTCAGCGCATCGACGCCGAAAAGCGGCGTTCCGCCCGCATTCAAATAAAGCGCAGTGACGGCAAAGCCAGAAAGCATCCCGGCGATTGCTCCCACTGCCGTGAACCTCCGCCACCAGACGCTCAAGACAAGAACCGCGAAAAAAGCGCCCGAACTGAGAGAGAAGGCCGCGATCGCCCATCGAAACGGATCGGCCGCGCGGTTCTGCGTAATGATGAAAACGAGCACACCGAAGAGAAGCATCGCCAGACGCGCCACAAGAAGGCGCCGCGCCGGAGAGGCGCTTTTATTCACGAGGCCATGATAGAGATCGTCGCTTACGCTATTGGCGACCGCGACGAGATGGCCGGCGGCGCACGCGGAAAGGGCGGCAAGAGCGGACGCCGCGGCGAGGCCGAAGAAAACTCGGGGCAGATTTCCGGCCACCGGCAGGATAAGGACGACGGTGTCCCGTTGGAACGTCACCCGCTGAGCCGCGGCGTTTAGCGAATCGAACTGATTGCCGGGCAGCGATATAAGCCCGAGCTGCTGAAGCGCTTTCGCCCACGCCGGGAGATCGGACGCCGGAACGCCGATAAGCGCCTCGATCGCCATGGCTTTCGTAAAAAACGCATAGGCCGGTATGGTCAGCACAAGGAAACCGCCGACGACGGTCATCCAGCCCAAAGATCGCCGGCTGGCCAAAATCGTTGGCGTGGTGCTTAGCCTTGGCAGAAACGCAGGATGCGCCGCCACCCCGGTCGCGAGGCAAAATACCAGCAGCACGAAATCGATAGGACTGAATGCGCTGAATGCGCGTTCGACAGGACGCGCAACCGGCTGGCTTACAGGTTTCGGCAGCACCTCGCTCAGCGGCTGCGCCTGCGATACGGTCACGACGCCTTTCGCCGCTTCCTGAGCCTTTATGTCCTCGAGCTGGCTTCCATAGGTGAGCTGCGGAAAGGGCAAGTTGGTCCGTATGACCGAGACGGCGATGAGAGGGGCGAGAATGCCGAGAACAACGATGAATTGCGCGCATTGCACCCATGTGGCCGAACGCATCCCGCCGAGGACTACGGTGAGAAAAACGCTCGCAATCACGAGGAAGGAGAAAAAGGCCGGAGGCGAGAAGCGGAGCCCGAGAGTCTGGGGAAGCGGCAAGAAATAGCCGATGAGCTTTCCGCCGAGCGCAACTTCCGCGGCCACGATGATGAGGCAGGGCGCAAGCATCAGCAGCGCTGCGCCGAGTCGCAAGCCCCTGTGGCCAAACCGCAAGTGAAGAAATCCTGGCAGGGTATGCGCTCCCGCCTTCCTCAGATGGGGAACGAACAGCACTCCGGTGAGGACGATGCCGGCGAAACATCCAACCGGTATCGCAATCGCATCGATCCCTAGGAAGAAGAAGCTTCCGATGCTGCCGAGCAGGATGCTCCCGCCAAAGACCATCGAGCACAACGCAAGAGCGTTGTAGAATGCCGGCACACGTTGTCCTGCGAGCAGGAAATCGTCGGCGCTGATGGTGCGCGTCATGAAACCGATGGCGATGTAGAAGAACGCAGGCGTCACCACGATGAGCTGATCGATTGTCAGCGTTGACAGCCCGAGTTGCTCCAGAACGACGAGCATCAGCACGAGGCAGGTATAAGCGCTTGCGAATATCGCAAAACTGGAGCCGAGCCTCGGATTGACGGCCGGTGTGCTGTAATTGAGCGTCATGTCAGAATTGAATGGTCATGTTATAAGCGCGATCGCTTCGTTGCTGGCCGCCGAAAAAGCCGTAAATAAGCACCGCGAGCCCCAAGATGGATGCGCCGGCGACGAGAAAGTACCCCAGCGGGAAGCGCATGAACCTGTAAGCGTTCAGCGCCGGCATGAAAAGCGGGAGAACAAGCGTCAGTCCTGCGATGACAACGATCATCCCAAGCGTGTGCCGCCGAATGCGCCGCCAATAGGCTTGCTTAACTTCGTCTTCAGACATACCTTTGCATTCTCAAGTAGAGCACTGCGTTGAAGCTTAGGAGCCGGTGCTGCCATCCTACTTCAATCTCGCGGCGAGACAATAATTACGAGTGGCGAGGAGCGCTCTGCGCACACCCGCGAAACGGGATTAGGAAACGCGCATGAAATGGCTCCCGAACCTGATGAGAAAGCGATGAGCGCCCATCATGTCATCATTGCGGACGACCATCCGCTTTTCCGCGATGCTTTGAAGCAAACACTGTCCACGTCGCTTCCGGGCATTGGCATTACGGAGGCCGGCTCGGTTGAAAAGCTGCTCGACGCGCTCGCCGGACATCCAAACACCGATCTTATCCTGCTCGATCTGAAAATGCCGGGCGAGAAGGGCGCCGCGTCTCTCTCCGGCTTGACCGGCCTGATGTATCTCAGAAGCCAGCATCCTGAGATCCCGGTCGTCATTGTTTCGGCGAGCGACAATCCGAGCATGATCAGACGCTGCGCCAATCTCGGAGCGTCGGGGTTCATTTCGAAATCTTTGCCTGTCGAGAAGATTCGCCTGGCGGTTAAGACTATTCTCGATGGCGGCGTTTGGTTCTCCGACGAGATGTACCGGGACCCTTGCGCCGATGAGCTTGGGGAACTGGCGACGAAGCTCGCCACGCTGACGCCGCAACAGGTCCGCGTCTTGTCAATGCTCGGGCAGGGTCTCTTGAACAAGCAGATCGCCTTCGAATTGAGCGTCTCAGAAGCGACCGTGAAGGCGCATGTGTCGGCCATTTTGCAGAAGCTCGGCGTCGACAGCCGAACCCAGGCGGTCATTGCGGTAAACCGGATCGCGGCGGTGGATGACCACGCCGATGAGGCGGGGCAAGCGTGAGCCTTTTGCGGGTTTATTCCCAAGGCGCGTCATATACGATTTTTGCGGCGATCGCGACCGGACTCCCTCTCCCTTTGGGAGGGTTGGGGTGAGGGGTAAAGTGCATCGTAACTCAAGTCGTAGCCCCTCAGCCTGTCCTTCTCCCACCGGGAGAAGGGATCCTGTTGCGCCATCTCGCGAAAAACGCGCCTTTTTCTCAAGCCATCGATGCTGCCAGATTTAACTGGACGCCGCTGGTTTATTCCGCGGCGTGGCGTTGTATGATCATCGATGAGATCAGCGCGCGAAGCGCAGCGGGTTTGATCGGCTTTTGCAGAAAAGCGTATCCCGCCGCGCTCACCAGCGTGCGCACATCGTAGGAGCCGTCGGCCGTGACGATGATCCCTGGGATGTCGGCCTTGCAAGCGGCCGAGATTGCGCAAATAGCTTCGCAGCCGTCCTCGCGATCCAGATGATAATCGGAGATGACGATGTCTGGCGTGACTTTTGCGGCGCTGAGTTGCTCGATCGCGTCGCTGCTGTCGATCGCAGTGATGACCGGGCATTGCCAGCCCGACAATAGCGTGCTCATGCCGTCCATGATGTTGCGGTCGTTGTCGACGCAAAGCACAATCGCGCCCCGCAAGTCGCCGTAGGACACAGGGCGCAGGTTGAACGGACGCGGCGGCTCCATTTCCGACCACCGGGCCAAAGGCACGCTTATTGAGAAGGACGACCCGCTCCCGAGTTGCGACTTGAGAGCGAGGCCGTGGTCCAAGACGCGGCACATGCGCTCGACGATCGACAAGCCAAGTCCGAGGCCAGGAGCGTGGCTGTGATAATCGAGGCGCTGGAACTCTTTGAAGATCAACTCACGCTGATCTTCCGGGATGCCCGGCCCGCTATCGTAAACCGCGATGATAAGATCGCGCCCACGCCGCCGGCAGCCGAGCACGGCGCGGCCCTTATCCTTGTTATATTTGAGTGCATTCGAAACGAGATTCTGAAGAATGCGGCGCAGAAGCTTCCGGTCGGAGCGGACAACGGCGCTCGACGGCATGATCGTGAAAGAAATTCCGCGCGCCTTTGCGATCGGCTCGAAGTCGATCCTTATTTGCTCCAGCAGGTCTTTGACCGGAAACACCCCAAACTCCGGCTTCATGGCGCCGCTATCGAGACGCGAAATGTCGAGAAGCGCGTTAAGGATTTCCTCCACGCCGTCAAGCGAAGCGTCGATATTGCGGGCCAACCGTCCAAGCTCCGCAGGGGGCGAGCGCTCCAAGAGGCTTGATGCGTAGAGGCGGGCCGCGTTCAGAGGCTGGAGAACGTCGTGGCTCGCCGCAGCCAGGAAGCGCGTCTTGCTGATGTTGGCCTCGTCGGCTTTCGCCTTGGCGACCGCCAACTCCAGCGTCCGGGCTTCAACGCGTCTTTCGAGAGTTTCGTTGGCTCGCGCGAGCGCCTCGGCGGCAGATTCCCGCTCGGTAATGTCGGCGTATGTCACAACGATGCCGCCCTGAGGCATGTCGTTTATCCGGACCTCAACCACGCGGCCTTCGATGGAGCGCTCGTAAAAGCTTTCCATCGTAACCTGATATTTCATGACCCGGTCGGTCACAAGCTCTTCGATAGCGGTTGGGTTGGAGTGGAGGCGCTGCGCCATGTAGCGGACAATTTCATCGAGTGGGACGCCGACGCGGCCAAATTGCTGCGGCAGCATCAAGATCTCGCGGAATTGCCTGTTCCAGCAAATGAGCTGCATTTTCTTGTCGAACACGGCGAGGCCTTGGCGGACATGATCGAGAGCGGTCTGCAGCAGGTCGCGATTGTATTGAACCGCCTCGGACGCTTCGTCGAGCAGCCTCAAGGCCGAACTCGCGGCCGACATTGCGACGCCTTAGCATGAGCGACATGACAAGCCGGGAGGAGGGCGCGCCGATGGCGCTCGCCAAAAGGTTTTCGGTGAATTTTACCGCGTGCGCGTCGCCTTGCGCATGTGCGGCGGGGTCTATTCCGCGGCTCCCCATGTAGTCCGAGAATGACCGGCTCGCTCGCTCCTCCCCAAGATAGCGCGCGACCATCGATATGAGGTCATCGAAGGGAACGGCGGTGCGCCAGGGCTTAAACGCGGGCGCCGCCGGGGGCGGGTTGGAATCCTCGATAAAGATATTGGTTTGAAGCCGTTCGATTGGCTCCAAAGGGCGAAGCAATGAAACGAACAGGAAGGCGAGGACATTGAAGAACAAGCTCCAGACCACGCCATGCGTCAGCTGGTCGAAATTCAGATAGAAAAGCATCTCCGGGCGCAGAAAGGCCATGCCGAAGGGGCCGTCCTTCAAGAACGCTGCGCCGGCCGCGGTGTCGCCGATCAGTCTCGGAAGAAGGAGTGTGTAGGCCCAGACGCCAAAGCCAGCAAGAATGCCGGCCGCCGCGCCGCGAGCCGTGGCTCTGCGCCAGAACAAGCCAATAAAAAAGGCGGGGGCGAATTGCGCTATGGCGGCGAACGATAGAAGCCCGATCTCGGCGAGCGAAGCGTTCCCGATTCTGTCGTAGAAGGCATAGGCGAGCAGGATAATCGAAAACATCGCCGCACGGCGGACGTTCAGAAGGAGGCCGCTCATATCTTGTCGGCTGGCCGCGGCCACGGACCGGCGCTTCAAAATGAGCGGCATCAAAAGGTCGTTGCAAACCATGATCGACAGCGCAACCGTCTCCACCACGACCATCGCCGTTGCAGCCGAGAGGCCGCCCAGAAATGCGATGAAGGTGAAAATCTGATTTCCAGAGTGGAGGGGAAGCGCGAGGAGGTACATGTCCTGCGGAACTTCCATGCTTCGAAAGACAAGGCTCCCCGCCATCGCGACCGGCACGACGAAAATATTGATGACAATCAGATAAAGCGGAAAAAGCCACGACGCCTTTCGCAATTCGTCCTCGGAAACGTTCTCCACGAACGTCACATGAAATTGCCTGGGAAGCAGGAATATGCAGACGAAGCTCAGCCAGGAGACCGTCAGCAGCGCCCCGCCGTGAATGCCGGTATCGAAGATCTGGGCGATGTCCGGCTGCGCAATCGCTTTCTCGATCAGCGGCCCAATGCCGCCAAACATGCCGAACACGACAAATCCGCCGACCGCGAGAAAGGCGGTGATCTTGACGACCGACTCGACGGCGATTGCGAGCATGAGTCCGCGCTGATGCTCGGTGGCGTCGCTATCGCGTGCGCCGAAAAGAATCGTGAAAGCCGCCAGGATCAGCGCAATCACAAAGTCCATGCCGGCGGCGGGAAGCCGCGTAAAGGAAGCGGCGTCCGAATAGGGATGGCCAAGAAGGACGGCGATCGCCTGGGACACGGCCTTGAGCTGAAGCGCGATGTAGGGCAACACGCCGGCCACCGCCACAATTGTCACAATGGCCGCGACAGCAGGGTTTTTGCCATACCGGGCCGCGATGAAGTCGGCGATCGAGGTGATATTCTGAGCTTTCGTCAGCAATATGACCCGGCGGAGCAGGGGAGTAGCCGCCGTGAACGCAAGAATTGGCCCGAGATAGACCGCTATGAAGTCGAAGCCCTTTTCAGAGGCGGAGCCCACGCTTCCGAAAAACGTCCATGATGTGCAGTAGACGCCGAGCGCGAGGGCGTACACATAGGGCCGTCCGACAAGCGAAGGGCGGTTCCTGCCGGCGCGATCGCCCAGATAGGCGATCGCGAACAGCGCGCCGATATACAGGAAAGAACAGGTGATTATGACCCAGCCGTCGCTCATGCCTTACTCGTGTCTGGGAACTCTGGACCGGGAGCATCCTGCGGCGACGGCCCGTCTCCTGCCGCGCGCCCGTCGCTAACTTGCCATATTATCCCATATTTAAGCAACCTGCATCCTTTGCAGGCAGGTTTAAATGTATTCCAGCAATATAAAAACGGTCCTATTGTCCGGATTGAAATTTGCCTGTGGCGGCGTCAGGTTCCGATGCCTCACGAAGGGTTGCGGGAACTTTTCGCAAATCGCACTCTACCAAATACAAGTTATAGCGTTTTCCCCGTTGAACTTAGGCCGGAGATCGAATTCCCGTGAATGCGGGAATCCATAGCAACATAGGCTGGACAAGCTATTAGGCGGATACCCACCTATGCGGGTGCGACGCTTGGCGGCTCCGCTTAAAACAGCTCTTGCTATCGCCCGCCAAAGGAAAATTGCATGCCTTATGATTATGTCATTGTGGGCGGCGGTTCGGCTGGTTGTGTGCTCGCAAATAGGCTTTCGGCCGGCGCAAGCGTAACGGTGGCGCTTTTGGAGGCGGGTCCGCGCGACAAGCTGTTTCTCATTCACATGCCCGCCGGATATCCCGCGCTGATGAAAACGGGCTGGGTGGATTGGGGCTACCACACCGAACCGCAGCGCGGGCTGAACGGCCGGCGGCTTTTCTTGCCGCGCGGCAAGGTGCTCGGCGGGTCGAGTTCCGTCAACGCCATGATTTATATCCGCGGCGTTCCAAGCGACTACGATCTTTGGGCGCAACTCGGCAATCGCGGCTGGGGCTGGAGCGATGTTCTTCCTTATTTCAAGAAGGCCGAGAATTATTCGCAAGGCGGCGATGATTATCACGGCGGCGATGGACCGCTCAAAGTTTCGAGGCCGGGCGTCAATGGGCCGCTGAATGTGGCCTGGATCGAGGCCGGCCAGCAGGCGGGCTACCCTTATACGCCCGACTTCAACGGCGCGCAGCAAGAGGGCTTCGGCCCGCTCGATTGCACCGCCGCGGACGGCCGCCGCGCAAGCTCCGCCGTTTGCTATCTGCGACCGGCGCTCGGCCGCCCGAACCTCACCGTGATCACCAAGGCGCAAGCCACGCGCATTCTTATGGAGCGCGGGCGGGCCGTTGGCGTCGAGTACGCACAGAAGAAGCAGCGCCACGAAATCCGCGCCAGCCGCGAGGTCATCGTTTGCGGCGGCGCGATCAATTCCCCGCAACTGCTGCTTCTCTCGGGGATCGGCCCGGCGGATGAAATCGGCCGGCATGGCCTCAGGCCGCTTCACGATCTGCCCGGCGTTGGAAAGAACCTTCAGGACCACCTTGCCGGCGGGGTCAAGCATAACTGCACAGAGCCTGTCTCGCTTTATTCAGTCTTCAAGCCTTCGGCCCTGATGCGCCATGTCTCCTATTATCTCATGACCCACAAAGGCCCGGCCGCCGCGATGGGGCTGGAGGCGCTGGCCTTTTTGAAGAGCCGGCCCGAACTCGCCGCCCCCGACCTGCAATACCACTTTGCGCCCGCGCTCTATGCCGATCATGGCAGGAAGCTCATCTATCGCCACGGCTTCATGGGCTATTACAACATGGAAAGGCCGCAAGCGCGGGGCGAGATCACGCTGAAATCGGCGGAGCCTTTGGCGCATCCCGCGATCCAGCCGAACTATCTTGAGAACGACGCTGACCTTCGCACGCTTCGCGACGGCTTCAAGATTGCGCGCGAAATATTCAGCCAGAGGGCGTTCGACCCTTATCGCGGCGAGGAATTCGTGCCCGGCCCCGAGGTTAACACCGGCGCCGGCATCGACGCCTTTCACCGCGAGACAGCGGAATCGCTCTACCACCCCGTCGGGACATGCAAAATGGGGCAGGACGAGATGGCGGTGGTCGACGAAACGCTGCGCGTGCGCGGGCTTGAAGGCCTTCGCGTGGTGGACGCCTCGATCATGCCGTGTCTCATCAGCGGAAACACCAACGCGCCTGTCATCATGATCGCGGAGAAGGCGGCTGACATGATCCTCAACGGGGCCGTCGCGTCTTCCGAGGCAGCCATTGCAGCTTGATCATCGGTTGACAGGAAAGAAGCGATTCGAACGCAGAACGCTTGGCGGAGAGCGCGGGCTCGCCAGGTGTCATGCCGGCCACGGCGAGCATCCGGTTATCGTAAGGGGAACCGTCCCCGGCCACGAGGACATAACTCATCGCTTACTGGGTTCCCTATTTCCCGGGGACGACGCCGAAAATTCTGGCGCCTGGTATGAGATGCCGCGAAAGGTTACACGATGAACCGCAACTTCACCGCACACTCCGCCAATGAGCGCACCTTCCTTGCCTGGATACGCACCGCGATTGCGGTGATCGCCTTCGGGTTCGTGCTGGAGAAATTCAATCTCTTCATTTTGGCGCTGGCGTCGTCAGCCTCGGCGGAGGTGGGCAAGGCGATCCGCATGGACAGGCTCACCGGTCCCATTGGCCGTTACGAGGGGCTCGCATTCATGCTGACCGGCCTCGTTCTCATCGGCATAGGGTATTGGCGGTTCGTGCGCAATGAGAGGCTGATCGATGGCGTCGGGCAGCCGCGCGAGAAGGGCGGTGTACAAGCCGAGATCGCAG
Organism: uncultured Alphaproteobacteria bacterium; assembly: GCA_963766815.1. GTDB lineage: Bacteria > Pseudomonadota > Alphaproteobacteria > Rhizobiales > Rhodomicrobiaceae > Rhodomicrobium. The sequence continues at coordinate 153,630 of CAVYBZ010000027.1, read as the reverse complement.
TCTCCTCGATCCTGGCCGCGCTCGTCGCGGTTTATTGCGCCTCGATCCTCGTTGGGTAGGCCCAAGAAAAAGCCCCGGCGCAAGCTGCTTCCGGGGCTGTGTTACTTAGACGAGGGGCAGCCGCCATAGCCGCCATAGCCAGGATATCCCCAGCCCGCGCCGTAAAGGCCAACGCCAAGGTACGGCCAGCCTCTGCCCCAGCCATAGCCGCCATAGCCACCCCAGCGTACAAGCGTAATGCTGCTGCTCTTGCCTTAAGCGGCCAATGCATCATGCTAAAAAACGGCGGGTGCGGCGCCGAAACGCCCACCATTGTCATGGCCGGGCTTGAGCCAATAGTGTCCGGTTTAAATTTGGCGGCAAATCAACGGCTTGAGAAAAAGGCCTCTTTTTTGCGAGACGATGCAACAGGGTCCCTTCTCCGCATCGCGTTTGCTTGCAAACGCGATAACTCTGAGTTGCAAGCACGCCAAGGCGTGCTTGATGGGAGAAGGACAGGTTGAGGGGTAACGTGTTGAGTTACAGGGCGTTCTACCCCTCACCCCAACCCTCTCCCACAGGGAGAGGGAGTTCGATCGTGATTTCCGCAGAAATCGTGCATGATTTAAGATTTAACCGGACGCTACTGGGTTAAGCCGGGCTATGACGAGGCGTGTGGCTCACCCGGAGGGCGCCGCCATAAATACGCAAAGCACGCTGTTCCCGCTCAAGTTTTCCGGTACGGCATAAGTTCAACTGGCGGATTTAGGATCATGGCCCACACACAACGGCGTGGACGCCGCGGCGTTGGGTAAGGCTGGCAAGCCGAATATGGCTAATCCCAGCGCAGCCACCGCCGAAATCAGAAACTCGTTTTGTTCGCATCGAGAGACTCACTTCCTGTTAAGGTTACTATCGCCGCCGCCGCATCAGCGCGATGCAGCTGCCGCGGACGCTGCCGGTCACACGCCCGTTCAGCCGTCCGCTAAGCGATTCCATCATCGATCCCGTTGATGAAGGGTAAGAACTACTTAAACCTCTTCGCGCAATACAGAGGTAAAGTTAAGACTTGCTAAATGTTTTATCGCAACTTGCGCAATAACTCTATGTCAACGCAAGTCCAGCCAAAAGCGTTACCCGCAATAACGCGCATTGGTTGTTCTAAATCGCCAAGTTGATCGACAACCAGTGCTGCGCCGGTAAAATCTTGAGCGGAAGTATAGCTGTTTACGGTCACGATCGTCTTTATATCCGCACCAAGCGCCGAGCGCAAACCTAGCTCGGAATCCTCGAAAGCAAGGCACTGATCGGGACCGAGCCGCAACTCATCCAGCACATAGCGGTAAATGTCTGGCGCGGGCTTCTTCGCCGGCACGACGTCGCCTGCGCCGATCGCGTCGAACCAGGACAGCCGGCCGGGCAGGACGGCGTCGAGCAGCGCGGTCACGTTGGCGGGCGTGGTCGTCGTCGCAATCGCGAGCCGGAGCCCCGCATGTCTCGCCTCGCTCAAAAGGCGCTCGACCCCAGGGCGCAGCGGAAGGCCGCCTTGGGCAAGAAGCTCAAGATAATGCCTGGTCTTTGCGGCATGCAGATCCGCCACGAATTTCGAGAGATCCTGCGGGCGCGGAAAATCCGGCCGGTATCGGTCGAGGTAGTAGAGGATGCGCTCCTTTCCCCCGGTTACGGCCAGCAATTCTCCATACAGCTCGACGGTCCAATTCCAATCCAAGCCCGCATCGGCGAACGCCCGGTTGAAAGCGACCCGATGCCCGTCCCGCTCATTATCGGCGAGCGTGCCGTCAACGTCGAAGATCAGCGCTGCCAATTTGCTCATTGTGGCTCCTCAAATGCGTTGGCTATACGCTTAACGCTCCTTCGGGATAGTTGGATCGTTACCGTCCGCCTCTTCCCTGTAACGCCGGTCGCGCGAAATCATCAGCGCCTTGGGGATGCGCTCTTTACCCTGGATTTCTCCTATCCCGGCTTTATTTCTCTGAGCAATTCGTCGCATTCGTTTTCCCGGCTGCAACCTGTAAGCAGCGGAAGTCAGCGATATCGGCACGAATTGAGCAATTAATGGTAGAAAAAGCCTGTTGAAGTGACGCTGCAAGATCAAATTGCTTTGGCTTAATGAGAGGTTCTGAAGAATTTAATGCTCTTCTGTGCACAGGGTATTCTAAGATGTGTTCACTCAGTAAGGGAAGTGGCCATGAGCACATCGCGCGATCTTCAAGTGCGGCTTTGTATCCGAGAGGCATTGAATTGTATCAGCGATGCAAGCGGCGCCTCGACTGATCTTTGGATTTCTACTCGTCTGAAATTCGTTAAGCAGGACTTGGAGGATATTCTGAGCCATCTAACGCCAGACCCCGTGCCGCTTCACCCCGGCAAATGTGCTTGGGCCAGAACGCGCCGCTAGGCGTTCGAACCCCGCAAATACGAGCCCGGCGCGCCGCAGCGATAGGGAGCGGGCTGAGCTCGAGCGCCTGCTGACGAGTTCCGCGCGGGAACGCCTGCTTAATGAAAAAAATCACACGCTCCTACCGGGAGCTTCCGTTTAGCGTCTGGGCGTTAGCATGCGCCTTGAGATGGGCCACGATTTCAGCCGTAGGCCAGCACGTTTGCGCTAGCCCGGCGCGCTTCTGATAAGCGCCAACGGCGCTGCGGGTACGCCCCCCGGCCTTGCCGTCGATGGCGTCGCTATAAAGGCCAAGGCCGGTCAGCTTCCGCTGCATGAATTCGACATCCGAGGTGGGGACCTGCACGAGCCGCTGCCAAGGCTGCGTGAAACCGCCGCCGCCACGGATACGATCGGCCAGGTGGCCGACGAAGAGCGCGTAAAGATCGGACTTATTATAGTCGCGGATCACCTGGAAATTCTGGAAGGTGAGAAACGCCGGGCCGAAAATCCCCGCGGGCTGTAAAAGCGAAGCCTCCCAAGTCAGCGTCTCCGGCGGGAACTCGCCGCCCTTGACAGGCGTGATCCCCATCGCCGCCCATTCGCTGACGGGCTTGCGGATATCGAGATAGCCGAGCGAGCAATCGACAGTGGCGGGCGCACGAACCTCGAAGCCCCAGGGCTGCGCGTTGTCCCAGCGGATGTGGCTTAGGTTATTGGCGAGCGAGGCGAGAGCGTCCGGCACGGAGCGCCAAATATCCTTCTTGCCATCGCCGTCCTGGTCCACGGCGTATTTGTAATAATCCTCCGGCATGAACTGAACGAGGCCCATGGCCCCAGCCCAGGAGCTTTTCATATCCTTTGGTGCGATCACGCCGTCCTGAACCATCCGCAGGGCCTCGATGAACTGGCCTTGAAACAGCTCCGGCCGATGGCCGGCATAGGCCTCGGTCGCCAGCACCTGTAGCGCGTTATAACGCAGATCGTTAACGTAGGCTCCGAAGGACGTTTCGCGGCCCCAAAGGGCGAGAAGGACATAGGGATCGACGCCATAGCTTTTTTCAATCGCGGCGAGCGTATCTTTGTGCTGCACGAACAGCCGGTGGCCCTGTCCCGCCAAGTTCACGAAATACTTATCGCTCAGATACTCCTCCGGCGTGCGCACGAACTCCGCTTGCTCGGGCTGTTTTGCCGAGGGAATGTCGAGGTCCGGAAGCGAAAAATCGGGAACAAGCGTGCGCGTCACGGAGTTGTAAACGGCCGCATGAATGCCTTTTCCCAGGGCTACGCCGCGAAATGAAGCGATCCAGGCTCGAAATCCATCGGGCGACGGCTCGCTTGAGAAAGCCAACGTTGCAAGCGGAACAGAAAAAACTGCAAAAAGTATCGCGCCGAGAAATCTGGCGCTCGTAAAGATCTGGCGTTGTTTACTGATTTTCATCTGTCAAATGATCCAGTGGAACAAGGAGCAACGGCAAGAATTAGCCAGTTCGACTAATTCGTATCTCGCCGACGGGTCTGGAGAGCGCTGTTCAATTATTGGTGCGCAGGACATGCCAAGACTGGAGCGGCTTGAACCCCTCTATCATTCCGCATATCCTCAGAGTTGGGCGGTATTGCGAACAGCGCCTCCGAAGATTTGAATTTGCGTCCCGTGGTTAACGCATAGTTGAGAGAGGTTTGCCTTGGCCCGAGCATATATCAATCAAATCGCGACCGCCGTCCCTCCCCATCAAGTTCACAGCGCCTTTGTTCAGTTCCAAAGGCTTTTGCTCGCCGATAAACGTACACGGACGATTTTTGAGCGCCTGGTTGAGAGGGGCCAAATCGAAAAGCGCTGGTCTTGCGTGGTTCCGTCCGAGGATGGGTCCAGCGCATCGATCAACGGTGAACTTTTCTACGCTCCCGGAGACTTTCCCTCCACGGGCGCGCGCATGAAACAATATGAGGTCGAGGCGCCTGTTCTCGCCCAGCGCGCGGTCAACAAGCTGGACCTCGGCGACCGGAAGAGCGAGATCACGCATCTTATCGTCACCTCCTGCACTGGATTTTCAGCGCCCGGCATAGATTTGGAGATGATCCACCGCATCGGGCTCAACCCGTCCATCGAGCGCATGATCATCGGCTTCATGGGCTGCTACGCGGCTGTGAACGCGCTGAAGGCCGCCCGCCACATCGTTCGCTCCGAGCCTCAGGCCAAGGTTCTTGTGCTCAGCATCGAGCTTTGCACGCTGCATTTTCAGGAGACCTATGAGCTGGAGCAAATGATGCCGTTCCTGCTCTTCGCCGATGGCTGCGCCGCAGCCCTGATCAGCTCGGAGCCGAAGGGGCTTTCGATGGAGCGGTTCTACGCCACCGTGCTCCCCGAGGCCGCGAGCCAAATGGCCTGGCATATTCGCGATCTCGGCTTCGATATGGTGCTGTCGAGCCGCATCCCAACTTCGGTTGGCGATGCGATCCACCGGGCGTCGGACGCGATCCTTGCAGGACTGAAGCCGAAAGACATCGATCTTTGGGCCGTGCATCCAGGCGGGCGGGCTATCCTGGATGCGGTGGAGGCTGCGTTCCGGTTGCCCTTGACAGCGCTCAACGCCTCGCGCCGGGTCTTGCGGGACTTCGGAAACATGTCCTCGGCGACAGTGCTTTTCGTGCTGAAAGCGCTGCTCGAAGAGAACAGATCCGGGGCAAATGGCTGCGCCATGTCGTTCGGCCCCGGCCTCACTGCGGAGACGATGCTGTTCAAGGCCGTTTGAGGAGGGGCTCATGCCCGATTTCTCGAAGCGGGATACGACGCCCGAGCTGATGGACAATGAGGTTATAAGCTACGAGGAGCTTCGCGGCGTCCATCGCGAGCTTACACAGGCGAATGAGCTTTCGCTGGCCTACCGGCCCACGCTCGCCTTTTTCAAGCGGCTGGCGCGTGAGGGCCGTCTGCCCAAGGACCGGCCGCTCGTGGTCATCGACGCGGCGAGCGGCTACGGCGATATGTCCCGCAAAGTGGATCGCTGGGCGCAGAAGCGCGGTTTCAATATCGAATTCATCGGCGTCGACATGAACCCATGGGCTGCGCGCGGCGCAACCGAGGCGACAGACCCCGGCCGCCCTTTGCGTTGGGTTACGGCCAACCTCTTCGACTTTCACGCGGAAGGCGGCGCTGACATCGTCATGTGCTCGCTATTCACGCATCATCTGCCCAATCCGCAACTGGTGCGCTTCATCCGCTGGATGGAGGAGAACGCGCGGATCGGCTGGTTCATCAACGATATCGAGCGCCATCCCTTGCCGTATTACTTCCTCAAATTCGCCTTCTGGGCCACGCGGCGGCACCGTTTTATGCGTCATGACGGCCCCGTATCCATCGCCAGCGCCTTCAAAAAGCAGGACTGGGTTCGTCTGTTGAAGGAGGCCGGTCTGCCCGAAGGCGCGGCCAGGATCGAATCGTGGACCCCTTTCCGGCTTTGCGTCTCCCGAGTGAAGGCTGCCGCATGAAACCTTACGACGCCGCGATTATCGGGGGAGGGCTGGCGGGACCTGCGCTGGCTACGGAGCTGGCGCGCGCCGGCCGGTCCGCCGTCTTGTTCGAGAAGGAGAAAGTGGCGCACGACAAGGTCTGTGGGGAATTCATCAGCCACGAGGGCGCGCGTTACCTGCGCGATCTCGGTGTTTCGGTCGAAGGGCTTGGCGGCGTTTCCATCCGCCATGTCCGGCTGGCGCGGCGCGGACAGGCCGTAAGCGCCCCGCTTCCATTTGAAGCTCAAAGCCTGTCGCGGCGCGTCCTCGATGAAGCGCTACTGGAGCTCGCAGGCAGGGCAGGGGCCGAAATCCGGCGCGGCGTTCGCGTCAAGTCCATGGAAAGCGAAGGAGACGGTTGGGCGGTCCGCCTCGACTGCGGCGATACGGTTTCCGCAAAGCAGGTCTTTCTCGCCACCGGCAAGCACGATCTGAAGGGCTGGAAGCGCCGCAGCGGGCCACACCCTGACTGCATCGCCTTCAAGGCATACTGGCGGCTGAGGCCGGACCAGGCGGCGCAGCTCACGAGCCATGTCGAGCTGATCCTGTTCAAGGGCGGCTATGCCGGCTTGCAGGAGGTGGAGGGCGGGCGCGCCAATTTCTGCCTCATCGTGCGAAAAGACGCCTACGCCGCCCTTTATGGATCGTGGGACAACCTCCTGAGCGCCGTGCGCGAGCAATGCCCGCACCTTGAGGATCGCCTCGGCGGCGCGGTCTGTCTTATGGACAAGCCGCTCGCCATAACCGGCCTGCCTTATGGGCATGTGGCGGAGGAGAGCGGCGGCGTCTGGCGTCTCGGCGATCAAGCGGCGGCGATTCCCTCCTTCTCCGGCGACGGCATGTCCATCGCGCTCCACAGCGCGCACCGGGCGGCGCAAAGCTATCTGCGAGGCGAAAACGCGGACATGTATCAGCATGCGATCGCGCGCGACCTGTCAGGGCAAGTGCGCCGCGCCACGCTGATCTCGCGGATGCTAATCGGCGAGGCAGGGCAAAGCGTGGCCATGGCCTTTGCGGGTCTTGTTCCCTTTGTGGTTCCACTCAGCGCAGGGTTGACGCGCATCCCTGCTCGGGCGCTTAAAGTGCGTCCGGAAAAGTGTGAAGCGGCTTTCCGGTAATACGCACTTCGCCAATGAATAGCTCACATCTGAGCTTTATCGGCCGGCAGCCTGAGACTGCCTTGGGTCGAAACCCGAAGTTCGATAATGCCGAACAAATTACTGGACAATCCCAACAAGCGGAAATTGGCTGACCGGGACATCTGCGCCTTGCAAACGCCTTTAAGAGATAGCTCAAAACGCCCATGGTCATGACCCAGACTGTCTTTGTTACACCAGATCGCGGGGGCGTAAGCTTTGCAATCTGACCAAATTGGTCGGAACCTACTTTGCCTCGCCTTTTATCCCGAGAATGCTTTATTTAGGCGTTGGACGTGGTAGCACTTCCGTGCCAACGATATAATGTGGTCTGTATAGCAAGCGATCCGATGGGGAGGACGCCGCCGCGGCTTAGCGGGTTCGCACAGCCTGCAGGAACGTACGGACCCATCGGCACGGATTAAACAGAGTACGGCTTAGTATATCCTGCAAGAATGTTGGGCAGTGATCATGAAGTTCTGGAGATGATTAGCCATGTATCAGTTGCTGGCTGCATTACCAAATAATCGTTTAGCGTCGGCGACGCTTACGAACTCAATTAACATTTGGGACATAAATACAGGTGCAAGCCTCGCCGAATTGCAGGGGCATAAGCGTCCGGTTGAGGCACTTACTGTTTTTCAGGACAGTCTCTTGGTCTCAGGCGCATCTGACGGAACAATACGCTTTTGGGATATTGAGAGCTACCTCGAGGTCGGGCAAATCGGTTCGCTCGAAGATGCCAACTTCGAGGGGCAAGCTGCGCCTGTCATGATTCGGTCGATAGACGATGCAGCCCGGTTTGAAGGCTTCAGTCCGTTTGCCCCCGGTCCGGCGCTGATTTCGTCGCTTCTTGCCTTGCCTACTGGACATTTGGCCTTCAGCCCTGATTTAACCATCCGTCTTTTCAATGTTGCTCTGGGCCTCGAAGTGACGCGCCTTAGAGGTCATACGGATCGAATACACACGCTTGCGTCACTGCCAAATGGCACTTTGGCGTCTGGATCGGCGGATAAGACGATTCGCCTCTGGGACATTCCTGGCGGAGCCGAAATCGGTTGCCTGGTTGGGCATCGCGACTGGGTAAATAGTATTCTAGCTCTCCCCGATGACCGCCTCGTATCAAGCTCTCGCGACGGAACAATTCGCGTGTGGGATGCGCGTTGCAGTAAAGAGATTATGTGCTTCACACTTGGAGAAACCAATTCAAATGATGAGTTAATCTTTGACGCTTCGCGAGTTGACGGTGGCTTTACGTCAATTGCCATGTTACCAGACGGACGCCTAGTATCAGGCGGCGTGGATGAAACTGTAAGAATTTGGAATGTGGACAATGGAACGGAAGAGGGCAGACTAGGCGCTCCAACAAAAAACAACTTGTTGCTTGATGTTCGCGGGGCGACCTCCGTTTTAAATAAACGCCGCTTTATGTCCATAGTTGTTCTTAACGATAACCGTATCGCGACAGGGGCATGGAATAGAGAATCGCGCATACCGCGGCAGCTTTTCGAGATGAGCCTTGACGTTGCTCCTAATGAAACCATTCGAATTTGGGACGTTAAGAGTAATGCCGAATTGTGGCATCGCCGCGATCCCGACCGGGTATTTATGAGCGAATCATTATATTGCAAAAGCGCTCCCATCGCTGTACCAGTCTTGCGAGTGCGTAACACATCATTGCCTGAACTGAATTACGAATTTACATTGTCACCAAAAGTATTGCAATCAGGTGAAGAACAAAAGAGGCCCGGATCGGTATTTGATACCGAGACGCCCGCATTGCGGAAGGGACAAGCGGTTGAGGCACAACGCTCACCCTCGTATCCAATTTCTATTGAAGAGCTATCGCTGCGCTACCAAAGCGAGGCCATCGCTACGACCGATGTTCTGAATCTTTCTACTATTTGGAAACTAGGCGAGCCCAGAGTAATACCAGTCGCAGATGCAGTCTCCTGCAGCGTTTTTGCGCCGACGGCGCTACGTTCTTTCGCACATGCGATGATCCAGGTATTCTTGCATGACACCGATGACGGGGTGCGTGTGGCAATGATCGCATTCCAACTCGATCCGGGAGCCGGTCGGCAAATTACTCGCGATCTGAAGGTAAAACTGATGCAGGGACAGGTCGTAGAAGTGCACCTTGAACTTGCCGGTCTCAAATTGTCGAGCGGAAATCCGAGGCGACGGCAGGTGATCTGGAACGGTCAACCAGAAAGTGTTAATTTCGAAATCGTAGCGCCATGGTCGTTGATCGGTCGCAGCGTTTTTCCGAGCGTGCAGATTGCCGTCGATGGCATAGTGATTGGAAGTATTACTTTTAGGGTGAATGTTGGCCTCTTTAAACGCAGCAGCGCCGCAGATTTTAATGGTAACGCGCGCCAATACCGGCGTGCATTTCTTTCTCACTCCTCTGCAGACCGTGGTGAGGTTCTAAAGCGTGCTCAAGCGCTGAAGCTTGCTGGCATTGAGTTTTTTCAAGACGCCATCCACCTCCAGCCAGGCGAACGCTGGAATGCAAGGTTACTCGCTGAACTCGAAAAGGCAGATGTTGTTTATCTGTTCTGGTCGCGTTCAGCCAAACAGTCCAGGTGGGTGATGCAAGAAGTGCGTCTTGCGCTCAAACGGCAACGAAGTAGTCCCTCGCGTTTACCAGATATCATTCCTGTCATTCTCGAAGTGCCGCCACCGCAGCCGCCACGCTTTCTTAGCCATCTACACTTCAACGACCCTCTGGCTCCCGCGCTTGCACTTCATGCGGCGAATGTGCGGGTCTCAGGCGACTAAAATCTCGCCACGCGAAGGCCGCTATTCGCACAACCGTGGCATCTGGTGCTGAGATCGTGGCGAAAACGCAAACACCTGCGGGCTGCACAAATGGCGCTCTGCAAATTTCACTTCAGCACTGCCGCCTGTAGGAGAAGCGCCAATCGATACGCAAATTGGCTGCTTTCGGCCTACTGCGTAGGTTCGCTCGCCCGCGAAGCGCCGCGAAGGCGGCGAGCCACGGCTCAACGGCAAATCCAAGCATTGGTGGAATGTATTGTGAAGCATAAGCGATGCAAATGCATTGAGCAGAAGATTTCGGGTACAGAAGCGCTGGAACATGGTTAAAATCGCCATGGTTAACGGCAGCCGCACGAAATAACTTCCCGCCCCAAAAACATTCTTACCTGCCGCGTTTTGCCGGAATAGCGGACTCGCAGAATCCCGTTAAATATAGATAATTGCGCGCGTTAACCAGGATATGTAACTGTTAGTTGCTGCCTCTATGCTTGCAACCGTTTGTTATTTTTCTCCGAAAGCGCATTTTTCTTGGCAAAATCAATGCGATCCCGCTGCTTAAAGCTTTCGCAAGGCGCTTTCGTCTACGATGTGCAATTGAACGGAGGCGGCGGCGTTCGCCGGGATCTTGAAAAACATGGAAACAGTTACGGTTAACAGAGCCTACGAGGCGGCGGCGCAACAAGCGGCTTCGCGGCCGGCAAGTTCTACAAAAGGGACGGCGTTTGGAATTCGTTGGCGAGGCTATAATTGTCTGCTTGGAGCGCGCATTTAATTCCGCCAAAAGCGGATGCGCTCTAGCTCCCCGAGCCGCCAAGGTGTTTGATAACTCAATAAAAAAGTGCAAACCGGCGGGCGCGGTGTGGTCTTCGGCTGGCGCGGGGTCTATAGCAGGGAAAGACAGGCTTCTCTAATCCATCGCTTTCATGACACCCGTTCTTACAACCAGCCGCCTGACGCTTCATCCGCTTACGCTCGATGATGCGCCAGCAACGCAAGCCTTGTTTCCGCATTGGGAAATCGTGCGCTTTCTCGGCGAAAAGGTTCCCTGGCCGTATCCCGAAGACGGCGCGCTACGATTTTATGCCGATGTGGCCTTGCCGGCGATAGGGCGCGGCGAGCAATGGGCGTGGTCGATCTGGCTCAAGAATGGGCCGCGTCATCACATCGGCCACATCAATCTCGGTATCGCGCGCCACGAGAACAGAGGCTTCTGGCTTGGCTTGCCATGGCATGGACAAGGGCTCATGACGGAGGCTTCCGAGGCCGTCACGGAGTTCTGGTTCAACGAACTGGAGCGGGGAAAATTGCGGGTGTCGAAAGCCGTCCAGAACATTGCGTCAAGGCGCATTTCAGAAAAGCAAGGCGCGCGCCTCGTCGCAGTCGAGGAGCGAGGCTTCGTCTCGGGCCGGGCGCTGGCGGAAATCTGGGAGCTCACCCGCGATGAGTGGAATGCGCGGCGGCGAAGCTAGCCAAACCCGCAACACGGCATACATCGCTAACAAGCAGAGTTTCCAAAAGCATGCCCTCGGGCTTGACCAGGCGCCGTCCGCGCCCAAGTTTCGATGACTGCAAATTCGGGCAGCTTCCAATTGGTAATTTTTATCCGCACACTGCTACCAACAGCTGAAAGTCCTGACCGCTTCCGTTGTCGTCCCCGCGAAGGCGGGGATCCAGTATGCGATGCATTATGTTACTGTTCCCCAGAACTTTTACCGTCCCAATTACTGGATGCCCGCCTTCGCGGGCAAGACATCGATCGGGCTAGAAGATTTGCCGTTGGTGATCGATAAATTCGTGATTGCCTCGATGTTCAGCGGGACGTTTTCAGCCGCGATATGGCCAGGTCAGTAATGCAATCCATCATGCGGTCGATGTCGCCGCGCGTGGTGCGATGATTGACGATCGCGCAACGAATAACGTCCTCCCCGTCGATCGCCGTCCAGGACGGCGCCGCTACGCCTGATTCCTGCAAATCCAGCACAAGCTCACGGTTGATCGCCCCGCCGCTCGCGCCCCGGACGCCGAAGCAGACGATATTGAGCGTCACATGCGCCTTCAGCTCGAAAAGCGAATTCTGCAGCACCTTCTCCGCGAGATATTGGGCAAGCTCGCAATTTGCGAGCATCGCGTCGCCGATCCGGTCCGCCCCGAGCGTCTCGATCGTCATCCACGTCTTCAGCGCCCGGAACCCGCGCGACAGGTCGGGACCGATGTCGCACGGCCATGTCTCGCCGGCGGCGAGGCCGCGTTCCGCTCTCTGCAGATACGCAGCGGGAATTGAGAATGCCTGCTTATGCGCGGCGGCGTCGCGAACGAGCAGGAAACCGGCGTCGTATGGAACATGGCCCCATTTGTGAAAATCGAGCGCAACCGAATGCGACCGCTCAATCCCGCAAAGGAGCGGGCGAAGCTTCGGCGAAAACGTCGCCAGCGCTCCGATCGCCCCGTCGACATGAAACCAAAGCCCCTCTTCCGACGCTGCTTGCGCGACGCGCTCAAGCGGATCGATCGCGCCTGTGTTCACAGTGCCGGCCGTGGCGATGACGAGGAAAGGATGCAGGCCTCTCGCCCGGTCTTCCCAGATCGCCCTTTCGAGACCGGCGACGTCCATTCGGCCTAATCTGTCGACGCCGATCCTGCGCAGATTTGCGGAACCGATGCCCGAGAGTTCCATCGCCCGGGCAATGCAACTATGAGCCTCCACCGAGGCGTAAGCCGTCAGACGACTGGCTGACCTGCCGCCCTCTTGCAGGCGAGGCTCGGACTTCAATGCTTCGGATTTTGCGACAATCACGGCGGCGAAATTCGCCATGGATGAGCCGGTCAAAAACAGGCCTGACGCATCGCGCGGATATCCCAGCGCTTCGGCCATCCATTGCGCGATTTGCTTTTCGACCTGAAGCCCGATGTGATCGCGGCCGCCGCAATTCATGTTCAAGCCGGCGGCGATCATCTCGGCGAGCATGCCGGCCGGAGTGCCAGCGCCATTGACCCATCCCATGAAGCGAGGGTGCAAATTGCCGGTGGCGTAAGGGATAATATGGGTCCTGACATCGTCAAGCACGCCGGCTGAGACTGCGCCCATCGCGCGGCAGCGGCTGGGTGAACCGCTCACGCGAGGCGGCGGGCGCAGGCTGCCAAACCCGCTGCTCCTCGATGGTCTCGATATGGGAGATCATGTCATCCAGCATGGCGTGCGCGAGGCGGCGGAAATCGCTCCAATCGGCTGGGTCGAGATTGCGGCTCTTCGGCGCCTCCTCGGGACCGGCTGGAGCGATGTCATGGCTTTGTGCTGGCGAAACTGGCGTGGACATCACGTCTCTAGAGCCACTTTTGATGGAATCAAAAGCTCGCTCTAGCTCCTTGTTTTATCGTGCGTCTGATCGGAAAACCGCTTCATGCTTTTCCGGACGCACTCTAAGCAGCTTAGGGCTGGCGTTCAACGAAAGACCATTTCGCGAAAAGGCTATCGAGATCCGATTCGACGGGTTGAAAGGCTCGCTCGATCCCGCCGCCGCCCATCCGCGAGGCGACGCCGGCAATGACGGTGGCCGAAGCGGCGACACGCAGCACGGTCCGCTTCCCCAGAGACACCGCTTGCCCGACGTGGCAGATAGGGGCGCGCCCTCGCTCCCGCAATGCGGCGTGAATCCATTGCGCCCTGGAGGCGGGAGCGAAGAAGCCGTTGCGGCCCAGCACCGTCAGCGGCACGATGGAGCGCGATCCAACGGACGGAGCGTCATCATCGCCGTGAAGCTCGACGCCATCGAGACGATCTGCACGCGCACGCACCTCTTTCGTAAAGCGATCCGCGATCCTCTCCTGTAAATCTTCGCCAACAGCAGCCATCGAGGCGATTCCATCAAGGGCCGCGGCCCATCTCAGGCCAAGTCCGATATTTGTTTGCGACACGAGCCCCTTGCTCAACCGCTCGCGGAGCGCAGGGGGCCAATCCAACACAGCGCTGTATGAGGCAAGGCCCTTCGCCAGCGGCGCCTCCGCTGCGATCCCGGCCGCCAGACAAGCGGGTAGGAGCACTACTCCAGAGAAGGCCGGGCCGCCAGCAAATTTCGAACCCGTCGCGATAACCATAAAGCCGTCCGCGAGATCGCGTTTGACCTGGGTCAAGCTGCATCGGAGCTGACAGGCGTCGACCGCGACGCGAACGCGTCCCGGCGCGCTGGCCATAATCAGCCGCGCCGCCTTGCGGGTTACGCCTGTAAGTCCGGTTTTCGAGGTGTCGAGCACATGCAAGAGCACGTCGCGGCCTCGATGAAGCTCGCGCGCGACGGTTTCCGCCGCATTTCGATCGACCACGCCGGGATCGCAAGGCGCGCCGCCGGAATCGCGAATTGGGACGAAAGCTGTTTCGAGCCCGCTTGCCGTAAGCCCCTCAACTGCGCTGTCCTGGATTGCCGGCGCGCCAAGGGCTGTGGAGGTGGAATAGTGCCGCCCGGAGGCCGCCATCGGAACGCCGCCACCCGTCTCCCCGGGGGCGACGAGGATGTTGGTCAGCGGCCGTTTCGTCAAGCTGACGGTCATTCCAAGGACAAGCAACTCCGCATCCGTCCCGGAGGCGGCAAGCACGGCTTCCGAGCCGGGAACGCCAAGGAAACTGACGATGGCGGCTCGGATTTCGTCGAACCAATCGAAGAGCGTGATGTCTCGCGAGAGCAGCCGGTCAAGAGCGCGCGCCGCCGCCGCAAAGCCCGCCTCGGATATCGTGTTGGCGGTCGTCGATGCGAAAGAGATTTCGCCAGGAGCTGGCGTTGCCGTGGCGCCATAGCGATTGCGGCGCGTGACGGGATCGGGCCGTATCCGCCCATCGCCGCCGGTCGTTAGCATCAGCCCGAGCAAGGCGCGATCCACACGGCCGCCAGGCGCCGTTTCCCTCAGACCGGAGCCGTTCGAGCGCAATGCGTGAATCGCGCGAAGTTCAGCGCCAGCCATAGCTCTGCACAGCGCATGAAAAGGAAGGACGCAATTCGCTGAAACTCCCCGCCGCTTTTGTCGTCCCCGCGAAGGCGGGGCACCAGTAAGCGATGCTCATATTATTTTTCCTAATGTCTTTCATTGTCCCGATACCAGGATGGCGTCTTCAAGCGTGTGTAAACCGGCATCGCTGCTCTGCCCGCGTTGTCATAGCCGCGCTTGATGCGGCCATTCAGAGAAAGAGGCTAATTCAATTGTTTACTGGATGGCCGGGTCAAGCCCGGCCATGAAAAAACGGGTCGCTGCCGAAGACGCCAAGTGAGTCAGAAGTTTTGACACGAGCGGAGGCGCTTATCCGCGCTCATAGAATTCCGTTATCTTTTAGCGAAGGAGCGCATCTGCGCTGCAGGGCGGCCTGGAAGGCGCTGAACAGCTTGAGCATGGCGGGGCGTTTGTAGGGAAACATTCCGGATGGATCCATGGCGTGCACAATCATCGCGATCTGCGCCTCGAACAGCAGCAGGCGCCCATCCTGAGTTTCCGCGCAATCGATGACGAAATAATCGAGCGCGATTTTTCTATGCAGCGCATCGAACGCGTGCGCGTGGCGAATGGCGAAATCTGTATCGAAGTCTCGCATCCACGCCTCTTCTTCGGCGCGCCAGGCTTCGTTCTCTTGCATGCCCGAATTGAGGTAATGAACCATCCAGTTCTTGGAGACAGCCCAGTGGCCGGGGAAGGCCTGGCCATCGATGAGGGCAATCCGTTGTTTGCGAAACAGTCCGTCGGGTCCGCTGTAGCCGACGAACGGCGCAAGATAGAATTGCTGTTCCGGCCGCCTGCTCAAATAGGCGCCCAGTTCGCCTAGGCCGTCAACTTTCTCCAGGCCTTCCCCGGCATGAGAGTCGAGCGGCCGGGCAATGAGAGGGAAATTTTCATCGGGCAGAAGCGTCGCCAGGCTAATGTGACCCTGCGCCAGCAGATGCAGCGAACTCCGATCCACCCGGACGGTCGCGGGAGCCACGATAGAAGGCTCGTCCGTGAACATCGCAGCGACCGTATCCCGCTTGAGAGCCATGATGCGCCGTGGATCTGCATTCATGATCGGCCCCTGCCAGCTTTCCAGCAGGCGCTCAAGGTTCTCAAGGACCGTGATATTCGCTTCGGATTCGCCAACTGCGATGAAGGCTACGTCATGCCGGGGAACGTCCCGCAAATGTGGGGTCAGGCCGTCGACATATAACATCGATAGGATCGCGTCTGAGCCTTCCATCAGAAAGTCGATCGGCGTGTTGGCCATGAAGTCGCCTCCCGTTACGAGGGCGAGGACTTCCAGGCCGTTCCCGCGGCCGTGCATGCGACGGTAATAGCGCCTCAATTGCAATGCTTTCTGCTGGAGTTCCAGGCCTTTTTCGCGCTGCCCGGTCGCTTGAAGAATGACGGACAGATCATAAGAGCCGCGGCGTCCGTAGGATCGGCGGCGAACCGTTCCAGGAGCCAGTTCCAAACTTCACCAAGATTGCCCTGCCTGTAGGCCAAGCCAACAAGCGCAGCCATCCCTATGACCGGGGGTTGATCTTGCCGGGGCTCTGCGGCTGCTTCTGCGAATGTCACCTGCCGGGACTCCTGCTCCATCAGCGGGCTACACCGCTGTCGACTCTCTGACTTGCCCGACTGGCGCGCCAATGATGTGCTTGCGTTGCTAAGTAGAGTCCTTTGTTGTCGCAGAGTTTTTTTCCCAAAACCGGGAAGGCCGCTTTTGGGAACTCTGCTTAGACAAGCCGCTACGTCAAAGTCAGCGCAGCGGCGGCCCGAGCCAAAGGCGCATCGCGCCTCGGCTTCCGGGCCGGATTATAATCGCCTAGCTCGATGAGGAGGTTGGGTTTGAATTGAGGTTTTCGGCATACTGAGCAATAACGGAGGAAACCGATGTACTCCCCGCGCCACCGCTCCTGCCTGTTGGCGTTGATGTATCCGAGCTTGCCGAACTGGCCGCGCTTGCGGTTTCGCTGCCTCCACCGTGGTGGTGATGGTGATGATGGTGCGTTTGAGAGGACTGGCTTCCATCATCTGCCGCTTGGACGCCGCCCTGCGCCGAAGTCCCAGCCAGCGCATTTTGAAGATCTTTTTGCACGGCTGTCGCGGCTGTCGTGGCGGCGCTCCAATTCTGACTTTGAACAGCCTGCAAAAGCGAACTCAGATCCGTAGCGAATTGGGATAGAGGCGACTGGCCTCCAGCATTTGCGGTTTGGCCGCTGCTCTGCGCCGGTGCGTTCTGGAGATCGTTTTGCACGGCTGTCGCGGCCGTCGTGGCAGAGCTCGAATTCCCATTTTGAACAGCCTGCAAAAGCGAGTTCAAATCCGTAGCGAATTGGGATTGCGAGGACTGGCTTCCAGCATTTGCGGTTTGGCCGCTGCTCTGCGCCGATGCGTTCTGAAGATCGTTTTGCACGGCTGTCGCGGCCGCGGAGGCAGCGCTCGAATTCCCATTTTGAACGGCCTGCAGAAGCGTATTCAAATCCGTTGCAAATTGTGATTGAGGGGCCTGGCTAGCGGAGCCGCCGGCGCTTTGGCTGCCCGAGCCAAAATCATTTTCCAGCGATGCAAGCGCGTTTTGCGCGCCAGTGATGTCGCCGTTTTGAACCGCGGCCGATAGAGTGGAAAAGTCCGTCTTGATCTGCACGCCGAGCCCATAGCCGCTGCTGCTCTGGGAATTTTGACCGCTCGATGCGCTCGCGGTGGCCTGGGAGCTTTGCGTATCTGTCTGAAGGGCGCTCAGGGCTTGCTGCGCTTGAGACAGATTGCCGGAGCCTACCGCGCTTGCAAGAGCTTGGAAGTCTTGCCGCCGCTTGGCGTAGGCGTTTGTCAGGCTTGAGGCCGAAACCACCGATAGAGACATCGTGATCCTCATTGATTTGTCTTAGTAAGCATGAACTTGGCTGATTTCAGCTTGCGCTAAACTGAAATACTGCTTGGCCCAAGCTGCATGCGCTTTATTGCGTTGCTGAAGCTGCGGCGAATCAAAATCGCTATTCAGATGGGAAATACTTCTCTTCGACGATGGCTGACCCGAAGAGGTCGTTGATATCGCGCTTGAGCGCGGCGCGTTTGTCGTTCTCGGTATAGACACGCCGCGCAAGCTCGACAAAGCCCGGGCCGAAATCGCCCATGCGTTCGCAGCGCCGGATGGCCTCCTCGGTTTCCCAAAGCGCGACGTTCGTGCGTTTGAGCTCGGCAGCGAGAGTATCGAGACGCCGGCCGGAAATATTGCGGTTTCTTTTCAAGTCGCTCAGCAGAGCGAGTTCGCGGCTGACATTCGCGAGCTTCTTCGGTTCCGGGATGCGCTCCGCCTTGATTTCCAGAATGGTCAGTTTGTCGATCAGCTCTCCGACCGCGGAGGGAATAAGCAGCGAAGCTGTTGCCGGACCGCCATGCTTTCCGGCGATGACGGCTTCCAGCGCCCCCGCCATCCTGATGAAAACCTCGCCCCATTCGTCCCTGGCCTGCTGGCGGAATAGGCGCATCGGCGGATACCACGGTGAGTTATCCCGGCCGAGCATCCAGCGCCATTCGGGAATATGCTTCAAGGCGACCCAGACCGGCCGCCCCAAAGCGCCGGCCAGATGCGCGATCGACGTATCCACCGTGACAATCAGATCGAGATTGGCCATGACGGCGGCGGCATCGAGGAAGGCGCTGGGACCGGCGTCGAAATCTTCGCCAAGCGTCTCCACCGCCAACCCGCAGTCGCCAATTTGTTCGACGCCGAAGCCCTTCTGAAGGCTGATAAGACGGACCTCCGGGACCGCGGCCAGCGGGGCGAAGCACGCAAGCGGCGCCGCGCGGGCGCCATCGATTTTCGGATCGGGATTTCCTTGCCAGGCGATGCCGATCTTGAACCCGTTCGGCCCCAGGCGCCCGGCCCATTTCTCCGCCAGCGCTGGCTGGGCCGCCAAATAGGGAACACGCGCGGGAATGCTGTCCAGGCGGGTTTTGAAGGCTCGCGGCAGACTGAAAAGATGCACTTGATAATCGAAGCGCTCAGCTGGATCGATTTCGGTCACGAGACGGACGCCGGGCACTTGCTTCAGAATTTCAACCATCCGGGGGAGACATTCGACGGTCGCGTCTATTCCCAGATCGGCGAGCATCGGAAAATAGCGGGCGAGCAAAATGGCGTCGCCGTGGGCCGCCTCCAGGAGAACGAGAAGCTTCTTGCCTGCGATATCCTCTCCATTCCAAATGGGCCAGCGCCGTGGGGTTTCCACTTTGCATCGATCGCCGGCGATCGTGCGATATTCGTAGCCCTCCCAGCCTCGCTCGAAATCGCCGAGAAGAAGCTGCAAGGCGCCGAGATTCGAGTGCCCTTCCGCCAGATCCGGCTTTAGAGCGAGCGCGCGTTCGAAGTCCCTCTTGGCCTCGCCGATCCGGCCCAGGTGCTGCACCGCCAAGCCGCGCCCGCATAACCCGGTCGCCGACTTAGGCTCGGCATCGAGGGCGCTTTCGAAAAACGCAAGCGCCTCCTCGATCCGCGAGCTTTTGAACTCGACAATGCCCCGTCCGAGCAGCGCCTCAACCGAAATTGGATTTTGTGCGAGCGCGGCGTCGAACATGGCGCCCGCTTCTGTGAGGCGTCCCAACTCGCGAAGCGTCGCTCCTCTATTGCAAAGAGCGCCGGCATGCCGCGGATTTTGAGCCAGCGCTTGGTCGAACGCGGCCAGCGCTTCGCTCAAGCGCCGCATCTCATAGAGGATATTGCCGCAAAGAAACAACGCTTCGAAATCTGACGGCGCCTGGCTCAAGAGCTCGCCGCAAACTGCGAGGGCTTCTCCGAAGCGGCCAAGCGTTTGCAGCGCCGTGGCCGCACCATAAAGCGCTTTGCCGAAGCCGGGAAGGAGCCTGAGCGCCGTAGCGAAACAGTTGTAGGCCTCGGCATGCTCAGCGCAAGCAGCGTGGATCACGCCGCAATTGTACCACGCGTTCCCGTTGGAAGGGCCGGCGGCGATCGACGCGCGCAGCATCTCAAGCGCATCTTCAAGATGGCCCTCGTCATACAGGAGAAGCGCTTTAGCCGCCAACGCCGGAGCGTAATCCGGAGAGGCCTCTAACGTAAGATTGTAGCAGCGCATAGCTTCCGCGGGCTGGCCGATGCCTTCGTAGGCGGCGCCGAGGTTGCAGAGCGCCTCGGCGTTTGCGGGCCGAGTGCGAAAGAGAGCGTCGTAATCGGCGATCGCTTCCTTGAAGCGCCCGGCCCGGTGCATGATCCGCGCCCGGCCCTCAAGCGCTTCGCCGTAAGAAGGATTTAACGCCAGCGCCCGGTCGTAAAAAGGAAGGGCCGCTGTATCGTTTCCGGCGTTTACGTAGATGAGCCCGGTGAGATAGCACGCAAAGCCGTGGCTGCGCGTCACCTTCGGATGAGCGATGAGACAGGCCAAGGCGTCATCGGCTTCGCCAGCGCGAAGATGAGCGAGAACTCCTGCAAGATGTTTTCAATGTCCGGCTTAATAAATCCGGCGGGCTTGGAAATTTCAGGCGAAGCGCAATCCATCTGGCCTCCGGGTTGTGCTTCGCCTGACTAAACAACGCGGAGCTTCCCCGAGCCTGACCCCAGCCGCTTCTGGCCGAACTGCCGCGCTTGACGCGGCTATCCAGAGAACAGGCGTAAATTTCACGCCGTTACTGGATGGCCCGGTCAAACCCACGCCTGTCCAGTTTAATTCGTGAACAATAGCAACTCGTTAGCCCCGAACTTGATAACAGGGGCAAAAGTCCGGGCAGCCAGCAAACTACTCTCGTCATGGCCCGGCTTGATCGGGCCATCCAGGAGCAGAAAACACATATCTTTCAATGTGATCTGGATGGGCCGATCAAGCCCAACAGTGTCCGGTTTAAATTTGGCGGCAAATCAACGGCTTGAGTTGCAAGCACGCCTTGGCGTGCTTGCCAGCAAAAGTCATCGCATCCGCAAGCGGATGCGATGGGAGAGGGAGCCTGGCCGCGATTACCGCAATAATTATGCATGACATGGCGGTCGTTGATTTCATTGAAGATTTAAACCGGACACTCTTGGATCAAGCCGGGCCATGACGAGGGTGAGTTTGCTGGCAGCCCGGACTTTTGCCCCTGTTACGATGGCCGGGTGAAGCCCGTCCATGACAGTGGGGACAAAATTCCCCAATGCTTTCATGGCTTCTTCTGCTAGCGGAGACATCGGGGTAATCAAGTCCCCGAAAGACGCGTTCGCGGGGCAATCGGGGATTCATGCTTCGTCATTTTCAAGTTTCGTCATGGATTCCCGATAATCGCCCAGGCGATTTCGGGAATGACGGCCAAGTCAAACGCAAGAAAAATGAACCGGATAGCCATAGGCTTGAACCGGCCCAGGACAAGAATATGCGACGCCAATTTGGCTGTTATTTGAATAC
The DNA here is from genome assembly GCA_963766815.1 of uncultured Alphaproteobacteria bacterium. Classification (GTDB taxonomy): domain Bacteria; phylum Pseudomonadota; class Alphaproteobacteria; order Rhizobiales; family Rhodomicrobiaceae; genus Rhodomicrobium. Next base: position 132,466 of record CAVYBZ010000027.1, on the reverse strand, counting down.
CGGCATGCGCGCATACGGATATGACGCCGGTGCCGGGCGGCTATGCTTTACGCGTCCGCTTCCATCGCGACTTCGGCTTTAAGGTTTTCGACGTCACGAAAAATCGAGGCGACGGCGAGCGTGCGCCCATTGCGCTTGTAGCGCACGAGGCAATCCTTTGCCGCCACATCGCCATCGATTGTGAGTTCATCCCATTTCTCCGCATGGCCGATATAATTGATCGGAACGTCGTAATGCTGGCTCCAGAAGAATGGCACGGCGGTAAAGGCCTCGCGCCCGCCGATCATGTTCAGCGCGGCGGTCTGGCCCTGGCGCTCAGCGACCACCCAATGCTCGACGCGGATGTTCTCGCCGCTGTGAGGATCGGGCCACCGCGCGATGTCGCCCGCCGCGAAAATGCCGGGGGCGCTTGTTTCAAGATAGGCGTTGACGGCGACGCCGCGGTCGATTGCAAGCCCAATGCTTTCGGCCAGCCCGATCCGGGGGCGCACGCCAACGCCTGCGACGACGAGATCCGCCTCCAGCGTGCCGCCGCTCTTGAGCTTCACCTGCTTGCCTTCTATCGCGACGGCCGTTTCATCGAGGTGAAAGACGACGCCATGCTCCTCGTGAAGCGAGCGCACGAAATCGCCCATCTGCGGGCCGAGAATACGCTCCATCGGCCGCTTCTCAGGCGCGGCCACATGAACTTCGAGCCCACGGGAGCGAAGCGAGGCTGCAACCTCAAGCCCGATGAAACTCGCGCCCAGCACGACGGCCCGGCGCGCGGTCTTGGCGCGCTCGATGATGGCGCGGCAATCGGCGAGCGAGCGTAAGGTCAGCACATGCGGTTCGTCGAAGCCAGGAATCGGCAGACGCACGGGCTCAGCGCCGGTTGCAAGCAGGAGACAATCGTAGGGAACCTTCCCACCATCGCTGAGCAAGACTTCGCGGGCGCTGGCGCCGATGCCGGTCACGTTCGCGTTGAGCCGCAGATCAACGCCGTTCTCAGCGTAGAAGCTGTCAGGGCGCAGCGGCACCCACTCCTCGGGCGCTGAGCCAGCGAGATAATCTTTCGAGAGATTCGGCCTGTCCACGGGCGGCGCGCCATCATTGCTCAGCATGATTATGCTGCCCTGATATCGCCTGCGCCGGAGCATTTCTGCGGCCGCGAAGCCGGCCGCGCCTCCGCCAACAATGACGATCCTGTCTGGAGTTTTGCCGGAAGGCGCCCGCAGCGGCTCCGGTTTCGGCGGCGTTCGCTTCTCCTTCACGAAAATTTTTCCGTCGCGCTGCTCTACGGACCAGCAATCTATCGGGCTCAATGCGGGCGCGCGAACAGCTTCGCCGGTGCGCAAATCGAACGCGGCGTGATGCCAGGGGCAGCGAACGGCATCGCCGACGACAAGGCCCTCGGCGAGCGGACCGTGATAATGCGAGCACTGCGCGCCGACTGCGAACACCTCGCTCCCACGGCGCACCAGCAGAACGGGCTCTCCGCCGCAATGGCCAACCAAACTCGCGCCATCGGCAAGCTCGGCGAAGGCAATCCCTTGTGCGAGGTCGGGGCCACTCGGCGCTTGTTCCTGCGACATCACTCTCTCCCTTTGCAATGACCTTTTTGGCTTTCGCAAAGTCAAAATGGATATCGCTTGCCCGAAGCGCCAGCGATGAACGCTTAGCCCTTCTTCACTACCAGCAGCTGAGCAATAGAATATCTACACCTAAAACTTAACAGTTTGTGTATTCGGTACACCATGATATTTGAGTAAACTTACAACTGCTTCCTAACCAGTAGTTGTGTTCACGCGTTAGTTGGAGGAAGAAGTGTATGTCATGTGAAATGCAGCCTGTTGAATACTCTCCTCGCAGCGAAATACTGGATATAGCTTCGGAGCATGAGCGTTTACGGCGCGTCACGCTAAATCTTGTGGCCAGCGAGAACCTGATGTCGCCAGCCGCGCTCAAAATGATGAACAGCGATTTCGCGCATCGGTATTGCATCCCGCCAGCCGGCGAAAGGCCGAAGGAAATCTGGGACTATCCAAACCAGGCATACATAAGGGGCATCGAAGCTAGAGCTAAGGAACTGGCGTGCATACTGTTCGATGGCAAGGCGGCGGATGTGCGTCCTTTATCGGGGAACAACACGGTCGGAATCCTGCTTTCAAGCCTTGCCGAGGCTGGAGAAACGCTTTTGAGCGTGCCTCCGGCGGCGGGCGGCCATTTTACCACCGCCCCCATGGCGAAGAAGGAGCGATTGAACCACGTTCTGCTGCCTTATGACGATGAAGAGGGAGTTGTCGATCTGCACGCCACACAGCGTCTCGCGCAGTCGGTCAAGCCCAAACTGATCTATCTCGACGCCAGCATGATCCTGTTCCCGCAGCCCGTTGCGCGGCTTCGGGAAATTTTCGGCGAAGAAACCATTATTGTATATGACGCCTCGCATTGTTTTGGCCTTATTGCGGGCGGCGGCTTTCAGGCCCCGCTTCGGGAAGGCGCCGACGTCATCTCCGGCAGCACGCATAAGAGCATGTTCGGGCCGCAAAAAGGCCTCATCGTCAGCCGCGACGCCGGAAAGACCGCCGCAATCATTCACAACGCCATTACTCCGCTGTTCGTTTCGAACGCTCATGTCCACCACATCGCATCTCTCGCCGTCGCCTTGGAGGAACTCGCCGCATTCGGCGAAGCTTATTCGGCGCAAGTCATTCTCAACGCTAAAACGTTAGGCCGCGCCATGGCGAGAGAGGGGGCCAGCGTGATGTTCGAGCACAAAGATTTCACCGAGAGCCATCAACTCATTTGCGTCTTGGAAAAGGACGCTGGCGTGACCCGTCACCTGAAGCAGTTCGAGGAGGTGGGCATCCATCTCAATGGCATCACTGCGCCATTCTCTGGACTTCCAGCGCTGCGGATTGGGGTAGCTGAACTGACGCGCCGGGGTTTCCAAGCTGAGGCGATGATCGACGTGGCGGAGTGCATGGCCGATCTGCTTCTCGGACGCCGGCGGACGAAAGACATCCGGGCCCGTGTGCAAGAGCTTTCTCTGGCGCATGCTGGGCTGAAATTTGGATTCGACGAAGCGGGAGACCCGCTGCCCTGACGCGGCCGCGCTTGCGGACGCATGAAAAGCCACCGCGCCTTTGCCGGGAGTTTCACGATGAGGCCGCGCGCGCAATGATGCGCGCAGCCTCCAGAAACAGCGAAGGGTCGGTCCTGTGCCCCGAAGCCTTTGCGTTTTCCTCGATTTGCTCCGGTCTCGATGCGCCGATGATCGCCGAAGCCACATTTCCCATGCGCAAAACCCAGGCGAGCGCGAACTGCGTGAGAGTCAGTCCCGCCGCCTTGGCGACCGGCCTCAGACTTTGGACGGCTTCCAGCACGCGCGGCTCCAGCCAGGAACGCTGAAGGAACCCTCCCATTGCGCGGCTTGCCGCGCGGGTGCCAGGAGCGGGCGCCTCGCCCGGCTTGTATTTGCCCGTCAGCACGCCTTGCGCAAGCGGCGACCAAACGATCTGCGATATTCCATTCTTTTCGCAGAGCGGGATGATTTCTGCCTCTGGCTTCCGCCAAAGCAGCGAATATTGGGGCTGGCTCGAAACGAAGCGAACCACGCCCGGAATAGCGAGCGCCTTGGCGATAGCCGCTGCGGGCCATTCGGAGAAGCCCACATAGCGGGCCTTTCCAGCCCGAACGGCCTCGGTCAGCGCTTGCATGGTTTCTTCGAGCGGGGTGTCCGGATCGAAACGATGGCATTGGTAGAGATCGACATACCCGGTCTTGAGCCGCGACAGCGATGCATCGAGTTGTTTGTGGATTTGCGCTCGCGACAGGCCGCGATCCCTGTCCGTCATCGGAAAGTAAAGCTTCGTCGCCAGCACATAGCTTTCCCGCGGCACACCGGCGAGCGCATCACCGAGGAACGTCTCGGCCGCGCCGCGGCCATAAATATTCGCCGTGTCGATGAAGTTGACGCCGAAATCCAGCGCTTTATGAACACAAGCTTGCGCGGTCGACGCATCCACGCCGCCCGAATAGGTCAGCCAGGATCCGAGCGCGATCTCCGAGACGGACAAATCGCTATCGCCGAGCCTGCGGTAGTTCATGGTTTCCTTTCCTGGATGGCGACACAGCCCTCCACACGAATGTCCCATTCATGCTGCAAGGAGGCCAGACTTCCTCCTCATCTCTTTGTGACTGGAAGTTCCTGCCCCATCTGCAACACCGAAGTCCCGGCTGCTTTTCCATGTTGGCTATGATGTCGAAAATACGCGCGCTGTTCCCTCTGCTGGCCGTGGCCGCGGCCTTTGTCGTCGTGTCGGCGCAGCCGAACGCGCAGCGCGCCAACGACCCGGGCGCCGACGCGGTCATCGGTTTCGAGTCGCGCTTTCAGCCCGTTGTGGCGGAAAATGGCATGGTCGCCGCTCAGGAGAAAATCGCGGCGCAAGTGGGCGCGGACATTCTGAAGTCGGGCGGCAATGCGGTCGATGCAGCGGTCGCGGTAGGCTTCGCGCTGGCCGTCACCCATCCTCAGGCCGGGAATATTGGCGGCGGCGGTTTCATGCTGATCTCACTCGCGGGCGGCAAGAAAATCGCCATCGACTATCGCGAGACGGCCCCGGCTGCGGCCACGCGCGATATGTTTCTCGACGACAGAGGCAATGTCGATCGGGAAAAGGCGCGCTACAGCCGCGCTTCGGCGGGCGTGCCGGGAACGGTCGCCGGCCTTCTGCATGCGCTTGAGCATTATGGCACGATGCCGCGCGAGCGCGTTATGGCGCCAGCGATCAAGCTCGCGGAAGAGGGCTTTCCGGTTCCCTATGGCCTCGCCTACGCGTTTTCGAAAAGCCGCGAGCGCTTCGCGAACGACAGCTCGGCCGCCGCCACTTTCGAGCATCCCGATGGCGAGCCCTACAAAATGGGCGAGGTCTTCCGTCAGCCGGTTCTGGCGAAAACGCTGAGAGCGATCAGCGATCAGGGCGCGAGCGGATTTTACGAGGGGCCGGTCGCCGGGATGATCGCCGCCGAGATGAAGAAGGGCGGCGGGCTGATCACACTTGAGGATCTCAAGAAATACCGTCCCGTCGAGCGGGAGCCCGTTCGCGGGACCTATCATGGCTACGAAATCGTGTCCATGCCGCCGCCATCGTCAGGCGGGGTGCACGTTATTCAGATGCTCAACATTCTTGAGGGCTACGATCTCAAGAAATATGGCCAGGATAGCGCGGATACGATCCACCGGCTGGTCGAAGCCATGCGCCGGGCCTATGCCGATCGCGCCAAATTCCTGGGCGATCCGGACTTCGTCCAGATTCCCGTAGCGGGCCTCGTCAACAAAACCTACGCCAAGCAACTGAGAGAAGAAATCAACCTGGATCACGCTTCGAAATCCGCCGACGTGTCGGCAGGAAAGCCACCCACAGCCGAAGGCGACCAGACGACGCATTTTTCCATCATGGACAAGGCGGGCAATGCGGTTTCAAACACCTATACGCTCAATCTTGCTTTCGGAAGCGGCTACGCGGTCGGCGGCGCGGGCTTTTTTCTCAACAATGAGATGGACGACTTCTCGGCGAAACCGGGCGCTCCGAACGCCTTCGGCCTGATCGGCGACGAAGCCAACGCCATTGCGCCGGGCAAGCGGCCTCTTTCCTCCATGGCTCCGGCCATCGTCATGAAGGACGGGGCGCCCTATCTCATCACCGGCAGCCCCGGTGGAAGCACCATCATTACGGTCGTGCTGCAGGAGATCCTGAATGTGCTGACCTTTGACATGAATGTCGCGGAAGCCACTGCCGCGCCGCGCATTCATCACCAGTGGCAGCCCGACGTGGTCATCACAGAGCGCGGAATTTCTGACGACACTTTGCGCATCTTGGAGGCGCGCGGCTTTATCCTGCCCAAAAACAGCGACGGCACGTTCCAGCACCGCGTGCTGGGGCGAGCGAACTCCATCATGAAAAAGGGCGGCCTGTTCCTGGGCGCCGCCGATACGCGCGATGGCGACGGCGCCGCAATAGGGTTCTGACGCCAGTCGCCAGACCGCGCAAGCTCGCGCTGGCGCGCTTGCCGCTCTGGAGCGTCCGCATCAGCTTGCGGATGCGGGCCGGAGGAGGAACGATGTAGCTCTCCCCCTGCCATGGCGGGAGAGGGTTGGGGCAAGGGGGTTCGACCTCTATTTTGAGTGCTCACCCCTCACCCGCGCCGCGAGCAGCCTAACCCGTGGCGGACGCCTATTGTGCGGCGAGGAGTTTCTCCGCAGGCGCTGCGTCGAGCTTCGTGTCGTCCACGGTGAGCGCGCCTTCCTTGACCATCTCGGCGAGCTTCCTGCGCGCCTCCTCCGCCTCGCGCTGGCGCGCCCAAAGCCCGGCGTAAAGGCCGCCCGCATCCATCAGCGAAAGATGCGTTCCGCGCTCGACGATCTGCCCCTTGTCCATGACGAGGATCGCATCGGCGTGGATCACGGTCGAAAGCCGGTGCGCGATGACGAGCGTCGTGCGATCTTTGGCGATCCGGTCGAGCGCGGTCTGTATCTCCTTCTCGGTGAAGCTGTCGAGCGCGGACGTCGCCTCGTCGAGCATCAGGATCGGCGGCGCCTTCAAAATTGTGCGCGCGATCGCGACCCGCTGCTTCTCGCCGCCCGATAGCTTGAGCCCGCGCTCGCCCACCATCGATTTATATCCGAGCGGCAATTGCTGGATAAACCCGTCGATCTGCGCCAGCCGCGCGGCTTCCTTCACCTCCTCGTCGGTGGCGGTCACCCGGCCGTAGCGGATGTTATATTGGATGGTGTCGTTGAACAGCACGGTGTCCTGCGGCACGATGCCGATGGCCGCGCGGAGCGACTCCTGCGTCACGTCGCGAATGTCCTGCCCATCGATCAGGATGCGGCCCGATTTCACATCGTAAAAGCGGTAGAGAAGCCTGGAAACCGTCGATTTGCCCGCGCCCGATGGCCCGACAAGCGCAACCATATGCCCTGGCGGCACCTCGAAATCGACGCCGCGCAGGATCGGCCGCGCTTCATCGTAGGAAAAATAGACGTTCTCAAACCTGATCGCGCCTTTGGATACGATCAGGGGCTTGGCGCCTGGCCTGTCTTTGATTTCGGGCTCCTGCTCAAGCAAGGTAAACATGGCCTCGATATCCACGAGCGCCTGTTTCGTCTCGCGATAGATCATGCCCATCACGTTCAGCGGCTGATAGAGCTGGATGAAAACGGCGTTCACCAGCACGAAATCGCCGACCGTCATGGTCCCAAGCGCGACGCCGCGGGCCGAGAGCAGCATGGCGAGCACCATGCCCGCCGTGAAAATCAGGGTCTGGCCGGAGTTCAGAACGGCGAGCGAGCTGTAGGTGAGGATGCTGGCGCGCTCGAAACGCTCCATCGAGCGGTCGAAGCGGCTGGCCTCCCAGCGCTCGTTACCGAAATATTTAACGGTCTCGTAGTTCAGGAGGCTGTCGATGGCCTTCGTGCTCGCATCCATGTCGGCTTCGATATATTCCCGCCGGATGGCGATGCGCCTTTCGCTGAAATAGAAGCTGAACCAAGCGTAGAGCACAATCATGACGGCGACGAGCGCGACGAGTTCCCATCCGAAATAGAACCCGAACAGCAGGCAGACGAACACAACCTCCAGGATGGTCGGCACGAGGTTCAAGGCCACCAGGCGGATGATGAGGTCTATCGCCAGCTTTCCGCGATCCAGCACGCGCGAAAGGCCGCCCGTCTTTCGCTCCAGATGAAAGCGCAGCGAGAGATTGTGCACATGGCGGAAGGTTTCGGTGGCGAGCACCCGCGTCGCATGCTGGCCGATATGGGTGAACAGCACGTCGCGCAATTGGATGAAGCCGATCATCGAGACGCGGGCCACGCCATAGGCGACGATCAAGGCGAGCGGGACGGCTGAAATCTGCACGGCCCTGCTCACGGCATCGGACTGAGGGATCGCCGTCAGCGCATCCACCGCCGCCTTATACGCGAGCGGCATTGCGATGGTGACAACCTTTGCCGCGATCAGCGCGGCCGCCGCCAGCACAAGCCGCAACTTGAGATCCGGCCGCCCCTCAGGCCACACAAACGGAAGCAAATATTTGAGGATCGCTTCGTGACGCCCGTCGCCCTCTTGTTCGGGCGCAGCTGCGTGATGCGAAACGGCATGATGGCGCAAAAAATGCCTCTTTAACGATGGATGCTCAAACGATGGATGCTCAGAAAGCGATTCAGGGAACGCGCGTGGCAAGTGGAAAGCCAGCTCTCCATATAAGCGCATTTCCGCCATTGGCGAGATCTTCGTTCCTTAAGCGGCGGGCAAGCCGAACGCGGCTAAGCTCTTGACCAAGCTCGTTCTGGATGTGATGACGGCCTTATGAAACAAAAGAAAATGAAACGCCTTTGTGTGTATTGCGGTTCCGGATCCGGCAAGGATCCGCGCTTTAAGGCCGCGGCGATAACTCTCGGCCGGGCAATGGCGGAAGCGCAGATCGGGCTCGTCTATGGCGGCGGACATGGACTGATGGGCACCGTAGCCCAGACGGTCCGCGATTGTGGCGGCCACGTCACAGGGATCATACCGGGATCGCTTCTCGAATTCGAAAACGCGCTTGAAAACATCGACGAGCGCCATGTGACCAAGGGCTTCACGAGCGCAAGATGCTTATGTTCAACCTGTCCGACGGTTTCGTCGCCTTGCCGGGCGGCGTTGGAACGCTTGAGGAACTCGTGGAGCAACTCACCTGGGCGCAGTTCGGTCATCACGACAAGCCAATATTTATCTTGAACACCGCAGGCTACTGGGACCTCCTGCTGCAACTGTTCGATAGGATGCGCGAGCAGCTCTTCGTCCGGCCCGGCATAGAAATATCCTACACTGTGATCGAAGAAGCCGCGCACGTCGTGCCCGAGTTTCTGAAGCACCATCCCAGGCGAACCGCTCTCCCGGGCCTTTCTCGCGCTTAAACTCTTTGCAGGAAGCTGCGTCAGCAAAACGTGCAGCGAGCCATGTTCGGGTATTGATAGATTTTGAAAATTTGCTATAGTTTTTAAACTTTAATTCAATTTAAAGTTGCGTGCCTGTTAAATGGTGTCAAATGGTAAGAGTATCGGCCGAAAATACATCACGGTTTGGAATTGAACATTTCCTATGTCGGTGGTTGTTTCTAAAAAGAAATATCCCGATCACAGAAAAACAGAAGGAAGAATACCTTCGGGCATTAAAAAAAATAGCCAGTTCCAGAAACTATAAAACCGAAAAGACGGCGCAGCAGAAATATGTCTTCGATCACATGTATGAGAATCTAAATATTTTAGATGGAAAAACTAACAGTATCCTTCAATTTAATGGAATTCTGCTTGCCGCAGTTGGGATATTTTTGTCGGACAAGTTATTCACGGTAAGTGACTTCGTAACTATGATTCTATATAACACAGCAATCACATCGCTCTTGTCTGTAATGCTATGTCACCTGGTGATATGGGTAAAGTGGTCCGGGAGCGCCGAACTAAGCAGCAACGAACTTCAGGAAAGAAGACTGTTATCCGTCAGAGATTCACGTACAATCTTCTATAGAAGGGCCTGGTGGCTTTCCTTTATATCTGTGATTTTTCTACTCCTGTTGATCCTCTTCGAAGCCACGCTACAATTTCTAAAATCTAGACTTGGTCCTGGTGCCATAGAAGATTTTGCAAATCAGGCAAATGCCTATGCTTCGGTGCGTATTCACGTGCTACTTTATTCAGTCTTACTCATTACATTATTTATCTATGACCTTTTGGTTGGCGCTTTGATCAAGCATTTTGAAATAAAGGATTGCTAGTTATTCTCTAAAGAGTTGGATTACGATCTGGGGCTCATGCACCGATAACATATGGAGACGCGGTGGTTTCAGCTCCAAAGCAACATCCACGGACCGATATTCATTAACAAGAAAATTATATACTTGATCGATTTTATCCTCCCACTGAGCTTCATCGCAGAATGGCAACCCCGTAATAAACCCAAAAGCTAATAAATCCCCCCAATCATGACCATAGAGCCTCGAATTCTTGCATATCTTTTCTAATCGCTTTCAACTTTCCTGTAGTTAATGAGATAACATCCTGTTCCAACAACACCCGCTTTCTATTGCGGACAATTTGTAGAAATTGAGAAGCCTTGGAGGGGTTTGTATTTTTTAGATAATTATGATATACTCTTCCAGTGTACCCAAACTCTTCGTCAGCAAACACGATTATTGCAGATCCACCTGGTTTGAGGGACGAATCTAAAAAACGGATAAATTCATTCATTTCATCGATAAAATAGACCGAGTGAAGGCATAAGATAACGTCGTAAAGTTCCTTTTTCCGGTTCTTCGTGTATCCCAAAAATTCTTTAAACGTTGCGGTTAGCTTATTTCTCAACGTTATTCTATGATGCTGCGAGATCATCGAAGCGTAACTATTCGCATAGGCTTTATTTGGCTCTATTATATCAATAATCGTTTCGGGAGGGAAACCGTCGATGAAATTACCGACCGTTTGCCCATCGCCCGCACCTATGTCTAAAACCCTCGCACCCTCTGACACCTGCGATAGGATTTGCCTCACGATAGGAATAAATAGATCACGCTCGTCGGTTCCGAGCATAAGCGGCACCGATGCATAGCGAGCCGGCCAAACGGCTTTAGCCGCGTCCATCTTAAGCAAGCGAGAGAAACTTAGCTCATAAACTTCGTTTGGTGTCCTATCCTTAAACTCCAATCCAACTAAGTGTCTATAGTACAATAGCAAGCCGTTATCCTTAAAGGCGCTGGCGGGGGAGAGAGTCGCGCTTAGGCTCTAAGCTCATTTCAATTATCTTTCAAACTTAACACTGGGGAGGAGGCTCACTTAGCTGGTAAACGTTGTTACTCATGCACCGGGCCCAAGTATGTAGCTCTTAGTGATCGTGAGTCTAGTACTATGAGCTATTAGGATCTTAAATTTTCCCACAACGTTTATATCGATCCCCTGTCGATATAGATTTTCGATAGGTATTCGTTCAACCTGTCGGACGGCTTCGTGGCTTTGCCGGGCGGCGTCGGCACGCTGGAAGAGCTTGTGGAGCAGCTCACCTGGACGCAGCTTGGCCATCACGACAAGCCCGTGTTCATCGTGAACACGGCCGGATATTGGGACTTGCTGCTTCAGATGTTCGACAGGATGCGCGAGCAGCTTTTCATCCGGCCCGGCCTTGAAACGCGCTATATCGTCGCCGACGACGCCGGGGAGGTTGTGCCCGAGTTTCTGAAGCGCCGCCCCGCCAAGCGGACGGCGGCCCCGCCCCTCATCCGCGCTTAAATATTTACGCTGCAGGCGGAATCTGACACTATAAAATCAGAAAAGGAGGGGGATTGTTATGCCTATCCGTTACGGCGTGCTACGCGGCAAGCCCACACAGTTCTTGCATCACAAGCCCGGTGATCCGGCGCCGCATCTCGAAGTCCTGATCGGCGTGCCGGACGGTCCGTGGCGGCTCGCGGTGAATGTGCGCTCCGACGATCAGACGAACCTTCTCTTCCACGCCGAGCAAAACTTCAAACATCCCATTCTCGATAATCTATCCCCGCTGCCGCTGGGCCTCACGCGCCCCGCACGGGACGACCGGCTGCTGCGTCTGGATTATGTGCGCGGCGATTTTTTCGATACGGGCGCAATGCGCACCGCGGATGTAGGCTCCATCGGCGATCCCGATGCGCTCGACACGTTGCTAAGCAAAGCTTTGACGAGTGTAACGGACACTGAAGGCGCCGAACTCTTCGCCTTCGGCAATCCTTGGGGGCCGGAGCCAGACAAGCCCGATCAATATTTCGGTTTCGAGCCCGGCCGCGGCATCCATGACATCCACATGAACCAGGGCAGCCCGCCGCCGCACGATCGCGACGATGGAATCTGGCAGGATGGCGGCCTCATCCTGCGTTTCCCGGATGGCGGGGCGACGGCTTTCTTCTTCGCCTTCCAGAGCCAGACCTGGACGACCGACGACGTCACGGGAAAGCCGCTCAGGTCCTGAGCAACTGACGGTCATTTGACTGCGGCCTTGCTTGAGAATGCGCCGGCTCTCGCCATATCGCAGCGCATACTGGATGGGCAGGAGTTCCGATGGCGTATCTGGACGAGGAACGGCGCCGGCGCGCTCGCCTCCGCAATATCGCGCAGTCTTTTGCGCTCGTTGGCGGGATCGGCGCCATCGCCGCGTTTTCAGCCTTTACGCTGTTCGGCCGGCCGGGCGTCTTCTGGGCGCTGATCCTTGTCGCCGTGTTTTCTTTGATCGGGCCCCGGGTTGCGCCTGAAGCCATCATGCGCATGTTCAACGCGCGGCCCATCGATCCCTTGCGCGGCGGCGGTATCCTTCGCATCGTGCAAACGATTTCCGCGCGCGCGGGCCTTTCCGCCGTTCCGCGGCTCTACGTGATCCCAAGCCCCACGCTCAACGCATTCGCTGTCGGCACACCCTCCCATTATTCGCTTGGCGTGACCGAAGGGCTGCTGCGCCGCCTCGATGTCCGGGAGCTTGCGGGCGTGCTCGCGCACGAAATCACGCATGTGCGCAACAACGACATCTGGGTGATGAGCCTTGCGGACATCCTGAGCCGATTCACGCGAAGCCTGTCATTTTTCGCCGTATTCCTGTTTTTCGTGAGCGTGCCCGCCGCCTTTGTCTCCGGCAAGCCGATGCCGTGGCTGGCGATCGGCATTCTCTATTTCGCCCCAACACTTTCGAGCCTGTTGCAGCTGGCGCTCTCACGATCGCGCGAATACGACGCCGATCTTGGCGGCGCGTCGCTTACCGGCGATCCAGAAGCGCTCGCATCGGCGCTCAGCAAGCTCGAACGCTATCAAGGGCGGCTTTGGGAGGACATTTTCATGCCCGGCCGGCGCATCCCGCTGCCTTCGGTCTTAAGAACGCACCCGCAAACATCCGAGCGCATCGCCCGGCTCATGGCGCTGAAACGCCCGGCGGCGAAGCCCCTTATGTTCCCCAGCGCTTACGGGAATCCTGCGGGATTGGCGCCCTTGCCGCCGAGCCCCCGCTTTCACTGGACTGGCTATTGGTTTTGAACCGGTAAGCTGGAACGCTGACATCTTGGCTGGTCTTGCTGCGGCCGGGAACGCGGGCGTTATCGACGGGCCCATTTCGATTGCGCGCAAAATAGCGCCGCCCCTGGTGCTGCGGCTCGTGGCCTTCCGTAAGCCGCCAGAGGCCGAACCATCGCGGGTGAAAGCCCGACAGAGAGGGCGCCCGCGAAGCCGGCGCCAAGGCGGGCGGTGAGGGGGAAGCCCTTGCCGCCAAACTTGACGCACAGAACTCCAAGCCTTGGCGATCAGTGGGCGCCGCCGGCGAAGTTTGCTTAAGCGGAAAGCTTAGTTTCTGGCTGATTCCTTCGAGTATTTTAGGATATGGCTAGTGTTATCAAAGCGCTACCCTCGCCGTGAGGTCGTGGTTCGGTTGCTCGCCAGGAGGCTGTTCCATACCCAGCGGACCGGCGACGCCTGTGACAAACTAATAAGGCTTGATCAGGCGTTCGAGGTAATCGAGCTCGACCGGAGGACGTGACGGTTGACCCAGCCTCTTTCGAAGCTCGTCCAGGATCGCCCGCGCTCGCTGCACGGTAATCTCGTCTGGAACCTTGACGCTATCGCCCGGATCGTCGAGACGGTTGCCTAGCTTGCGTCCAAGCGGATCGCGATTTGCTTGAGACCCGCCGCGGCCGGCGCCCGAACGCATCATCTGCTCCGCCATGCCGCGAGTTCCTTGTTTCAGGCTGTCGACCGCGCGCCCTTCGTGATCGCCGGCTTCGCCGAGTTCGTTCTGCTTGAGCGCCTCGCCAGCATCCCCCATCGCGCCCTCGGCCTCTTGCAGTTTTTTGAGGACCGGGTCGTTGTCCTTGGCGCCCATGCCGGTCAAAAGCTCCTGAAGCTGGCGCTGAAGGTCGTTCTGGCGCTTTTTCAGGTCCGAGGCGCTCTTGCTATGGCTTTGTCCGCGCTCACCCGGCTGCTTCTGAGCGCGCTGCCCGCGCTGTTCTTGCTGATCCTTGTCGCCTTGATCGCCTTCCTCTCCCTGCTGCGCCCGGAAAGTCTCGTCGAGAAGCTGCTGCTGCTGCCGGAGAATATCGGTCATGCGGTTGAGGCGCTGCATGTTCTCCTTGTCCTCTTCCTCGGAGCCGGCGTCTCCTTTCGCAGTTTGTATCAACTCCAGAATATCGCGCAGCTCGTTCAACATTTGAGCAGCGGCCTCGGCCGAACCCGCTTTGGCAAGGCTCTCGATCTTATTGAGCAGCTGCTGGAGATCCTGCGGCGAGATCGTTTTTGCATCCGGGGACAGCGCCGCCCTGTCGCTCTTGCCCGCCTGCTGCTGTTTGAGCGCCTGCAAGTAACTGTTCAGCGCCTGACGAAGCTCGGCCATCAGCTTCTGGATTTCTTCCTGAGACGCGCCTCGCTCGATCGCGTCCTTCAAGCGCTCCTGAGCCGCGCGCAAATCCCGCTCGGCGGCCGACAAATTCCCATCCTCGATGCGAATGGCGACATCCCACAACTGCTCGACGGCGCTTTCCACATCTTCGAGCGCCGGCGCGTTTCTGAGACGCCAGAAGGCGGAACGAAGGCCTAGATAAACCGTTGGCGCGGCGCCGTCGTCCTCGGCGCCGATGGCGAGCGCGTTGAGATTGCTCGCCACGCGCGTGGTGTCGGCAGGGTTCTCGACGAGTGAGCGCCTTTGATCGATGACGGCTTTCGCAAGCGGCTTCATGAACTTGCGCTCCGGCAGAATGATGCCGCGGGGCGTGCTTCGGCCCTCATGGCCCGCTTCATCCTTGGCGATCAGCGTCACAACCACAGGGAGGCCAGCCCAGGGATGAGCGGTCAAATCCTTATAGGTCTTGGCCTCGGCGGACTTTACAGGCGCGCGAGGCAGCGAAAGCGGAAACACAGGCGGAATGCCGATCTGAGGAGGCGCATCGGTCACCGCCGCGCCGCCTTCCGGCGCCGGAATAATCCGCTCAATGCGCGCCTCGGCGCTCAAGACCCCGTAATCGTCATCCACCTTATATTTGAAGAGCATCACGGCCCGGTGGGACACTTCGATCGGCCCGGTAAACCCGATCGTTGGCGCACGATCCGGAATCACCGTCAGCGCCCATGTTCGCACAAACGCCAAAGTCCAGCCGATCGAAAGGGTTGCGCTTTGATCGATGGTCTGCGTGTACTCGGCGTAGGTATCGCCCGATTGGCTCGCGGGATCGAGAGTTCGCGAATTGTCGCCCGTGGTGAGAGACACCCGGTAGTCCTTGGCGCCGGAGCCATTGATCTTGATGGTCAGCACCGACCCCTGGGGAACGTCGACGGCGCCACTGACCGCCGAAAGCGCGCCATTGGCGAGCACGAAAGGCTCTTTGCGGGTGTAGGGCGGCGGGGAAATCCAGGCGTCGACGCGGAAGCCCGGACCGCCGAACGGGATCTCGGGGACCTGGAAAGCGGCGCGCACGCGCGCCGGAAGCTCCGTCGAGGACCAGGCCGCGACAGCCACAAGCAGCAGCACGAGAAGCCCGCGTAACGCAAAAGGATCGTGACGGTCGATGCGCGGGCGGGCCGGCCCCGCCTTGAGTTTGGCGAGAGACTTCGCGGCGCGGGCGCGATGCGCCTCCCACAACGCCACGGTTTCCGGAGAAACGGCTTCCTGCGAGAGCGTGTCCTTATAAGCCGTCAGCGGCCGGTGGTCGAGAGCGGACGCCCGCTCGATGCGCGCCAGCGATGTATCGCGCGGCGGACGCCTCCAGAACAACAACGGCAGGAAAGAAAGGCCGAGCGCTACGCCGAAAGCCCACAGCAAGCCGAGATGCACGCGCGGCGGTAAAACCTGCCAAAACTCGACAGCCGACAGGAGGACGAACACGCCGCACACTGCAAGCGGCAGCCACACACGCGGCCACAGCTTTTCAAAAAGAAGCGCCCGCCTGGCCTCGCGCACCTTCTTTTCGAGCAAGCGCTCCTCTGGGGATGGAGGCTTCGGCGCCCCGGCGTCGCCGGACTTATCATTACTCGTCATCATGGAAAACGATACCATACGAAAACGCGGCCTGTACGTTTGTTTCTGGGCCAGGGTTAGACGGGCTGACGGAGCTTGATCGCCGCCGCGAGCGTGCCTTCGTCGAGATAGTCGAGCTCGCCGCCGACGGGGACGCCGCGCGCGAGGCGCGTGATTTTTAGCGGCAAGCTCTCCAGCTCCGCCGCGATATAATGGGCCGTCGATTGGCCTTCCACCGTCGCGTTCAGCGCGAGGATGATTTCGCGGACCTCGGGCGCGCGGGCGCGCTCGGCAAGCTTGGCGATGGTCAGATCGTCCGGCCCGCGCCCGTCGAGCGGCGACAGCGTGCCGCCCAGCACATGATAGCGCGAGCGCACGATCTGGGCGCGCTCCAGCGCCCACAAATCGCCCACCTCCTCCACCACGCAAATCATCGTGGCGTCGCGCGCGGCGTCGGCGCAGATCGCGCAGGGCTGCTCGGTGTCGATGTTGCCGCATTCCTTGCAGATCGCGATTTTAGCCCCCGCCTCGCCAAGCGCACGGGCGAGGGGCAGGAGCAGCTGCTCGCGCTTCTTGATGAGATGCAGCGCGGCGCGGCGCGCCGAGCGCGGCCCAAGACCCGGCAGCTTCGCGAGCAGCGCAATCAGCTCCTCGATTTCGGCCCCGGAGGTCTTCTTTTGGCGAGCGTACATAGCGCCTTAGGTAACGAATGGGTTTACGATCCGCAACCTTCCGATTTCTGGCCGCGCTGCAAATCGCAGTAGGGCTAGTACAGCCCGCCGGAAGTTCGCATCCGTCGCCGCACGTTCGCAAGCGAACTTCCGGCGGATAAGCTCTGCTAGAAGTCATAAAGTCGCAAGTACGCCTTGTCCGCGGCAAGTCCCGTTGACGCCCGCTGCAAATGGGGCGGGCGTACTAGTGAGACGTGGCCGCGGCATTCTCCTTCCCCGCGTTCTCCGCGGCGATCGCCAATGCCTGACATTCCTTGGGAAGGTCCGAGACCAGCATCGGCTTCGGAGGCGGCGCCGGCTTCTTTGGTTTTGCCGGGACCGCCCTCAGCTTTTTGAACCACTCGTCCAGCTCTTGGCCGCAGCCGTCATCGGCGGGTGTCGCCGCCTGTTCGACGCATGCGGGGCTTCCAGACGGGCAATTCAGTCGGACGTGGAAGTGATCGTCGTGTTTGTACCACGGCCGGATTTTTCGCAGCCACGCCCTATCGCCGCCAGCGGTTTCGCAGAGCGCTTTTTTTAAGGCGGGATGCACGAAAATTCGCGCAACTTCAGGGTAAGAGGCCGCGCGCCGGACAAGCTTCACCTGGGCCTCCGTCCACACTTTCTTGTCGGCTGTAAGAGTCGCCTGATCGACCATGTTCTCCGCTGCGAGATGCTCGCGTTCATCGGCGGACAGCTTATGATCGGGCATAGGCATGTACCAAAAATCGGCGTCGAGACCGATCTGATGGCTAGCGTGCCCGCCCAGCAATGGGCCGCCGATGGGTTGAGCCATGTCGCCGACGAGGATGCCGGGCCAGCCATCCAGCCGCTGCGCGTCGCTGGCGAGCTTATGGATGTAAGCGATCAATACAGGGTGGCCCCAGAATCGATTGCGCGAGGTCCGCATGGCCTGCCACGCAGGACCGGTCGTAGCGATCATTTGCGCGCCAGCGATGCAACCGCGCTCGTATCGGCCGATTGCTTGCGCAGGCTGCCCGGCTGGCGCTTTTACCGCGGCGAAGACTTTTTTCGCTTCCCGGTTATCCTGCCCGGGCGCATCTCCTGCGCTCGACCTTGCGCCTGCCACGGCGAGGACAAGGGCGCACGCGGCGGCGCAAAGAAGCCAAGCCTTCAAATTACCGGCCAAAAGGATTCCACTCTGGGCTCGCAGCGCTCTGCGGCGCGGGTTTCGCTGCTGGGGTCGCGGCCTGCGCCGGCGGCGACTCCGGAGTAGCCGCGCGGCGCGGCCCGCTGCGCTGCGGCGGTTTGCTGGGAGGCAGGCGGCTTAGGCTTTTTGCCGGCGGCCTTCTTGGGCGCCGCCGCGTGAGGCGCCGCCGGCGGCGCCGGCAGGCTTAGGTCGATCCGGACCGGGTTTGCGTCAGCGCTCTCCGTTGTGCGGCTTGGCGGAGGAGTCTGCGGGGCAGCGAAGGCTTGGGAATTGTCTCCGGCCGGCGCAACGTTGACGGCGATCCCAGCCAGCGTCCATTGATCGCCAAAGAGCTGGAAGGCGAGATCGAAATTCACCTGCTCCGGCGTTGTCTGAAAAAAGCCGGTCAGCCGCAGAACCTGGCCCTCCTGTAGCGCAGGGGGGGAAAGAAGCTTCGGGTTGAAGAACATTACAGGCGAAATGTCGAGTTTGCGGGCGCGCAGCGTCGCAAACGATTCCGCCAGCCGCGCCGAGCTATTCGTCATCTGGAAATTCGGCGTGCCCAAGTCGCGCAAAACTGAGTAATTGCCGGTCAAGTTTGCTTGATTGAGCGCGATGACTGCGTTGCGAATCATGAGAATGAGCCGGGCATCGTCCGGAAGTTTGCCAGATTGCGACGGCTGCTGGCTGGAAGGAGCCTGCGCCAACTGAGCCCTCGCCCCGGATAACCCGAATTGGAGCGTCGCCATCAAGCAAATGAGGCTCAGAGCGATTTTTTTGAACACGGCTTCCCCCGACCTTGGCTCATTAGCGGATTTTTAGCCCCGGTAAAAGGCGACTTCAAGACCAAAGCGTGCGCCCGTCCAGCTTATGCAACGCCAATTACACGCAAAAGTTGGCGGTGGCGCCTGCGATAAGTGTGGCAAAGATTGTGGATATAAAGGTTGCCGGCAAGTCGCGAACTTATGCAACCTCGCTTCTGCACGCGGCTGAAAGGTAGCGGCGTAATGTCTACAGCCGCGTAATAACATACTATTTGCCATGCGGTGTTTGAAATTTGCCACTGTCAAGCTCCGGTGGGGCGACTGCCATGCGCAACTTAGACGCGTTGCGAGGGCGGCCTGCAGGCGCGTAGTTTCCCAATTGGCACATCTCTTTCTGTAATTTATATAAAATAGAATGCTTGTGCTGGTCTGTTATGAGTAACGCATGAGGCATATGTATGAAAATATATTTTGATAAGGGCCGCTCAATCAAGAACGCCTCTGATGAAGAGCTCAGGGAATTTATTTTCGCAACCCTGATAGAGCTTAGAGCCTTGGCCGCTTTAATCCGCCGGCCTGGAGAAAAAAGACGCGTCGACCACGCCTTGGTAACTGAACTCGCGTCACTCACTAGGGGCTGAGCGGAGCCCGCCTCCCTCATGAGGGGAGGCGGGCGACCTGGGTTGTGGATACAAAGCGGTTCGGCGAAGTTGTTGGCGAAACGAGCAGTTGCCAGCGCATCCATGGCAGGCGGCTCAGCAGAGTTCGGCAATGGCCGAACGGAGGTCCTCGATCCCGATTCCTTCGACAGCGGAGGTTGCGAGCACCTTGGGATGCGCGGCAGGATGCTTTCGCAACGCCTCCTCCGTTTCGCGTATGACCTGAGAGAGGCTGCCCGCTTTCGGCTTGTCGGCCTTTGTGAGCACGGCCTGATAGGACACCGCCGCCTTGTCGAGGAGCGTCATGATCTCCTTGTCGGAACTTTTCAGTCCGTGGCGGCTATCGATGAGGAGCATCACCCGCTTTAGCTGCGAGCGGCCGCGCAAGTAATCGTGGATGAGTTGCGTCCAGCCCTTCACGAGGGATTTCGGCGCTTTCGCGTAGCCATAGCCGGGCATGTCGACGACGAAGAGGGTTTCGCCCACGGAGAAGTAGTTCAGCTCGCGCGTGCGCCCCGGCGTGTTCGAGACCCGCGCAAGGCTTCTTCGGGCGAGCAGCGCATTCAAGAGGCTCGATTTGCCGACGTTCGAGCGTCCGGCGAAAGCGATCTCCACGCGGCCGCTTTGCGGCAGCGAATCAACCTCGGTCACGCCAAGCACGAACTCCGCCGGGGCCTTGAAAAGCTCAAGCGCGCGAACGGTAAGCTCACGCGCTTCGATTTGATCCGCCTCGGACAGCTGAGCCTCACTCGGCAGGGGTGCGGCTCCGCCCATTGTTCTTAAGCTTCGATCTGGCTTTCTGGACGGTGCCATGCATCTTCTTGATCCCGACATTGTGCATGATGTCGATATCAACCCCTTGCCGCTTCATGATCAAAGCCTGCTGGCTGAAGGAGAGAATGTTGTTCCAAGTCCAATAGAGCACCAAGCCTGCCGGGAAGTGCGCCAGCATAAAGGTGAAGATGACTGGCATCCAGGCGAAGATCTTCTGTTGTATCGGATCGGGCGGCGCTGGATTGAGGCGCATCTGAACCCACATCGAAATGCCCATCACAAGCGGCAGCGCGCCCAGCATCAGGAATTGCGGCGGCGTCCAAGGTATGAGCCCGAACAGGTTGAAAACAGAGGTCGGGTCCGGCGCCGAAAGATCCCTGATCCAGCCGAAGAACGGCGCATGGCGCATTTCGATCGAGACCAGCAGCACCTTGTAGAGCGAGAAGAAGACCGGGATCTGAATCACGATCGGCAGGCACCCCGCCATGGGGTTCACCTTCTCCTTCTTGTACAGCGTCATCATCGCCTGCTGCTGGCGTTGCTTATCGTCTTTGAATTGCTCCTGAATCTTCTTTAGTTCGGGCTGGAGCTTCTTCATCTTGCTCATCGACTCGAAGGACTTGTTGGCGAGCGGGAAGAAAAGCAGCTTCACCAAGACGGTCGTGAGCAGGATGGCGACGCCGAAATTGCCGACGAGCTTGTAGAAGAAGTTCATCAGATGGAACATCGGCTCGGTGATGAAGGAGAACCATCCCCAGTCGACAAGCAGATTGAGGCGGTCGATGTGGTAGTCCGCCGTGTATTGTTCGAGGAGCTTGACCTCCTTCGCGCCGGCGTACAGCCTGCTCGTCACTGTCTCTCTCTGACCGGCGCCGACCGTCAGCGGATTCTCAAGGTAGTCCGCGTAAAACTGTTTCTTTTCGTTTCCGAACATGCGCGCGTCGTAAGGCTTTGCTTGATCGGGAACGAGAACGGTCGCCCAATATTGATCGGTGAAGCCAAGCCAGCCGCCCTTGCCGGAAACGGTCTCCTTGACGGTATTCGTGGCCGGATCGAAGTTCTTGATC
Organism: uncultured Alphaproteobacteria bacterium; assembly: GCA_963766815.1. Classification (GTDB taxonomy): domain Bacteria; phylum Pseudomonadota; class Alphaproteobacteria; order Rhizobiales; family Rhodomicrobiaceae; genus Rhodomicrobium. The sequence goes on along the minus strand of CAVYBZ010000027.1, from coordinate 111,314 downwards.
GCGTTGGGATAAGTCAGCTCCTTCAGCCCCGTGGTCCCGAGCATCCCGATGAGCCCCTCATGGAGCACCGAATATCCCAACAGAGTTTTCGGCTCCGTCAGGCGCGCCACCTGACCCCAAGGCCGGAGCGTGACGGGCTCGCCCGTCTTGTTCTCGACCTCATCGGCTATGGTGAACATATAGTGGTCGTCGACGGAAATCCTGCGGTGGAAAATCAAGCCAGCGCCGTTATCCCAGCGCAGCGCGACTGGCGACTGCGCCGTCAAAGCGCCTGCGCCCTCCTGCTCCCACACCGTGCTGTCGCCCGGCACTGTGACGCCCGGCTGGTTCGTGTACCACCCGGTGAAGGTGAAGTATGGCTCGGGGCTTCCAGATGGCGAAAGGAGAACGACTTTGGGGCTGCTCGGATCGACGGAAACGGTGTAATCGCGCAAGACCAGATCGTCGATCCGGCCGCCCTTCAGATTTATGGATCCGATCAAGGCGGGGCTGTTGATTTTCACGCGCGGTGACGCTGTGATGGCTGCGTCACGCGAGGCGTAAGCGGAAGTGGGTACGGACGGAACGCCCGCTGCGGGCAAAGGCGACGATACAGGTCCGCTTGGGGCCGAAACTTCGTTCCCCGCAGTTTGCGATTGCGTGCCGCGCATCGCCTCCGCCGCCTGCTGCCGGGCCTTTTGGGCTGGACCCATATAGAAATATTGCCAGCCAACCAGCACAGCAAGCGAAAGCGCAATGGCAAGAATGAAGTTTTTGTTGTTTTCCATAACCCGCTCAAGGGAGATCTTCGAGGTGCGGAAAGCGCCCAACGAAGCAAGACAGCCCAAACCGCTTTAGCCGGTTCCCTTCCGCAAGGAAAGCCAAACCGGCGAAACCGGCGCAGCGTTCACGCGACAGGGTTACGATCCTTATCGGAGCGCGCCGGCTGGCTCACTTTATGGAATGCGAGCCGCATATCCGCAAGTAGGCCGGCGAAATTTCTAGTCAAGGCCGAGGCGCGGCCAATGATCACGTAATCGAAGCCGGCCTGCGCATGCTCGACGAATGTGAGCCGCACCGCCTCCTTCAGCCTTCGGCGCGCGCGATTGCGATCAACCGCCTTGCCTCTTCTTTTGGCGCCGGAGCTTTCCTTGGCGACGGACTTGCTTGAGACGGTGAATCCGAAACGCGGGTTCTCAGCATCGCCGGCCGTTCGCGAAAGCCCTTGCAGGATAAATGACGGGGTCACCCACTTGCGGCCTTTCTGGACGCGCTGAAACTCGGCGCGCGATTTAAGGGTCTCCATCGATCGCTTGCACGGCCGTCAAGGGTCTATGCAAACATCCGCTGGGCAACCATCGAATGTTTGCATAGAAATCTTTTGTTTTCGCAGAGTGAGCGCTTGCCGCTCACGATAAACGTTCGCTCCTTGCTTTTCTGAAAAACCGGGAAGGGCACTTTTTGCGAACTCTGCTCAGGCCGAAAGCTTCTTGCGACCGCGGGCGCGCCGCCGCGAGAGGACGATCCGCCCCGCCTTCGTGGCCATGCGCTGGCGAAAGCCATGTTTGCGCTTCCGGCGTATATTGCTCGGTTGGTATGTCCTCTGTGTCATAGCGGGCCGTCTTTCTTAATTCGAGGTTGGGCTCATAGATAGGGCGGTTCGGGGGGTTGCGTCAACGTTCAGGCGGCGGCGAGGCTCGGTTCGCTCGATCTAAACGGCGCCAAGCCATGCCAGCGCGCCGCGAGCGGCTGCTACGCCGGTTGAGAAGCAGCCCTGCAGAAGATAGCCGCCGGTCGGCGCTTCCCAGTCCAGCATTTCACCCGCGACGAACGCGCCTGGTTTGCGGCGCAGCATGAAGCTCGCGTCTATCGCATCGAACGCCACGCCGCCAGCCGTCGATATGGCTCGCTCGATGGGGGCGACCTCAGAGAGCCGTACAGGAACGCCCTTTATCAGGGCGGCGAGGGCTGCTGGCGATGCGGCGCGCGAGAGCGTTTCCGTCCCGGCGGGCGGCCTCTTGCAGAAGGCCAATCGCAACGGGCGCCAGCTTGGCGGCCTTCCTGAGAAAGGTGGAAAGGGATTGCTTGCCGCGGGGCCTGGAAAGCGCGGCTTCCAAATCGCTCGCTGATAGGCCAGGGCGCAGATCGATGGTGAGAACGGCGCGCCCGTCGCGTTCGATGGCGTCGCGCAGTTTCGGCGAGAGCGCGTAAATGGCGCCGCCCTCAAGTCCGGTTTTTGTCACCACCGCCTCGCCACGAACCGCCACGCCGCCGAAGTTGAACTCGGCGCCATTCAGCGGCTCGCCTTCAAAGCGGGCGCGGAAGAGATCGGAAAACTCCGCCACGAACCCGCAATTCGACGGCTTCAAAGGCGAGACCGCGATGCCGGCTTCAGCGAAAATCGATGTCCAATGGCCATCCGAACCGAGCCGCGGCCAACTCGCTCCGCCGAGCGCGAAGACGGTTGCGCTGGCATTGGCGGCGATACGGCCATCGGGCGCGTCGAACAGGAGCCTGGCCTGCTCGTCCCAACCCATCCAGCGATGCCGCGGCCGCAAGGCGACATTCAGCGAGCGCAATCGCGCCAGCCAGGCGCGCAGCAGTGGGGACGCCTTCATCGCGCGCGGAAACACGCGGCCGCTCGTGCCAATGAAGGTGGGCTGGCCCAAGCCTTCGCACCACGCGATCAGCTGGGAAGGCGGGAACGCTTCGATCGCCGGGCGCAGATGCGGCTCGGCGCCGCCATAGCGGGACAGAAAGCGCGGGAGGTCTTCGCTATGCGTGAGATTGAGCCCGCCGCGCCCCGCCAGCAGAAACTTGCGGCCGGGGGTTGGCATGTGATCGTAAACGGTGACGGCGAGGCCTTCGCGCGCGAGCACTTCCGCCGCCATGAGCCCCGCAGGCCCGGCCCCGATCACGGCCGCGTTCTTGGCCGCGATCACGGGCCGCCAACGAAATCGAGGATCGCCTTCGTGTAGGCGTCCGGGTCCTGCAGCAGCGCGAAATGGCCCACATCCTTGAGGATGATCAGCTTCGCGCCGGGGATTGCGGCCGCCATATAATCGGTGTGATCGCGCGTAATGGCCTCGTCGTGGTCGCCGAGCACAATCGCGGTGGGCGTGCGGATTTGAGCAAGCTGCGCCTTCGTCCAGTTCGGCTGCGTGGCCCACATCTTTTCGATCGAGGAGAGGAAGGCTTTGATTTCGCGAGGGCTGGGCGCGAGCCGCCGATGCTCGCCGCCGCTTCGCGCGATGAAGGCGGCGAACGCGGGCGCCTTCGCCATATCGGGCTTAACCCCGTCCGTGGTGACGTTGGCGGCCTGCGCGAACAGCTTTGTGAGCCGCTCCGGATGCGATAAGGCGATATCGATCCCGATGATGCCGCCGTCGCTCCATCCCACGAGCGCGGTTTTGGGGATCTTGAGATAGTCCAACAGCGCGAGGTAATCCGAGGCCATCAGATCGTAGCCCATGGGCGCCGCCGTCCGGGTGGACCGGCCATGGCCGCGGCTGTCGGCGACGATCACCCTATGCGTCTTTGAAAGCGCAATGACCTGGTTCGCCCAATAGTCCGAATTGGCGAGACCTCCATGGATCAGGAGGATGGGATCGCCCTCGCCGTAAACCGCATAATACATTTTGATGCCGTTGACGGGCGCATAGCCAGACGCGGCGGCGGGCGGCATCGGAGGAAGCGGCGGCAGCGTGTTCCATCGCTCGGCGGCGGCGGCGCCGGACGATAACAGCGCCGCGATCAGGAATGCGGCCAGTGTGCGTATCTTGAACGTCATGGGAGTGGTGTTTGCCATAAAAGCGGCGTGCGCTCCAACTTTTCTAGCTTTTCGTAGCCGCAGAATGACCCGCGCAGGCGCTCGCTGGTTTGGCTTGATTGCTTGTACGCCGTCTGACTGATGCGAGCCGCTGGCGCCGTGGAGGATAGGTCATCTCTGCCCAGTTATCGTAGCCGCGCTTGATTCTCGTGAGGCGGCTTTCCAGTAAAAAACAAGGAGTTCAATAGGTTAATGGATGGACGGGTTAAGCCCGGCCATGGCAAAAGGAGTAATGCCGATTTTTCACATGCTCTATCACGGCAGCCTGAATTCTGGCGGGGCAGCGATGAGTTATTGAATTTGCACGGATCTTAAGAAGTTGATGTAAAGCTAGGTAGCGCGTCAGTCCGTGGAACTTTAATAAAATAATGGCGCACAGATCCTCGTCAATATTCAGCGTAGAGATTATTACGGTATGCTGCTTTATCTCTCTTTCCTATTTACGCCTTATTTACCGTCTTCTATGCCAAGACTACGCTTGTAAAAAAGAAAGTTGGGAATGAAAAGAGTAACTATTCATGCGGCTGCGGTCTTTGCTGGCGCATGGTTGGCAGGCTGTGGACAGGCGGCTGCCGGATGCGGCGTCGCCTCCCCCTATACACCAAGCAGCGGTGCGCACGAAGAACAGCATAAGCGCCTGAATATTTCGGCCGTTCACCAATCGCTGCCAGTCGGCACAAGGGTGATTGTCCGCAATAAGCGCACGGGGCGAAGCATCATCGTAAGGATTGCCGGCCGCAATCCCTCTTTGCTGGGGCGGATTATCGATCTTTCGACAGACGCGATGAGCGCGCTTGGGATCGACGCCCTCGCCCCCGTCTGTGTCGAAGTCTTAAGCTTCGGCGGCGGGACCAGCGGCTACCGGACAGTCAAGGTGCTTAATCCCGCGCCGCAGGTTGCGTCCCCGGTGAAGCACGCCAGCGGCTTGCCGGTGTCAGCGCATGTCCGCAGCTTCGCGAAGTCCGCACACTTGCACGCCGGCAAGGCGAAGCGCTATGCAAAACTGCATCGCGCGAACCATTTGGCGAAAAAGTCAGGCCGCCGGCGTCTCGCCGCTCGCTGAGCAGACTTTCGCGAACGGATGCGGCATTACTGCCCGCCATTGCCCACCAGCACGAAGGGCGCCCAGACGCTCGGATGCGCGAAGCGCCCGCCGCGCGCGATGAGCGCCGCCTCAGCGCTCCGCAGCGCTTCCGCGCGGCCGATTTTCGGGTTGGCCTTCATGGCGTTCACCGCGCCGGTGGTGATGGCGACGGCGGCCTCGGAATCCACATACCAATGCGAGACGAGCAGCGCCCGCGCCCCTGCATAGAAGAACGCGCGCGCCAGCCCCGACAGCGCCTCCGCGCCATCCGCCGATCCGCCCGCCGTGTTGCAGGCCGACATGACCACCCAATCGGCGTTGAGGTTCAGCTGCGCGACCTCGGACGCGGTGAGCAGCCCGTTATCCTCCTCGCTCGCCTCGGCTGGCGGCGTCAGCAGCAGCGCGGGCTCGGCCTTGTTCTTGGCGAAGAGCGCGGTTTCGCCCGCGAGCAGCCCATGGGTGGCGAAATGCACCACGCGGGCGCGGGCAAGCTCGCCGCTCCTCGACAGCGCCTTCACTTTGCTGACGGTCGCCCGCTCGCCGAGATAAACCGCCTTGCTCAGCCCGGCCTCAGGCACGCCCAGCCCGCGGCCAACCGCGCAAAGCTCGTCCGCCGTCTCGGGCAGCGGCGGCTGGCGGCGCAAATCCTCGACATCGACCGCGCCGCCCCGGAACAGCGAGGCGATGCTCGCGACGAAGCTGGCGATGCGGCTCTGCTTCGGCGGCGCGGGCTTGCCGCAATCCTGCTTGGCCCAGGCGCTTTTGTCCCTCCCGTCCACGCCGGTCAGAAGCGGATTGCCGAAACCGGCGAAAGGCTCCGGCGCTTCGCTGGCCTTGGCGGCGCGCAGGGCCTTGAGGCTGCCAACCGACGGCAGGATCGTAATCGCCTGCCGCTGGCCGAGCCACGCCGCTTTCTTGTACGCCTCGAAGCGCGGCAGCGTCTCATCGGGCTTCGCGGTGACGAGCACTTCGAACGGGAGCTGGGTCAGCGCGCCCGACGGCACGATGAGCAGCCGCTTGCCCTGGATGAGGTCTTCGATCCCGCCGAACAGATCGCGATAGAGCGCATTCGCGGCGGCAGGATCGAAGGGCGGTGTCCTGCGCATAGCGTCGCCTCCGTACCGAAGCGGGTTCTTGCAGAAGTTCGCGGCTTTGTTCTGCCGATCCGCCAGCTGCTGCTATCGAGACCGCAGCGCAAGGCCGCGACGCGCTCCCGCAAGGCGTCGGCGCCCAAGCCGATGCTTGTCCAGCGCGCCTCCTTTTTTGTCAGCGCGAAGACAATCGTCTCTTCGGGAACCTTGCCGTATTGCCAGAGATCGAGAAACAGCACCAGCGCATCCCCTTCGCCCAGCAGCGCTTGCGCGTCCGCAAGCGAAAGCGGCTTCGGATTGGCCAGTTCCGCGTAATCGGGGAAAGCCTGGCGCAGCGCGGCCTGCTTCTCCGCAAGCTTGCGCTCAATCTGCGCAATCGCGGCGCGCGCACTTCCGCGGCCTTGGCGTCGGCCTTGCCCGCCGCCGCATCGAGCCTGCGATAGGCGGCCTCGCGCGCATCGAGCAAATCCTGCTGTTCGCGCACGAGCTTCGCCAACTCCTGGCCGCCCTTGGCAAACCGCGCAGCCATGGCGGAGAGCGCATCCGCCGCATCGTTTTGCAGCGCCCATTGCGCCGCCTCGAAGCCCTCGGCGCGGTTTGCAAAATCGCTTGCCCCAGCGCGGTAAAGCGCCCGCGCATAGGCCCGCAGGCCGCCTGTGTTTTGCGCCAGGACCGCCTTTCCCAGCCCGCCGCGCTCCGGTTCGCTGCCGGTATGAGCCCCGGTCATGATGGGCTTCGCCTTGCGAAAGAGAGCGACCGCCTCCAGCCACTGCCCCTGATCTTCAAGCAGCCCCGCCAGATTGTTGAGGCTCGTTGCCACATTGGGATGCTCTGGCCCAAGCGTTTCTCAAAGATCGCGATGACGCGGCGCATCAAGGGCTCGGCCTCGGCAAGCCGGTTCGTGGCCTGAAGCAGCGTCGCCAGATTGTTGAGGGCGGTTGCGTATTCGGTGGCGTTTTCGCCGTAACGCGCTGCCGTTGCAGCCGCATATTGCTCCCCCAGGGGAATTGCGTCGTTATATCTGCCCGCTTGATAGAGTTCGATGACGCGGCTGTTCATGGCCTTCAGCTCTGCGTCGCTGGGCGATTGGGCGAAGGCCGGCGGCGGCGACAGCGCGATTGCGAAGAGGACGGGCAGCAGGAACAATCTCAATGCTCGCAGGCGCATGGCGGCCTCGATCCGTTTCGTAGAAGACAATATGAACAAAGTTGAGCCGGATGGATAGGGATGAAGCAAGGCTAAAGTTTGCTTCGCATGCGCAAGGACGTGGCTATGCGAAATTTGCGCTATATCTTTCGCACGGGTCCGGGATAGCGCGCGACTTGCGGGTCGGCGGTCAAGAGCAGAATGCCCTCGATCATCGATTGCGCGACGAGCATGCGATCGAACGGGTCCTTATGAATGGGCGGCAGCCCGGCAAGCGCTACTGCATGCTCGCCCTTGATTTCCAGCTCCCGATAGCAGTTTTCAAGAAGTCCCCTGCGCAAGAGCCGCGCGTCTACTTGAAAGTCCTTTCGGCCGAGACTCTGCTTGATGGCGATCTCCCAGAGGCTCGCCACGCTGAACACCAGCTCGTTATCCGGCTCTTCCAGCAGTTCGCGGACCGCCGGCGGCAAGCGCTCGGGCTGGCCCGCCGCCCAAAGCAGAACATGCGTGTCGAGAAGCAGGATCATGCGCCATCGAATAGGCGCTCGGCTTCGTCCCGGCCCATTTCGTCGAAATCGTCCGGCACGGCAATTTGCCCCGAAAGGAACCCCAGGCGGCGTTTGCCCGTGGCCGGGGGCGCATCGAGGGCTGTCACCTTCACCAAGGGTTTTCCCGCCTTCGCAATGATGAAAGGCTCGCCTTTGGCGGCTTTCTCGACAAGGCGAGAGAGATGGGTCTTAGCATCGTGGATGTTGATGATGTCCATAGCGTATTAAACCAAACTAGATGGACTAAGTCTACATTAAAGCCGTTGCAACGCAACTGCCGACGCGCGGCCAGGGTCAGCACATAAGCCCCGCCGGTTTCAAGTTCACAAGTGCGGCGCCGGCTGGCAATTCCTGGAGAAGCTGCTCGATTATCCGCTGCCGTCCGCCCCAGGAACGATCTCAATGCTCGCAGGCGCATGGCGGCCTCGATCCGTTTCGCAAAGGGCAATATGAACAAAGTTGAGCTGGATGGACATGGATGAAGCAAGGCTAAAGTTTGTGCGGGTGGGCCGTAATCTGACGATTGCCGATGACAGCTCCGATTTATGACGATATAGAAAATATGCATTTCATAACTGACAGATCTTGTTGTTTACGGGCAGCCCGTATATTATGGAAACTGACGAGTTCGAGTGGGACGATGAGAAGGCGGCGCTCAATCTGCGCGCGCATAAGGTTTCGTTCGAAGCAGCGTCTGGGGTCTTTGCGGATGCTTTCGCCGTCCAATTGGACGACCGGCGCGAAAATTATGGCGAGGACAGATACACAATCACCGGAATGGTACGGGGCCGCCTCTTGTTTGTGGCATACACCTACCGTGAGAATCGCATTCGCATTATCTCGGCCCGTCACGCCAAACCCTTCGAGAAACGATTGTACCATGAGCAAAACGCCAAAGAATGAAGACAAATTCGATTGGAGCGCCTTCGACGCCATGACGGATGAAGAGATCCATGCCGCTGCGATGGCCGATCCCGATGCCCAGCCGATCACCGAGGAAAGCCTTGCGAAAATGCGCCTGGTTCCGCGCACCATCACCATGCGCCGCGCGCTGAAGCTCAGCCAGGAGGAGTTCGCCGCGCGCTATCATATCCCGCCGGGCACGCTGCGCGATTGGGAGCAGGGCCGCTGCGAGCCGGATGCCGCGGCGCGCGCTTATTTGCGGGTCATCGCCCGCGAGCCGGAGATGGTCGCCCGCGCGCTGGAGCCGCTGCCCTGGCAAGATTAGCAGAGCTGGAAGCTTTCTCATTCACACCACATTAACCCTTCCCGGCGAGAGCTGGACGGCGCCGCTACGCCAACTCGCGCGGCGCAATCGCCTCGATTTCGGCGCGCAAATCGCGCCGCGCAACCTCCAGATCGTAGCGCGCCTGGATGCCAAGCCAGAACTCGGCGGAGCCGCCGGAATAGCGCGCGAGGCGGAGCGCGGTGCCGGGCGTCACCGGGGTTTCTCCCGCACGAGACGTTCGATCCGCGTGCGCGGCACATGGCAAGCGGAGGCAAGCGCATACGGGGAGAGCGCAAGCGGCGCCAGAAATTCCTCGCGCAGGATTTCACCGGGATGGACAGGGCCGAGAGGATCGCTGTGGTCCGCCGTCCGGTCAGTGACAGCCGGCAATTTCAACCTCCCTGGCGTCGCTGCCCGTCCAAATGAAGCATAGCCGGAACTGATTATCGATCCTGATGGAATATGCGAGTCATCGAAAACTACGGCGTGGACGGCGCTCGCACCGGCTGGCGCGGCCTAACGAACAATGAAGGCCAGCGCCCGTCACGCGGTGTTAATCCGATCATTGTAAACGGGGCCGCTTTTCAATTTCCTCCCGCCGCGAAAAATCGCATTTTTGGGCGCGAATGCGCGTTTTTTGCGTAAAAGCGGACTCGCAAAAGTCCGTTAATTATAATCGCAGCGCGAGTGTTAACGGGGAAGAGCGCGGCGCCATCGCGGCGAAGGGTTCGTTGTGCCAGAAATAATCGCGTAAAATCAATGCGTTGAGGCGAGGCACGCCCATTAACACGCTGGCAAGGCGCTTTCCCCTATCATCCTGCCTTAACGGATACTCTCTCGATGGAGCGCCGCGATGCCATCCGAGTTCTCATTTTAAGGGAAAAACCGCCGAAAGGGATCGTCTTCCGTTCAGAGATAAGATGGTACGAGAAACGCGGGCTCGACCCGGCTGATTTCAGATTCGGACGCCTCGGCCGTCCTTTCGAGCAAAAAATCGCGGATGACCTTGATTTGGTCGTCCGCCATGAGCCAGGGCGCGTGGCCTATCCCTTCAAACTCGATCACCTCCGCCTTCGGCCCGCGCTGCGTCATCTCATCGGCGGTTTTTTTCAGGAGAAGCTCCGACGCCGAACCGCGCAGGACCAGCGTTGGGCAGCGGATCGTGTCGTAGGTCGGCCAGAGATCGAGGCCCATAAGAAACTCGCCGCCGAAAGCGACGCCTGGGACTGAGCCCGTCCGCATATGCGTGATCACGGCGGGGTCGAAGGCCAGGATAAGCGATCCGTCTGCTTTGCGGATCGCGCCGTGATGGGCGACATGGCGCCATTGCGCATCGCTGAGCGGCCCGAACTCCGAACACGTTTCGCGCAGATGCTGCTCAACCTCCTCGAAGCCCGGGAATGTTGCGTTCAGCGCCGTCTGCTCCTGCTTCATGCGCATGAGCTTAGACCACGGCACAAGCGCCCCCACATCGTTGAGCACGAGCCGCCTGATGGGCGAATGACGTTTCGCCGCCAGCATCATGCCGATCAGGCCGCCCATCGAGGTGCCGATCCAATCCACGTGCTGCTTCGGAGGAGGATTGTTGCTTAGCATCCGGCGAAAGCCGGTTGCGGGATGGGGCGCTGTCACCCGGGCCAGCAGCGCCGCGGCGTCGGAGAGGTAGAGCGGGAACGAATAATCGCCCTTATGCGGCAGCCATTCGCTTGAGCCACGGCCGGCCACATCCATGCACACGACGTGGCAGCTTTCGGCGAGGCTCGCCGCGAGCGCATCGAAATCGCGCGCGTTGCGGGTGAAGCCATGGACGCAGAAGACGAGGCGCTGGCTATGCGGATTTCCCCATTCGGTATAGGCGATCTCGTGAAAACCATGGGGGCCGAGGCTTTGAAAGCGGCAAAGACGCGGTTTGGCTGTCATAAATTGTTTTTCCAATTCCAGGTTCTGTCCGTGGGGAACGCATGCTTGAACCAATGCTAAATGTGCGCTTTCGTGCGCTACAGCATTGCTGCATTGCACAATGGAGCGATTGTCAGACCTCTCAAAAGCGTGAAGACCAGCTTGGCGGTAAGGTAGCACTCGCCGGAAACAGTTCCGAGGCCTGCTTTCGGTTTTCAACATACGCATGCGCCCTACGCGCTCTGGTCAAATTGCGTTTCGGGAGCATCCGGCTTAGATGCCATCAGGGGCCGCGAACGAAGAGGCGGCAGGAGACCGCCGTCTTGATCCTTTCCTTGAGCCGCGTTCCCGCCCTGCCGGCCGCTGTGCAATGGCTGCTTCTCGCTGCGCTTTCAGCCGCCTTTGCCGCGCTCTTGCAAACGGCAGGCCTGCCAGCGGCGCTGTTCCTCGGACCGATGGCGGGCGGCGTTGTGATGGGGGTCAAAGGCGCGGCGATCCGGGTTCCCCGCATCCCATATTTGGGAGCGCAAGCGATCATGGGCGTCTTCATCGCGAGCGCGATCACGCTCTCGATCGTCCACTCCTTCTTTCAGGATTGGCCCATCATTCTAGGCGTCGTGTTCTCGATAATCGCCGCCAGCAGCGCGCTTGGCTGGGCGATGAGCCGATGGCATGTGATGCCCGGGACGACGAGCGTCTGGGGCTCCTGGCCGGGCGCGGCGGCGGCGATGGTGATCATGGCCGCGGAATTCGGGGCCGATGCGCGGCTTGTCGCATTCATGCAATATTTCCGCGTCGCCTGCGTCGCAAGCGTCGCCTCGATCGTCGCCACGTTTTGGGCGCATGGCACAGGCTTGCCGCATCCGGCGATCGACTGGTTTCCGCCGGTCCGCTGGCAAGCCTTTTCGCAAACGCTGCTGCTGGCCGGAGCGTGCGCCTACGCGGGCCGGGTCTTACGCATTCCTTCGGGCGCTATGCTGATCACGCTGCTGGCCGGCTCGATCCTCCATATCTCCGGCGTCATCGAGATCGAGTTGCCGAAATGGCTGCTGGCGGCCACTTACGCGCTTCTCGGCTGGAGCGTCGGTCTTAATTTCACGCCCGAGATCCTGACTCATGCTTTCCGCGCGTTTCCGAAGATTCTCCTGTCCGTGACGCTTCTGATTTCGTTTTCGGGCGGCCTTGCCTATCTCCTAACGCGCGTGCTCGGCATCGACGCCTTGACCGCCTATCTCGCAACGAGCCCCGGCGGCATGGATTCCGTCGCGATCATCGCTGCGTCGGCCAATGTCGATGTCCCGTTTGTGATGGCGCTGCAAACCATCAGATTCCTGATGATCGTCATGATCGGGCCGCCGCTGGCCCGGCTTGTCGCGCGCCATATGCAAGTCAGCGGCCGGTACGAGGAAGGCGCCGGCGGCTGAGGGGCGTCGCGCCTCAGTTTTTTGGTTGGGATTTGACGCATTGGCGGGTATGTGGACCCCTGGAGTTGTGCAACCTGCGGGGTATGGATATGCGTCACCTGAAAAGTTTGCTCCTTATCGCCGCTGTCGCGGGCTCGATAAGCGCAACCATTACTGCCGCCGCGCCCGCGGACAGCGAGCGCTCCTACCTTCCACCCGGCGCCCGCGAGAAGGTGGAAACGCCAGCCCCCGCCCGGAAGGCAGGCAAGCATCGGCCGGTGGCGGGGTCACGTCATGTCCACAGTAAGTCTTGGCGTCACGCCCATGCCGAAGCGCGGCATCGACGTCACCGGAACGATTTTGCGCCGGAGGAAGCGATCCTTTTCTTGCCCCGCCTGTTTCTCGGTTTATTCAACTAAGCAGCCAACCAGCGCCATTGGCGCTCCGTATGGATGAAAAAACTGCCCTCGGCGATTTCATTGTAATCTAAGGCGTCTTAAACCTAATTTCGTGGCAGGCTTTCGCAGCTTCGCCAGCGGATGTGCGGCGCTGCCCGGCCGCTTCATTCTGGAAGTCTCACAAAGACGAACCCAGCGGCGACAGTTATGGAAAACTCGTATGGCCAGTGCGACAGCGGGAACTGAACATCTCGACATTCAGGACATGAGGCGGCGTCTGAAGGCCATCTTCATCGGCTCAGCCGGCAATCTGGTCGAATGGTACGACTTCTACGCTTATGCTGCTTTCGCGCTCTATTTCGCGGGCGCCTTCTTTCCAAGCTCAGATCCAGTAGTGCAACAGCTTAATGCCGCGCTGCTCTTCGCGGCCGGGTTTTTGGTGCGCCCCTTGGGGGGATGGCTGTTCGGTTACCTGGCCGACCATTACGGACGGCGCGGCTCGCTGATGCTTTCCGTCTCCTTGATGTGCTTCGGCTCGCTGATGATCGCGGTGACGCCCACTTATGCGTCAATTGGAATTTTCGCCCCTATCGCGCTGGGCCTTGCCCGCGTGATCCAGGGCTTAAGTCTTGGCGGGGAGTATGGCGCGAGCGCCACTTATCTGACGGAGATGGCGGATGAGCGTAATCGGGGTTTTTATTCGAGCTTCCAATATGTGACGCTGATCGGCGGACAGATATGCGCCTTGATCGTGCTGTTGCTCTTGCAGAAAGTCTTCCTGACGAGCGAGGAAATCCGGGCCTGGGGCTGGCGCGTTCCATTTTTTATCGGGGCGCTCCTTGCCCTTATCGCTCTCGTCATGCGCCGCAATTTACCTGAAACAGACGCCTTCGAGGCAGCACAAGAGGCCGTCAAGCGGACCGGATCGCTTCGGACCTTGATGAAATTCCCGCGTGAAGTTCTGATCGTCGCCGGACTGACCGCGGGCGGTACGGCCGCCTTCTACACTTACACGACCTATATGCAGAAATTTCTCAAGCTTTCGGTCGGCCTTACCGACGGCCAGACGACCTTGGTGACAATGAGTTCGCTCATCTTTGGTATTATCTTGCAGCCGATCTATGGCGCAATCTCCGACCGGATTGGCCGCAAATGGTTGCTCATTGGCTTTGGCGTCACCGGTGTTTTGTTCACTGTTCCCTTGCTAACGGCCCTGCAGGGAGCCAAGGGACCGCTCGAAGCCTTCATCTTGATCGCTGCGGCTTGGATGATTGTGTCGGGCTACACGTCTGTCAATGCGGTCGTGAAGGCGGAATTGTTTCCGACTAACATCCGAGCCATGGGCGTTGGGCTTCCCTACGCGCTGACGGTATCGATCTTCGGCGGCACCGCCGATTCCGTTGCTTTGTGGTTTAAATCACTGGGCCACGAAAATTGGTTCTATTATTATCTCACCTGCATCATCGGGGTTTCTCTCCTGGTCTTTATATTCATGCGCGACACGAAAGCCCACTCGGCGATGAATTGTCACGAATAAGGGCCTCAGTCATGACTTCGACCCAGATCGCCGTCCTTCAGCGCGTGCGCGTTGAAGAGCGTGAGGAATGTTCGGCGGCTGCGCCATCGCAACAAATCCTGGACCGCGGCTTTTGCGCATATCGAGTGCTTGGGCGGCCGAACCGGCGGGGAAAAGCGGTTCAAACGGCTGCTCACCTCAAACTGAGGCGCATCCGCAATCGCTAAATTACAGCTTCGCTTCGACCTGCTTTCTTTTCGCACAGGGGAGCGTGATTCTCGAAATCGATCGCGGGCGAAGGCGCCCTGACCAACAAACTTGTTATTTACCGTCTTTGGGCCTATGCCAACTCAACAGTTCAGCTTAGCCTGTTCCGGTCCTTCATTGGACAGGGCGGGCGCGGCCTCACATTTTGAGGAAGGAACTTGGCGTAGTTACCGCGCGCTCGCCGCTTCGAAGAGTTTCCGGGACAGGTTTTCTAATCTCCCCGCCAAGCACGCCTCGCAATCCTGTCAAAAAATCGCGTTGCCGATTACCCGCGAAGCGGAGATCGGGTGGGACCAGCCCCGACAAATTGAATAAAATTTGAACGAACTTTTTCTAAAATACTATACTATACAAAATTAATACTAAGCTCTGTCGAAAGATGACGGATTTTAAGAAGAACCATTGGTCATATCACAAAATTATACTTAAACTTAACCATTCGAAGCGTAGACGTAACCCTATCGCAAAACGGCTCTTTGGGGTTAGGTCCATGGCATTGGCAAAACGAAATGGTGTGTCTTCTCCCTCGGTCTCCCACCCTGCGGTGGTTGCTCACGCACCGATGGTCATTAAGAGTGAAAAACAAACCGATATCGCAACCGGGGGTGGAAAACTGCTCGCCGAAGCTCAAAAACGCAAAGCAAAAACCTATGCGCGCCAGCAGAAGGCGGCCGAAAGAGTAGCGGCGGCGACGAGCGAACTGGCCAGCGGCATTGCGGAAGCGGCGTCCGCCGCCGAAGAGCTGCGGAAAGCCGTCGAACAAATCGGCCTCGGGGCCGAAGAGGCGTCCAGCGCTTCCCAGCAATCCCTCAAAGCGATCAATCATGGGGCCGGCCTGATCTTCAAGGCAAAAGAAAACGGCGAGACTTCCACCACGAAGACGCAAACTCTGCAAGGCCAGATCACGGAAGTCATCGGTCAGATTTCCAACTCAATTCTGGCTATCGGCAAGGCGGCGGAGCGTCAGGAAGCCTCCGTGAAGATGGTGGCGGAGCTTGAGCAGCAGGCTGCGGCAATCGGCGAGGTTGTCAAAGCCGTTGCGCGCATCGCCGACCAGACCAACCTCCTGGCGCTCAACGCCGCTATCGAGGCGGCTCGCGCCGGCCAGCATGGCAAAGGATTTGCCGTTGTGGCCGACGAAGTGCGGACATTGGCGGAAACCTCCGAGAAGTCCGCCCGGGACATTCAAAATCTGATTTTGCAGATTCAGGAGGATGTCAAGCTGATCTCCGAAGGGATCAATAATTCGGCGCAAGCGGCGAAGAACGAGGTCCAAAAAGGCAGGGAAACCGCGGAAGGGCTTGCCAAGGTCCGCCAGGATATGCAGGAGATTCTTGAGGGCGGCATTGAAATCACCCGAGCCAACGAGGAGTCCAGTAAGGCAGCCGTCGAAGTGCAAAAAGGCGCGGAAATCATTGCCGCGGCCGCTGAAGAGCAAAGCTCCGCATGCCAAGAGTCGCTGAAAACCATCGATCAGCAAACGGTTGCTCTCAATCAGTGCGAACAGGCGGCTCAAGAACTATCCGAACTGGCAGAAGAGCTGAAGAACAGCACGAATATCGGCAAAAGCGCAGAAGAAGTCGCTTCGGCCGCAGAAGAGTTGTCGAGCGCAGTTGAAGAGATCAATCGCTCATCGGCGGAAATCATGACGGCCTTGGACCAGATCGCAAAGGGCGCGCAGCAACAGGGCGCGGCCACTCAGCAATCCGCCGCCGCCATCGCCCAGATCGAGCGCGGCGCGCAGTCGTCTCAAACGCTGGCTCAGTTAGCTTCGGACAAGTGTCAGATGTTATCCGGGCTTTTGGGAGCTAACAAGGCTGCGGTCGACACGCTGGTCGAAGGCGTTTTGCAATCTGTTTCAGCCGGTCAGGAAAGCCGGGAACAGATGGGCGCGCTTGAACAGGTGAGCCGCCGTATCGATAAGATAGTCGACGCCATTACAACGGTGTCGATCCAAACCAACATGCTGGCCGTCAATGGATCGGTCGAGGCAGCGCGTGCAGGTGAATTCGGCAAGGGCTTCGCCGTCGTCTCGACAGATATCCGCAATCTGGCGCGCGACTCCGCTGAAAACGCCGAGCGCATCAAGGACACAGTGAAGGCCATACAGGATCAGATCGTCAAGGTTAGAGGCGACCTCGGAGCCATCGCCGATGCAGCGGCCATAGAAGGAGAGAAGAACAAGGTCATAGCGTCCAATCTGGTGGCTATAGCGAAGGATATGGATGTCGTCTTGAAGGGCAACAAGGAGATCTCTGACTGGGTCGGATGACATTGTCCGCGTGGTGAAGGAAGTACAGGTGGGCGTCGAACAGGTTTCTTCAGCCGCGCAGGAAGCAACGCGCGCATCTGGAGAAGCCACAAGCGCCGCCCGCGAGCAAGCTAAGGGCGCCGAACAGCTGGCCGCCGCCATCGAGGAGATCGCCTCACTGGCTGACGAACTGCAGGCTGCAAATTAGTCCACCGTCAATCGAGGAGCGCAGCCATGTCTGTCGTCGCAAAAGAGGAGGTTGCCGGGGCGGCCTCCAATGTATCGGGAGCGAATTCGGGCTCCTCTGGAGATCGTGAATTGGATGTTGTGTTGCGCCAGTTTGTCATTTTCCACGTCGGAAAAGAAGTGTTTGCTGTACGGCTTTCGGCTGTGCAGGAAATCATTCGCATGCCGAACGTGGTCAAGGTGCCGATGAGTTCGCGGGCGCTTGAGGGCCTTGCCAATTTACGAGGATCGGTCCTGCCGGTCCTCAACTTGCGCGAGATCTTCAATTTCCCGATTGCTGTGCACGACGACTTTACTCGCGTTGTCGTCTTGGATCATGGAAGGCCGGTAGGACTGGTCGTCGACCGCATGGCGAATGTCGTGACGGTCGATCCAGATCGTATCGAGGCGGCTACCACCATTGGGGCCTCGGTCGATACGGGCTTGCTGACTGGCATGATCAAGAGCGAAAACGGGGGG
Source organism: uncultured Alphaproteobacteria bacterium (assembly GCA_963766815.1). Taxonomy (GTDB): domain Bacteria; phylum Pseudomonadota; class Alphaproteobacteria; order Rhizobiales; family Rhodomicrobiaceae; genus Rhodomicrobium. Next base: position 93,970 of record CAVYBZ010000027.1, on the reverse strand, counting down.
GCCATGGTGATGATCCTCGATACTGCGAGGACAGTGGAGCGCGAGTTCCGCAGCACCGTGCAGAGCTCGGCCGAGCGTTTGGCGAAGGGCGTGACGGAGTTGCAGGAGCAACGCGATCCCTCGCTCCAGGCGGTTCTGGACGAAGACCATCTGGTCAGTTTCGATGTGGCGGATCAGGAATATGCGTTCCCGATCGAGCGCGTCGAAGAAATCATTCAGCTGCCGAACCAGATCACCCATCTGCCGAACAGCCATGGTCACGTGTTGGGCGTTATCACCTTACGCAACAGACTGCTGCCGCTTGTGAGCCTGCGGAACATGTTTGGATTGCCGGCGGTGGACATGTCCGACGCCAACAAGGTCGTAGTCATCTCTCTTGGCGAAGGCGTGTCGGTCGGGGTCGTGATGGATGGCGTCAAGGAAGTCTTGCGTGTGGCGCGCAATATCGTCGATCCCATGCCGGCCCTGCTGTCCCAAGGACAGTCCTTGAACGATATCCAGTCGATTTGCCGCCTTCAGGATGGCCGGCGTCTGGTTTCGGTTCTCTCAGCGGAACGCATGTTCAAGTCCGAGGAATTGCGCAAGGTGGTGAGCGATGTGGACAAGGGTGAAGAGATGTCAACTTCGGATGCCGTCAATTCCGTAGTCGAAAGCGACCAAGAGGAACAATTCGTGGTCTTTCGCCTCATGGAGGAAGAATACGGCGTGCCTATAGACGCGGTCCAGGAAATTGTCCGTGTCCCCGACGAACTAACGCGCATACCTAAAACCCCCGCTTTTATAGAAGGGGTCGTCAATCTGCGCGGCGTTGTTCTGCCAGTTCTGGATCAGCGAAGCCGTTTCGGTCTGCCTTGCTGCGATCGCAACGACCGCCAGCGCATCATGGTGTTCACGATCAATGGGGTGCGTACCGGCTTTATTGTCGATTTCGTTTCGGAGGTTATGCGTATCCGGATGCGGTATGTTGGTCCGGCGCCGTCCTTATCCGCGAACCAGAAACGGCTCATTAATCGTGTCGCCAACCTCGAAGAACAGAAGCGCATGATCTTGTTGCTGGAGGTCGAGCAGCTTCTGAACTTCACCGAGTTGGACGAACTTAAATTAGTGGCGTGAGTGAACAAGGAGGGGGTTCCCCCTCCCGATCAATTCGGCCTTCCAAGCGCGGAAAACAACAATGATCAAGGTGCTGGTTGTAGACGACTCCGCACTGATGCGAAAGCATTTGGTCACGCTTCTGGAAAGTGACGCGGAATTTCAGGTTCGCGTCGCGCGGAACGGCGTCGAAGCCCTTTCATTGCTGGAAAGTTTCGATGCGGACGTCATTACGCTCGACATAAACATGCCAGAAATGGACGGGATCACGTGCTTGTCCCGTATCATGGTGGAGAGACCGAAACCCGTGGTTATGGTCTCTTCGCTCACCGAAGCAGGGGCGGAGGCCACGCTGCAGGCGCTGAGCCTGGGCGCGGTCGATTACGTTCATAAGCCCGATGGCACGATCTCGTTGTCAATCGATCGCGTTCATCGTGAATTGCTGACCAAGATCAGAGGGGCGGCAAAGGCTAAAGTGCGGCGTAGCATAGGGCTGCGCGACCGCCTAAGTCAAAGCTGGAACCGCGCGCAAAAGCAGGACCAGATAAAGGGCTCCGGCAGTTTACCGGCCTCCAGTGAGACAAGCTTCGGTCTTGTTTTGGTCGGCGTGTCGACGGGAGGGCCCGGCATCCTGGAAGAAATCCTTCCATGTTTGCCGGCAGATTTTCCCTGGGCCGTACTGGTGGCGCAACACATGCCTGGCACCTTCACGAATGTATTCGCCAAGCGAATGGATAGCGTTTGCGCCATGCGAGTTCAAGAACTTGGCGTGCAATCGCCGATAGAGGCGGGACGCATTTACATCGCCAAGGGCGACGCCGATTTGGTTGTGCTGGGCCGAGGCAAGAACTGGCTGGCCAGCCCGGTGCCTTCTAGCAAGCAGCATTTGTGGCATCCAAGTGTAGCGCGGCTCGTGACCAGCGCGATGGAGGCGTTGCCCGCAAACCAGCTGATCGGGGTGCAGTTAACAGGGATGGGTGACGACGGGGCGGCGGCGATGGCTGAGTTGAAGCGGCGCGGCGGCCGCACCATAGCCCAGGATGAAGCCACCTCCATCGTGTTTGGCATGCCGGCCGAGTTGATCAAACTCGGCGGCGCCGATACCGTTCTCCCCTCCAATCGTATCGCCCGTCAACTCATGACTTGGGTGTCGCCACCCTCCACTTCCTCAAGCCGGGGTTACATTTATGGCGCTCGTTAAAGCCGGAGGCCTGCCCGTAGAAAGCCCTAGTTCCGCCGAGCGCGCCCGGCGCCTGGATTTTACCGAACTTGTGGAGCAGTTGCGATCGGACGACCCGGCTCGCCGGCGTCAGACGGCGCGAGAATTATCCGCCTTGCCGGAGGGCGCTTCGCTCTTATGCCAGCATTTGGAGCATGAAACATCTGTCAGCGTGCGCAGCGTCATTATCACTTCGCTGATCCAGAGCCGCTCCCGCACCGCCGTTGAAGGCTTGATACACTATTTACATAGTGAAGACAGCGGCTTGCGGAACCTGGCCATCGAAGCGTTACAGGATATGCCCGAGGAGGTTGGCCCCTATATGGAGGCTCTTCTGAACGATCCTGAGAGCGATGTGCGCATTTTTGCGGTGAACATCCTCTCTGTGCTGCCGAATGCGGCGGCCCCGCAATGGCTTAACAAGGTTATACTTGAGGAAGAGCACGTCAACGTGTGCGCCGCCGCCGTCGATTGTCTGGCAGAAGTTGGCGCCCCGGAGTTAATAGCTGCGCTCAAGACCCTGCGCCTGCGCTTCATCGACCATCCCTTCATGAGTTTCGCCATCGATGCCGCCATAAGGCGCATAGGCGGCTCGGAATGAACGTCCCCAGATCTGCTAAAATCGACGAAGAAGCGCCTTGTTTAAGCCCCCAGGAATACGCAAAATTATGCGAATTTTTCTATAGAAAGACCGGAATATTGTTCAATGAAAACAAGAGATATTTTGTAGAAAGGCGGGTTCTAGAAAGAATAGAAAAAACGGAAAGCTTGTCGTTTCGGGAATACTTTACCATGCTGCGATTTGAGACCTCCGGCGAGGAAATGCAGCACCTTGTTAATTCCATGACTGTGAATGAAACCTATTTTTATAGGGAAGATTATCAGTTTAATGCTTTGATAAGCGGTATTTTGCCTGAGATCTGCGCGAAAAGAAAATGTGGAGACACAATCCGTATCTGGTCTTTGCCCTGTTCGACAGGAGAAGAGCCTTATTCCATAGCCATCCATATCCTGGAGAAGTGGGCTAGGGCTGATGATTTTAATATAGAAATTCTAGCTTCGGATATTGATTCGCGAGTATTGAGCGAAGCGCGTACAGGCATTTACGGAGCCCGCGCTGTGGAGCGTATTCCTATAGGTGTCCGGCAGAGATATTTTACATACCTGGGCGATAACAGCTTCGAGATCTCCAAAGAGCTACGCGAGTTAATCGACTTTTCCGCCGTCAACGTTGTCGACGCCGAACAAATGCGGCGCTACTGCGATATCGATGTTATCTTCTGCCGGAATTTATTGATTTACTTCGACGATTTGGCGCGGCGTCAAAGTATGGAAATCATGTATGAGTGCTTGTCGCCCGGCGGCTTCATATGCCTTGGACATTCAGAGAGCATGAGCCGCATGTCCTCTCTCTACAGGCCGCGCCGCATCGGCGATGCCATTGTCTACCAAAAACCTTGAGAAACTGAGACGATGCGAATGAATACCTCGAAAGAGACACCCGCCGCAAATCAAAAGCGAATCCTGATCATCGATGATGGGATCACGATGCGGATGTACTATCGCGATGTTCTGGAAAAAGCAGGGTTTTGCGTCGAAGAAGCCGCCAACGGCGTCGAGGGACTGGAACGCGTCCTCGTAGGCCGCTACGACCTTATTGTCGTCGACATCAACATGCCGAAGATGGACGGGTACGAGTTCGTCAGCCAGTTGCGAAAAGACCCAGCCTCTCTGTCCATTCCGGTCATGACTGTAAGCACAGAGGATAAAGATCCCGATATCCTTAAAGCATATGAAGCTGGCGCGAATTTTTATATGGTCAAGCCGGTTCGTCCAGAGGAACTCACAGAAGCCGCGCGGCTGTTTACAAGGCAGGCGTCATGACACCACTTCTGGCTCGATTTATCCCCGAAGCTCAGGAACTGATACAGCAGTCAGCGACCGGCATTCTGAAGCTTGAAAAAGATCCCAATAATGATGTCGTGATCAATGAGGTGTTTCGCGCCATCCACACCTTGAAGGGCTCTTCTGGCCTCTTCGACATTCAGCCATTTACAAACCTTGTGCACGCTGGCGAAGACGTGCTTTCGGCGGTCCGTTCGGGGGCGATCACATTGAGCGCTGACATAACCGATCATATTCTTGACATGCTGGATCAAGTCGGCATTTGGCTCGCCGATATGGAAAGTCAGGAGAAACTGCCGGCCGCTTCGGCGGAAATCTCCCACAAACTGGCTTCGATATTGCGCGCTTTTCTTCCGCAGCGAGCCAACCAAGCCAACCAATCGGAAAGTGTGAAAAGAGCGCAGCCGGAAAGCATCGCCTGGATCGATCTGATGCGTGAAGCCCCCGGCTTTGCGGAATTCGCAGCCGCTGCGGCCGCCTCTCAATCGCCTATCACTGCGGTGGAATACCGCCCCGATGAAGCCTGTTTCTACAGTGGCGAGGACCCGGTTAATCTGGCTGGGCAAATTCCAGAGCTTGCGGTCGTAGCCGTTGCGTTGCGGGCGCCGTGGCCCTCGATTGACGATCTCGATCCTTATCGGTGCAATCTCGTCTTTAGGGCTTTGACGATGGCCGCGAGAGACGACGTCGTCCACCTGTTTCGCTATGTCCTCGATCAGGTCTCAATTGCATCTCTGCGTCCAGATTTTTTCGCGGCTGGAACGCCTGGGACAATCGCTAAATCGCCCAAACCTCGCGCGGTCTACGAAAGCGCCTCGGCGCGCATGGCGATACGTATTGCCCAGGAGCAGTTGCGAATACTGATGCTGCCGGGTAGTGAAAGCGAGCAAGAAAGCCGTTCGATCTCTGTAAAAGCCGCGTTAAGCAACGTGATCGAGGCTCTGAACGATCCTGAGTTGCAACGAGCGTTTACCAGAGCGATCGAAGAGAATACTTGCGCCTCCATCAGCGCTTTCATTCAGGATTGGGTAAACCGCGCGCAAGGACCGGCAGTAAACGGCGATGTCCCTCCGGCCGAAAAAATCGCCGTGCAGCGAGACATAAAGTCTTTGCAGTCTTCCCTCATGGAAGAGTTCGCTTCTGATTCCGCCAAAGCTAATGGGCAGAGCAATAAACCGCTTCATAAGGTTCTGAAGGTCGATCAGGAAAAACTGGATGCGCTTATGAACCTGATCGGCGAACTCGTCGTCTCCAAAAATGGCTTGCCGTTCTTGGCCCGCCGCGCCGAGGAGGTTCATGGCTCACGCGAAATGGCCCGGGAGATCAAGGAACAGTACGGAGTCATCGACCGGCTAGCGCAAGAGATGCAAGGCGCGATCATGGCCGTGCGCATGCAGCCGATATCGGAAGCGTTCGATCGCTTCCCCCGGTTAGTGCGCGATCTCGCGCGCAGACTATCCAAGAGAATCGATCTGGTCATGGAGGGCGAAGACACCGCCGCCGATAAGTCCGTCATTGCGGCGTTGGGAGAACCTTTGCTGCATATCGTCCGCAATAGCATCGATCATGGCGTCGAATTGCCTCACGAGCGGGAGGAGGCGGGCAAACCCGCTCAAGCGCTCATCAAGCTGAAGGCTTTTCAAGAATCCGATCAGATCGTGATCGAGGTGACGGACGACGGACGGGGGATCGATCCAGTCAAGATCAAAATCAGCGCTCTATCCAAGGGAGTCATCACCGAAGATCTCATGGAAAGACTATCGGACCAGGAAGCGATCAATCTGATTTTTCATCCCGGTTTTTCGACGGCTTCGGAGATTTCGGACCTGTCCGGGCGCGGCGTGGGCATGGATGTCGTGCGAAACAACATCGAAAAACTGGGCGGTTATGCTGCTGTTTCATCGGTGGCTGGCGAAGGCACGACGGTACGGCTTTCCCTGCCGTTATCCATGGCGGTCACCCGCGTCATGATGGTTGAGGTTGGGTCCAGTCTTGTCGGCATTCCGATAGACGTCATTGTGGAAACTGTCCGTATTTCGGCCAGGCAGGTTCATTCCATTAAGAAGGCTGAAACCTTCGTCCTGCGCGACACCATCATCCCGCTTGTCCGAATGGATCAGCTTCTGGGCGTGTCCAAATGTTCCGATAAGCAAAGCGATCTCGGCATAGCGGTGCTCGTGGTGCGGGTGAAAGGGGCTTTGGTCGGCCTGACTGTGGATCAGTTCAGGGAGAGCATCGACGTCATCCTGAAACCGTTCGACGGATTGCTCTCTGGCTTGTCAGGCTATTCAGGCACTGCTCTCCTTGGCGACGGGCGGGTGTTGCTGGTCCTGAATTTGAAGGAGATGCTCTGATGCCCTTGCGGTTTGAAAACTCAACGGTTTATTTCGAAAGTGAGTGTATGGTCGAGGAGGCTCTGACCTTAGTGGAGTATTTACGAACCCACGAAGATGTCAGGATCGATATGAAGGATTGTAGCTACGTTCACACAGCGGTTCTGCAGGCTTTGGCGGCATCTTCGCCGAAAGAGGTGGAACTCCCTTTTGCCGCCCAATTAGCGCGGTGGGTAAGGGCTGTTGTGACGGCTGCTGAAACTCCTAAGTATGAAGCGCAGGAGTTTCACGGGCGTGATGGCTTGTGAGTGGATCAAGGGTAGAAGAGGTCTGGCATGGCGAAAACAATCATGATTGTGGACGATTCCAAGACCATGCTGATGAGCATGGAGGGAATCCTGTGGAAGGCCGGCCTGGCTGTCTCCAAAGCCAACAATGGCGAAGAGGCTCTCGTGATTTTGAAGGGCGGCTCTAAGCCAGATATGGTTATCACCGATCTCAACATGGGGGCCATGAACGGGATACAGCTGATTAGAGAGATACGCAGGCTTCCCGGTTATCAGTTCATGCCGATCGTGATGCTGACCACAGAATCCCAGCAGGATAAGCGGGATGAGGCCAAGTCGGCAGGAGCGACGGGCTGGATGGTCAAGCCTGTCCAGCCTCAATCCATGCTGCAAGTGGTCCGGCAACTCGTGCCCGGAGCGTGAAGCATGTACTCGCGGTACGTCGCCGCACTCTGTGTATTGGCGCCTGCGGCGGCCGTTCTGAGCGCTGCGGCGGACTATGCTCTCGGGCTTGAGAAAGACCTGGACGCCATGGTCCTGCGCATGGCGGCGACCATCCTCATCACGGCCGCCGCGATGGTTATCGCCCGCCATTTCGGCGCTGCGCCGTCAGCCAATCCGGATGATCCGCACTCCGCAAACATTGAGCAGAAGCAGCTACTCCGTCACGCGCCCGCCCACCAGCTCAATTTCGCTCATGACCAAACCATCATGAGGCGTCTGGGCGAAGAAATTTCCGCTTGCAATCCGATCATTTATACGTTGTGTGGCCACGTCGAAAGTGTCGTGGGGGTTACCGAAGATATTGCTGAGCACATAATTACCCATCTTGGTAAGATCGATCGAACTGTCGCCAATTTAATAACATATTTAAAGTCGAGCACACATGACAAAATAATGCCGATTATCGAGCAAACTGAAGTCCGCCTCAATGCGAATAAGCAGATATTGGCCGATTTCTTGAAGCACAGAGAAGCATGCCTTGATGAGAACAGCAAACGTTTCGCTGACGTGGCCGACTTGGTTGAACGGTTGGACAAGATCGTTCAAAGTATCCGTCACGTGGCCAAGCAAACCAACATGCTGGCGCTGAACGCCACAATTGAAGCAGCCAGGGCGGGAAGAGCGGGCCAGGGATTCGCCGTCGTGGCCTCGGAGGTCAAGGCGCTATCGCGTCAAACCGATCAGGCCGCAAAAGATATTAGCGACGGCCTTCATACATTGAAAACAGCTATCGCAGAAAGCGTGGATTCTATTGTAGTTCGGCAGAGCCGTGAAGTGCACGAGGATCTGGATACCCTATCAACCGCGTTGGATAAGCAGGGACACAATATAGAGAGCCTTGTTCAGCTGCAGCGAGACGTCATGGTGATGGTTCAGCGTGAAAGCGAGAATACCGAGCAGCTCGTCCTCGAACTCATCGGATCGATTCAGTTCCAGGATATTACACGCCAAAGGCTGACTGGCGTAACCGGCGTTCTGCACCGGATCGTGGATCACGCCGCAAGTTTGACGAGCGTTATCGGATCGGACGATCCCGGCGCGGAGAATATCGAGCATGTTCTCTCAAGGATCGAAGCACAGCGTCAGGAGACTGTAAGGACCAGCGAAATATCCCACGTAGACACTACAGAAAGTAGAATGATAGAATTATACTAGCGCATGTCCGGGGAAGGGTAGACGCCTGACAGCCGGCGTCAAAACCCCTTGCCTCGTCCCTGCTCCAATGGGAGACGGGGCCGCTTCGCGTCGAGCGGGACGGCGCAAGGAACCGGCCGCCGCTTGGCCCCCGCTGGCGCCGATGGGATGCCAAGAGGAGCGCTGTTGGAAGCATCAAACACAGCGACGCTGTATTTCTTACAAAGCGCGCCGATGTCTTCATCCGTCAAAGCGTCCATATCCATCACGAGCGGCCTGTTGCGCAAAAACGGATCGTTTTGTACGAGATCCTGTCCAAAAGCCATTTCTTGGCTATAGACTAGGACAATATCGGCCGATGAACGCCTGATGGCCTCTTCGGCTCTGAACCTCGGTTTGACGTAAGCGTTGGCGTCCTTGGCGTGTCCCATGAGGACAACGATGGCAAAAACACACGCCAAGGCAAAAATACCACGCGCCACAACCTTTTCCCTCGCATTTGCCTCGGACATCATGGACATCCAGCCATAGCCGGCAAGCAACGCCATGCTGCCGATCAGCCCGTGCCAATAGCGGTAGCCCCAGCCGTGCCCCTGCCAAGGCATCAAGATCAGCATAGCGATCAGCGTAAGCAGCACGCCGGCTGCGAGTTCGCGCGACACGCCGGCCCCTTCCTTAAGAGGACGCCAAGCAAGCACGAGCAAGGGCAGCAGCAACGGGTTTTGCCAGGCGAAGAACCGCACGAGATTTTTCAGCATCAAATTCACCCAGGGCGTCTGTAGTGAATGGATAATCGCCGCCACCCGGTCGACGAAGTAAGTGGCCCCAACGGCGTCCGATGCTTCCGGCGCTATGCCCTGGAGCTTCAGCGCAATTTGGGGATAGCAGATCCAGAACAGGCATATCGCGGCGTAACCGGCAATATAGACCAGGGCCAAATTTCGCCGGGCCGACAGCCAGAGACGCAAAATGAAAGGGGCCACAAAAAGCGGATGGAAAAGAATTTGATGGAGCCCGGTGGCTAAAAATCCAACGGCCAATGCGCCGCTGTGACCGATCCTGCCGTTGCGCAGGAATAGCCACAGCCAGACGAGATTCAAGGCTAGATGAGCGGTCATCGCATAGCTGCTCATCGCCGTGACGAGGACTTGCGCCGAGGTCGCGACCAGCAGCGCGGCCAGCATCGCGACATCGCGGCGCTCCGGCCAAAGCCGCCGTGCGACGCCATACGCCGCGACGGCGGCGATCGCCGCCAGCAATGGGCCGGCGTAAAAAGGATCGCCGAAAAGGCCGGCCAAGGCGCGAAGAAGCGCATTCCCCGGAAGATAGGCGGAAACGAACCCGGCGTCGCCAGGGACTGGAAGCATATAGAGCGGCTGAAGCGCCGATGCAAAATGGCGCCACTGCTCCTCGACCGGTGCGACCAGCATCCCGGCCTGGAAAATCGTCGCATCCAGATCGGCGCAAAATTCGTCGCGCGATAGGTCGTATTTATACAGCACCCATTCAGCGCCGAGCGCTCCGAAAAGGAAAACCGCGATCGCCACAATCGGCACGGCCAGTCGGCGAAAAGGCAGCGGCCTTTGCGCCCACCGCAACAACGCCTTCGGCAGGCGAATGTCGGTGAAAGCCATCAGAAACAAAGCGATGGCGAGGAGCCAAGGACTATCCTGCTTCAGGAAGTAAAAGTTCGATAGCGGAATGCTCGCGGGCTTTCCTAAGAGGTCCCAGACGCCCACAAAGATTATGCAGATCACAATAACGCGGGCGCTAAGCTTCAACGCATGGCCCAAGGCTGGCGGCAGGCAGGATGCGGCGCGTGGCGCATCGTTCGCCACTTGGGTGTTCGTGTCCATGGAGCTATCCATTATCGTTCCGGCGGTTTGGCGCTGTGAGACCAGATCGTTCAAGAGATTGGCATATTGTTGCGCAGCGGCGCGCCAAGCATACCTGTCTCGCGCGAATTGCGAACGTTGCTTGCGCCTTTCAGGGGCATCCGGTTTCGCCAACAGGCTCGCTATAGCCTTGCAATATGATTGCGCCGTGCGTTCCTGGTCCGCTTCGACGGCCACGCCCGTCAGGTATTGCGCGGCTGCCGGGTCCGCACATGCCGTTTCCAGGCCGCAGAGGATCGGCAATCCACAGGCCATCGCCTCTTGAACAACAAGCGGAATCTTCGCCAACGCTTGGCAGCAGCAGCATGTCGCTGGCGCGATAGAGCTGAGCCAGCGACGCCCCTGAAAGCGAGGCAAAAACCCGCGCATTGGGCAACTTCCAGCCCCTGGGATCGAGCGCGCCCCAGCCCGCAAAGACAAACAAAATGATCCGGCCGCTGGCGGGCTATAAGGGCCAGAATGGGCAAGCCCTTTTTTTCGACGAAGCGGCCCACGAACAAGGCAATCGTTTTACCGGCGGGCAAGTTCAGCGCCTGACGCGCGCTTGCGATTTCATCCGCATCGCGCGGCGCTCTAAACAGCTTCCGCGTCGACCCCGTTGAAAACCAACATCGGCGCTACTCGCCAGGGCAGAGCGGCAAAATATCGAAGCGTTATCTCGCTGATGAACGCCACCCTGTCAGCCCGCAGGAGAATGGGTTCCACAATCAGACGGTTGGCGGCTCGCATAAGCCCCCGCAACGCCGGATTGCGATAGGGTACAAGACCAATATGCTGGATCACGACGAACGGTTTTCGATATAGGCGGGCGGCGAGGAAAGCCGCGACGCTGGTCATATAAATCGCGTCATGAACAAGCACGGCGTCGGCGCCGCGCACGGCTTTGAATATTCTAAGCATTGCCGAGGGAAACAGTAAGGGTAGGGAATCCTCACATATTTTTCGATGAGATTGGCGCCGGGCAGCAAGCAACGCCGGACACGGGATGCTTTTGTGTCCGCCGGTGCGGCGCCTGTGGCAAGCAGAGCACGCCAAAATCCAGCGCCGCCAATTCATCCGCCAGCCGCGACGCGACCAGTTCGAGACCACCCATATGCGCCTCGAAATAGTGCGAAACGATTACCAACGTTCGGTTCATCTTTGTACTTTTGCCATCGCCTGCATCAATTGCAAGGTTCGCGAGTCAGACTATTAGGAGGGGTACCCATTTATGCTGATCTCCAGACGGTTCGGGAAAATTGTGGGAAACGGGGCATTTCGATATGCTCCTAACAAGCGCTCAGCCTCCCTGTAGCCGTCGACTCGTGCGAGGCTGCACCACTCATGGCCGCGCATGTAATGCGCACTTACCATTCCGTTATAAGGGACGTTTCCGATAATATCCAGGACCGCGAGCCTCAACGCATCGAATGCGCCAGTCGAGAGATGATCTTTGATGTAGATCGGACCATCGCCCGCGACGCGGCGACATTCTCTAAGCAGTGGTGGACGCTGGCTGATCGGCACATGATGCAAGACGTTGAAAAGAACGATGCAGTCGAACGAACCATCGGCAAATGGCAAGTTTACACCATCGTAACAAAAGTTTCGATGTCGAGGCCGGGTAGGAAGCGGTTCTCGGTATCGACCGACACAACCCGGTCCAATGGGAAAAGAGTCTTAATGGTTTGACCGATAATGCCGGTTCCTCCGCAACATCCAGTGCGCTCTTGTGTGACGGCTCCCACATCTGCTGCAAGTTGGACAGGGCGATATGTTGGAGACTGGCGGATGCCGGGAATAGAGGGGAATATGGGCTGAAAGCTCCTGGTGACTTCGTCCAGGGTGATCGGCCTCATGGAACTCTCTCAATCGGAGGAAGCGATCATGTTGGCATGGCGGCCTTTAGCGACCATCGAACAGCCAAATAGTTCCAGGCGAACATCAGAAGAGTTGTCGTTGGGGCCGCGATCGCCATCGGAACTTCCGCAAGATCGCAAAACACAAAGAGGCAGAGTAGCCAAGCCGGGAAAATTCGTCGCCATGCTGAGCGTGTAGCGCAGCAAAGACGAAATAGAGGCAGGCATCTCGAAGGTGTAAAACGTATGCAGCGCATAGCCGGCGACCAGCACCGGCCAAAAAGCCAGCACGCTCGCCGCGACGAAATTGAGGCCCATATGCGCAAGAGCGATCAACAGAATATTGTTTAGGATCGCACATGTAATACCAACGACGAGGTAGCGCGGCAGTCTCATTCGCGTTTCCCGAATGGCTAATGTGACGTAAACACATGCGTTGTCGCGCCTGACCCAATCTGGCGTTATCATCTCTTCTAGCTTACCCTGGAGGTTCATGATCAGGGCAAGCGCGACTGCCATTGTTTTGCCGATTAAGGGAATCCGCAGTAACGCGTGATAGCCCATCGTCAGGCGCAGCAATGTCGTCCAAGCGAGCGGACCAAGAATGGGAATGCAGTCCACCGTTTCAAATCCATTCTTAGACAGGTCTCCGAGCAAGCCTTCGCGGGTCCAGCGCCGATGATCTTCCGGATGGGGATGATAGAGCCAGGTTCCATGCGTGGACAAGATAAGCCAGCCGTCGTCCTTGAGGATGCGCCTCGCTTCTGAAAGATATCTTTCCAGATCCCGCACGTGTTCGAGCACCTGAAATGACAAAACCAGATCGGCGCTTGCGTCGGCCGCAGCAATCACTCCATTCGCATTGATAGCGATGTCCGAGCTGCCCGCACCCGGCCCCGCGAAATCAGCGCCGCGATAGGTCGCTCCGCGTGTTTCGAAGATTGGACGATAGGGCTGCGATCCGCAACCAAAGTCGATGGCCATCTTGCCTGCCGAGGTAACCCGCGACGCGAATGCTTCAATCGCATATCGCATTTCGCGCAAAAGAAGCCAGTCCGTGTGGATCGGAGACGGCCAAAGTCTTCTTTGGGCTGATTGAGTGTCCACTGCCTTTTAGCGATCAATGTTGTCCGCAAGCTGGGTGCTGCAAATAGGAGAGGCGTTTCATCTCGCGGCGGCCATGGGTTACGGTGTCGAGGATGAGGCCGCATGCGAGGCTTAAAAAGCCGAGAAGCATGAGCCCGGTCGCAAGAACCGCCGAGGGAAGGCGCGGGACAAGCCCGGTTGTGAAATAGGTGTCGAATATCGGAACACCCAGAATTACCGCGGCGCCAACTGAAACGGCGCAAATTCCTCCAAATAGCGGCAGCGGCCGTTCCCGCTTCACCAGAGCGGCGATCATGAACAAGATGCGAAAGCCATCCTGAAATGTCCGGAGTTTGCTCGCCGATCCTTGGGGCCGCCCCTTGTATGGCGTTGGGATTTCAGCCGTGGGCATACGAAGTTCAAGCGCGTGAATTGTGAGTTCCGTCTCGATTTCAAAGCCACTTGCAAGAGAAGGAAAGCTCTTGACAAATCTCCGGGAGAGGACGCGATAGCCCGACAACATGTCCAGGAAGCGGTCGCCAAATAGCTTGCGGACCGTTTCCGTGAGCAGAATATTTCCGAAACGATGCCCAAAGCGGAAGGCGCCGCCTTCCTGCGATTGCCGCAAGCCATTCACCATATCGAGGTTCTGCCGGAGAAGCTCGCGCACCAGCCTGGGCGCCGAGGAAGCATCGTAGGTGTCATCGCCATCGACGAGGACATAAACATCGGCTTCGACATCGGCGAACATGCGCCGCATGACATTGCCTTTGCCTTGCAGAGTTTCGTTTCGAACGACCGCGCCGGCATTGCGAGCCATTTCCGCAGTCCGATCGCTCGAATTATTGTCGTAAACGTAAATTTCAGCGGCAGGTAAAGCGCGGCGAAAGTCTCTTACAACCTTCGATATTGTGACTTCCTCGTTGTAGCAGGGCACGAGGACGGCAATAATTAAAGAGGAATCCCCCCTCTCCAATACAGTCTCGCAGCGCGCATAAGCCGGTTCAATCAGCTTTTTTTGCATTACTCAAAAACACCGCCCCTCCGCCCGCCTTGACATGACGCTGGCTGGCTATCCACGCAAACTCGACGCCCCGTGCCCGGCCCGGAGCTGCAAGAGCAACCCCGCGCCGCGCCTTTGGCTGGCGTGACTAAGTTTTCCTGTGCTGAGAAGGCTCAATTATGGCCAAAAGAAGGTTGAACGCAGCGCGAATGCAGGATGGACGCTTAATGGCGCTTCGGGAGACCTGTAAAACTTGGCCGAGCCGGCGCAATCGGCAGAGAAAGCGACTCTGCAAAATATGGGGTTGCGCGCGCCCGGTTCGGCGTCCACCAAAGCCGCGCGAGCGAACCACAAACAATTAGACCTTAACTCGGAATAAATTCAGATCAGTTCTGATCATTTACTATCAACACATATGAATGTTGAGTAGTTTATTCGCTTGCGCAATATTGACTTTAGCAAGTTAACTTCTTGCTAAGACAACCATGGAGGCATTGGCATCCTAGGTTATCTCAAATAAGTTAGATTTCATCTTGTTTTGTTTCAAATCGAAAATACTGCACAACCAAGGTCAGGTGCGCCTGGCGGTTTACCCGGCTTGGGGTAAATATCTATTTTGCAGTGCAGTGAACCTGGGTTGGGGCAGATTGCTGAGGATAGGCGCCATGCTCAAGCATCGTATTAGATCATTCTGTGTCATTATGCACAAACAGATAGATTCCATTAAAGATAGTTCCGGCTCCGTTGCGATTGAGGCCGCTATTGCGCTGCCGGTGCTGATCTTGATAACGCTTGGCGTTATGGAATTTGGGCTGGTTTTCAGTAAGCATATCGTGCTGACAGACGCTACCGGGGCCGGCCTGCGCCAACTTACGGTCGAGCGTGGCTTTTCGACCCCTTATACCGATTCTGTAAATCAGGTCAGAGCAACGGCTCTGACGCTTACTACTGCCAACCTGGCAATCGTTCTGTCGGTCAATGGAGCAGCCTGCGCGAGCGACGCAGCGTGCGTCACAGCATTGGCGGGCGCTCAAGGGCAGCCAGCGCAGGTCACGGTCACCTATCCCTGCAATCTTCAGTTGACACCATTGCTTCCCAATCCCTGCCCTTTGACTTCAACAATAACCGGGCGCGTTCAATGAAACTGAACTTTGCTTCTTCTTGCCGCAACCTGCTTCAGGACGAGCGCGGCGCGGCGGCGATCCTGGCGGCTCTGTTTTTCGTCCCGATCTTCGCCGGAGCCGCTGCGCTGGCTGTTGACCTCGGTAATGTCTACTATGTGCAGACTAGAACTCCAGGCTTCGGCCGATCAGGCTGCGCTGGCGGCGGCGACGGGCATATATACCGGAACAGCGGCAACGACAGCGGATACATATGGGAGCCTCAACGCTCCGTCGCATTACGCCGTGACAACCACTCCCACTTTAGAGTGCCTTACCACTATGCAGGCGATGGGACTAAATTGCGTGGGGCCAAGCGCTGCGAACGCAATCAAGGTGAAGCAGCAGACCACCGTCCCGCTCTATTTCGCGCGGCTTTTTGGAACAGCGACGATGACTGTTTCGGCGACGGCGACCGCATCCGGAGCCGGCGGTCCGGCGCCGCTCAATGTGATGATCGTTCTCGATACGACGGCGTCGATGAACAGCTCCGATCCGAACTGCTCTGTGAAAGGCTCTACCAGACTGACTTGCGCGCTCGCCGGGGTCCGGGTTCTTCTCGCTCAACTCTGGAATGGGGTCGATCAAGTGGGGCTGATGGTTTTTCCAGGACTGCAAAGCGCCAGCTATGCAAAAAATGAATATTGCTCTCCAAAAGGGACAGTGAATATTGCTGCGTATAACCAGAACCCAGTATATCAGATCCTCAGCGCATCGACCGATTTTCGCAACGCGGGAAACCCGCCTCCCAAGGGTCTGAACAGCAGTTCTAACCTTGTGGAAGCGGTGGGAGGGTCTTCGAGCTGTTCGGGCGTCCAGGCCCCCGGCGGCGAAGGAACCTACTATTCAGACGCCATTCAAGCCGCCCAAAGCGCCGTCACCGCCAGCCATCAGCCGGGGCAGCAGAATGTGATAATTTTCCTCAGCGACGGCGACGCCAACGCAGTTTCCTCCAAAATGCCGTCGGGAAAGGCGACAAATCAGTGCCACCAAGCCATTACTCAGGCCCAGGCGGCAACTGCTGCGGGGACATTGGTGTATTCCATCGCATATGGGTCTTCGACGGACGCGACCGGTAGCTGCAGCACGGACACGCCGCATATCTCCGCATGCACCACCATGCAGGACATCGCCTCGAATTCATCGACTTTCTACTCCGACGCCTCCGGCACCTCGTCGAGCAGCAACTGCACATCCGGCAATCCGGTCGCTGACCTTGTGTCAATATTTTCAACCATCGGAGCGACGCTTATGAACGCGCGCCTGATCCCCAACAACGCGACATAGACGGATCGCGATGGGCGCCCCGGCCGGGGACTTGAACAAGATGCGGCAGCGCTTCGCTCTGAAGGTGAAGGGCAAGACTTAGAATGTAACGCGGGCTGCATCGAGGCGCTCCATCGGGAGGGTATCCGTTAAGGCATAAGGGTAGGGGAAAGCGCCTTGCCGGGGTCTTAACGGGCCGCGTCTCGCTTCAACGCATTGAATTTCAAAAGAGTTTTTCTGGCCTGCGAACCCTTGGCCCCGATGGCGCCGCGCTTATCCGGGTTAACACTCGCGCTGCGATTATATTTAACGGACTTTTCCGCGCCCGTTTTTGCGCCTATTTTACGAGAAAACGCGTCGCAGCGCGATTTTTGCGGCGGGGATAAAATGAAAAATGGCGCCGTTCACCATGATGCAATTAACTTCGCCGTGAGGGCCCTTGCCTTCATTGTTTGTAAAGTCGCGCGAGCCGTCCGGGGCGCCGTCCGCGTCCAAGCGCCGATGACCGCGCACATAAGGAATAATGGCGGCCCGCCACTAAACTAAAGAGAGGCGGCAGCCCTTGGCATGGCCCGCAAGCGATCGGCGTTCGAAATCAAAATCACCGGGAGAGTTCCAGCCTGTCCGCGGAGCCTAACTTCCCGGCGCTCGCCAAATAAGGCCGCCTCAATGCCGGCGGCCTCGAAAACCGCCTCCGATGCGATCGCCGCGCAGGCTGATTTCTTAGTCAGAGCTTCCAAACGGGCGGCGACATTTCCTATCTCGCCAAGAATTTGAATGGAAAAGGCGCCAGACAACTCGATCTGGCCCACAACCGAAAGACCGCTGTGCAAACCTATTCCGATTCTTAGCGGCGTCCCGAACTGGTCCGCAAGTTCAGCGCTGAGGCTTGCGATGGCGTCCAAGAGAGCGAATACGCTGGAAAGCGCAGACCTCGCTCCCGAGCGCGCATCTCCGTCCACGCCAAACAGGGCCATAATCCCGTCGCCGGCGACAGTGATCACGTAACCGCCGCGGTTACGGATGACGGCTGTCACCACCTGAATATAACGATCGATAATGTAGAGCGCATCGTAGGGAAGACGTCCCGCCGATATCTGCGTCGAACCCCGTAGATCGACAAATAATGCTGTGGTGAGAATTTCCCGGCCTTCTCCAACAAAAAGATTGAAACAAGGTCTGGACTGGGCTTCGGTTGGAACAAGCGGGACCACGCTGACAGGTCCTATGGGCCGCGTCTGACAGGCAAGCCGAAGCGATTCCCCCGCATTGATCCGGCTCAGGGTTTGGACCTCGATCGTGTTTGGTGGAGGCAGATATTCGCTGCCCTTGAGAATGTGAACACGGCACGTAGAGCAGCGCGCCCGGCCTCCACAAATCGACGCGTGGGGGATCTTCGCCCACCGGCTCGCTTCGAGAATGGAGAAGCCTTGGGGAACCGTCACGGTCCGTCGCGGCGGATAGAGCAGGCTGACGGTGCTCCGTGCCCGTGCAATCTGGTCACGGCGAAACCTCAACCCAAAAAACAAGGCAATCAAAAGCACGTACGTAACTTGAAGCCACCACCCCAAAGCCGCCAAATTTTCACCAGCCGCAGCATTCGGGCTGCCTAGAGGAGCGGGGCCGTGAGCGGCGGCGAACCCAGGTTCGAGCGCTGCGCGCATGGCGGTGTTCCAACCCGCATTGGTGATGCCGAGCATCGCGAGGAACGGTATAAGGATAGCCACGCTGAGAAGAAGCCCGGAATACCGGCGGTACCAAGGACGAAATCGCAGCCACATATGCAATCCGAGACATCCATGGAGCCAGACGGCAAGCATCAGAAAAAACTGGCGAGGCAGCCCGGTGGCCCATTTCGTGATCCAGTATTGATAGAGAATTCGATAATAGCTGTCGTCGAGGCCATAAAAAGCGTGACCGGCTCGCACATTGATCGCGTGGGGAATCAGGAGCAGGGGGATTGCGAGACCTAGCCCTAGCTGCCAGGCTTCGCGCGCCGGGATGCGAAGATGACGGCGCCGCCAGACTGCCCTTAATCCCAGCGCGGCGTGCATGCAGATGGCGCCGAATAATATCGCCAAACCGCCCCATGTACGCCACGGAGCGAGGAGAACGCCTCTGCCAACGCGATCCATTTCGTCGAGCAGGAAAAGACCGGTCGCATGGGAAAGGAAATGAGACGCCACGAAAGCAAACAGGATCAGGCCGGTCGTTATCCGAATGGATCGCTCGGAAGGGATCATTCGCATTCGCGCACCGTCACCCTTCTAACTATCGCCAGAAATTTTCGGTCTTGGATCGAAGAGGGTGGTGCGGACCTTTTTCCCTGATGGCCAGAGCCTATGCCTCGTCCGTCCCGGCGCCGAATGCGCCGGCATGATTCTCAGTCGATGCGAGCCATTGCGAAGCACAAAGCATATCCGTTATTGAAAGAGATTTTGTATCGAAAACGATAAATTTGCATCACGCAACTGGATGAGGTCCGGTAAACTATTATTTACAACATAAAGAAAACTAATTAACTACCGGTCGAACTTCGTTCTACTATAGTTGCAGACTTGGATTGGGATTGTGCACAGCTATCGGCGGCTTCCTCAGGCATCGTAAAATCGATCGCGAGCCAATAGGGATGATCCATCTTGGTAACTACTATAGCCTGCTCTTTGTCAGCGTCTTCGGCGGCGGAAACGTTGCATACGCGTCAACGGGCTTCAGTTGAAATCCTTGCAAAGACCAGCTTTTTTGGACCGATCTGCGCCGAAGACCGTGAGGCTGTCGCCGGCTGCTTGCGCCCTGCCGCTTTTTCGCCCGGACAAGTTATCTTCCTTCGGGACGAGGAGCCGCGAGATCTTTTTGTCGTTCGCAAAGGCCGCGTGCGGCTTTCGATCTTGTCGGGCGACGGCCGCGAATTGTCGTTCGCGCACGCGACGGAGGGCGACGTTTTCGGAGAGATCGCCGTCCTCGACGGGGGCCCGCGGACAGCAAATGCGACGGCGTTGACAGAAGTCGAGGCCCTGGCGCTTTCGCGAAGCGCTTTGCTAAAACTGATTGAGACGAGGCCAAGCATCGCTTCGGCCGCAATTGCATTCTTGTGCGCGAGACTGAGAGCGACAGATATCAAAATGGAGGCGATAGTCCTGCATCCAGTCGAGGTGCGCCTCGCCCGGTTTCTGTTATCCGCAATCCAGCTTCAATCATCTAGCGCCAACAGAAAAACCTGCCGGCTTTGCCTCGACATGACACAGGGTGAACTCGCGCTGCTTCTCGGCGCAAGCAGACCGAAAGTCAATGTGGCGCTCACCGCCCTTGAGAGTGCTGAAGCCGTCCGCAAGGATGGCTCTATATTGATTTGCGATCTTGAGATGCTGAGGGTCTGCGCAGCCGCAGATTAGGCCGGCCGCCGCCTTACGGTCACTCTCAATGCCGGCGCTAACGGTCTACGCGCTCGTTTAGAGACGATGCAAGCAACACACGCGCCACGGTCATGGCCGGGCTTGGCCCAAGAGTGTCCGGTTTAATTTACGAACCATATCAAGGCGTTACCCCCGAAAGGCGCGTTCGTGCGGCGCGCCGGGGATCCGCGTCCCGGCACGTGCAAGCTTCGTCATGGATCCAAACGTCAGACTGAGACGCGACCAAATCCCGCTGACCCGTGCTTTTCGTAGCAGCCCAATCGCGTTCGCGCCTCAGGCGTAACAATTCGCACGCATTTCTGGATAATAATTCGAAATTGTTTCCGAGGGAACAGCTCAGGACGAACAGAAAGGCTACCTTTTCTGTGAGAAGTTCGAATAGCTCGACTTCGTAATCTGAGGAAATCACCATGTCTCTCAATCTCACCAAGACGTTACTTTCGATTACAGCGGGCATGTTGCTTGTGACGGCGACCGTAACGTCCTCGGATGCAAGAATGCACGGAAAACGGCATACTGCAACTCAAAGGGAGTATGTTTACTACCATTTGGACGCCAATAACGAGGGCCGCCGGGATAATTCTTGCTTCCATCTTGCCGGCCTTCCGGAGATGTACTCGTGCAGCGGGAACTGAGCCCGCTCCTCAGCCGCGCCTTTTGGCGCGGCTTCTTTTTGAGCCAAGATGGATCAACGCGAGAAGGCGCCGGCCAACGAGAAGGCGATCCGTTTTGCCGGTGGACCGGCCATCCCAGCCTTTCTTTGGCGGTCTGTATCCATTCTGCTACTGCTCGCCGGAGAAAGCTGAAATCCACAATTTTTGATTGAGTTAGTAACGGCAGCCCGTTTAGATTGAGTTGTCCGGAGAATCGCCTCAGATTGCAACTTGGCAGGGATCCCGGAATGCCGTCCCACAAAAGGGGGCAGCCCTGGAGGAGATCAGCGACTGGAGCGGCCAAGTTTGCCGAAAGGGCAAGTCATGTTTCAACGACGCCGTAAGTTTAATGACCGCGGCCCCGGCAAGCTATCCGTGAAGCGGCTCGCGATTGGCTTTGTTCTCGCTGGCGCCGCCGTCACTGCCGGTATGCCGCCGCAGGACAAGGCGCATTCGGAATCCTGGCCTGCCTATGAAGGCGTCCCCGTCCATCTGAAGGTCACGCGGTTCAAATCCCGGACTTTTCATCTGCAAAGCAAATTCGTCACCGCGGTGGTCGGGTCGCCTGAGATCGCAGACGTCCTGCCGATGTCGGATCATGATATTTACGTTCAAGGAAAAAAGGCCGGAACGACAAATGTCACGTTATTCGACGCGGATAAACGTTTGATCGGCGTGGTGGATGTCGAGGTGACGATCGACACCAAGGCTGTGGCGGAGCGGATTCGCGCCAATATTGAAAGCCCCGGAATCCGGGTTTCCGCGAGCCAGGAACAGATCATATTGAGTGGGGAGACCAGAAACGCCATTGACGCCGAGCACGCGGTCGAAATAGCGAAGGGGGTAACCCCCGACATTCCGGTTATCAACCTGATGCGCGTCGCGCCGTCTCAGCAAGTGTTGCTGAAAGTCCGTTTTCTTGAGGCGACTCGTAGTGCAGCGAGAGATCTCGGCGTGAATTTCTACTCCGCAAACAGCAAGGGAACGAGCGGCGTCAATACCGGTCAGAGCCAATCGATTGGATCCACAGGGGCCGCAGCTCCTGGGCTGCCGCTGCTTCAGACCATCGGAACTTTTGCCGGAACCAACACCGCCGCGCCCTACGGGGTGGCCATCGCGACCCTCGGTGGAAACGTCGACATTCTGGTTTCGGCTCTTGAATCAAGCGGCGTCGTCCGTGAACTGGCCGAGCCCGACCTCGTGGCGCTTTCAGGCGACACCGCAAGCTTCCTCGCGGGCGGTGAGATTCCTATCCCTGTCGTGCAGCCCTCATCCGGAGCCACCCCAACCATAACGGTGGACTATAAGCCCTACGGTGTGCAACTCACGTTTATGCCGACCGTCCTCGCTAATGGCGTCATCAACTTGCGTTTGACGCCGTCTGTAAGCGAACTCGATCTCCAGAACGCGATTACGAACCAAGGCTTTCTTATCCCGGCGATCACGAAACGGGAGGCGAGGACCACGATTGAGCTGCGTGACGGGCAAAGCTTTGCGATTGCCGGCCTCCTTCAAAGTCAGTCAAATCGCAACATAAATCAGGTTCCGTGGCTGGGGTCGGTGCCGGTTCTTGGCGCGCTTTTCAGAAGCGCCGCCTACCAGAAGCAAGAATCAGATCTCGTTGTGATCGTGACGCCACATCTGGTGACGCCGGTCGCGCCAGGGCAGAAGCTTGCATCGCCATTGGATTCACGGCTTCCAAGCAACGATCTCGACTTCTTTCTTATGGGAAAGAGCGAAGTTCCCAAACAATACAGCGACTACGTGCTGAACGGCGCGGGCGTTGCAGGTCCATACGGACATATCATGCCTCTCGAAGGGAAGTGAGTGCGCGCAATGAAGAAGAAACTTGGCTTCATCGGCTTTGCATTGGTCATTTCCTGTTCTGCTGCATCCGCAGGCGAGGGATTTACTGAAATTTTTTTCGGGCAATATCTCCAAAGGACCGAGGGCGTCACGATTGGCGCGGGCGACGCGAAACAAGTGAATTCGGCAGCTGAAATCCCAGATCCCTGGCCTCGCAATGTTCAAAACAGGCGGATCCAGGCGAACGGAGCGCGTATGACCGGCGCAATACAGCGCTATCAAGATGTGAAAAAACTGAAAGAGGCGCCGCCGCCTATCCCCCCTCTGGGTTTGAACTACGGCGTAGTATTTGGCGCCCCCGCCATGGCCCCCGGACAGTAGGGGCATAATTTTTTTGTGGTTTCTTGCAATAACACCAGTCCGTGGAACTCCGATGTCCCATGTCATAGCACTCTTCGCCACGACGCTCCTTGCGCTCTGGCTGTCCGGATGCGGAGGGCTGCCCAGCAGCCCCGAATTTGAAACGACCGTGACAGTGGAGCGGCCGGCGGACCCGAAATATTATCCTTCCGACGAACCCTACCGGCTAGGGGTGGAGATGTTCAACCGCGGTCACTATGGCTTGGCTGAACGGTATTTTCAGGATGCCGTCGAAAAAGCGCCCGAAGATGCAGCCTCGTGGATTGGTTTGGCTGCAAGCTATGACCATGTACACCGTTTCGATTTAGCAGACCGGGCCTATCAGCACGCGATCAAATTGAGCGGAGAGACGACCCAGCTTCTAAATAATCGAGGCTATTCCTATTTGCTTCGCGGGGATTTGGCGAGCGCGCGGAAGATGTTCGATAAAGCCGCGCGAACCGACCCCGGCAACGCAACGATCGTCAACAATCTCGCTCTCCTTGACGGCAGCTCGCGGTACATACAGCGCAACTAGCGGCCGACTGCGAATTGCGAGCCGGTTGTATTTCAGTGAGCTCCCCAGCCGACAGTATCCAGGATCTTAAGCGTGGCTGGCCCACCGACGATCAGAAATATGGTCGGCATAATGAGCAGCATGACAGGAACAGTGAGCAGAGCGGGCAGCCGGTTTGCCTGCTCCTCCAAATGACACAACTGGTCATTGCGCATTTCAGCGGCGGCGACGCGCAAGGACTGGGCCAGCGGGGTGCCAAAACGCAGGCTTTGAGCTAGCGTTCCAACCACAGACCGAAAACCTTGATGATTGACGCGCTCCGCCAAATTCAATAGCGCCTGATCCAGGCTCGGCAGCAAGGTTATCTCCGCCCAGGTCAGGCGAAGTTCATTGGCGAGGGCGGGCTGCGCATCCCTTAGCTCATCGCCAATGCGATTCAGCCCAACCTCAAGAGAGATACCGGCGTCCACACATATCGCCAGCAATTCCAGTGCGTCAGGCAATGCCGACGCGACGTTCTTGCGATGTTTTTTCAATCCCCTTTTCACGACGATAAGGGGGAGATACCACCCCGCGGCGACCGCCACAATAATGGCCAGGCTTTCCAACAGTTCGGTGGGATCTGAAACACCCGCGAACACCGCGCCGCCAGCTATTGCCGCCAGCATCAGTCTGAACCCGGTGAAGTAAGCGACGGCGCGATCGGGCGATATGTTCAGGTTGAGCAGAATACGGGCGACCTGCTGCTGCTCGGGCGCCGGAAGGCCCCCCGCCGGCTGCTTGAACTGATACCCCTCGGGCAGCGTTCTAGTCTGAACGGCGGGCGCAGATCCTTTTAACAAGGACTGCACGGTCTCCACGCGCCGCGCGACCGCTTGAGCGCGCATTCGTGCGCTGTAAATTATAAGGAAGACTCCACCGATCACGAGCGCAGCAATAACCATCGCCGGAATCAGTGGCGTCATCGTTAGGCCGGAAAGCAAGGATTGCGGCATTATCAGTCGCCTATGTTTAAGGGCTAGTAACGCTTCTCATCATCTGCCGCATCACAAGGAGGCAGGTTATCATGCACCCTGCCGCGGCCGCCAGTATCATATGACCGCGAGGATCGGTGAATAACGGGGTGAGATAGTCAGGTGAGACCACAAGTAATGCCGCTATTATCATGAAAGGCAGCGACCCGAGAATATATGCAGAATACCGATCTCCGAAGTAATAGCTTTCGCCCTGAGACGAACCGCGCGGCGCTTTCTCATGACGTTCGAGATCACTTCGAGGGTCGACACCAGATTACCGCCAGCCGACTGCTCCAATGCAACGGCCACCGTAAAAAATCGATAATCCGCGAGCCCAATTTGCCGGCTGCTCAATCTTAGCGCTTCTTCAAAGGGGATACCGATCTCTATCTGGTTGGAAAGAGTTGCGAACACCGAATTTATTGGAGCCGGAGACTCCCTTGCGATCGACCGCATCGCTGAGGTGACGGGTAAACCTGCGCGCAGTATGCGCATCGCTGTATCGATTGCATCGGGAAATAGGTCCGTAAATGCGCGTTCAATTCGCGCCCTCTCCAACATCAGCATCGTTCTGGGCATCAGGAATGACGCGGCGGCGGAGGCCGGGGCGGCAAGCACGATCGCGATTCCGAAGACGTGGAAGGAGACAAGCCAGACAAATCCTCCGGACATTATTGCGCCGAGGATCAAGGCGCCCGGCGTGGCGGCGGTCTCCCAGGGATGATCCGCTTTCACAAGTAATATGCGTTCGATGTACGTAATAAGTCTCTCTTTCTTAACTTTTGTTCCTCTTTCGATCGCATCGTTTCTCTTAAGCGAGGCTGATGCCAGTTGATCCAAGCGCGCATTGATTTCGGCGCGCTTTTTGCGCGTTACAGCGAGAGCGCCGCCCAAAAGGCAAGCGCCGCCGAGCATCAAGAAGAGGATTACGATAAATGGGGGCACGGCTTCAAAGTTCCTGTTGTTTTCCAACGCCGAGGGCGTCGAGGAAAGCATGATCGAGGCCGAAATAGCGTAGCTTCGGGAGGAATTTCGGCGCGACTGGCGTTGCTCTGAAGCTGCCTCGCAGGCTGCCGTCCGGGTTCTCGCCGTGGTATTCGTATTTGAATAGTGGGCTAAGCACGACCACTTCGCCTTCAAGCCCGCGAACCTCGACCAACTCGGTGACGCGCCTTTTCCCGTCGCGCATGCGTTCGGTCTGCACCACGAGGTCTACGGCGCTCGATATCTGCTCCCTGACCACTCTGACCGGCAGTTTAGCGTTGGCCATCAGCATCATGCTCTCAAGACGCGCCACGGCGTCCCGCGCGGAGTTGGAGTGGATTGTCGACATCGAACCGTCGTGTCCCGTATTCATGGCCTGCAGCATGTCGAAGGCTTCCTGACTGCGAACCTCTCCCACAATGATGCGGTCGGGCCGCATCCGGAGAGCGTTCTTTACGAGCGCTCCCTGGTCGATCATGCCATTTCCTTCAAGATTGGCTGGGCGCGTCTCAAGCTGAATGACGTGCATCTGCTGAAGCTGCAGTTCAGCTGCATCCTCGATAGTCACGATGCGTTCGGCGGGATCGATCAAGCCTGACAAGGCGTTGAGGAGGGTCGTTTTCCCGGAGCCTGTGCCGCCCGATATGATGATATTCAACCGGCAGCGGGCCGCGATCTCCAGGGCGGAGGCGAGTTGCGGTGAAACCGAGCCCACTTTTATGAGATCGGCAAAACCCAGCACCGAACGCGAGAACTTCCGGATCGATATGGCCGGCCCCTTCAGGCTGAGCGGCGGAATGATCACATTCACACGGCTACCGTCTGGCAGGCGCGCGTCCAGCATGGGGCTGGATTCGTCGACGCGCCGGCCTACGGAAGATGCAATGCGTTGCGCCACATGCAGAACATGAGCGTTATTGCGGAACCGAAGGCCTGTAAGCTCCAGTTTGCCGCGCCGTTCGGCATAAATCATGAACGGTCCGTTGATAAGGATGTCGGCTACCGTAGGGTCGCTCAGCAGTGGCTCGATCGGCCCCAACCCAACCATTTCATCGACGATGTTATTGGCGAGAGCGTCCTGCTCCTTTTGGTTGAGGAGCAGCCGCCGCTCGTTGGCTATCGCGGCCACGAGTTGATTGACTGCAGCCGTCAGTTGCGGCTTATTCATCCGAACCGCCGTGATGGGTTCTATTCCGAGCAGAACCTGATCCCGGATGAAATCCGTGGCGAGGGAAGCAGACGCCGGCGCCGTCTGTCCGGCTTCAGGATCGCCTTTTTCTTTCTTCTTGCCAAAGGCGACAGAGGCTTCTTGAGATCTCAAGAACATTTAGTCTTCCCACCGTTAACCTAAAAGTCTACTGAATAAAGAGCCGTGCTGCTCGACGGGCGTCCCGGTTATGTTGCTCAGCATGGGCGCCAAACCCCGATTGAAAACGGAGCAGTCCTGCATCGCTTTCATCCCAAGGGTCGCCGCCTTTGCGATATCGCGATCGCAAGGAATGACGATATCGGGAGGCGCGCCCGACGCCTTGGCGAACTCCTCTGCGGACAATCCGCTGCGCGCGGTTTGATTCATGACGTGCAGAATTGTGCGTTCTGAGGTGTTCGGTCCCATATGCTCGCGCCATCGCGCCACGTCGCGAGCAGATGAGAGGCTTGCATTGCTTACGAGTATGCAGGTGCTGGGCAGGTGAAGCACGTTCCTTAATCGGACGGCGGCTTCCACTGGCACATCGGCAATAAGGTAGCGATATCGTCTAAGCAGTTTGTCAAGAAGGGACAGAACTGAACTCCTCTTCCAGGAGAACGGACGCGCCCAGCGATTCAAGCGAGGCCAGAATATCCAGCCGCTCGGTCACATGTTTGACTGCTCTGTCCAGAAAGAGCTTATCCACCCGCTCCGGGTGTTCAAGCGCTTCACAAAGGGCGTGGTTCGGCGAGACGTCGAGTTGCAGCGCGACATCTCCATCTTGGAGATCGAGATCGAGCAGTAGCGTGCGCCGGCGGCGGATTTCGGCCAGATTCCATGCTGTCAGCGTCGCAAGAGTGCTTGCCCCGCACCCACCCCTGACGCCCATCACGAACACGAGCTTGCCCTGCCGGGAGCGTTCCTGAGCCGCATTTGGCTTCAGGATCGCATTGATCGTTTCCGTTACCACATCGCGGACAAGCGGCTTCAAGATATATTCCGCGACGCCTACGTTTTTCAAATCGCGATAAAGGATGATGTCGTTCCGGTTGCCGATCGCCACCACCTGAATATGCGGCTCGCATACGTCTGCCAGTTCGAGCAGACTGACCCCCGGATCCTCGAATCCGCTCACATCGACGATGAGAAGACGTGGCGATTTTTCAGTTGAAAGAACGCGTGTTTCGCGGCTCACATTGCCGACGGTGATATTGGCGCCGGCAACGCCCAGATCGCTGAGGGATTGCCGTATGACCCCTGCGGAATCATGGTCACAGACGAATACTCTCACCGGCGCTGCATCCTTCGGGACAGGCCCCTGAGCTTTCTGGATCGATAGGAGGTCAGTCATGGGCGCTCCGCTTGTTGGCTGCGAGGGGTTGGTTGACGGCGGCGTACGGCGTTAAGGGAGGCCATCGCACCGAGCTTTCCAACGTGCTTCCAGTTCCGCAAGGAGGGCGCTGCCCCGGCTTGCATGCCGCGACTATCGTCTCCGCGGGGACTGCTTCGGGTTTCTTTGCCGCTTCCGCTTGTCCGAGCCGCATATATTCGCCCAACGCTCGCGACACATCTGTGGACCAGGCCGGGGCGGGGCGTTTTTCCGCGGCCGCCGCGCTGGCTGCATTCTCAAGCGGGCGGACCGAGATCTGAAGCTGACCCAGCTTGTCGGCGACGGACAGGATTTCGGCCTCGCGCGCCGTAAGCTCAAGCGTTACGGTTTTGGGAATCCGGCTCTCAGGGGTCAGGTTGGCGGCGTCGACCGGGCCTGTTTTCGGCTGCTGGCCAAGCGCCTGATCGACCGCGATGATCCTGACATCCTCAAGGACCGTCTCGGCTACCGACTGTTTTTTCGAGGTCTTCGTGGCGCCCTCGAAACTCTGCGTCAAGATAACGTCTACGTGGTTCCCCGGAAGAACGAGGCCAGAGGAACTCTGCGCGGCATCCACGAAAATCGACACCGCGCGATGGTTTGGCTTCAGCACCGCCGAAAGAAATTTGCGGCTGCCAAGTTTGATAAGTTCGCTGGCGGTTAGCGACTCGCCATCGGCAAAATCACGAATGGTGACCGCGCCCATGAATTCGGCCTCCGAGATCTCGCCACGAACAAGGTTTCCCGGACGAAGCTGGTTCGGCGCCAGTTCCTTCCAGGCGATGTCGCTTGGCTGAAGCAATGTGCCGGAAGCAATGGCGTGTGCGGCCGACAAAACCTCAATGCGGCCTGCGCTGCTCGGGGCAGCAGCCTCACGGCTTGCCGCTTCCGGCGAAACAGGGCCATGTCTCAGCCAAACCACGCCGAGTGCGGCGCCGGCAAGTATAAAAAGAGCGCCTAAAATGAGAAGGAGGTTGCGGAGAAGCATTGCCTGTACTCGCTTGCAATGTGAATGATGACGCCGCCGAGGATAGCGATCGCATAAGGCACGGACTTAGCGTTGATGCGAACGCTTTCGCAGTCGATCCAATGCTGAAGTCCAGTTGACTGTTTCGCGCCGGGGGAGCTACGCCGTGTCAGAGGCATGCTGATCAGTTGGCGCGCCGCTAGATAGACGCAGCTCAAGAAACCGCCGGCCAGCGCTATTTCGATAAGAAGCACGCCAATCCGGTCAGGCGGGACCAGCAGAGTTACAGCGCTGATCAGTTTGGCGTCACCCCCGCCGATCAGGCCATAATGGCAAGCGGCTCCAAGCGCCAGGAAGACGATGACAACTGCCAGGAGGCTTATCCAGGCGCCTCCAAGCCTACCTTCGATGCTGGCCGCAATCCCGCATAGCGCAACGAGAACTACAAGCTCATTGGGAATGATGCGCATTTTGAGATCGGTTACGGCGCTGGCTAGAAGAGCTCCCAGCGCAATCGTCCAGGGAATTGTTTGAACGAGAGAAGGACACATACCCATCCGTAACCGCCTTCTGGAAATGCGCTTAAAACTATGGACGCGACTCAATGGAAAGGTAAACGTCTTAACCCTTGCCCTAGGTCTTGATCGACACAGGGCCAAGGTTGTCTAAGAGAAAGGGACCGGCTGTTGCGGTCCCCTTCGAAAGGGCTAATCGCTGCTTTTCGGCTAATCTCTAGATCGACGCTGCAATAAGATTGAACGTGGCTGTCAGATTGGCGCCCACAAGCCTTACCGCCCCGATGATGACCACCGCAATCAATGCGGCTATCAGCCCATATTCGATAGCGGCGACGCCTTCCTCGGATTCAACCTTGAACCAAACGTAGGCGGACCGGCAAAATTCAGCGAACTTACTCATGGCTTACTCCTAATGGTTGTAAACAGGGAGATAACAATCACTAGTATGCACTGTTGCGCGGCGCTTACCAGCTACAGCTATTTTAATAGTTAATTGATTGAATTTGATCCGTGCCGGACATACCGGGGATCCCAGTCGTACGGAGGCTCGCCGCGATCCTTGCCGGAACCCTCGGTCAGAAGCGCATAGGCGAGGCCACCGTTGACCACCGCAGGGGCAAGCCGCAAGGCCTGCGCCCGCCATCCGAGGGGCACAAGCGCCTCGATGGCCCAAGCGCTGGCGAGGTGAAGGGCAGCGAGGTGTAACGAAGACCTGAAGGCGGATTAGCAACGAGCC
Source organism: uncultured Alphaproteobacteria bacterium (assembly GCA_963766815.1). Classification (GTDB taxonomy): domain Bacteria; phylum Pseudomonadota; class Alphaproteobacteria; order Rhizobiales; family Rhodomicrobiaceae; genus Rhodomicrobium. The sequence continues at coordinate 63,681 of CAVYBZ010000027.1, read as the reverse complement.
GTTGCGCTGAAACCGTTTGAAGACCAAATTACTTGTGGCGAGCATTCCAAACCGGGAAGTTGGCGCGCCCATGCCGGAAAAGACAAAGGCGCTTATAGGGTCCGAGGGACTGTCAGCCTTCGGGGCCCGCCAGGCGCTCAGGAAGTGAGCCAGAACATCGGCGCGCTCGACAACGTCCAGGCGGGCGACACGCGGGAGCATTCCGAATGAGAGCGACAACCCTTCAGGCGCCGTTTTACACGCCGCCGCGCCCGGCATACCCGCGAGAGCGGCTGGGCTTCCGCGAATTCTTACGGGCGTCGCGGACCAATCCACTGTTGATCTGGCCGGATGCCGCGTATGAGCGTGATCTTGTCGTAAACCGTTTCCTCGGCCGGACCCGGATGCTTATCAACGCGCCCGGGGCGATCCACCAGGTTTTGGTCGAGAATCCCGGCAATTATCGCCGAACGCCGGCCGCCATACGCATTTTGCGGCCCATCACCGGCGGCGGAGTGCTCCTCAGCGAGGGCGATAATTGGCGGCATCAGCGGCGCACCATCGCGCCTTCGATGACGCCGCGCCTGATCCCGATGCTCGCCCGCCATATCGCTTCCGTCGCGCAGGAGACCGTCGCCTCGCTCAGCCGGCGCGGCAATGCTCCGCTGAACCTGTTGGAAGAGATGCAGTTCGCTGCTCTGGAGATCGCAGGCCGCTCGATGTTCTCGCTCGAGATGGGCGCCTTCGGACCCGAGATGCGCGATATGCTGACCGGCTACGGCTTACGCCTCTCGCAACCGCACCTGCTCGACATTCTGCTGCCGGCGTCGATACCGGCCCCACGCGATTTCGCCCGCTGGCAATTCCAGCGGCGCTGGATGGCGCTGATAGACCGCATCATCGGCGCGCGTCTGACGCCGGTTGACGCCGCCGCGCCCCGCGACCTGTTCGACCTGCTCCGCGCCGCGCGCGACCCCGAGACGGGCGCCGCCTTCACCCGCGAGCAATTACGCGACCAGGTCGCGACGATGATCGTCGCGGGTCATGAGACCACCGCGGTCACGCTGTTCTGGTCGCTCTATCTGCTCGCCCACGCGCCTGACTGGCAGGATGCCGTCGCCGCCGAGACCGCTGGTCTCGACCTTGGACCCGCGGGCGGCCCCGATGCGCTGGCTTCGCTGGTTCAGACCCGCGCCGTCGTCAGCGAGGCGCTGCGGCTCTATCCGCCTGCCTTCTTGATGATCCGCGTCGCCATAGAAGCGGACCGCGCCGGCGATCTCGAGATCCCGCGCGGCGGCGTGTTGATGATCGCGCCATGGGTGCTGCACCGCCACCGCCGCCTCTGGCGCGACCCGGACGCCTTCGACCCGTCCCGTTTTCTGCCCGGAGCGCCGCCGCCGCCGCGCTTCGCCTATCTCCCGTTCGGCGCCGGTCCTCGCATCTGCGTCGGCGCACAGTTCGCGCTGGCGGAGGCGACGCTGGTCCTCGCCGCACTGGTCCAATCGTTCCGCATCGCTCTCGTCGGCGATCGGGAGGTGATGCCGAAGCCGATCGTCACCACCCAGCCAGACCATGCGCCGGAGTTTATGCTCTCAGCACGCGCGTAATCCGTAGGCGTCGGGAAGGTGAGCCCCTTTCGACTCCAATTTCCATCCGCGCCGGGACATTCGTCACGCGCGGCGGGGGTGGCGAAGCAGATGATCGCCTTCGTCGCCACTTCGGTCAGATAGGTATGGCCGCCCGGATGTCGTCTGCCGGACGACCGCCCTCTGCGGCGTTGGGAAGCGCATCGTGTTGTGATGACGGGCGTACGCCGTCATTGCGGGCGGAGGCAGCTTGTTGCGCCTGAACGGCGGTCAACGCGATTGTGTAAACGATATCGTCCACCAGCGCACCGCGTGAGAGGTCGTTCACCGGCTTGCGCAGGCCAAGCAGCATCGGGCCAATGCTGACGACGTGGGCCGAGCGCTGCACCGCCTTGTAGGTGGTGTTGCCGGTGTTCAGATCGGGGAAAATGAACACGTTCGCGCGGCCGGCGACCAGGCTGGCCGGCGCCTTCTGCCGGCCGACGCTCGCGACGCTCGCCGCGTCGTATTGCATCGGTCCATCGATCAGCAGATCCGGACGCTTCGCCCGCGCGAGGTCAAGCGCGCGCCGCACCTTTTCAACATCTGCGCCGCTGCCCGAACTGCCCGTGGAGTAGGAAATCATAGCCACAAGCGGGTCGATGCCGAACGAAGCCGCGGAATCGGCCGACTGTATCGCAATATCCGCCAGTTCCTCGGCGCTGGGATCTGGATTGACCGCGCAGTCGCCATACACCAGCACCTCATTCGGCATCAGCATGAAGAACACGCTGGAGACGACGGAAACGCCCGGCGCGGTGCGGATCAATTGCAAGGCCGGCCGGATGGTGTTGGCCGTAGTATGCTCGGCGCCCGAGACTAGACCATCCACCTCGCCGGCGGCCAGCATCATGGTGCCGAGCACGACATTGTCGAGAAGTTGTTCCTCGGCCTCAGCCAGCGTGAGCCCCTTGGCGCGGCGCAGCTCGGTCATCGGCAGGGCGTATGCGCCACGTACGGCGGCTGGATCGACGATCTCGATGCCGGCCGGCAGAACCACGCCGTGCGCGCGGGCTGCCTCCTCGATGCTGGCGGGGTCACCGAGCAGCACACAGGTCGCGATGCCCTTGCTCTGACAAATCGCGGCGGCCTGCACCGTGCGCGGCTCAGCGCCCTCGGGAAGCACGATCCGCCTGGGAGCGGCGCGCGCCGCTTGCACCATGCGATGGCGAAAAGCCGCTGGCGGCATGCGCACCGGGCCCGCGTGCAGAAGCTGGGTGCGCAGCGGGGCGGTATCGATATGGGCTTCGGCGTGCGCGATCGCCTGCGTTATCCGCTCGGTGTCGTCGCGGCGCACATGGCGCGACAGGCCGGCCAGCAGCGTGTCGGTGGCGAAGGTGTCCTGCGTCGTCGTCAGGATGGGCAGTCCGGCGAGCGTGGGCGCGCGCAGCATGGCCGCGATTTGCGGCGACAGGCGGGTGCCGCAGGTCAGCAGCAGACCGGCGATCGGGATGCCCTGCATGTAAGCGAGCGCGGTCGCCAGCACGATGTCGCTGCGCTCGCCGGCTGCCACCACGAGGGAACCGGGGCGCAAGCGGTCGATCACGCCGTCCACGCCACGGCCAGCGGTGACGAGGTGCTGGACGCGGGCGTGGGGAAGATCGCCAGCCTGTTCGATACCGAGACTGAGCGCCTCGACGACATCGCTCAGGCGCGGGGCGCTGAGGAGCGGCTCGAACGGTACGTCGGCGAGCACCGGCACGGGGCCGGCGGCGCAGTCGAGGAACTTGCCGAGCGCGCCTGTCAAAGGGCCGGGCTTGGCGCGGTTGACCAGAACGCCGGCGACCGGGGGTGGCTCCTCGTCATCGGCGAACTGGCGGACGGTCAGGTCGACGATCCCGGCCAGCGTCTCTGCGGTCTGGCCCGTGCCGGACAATATGGGCGCCAGGCTGGCGGCGAAGCTTTGCACCATGGCGGCATTGAGCTTTGCGGCGATCTGCAGGTCCGCATAGGGGATCAGGCCCTGGATCACGAGCGCATCGCAACCGGCGCCGGCTGCCTCGGCCGTGGCGACAAGACCCTCCATGAGGGTGTCGAGGCCGCCACGGCGCACCGATGTCTCTGCGTCTGCATAGGAGATCGGCTCGGGCGCGTTGAGATGCAGGATAGTGCGGGCAAAGTAGGTGGCGAGGTCGGCGGCGCCGCGGGAAGCCGGCTGCAGGATCGGTTCAAAGAAGCCAACCGCGACATGGTCACGGCGCAGCGCTTGCACCAGGCCGAGCGCCATCGCTGTCGGGCCCACATCGTCCGAGACGGGGGCCAGGAAAAAAATCTGTCGCGGCCGATGCATCAGGCGGACTCCTTCTCCGTTGTTTGCGGCGCCCCAACGGAATGCGCCAGCGCGGCGGCGTCGCAGGCGATCATCCACTCCTCATCTGTATTGACCACCAACGCTGCCGGCTTCTCGCCCGCGCTGATGATTCCTGGCGTGCCGCGGACGGCGCGAAGATTGGCGCCGGCGTCGATTTCGAGGCCGAGCGGGCGAAGGCGTTGCAACGTCATAGCGCGAATGTTGGCCGCGTTCTCGCCGATACCGCCGGTGAAAACCACGGCGTCGAGACGCCGCAGCGACATGGTGAGGGCGCCAATGTAGCGGGCAAGGCGATGAACGAACACGTCCAGCGCCAGGATCGCCCCCGCATGTCCTGCGGCGGCCGCGTCGCTCAACTCCCGGCAATCGTTGGACAGCTCGGAAATGCCGAGGAGGCCGCACTGATTGTTGAGCATGATGTCCATTTCGTCGAAGGTCCAGCCGGTGCGACGCATGAGATAGATGAGCGCGCCGGGGTCCACATCGCCGGGCCGCGTGCCCATAACCAAGCCTTCCAGCGGCGTCATGCCCATGGAGGTATCGACGCTACGCCCGTCCTGCACTGCGGTGGCCGAGGCTCCGTTACCGAGATGCGCAGTGACTAGGCCGTGATCCGCTGGGTCGAGGCCGAGCATGCGCACCGCTTCCTGCGCTACATAGCGGTGACTGGTGCCGTGGAAGCCGTAGCGGCGGACGGCGTGATCGCGGTAGATCCACATCGGCAGGGCATAGAAATAGGCTGCCGGCTTCATGGTCTGGTGGAACGCTGTGTCCACCACGGCGACATGCGGAATCGCGGGCATACGCTCGAGCGCAAGGCGAATAACGAGCAGCGCCGGAGGATTATGCAGCGGCGCCAGATGACTGCAGGCCTCGATGTCCATAATGACTCGCGGCGTGATGACGACAGAGGCGCTTATGAATTCGCCGCCATGCACGACACGGTGACCGGCCGCGGACAGGTTGCCCATCCACATGCGCCGCTCAAGCTCCGCCAGAACCGCGTCAAACGCGGCTGCGTGGGTGGCGGCTGGGAGCGCAACTGTGGATTTCCCCTCCTCGTCTGTGAAGGTGATCGACGGCCGCATGGCCCCAAGGCGCTCGGCGAGGCCCGACAGCTTCGGTGTCCTGACGCCGGCCGCGTGGACAGCGAATTTCAACGAGGACGACCCGCTATTCAAGACCAGTATCAGTGCGGGGTCAGTGGTTATGGCGCCCTCCTCTTTGCGGATTCTGTTGGAGCGGCAATCTTTCGTTGACCAAAAAGCGCAGCGGATCCCGCTTGTCCTGCAAAGATTGGAGATGTTTTCCCGGGCCCCACTCAAAACTTAGGATGAGTGGCTTGGAACCGGCGCAACAATTATGCAATGCCAAACCATAGATTATGAGAAAGCCTGAGCGCTAGGCTCGGAAACTACTCACGCGTGGCAGCGATCGCGAACACGCGGACGAACTCGCTTCGGACTCGACGCCCCGGCGGCAAAATCCTAGCGCACAGTACACTTCCGGGATTGTGCAGCCCTTCGATCGGAGGTCCGGCCGGCTATTCGAGCGCCGGCACGCCAAGGCGCGCCGATTGGAGAAGGAACGTCAAATCACGATCTATTCGATCGATAAACCTAGCGCAATTTTCGTAACCGAGCCAAAAAGAAATTGCCAGGGACTTTTGCCCCTTTTACAGAGCGGGCGCGGAAGCATCAAATTTTTCCAATATTTGCAAAACAAGGGCGGCGCCTGAAGTGGCGCCGCCCTTAATAATACGCCGGCCCGCGATTACCGGCGCGCTGTCCTCACATTCGGCGCCTGCGAGTCGAGAGCGGTTTTTTGGCCGCTCGATAATGATGCAAAGAAGGTTCCCGCCGCAGGCTTGATCGTATCGATGGCCTGGATCAGCGCGCCGATACGCTGCTGCGCCGCGTCAAGCCGTGCATCGAGGGTCTCGGGCACATTTGCGGGGCAGGAGTTACGCAAGATATCCGCGGCCTTCGCGGAGGCCTGCTTCAATTGATCCAGGTCCTGACTTTGCCGATCGTCAAGCTTAACCGTTCTTGCGATGTCGTCTGCCGGCACGTTCACAAAGCCCACCTGGCTCGAACAAAGCTTGGCGACATCGAACTTTCGGCCCGTCACGTTTGGCTGAGCCTGAGCTACGGCAGCGTCAAGCCGCTGCCGCTGCGTGGGACTGAGTTCGCCATAGAGCCTGTCGAGCGGACCGCGGATGATATCCGCCGCCTGTTGCATGGCCTGCAGGCGCTGCTCCATCACATCAAGACGCGCAACGGGTGTACCCGGCGCTTGTGAGGGGCAGGCGCCGCCCAAGACATTCGCCGCCTTTTCCATCGCCTGCCGCAACTCGTCCAGCGCCTGGTGCTGGCTGGGGGTTGGCTGAAGAACCGCCTCGATGCGCTGTAAAGGCAAGCTCTCGACGCCTGGAGCAAACCCCGAGCAGCTTGCGGCCGCTGCTTGCGGGCTGACGCTGGCGAGGCGCTGCGGGGCGGCAGCGCGCCTCTGTCCATAGCCGCGGTAGATGTCTCCTGCGTAAGCCGCGCCACCCGGATAGCCAGCGTTATAGTAGCCGTACCCATAGTCGTAATACGGATAATCGTAACCCGGCCAAAATGCGTTCCACAAAAGCAGGTCCGGTCCCCAACCCCAGAATGTGTCCCAATAGTCGTAGGGCCAGAACGCGTAGGAGAAGTAGTCGCCGAAGAAGTACGGCCAAAACACGCCGCCTGCAAAGAAACCGCGGTAACCGCGATTACCGAAGCCACGGCCGCCCCAATTTGCATTGGCGAATGCGTTGCCATGACTAAATCCGCCAGCGCGGCCGAGCCCCCGCCGTCCGGCGCTCGCAAAGCGGCCCTTATTGAGTGCGGCGACGTTGCGCCGGTTCATATTCGACCGGTTCATACGCGTGTTGTGCGCAAGCCGGTTTGCTCTCGCATTGTGTGCGAACCTTCGTGCTGCGGCGTGGTTACGCGCGAGCCGGGTGGCGCGGCCGCTTCTACCCCGGCCCTGCCGGGCGAAGTGGCTGCCACGGCCGAAGCGCCCGCGCCGGGCGAAGTGGCTGCCCCGGCCGAAGTGGCCGCCCCGGGCGAAGTGGCCGCCAAAATGGCCAAAGTGCATGCCGCCTCGGGCGCCGAACCCGCGAAAGCCGCGCATTCCGCCGAAGCCGCCGAAGTGTCCGCCTCCGCCGAAGTGTCCGCCTCCGCCGAAGTGTCCGCCTCCACCAAAGTGGCCGCCTCCGCCAAAGTGTCCGCCTCCACCAAAATGACCGCCCCCGCCGCGAAAGGCAAAGCTTTCAAGCGGGGCAAAGATTAACGCCCCAAGCGCAAAGCACGCGGCAACGGCGATCAGAAACCTCTTCAGCATTTCTGCCTCCTCGAAATGTCCGGATGCAGATACAAGGTCTAGAGGTAAGCAGGCGTTCCGCGTTATTATGGTAATATTTTGCGGTTTTGAGATGATTGAGACTTATCTATGCCTACCTCGTATAAATCTTTGGATAGCGTTGCTTAGCTCAAGCGTAAGTGCGCAAAAGCCGCGCGCAAAGAGACAGGTGTATGTCTTCCACTGTAAAAGTATATACTCGAATATGCCGGCGTGAAGGGCGTTCAATAAAGGCCGGTGAGGACGCCGTTGTGCAATGCCGGACAATCGCCTTTCCGAAGGCCGGAATGAAGCGGCTCAATCTCACCTGGCCGAGCTGCGGAGCTTCGAAGCTTCGCCTAAAACCGGTCTTTGCGACGCCTCAGCTCCTCGAAGACCTTCGCGTTTGACGCATCCGGCCCTATGCCGAGACTTTGGCGGATCGCGGCGCTGTTCACGCGCAGGAACGGGTTTGTCTCAAGCTCTTTGGCGAGCGTGACCGGCAAGGTTGCCTCGCCCTTGCTCCTCAAAGCATCCACTTCGCGTTTGCGTTCGAGAAGCGCTGCATTGTCCGGCTCGACGCTAAGCGCGAATTTGATATTCGACTGCGTATATTCGTGGCCGCAATAGAGAAGCGTATCGGCCGGCAAAGCCATGATCTTCTCAAGCGAGCGCCACATCTCGGCATGCCGGCCCTCGATGACGCGGCCACAGCCCACGGAAAATAGCGTGTCGCCGCAAAAGGCCACGCCGCTCCGTCCGCCGCCCACAGTCTGGACCGCCTTCGGTATGAAGTAAGTAACCTGGCCCGGCGTGTGACCCGGCGTCTGCAAGACTTGCACCTCGATGGAACCGAAGGTCAGGCGTTCGCCCTCCTCGATTGCAATGTCGATGCCGGGGATATCGCGCGCTTCTTTTGCCGGCCCATATATGGTGCAGTTGGTTTCAAGCTTCAGGCCGTGATGCCCCTGCACATGATCGAAATGGTGGTGCGTCGTGAAAATATGCGTGAGCGCCCAGCCGGCGTCGCGCAGCTGCTTACGGATCGCCTCCTCATCCGGGGCGTCGATAGAAGCGGTGACGCCCGTGGAGCTGTCATGGATCAAGACGCCGTAATTATCGCTTAGGCAGGGGAACTGACGGATTTCTAGCGTGGACATGGCTTCACCTGACTGTGTTCGCTGAGACAGATTTAAGGGAAACGTCATCGGCATTAAATAGGAATGAGAAAACGATATTGGCCCAGCATGCCTGCCATGTATGACGACGCCTCGCAGCTCAGAGATTTTTACGCCTCGCCGCTTGGCCAGCTCGCGCGCCGCATCATTGCGCGCCGCATCCGCGCGAGATGGGATAACGTTTCCGGCATGGACGTGGCCGGCCTCGGCTTTGCTTCCCCATACCTTCGCATGTTCAACGGCGAAGCGCGCGTAACGGCGGCGCTGATGCCGCATAGGCAGGGCGTGGTGCAATGGCCGCGCGAAGGGCCATACCGCTCGGTGCTGGCGCCGGAGACGCAGCTCCCGTTTCGCGATACCTCCGTCGATTGCGTGCTTGTCGTCCATGGGCTGGAGCATGTCGAGGCGCGGAACGCTTATCTCCGCGAGATTTGGCGTATTTTGATGCCGCAAGGCCGCCTCATCGTCGTCGTGCCTAACCGGCGTGGAGCCTGGGCCCGGTTCGAATCGACGCCGTTCGGTCATGGACGGCCCTACAGCGTGGGACAGATCGGGAGGCTTTTGCGCGACGCGCTGCTTGAGCCTGTCGGGGTTACGCCGTGCCTTTTCGCTCCCCCGTTCCGCGCCCGCGCGCTCCCTTCGGCGGCTCTGGTATGGGAGCGGGTGGGAGCAAGGCTTTGGCCCGCGTTTTCCGGGGTCATCATCGTCGAGGCGATCAAGCAGGTTTACGCCGAAGTGCGGGTCACAGTGAAAAAGCCGGCCTTTGCCCCTATCCCGGCGCTGCCCGGCCTGAGCCCCGCGCGATGCAAGCCGGAAGCCGTGTTAAGTGACTGACCATCGGCGCGAACCCTCCTAATCCACCGCCGCGCGCATCCGCTGCTTGCGTGTCGCGGCTCAGGTTGCTAACCGTGAGCCGGGGCAGATATTGGGGGGCATATGCATCCGGCTGAAGCGGGCCTTTCTCTGGTGATGTGGCAGGGGTGGGGCGTACTATCGGTCATGGCGGTCCTGACCGCGCTGCTGGCGACCATCCTGGCTTGGCTCTTGCCCTTTCCCGAGCGCTCGCTGACGAGCCAGCTCTCGCACTACGACGACCGCATGGCCCTGAAGGACAGGCTCGGGGCCGCGCCGCCTTTCCGCACCTATCTCCTGACGGTTCGGCGGTTTAACGTGTGGCTCTCGGAATGGTTCGGCCCGGCGTTCAGCGGCAAGGCTTTCGAGCGTTGCGTCGCCATCGCGTTTATTTTTCCGATCGCGCTGCTTCTCATCACGCTCATCGCAAACGGCGTAACGGCGCACCGCATCTCCGCCTGGGAAGTGGCGCTGTTTACCGGCGCGTTCGCGATTATCGCTTATGTCATCGTTGCGGCGTTCAAGAATTTGCTCCGGCTGATCGAGCGCGGCTGGACGATGTTCGGCGGAGACCAAGGCCTCGCACAGACGATTGCGCGGATTCTCCTTGGCGGGTTCGCCTTCATGGTGGCCTTCACCATCGCATTCGCCATCGCATCGGCGTTTTCGGGCCAGGTTTCGAACGCGGGCTCGGTGCTTGGCGCGATGGCAGGCGGATTCGCGCTCGCTTTTGCGCTGGCGGTTGCGTTTGCGCTCGCGGGCGCGACGCTTTTTTCGATCACGGTCGCTATTCTCGCCGGGGCCGCTCTGGCCTTCGCCAGTGAATTCACGTTTCTCCTGTTTCTATTCTTCATCCTGCTCCCGCTTACGAACGCGTCCATCGATTGGCTTTCCTGGGGAGCGACGCGCTATTTCCTGAAGCAGGCCGAGACGGCCGAGCCCGATGCAATGGGAGAGCTGAAGGTCTTCGGCGCCGTGCTCGGCACGTTTGCGTCGGGCGCGCTGTTAATGATTGCGCTCACGGCGCTGCTGCCGAATGCGCTGGAAGCTCTCAACTTCGCGTTCGCCTCTGCAAATCTTCCCAGGTTCAATTGGGAGGCGTTGCTGAATAAGGCGGTCACGGCGCCTTGGACGGACGGGCTGTTCGTTACGGGCATGCTGATGACCGCGATCGTGCCGGCGTCCGCGCATCTCATCGTCGGCCTGACAGGCGTTCTCGCGCGCCTTACACCGGGCGCGCAGACTGCGGCCCAAAGCATTTCGGATCATCCCGAGGCGGCGCTTTCGCCGAAAGAGCAGGTGCCCGTGAAGATGGCGCTGATCTTCTCCCGGATGTGGTATCTGGTGGCGGCGGGCTTGACCGCCAGCGTCATCGCGGGGACGAGCGCCTTGATTTATTTCACTCACGCCCCGGTGGCGCAATTTCTGGGCAATGTCGCGTTATGCGCGACGGCCTGGAGCCACGGGAAATGCGTCTGGTTTTAATGCGCCGGCGCCAAGCAAAAATGCCGGCCGGCGGACTCCACCGGTTCGGCCAACGGGAACACACACCCGGCGTCCAGGAAAGCCAGGCGCCAGCCTCACCCGCATAAGCTCGCCTTGAGCTTGCCTTCTAGGTTAGCCGTCCCCGCCAAGCTGGTGCGGCGGCCAAGGGGGTATGGCGATGTCGCCGGCGACGCTGATCACGATCACGATCACGATCGCGCCGTTTTACACGAGGCGCTTCGCATCGCAAGCGCCGGACAGGCTGGGGCGCGATTTTTCCTAGTTGTGAGCTGCAACGAAACAAATGTTCATGCCGCGCCGTGGGCGCGGAATGTCATTGCAAGAACTCTTCCGAACTGAGAATAATCAACCAAATCAATGGCTTAGTTGTCGTTTGGATGCAGCTGTGGCGCGTTTGCACTTGTGTGATGTCCTAAGCCCGGATAGCCTCTAGATATATTGAGATAGTCAACATTGCTCGCTGAGCGGATCGATCTCAAGAGAGTCAGGCGGGCGTTTCGTCCGCCTTTTAGGGTGGGGGTATCGCTGTGAATAAAGCTTTAGCATACGGGTTCGCACTTGCTGGCTTCGCCGCTTCAGCACACGCGGCGGACTTGGACACCAGCGGCTTTAAAGATCCGCTCCCGGACACGTTGAGCTGGCACGGCGTTACCCTCTACGGCACGATAGATGCGGGCTACGGCTATCAGACGCATGGCGTGCCCACGGATGGGGAGTTCCGGCAAGACGCGGCTTACAACATTTATAGCTCCAAAAATGCGAATAGGCCGATATCGGCGCTGGAATCGCAAGCGATAGAACAGTCGTTCATCGGAGTTAAGGTCGAGGAAGCGATTGCCCCTGGGTGGGTTGGCATAGCCCGTCTCGAAACCTCGTTCGACCCGCTTACGGGAACCATCAACGACGGACCGAAGTCCTTGCTCTTGAATGCCGGCGTTCCCTTAAGCCAGCAATCGGCGAACGGCGACTCGAGCCGCGCCGGCCAAGCTTTCAACGGCCCGGCTTATGCGGGCGTCAGCAGCGATGCTTACGGAACGCTCACCGTTGGACGGCATATCTCTCTTCAGGGCGATGTCTTCCGCGACTACGACCCGCAGGATCTTTCCAACGCATTTTCCCTGCTTCGCTGGTCATCGTCTCTGGCCGGAGCCGGGATCACCGAAGCGTCTAACGTGGATAATTCAGTCAAGTACGCCTATCAGTATGGCCCCGTTCACGCCGCGGGCATCTATTCGCCGGGCGGACCCGATACCGGCTTCTTCGGCCCGGCTTACGGGGGCAATGTGGGCGGCGCCTATGGCGGCTTCTCGATCGATGCGGTCTATCAAAAGGTGAACGCCGGCGTTCAAGCATCTGCATTGACCGCAAGCCCAGCAACCGGAACGCAGTCCATTTACGCCCCCCCCGCCAACTATTCCACCACTGCAGTCAACGCACAAATCACCGACAGCGATTCCTGGTCTGTTCAGGGCAAGTATACCTTCGATTTCGGCGGCGGATACAAAGATGACATAACCTCCGGATCGAAGCTCACCCTCTTCGCGGGCTTCGAGGATATTCGCTATTACAACTCGTCCGCCGCCCGCGATGCGGAACATGTTGGCGATACAATCGAGGGAGGGTACGTCATCGGCCATCTCGCAGCGATAAGCGGCCTGAGCAGAGCGTCGAACTACTACTTTTATGCGAGCACCCGTGAGTTGCAGGTGGAATGGACTGGCGCCAGATACACACTGCCCTCGGGTTGGAGTTTTTCGGCGGCCTACTATCATATAGACCAGCCCGCATTCTCCTCCGCGAGCGTGCTGAGCAATCCCCAGGCTGGATCGCCGAACCAGCAGAAAGCCTATACGGCGGGCAGCCTAGACAGCGGCTCATTCGTGGTGGACTATCGCTTCAACAAGCATTTCGATGTCTATGCTGGCGTAAACTACTCGACTATAGGCGGCGGTCTTGCCTCCGGTTATCTAGCCAACGAGAACACCAGCGTCGTGACCGGCGCGAGGTTGAAGTTCTAAAGCGAAGTTCCGAGGCCGCAATAGCTCTGACATTCCCGGCGCTTTTGCGGCCAGCTGCGATCTCCGAAACTTGAACGGCTTTCGAGGCGAGAAAGCTTGGGCCTGCGCGGGTCAGGGCGGATACGACGCTGACCGAAGACCTTGGGGTCGCCGATGCCCATGGGGACGAGTTCCACTCGGCGATGGACTGGCCGACCGACGCCAAGCCGGGATCGAGTAGCGGCTCGCCAAGCCATTTGAGGGAGGGCGGGCTCGTCTTGTTCGAGCTTACGTCTTCGAGCTTCGAGGGCATCACTCGCCCGCTTGCCAGGATCGGCTGCTGACGCGACCGCAAGCCCGGCACGCTAGAGGTGAGTTACGCTCATTTACGGGCAGCCTTGGTTGTCCGGTCCCAGTCTCCTTGTTCGAAGGCAATAGCGGGGATCCGATGCGTTCGGCAGCGCCTCTCTCGTCATGCTTCGCGACCGGCGCCGCGCAACACCCTGCGCCTGAGGGACGCCAAGCCCGTTGGGGCCACATTCACCCTCACCACTAGAACTTCGCCCAAACAACAAAAAAAGCCATTAGACTACGCGGCGCAAATTAAGAATAGTGGAGGAGAAAGGTTCCTGTTTAGACGGCGACTCCGCTGGTCGGGGGACAAAGCCAAGCGGCTACGATTAGGCCGCTTGGCACGGGATGTGATAAGGGCGCCGGGCAGGGCGCCTCATGACCAATTAGAAGCGGAGCCGCAGGCCGGTGACAAAGGCCGCCGTGTCGATGCTTGTCTTTGTGCCGGTCGTGCACCCAATTCCGTCGCAGGCGGCCGTGCCCTGGTAGCCGGAAGCCAAGCCACCGTCTACGATGGCATATGTCACGCCGGCGTAAACGTCGAAATGTTTGTTGAATGCGTAGTCGACTAGGAGTGAACCCTGATCGTATTGGCCTGCGCAGGCTTTATTTTTGGTGGCATTGCCTGAGCCAGCCTCGGCCGCTGCGCAAGTCGTACCGTACTTTTCAAAGGCGGCTTGGTCCACGTGATAGTAAGCGCCCGTAACGCTCCAGCCGTGGCCGAACTCGTATCTCGCGCCGGCCCACTCCATTTGCAGCTCTTTGGGCGTGGTGTAATATGGCTTCGGCTTTCCAGGCGTGTTTATAATCTCATAGCCGCCATTTGTGAAAGCAGTGTCGCCGATGCCCAAAGACCCGTTAGATTGGTCGATGTGCTCATATCCGGCGAAGAACGTCAGCTTCGATCCTGGGCCCTCATCTTTGAAGCCGCCGCCGAACTCATAGACGTACTTGCCCATGATTGACCACGCCTCGTTGTCCGTGACGGTTGCGTCGAGGGCGTTTGTAACAATGGTGGGATCGTTCTCGGACCCGAGCAAGTTAACGGCGTTATTTTCCCTGGTGTAGACGCCATCGATGGAGAAACCCTTATAGGCGGCGCCGGCGTTGAAACCGTAAGCAGTGCCGAGAGTGCCCGTGTCTTCGCCGCCATCCGAGTACATGGCGCCGGCATGCACTGGACCGTATTGATAGACGTACTTCACCGAATTATCCCAGCGCGCTGCCTGCGTGCTGCCGGAGCCGCTCCAGGTGCCCGGAATAACCCATGAGCGAGAACGCGTAGGAGAGCGCCATTGGATCGTATTCGCGCATAGCTTCGAGCTGAGCGATTGCTTGCGGCCCGGCGGTGAGCGTTCCATACGTTGCGCTGGTAACACCGCCATAGGCCACGCTGTTGAACGCCTGCCCGCAACGGCCGGAGTCGGCGTTCGAGGTTTGTCTGGTGAAGGGGACATTCCCGCGTTCTGGACGAAAGAGCAGCAGCCATCGTGAGCTCGCCGGTAATCGGGTTGAAGCCCCCCTCCAGCCTGCCGATCGCGCTCGAACCCGTAGCCGATATTTTCCTCGATCTTTATGCCGAGCTTGGACTGCTCAAGCGCGTTCGCCTGGATCGTCGAGATCGACTGGCCGGTGTAATTTCGGGTTGTCGTGAAAGGCGAATATTCGAGATCGGAAACATTCATTGCCTAGCGGCCGGCCGTTGGTCTGATAGGCATAGCCCACATCCACCGTGCCGTAAACGGTCACGCCGTGCCAGCTCAGCGTATCCGGCAGCGGGTCCTTCATGCTGGTGACATCGCCTAAATCCGCAGCCTGTGCGGTCGCTGCAAAACTGGCGAGCGCGAATGCGTATGCTAATGTTTTACTCACGATACCCCCCAAAGGCTCAGGTAAACTGCGCTAGCGTCGAGCCAAAACCCCCAGCGCCCCGGAAATGCTGTATACCTTGAGGAATAACATAGGAGGGGGCACAACGCACAAGTGCAAAACGGCAACAGGAGGTAGTAAAACCGCGAACGGAGCTTTACCCCCTCTGTCCCGGATTGGGCGTCGCATCCGATGCGCGCCGCAAAGCCACCTGCGAAGCTCTAGCGATCGAAATCGCTCTTCCGGTTTGGCGCCCGAAGGACACAATTCGCATCGTCTGCGGTGGACCGCCCTCTTCCCAAGGCCGGGGCTCCGGTCAACTCTGCAACCCATTAAATACGAAATAACAAGCGATGGCGAAGCATCGATTGTTATTAAGCTGTTGGAGGGCTGAATACAGCCCTGGGAATTTACGTTAGAACTTCAGCCGCAGGCCCGTCATGAAGGTCGTGTTGTCGAGCCCACCGACGAAGCCGTTCGAAAGACCGCCGGAGACATCCGACCAAGCCACGCCAGCGTACATGTCGAAGTGCTTGTTGAACGTATAGTCCACAAGGCCGGAAACTGTGTTCGTTTCGCCACTGCATTGGGATCCAATCGTCCTTCCGACGTAGCCAGCAGTAGCCACGTTATGGGCAGTCCCCTGGGCGCAGTTGCGGTTGGGGGAAGCCGTGACACCAGGGCCAGCGACGAAAGCATCTTGGCTTAGGTGATAGTAAGCGCCCGTGAATGCCCAAGGCCCCATATCGTATTTTGCGCCGCCCCATTCCGTCTGCAGAACCCGGTCGCTGCCGAGCGCATAGGGCTGGTTGTTGACGGTAAACATCTGATAACCGCCGGCTGTAAATGAGTCAGGAGCAACCGCGCTATCCGGGTTCGACAGTTCCATGTGAACGTAGCCGGCGAAGAACGTCAGCTTAGAACTTGGACCTTCATCTTTGAAGCCGCCACCAAATTCATAGGTGTATTTCGCCATCACCGAGAAGGCCTCGTTGTCCGTGATCGTGGCGTTGAGCGCATTCGTCGGGCAGGTAAGGGCTCCGGCGCCAGCGTTGCCGCAGGTCCCGGCATTGTTACCTGCACCGAGATAGGGGGTAATCGTCGCCATGCTGACGGCGCCGTTCTCTTTCTCGTAAACGCCGTCGATCGAGAAGCCCTTATAGGTCACGCCAGCATTGGCGCCATAGGCGTTTTTCTGGATCGAAGCGCCATCCGCGCCGTCAGCATACATTCCTGCTGCGTGGAACGGGCCGTATTGGAAGACGTATTTGATGGAGTTATCCCAGCGAGCGGTCTCTGTGTCGCCGATGCCGGCAGCCGCGCCGCCGGAGAAGCCGAGCAGCGAGAAGGCGTAGGAGAGGGCCATCGGATCATAGCTGGCGATAGCGTCCAGCTCAAGCGACTGCTGGCGGCCAATGGTCAGCGTACCGTAAAAGGGGTTCGTCAAACCTGCGTAAACAGGACCGTTGAAGGCCTGGCCGCAGCGGCCGCCGTCAAGGCCTGCATCCCATACATTGGCAGGCTTACCGTTGTTCGCGACCAAGCTGGCGCAAGCGTCCGCAAGCGTACCGGAAATCGGGTTGAAGCCGGTTTCGATCTTGCCGATGGCGGAAAAGCCAAAGCCGATCTGCTCCTCGATCTTCAGGCCGATCTTCGATTGCTCAAGGCCGTTGTCGCTCAGAGCCGAGATCGATTCTCTGTTCTGCTTCGAGCCGTACATATTCTCGGTGAGGCCGCCCGAATACAAGGTTGCAGACTGCGGAGAGCCGTTGGTCTGATAGGCGTAGCCGACATCGACCGTTCCGTAGAGCGTCAAACCGTGCCAGCTCAGCGTATCCGGCAGCGGATCCTTCATGCTCGTGACATCGCCCAAATCCGCGGCCTGTGCGGAAACTGTACCGATCGCCATGGCGGCGCCGGCTAAAAGCGCAAGTGCGCTCGTCCTGCTCATTCCCCCAATCATCTGCATCTCCCTTAGGCCCAGCATCCCTGGGCAAACCCGAGCTGAAGTGTCATTCATTGAGCGGGAGAGCCTGTGCGCCACCGCCGTCCCTAGGGGCAAAAAGCCCAACTCATGCCGAACATACGCAACCTAAGAGCGGATGACTTGCGCTACACCGCTCTTGAGTTGTTACCGGAAAGGGTTGCAAAGGTAAACAGCTCAACCTAAGCTGGCTGTTAGTCGCCGGGGAACAGTTGCAGTTTTGCCACAACAGGGTTTTTGCAGCTTCCCTGTTCGGAAGCAGCGGCGGTATGACGCGCTTAGTTTCGGCGTCATGGCGCACCTTGGCGGTACGCTTTCCGCCCTACGTCTAAATCAAGGCGGCGAGGGGCCTCGCGGAGCCGGGTCCAGGTGCGCCAGCACAGCCGGCAGAAATGGTGAGCCGGTAAAGAGCTCTGTCCGCGTCCGGGCAGGGACCCGCGATGGCGCGGGCCGCCTCTCAAACTCCCGATCGCGAGATTAATGTGGCGGACCGCCTTCGGTAATATCGTCGAGGGCGCGCAACACTTGGCTTGCATACAGCGTTTTCAGCCTAATCCGGCTGCGCCTGCTCCTTTATCCGCGGGCTGGTCCCCTTTCATGCCTTTATCTGGCGTCGCATGCGAACTCTGAGGGAAGCCAAGGAACGTTTATACAAGTGTTGTCCCAGCCGCGTGCATTCGACCTGTACCTCCACCCATCATAAGTTGTCGCCCAACGGGGATGATACGCGTGACGATAAATGGACCTATGAACCAGATACCGATGATGGTGCACATATGTCTTGGCCTCGGCAGTAACTCCAAGCACCGGGGCGGCAAGAAACGCAAAACCGGCCGCGATGGCCAGCAACTTCCTACTCGTACGCATAACAAATCCTCCTAAGCTTTGGCGCTTACAGTTACGAAATCTAATACGACTTGCGTAAAAACGTTCCGTTAGGGCGAAAAAAAACAAGCGGTGGAGAACCACCGCTTGCCGAAATCTTCAGGTTTGAGGCGAGGCGTGCCTGCCTATGCGTTCCTTAGAACTTCAACCGCATACCCGTCATGAAAGTCGTGTTGTCGAGCGGACCCACGAACCCGTTCGAAAGACCGTTGGAGACATCAGACCAAGCCACGCCCGCATACACGTCGAAATGCTTGTTGAAGGTATAGTCGACAAGGCCGGAAACCGTATTCGTGTCGCCGCTGCAGTTGCCATGAGCGTTCGTCGAGCAGGTGCCGGTCACGATACCCGGCGCAGCGCCGTACGCATGCGCGACATAGGAGTTTTGGTGCAAGGTATAATAAGCCGCGGTGAATGCCCACGGGCCCATCTCATATTTGCCGCCAACCCAGGCCGTCTCCAGGACCCTGTCGCTGCCCAGGCCGTAAGGCTGATTGTTG
The DNA here is from genome assembly GCA_963766815.1 of uncultured Alphaproteobacteria bacterium. GTDB lineage: Bacteria > Pseudomonadota > Alphaproteobacteria > Rhizobiales > Rhodomicrobiaceae > Rhodomicrobium. The sequence goes on along the minus strand of CAVYBZ010000027.1, from coordinate 45,275 downwards.
ACCGTGTACATCTGGTAACCGCCGGCTGTAAATGAGTCAGGATTGACAGCGCTGTTGGGGTTCGCCAAGTCCATGTGAATGTAGCCGCCGAAAACGGTCAGCTTCGAGCTTGGGCCTTCGTCCTTGAAGCCGCCGCCAAATTCATAGGTATATTTACCCATGACCGACCAAGCTTCGTTGTCGGTGATGGTGGCGTTGAGAGCGTTCGTGGGGCAGTGTGGTGCCAAGTGTGCACCCCGTGACGCCGCTTGTGCCGAGCGACGCCATGCCAACCGCGCCGTTTTCTTTCTCGTAGACGGCGTCAATTGAGAAGCCCTTGTAGTTTACGCCAGCATCGGCGCCATAGGCGTTCTTCTGGATCGAAGCGTCATCCGCGCCGTCAGCATACATTCCTGCTGCGTGGAACGGGCCATACGTGAAGACGTATTTGATGGAGTTATCCCAGCGCGCAGTTTCCGTGTCGCCGATGCCTGCGCCAGCGCCGCCGGAGAAGCCGAGCAGCGAGAAGGCGTAGGAGAGGGCCATCGGATCGTAGCTGGCGATAGCGTCCAGCTCAAGCGACTGCTGGCGGCCAATGGTCAGCGTACCGTAGAAGGGGTTCGTCAAACCTGCGTAAACAGGACCGTTGAAGGCCTGGCCGCAACGGCCGCCGTCAAGGCCCGAAATCCCAGGCAGACACAGCCTTACCGTTGTTCGCGACCAAGCTCTGGCAAGCGTCGGCAAGCGTGCCGGAAATCGGGTTGAAGCCGGTTTCGATTTTGCCGATGGCGGTAAAGCCAAAGCCGATCTGCTCCTCGATCTTCAGGCCGATCTTCGATTGCTCAAGGCCGTTGTCGCTCAAAGCCGAGATCGATTCTCTGTTTGCCTTGGCGCCGTACATATTCAGGTTGAGGCCGCCCGTATAGAGTGAGCCTGTTTGCGGAGCGCCGTTGGTCTGATAGGCGTAGCCGACATCGACCGTTCCGTAGAGAGTCAAACCGTGCCAGCTCAGCGTATCCGGCAGCGGATCCTTCATGCTCGTGACATCGCCTAAATCCGCAGCCTGCGCGGAAACTGTACCGATCGCCATGGCGGCGCCGGCTAAAAGCGCAAGTGCGCTCGTCCTGCTCATTCCCCCAAACATGCCCATTCCCCTTTTCCAAAGCCAAACTTGAAAAACCGTTTGCATTTGGCTGACAGCGCGTCTGCACCCCTGCGCGTCGGCCGTCGGTGTAACCCCACATCTGCATTTTTAGAGGAACTTGATAGCGATCTATAGCAATCTTGAGTTGAACTGGAATTGTTTCCTGCACTTGATGCATAACAGCAACGGCCAAGCGCGCTGGAACCTAAGCGCCTGATTTACAACAGAAGCTGCAAAGCGCTTGCTCGCGCTCACAACTCACCATTCGAACGCCGAAATCGAGCAAAAAGGCGCGGCAAGCACTGGAAATTTCTTCCTCCCAACGCTTCGCAGCGTATGGATTTGAACCGAAAAGCCTTTGCACAGATGTATTTTTCTGGCGCACACGGTCTTTAGCGCCTTTCGCGTGGTGAATTGGGCGGGCAATATTTCCATGGTTGCATAGCGGCCGCGAATCAGTTTCGAAAAATGGCCGGCTATGAGCAATAAGACGCATAATTGATTGCCGCGATTGTAGCGTTTCGTTTATGCGCCGTTCGGCATTCGTGGGCTTGGCTGATTCATGCGGCGCCGCTTGCGACGCGCACTCATCGAGAGCGCCGGCGGCGGATTGCCGATCCATAAACGATCTCACTATGCGATTAGGCGCTCTCGCCCGTCCTCACGCAAAATCGCTCGGGACGAGGGGCGAAAATCGGTGCTGTCTAAATCTCTACGCAAAAGTTATCTCGCTCGCGAGCGAGCGCGATAGGGGAAGAAGGGACGGCATTTCAACGGGCGCGGCCTGCTCCCTGCACCTTTGCGGGCTGGGGTGAGCGGGCTCGGGGGTATTTTTTTGCCGCTTTCGGGAGGTGACAATCACGGCTTAGGATTCGTGGAACGCAAACAGCAGGCGTCACGGCCGCGCCTTCTCATAGACCGCGATCATGGGGCCCAAGCCAAGCAGGTTGTTTCCACCGCGCGAAGCGGATGGCTCGTACAGGGCTGGCGCGCTGCCTCCATCGAGAAACAGCGCATTGCGGCATTTGAGGCCATCGCGGAATAGCCGCTCGAAAGTATCGAATGGCACCTCGCGCTCCGAAATCGCAAACACCACGACCCCTTCGCCCTGGACGCAAACTCCATCGCGCGTCTTGGCGGAAACGTTGGCCTTTGCGATGCGGGGGTGCAATTTGCCCTCGACGACGAGCATCGGACCCGACTGCGTCGCGAACAGCGCTTTCGGTTTGTTCTTGAGGAAGGCGCTCGTTTCCATCACGCCGGCGTTGCCGTCACCCGCAAAGAAAACGCCGTTTGGCTTGAGATGGAAATTGCCGGGGCCAGCCTTTGTGTTGGCGCGCACAAGCTCTCGCCCTTCCTCAATGTAAAGTCCAACCGGGCGGTAATCGGGGTCGAACATGCCTCCGTTCAGTGCGAAGGCGAGGCGGCCGCCATTCCCGTCGGTTTTCGGCAGCGCGCTCAGATACGAGTACGGCGCGCCATCGGGGCGCTGCCAGAAAAGCCTGATGGAGAAGCGGCTCAACGGCGCTTTGCAAAGCGTGTAAGGCTGGCCTTCGAATTCGTAGGGTTTGCAGGCCTGTTCGGCCGCGGACTGAGCCGCGGCGAAGATGCTCATGGCTGCGAGCAGGGCGGCCGCCATTGGTGGAGTTGTGCGTATCAATGATCAAACCCCTCACCCCAGCCCTCCCCATGGGAGAGGGAGCTTCGTCGCTTTCGCATCAAACGGATAGGCTCTAAATTGCCGGAAGACGCGCATATCCGACTATCGCGAGACGTCAGTCGAGGTCAAGGGCGCCGGCGGCGGTAGCGCGCACTCCAATTGTATGTATAACCGAACATGCGGCAAGCTTGCGCGTTTCTTACAAGTTAGTTCGCCGCAATGTCTGAGAGAAGGCTCACGTGCTCGACCAAAAGGCGCCTGCAAATCAAAACGTGTCTCAGTCTGCCTCCAAGAAGAAAAGGAGGCGCTCCACGCCGGTCGACGCCCTTATTCGCGTCTGGAAGTCTATATCCGCCGACAACATCAGTCTGGTGGCCGCAGGCGTCGCCTTCTACATGCTGCTTGCGATTTTTCCCGCGCTTGTATTCATCGTGGCCATGTTTGGGCTTCTCGCCGATCCCGGTTCGGTGCAGCAAATGCTTGTCGCGCTGAAGGGCGTGCTGCCGCCCGAGGCTTGGAACGCCTTGGATTCGCAGCTTCTGGTTCTTATGCGGCAGAACAGCACGTCGCTCTCGCTCGCTTCGACGATCGGCCTCGTCCTGGCCTTCATCAACGCCAGGCTTGGAGCCTATTCCATGATGAGCGCCTTGAATATCGTCTACAAACGGGAGGAAACGCGCAGCTTCACGCGGACAAACCTTATCGCGATCATGTTTACAATCGCGACGCTTTGTGTCTTGGTCTTCAACATCTACGCTGTTATAGCCGTCCCGCGCGTTCTGAACGGCATCGGTCTCACGGATCTCTCCAACAGCATCTTGCACACGCTGCGGTGGCCGGTCCTGGCGGTTATCATGGCTTTGAGCCTCGCGTTGGTGTACCGCTATGGGCCGGACCGTAAAAACGCACGTTGGAGGTGGGTCTCCGTAGGTTCGCTCGCGGGAACCGCTTTGTGGCTCGCAGGATCGACAGGCTTTTCGTGGTATGTGTCCGCTTTCAACTCGTTTGACAAAGTTTACGGCTCCTTCGGAGCGGTGGTTATTCTGCTTTACTGGCTTTGGCTGACGGCATTTACCGCCCTGATGGGAGCAGAACTAGACATGCAAATCCAGACTGCGCTAGAAGAACGCAAATGACACGCCCAATTTATCCTTTCTCCGCCATCGTTGGACAAGACGAGCTGAAGCTCGCCTTGATCATCTCCGCCATCGATCCGACCATCGGCGGCGTCCTGGCCTTCGGTGATCGCGGCACCGGCAAATCGACCACGGTCCGCGCGCTCGCCGCGCTGCTTCCTCCGGTGCGCGCTATTCGCGGCTGCCGCTACAATTGCGACCCCGGCGGCAGCGCGCCGTGCGAAGAATGCAAGGAACGCGCACGGCACGGGAAGCTCGCTTCGCATTTCATACGCGTGCCCGTGGTGGACCTTCCGCTCGGCGCAACCGAGGACCGCGTGGTCGGCGCTCTCGATCTTGAGCGCGCTCTGACCCGCGGCGAAAAGGCTTTCGAGACGGGGCTTCTCGCGCGGGCGAACCGCGGCTTTCTCTATATCGATGAGGTCAACTTGCTGGAGGACTTCCTCGTCGATCTTTTGCTCGACGTGGCGGCTTCCGGCGAAAACGTGGTCGAGCGCGAGGGCATGAGCCTTCGCCATCCGGCGCGCTTCGTCCTCATCGGCAGCGGCAACCCAGAGGAAGGCGAGCTTAGGCCGCAGCTTCTGGATCGCTTCGGGCTCTCCGTCGAGGTTCGCACGCCGCAGGATTTGCCGTCCCGGATTGAAGTCGTGCGCCGCCGCGATGCTTTCGAGCGCGATCCTGTGAAATTCGTCGCCGCATGGCGGGGCGAGAACCGCAAACTTCGGCGAAAGGTCAGCGCGGCGCGGAGCCGCGTGAATTTGATCGCTGTGCCGGAGGCCATCCTGGAGCAGGCCGCGAAACTGTGCCTTGCGCTTGGAACAGACGGATTGCGCGGAGAGCTGACCCTGATGCGGGCCGCGCGCGCGCTTGCCGCCTACGAAGGCGTTGAAAGCGTCAACACCGGGCATTTGAAGGCCGTGGCGCCCTCATCGCTCAGGCATCGCCTCCGCCGCGATCCCCTCGACGAAGCCGGTTCCACCGTGCGTGTCGAACTCGCGTTGCAGAAGACATTCGGCTGATGTTGAACGGCGGCGGGGAAGTGGCTGAGCGCTCGATTTGGGAGGAGGCCGTCATGGCCGCTTCCTTGTTCGCTGTCGACCCCGTGGGCCTAGGCGGCGTCGCCGTTCGCTCCAAATATGGGCCGGTGCGCGATCAGTGGCTCGAACTTTTGCGAAGCCTGCTGCCCGATCACGTCCCTTTCCGCAAGCTGCCGCTCTACGCCGCCGACGAGCGCCTGTTCGGCGGTCTCGACCTTGCCGCGACCCTCGCCCACGGCCGCCCCATCGCGGAACGGGGCCTGCTCGCCGATATGGATGGCGGCTATCTTGTCGTGCCATCCTGCGAGCGCATGGAGCCCGCCCTCGCGTCGAGGCTCGGCTTGGTGATGGACGCCGGCGCCGTTCATGTCGAGCGGGAGGCGTCCTCCATTATTCATCCGGCGCGGTTCGGCGTCATCGCGCTCGACGAAAGCGAGGGCAACGAGGAAGCTCCTCCCACCGCTTTGGTGGAACGGCTTGGCATTCGCATCGATCTGACGGAGCTTGGTTATCGCGACGTGACGCTTACGGCGACAAGCGAAGACGATATCCTGGCCGCAAGGCAGCTTCTGCCCAGCGTCGAGGTTCCGGACAAAATCATCGCGGGCCTTTGCGCAGCGGCCTCTGCGTTCGGCGTTTACTCGCTCCGCGCGCCGATCTTCGCGGTTCGCGCTGCTCGCGCCGCCGCGGCCCTCGCCGGACGAACCGAGGCGGCGGACGAAGACGCCGCCCTTGCCGCCCTGTTCGTGCTCGCGCCTCGCGCAACCATGACGCCTCAGCCGGAGCAGCCGCCGGAGGATCAGGAGAAGGACGAACCACCGCCTGACGACAAGGATCAAGACAGCGAGGAGCAAAAGGCCGCGGAGGAAGATAAGCCGCTGACCGACATGATCATCGCCGCGTCCGAGGCCGCCATCCCGAAGCACATCCTCTCGAACCAGTCCGGCAAGATCGTGAAGGTTCCAGCGAATGCGCCCGCCGGGAAAAGCGGGAGCGAGCGGTCGAATGCGGCCCGCGGACGCCCCGCAGGCGTTCGGCGCGGCGAGCCGCGTCCCGGCTCACCCATGAGCTTGATCGAGACGCTGCGCGCCGCCGCGCCCTGGCAGCGTCTGCGGCGAGGCGAACTCGCCCATGGTCATAAACGTCCGTCGCATCAGGGCGAAGCAAAGGACGCCGGCCGAAGCATTTCCAAGATCGAGGTTCGCAGCGACGACTTCCGCGTGAAGCGGCTGAAGGCGCGCTCGCAAACGGCCACCATCTTCGCAGTGGACGCTTCCGGCTCGACTGCGATGCAGCGCCTTGCCGAAACCAAGGGCGCCATCGAACTCCTGCTTGCCGAGTGCTATATCCGCCGCGATCAGGTGGCGCTGATCGCTTTCCGCGGCAAGGGCGCAGAGATGCTCCTGCCGCCAACCCGCTCGCTCACGCGCGCCAAACGCAGCCTCGCCGCGCTTGCCGGCGGCGGCGGCACACCGCTGGCCACCGGCATCACCGCGGCCACTGCGCTGGCGCTGAACGTCCGCCGCAGGGGCATTTCTCCTCTGATCGTCCTTCTTACTGACGGCCGCGCCAACCTTACGGCCGAAGGCAAGCCTGGACGCGACCGCGCTCAAATCGACGCGAGCAACGCTGGCAAGCGCTTGCGCGCGGAGGGTATCGCTGCAATGTTAGTAGATACGTCTCCGCGTCCACAACTTCAGGCGGAGCGGCTCGCGCAGCACATGGCGGCGCGATATGTGCCGCTCCCTTATGCGAATGCGGCGGCGATCTCAAAGGCTGCAAGGATGGCTGCTAAAGGATGAGCGCATTAAACTGGGACCGGGAAGGGCTCGATTGGCCCAACCGTGCCGCCAGCAGGTTTATCTCCGCCGGTGGCTTACGCTGGCGCATAGAAGATATGGGCAGCGGCCCGGTTGTGCTGCTGGTTCATGGGACAGGGGCGTCGACCCATTCGTGGCGGGGATTTGCGCCCGCACTCGCGAGCCGTTTTCGAGTGATCTCCTTCGATCTGCCGGGCCACGGCTTCACCGAAGCGCCTCGCGCGTCCCATCTCGCCCTTCCAAATATGGCGCAGTCCATCGCCGCGCTTTTGAACGTCCTCAACGTCAAACCGGAACTGGGGGTGGGACATTCGGCCGGCGCGGCCATTTTGTGCCGCATGGCGCTCGACCACCGGCTCAGTGCTCGCGCGATCATCAGCCTGAACGGCGCTTTTCTGCCTTTTGGCGGAGTCGCCAGCCAGTTTTTTGGCGGCATCGCGCGGCTTCTTTTTCTCAACCCCTTCGTGCCGGGTCTTTTCTCCATGACCGTCGACGCGAGAACGGTGCGCAAATTGATCACCGGCACTGGATCCGAGATCGACGCCGAGGGCCTTGCGCTCTATGGCAAGCTCTTTCGCAATCCGACGCATGCCGCTGCTGCGCTCGGCATGATGGCGAATTGGGATTTGGAGACGCTGTCCCGCGATTTGCCCAAGCTCAAGACGCAACTCACGCTCATCGCCGGGAGCAACGACAAGGCGGTGCCGTCCGATGTCGCCTTCAGGGTGCAGAAGATGGTTCCAGGGTCGAAGGTCATTCTCCTGCGCGGCATGGGCCATCTGGCTCACGAAGAAAAGCCGGCTGAAGTTGCAGATTTTATCTTCTCGGAGGCCGAGCGTTACGGCATTCTGTCCAGGGAAGAAATCCAAGAGCCTGCAGAATAAAGCTTTTTTGAAGGAGTATAGCGGTGGGCGGGTTAGTTGAGCTAGTCCTCGTGGCCGGTCCCGTGCTGGTGTTTGCGATCTATGAGCTGGTTAAGCTGAAGCGCGACAAGAACCCAGCCAAAATTAGCCCTCCCGGAGACCGGAAATCATAGAGCGTATCCGTTTTTGAAGGGATCAAAAGCGCGTAACAGGGGCAAAAGTCCGGGCAATTTCTTTCGCGAACACACATTACGTCATGGACGGGCTTGACCGGGCCACCCGGATCACATTGAAAGATATGTGTTTTCCGCTCCAGGATGGCCCGATCAAGCCGGGCCATGACGAGAGTAGTTTGTTGGATGCCCGGACTTTTGCCCCTGTTACAAAAGCGCGCCCTAGGTCTTTGTTTTATCGTGCGTCTTATCGGAAAACCGCTTCGTGCTTTTCCGAACGCACTTTTGCCCCGCTGCGGTCAATCTTTTTTAAGCTTGGCGCGCCGCCGTTTTTCCGTCTTATTATCAACCGACTTTACCAGCAACGGTCAAGCGTCTGTGAAGGCAGGCTCTTCCTTCTCAGCGGCGCTTGGTATTGGAGACGTATTCGTTTTTTGCGCCATTGCCAGCGTGTTATGCCAGATCAACGGGCATACCTTGTGCTACAATCCAGGATCGAAACGACAGGTCTAGACATGCTTTCTTTTACAATCGCTCCTGCGGCGCTGAGATTGCCGTGGAGGCAGACACCCTTCCTCGTAGCGCTCTGCTTCATTGCAGCGAGCTTTGGCCTCGACCCGGCCGCTCTCGGCGCCAATAAGAGCCGCACCGTCCCGCGCAGGGATATCTTGGATGGCAACTCTCTTCTGGGAAGCTACCTCGCCGGGCACGTGGCGCGCTCCTCCCGGGATAGCGAGAACGCAGCGCTCTACTACAGGCGCGCGCTCTCGAAGGACCCCGCCAATCAGGATATCCTCGATGAGGCCTTTCAGCTCGACCTTGCCGCCGGAGAGTTCGATTCGGCGCGCAGTCTCGCCCTGCGCCTCGTGAAGCGTCCAAACGACAACACCATCGCCCACCTCTTTCTCGGCCTCGATGCTTACAAGCACATGGACTACGCCAAGGCCGACGAGTATTTCCGCAATGCGGAGCACGGAACATCCACCGACGAACCGACGATAAAGCTGGCGCGCGCCTGGGTGGGCGTGGCGCAAGGCCATGCCGATAAATCCATCGCGGGCTTGCTGACTCCCAGCAAGGCGGCTTGGGCGACCCATTTCGAAACGGTCCAGCGCGCATTCATCGCCGATGTCGCGAAGAAAAAGACCTTGGCTTACGACGCCTATCGCGCCGTGTATGAAAAGAAGCCGCCGAACACGCGCATTGCGGAGGCTTTCGCCCGTCATCTCGCATTCTGGGGCGACAGGGAAAAAGCAATAACCGTCTTGACGGAAAGCGGGGCGGACACGACCCCCCTTGGCAAAGCGCTGCTGGCCGAGCTTAAGGCGGGTAAGACGCCGAAGCTTATGGTCTCCACCGCCGAGGAGGGGCTTGCGGAGTCATTTCTTGGCATTGGGCAAGTGCTGGCCACGAACAACGGCGTGGACGCCGCGCTGATCTATCTCCGGCTGGCGCTATTTTTGAACCCTGCCTCCGATATAGCAAAGCTGGAGCTTGCCGAGCTTTATGGAAATCTTGAGCAGTACGATAAGGCGATCTCCGTTATCGACGGCATCCGCGAAGGCTCGCCATTTTGGATCAACGCGAGAGTCCGCAAATCGCTTTACTTGAATGCGCTGCAGAAAACAGACGATGCGGTCGCGATGCTGGCCGGAGCTCTGGAGAAAAATCCAAAGGACGAGCAGCTCCTTCAGACGCTCGCCTCGCTTGAAAGCGCGCGCAAAAAGTACGAGGCCGCGATTCCGTACTATGACCGCGCAATCGAGTTGGCGGGGGAGCCGGAAAAAAAGCAGTGGGGACTCTATTATGCGCGCGGAATTGCCTATGAGCGCACGAAACAATGGGCCAAGGCGGAGCCGGATTTCAAAAAAGCGCTCGAACTCGATCCCGAGCAGGGCGCCGTTCTGAACTATCTTGGATATTCATGGCTCGATCAGAACATGAATATTCCAGAAGCTTTCGACCTGATCAAAAAGGCGGTCCGGCTGAAGCCCAATGACGGCTATATCATCGATAGTCTCGGCTGGGGCTACTACATCCAGAAGGATTACGATCAGGCCGTTAAGCATCTCGACAAGGCCGTGGAGCTGCGCCCTGAAGATCCCACGCTCAATGATCATTTGGGCGATGTATATTGGCGGCTCGGGCGGAAGCTTGAAGCTGAGTTCCAGTGGAACCAGGCGCTGACGCTCAATCCTGAGCCGGAGGACGCCGTTAAGATCAAGAAGAAGCTCGAAGTAGGGCTGCCCGACGATTCAGGACCTCGCGCTGAGCTTCAGCCACATTCAGGCCCAGCGGAGAGTGCGGCCCCGGAAGGGCCATCAGGTCCCACCGCCAACCCTTAAGGTTTGCGATATACAGCCGGGCCTTCGCCCGGCTGTATATATTGCCTTAGCGGGGTCGACAATCGCCCTCAAGCCGACTATTGACTCAGAGCCTGACCACTTTTGATGGAATCAAAAGTGTCTCTAAGTTTCTGTTTGCTGTGCGTCTTTACCGGCAAAACGCTTGGCGTTTTTCCGGAGGCGCTCTAGGTCTTTCGAGCGCAGCCCAGGTTTGCAATGATGCCGTTTTCAGCCAGTCTTCCGCGCGACCCAGCGTTTGACGATGCCTTAGGCCAGCCTGTCCGGGAGCGAGCGCGCGCCAAGGTCAACCTGACGCTTCATGTCAAAGGCAGGCGCGTGGATGGCTATCACGAGCTTGAAAGCCTCGTGTTGTTCGCGGATGTCTGCGATGAGCTGATATTCAGCCCAGGGTCCGAGGACAGCCTCAGCCTTGAAGGGCCTTTTGCGGGCCTCGTCGATGGCGAGAACCTTGTTCTTAAGGCCAAGCGGGCGGTAGCGTCGTGGCTTGGCGTTGAGATTTACGGCCATTTCCGCCTGCAAAAAAACATTCCCGTTGCGGCAGGGCTTGGCGGAGGGTCGTCCGACGCGGCCGCCGCCATCAGGGCGCTCCTGAAGGTTTACGATGGCGGCTCGGATACCGGGCGCTTCATCGAGCGATCCGCCGCCATCGGCGCCGATGTTCCCGTCTGCCTTCACAATAAAGCGGCCTGGATGTGCGGGCTCGGCGAGCGCGTCACGCCCGTTCAAGATTTAGCGCCGCTACCTGCAATCCTTGTCAATCCGCGCCTCAAGCTGTCGACAGCGGATGTGTTCCGGACCTTGAACGCGGCGCCGTTGCCGCCCTCTGCGAACGAAGCTCCGCCAGCTCTTGAAGGATGGAAAGGCCCGGAAGAGGCCGCCGCATATCTGAGCGAGGGCCGCAACGACCTGGAAGCGCCCGCCATAGCGCTCGAACCGGCCGTTGAAAGCGTGTTGCAGACGCTCCGGCGCTTGAATGGCTGCCTCCTCGCCCGGCTATCGGGCAGCGGCCCCACCTGTTTCGGCCTTTTCTCCTCCGATGAAGCGGCGGCCGAGGCTGCGCAAGAGGTTTCCCGGCGCAATCCGCATTGGTGGGTGTCCGCGACGGCGCTATCGTAGGGGCGCCCGCTTTGCTCCGGAACGCCAAAAGGTCCGGCTCCGCATCCGCTTCCGCATGCGGTCACGTTGAGCTGCGGACTTGCCGAGGCGTATTCGCCGGAGAGAGGCGGGTAAGAGGCAACTACCGGGCGTAAATTTCGGCGCTTGGTGTTATGCGTGCGATTTCCTGCGCATGAAGGTTTTGGGGAAAGGCGCGCCGGGATTGAAAGCGCCGTTGGCGGAGGCTAAGACAGCGGCGTGACCTCAGAGCGAACATTACCAGGGGCGAGAGATTGTGACGCGGCTGTAAGCCCCGAGGAAGCATTAGGGCGGGGGCGGGCCTCGATTTCAATTCGCTTCGCGGGTCTTGCGCTAACGCTCGACCGAAGCGGTGCAGCCTATCTTCCGGCGCACGCCACGCTAATCGTTTCAGACCTGCATCTGGAAAAAGGGTCGGGAGCTGCTTCGCGCGGCAGGCTCGTTCCCGCGCTCGACAGCCACGACACGCTCCTTCGGCTTAAAGCTGCGATCGAGACTTACCGGCCGCGCCGCGTCGTCTGTCTCGGTGACAGCTTTCATGATACGCGCGCCGGTGAACGCATGGCGAAGGCGGACCAGGATGCCCTGGCGGCTCTGTGCGGGCTTGCACAAGAATGGATATGGATCAGCGGAAACCACGATCCGGAAGCGCCCGCATTTTGCGAGGGCGAAAGGCGCGCCGAGCTTGAGATCGAAGGCGTGACTCTGCGCCACGAGCCGTGCGCGGCACGAAGCAAGCCCGAAATTGCGGGTCATTTTCACCCGAAGGCGAGCGTGCCCGCAATCGGCCACAGGTTCTCCGGCCGGTGCTTCTGCATCTCACACGATCTTGTCATAATGCCGGCCTTTGGCGCATACGCAGGCGGCTTGTCCTGCGATGCTCCGGCGCTGCGCGGGCTGCATAATGGCCAGCCGCAAATTTTCATGTTGCATGCGTCGAAGCTCTGGCGCGTCTCCTAGCGCTTATCGGTTTTTGAGTGAAGGCAAAAAACGCGCCAAAGGGCGGATTTGCCGCTCATGGCACGCCGGAGAGACCATGAGGCGGCTCGCCGCCGATAAGACCATGGGCCGCGCCGAAGCCATGCGCCAATCCATGCTGGCGCTCATCGACAAGGGTGAATTTCACGAGGCGCATCCGGCGTATTGGTGCGCCGTTCGTGGTGGCAGGGGAAGGCGGGCGCTAGTGTCCGATGAAAAGCCGCTTTCGGCGCTGCCGCTGAGGACGGCTCAGCGTCACAAGAGGACCCAGGCCTTTGAACTCTTCATGCTGTGGACAAGATCAAAGGGACTGTTCTCCATATTGGAGCAGCGCTCAGGATGGCGGCGCGGCTGGTGTTTAAGCCCGTGATGACCACGGGGCCAGGATTCAATAAAAGGCCGCACGTTTCTGACAGCAAAGTCCGATGGCGCCTGCGTCATCTCAGGCGGCGAACGATGCGCTCCATCACCTTGTCGTGGCCTGCGTGCCAATCCTTGGCGAGCACTGTCATCACATCCCAGCCAAACGCGGATAGAACGCCCGGCTTTACCACGTAGCGCGCGGAAAGGTCGGCGTCGCCGTAATGGGCGCTATCGTCGACCTGGATGGCGAGACGAAAATCGCCGGCTGCGCCATGGGCCGCCCGCTTCACTGCGATGTGGCACTTGAGGGCGGATTGCCCGTAGTTGCGCACCGCCACAAAGCCCCGAGCCGTCAATTCCTCCGCGATCTGATCGGCGGCGAGTTGGCCATCGCCGTCCGCCTCGTGTGGGCCTGCGCCGCTATACTCCGCCAGCGCCGCAGTCATCGAATCGGCATCTCCCACGGAGGCGGCCTGCGCGTAAGTGAGATATTTGCGAAGCGCGTTGGCGCCCATATTGTACGTGTTTGTGATGTGCGCGCCGTCGATAGACGACACCACCATCATATGCCGCTTCGCCCGCGAAAAGATCACGTTCAGCCGCTTCTCACCCCCATTCTGGTTGATCGGGCCGAAATTCATGAGCATGCGGCCGTTGGCGCCCGGCCCATAACAGACGCTCAGGATGATGACATCGCGCTCGTCGCCCTGCACATTTTCCAGGTTCTTCACGAACAGGCCCACAAACTGGCCATCCTCCTCACGCTCTTCCTCCAAGTCGAGCAGCGCGCGGAAATCGCGGTCGGCGGCCGCGAGTGCGTTCAGCGCGCTCTCGATCCCGGATTGCTGGGCTTGCGAGAAGGCCACCACGCCGATGCTTAGGCCTTTCTGCGTGGACAGGATCTCGCGTACGAGCTTGGCGATGTAGGCCGCCTCGCCCGGATTGCGCTGGCTGTCATAGGGCGAGTGTTCCATCCGGTGAAAGGACAACGGCTGCTGCAGCGCGATGCTGGCGAAGCTCTTTGCCTCGTCCGCCGACCTGACATGGATCGGCTCGCGCTTCGGCAGTTCGGCGACGCTTGGGATGGTCTGCAACTCGCCCTTGTAGAACGCCTTGTTGCAGAACTGGATCAGCGCCTCGTGCTGGCTGCGATAATGCCAGGCGAGCAGCACATGCGGCAGCGCGGCGGCGGCGCGGTTGAGGAAGCTGTCGGCATTGAGATCGTAGACGAACAGCTCCCGGCCGCCGCCGTCCTCCTCGCCGCCGCCGCCAGAGGCGAAAAACTGCGATGGCGGCAACTGCATTTCGTCGCCGACCACGATCATTTGGCGCGAGCGGTAGAGCGTGGGAATGGCGTCTTCCAGCGGGATCTGGCTCGCCTCGTCGAAAATCACCACATCGAACAAGCCTTCCTCTAGCGGAAGGATGTCTGCGACGCTTAAGGGGCTCATCAGCCAGATCGGCTTCAGGCGCCGCAACGCGTGGCCTGCCTCGCCCGCAAACAGCTCGCGGATTGACTTGTAGGCGCGCGACTTCTGGAATTCGTTCTCCAGCGTCTTGCGCCCGCGCCGGAAATCCTGCCGCCAATCTCTTTCTTCCCGCCTGACGCCAACGGCCGGCTCGTTTGAGCGGGTTACGTCGCTGTGGAAGCCATGGTGGCTGGCATTCACGGCGAACTGGCTGTTGAGTCGCCGCAAATCGCCGTGGCGTTTCTTCAAATCCGCAACGATGTCTTCGAGCTTGGCGCTGTCGAATCGATCGAGCGCGCGGTTGCGGCGGAAGATTGAGTTGATGGCGTGATCCATAACGGCCGCCTCGATCTGTTCGAGGGGCATATCGAGGATGCGCAGAGCCTGTGAGACCTTGACATCGGTCTTGTCCAGCTCGTTGAGCAGGCTGGCGAATTCGGGAATCTGGCTGGTATTGTCTTCAAGCTCTCCGACGCTCGCCGCAATGGCCTCAAGCGTCAGGCGCCCGTGGCCGGAAAAGATGGCGCCAAGCTCGCCATCCACGCGGCGCAGCCCCGCCGCTTGAAGGGCAAGCTGCTGCACCGTTTCGGCGGCGCCTGCGGCGGCAAGACAGGCCCGGACGGCGTCGCGCTCGACGTCCGTCAGTTCCGAACCGGCTGTCCAAGCACGCTCCAGCGCAGCATAAATCCCGGGCGTGACCGCAAAGCCGCAATCCTTCTCCGTGGCGGCGCGCGCCCCATCGCAGATGGCGGCCGCGCGCTGCATCTCCGCCAGCTGAAGCAGCGCCGTGGTGACGCTTGGCGACTTGCCTTTGTAATTTGTACGGACGGCGCGCCTGGCTCGGCGCCAATCGCCGGACAGGAAAGCGAGAAACGCGCCTTCGTGCTTCTGTGCGGCGGCGATCAAGCCCGCCACATCCGCGATGTCAATGTCCTTCGGCCAACCGGAGGCCGCTTCGCAGGCAGCCGCTGCGGCCTCCAGCTTGGAGATTTTCTGCAGAGCCGTCACCAGCCTCTCAGCCGATGGGTCGCCAGCGTCCAGAATGGCGAGGCGCCCCGCCGCTGCGATGGGCTCAATGACGCGGCAGAAGGCGCCTAGCCGCAACATGTCCTCCCAGGCCATCGCCTCAGCGCCAAGAAAGGCTTGCATATCGGCGGCTGCGATTGCAATACCGGCGAGCGCAACCCTCACGCGAGGCAAAGCGCGTTCGACGCGTCCCGTGGCGTCCTCCGTGTGGGCTAGATCGCCGCGCAGCAGGCGCACCGGCGCCCGCGCCAGAATTCCATCGTAGCCGCTGGCGATTAGCGCATCGCGCAACGAGCGCGCCAGAGGCTTTGCGGCCTGAAATGCCTTCCAGCCCGGCAATGCCGCCTTTATTGGCGCTGGCGCATTCACGCCGGCGTCCGGCCGTATCTCAGGCGCTCCTCGATGAGATCGCGCAAGGGCAGGCCATCTGGCTCGATAGGCGCAGTCATTGCTGAGGAGAAGCGCTCCAGCTCCGCAAGCCGGCCGGCTATCTCGCCGGTCAGCGCCTGACGGCGCTTGGCGATGTCCTCACGCGGCTTCTTCGAGGTCCACGCCTCGTAGATGGCTTTCAGCTCCTCGATAAAAGCCTTCTTGTCGCCCTGGCTGTCGTGAATGAGCGTGGTGACATCGCCAAGGCCGGTCTGTTTCAGCCGGTGGAACACCACGTCGAGCGCCGCGCGCTTCTCGCACACAAACAGCACGCCCTTCCCGCGCGCCACATAATCGGCGATGAGGTTGGTAATGGTCTGCGATTTGCCGGTGCCGGGCGGTCCCTGGATGACGTAGCTTTCGCCGCCGCTCGCCTTGGCCACCGCTTCCGCCTGGCTTGGATCGGCGGGCAGGACCATGTAATCTCCATTGGCCGCCGCGTTGGGCTTGAATGCGGGCCGGCCTTCATCGGAAAACAGCAGGTCGAAATTGGCATGCGCGTGTACGAAGCTGC
Organism: uncultured Alphaproteobacteria bacterium; assembly: GCA_963766815.1. Taxonomy (GTDB): domain Bacteria; phylum Pseudomonadota; class Alphaproteobacteria; order Rhizobiales; family Rhodomicrobiaceae; genus Rhodomicrobium. Next base: position 29,184 of record CAVYBZ010000027.1, on the reverse strand, counting down.
CGATGAGATCGGTATAGTCGCGAACCAGCGTCATCTTGCGATAGTTGAAGTTCGCCAGCGTCACCGCGCAAAGATCCAGCTCCCAGTCGTGCGAGCCAGCGCCGGAGCCGCTGTCGACAGCATAGAAGGTCCGGTCAAGCACCTTGGCTTCGCCTTCCGCCGGCTGCGCGGCATTGGGTTCGTCAGGCTCCGGCCCATCTCGCGGCTTGATATCGGACTCCGCCAGCTGCCGTCCTGGCGCGCGGCTGACGCGAATGTCGCGCTCGAAAATTTGGATGCCCAGCGGCTCGTAGTTCGGCCGGGCGTAGCTATAGGCGATGCCGCCGTAATCCTTAACGCCAGCGGCCCGCGCGGTGCGGCGCCGGAAGTCGTCGAGCTTGCGGCGGGCCGTTTTCTGGATAAGCATGATCCGGGGCGTATCGACCAGCGCGAGCTCGATGCCTTTTGCGGATTGCTCCAACTGCTGCATCAGATCGGCGTGCAGAGCGCGGATCGCATCCATGTCAGCGGCGTCCACCGTTTCAGGCAGACGGATATCGTAGAGCTTGCGCAGGTGATAGCGCAGCGCCGGATTGATCTCCGCTTCCGCCGGGCGAATATCGAGCCTGAAGCTGTCCTTCACGCCCTTGCGCCTGATCAGCGTAGCGGGCGCGAGGATCAGCGGGCTGTTGATCCGCTCATCCGGCGCTTCCTTGAGATTGGTCCAGCGGAGGAACGCCGCCACCAGGCGCAGTTGCGAAAAGCCATATTCACGCGCATCATGCAGCGCATCGAGCCGGATGCGGTCGAGACTGGGGCCGAGGAAACCGTAATCCTGAAATTGCAGCCACGCGTTCAGATCGATGGGACGCTTCAAATCGATGCGGCCGTTCAGATAAAAGAGTTGCGCGGGCTTGATCGTCAAATAGTCGATAACGCTCGGCATGGAGCCTGCGGTCAGATTGACGGTGGCGCCGGTTTCACGGAAATAAATGAGCCGGTTGCGGCGGTTGATCTCGAAGAGCCGGTCGCGAAGCTGTTCGTGCAAGCGCCTGCGCACCTTGCCGCGATCCGACAGATCGAGCGGCTCCTCTTCCGTCTCCGGCGCTGTGACGTCCTGCTCACGGTAATGCGCCAGCGCGTTGGCGATCTGGCGCAAATCCTGCGGGCGCTTGCGCCGGTCGAGTTCAGTCATCTTCTCGACGATCTGCGAGAGCACCGGATGGAGGCGCGGATTGTGCCGCAACAAGTCCCTGCGCGCATGCACAAAGATGTGGAGGTCTTCGGCGGAGGTAAGATCACGCCGCAGAGCAAGGCTGCCAAGGATCAGCCCAAGCACGAAAATATCGGAAAGCTGATCGTGATGGCCCGCCTGCTGCTCCCAGGCGCCGTAGCCGGGAAAATAGGCCCGGCGCGGCTTTTGCTCGCCGGCCGTGGCGATGGCTTTATCGGCGACATGCACGCTGAGGCCATCCCGGCGCTCGCTGTAATCTCCGGTCACGTCGAGGCGGGAGGCTGGTTCGCCGTCTGCTGCGCGTAAAGCCGCCTCGTCGATTTGCGGCTCGCGGGCGAGGCTGTTCTGGAACCAGAGATGCCCCATCGATACGCGCAGCGCGTCCACGCCATTCAGCGGCGCGATTTGCTCCTGCTCATGCAGCGCGGCGACCTGTTCGATCAGCGGCAGCGCCGCTCCGAGCACATCGTCGGTCCCCACGCTGCCGGCTTCACGCCATTCGGCGAGAAGATCGCGTAATGTCCTGGCGTTTTCAAGCGCTCCGTCCTCAAGCATGGCTTGTCTTCCCATCGGGCTGGGCGTCGCGCCTGAGCTTGGCGATGGCGTCCTTCTTGCGTTTTAGCTCTTTGCGGACCAGCGGCTCATAGACACTGAAGAGGCCAAGCCTGTCCGCCACATCCAGTGTCCAAGTCAGCGCAAAATCGCCGCCATCGGGATCGGCGGTAGCGAAGTCCAGCAGCACATATCCGAATACCTCGTGGCAGGACTTCGCGAATGGCGCGATTTTCTCTGCAAGCCTGGCTAGCCCAGCTTCGGGGCCGACGGCCGGGACGTCGTAATCCTCGAAATAGCGCCTGGCCAGGTTCGCTGCATGCTCGCCGCGCATGAACGCCGGCGCCAGCACGGCGTCCACCAGCCGCCTTATGACGCCGCTCAGATTGTGTTGACCAGGCAGGTCGAGGCGCCTTGCGTCGAGCGGACCGCGCACCAGCGCCGTCAGCGCCTCCAGGTCGGGAAAATCGCCGCTGAGAAGATCGACGGACTTGGCGCGGATGTGCAGTTCCGGATGCGTCAGCCCGGAGGAGCCTTCCCGGCGCTTCGCCAGAATCTCTTCCGTTTGCTCCAAATAAGACGACGGATTGACGGATTTCAGCCCAGTGGAAACCTTGATGAGCGAGGAGATCACCGCATCCCTGTTTCCGGTCACATGCAGCGCGCCCATATCGGAGTATATCTCAGTGTGAAGCCGGTACAGCCGCCCAGTTTCATGAATGGGATCGTCGCAGCCGGGCTGCGCGGCGCACCAGTCCAGCAGGCGCGAAGCGGTAAAATACCGCCCGCCGTCAAGCGAATAGAGACCGTGGTGCGACAGTTCGTGGCCGAATACGGCGAGCATCTCCTCCTCGCTGAGGAGATCGCCGATATTGCCGGCGAGCATGAGCGCCGCCTCGTCCGGCAGGAAAACCAGCGCCGCGTTTGCCTCGCCATTACCGCCGTGGCTCTGATAGACCGTCACCGGCAGATCGAGGCCGAGCTTCTCCGCGGCCGTGTCAGCATGGGCGTATAAGCCGGGATGATCGGCGCGCGTCAGGCGGTAAGTGGATTTCAGCAGCTCCAGCTTAACCCTCTCAGCATAGCTCTGGGAGAATTGGTCCGGCTCGAACCAGGACCATAGCGCGGCTTCACCCGTCCGCAAATGTTCGGCAATTTCTCTGTGGTAAGGCAATGCGTCGAGTTTCATAGTTCGCCTCAACGGCAATGGGTTCCATCTCCGAGTGCGGAGAGGCGGCGATTAGCCTCAAAGCGGAGCTGATTTGCAATGGCGGCCTGCACGCCGTCTCATGAATCGCGCGGCGCTTGAGCCGGGCAAATCCTATCGCGGTTCATGGCGGAACGGTGGCGTAGGCCGATGACCTAACCGTTTACTCGCAAACCCATGACGTGATTGTTTTGGAATTTTCGGAGAGGGCCGCATTCAGATGCCGAAGCCGGCTTTCCGCGCATGGGATCGCGAGAAGACCGGCGCATGCGCTTTCGACCCCCTCGCTAGTTTGCCCGCCAAAACGGCCGCCCTGACCCGCAGGGGCGGCAAGCGATGATTTTGGTCTCGCGGCCTGCTTTCCATAGCCGATTGACACGGAGCGGCCATTCAGCATAGGCCGCGAGACATTCTGCGCCTCAAGCTGGCTGTGGAACTGCAGCAACCGCTTTCACAGCATAATCGCTAAATGCGCTACGAGTTCTGCCTCTTGACCTTCGAGGTCAGTGGCAATGTCCACAATCGGATATTTACCTGGAACGATTTCAAAATAGCGAGACGACGGAAACTCTGCCTGCTGCGCAAGCAATATTGCCACGCAGTCTGTCTTCTCGGCCAAGTCGCGCTCGTCCGAAAATTCAATCTCGATGACTGCTTTCATGCTGGTTTCCTCGATGCGACATCATCGCACCGCAAAGCTCGGCGCCAGTTGCACATGCCCGGCCCCCTCTGCAGCATGCACAAAACTGACGAAAATGCGCGCGCCACGTTGCCACGGTTCATCGCGGAGCGCCGCCAGCCCGGGGAACGCGGAGCGAAGGATCAAAGGCCGGGACCGCTTCGCTGCGTTCCTCGGTTCGCCTCTTTTTGGAATCGCGCTTGGCCAGCTTATTTTGGGAAGAGCGTCGCGTCGGTTCTGCCGCCACGCACGGCCTTTGCCCTTTCCCTCGCCCACCTGCGCTGCGTCAAAAGCGCCCCGGCCTTGGGCGAAGCTTGACGCGAATAATTTTCAAAAATACGTTAAAGGTGCTATGTGGATATAGATCCGAACGGCGGCTTATGAGGCTATCGACGTGATAGCGGCGCCCAAAGAGCTTGTTGGTTGGGGTGGTTGGGCCATGGGTCGCATATTGCCTTCGAGCCTCGCCTTGGCAGGAGTGATTGCGAATAAAGCGCAACCAAGAGCAGCAAGATGATTAACGAACGAGATTGCGAACTGACCTATGAGCTCGTTCTTGTCGAAGAGATCGTGGCCATGATTGAACGGTACAGTCAGAGTCATGACGTGGCGCCGGACGCGGCTTATTTGCGAGACACGATGCTCTCGGTGGCCGCACTTTTGCACATAGAAGCGACCAAGCGGGAGGGGATGGGCAGATCAGCCATTCTCAAATTTGAGCCTCCTGCCATAGGATTTGCGGAAGCGGCAAGCGAGCGGATGAACAACGTTCTCGCTGCACATTTCAGCAACTGCAAACACTGAACAATCGCGGCGCTCTGCTGGAAATAGCGCAGAGCCATTTCAAGCCGCGCTCAAGCCTTGGATGGGTCGGCAAGCCTGGCAACTGAAAGCAGAAGCGGGGCGGCGGACGAGCGAGAAATCAGACACGAATTTCAGGACTGATTTCGCCCTTGAGAAAAGTAGTCGATCACATAGCCGCCGCTGCGCAACTCGGGAGACTTATCCACGAGAGTGCATCGGAAACCGTTGCGGTTTAGCCAATGGGCCAGGGTCGGCCCAGCGATGCCGACGCCGGATATGAGGATTGACGCTGCCATGAGAGAAGAGTTGGCCGGAAGGTGGTTTCGTTCCCTAATTTGTATAGATCACGGTCAGCCATCCGCTTGATCGCGCTCAGCGGCCTGCAGGAGGATTGCCTCGATCCGGAGATGCGATGGCCGCGATCATCGACGACGTGCAGTGCTTTCCTTGCACTGTTCAGACGAGGCAGAAAGAGTGACGGGGTACGCCGTGGTGCTAAGCAGCGCTAGCGCGGGCTGCTGCGTATCCAGTCGCGTGTGCTGCACGAGGGTAGGGACACTGGAGACGATCACGCTAGAATAGTGTGCGCGGGCTCTTTGAGATCGTTGAAGCGGATATGGCGGGTGCGGCGCGGGGGCGCCTCGAGCCGGCGTTATTATTTTGAACAGCAGCGCGTCTTCCCGGCGAGAAAAGCAGCGAGCGGGTCAGGCTCCGTCGCGAGATCCGCGCGGAACGGTTGTCGGAAGCCAGCGTTGAACCGGTACCCGACCTCGTAAAAAGCTGGTCCCATGCAAAAGCGAATGAGCCAGGCGGTCCACCTCGTGCAACGCATTCAGGTGGGACCGCCCAATATTACCATTCACCAGGGCAATACGTTTATGGTCACGACTCCCGGGAGCGAAATCTCCCCGGAGGCGGAGCTTGGATTGTTCGCCCAGGACACGAGGCTCATATCGCGCTACAAGCTTTGGATCGATCGCCATCCCTGGACGCTGGCCTCATCGACGGCCGTCAGCTATTTCGGCGCGGCCTACGTCTTTCTCTCGCCGAAGATTTCGATGCCGGACGGCACGCCTGAACCCGGCAAAGTCGAGCTGCATTTGCAGCGGGCGATGTCCGGCGGCGGCCTCCACGAAGATTTCGACATAACCAATCATTTTCAGGGCGAAGTGACCTTCAACTTTGCGATCGAAGTGCAATCCGACTTCGCGGACATCTTCGAGGTGAAGCGCCATCAAATTCGATCCCGCGAATTCGACACATCATGGGATGATGGAAAGTCCGAGTATATGGCGCGATACAAGCGGGAGGATTTCGAGCGCTCGCTCATCTATCACATCAAGAAGGCGGACTGTGAGCCCCATTTCGCCAACGGAAAAATCAATTTCGCAATCAAGCTCGCGCCGGGCGCGGTCTGGCGCCTCTGCACGGACATCATTCCTGTCATCGAGGGCGAGCGTCACGAACCGCGGATCGGCTGCCGGCAGATCGCCGCCGGCGATCATGAGACGCAGGAAATAGACCGCCGGTGGCGCGACGGCGTCACCCATATCGAAACCTCCAACGTCGTTGTCCGCAAAAGCTTCGAGCAGAGCGTGTATGACATCGGCGCGCTTCGCCTCGATATCGGCGGCGATGGCAACTCCTGGATGCCGGCGGCGGGCGTGCCTTGGTTCGTAACGATCTTCGGGCGCGACAGTCTCGTCGTCGCATTTCAGGCTGCGCTCATAAACCCTCATCTTACCAGAGGCGCTCTCAGCCATCTCGCGACCTATCAGGCGAAAAAGCGCGACGATTGGCGCGACGCGCAACCTGGCAAAATTCTGCACGAGATGCGGTTCGGGGAACTCGCACACTTCAATGAAACCCCGCATGGCCCCTACTACGGCACCGCCGACGCGAGCATCCTCTATCTGATCGCGCTCTCGGAAGCGTTTCGCTGGACCGGCGACAAAAGCCTTATCGACCAGCATCGGGAGACGGCGCTGAAGTGCCTCGAATGGATCGACACTTACGGCGACCTCGATGGTGACGGCTTCCAGGAATACAAGACGTTTTCGTCCCAGGGCTATCACAACATGGCTTGGAAGGATTCCGGGGTGGCCCTCGTCTACCCGGATGGCTCCGATGTCCAGCAGCCCATCGCCATCTGTGAGCTGCAAGGCTACGTCTACGATGCGAAGCTCCGCATGGCGGAACTCTTCGATCTGGAGGGAGACCGGGCAAGGGCGCAGAACCTTCGATCCGAGGCTGAAACGCTGAAAGCCCGCTTCAATGAAGCGTTCTGGATGGAGGACCTTGGGACCTATGCCTTTGCCCTGGACCCCAAAAAGAAGCAGGTGCGCTCGATCGCGTCCAATCCCGGCCGGTTGCTCCTTTCGGGGATTGTCAACAGCCCGGACAAGGCAAGGCGCGTCATTCACAGGCTGCTCCAGCCTGACATGTTTTCCGGCTGGGGCATCCGGACCTTGTCGAAAAACAACCCCGCCTACGACCCCAACGCCTATCAGCTTGGAAGCGTTTGGCCGCATGATAACGCGTTCATTGCCGCGGGCGCCAAGCGATACGGCCTCTGGGAAGAGGCGAATATTATCGCGCAAGGAATCTTCGAGGCGGCCGGGAAATTTCAGATGTTTCGGCTGCCGGAACTCTTCGCCGGGCACGACCGCGAGAAGGAAGGCTTTCCCGTTCAATATCTTGGCGCGAATATCCCGCAGGCATGGGCGGCGGGCTCCATTTTCATGCTGATACGCGCCATCCTCGGGATCGAGGTCAGCGCCCGGGAAAACCTCGTCCAGCTCAATCCGACGCTGCCCGATTGGCTACCGGACATCGCCTTGACCGGCCTTCGCGTGGGCGACCATCGGCTCAGCATTCACTTCACTGGCGGCGACGCTTCATCGAGCTATCGAGTTATAGAAGGCGGCGAGGCTTTAACCATCAAGGGACCAGAACTGACATGAAAGATGGCTTGTCGCAGAAAGTCGTTGTCGTAACCGGCGCAAGCGCGGGTGTGGGGCGGGCGACCGTGCGGGCTTTCGCGAGGCAGGGGTGCTCCGTGGGCCTCATCGCGCGCGGAACCGAAGGCCTGGAAGCCGCCGCGGTGGAGGTTCGCCGGGAGGGCGCACGCGCTGTCGCTGTTCCGGCCGATGTCGCCGACGCGGACGCAGTCGAGCGCGCCGCGGATCAGATCGAGCGCGAACTCGGCCCCATCGACGTTTGGGTCAATGTCGCGATGACGACCGTTTACGCGCCCGTGGCTGAAATCGCGCCGGCGGAATACAAGCGCGCAACCGAGGTCACCTATCTCGGCTATGTCTACGGCACCATGGCCGCGCTGCGCCGGATGCGCCGGCGAAATCGAGGGACAATCGTGCAGGTGGGCTCCGCGCTCTCCTACCGCGCAATTCCGCTGCAAGCGCCTTATTGCGGCGCGAAATTTGCAATTCGCGGGTTTACCGACGCGCTTCGATGCGAACTGCTTCACGACCGCTCGCGCATCCATGTCACTATGGTGCAGATGCCGGCGCTGAACACGCCGCAATTCAACTGGGGGCGGAACAAGCTGCCCATGCGGCCGCAGCCGGTCCCGCCCATCTTTCAGCCGGAAGTGGCGGCGGACGCCATCGTGTTCGCAGCGACCGCAAGGATGCGGGAGGTCTGGGTCGGCAGTTCCTCCTTCAAGGCGATCCTGGCGAACAAGATTGCGCCAGCGTTCCTCGACCATTACCTCGCCCGCTTCGGCTATAAGTCGCAAATGTCGCCGGAGCCCGCTTTGAAGGACGCCCCGGATAATTTGTTTAAGCCCATCGAAGGTGATTTCGGCGCCCATGGCCGCTTTGACCGCGAGGCCCTTCCTTCCATCGACCTGAGGTCCCCCGTTCTATCTGGCCTCGCCATCACGGGCGGCGCCCTGCTGGGCCTAGTGTTTCTTGTCCTGCGTCTGAAGGACAACCGGCCGAAACAAAAGCGGCTGACCCGTTGGAACCGTCACCGATGGGAGCCGTTGAACAGACATACCAGCAGGATTGCATGACATGACAACGACAGCCGCAGACGTTCTCGTCGAGACGCTATCTTCTTGGGGCATCGACACTATTTTCGGGATTCCCGGTGACGGCATCAATGGCGTCATGGAGGCCTTGAGGAAGAAGGCCGATGCAGTAAAGTTCATACAAGTTCGGCACGAGGAGGCGGCGGCCTTCATGGCCTGCGCGTATGCCAAGTACACTGGACGGCTTGGCTGCTGCCTCGCCACGTCGGGTCCCGGCGGGATCCATCTCTTGAATGGGCTCTACGACGCCAAGCTCGATGGCGCGCCTGTAATCGCGATTACAGGCCTGCAATTCCATGACCTGCTTCACACCTACACCCAGCAGGATGTGGAGCTGGACAAGCTCTTCATGGATGTCTGCGTCTACAATTCTCGCGTCATGGGGCCGGCGCACGTCGAGAACGTGACGGAGCTTGCCTGCCGCACCGCGCTTGCTTATCGCGGCGTCTCCCACATCACGATCCCGACGGATGTGCAATCTCTCTCCGTCATGGACGACTGGCGTACACCCCGCAACGTGCCGCACCATGTCTCGGACTTTATGGCGGAAAGCGCGCATATGCCGGGCGAAGCCCATCTGCAGGTCGCCTCCGAGATTCTGAACGATGGCAAAAAGGTTTGCATCCTCGCAGGGCGCGGAGCGCTCCATGCCGGCGATCAGCTTACGGCAATGGCGGAACGGCTCGGCGCGCCTGTCGTGAAAGCGCTTCTCGGAAAAGGCGCACTTCCCGACAACAGCGAGTTTGCCGTTGGCGGCGTCGGCCTGCTCGGCACGAAACCGGCGCAGGAAGCGCTGGAAGAATGCGACACTCTGCTGATTGCGGGGAGTTGCTTCCCCTACATCGAGTTCTACCCGAAGCCGGGCCGGGCGAAATGCGTCCAGATTGATATTGATCCACAGCGCATAAGCCTGAGATACCCGGCTCATATAGGTCTGGTCGGAGATTGCGCCCGCGTCCTCAGCGCGCTGCTGCCAAAAGTGCAGCCCAAGCAGGATCGCAGTTTCCTCACCCAGGCACAGCACCGCATGAAAGAATGGCGGGAGCTGATGCAAGAGCGCGGCACGCGCCGGGACAAGCCAATGAAGCCCGAGGTCGTGGCCTACGAGCTGAACAGATGCGTCACCGACGATGCGGTCATCTCTACAAACTCCGGCACGATCACCACCTGGATTGCACGCCATCTCGACATCCGCGGAAACCAGCAATTTTCATGCTCGGGCAACCTTGCGACAATGGCTTGCGGGCTGCCCTACGCGATCGCGGCCGCGGTTGCATATCCCGGCCGCCAATCCGTGGCGTTCGTTGGCGATGGTGGTCTCACTATGCTGATGGGCGAGCTTGCCACCTGTGTGAAATACGGCCTCGACGTGAAGGTCGTCGTCATCAAGAACAACGTACTTGGCCAGATCAAGTGGGAGCAGATGGTGTTCCTCGGCAATCCCGAGTTCGGCTGCGAGCTGCAGCCTATCGACTTCGCGGGAGTAGCGCGCGCTTGCGGCGCCAAGGCGTTCTTCATCGACGATGCCGGGAAATGCGGTGAGACGCTGCGGCAGGCGTTGGCCACGCCGGGGCCAGTTCTTATCGAGGCTGTTGTCGATCCGAATGAGCCGCCGCTGCCGCCGAAAGTAACGGTGGAGCAGGCCAAGAACTTCGCAGAGAGTCTCGTGCGCGGCACACCGAATGCGGGTGAAATCGCCCTGACCGTGGCGTCCAATACCGTGCGCGAGCTGGTTTAGGAGGCAAAGGTGTCCGATGCCGCCATCGAGAGGGTTTCAGCCAGCGCATTCACCATCCCAACCGATGCGCCGGAAGCGGATGGAACATACGCCTGGAATTCGACCACTCTTGTTATCGCTCAGGTTGAGGCAGGCGGCAAAACAGGGATCGGGTACAGTTATACGGACGCCGCTGCATGCACGATTATCAGCGGCGCGCTCGCAGAAGCCGTTGTGGGCCTTGACGCTTTTCGGATTCCGCTCGCACACGAAGCCATGCTACGGCGCATCCGCAATATCGGCCGCCCCGGGGTTGTCGCGACAGCCATAGCGGCGCTAGATACGGCGCTATGGGATCTCAAGGGCAAGTTGCTCGATCTTCCGATCGTTTCTCTTCTCGGAGCGGTGCGCGAGGCCGTTCCCATCTACGGTAGCGGAGGCTTCACCACCTATTCAATCGGCCGTCTCGAAGAACAACTTGGCGGTTGGGCCAACCAAGGCATGCGTTGGGTGAAGATGAAAGTGGGCGCGGCGCCGTCGCTTGATCTCGACCGCGTCAGGGCCGCGCGAAGCGCCATCGGCGGCGCCGGGCTTTTCGTCGATGCGAACGGCGCCTATGAACGGAAGCAGGCCCTCTTCTTCGCCGAAGAGTTTGCGTCGCTCGGCGTCGTCTACTTCGAAGAACCAGTCTCGAGCGACGATCTGGATGGGCTTCGCCTGATCCGGGATCAGGCGCCAAACGGCATGAAAATCGCGGCGGGTGAATATGGCTACGACGCCTTCTATTTCCGCCGCATGCTGGAGGCCGGTGCAACGGATGTGCAGCAGGCGGACGCCACCCGCTGCCTGGGCCTGACCGGGTTTTTGCAGGCCGATGTGCTATGCGCCGCCTTTTCGCGTCCCCTTTCGGCACATTGCGCTCCCGCGCTCCATCTGCACGCTGCGCTCGCTGCCCGCTCCCTCTGGAACCAGGAGTGGTTCCACGATCACGTCCGCATTGAGCACATGCTGTTCGATGGCGCTCCCATTCCAAAGGACGGCGCGATCCACGCCGATCTCGGCCGCCCCGGTCTCGGTCTCGAATTCAAACACCAAGACGCACGGCAATACGCCGTGACCTAAGGAAATGTCATTTCAGTCAGTGTTTAGGGCCTTGACGGTCGATCCGCACACTGTTCCGGATCAGGAAACGCAGGCGCCAAAGCCCTGGACCAGTGTTGTTTCCGTCAAGAATGCGAACGGCCTTGCCGCTGCGCTAAATTTGCCCGCCACAGCCTCCGTATATGTGAGCCGGCTGACGCTTTTGAGCGGTGCTTAGCGGCTTGTTTCCAGCCACCTCCTCAATATGCGGCGGTCAGGCCGTTGACCAGATCCGCGGGAGAGACGTTCGGGACCGCTGCCTTAATCTGGGGCGCCAGTTTCTCAACGCTCGGCACGCAAGGTTCGGCGAAATTCCGTATGGTTCTCAGCCGTAGCTGAATTTCGTCCTGCTGTTCAACTGACCTAAACTATATAACCAGGTGGTGATCCCCGGCAAACACAATTGCGCCTGTAAAACACACAAGCTCAACCCCATCATAGGCGCGGGCTCGTGGGATTATGCTGCTGGAAGTCGAGCAAGCTCTATTGCAGCTCATAGCATGCCGGCGCAGTCATGCTGGACGCCGCATTTGGCGCGCTATCCCGCTCTATTTCATGATTGCCCGGACGCCACGGGAACTAATTTGACGAGGTAACAGGGATCATTTTCGTATTTCTGAGATACTTGGGAAAGCGGAAGCAATAAGTGAGACTAGCGGATAGCAAAAAACCCATCTGTATCGTTAATCTCACTTAGGACGGTCAAGTTACACACGCCCGCAGCTTTCGCCCTTAGACACCAAGGCTTTGATGCGGTCAGCTGTCCGGCACGCGATGGCCTGAATGGTGAGCGAGGGGTTCACACCACCGACCGTCGGAAAAACGGACCCGTCGCAGATCCAGAGATTGGGAATATCCCATGAGCGGCAATCCGCGTTCACAACGCTCGACGCGGGATCGGCGCCCATTCGCGCCGTGCCGTTCAGGTGGCACGTGTCGTCCTGCTGCTCCCAGATTTCGCGAGCCCCGACCGCTTCAAGGGCTGTGCGCATGAAGGTGAGCGCGTGCCGGTTCAGTCGCTTGTCATTATCGCACCAGGAATAGGTCACGCGGGGAATTGGAAGACCATATTGGTCCTTCTCGCCCGTGAGCGTCACCTGATTGCGCTCCTGAGGCATGTACTCGCCGACGATCTTCAGCCCAACCGTGTGATTGTAGCGCGTCATTTCGTCAATGAGGGACTCGCCCCATAGGCCGCGAGCGCCCGCTAGTGTGTCGCTCCACAGTTGCGGCAATGGACCCTGGCTCATATAGGCGTAGCCGCCGAAGAAATCCTTGCCACGATCTTCGTAATTCCAATGCTCCGTTATTGCAAGCGACGGAGGCGCCTTGTACCCGCGGACCTCTTCATCGACGATCCCCCAGACGGCCGCGTTGCCCTGCACCGTCAGGTTCTTGCCAACGAGTCCAGATGAGTTTGCAAGCCCGTCCGGAAATTGGGCATTGGCGGACATCAGAAGCAAACGCGGCGTCTCGATGGCGTAGCCCGCGACCACGATGTTTTTGGCCTTCTGGAAACGCCACTCCCCTTCGCGCAGATAATGCACGCCGCTCGCCCGGTCTCCTTTCGTCTCGATGCGGCCGACCATGGCGAGGTCACGAATTTCTGCACCGGCCCGAATGGCTCGCGGAATCCAGACGATGAGCGCGCTTTGCTTTGCGTTCGTGGAACAGCCCGTGACGCAGAAACCGCGATACACGCATGGCGGCGAGTTGCCCCAAGGAGCAGATAGCGTTGCGATCGGAGTTTCGGTCCATGGGATCCCGAGTGCCTCGGCGCCGCGAGCGAGCAGAAGCGCCGGAGCGTTCAATTCATGTGCGCGCAACGGGTAGCTCGGCCTTTTGGGACCCCAGGGATATGTGACAGGCCCAGAAATGTGCAGCGCCTGTTCGACCTCGCGGTAGTAATCCCACATCTCCCGCCAGTCGAGCGGCCAATCTGCGCCGTAGCCAAGGAGGGTGCGCGCTTTGAACCATTCGGGCCGGAAGCGCAATGAGACCATGGCGAAATGAACTGTCGAGCCGCCGACCGATTTGCCCGAATTGTTCGATCCCAGATGGAGTGGGTTCTCGCCGTCGACAATGCGCTCGTCGGTCCAATAAAGCTTTGTCTGTTCGGATTCGTCGGAGGCGAAATCCTCCAGCGGCCGCCAGAAAGGCCCCGCATCGAACGCCACGACAGAGAACCCGGCCTCCGCCAGCTTGGCTGACAGGGTTCCTCCGCCGGCGCCGGTTCCGACGATGGCGAAATCAACCTCGTCCTGATCGCGATATTCTCGCATCGGCATCCACCCGCCCAAACGGTAAGGATCGGGCGCACGCCCGTTTTTCGCGCGGGGCTCCTGACGCGGATCATCCGGCGCAGCCCGGTTCATGCGCGCCTCACCGTCCCACATGACAATTCTCCCATTCGGCTTCAGCCTCTCGTCCCGGCTTCGCTTCCGCCGCTTCCCAGGGATCCCGGCGATCGGTCTTCAGCCTGACATAGCCGCGCGGGCTGGCGGGGCCGCCCCAGCCGATCTCGTTCCATGCGTAAGGATGCGCGTAGTATTCCTTGACGATATCCGCCAGGACACGGCTTGTGAAGAAGAGCCTGGGGGGCATGTCTCTCCACGTGGCGTGGTGAAGGCCGCCCGCCTGCATCGCTGCGATGAGATCATTCTGCTGTTCGCGGGCGAGCTCATGAAAGCAATGGCCGTGGCTGCTTTTTGCCTCCGCGTCGATGGCAGCCAAGCCAATCCGCCAAGCCTCCCTCATCACGGGCAGCTTGGCGTTGCGATAGCCATCTTTCACGTCTTCGACCATCTTTCGATCGACCATCGCAGGCACAGGTATCCGAGGCTTGCCCGGAGACTGCGGGACGATGCAATCGCAAAGCGCGCAAAGAGTTTTCCATTCCGCGTCCGAAAAGAATGCGTGTGAGTCCGGATCAATCGCGAGACGCTGATCGATGACGCGCCGCGTCTGCTCGTTCCAGGACTGAGTATCGCGTTTCGAAAGAACGTCATAGCCGGGATAGAGGTTACGCATCCGGGTGCTCCTCTGTGAGGGCAAGGGCTGCCAGCCCGGCAAGCGCCAAGCCGGAAAAACTTGGAGGAGCCGGGAGTGGAGGCCCGGCCAGGATGTTCTGCCGCCAATTGCGCCACCCGCCCATGTTCCTGTGAACGCCGTAAGCGTGAAAACCTGCGCCCACCAAGCCGATAGCCGCCGTCAGCCGCAGCCAAAACAGCGAAAGCCAACGATTTCGCGGGCGCGAGGTGAGCGCAAGTTCACCCATCAAGGCTGCGGCCACTGGCGGGACCGTCACCGGAACGAACATGAACGGGTCGTGATAGGCCCCTCGATAATGCAGCATGCCCGCTTCTGCCGCGGCGCCAAGCAGCCCTATCGAGGTGATTGCCGCCGTCAATCGTCCTGCAGGGAAGCTAAAGAGCCTGAGCGGCCTGCCCGGTTTTGCATCCCGTATCCGCTCGCTCATGAAACCGAGGAGACCGGAGAGAAGGATCGCGCCCGGCGCGCCAAGAGGAGCGCCGTAAAAGAGGTTCTGCCAGTCGAGCCGGCCGGGGCGCTTCAAGACGTTGTAAAGGTGAAAACCCGTGCCGGCCAACCCTGTAAGAGCCGCGGCGCTATACACAAAATTCCGCAGACGGTGAAAGCCGGACCGTGCATCGGCGAGGCCATGCGCACTCATCGCGAGCGTCGCCGAGGAGACCGCCAGAGGGGTGTACATGGCAGGATTGGAGAAGGAACCGCGATAGTGTTCCAAACCGCTGTCGGCGAGGACGGAAAAGGCCAGTATACCGGCTGCGCGGTTGAGACGGCGCGCTGCTCTTACGGCCGAAGCCACTCCCGGAACCTCGGACCTTCGGGCCTCGGCGCGATGCAATTGCCTCGCGCGAGCGCGGGATCCACGAGCCAGGAGCACTATTCCTGTCCCGGCAAGCACCGCAAGTCCTAAACCCGCGGCGCCAGCCTCAGGCGCTTTCCTTGCCGCGCGCAGGTCGCTCTCTTGCACGACTGCTCTATGCATTGATATGACTCCGGCGCGGGAGGCCGCGAACGGACGGCCGCAGCCGGAAAAGGCCACCTTCGTGCGGCTTTCCGGGCTTACCGTGGGACGCGCTTGTTACGTAGAGTTCGCTTAGATGGGCTCCGCAGAACGCCATCATGGTTGGATTGTCTATGGGAAGTTCGATCACGTCATGGAGGCGGCCGTCCGGTGCGTAGCGATGCAGCCTCACGCCGCCATGGATGGCGCTCCAGTAGCAGCCTTCCTCGTCGAACGCACCCCCGTCGGGAACGCCGCGTTTGCTGGGCGCCTCTGCAAAGCTGCTTTTCTTGCCGATCTCGCCTCGCGCCAAATCGTATTCACAGTCGTAGACCCGGCCTTCGCGCGACTGAGCAAGGAAGAATTCTTTTCCCCCGGCGCTCCATGCGAAGCCGTTGTACAGGAGGCTCCGGTCCTCATGACGGACAAGGCCGCCAGCGACGGTGAAGGAGTAGAGATGATTGGCCCTGGGATCGGCCTGCACACCCGGAGCGGGATCGAACATCGTCCCGAGCCATAAACGGCCGGATGCGTCGCAGCCGCTTTCATTGAACCGGTGCGTCGAGGGGGTGAACGGGGGGGTGCAAATCTGCTCCAGGCTGCCGCTCGCGAAGTCGAGGGCGAAAATGCCGCTTCTTAAAGCGGCCAACGCGCCTGCGCCTGTCAGCGCGTATCCGCCGATATCGGAAGGCAAAGCCCATGTTATCGTTTGCCTGGAAGCAAGGCCGGTTCGGTGCAGCGAAGGCGCCTTAACATCGATCCAAAAGAGAAAGCCATGCCACCAGACAGGCGACTCGCCGATTAGCGCCCTCGCGTCGAGGAAAAGCTCAATATCGCTGTCGCGATCAGGCATCATCTTGCTCGTTTCTGTTGGGTGGGTAACAACAGGTGAATGCGAGGAGTTTCACAGTTCGTCTGATCATGTGCAGGTTTTCGGATGCCTGCATGACGGAGCCATCCACACGCGCCAACAGCAGGCGTCCGGAAACCTGCACATTACCGGAAGTCGGTGTCGGGTTGGCGAGCGCTTTGAGCCTACAATTCGCGCATCCGCATTCGAGGTTGCTATGGACATGGCGGATACGCGGGCGTTGGCGGTGTGAAATTCGCCGAATTACATCGGATGAATTTTGCGTTGATTTGGCGAGATGCTGCAGTCCTCGGTAATGATTACCCTGCCGCTGCTTGCAGGCGTGGGCCAACAAGGGCGAGAATGGGCGGCGAGCCCCCCTGGGGCGGTTGCCGCAGCTTCCCACCCCCGATCCGGTCAACCATGCCGTTGTGCTCGGCCCCATCAAGGTCAAGCCCTGCGGGGGCCGCGAACGGTCGGACTGCGCGCGGCGCCGGACCGGGGGCGATCCCGCCGCGCTTGAGACCGGCCACGCCTTCTATTTCGCGGACGACGAAACCCGCAAAGTCTCGCTGGAATCCGCCCGCGTCGAGCAACGTCCCGACGATATCGCGCGCGATGGCGCAGCAGAGGCAGCCTCCAGCCAGCGTCACCACCTTGCCGCCGGCGGCGTCGATGAACGCCTGATCGAGAGGAACCTCGCCGAATTCATTGATGACGACGGCGAAGCGTTCGCCGCTAGCCCGTCGCAGCAGGCTGGATAAAAGCGTGGTCTTTCCGCTGCCGAGGAAGCCCGTCACGATGGTGACCGGAATGCGCGGATCGGGCAGCGGCGCATGCATCACGCGACATCCTTCAACGGCGCGCGGGCGGGCTGAGGGAAGGCAAGCGCCGAGACAAAGGTTTTCTGGAAGCCCTCGTCATTGGCGAGCTCCACGGGGTCGACGGCCTGCACGACGCGCGCCAGCGCGTCCCGGCTTGGCGCATTGGTGAGGAGGGTTTCGGCGCCCGTCCGCGAGGTGTTGCCGACATAGGTGACCTTGCCGTCGAACTCCGGCGGGAAAAGACCGATGTCGATGAGGCTGCGCACGGTCAGATGATAGCCGAAGGAGCCGGCGATCAGCGCACGGTCTACGCTCGCGGCGTCAAGCCGTTTCGCCGCAAGAGGATGTCGATGCCGGCCCGCACGGCGCCTTTGGCGAGTTGCACTTGCCGAATGTCGCCCTGCGAAAGATAGACGTTTTCGGTCAGCCGGAAGATGGGTTTGCCGTCCCTTGTGGCGAACTGCGTTTGCAAGCCCTGGGGCAGGCGGCTGCGATCCTTCGTAAAGCGCCCGGAGCTTTCGATAACGCCGTGTACGGCAAGCTCGGCCACCGCATCGAGGAGGCCGCTGCCGCAAAGTCCGGTAGCGGGCGCCTCGCCGATGGTCTCCACGTGCACAATGCCGCCTTCGAGGCTCACGCGCTCGATGGCGCCATCCGCCGCGCGCATGCCGCAAGCGATGTTCATGCCTTCGAAGGCCGGGCCGGCCGCGGTCGAGGTCGCCTGCAAATGGCCGTCGCGGGCGAGCGCCATCTCGCCATTCGTGCCGATATCCACGAAGAGCGTGACGCCCTTCACCTCGGCGAGGTTCGTCGACAGAATGCCCGCCGTGATGTCGGCGCCGACAAAGCCCGAAACGACCGGCGGAATGTAGACCGCGCCGAACTGGGATATGGCGAGGCCCAGGCCCTTGGCCTCGATGTGCTGGCCGCCGCTCAGCGCGGGCGTGTAGGGATAGCGCCCCAAAGGTTCGGGGCTGACATTCGCCGCCAGATGCAGCATGCAGGTATTGCCCGCAAGCACGACCTCATAAATGCGCCGCCGCGAAATGCGCGCCTCGAAGGCGAGAAGGCCGATCAGCCGGTCGATCTCGGCGGCGATCTCGCCATGGAGCGTGGCGAGCCCTTCTGGCGTCGAAGCGAGCTTTACGCGGGACAGCACATCCTGGGCATGCACGACTTGCGGATTGAGCGAGGACGCCGACCCCACCTGCGAGCCGGTGCCGAGATCGATGAGCGACGCCACCACCGTGGTGGTGCCGATATCGACCGCAACGCCATAGGTGCGCGCTGTCGTGTCCCCCGCATCCCGGCCCAGAAGATCGGGGCCGCCATAAACATCCGTGGCGTAGCCCTCGCGCTGGAAGCGCTTCTCGATCCACGGCTCAAGCGGCAGGTCGAGGCGCTGGCCTTCCTCAAGAATGCGAAGCCCGCGCTCCGAGGCGCCCGGCAGATCGAGCGCAATGTCGCCATCGACAAGCGTCGAGCACAGCGTCGCCCAGCCATCGGCGATTTCTTCCTCGGTCAGCACCTTGGTTTCGACGCGGCGCACGCGCTGGAGCGTGTCCGCATCGAGCCGGACCTTGCATTTGCCGCACGTGCCGCCGCCATTGCACGGCGTTTCCATGCGGATGCGGGCGATGCGGACCGCGTCCAGAAGCAGCGCGCCGGCATCAACATCGACGCCGATGTCGTGGGACCGGAAAACGACTTGGGGCATCAGTGAGCCTTCACCGCGCCAGTCAGCGCGCGAATGTTGTCGAGACCCGTTGAGGTGCTGAGGCCGCAGGCGGGCGAGATGATGTTGACGCGGTCGCGCACAAGGCGCTCGGTGTTGCGCGCGACCTTTTCGGGATCGCCGAACTCAAGCAGCGCGGTGCTCACATTGCCCATGGTGTTGATGGAGGGGAAATCCTCTTTCAGCCGCTTCAGATTGACGAGCGCATCGACGCTGATCGCATCGGCGTGAATTTCGGACAACTGATCGCGGCTGCGGCTCATATCGCCGCAAATGTGGACGATGACCTTTTTGCCGCTCGCGTGAACCGCATCGCATAGCTGGTTCAGATACCGCACGGCGAAATCCTGGAAGATTCGCGGCCCTAGGATTTCGCCGGTCGCGGTGGGATCGCCGATGGCGATCACATCCGCGCCCGCGTCAGCCACCTCGCGGGCGTATTCGATGAGAAGCCGCGTCACATAGTCGGCGACGCGATGGGCGGATTGCGGCCTCATCCGAAGCTCCTTCAGGAAAGTCAGCGGCGTCACAACGGCGGCGGCGGTGCTGATCGGGCCGGAAAGGCTTGCGACCACGGGGATGCCGGGATTGCGCGCCTTCAGGTAATGGGCGGCCTGCACGACCGTGGCGATGCGGCCTTCGCGCACGAGCTTTGCCGGATCGCCGAACTCTACGGCGTCGCAAGAGCCGAACGCTTCCTCGGCGACCTTCGGCTCGCAGGCGAGCGTGCCTGGATCGATGCGGCTGCCGAGAACTTCCGGTTCGACCGTCATGCAGAACGGCACGCCGATATTCTCGAAGCCCGTTGCCGAGTGAACGCGCTCGGCAAGCTCGGCCATGCCCTTGGCGTCGAAATGGGCGGCCGGCAGCACCGGGCCATTCTCGCTCATGACCTCCACCACGGCGGCGTTCATCATGCCGCCGGTGCAGATCACCGGGGGGCGGTCGACGGACTGGCCGCCTAGAACGCGATCGAGTCTCTCTCGGGGCGATGTCGGACATGCTGTAGAACCTCCTCTATCCCTCTGCTTGGCTCTTGGCGGCGCGGGTCATCGCCAGGATGTTGGCAAGCGGCGTGGCGCTGGACATGCCGCAGGTCGGCGCGAGCGCGTCAACGCCGCCTTCGCGCGTCAGGCGTAGGGCAAGCTTGGCTATGCCATCGGGCTGACCCTGGTGCAGAAGGAACGTGCTGATATTGCCCACCACGGCGACGCCAGGCAGAGACTGCCTGACCTCGGCCGGGGACAGCGACGCGTCCGGGATGTAGGCGTCGAGATTGAGCCGCGCGACGGCCGCATCGGCTTTTCCGAGCGCGCCGCACATGTGAAGAAGCACGCGGGCGCCTGCCTCCTCGATGGCGGCCGTCAGCCGCAGGAGGTGGGGAAACACCGCGGTTTCGAAGGTTTTCGGGCCGACAAGCGCCGGCGTTGTGGTGTCTTCATGGATGGCGATGGCGTCGGCGCCGGCGTCGATGAGCTGGCGCGACCATGCGATCAGGAAATCCGTCGCATGGGAGGCGAGCGCCGCCGTCTCTTTCGGCCTGGAGCGAAGCTCCCGCAAGAACGCCAGCGGATCGACAATCGAGGCGGCCACGCTGACGGGGCCGATCAGATTGGCGATGATCGGCAGGCCGCCCGCCGTTTCCTTCAACCGGCGCGTCGCTTCGACGGCGATTTGCGCGCGGCCTCGCCGCAACAGTTCCTCGACCGGGGGAGCAATTGCGGTCAGCACGGAAGCGTAAGGCTCCTGCACGATCCGCGCTTCGGTGTTGGCGTCGCCAAGGTCGATGGCGGCCCCGAAGGCCTCCGCCTCCACCGTCACGCAAAGCGGCACGCCGACGGATTCGAAGCCGGTGATGCGGGCCGCGGCGAGCGCGAGTCCCGCCATCGATGCGGGGTTTGTGTGGGCTTCGGGAAGCGAATAGCCTGCGCGCCGCACGACCTCGGCTGGCGTCGCGGTCATGCTGCCGCCGGTGCAAATGACTGGCGGCCGGTCAACGGGCTCGCCAGCGAGCGCTCGGAAAAAGCGCTCGCGTGCCGAGAGGGCCGCGCTGGCGTCAATACCGGCCATAGAGCTTTGCCGCCTGCACCATGGTTCGCGCGCTGAGTAGGCTGCCGTTCGGCGGATATTCGCAACCGCTCGACAGGATGAAGCCGCCTTCGGCAATCTTGAAGGTCTCGATCTGCTGGCGGCTATCCTCCAGCACCTGGGCTTGCGTGAATTCATGGCCGGTCTTTGCCGGATCGGCCACGCCGATGGTGATCACCTTCTTCGCCCAATTGGCCGCATGCTCCTGGAAATTGGCAGAGCCATAAGCGGGGTAGGCGTGCGAGATGGCGACCGGGTTGATGTACTCGATCACGGCGTCGAAATAGACCCCGCCGCCGCAATTATGCACGATCACGGGCACGCCCGCCTCGCGAACGGCGTCGGCTACCGACTTGAAGATCTCCGCCTCGAACTTCACCCAGGTCTCCTTCTTCAGGATGCTGGCCGAGGAATAGAGCGGGTCGAGTACGATGGCATGCGCCCCGGCCTGCACTTGCGCGAGCGCATACTCGATGAGCACGCCGTTGATGGTGTGGACGGCTTCAAGCACGCGGTCCGGATGGCGGATAATGTCCTTGAACAGCTCCGCGTGGCCGCGGATTTGCGAAAGCACCCCGAGCGGGCCATAGACGAAGCCCATGGTGGGGACTTCCTTGCCCTTGGCCTCCACCAGCCCGCGCACGATCTCGATGACCCCCGACATGCGCCGCGATTTGCGGGGATCGACGGGCTTGACCTTGCTGTAGTCATCGGCGGTCTTGATGAAGGGATTGTCGAAGTTCGGAAGCGCGGTGCTGCTCTCGGGGAATATCACTTCCTGGCCGAAATCTTCCGCCTCTACCGACAGATCGACCAGCGTCAGAAAGCCATCGAAGCCGATCAGCTCCTGCGCCGCCAAGAGGCTTGCGGTGGCGGCTTTTGGATCTTGCGACCAGCGGGCGTAAGAATAACCGAGCACGCGGCTTGAGGCGCCGCAAACGAGCGGGGCGGCCGGGACGCGGTCGGGCTTCTTGTATTGCAGGGCGAGGCCGACCCGCTCCAGCGAGGTCAGCTCTTCGCGAATTTCTTGGACCGCGGCGCTCATGCTGCGTTCACCAATCCGCTGAGGCGCTTGGCCAGCAGCACCGCTTGCGCGGCTTTAGGCGCGTAGCCGTCGGCGCCGATGCGATCCGCGAACTGCTGCGAAAGCGGCGAGCCGCCTACGATGACCTTGAAGCGGTTGCGAAGATCTTCGGCCTCAAGGATGCCGATGACCTCGCCCATGCGCTCCATGGTGGTGGTCATAAGCGTGGACAAGGCGATGATGTCGGCCTTCACTTCAACGGCGCGGTCGACGAACTTTCGGGGCGGGACGTCGCGGCCAAGATCGTGAACCTCGAAGCCGGCGACTTCAAGCATGATGCGCACAAGGTTTTTGCCGATATCGTGGGTGTCGCCCTGGACGACGCCGATCACGACTTTCCGGCTGACGCCCGTGAACTGTTCCTTGATGTGAGGCCGAAGGATCGCAAGGCCCGCATACATGGCGTCGGCGGCGATCAGCAGTTCGGGCACGAAATATTCTTCTTCATCGAAGAGCTTGCCCGCCCGGTTGACGCCGGCGATCAGCCCACCCTCCACGGCCTCCCAGGCGTCGTAGCCGCGTTCCAGAACCTCTTTCGAGAGCGCTACTGCTCGTTCCTCATCGAGTTCGAGAACTGCGTTTGACAGTTCGTCGAACAATTTCTGCCGGCCGTCGGGCATAATCCCTCTTCTCCTCATTCAGTCCCAAACAAATGAAGCCACGCCGCGCGTGAGGCGAATGCGATCCCGATCGCAGGCAGGAATGCAGGCGCCGCAGCCAGCGCATCTCATGGAGTTCAAGTTCGACGCCTCCAAGAGGCAAGGCGGCAATGGCCTCGTTGAAGCAGGCTTCCAGGCAATCGCGGGCGCAATCGGCGCAACCGTCGTTGCCGAGCGCAGCTCTTGGCGGCGCCAGGGCTGAAGCTTGGTCAATCGCCATCAACCCTCCGTGACGCCGCACCCGTTGCTAAACATACAATTTGTCCATGGAAATAGTCAATATAATGATCAAGTAAGGTGCTGAACTAGATCAAGAAAGGAATGAAAAGCACGTGCTTGGCCATATTGTCAGAAATGGATTTCTTCTTTTTCGAGGAATGAAGAAATTGGGCCTGTCATGGGTGCAGGCTTTAAGAAAATGCTGAAGGAAATCCCGGTCGCGCGCCCTTCAAACGCGGTCTAGACGATGGGGGCGGCATCTGGGCTACTTGGCAGGAACGTCGCCGCGGTGATTGGTTGTCCTGCCGGAAAGTGCAAAAACTCGAGGCTGTCCCACGGCCCGTTCACGAGCCGCTCCAACCGTTCATGCGCGCTCGCGCCCCTGCGCTAGATCCACGCCGCCCTGGAAGCGTTAAGTCAGCGGGAGCTGGATCGCACGATCAAAAACCCGCTGGCTTGATCGGCGATTTCGATCTGCGCGCTTGGAGGGGCGCTATAGAAAAGATGGGTCAAGGACGGGTAGTCCGCCACTCGCGTTTGCGTACGCACTCCGGCAGACAGGTAGAAAAAAAGACAGTAATTCGAGGTCTATGCCGCCGCAGAACAGGAACGTTTCGTGTAATGAGCCGAGATTGGAAGCCCTTTACAGATTTCTCGTCCGAGATTGGCGTCCTTTCTAGCGACGTGGTTTGACTTCATTTGTCCCACAAGGATTCTATTCGGCGCTATCGGCTCGATGAAGCATTGCGATGCAATAAGCGCGTTCGCCTGTGGCGGGCCCGAGGCAGGCCGTTGTGGCGAGGGCGCCGGATCATGGATGTCAACTTTTTCGTGCTTGTCGCAGAGGCGACTTTGCAAACTCTTTGCATGGCCGCGGTTGCGGCGCTGCTTGGCCTCATATTCGGCTTTCCCCTCGGCCTCTTCCTCGCCATAAGCGCGAAGGGCGAAGCGCTTGAGGCGCCAAAGCTCAACCGGTTCCTTTCGGCGTTTGCCGCCGCCGCCGGCTCCACGCCATTCATAGTTCTCGCTATCGCCATCATCCCACTCACGCGCGCGATCGCCGGAACCGCGGCCGGCGCCACGGCGAGCATCGTTCCTCTGACAATCGCGGCAATCCCTTTCTTCGCAAGAACCGTGAGGGACGCAATCCGCACGGTCGATCAAGGCCTTGTCGAGGCATCCCGCGCAATGGGCGCAGCGCCCGCTCAGGTCGTTCTGAAGATCCTCCTCCCTGAGGCCGCGCCTGCAATTTTGCTCGGCTTAACCACGGGCGGCGTAGGCCTCCTTGGCAATGCCGCTATCGTGGGCGTGATCGGCGGCGGCGGCCTTGGCGACCTCAGCATCCGGTTCGGCTATCAGCGCTTCACCCCGGAAGTCATGGCCGCCGTCGTTATCGTCTGCGTGGCGGTTGTCCAGGCGCTTCAACTCATGGGCGAACGTCTTGCCCGCCGCGCTTGGCGCGTCCAAGATTAAGCTCCGGGCAACCGGTCACGCTGCGGCGTGATCGGGCGAAAAGACGCGTCCCAGGATTTCAACCTTCAGATTGCTGGCGCGCAAGTAATCGAGCGCCGCCTGCTTGGCGCCTTCCGGCCCGGCCACCTCGACGGCGAGCGAGCCGTAGGGCGCGCCCTGAATGTATTCGACATGACCATAGAGGATGTTGAAGGACAGGTTGAAGCGGCGGGCCATCTCCGAGATGATCGGATCGTTGGCAGCGGGACCCGTGAAGACGATTTGGATAACGAGGTGGTCGCCGGCTGTTCGCGATTGGCCGATGCGGCCATTCAGGAATTCAGGCATTTCCGATCGTGCCGCCTCGCGCACAAGGCTTCGCGTCGCCTCATGCGCTGGCGATGTGAACAGATCGAACGTGCGCCCCACCTCCACCACTTCGCCCTTGTCGAGAACGGCCACGCGAGCGGCGACCTCCTTGACCGTCTGCGTGTCGCGCGAGGCGAGCGCGATGGTTACGCCGAATGCGGCGTTGGCGCCCTTCAGAAGCGAGAGGATCGCCTTCGCAGACTCGTGATCCAGGCCTGAGGCCGGCTCGTCGCAAAGCAGCGCCTTGGGATTTCCGGAAAGCGCGCGCGCAAGACTGACGCGCTGCTTCTGTCCCGCCGTGAGTTCGGAAGGATAAGCGTTCCTTATCTCCTCCAGGTCCAACAGATCGATCAGCATGCCGACGCGCGCGCGAACGGCGGGCTTGCTTGCGCCGTTCAACTCCAGCGGCAAAGAGATGTTGCCGCGGACGCTGCGCGACGAGAGAAGGCAAGGGCGTTCGAAGACCATGCCGATATCCCGCTGGGTCCGTCTGAGAGCGGCGCCTGAAAGCGCCGTGACTTCCTGGCCGCCGACAGCGATGCGGCCCGAGTTCCGGCGCGATGAGCATATTGATGCACCGAAGCAGCGTACTTTTTCCCGCGCCGGGCCGGCCGATGATCCCAAATATCTCGCCCTTGCCTATGCGCAGCGTGATGTTCCGGAGCGCGGCCGTGTGCGGTCCGAAGCGCTTGTTGACATTATCGACAACGATCACCGCCCTTGCCCGTCCCGTTTAGGGAAAGCGCCACATATCGCCTATTTCCCAGCGCCCCGCTTGCTCTCCACTGGAGGCGCCTATAACGTTATCAACATTCTGCTCCAGCGATCAAGGTAAGGCGGGAGAAAGAAAATATGGACCCGTGTTCGATCCCTTACCAGCGTGTTCCTGGTATTTCCGGAGCGCAGAATAGAACACTATAGCGCCTGGGTCAGGTTTGCGAGAAACGTCGCCCTGTCAGGAGGTCGCGTGGATCGCTCACGCCAACAATCATTGGAATCTCCAACTTTGTTGCTGAACGTTTTCGCCGCCGCCCTCAGAGAAACGACCCCTCAGGCGGCGGCCATGTCCCCCAAGCGGGGCCTCGTGGCGGCGGCGCCATGACCATGCGCGTTGCTGAGCGTGCATTTCCCGCCGATTGGGATTGGGGAGTTGCGGTAGCACCACATAACAGAACGAATTTCTGCACGAGCGAACAAGGGAAGGACCGCCGCCGCTAGATCCGATTACCGCGTGACGTGCGGATTGGGTCGAAGACTTGGCAATGCCTCTAGCTACTTAACTATCGCGCATCGCCGATGGGGGTGGGTCGAGCGTTTCTCAAGCCGTTAGCAAGGGCGCCTGAAGAGCGACTCCGATCAACCTTGGGACAGCCGGCTGGTTCTCCTGCGGGATCGCCGGGATCAGCACGGAAAGCGAAGCGATCCCGGTTCGCTATCGAGTATCGGTTTGAATTCGTTGAGGTTTATTTCTTTCGGGATCATGGGATCAACGGGATCATGCTTCGAAGCATGGCCCCAGGCCGCGCCGTCGCTAGTATGCCCGTTGCGTCGTCAGGCGCGCGAGCCGCCTAAGATACGCGATACGCCATCCCTGAATTGCTCCGGCTGCGGTCGCGATGTGCGTCTACAGTGCGTCCACAGCAAATGCACCGCTGGCCTCGAAGTCGCATAAGTCTTTGATTTAATTGGTGGGCGCACAAGGATTTGAACCTTGGACCCGCTGATTAAGAGTCAGCTGTTCCATCATCTTGGCGCAGTTCACGGCATCACACTGCGTCTCACATTTGCCCAAAATCTCAGATGGTTAGCGCAGATCGATGTATTGCGCTGTCTCACGGCATCACACCCAATCTTTCAAAAAATGTTGCCATCACGTTGCCATAGCCGAAATCGGGGGGCGATGACAAGAGCGCAGCGACATATCACGGCCGGAATCAGCGGGTCCGGCCTGATTTTGCGATTAATGCCGATGGCTTGCGGGACCAGCTGATGAAAAAGAACCTTACGGATAGAACGCTTAAAGCGCTGAACCCAGAGGGCGGTATATCGAAGAAAAATGGAAGGCCGAGCCGTACGACATCATGGACACCAAGGTGCCCGGCTTCGGCGTCCGTATCATGGGAAAGCCTGGGGCGCCCGTGCGCAGCTTTATTCTGGTGAAGCGGTTTCCCGGATCGGATCATCCGACGCGCCGCACGCTGGGCACTTATGGTGAACTCACGCTTGAACAGGCCCGCGACAAAGCCAAAGAATGGCTTTCCATGATCGGTCGCGGCGTCGATCCGGCCCTCGAGGAGGAACGGCAGCGGCAGGCGGCGATCGAGGCGGAGAAGCGACGGCAAAAGCACACTTTTGAAGCCGCTCTTGAAGTTTACGTTAAGCGCAAGGCAAAGTTGCGGACCATTCACGTTATTGAGCGCGAGTTGCGCCGTGAATGTGCGGAGTGGCTGAGGCTGCCGATTTAGGACATCAATCAGGAGAAGGTCAAAGAGTTAATTCGTGCCATTGTTGATGACCGGGGGAAGCCGACACAGGCACACGCGATATTTGCCCTCATTCGCGGTTTCTTTGCCTGGTGCGTCGAGACAGGCGATTACGGCCTTGAGGTCTCCCCGTTCGAGAAGCCGATCAAGCTCAAGGCGACGGTTCTGATTGGGAAGCGTAGCAGACGGAAGCGGACACTGAAGGACCACGAGATCGGCTCCTATTGGCGTTGCTGCTTAAGGCTCGGATATCCGTTCGGAAGCGTTTTCCAGCTCCTACTCTTGGCCGCGCTTCGACTTAACGAAGTGGCTGAAGCAGAATGGCCAGAAATCGGCGGGGAAGCAGGACTATGGGTAATCCCTGCGGAACGAATGAAAGGCGAGGAGGAGGAAGCCCTGCCCCATGCGGTACCATTAGTGCCGGAAATCGCAATGCTCTTTGGCGCTCTTCCCCGATTCGAACGCGATCAAACGGATGAGGACAGGTCTGACTTCATATTTACCACAACCAACGGGCGTCGGCCTGTAAGCGGATTCTCGAAAGCCAAAACACAGTTGGACGCATTGATGATGGCCGACCTCAAAGATCAGGGGAAGGCATTCGAGGCCTTCGTTTTGCATGATGTCCGCCGGACTTGCCGGACGCGTTTCCCTCACTTGCCATTGAGGAAGTCGTGCGGGAAAGGCTGCTGGCGCATGTTCAGGAGGGAGATCGCAAGAGTTACGACCACCACGATTATATCGAGCAGAAAGCGCATGCGCTGACTCTATGGCATGCCAAGCTGAAAACAATCGTTGAGCCCAAAGGTGAAAAGGTGATGGCGTTTACGGCTGCGAGTTCTGCCTGACCTCGTGTCGCTGCGGCACTGTGTGTCGCCGGTTGGGGTTCTCGGCAACTTCTTCGTGCCCCCTTCCCTGCCCTACCCTGATGGTCGACCGGCAGAAACAGCGGATCAGGGGGAGGCAATATTGGGGCGGCTAAGCACGGCGGTATCTGTGGATCGTTATCACCGACAAAAAAGAATGTGTTGCGGTAATCGCAAGAGCGGCAAGACGGAAAGAATGCAAGGGACCAAAAGCACCTGAGGCCAAGAGGGCAAAGGGAAAAAGAAGCAAGGGGCCAGCAGAGCAATAGCCCAAAAGGGCAAAAGGACAGGAAGGCAAGCGGGCAAGAGGCCGGGGAGCCAGCAGGACAACCGAGCAAAAAGGCAAAAGAACACAAACCCAAAAGGCCAAAGAGGCAAATGTAAAACAGACCATCGGGGCAGAAGCGCAGTTAGCCAAAAGGGCAAGGGGACAAGCGTCCTAATGGGCGGGTGTGCAAAATGCAGTTTACCTTATTGCTTCTGCGGCTTAGTTAGGTATATATATAATTTAACTCTTGGTCGTTTGTCTGTTTGGCCAAGGGTGTATTTGCCCATTTGCTCTATCGCTCATTTTCTTCTGGTGCTTTCCATGATTATCTCGTTTGCGTCTTCGAATGATGATTCCGGAGTGATTGCGCCCACCATTCCGGAGATAAGCCGCCCACCGATTCCAGGATTATCTCGCCCGCCCGTTCCGGAGATAAGCCGCCCGTCGATTTCGGAGTTATTCCGCCCACCCGTTGAAGCGGTTTAACCCTATCCCGGAATGGGGCGCGGGAAGCCTCTGCTGGCTCGTTAAGGGTCCGCTCTTTGATCCGTTCAAGGAGGGAACCGATGCCAGCGGAGAGGATTGCGATGCGCCTGGTGCGCGAGATTTTTCGATTGATAGCGGCGGAGAAGCTGTCTGTGCGGGAGACCGCGCGGCGGACCGGCAAGGCGCCGTCGACGGTGCGGGCGGCGCTCGGGCGGTTCCGGGCCGCGAACTTGAGCTGGCCGCTGCCGGAGGGGCTCAGCGATAGCGAACTTGAGGAGCGGCTTTACGGTAAAGGCGGCGCCAAGCCTGGCCCGGCAAGGCGGACGGAGCCCGATTGGGCCTCGATCCACCGGGAGCTGAAGCGCAAGCACGTGACGCTCTCCATCC
>CAVYBZ010000026.1:0-50544 GCA_963766815.1 uncultured Alphaproteobacteria bacterium | reverse complement strand
TTGCCGCCGCATGACCGGCTCGCAAAGATTTGCCGCGCCGTTCGAACCGGGGGGCATTTCGAGTATGCGCGGCCAGATTTCCGTTGATCACGCCCGAAAAGGCCTTGCCGCCATGTGATTTAACATCAGACACTTGATCGTCAAGAATCAGTCGCCCAGCAAACTCACCTATGGAAGTATACAGCGTGACCTCCTGATGCTCATCTCGACAGCAAGACGAGGCGTATTAGCCGCCGAGGAAAACGTTCTATCCCAAAGTTCGCAGCTCGACCGCGATGGATGGAGCAGCGCGATAATGGATGCCTTCGGCGATCAGGCTAAGACGTTTGACTTTCTGCCGCTGGCGGAGGAAGCGGTTCGCGCCTGCCAGGGCGACGCCGCGATATTGAGCCTCGCGGCTACAGCGGCTCTTTTTGACGGGCGCGCGGAACGGGCCGTGGTGTTCCTGAAGCGGCTCGCCAAGCGCTTCAGTCAAAATGACACCGATTACCTTTTACAGGCGTTGGCATTGCGGCAGCAGAATAGGCTCCTGGCAGCGCGCCAATTGCTCGAACGGCATAATTTGACCACCCTTGCCGCCGCCATCCATGCTTTCCCAGGAGGTTGGGAGCGGGCGCATTGGCTGTCGAAGCAACTCGACGCAATTTTCGAGCGCGAGATGCTCACTCCGCTTTGGCGGCGCGCGTCCCCGGCCAAGGGCAAGCCGGTGGCCAAACCGCGCGTCAAGGTTAAACCCACAGCCAAGCCTGCTGTGCACCCAGCTAAGTCTGCCTCGCCGGATGCGTCGGCCGCCGCGCCGTCCCCTCATCCGAGTTTGCCCCGCCTAGACATCGAAATTTCATTCGCCGCCGAATTCGACCTTGCGGCCCTCTCCACGGCCGCGAACAAACAGCCCGAACAGGACGGCGCCTGGCATCGCTTACGCGAGCGTTTCGCCCATCTCGGCCTGGCGCAAGGGTTCGACGAGTTGCTTTGTCTTCCACATCTGCGCGGAATCGAGACTTTCTGGCATCAGGTCGAAACCGTGCGCAAGGTGCTCAAGCAATTCCGCGGCCGGGTGCTGCTCGCCGACGAGGTGGGTTTGGGCAAGACCATCGAGGCAGGCATGGTTCTCAAGGAGTATCTGCTGCGCGGGATGGCCGAGCGCGTGCTGGTCCTCACTCCGGCCTCGCTTGTTGGACAATGGCGCGAAGAGCTGGAGACGAAATTCGGCGTCTCCTGCGCGACAACTCACGACGCTTTACTGCGCGACAACCCCGACGGTTTCTGGGATCAGAAGCGGGTCATCGCCTCGCTGGCGACTGCCCGTCGTCGCGAGCATGCCGAGCGCTTGTCAAGCCGCAATTTCGACCTTGTGATCGTCGACGAGGCCCACCACCTGCGCGATCGCGCCAGCCAGAGCTACAAACTGGTGGACCGGCTCAATAAACGCTTTCTGCTGCTGTTGTCCGCGACCCCGGTTCAGAACGATCTTGTCGAGCTTTACAATCTCCTGACCCTCTTGAAACCGGGCATCTTCAAGACGCTGAAGGAATTCCGCGCGGCCTACATGGTTCCGGGCAAGCCGCGCCAGCCCGCTAACCCCGACCGCCTGCGCGAGTTGATGCGCGGGGCCATGATCCGCAACACCCGCGCCGTGGTGGCGCTGAAACTGCCGCGCCGCCATGCGGTTACAGTTCGGGTTGACGGTGAAAAAGGGGAGCGCCAAGCCTACGAAGATCTGGCGTCGGAAGCGCGCCGTTTGGGGGCTTCGGGCGAATCCGGCTCGCAGCGGATGACGTTGCGCCATCTGCTCGGCGCGGCGGGATCCTCTCCCGCCGCCGCCGCCGCGGCTGTCAAGCGTCAGGCTGAACGATATCCCCGCTCGCCGGTTTGGCGCGCGTTGGCGAAACGCTGGACGGCGCTCGGCGCTGGCGGAAAGGAAGCGGCGCTCATCGAGCTGCTGAAGCGTAATCCTGACGAGAAGAAGCTTGTTTTCGTCCACTACCGGGAAACGCTCGCCCATCTTGCCGGTCTGCTGACGAAAGCCGGGATTCAGTTTGTCCGCTTCGAGGGCAGCCTCAGCGGCCCCGAAAAGGACGCAGCCATCGCCGGGTTCCGCGACAAGGCGCCGGTGCTGCTCTGCACCGAATCCGGTGGCGAGGGCCGCAATATTCAGTTCTGCAATACTCTGATCAATTTCGACGTGCCTTGGAATCCCATGGCCATCGAGCAGCGCATCGGCCGCATCGATCGCATTGGTCAGCAGCGAGAGGTGTTCGTGTTCAACCTCGTTACGCGCGGGACTTTGGAGGAGCAGGTGCTGCACCTGCTCGACGAAAAGATCTCCATGTTCGAGCTGGTGGTGGGCGAAGTGGGCGCTATCCTCGGCGGCGTGGAGGAGGATCGCGACTTCGCCGAGCTGGTGCTCGACGCCTGGCTGGAGACGACGGAGAGCAGTCGCACGCAAGCGTTCGACGCCATCGGACGCAGCTTGGAAGATGCGCGTCAGCGCCACGAGGGCGCGAAAGAGCTGGACGACGCCTTGTTCGGCGAAGACTTCGAGACTGCATAAGGAGCCGGGCCATGGGAAACTTGCGCGATTTCGTCGCCGACACCCTTGAGATCAATGGCGCGGTCATCGAGCCGCTGGAGCCGGACGGGCTTGAAGTGCTGGCGCCGGAGCCGGTGCGCAAGGCGATGGGCTGGCTCGAGCTGACGCGACTTGGATTCGGCGTCCAGCGGCCCGAGGGCGCCATTCCGGCCGGTCTGGAAGGCGACTGGCTCAACCGCTTCGGTGCGCTTCTTGGCGATCATGGCCGTTGGACCGAGCGTCAGGTCGCCGCCTCTGCCTTGCCCGGAAATCCGGAACGCCTGCTTGAACGCGCTCTCGATCTGCCCAACGCTGTCTGGCGTTTTCAAGGTGTGAAAGCCACTTGGACGCGCTGCCTGCTGCTGAGTTTTCGCTATACTGCTTTGTCCGACGAAAAGCGCGAAGGGTTGGTATGGCTCGGATTTAATCTTGGGTCCGGCGCGGCGCTCGACGATATGCTGCCCCGGTTGCGATCGCAGATCGAACTTGAGCCGGACTGGGCTGCGCCGGAACCGGCGGCGCGAGCCGCCGCGGGCCCGGGTTGGAGCGCCGCCGCCCTTGAGACGCGGGTCAAGCCGCTGCTGGAGCATCGCATCCGCGCCGAGCTGGAGCCCTTTGTGCACGCTATGCGCCGCAGGCTGGAGCGCGACCGCAATCGTGTGCACGGCTATCACAACGATTTACGCGGCGACGCGTTGAAGCGGCTCTCAACACTTTCGGGCGTCAAGGGAAACAAGGCCGAAGCTGACCGCAAGCGCGAAACGCTGCGGGCCACCGCGATCGAGCGCGAATACCACGCCAAACTCGACGATCTGCGCCGCAATTATGCATTAGGCGTCACGGTCGAGTGGATTCAGGCGCTCGATTTATACATGCCGGTCCAGCGCTTCGATGTGGCGATCCGGCGGCGCAAAGGGGAAAGATCGATCCAGCTCGACTGGCATCCGCTTGTGCGGCTCGCCGAACCGCCGTTCTGCGATTGCGGGCTTGGCCTCAGCCGGACCCGCCTCGTTTGCGACGAGAAGCTGCACCTGACCGAGCCGGAAGGTCAGGCGCCGTGTTCTTCTTGCGGCAAGACCTGGTGCCGCGCCTGCCATCCTGCCTCATGCCCCAATTGCCGGCGGGCGATCAGGAGTGAAATGCGGCATTAGCGGCATTGAAAAACGCCCACATGAAGGGAGCAGCCATTTTGCCAGGCGAAAGCTATCGCGACGGCGGTATGAGCCTGCTCGCGAAGCCTCATGGGCTGGCCCATCGAAACTTGGGCGCGGACGGCGCCGGCGCCAGATTTCATAACCTAACGAGCGATGAAGCCAAGCGCCCCGTCGCGGCGCTTAACGCCTCCATGGTAAATGGCGCCGTTTTCATTTTCTTCCTGCCGCAAAATTCGAGCCTCGATGGCGTTTTCTCGCTGAAAAGGCGCAAAAAGGGGCTTCGAAAAGTCCGTTAAATATAATCGCAGTGTACGGATTAACCTGATAGAACGCGGCGTCATCGCCGCGAAGGGGCTGCTGTTTGGTAAATAGCAACATGAAATCAATGCGTTACGCCAAGCATACCCACGTTAAGACCCCGTCAAGGCGCTTTCCCCTACCATCCTGCCTCAACCGATACCGTTCTAGATCAGTCCGCCTCTAAACGGGACCCCCAAACATTGGAGAAGCAAAGCTTCTATCGATAAGAAACAACAGGAACGGCCTGACGCAATCGTCTTTTCACAGAACAAAGTGGACGGCTTCAAGGGAACGCCTGCGCTTTCCCGGCGTTGTGTAGTTTCAACAGCGGGCGCAGGCGCCCGCTCCGCTCACTGAGTTTTTTAAAAAGGGAACACCGCCATGGCTAAGGACACCATCCACGACATTAATTCAACGACCGACTATGCCGCGGACAAGGGACAAACCGAAATCGAGGAACTCCGCCGCCAGGTGAAGGACTTGACCGACAAATACGGCTCGATGGCTCAGCACACGCTGAGCGATGTGAAGGAAAAAGTTCAGCAGAACGTCGGCGATATCGAGCAGCAGATCCGCGAGAAGCCCGTTCAGGCGACCCTCATCGCTGCTGGCGTCGGCTTTTTGGTTGGCGCTCTTTTGAGCCGTTGAAGAGGTAACGCCCATGTTTGGAGCAGCTCTGAGGCTATTGGCCGCCGGCGAAGCAGGCCGGCGCTTGGGCGATTACGCGAAGAACTTAGCGACAAGGTATCTCGTGTTGAGCGCGGCCGGGACAGCGTTTCTTGGAGCGATCGTGTTCGCGATTTTGGCCGGTTTCTGGGCTCTAAGCTCCAGGAACAACGACCCGGTGACGTCAGCGGGGATCATGGCGGGGATCCTCGCCTTGGTTGGCTTCTTGATCGCGCTTATCGCTTATGGAGTTACACGGGAGAAACCACGGGCAAGCGTTAGTCAGGCCATCCGCCAGCCGGTGCAGGCTTTCCAGAGCCAAATCCCCTCGGTTGACGATGTTGGACGGCAAATCGAACTCGCGGTCCGGCAATATGGAGCCGTCCGTGTGGCCACCGCCGCAGCCGCGGGCGGCCTCGTCGCCGGGCTACTGGCAAAGAGGTTTCGCCAGATCTAACGCGATCCTTTATCGCGCTTTGATGGCCGGGCCCGAGTAAAACTCGGCGCCGGCCATCTGCTTTTAAGCGCGCGCCGCTGACACCTTTGGAGTCACGCTTGGCGCCGGGCCGCGGCGGCGCCTCGGTGTTTGGGATAGTCGGGCTGCTTAGGCTCGTCCTCCCCATTCAGACGATAAATATTGCAGAAGAATTCATCGAAGCCATGAACGGCGGGCAGAAAACTCATTGCGGTCGCCAAGGTGGTTATTGGCGAATTGGCCCGTGGCGTAGCCGAGCGGCTCAGCCGTTCCCTCGGTGCTTCGATCCGTTATTTACGCCTATTAGCGCGGCCCGGCCCGCTGAGCGCCGGCGCCTCAGCTGGAATGCTCGCGACAGCGCTTACTAAGGGCGCCGTTCCCTCCGCCAGATTGCCGCCATCGGCGCCGCCGTTGACGCCCCAATGAATATCTCGCGGGGTGCGATAAGCATAGACTTCGCCGTCGCTCAACTCCTCCCGGTGCAGGCCTGGATCCGCGCGCGCTTTGGCTATGGCGGCTTCGAGCGCTTTCAACTGCGCCTCTGTTAAGAACTCACCTGTCACAGTACCACCGTCCTCAATCTGGTTGCGTTAACAGTTGCATCGGCGCTGAATATACTTACATTCGCAAAGCTACGCACGCGCTTTCTGACGCCACGCTGCTGTTTTGACTTCGGATTGCCGATCCAGCGACGAGACGGCTTCTAGCCCTTTCGCCGCCGGTGTTCGCGATCCGGTATCCGGCGCGCTTAGGGTCTACGAGGATGCGTTCGGCTTGGATGCGGCGGAGCGGATGCAAAAGCTCGCAAGGACCGGGTTGTGCTTTGAAATCAGCTCCCGTTTATATTTTGTTCCGCGCGGCCCTCCTCCGCATGGTATGCTCCCCAGGAAGGTAAAGGAGAACATGTATATGTTCACTTATGAAGTGTTGGGCATGCCAACGGAAAGCGGCATCCCGCGCGTCTTGGACCGCTCCATGACATCTGAGACCGATCTCAAAGCGGCTATTGTCCAAGCAAAAATCTTATTGAAAAATCCAGTGGCTTTCCGCGCCGGAGAGCCGTATGGGATCCGCATTTTAGATAATGATAGCGTCCTGGTCTGGACTGGACATATCGACGATCTTTGAGCAGTTAGAAGGAAAAAGCGCAATCGGCAATAAACCCGGTTCGAAGGAACCGGGATCGGTGGTGAACGGCTGCCTCATGCCCCTGGGCCTCGCATTTTGGGCCGTTTGGCGCTCGCTTCCTCCATCGACGGCGCCCTCAAGCTCATGGCAAGATGATCGCTGAGGTCGCCACTTACGCGTCAACATACGCGAGCGTGCATTCCGCTGGCGGAACCGGCAGGCCGTCCTCGATCAAGCAGTCGATGTGAAAGCGGATCGCCTCGCGCATAGCGTCTTCCGCTTTCCCCTGCGTCTCGCCGGTCGTGACGCAACCCGGCAAATCCGGCGCGTAGCCGAATAGTTTCCATCCGCTTTTTGGATGACAACGGCGTAGCGTATCACCGCCGACCCTTTAAACTTGCTTGCTTCAATATGCTGGCCAACGTGCCCGGCCTATGTCATTGCGAGCGGAGCGAAGCAATCCAGGAGCTGCTTGAATTAATGATGGCTTCCCCGCGTCGCAACGAGCCGCCCCGTCCTGCTCGATCAACGCGATGGCGTCTTTGACCTTCGTTGGCATGGCGTTAGCGGCGCGCTTCCTGGCGCTGCGTCTACTCGCTGATGTGCCACAGTTTCAGGGTATTGTCTTCGCTGCTGGCGACACCGCGCGTCCTTGCGCATAAAGCCGTTGGCAGATTATGCTAATCGAGTTATGAACGCGATGCTCAGACAGGTTTTCCCATGCCGACGCGAAACGTCGTATTGACCGAGAGGCACGAGCAAATCATCGAAGCCCTTCTGAAGAGCGGCCGCTACCAGAATGCGAGCGAGGTGCTGCGCGAAGGCTTGCGTCTGCTTGAGCAGCGCGAGGCAGAGAACGCGGCCAAGCTTGCCGCGCTGCGGGCCGCCGCCGAGGCGGGTTTCGACGCCATCGATGAAGGCCGATTCCGCGATATTCCAGAAGACGATTTGCCGGACTATATCGCAGCCCTTGGCAAAGGGGCGAGTGACGCGGCGAAATCCGGCGCTTGACCTTGGCGGCGATCCGGCTTTCGGCTATCGCCGAGGAGGACATCTTCGCCATCCTCCGGCGAACTCATGAAACCTTTGGAGAGGCGGCGCGCCTTCGCTATGAAGCGCTGCTCGTCGCGAGCCTTCGCGATATCGCCGCCGATCCGCGCCGCGCCGGCAGCGTGGCGCGCCCCGAGATTGGTAAGGGCATTCGCACATATCACTTGCGCCATAGCCGCACACGCACCCAATCCGGCGGAGGCGTTCGGAAGCCAAGGCATTTCTTGCTTTACCGCTGCCTGAAGGCCGAAATCATTGGCATTGGCCGCGTCCTGTACGACGCCATGGATATTGAGCGGCACGTTCCATCGGTTTACGGCGATGAAGACTGAGGCGGCCTCAGCGGCGCGCCTCCAAGGCTTGCGTCCACTCGCCGATGTCCCACAGTTTCAACGTGTTGCCATCTCCATATTCTAGCTTGCGCTATGTTCCGTCGAAATTCCGCTTGCGCCGATAAAACGGCTTGCGGCGACCATGCGCCACCGCGCCTATGGCTATTTCCCCGTCTTTTGCTCGATAAATCAAATAGTAAGGAAATCTTTTGAGGTTATGTCGCCGCGCCCCGCGTTTCGTTTTGGGCGAGGCTTCAGGAAACTCGGAAATGAATTTCAATGCGTCGCCAATTTCTTCGTAAAATTCGTCCCCCAAGGCCGGCTTGGATTTGTCGTAGTCATCGGCGGCTTCTTCAAGCTCCTGGAGCGCCGCGATCAGAAACCGCACCTTCATTTCGACGCGCGGCGCTGCTTGACCTCTTCCCAAGTGAGCGCGCGCATCTCGCCGCTATCATAGGCGCCGAAACGATCCGCCGCTTCGCGATCCCAAGCATCCGCAACCCCGTCATCACCGCGGAGGAGGCTCAGATTGATGACCTCAACAAGCTCCAAACGCTCTTCGGGCGTGAGCTTGGCCGCTTCTTCGATTAGGAGTTCTGACGCGTTCGTTCATAAGGCGACTATGCGCTCGCGCGAGCGGCTTTGGCAAGGGCTCACCGGCGCGCCTTCTGCGGCTGCGTCCACTCGCTGATGTCCCACAGTTTCAGCGTGTTGTCTTTACTGCCCGAAAGCGCGAAGCGGCCATCGGGTGAAATGGCTATCGAAGTGACCTTGTCTGTATGTCCCGTGAATCTGTAACTCGTGACCACTCGCGATGTCCCACAATCTCAGGTTCCTGTCGTCGCTGCCCGAAAGCGCAGTGCGGCCATCGGGCGAAAACACGACCGAAGTGACCGAGTACATATGCCCCGTGAAGCTGCGCAGCTCAACGCCCGAAGAGACGTCCCAAAGATGCAGCCAGACATTTCTACAAGATAGATAAATTTCATCACAGTCGCCCGCAAACGCTGTGCGGCCATCGGGCGAAAACGCAACTGATCTGACCACGCCAGTACGTCCCGAGAAAGTCCGAATGAGACGCTGCTCCGCGTCCTCATATTGCATCGCGGTCGCGGGTTCCGGCGCTGGGGCGGCTGGCTTCGCCGCCGCAATCTTTGGGCGCACCTCGGCGAGGCGGGCGCGGGCGAGATCGGCAAAGACTGTTTGGCCGAAGCGCTTGATGAACAACTCCAGCACCGCTTCGCTGTCCGAATGCTCGACCGCGCGCCATGCTTCCGCAGCCTCGGAGAATGCCGGCGGCGCAGCAGGCGCGGCAGGATTGAAATAGAACTTGGCGCGCAGCGCGTGGTTCTCCCACGGCACCTGCTTTTCGTTCGTCGCGGCCAGCACCTCGTTCCTCACCGCGGTCAGCACCGAGAGAATATCTTCGCCCGGCGCGCCGATGGCGTTGGCGAGCGGCCCAGGAATAGGGCGAATTCCGCCCTGAGCCGTCCGACGCGACGTTGCCGGGCTGCGTCGAGAAGCTGATGAGCGTCCCGCGCGAGACTCCACGGGCGCAAGGCCGCGCCCGATGTCGACGGAGCGCGTTCCAAGCGCGCGGGCGAGACTCCGCGCGAAGGGATTGTTGCGGCAGGCGTCGAGGAACAGGATGTTGGTCTTCGTCTCGCGCTCCATGGTGCGCTGCACGAGGTCGAGCCGCACCGTCTCGAAATCGAGCGCCGCCGCCGTCGCCAGCTCCGCATCCACCGGCACGAGATAGTTCACGCCGGAAACTTGCAGGCCGTGGCCGGAATAATGGAATACCCCGTTTCCGCGCCGGACAGCGCGTTCGCGAAGTCGAGGATCTTGCGGTCCATCGCGCGCTTGTCGAGGTCGACGCCAAGAATGACCGTGAATCCGAGCGCGCGGAGCGCCGCCGCCATGTCTTCGGCGTCATTCTTCGGGTTGGCGAGCGGCGGCGCGTTCGTGTAGGCGCCGTTGCCGATGAAGAGCGCAACGCGCGTCCCGGCCGCCGCCGCGAAGGACACGAAACAGGATCGCCATCGAAACTATTGTTCGAATAAACGCCACGATCGGACACCTTCAAGCCGTTCCACCCGTGCTTATCAGATAGGTATCCGAATGAGGAGTCTGAACTGCGCCGCGCCGCTTGCCCTCCAGGTTGCTTGTTTAACATGCGCCCTTTGTCATCCAGCCGCCTCACGCTTAGGTTACAATGAACCAGGTTGGCCCCGTGCCAGCAACGAGCGAGGTTCAGCGATGGCGGCAGTGCGCGGCGCGGGTTTTTCCAGCGCGGTTTCCGAGGACATTTATTTCGACCAGTTGCGGCGCAATCTCGATGAAGCGGAGGAGCTTGGCGTCGATTTTGTCGAGCTACCCCTGTTCGCGATGGACTTGATCGCAGGCGGACGGGTTCTCCAAAGTCAAATGCGCCGGCTACACGATGCGCTCAAGGGGCGCGCGCTTGGCTATACGGCGCACGGCCCCATCGCGCTGAATTTCATGGACCGGCCCGAAATCGCAGCGCGTCATCTCGCCGTAGCGAAAGCGGCGATCGAGGTGGCGGCGGAGATCGGCGTTGTTCATCTCATCCTGCACAGCGGCCGCGCAGAGCCCCAAACCGAGGCGGAACTCGAGGCCTTATACGCCCGGCAGCGTGAGGCCTTCGCCTCGCTGGGAGAGCTTGCTGCGCAACATGCGATGATCATCGCCGTCGAAAACATCCCGCCAAGCGGCGCGAAAGAGCGGATCGCGCTGCCGTCCCGGCTCGCCCGCGAGATCGAGGCGATCGGCCATCCGAATGTCCGCGGCTGCCTCGATTTTTCGCACGCCGCCATCGATTGCGCCGCGGCGGGCGTGGATTTCCTTACCGAGGCGAAAGCGCTCGCCCGCGTCGCGATCCACCTTCATATTCACAATTCATTCGGCGATCCGGCGCAAATGTGGACCTGCTCGCGTTCCGAGCGCGTCGCTTATGGCCTTGGCGACCTGCATCTGCCCCTCGGGTGGGGCGACCTTCCCTGGCTCGCCATCATGGCCGATTTCGCCTTCTTGCCGGATGTGATCTTCAACCTTGAGCTGCCTGTACCGTATTGGTTTGAGCTCGAAAACAGCGTCGGCGCCATGCGGGAGATGATCGAGATTTACCGGGCGCGCCACGCGAGCGCCTAACCGCAGTTTGTCATCCGGGATCTCGATGTTTCCGCCAATTCCGTCGTCATGGCCGCGCCGTTTATGGTCATGGCCGGGTCAAGCCTGGTCAAGCCCGGCCATGACATTGGAGCGAAAATTCGCCAGTGTTTTAATGACGCAAATCCGCTAGAACTCGCCCGCCGAGCGCATGAGGATGCCCGAGTGCTTGGCCTTATTCTCGGGTTCGACGTGGATGGTTACGCGGGCGCCAGAGACCGCCTCTCGAAGCGCGTTCTCGATGCGGTCGCAGATTTCGTGCGCCTGCGCCACGGTCATCCTGGCTGGCACCACGAGGTGGAATTGGATGAATGTTACGGGGCCTGCATGACGCGTCTGCAGGTCGTGGGCCTCGATGGCCCCTTCGGCTTCCTTCGCAATGCTGGCCTGGATGCAGGCGAGCGTCGACGGATCGGCGGCCTGATCCATCAAACCGCCGACGCTGTCCCTCACAAGCCCCCACCCGGCGGAAAGAATATAGACGCCAACGCCAGCGGCGACGATCGCATCGAGTTGCAGCCAGCCCGTAAAAACGGCCGCCATCACGCCGATGACGACGCCGGTCGATGAGACGGCGTCGGACAGAACGTGCCGGCCGTCGGCGTCGAGCGCGGCGATTTTTCGCGCCGCCCAATGCGAATAAGCCGCCAGCCCCAGACTGCATTGATCACGGAAGCCACGATGTTAACCGCGATGCCTAACGCCGGCGCATCGATAGCGTTCGGCTCAAAAAAATGGATGACGGCTTCCCGGAAGATGGCGAGCGCCGCCACGCTGATCAGAACGCCCTCAAGCACCGCGGAGAAATACTCGGCCTTGTGATGACCAAAGGGGTGCTGCGCGTCGGGTGGGGTGGCGCTGACGCGAAGCGCGATATAAGCCGCGCCCGCTACGATTACGTTGATGATGCTCTCAAGCGCATCCGACAGGAGCGCGACCGAACCCGTGACCCAATAGGCCGCGCCTTTGAGCACGACCACGACCAGCGCCACGCCAAGGCTTTGGATCGCATAATGGCTGACCGCTTGCACGTGACCCTCGTTGATTGAGCGGCGCCTCAAACATGCGAAGCGCCGTGCGAGGATTCAAAAAGCAGGCTTGGGGCTGAGATGACAAGCAAAAAGCGACGCCTGCCAAGATCGTGAAAAGGGCTGGAGCGCCCCTGGAAAAGCGCGAAGCGGTTTGCCAGTCGCTCAGTATAGCAGAAACTTAGAACCTACTTCTAATTCCATCAAAAGCGGATAGGCTCTAATGAGACTTGTCACTCTTCTTTGGTTTGCGGCCGCGCAAACGATCCCTTGCGTTCTCCACCGCGCCGGCGTCCTCCTTCAACTCTTTCAGGCGGTTATGCACCTCGCCAAGTTTCTCGAGAACGGTCTCAACATCGGAAATAAGACTATCGATTTTGCTCATAACGCAACCTCACTATCGCTCTGGTTGTACCATATCTCTTTTTCGCGTTCTCGAAAAACCTAAATCAAACGTAGGCTTAACTTATAAAACTTCGCCAAAATAATGGGCAAGTCATCCTTCGACGCGCTTTTCAAGGGGGCTCGGCGCTGCCCGAGAGCCTGACTTTGAATGGAACCGTGGCGTCGTCTCTCCCATCGCATCCACGGGCGGATGCGATAACTTCAAGTGGCGAACACGCCAAGGCGGGTTCGATGGGAGAGACGGAATCCCACCCCACACTGCACCAATGGGAAAGCAGGGGGAGCCTCGCCGCGATTTGCGCCTACGCTAGCGGAAAACGACGGTTCGGTTGCCGTTCAGAAGGATCCGATGCTCCACGTGCCACTTCACCGCGCGCGCCAGCACAAGGCTTTCCACGTCGCGGCCCATATGCACGAGATCCTCGGTCGACATGGCATGGTCCACCCGGGCGATCTCCTGCTCGATGATCGGCCCCTCGTCGAGCACGGGCGTCACATAATGCGCCGTAGCCCCGATCAGCTTCACGCCGCGCGCATGCGCCTGGTGATAGGGTTTCGCCCCCTTGAAGCTCGGCAGGAACGAGTGATGGATGTTGATGGCGCGTCCCTCAAGCTTGAGGCACAGCGGTTCCGATAACACCTGCATGTAGCGCGCGAGCACGACGAGATCGATGCGCTCCTCATCGATCAGCTCTTCGAGGCGATGTTCCTGCTTCTCCTTGGTTTCCGGCGTGACCGCGAGATTGTGGAACGGAATGTCATGGCTCGCCGCCAGCTGATAAAAATCGCGGTGGTTCGACACGATGGCGGGGATTTCGATGGGCAGCGCGCCGACGCGATGGCGGTATAAGAGATCGTTCAGGCAATGGCCGAATTTCGAGACCAGAATCAGAACGCGCATTTTCTCGGCGATCGGATGCAGCGCCGCCGTCATGCCGAAGCGCTCGATCACAGGGGCCAGCATTCGCCGCGCCCCCTCGCGGTCGAGGGTCTGAGGCGCTGAGAAGGAGACGCGCATAAAGAAGCGGCTGCTTTTCACGTCGCCGAACTGGGCGCTGTCGGTGATGTTGCAGCCATGCTCGGCGAGCAGGCTCGCGATGGCGGCGACAATTCCGGGCTGATCGGCGCATGACAAGGTGAGGACGAAGGCGGGCTTACGATGCGGCATGAGTTTCTCCGCGGGAGCGGCCGGATTGCGGTGACGGCCTTTCATACCCCTTTCAGCCCGAAAGAGGAAGGACGCGCGCGGGCTTCAGGTTAACGGCGCGCATACGCGAAATCTTGCCGCAGCCGGAACGCGACAAGCTTTTCCAGAAGATCATGCCGTCGATGCTTTACCTGCAGTGCGAGACACTCTACGAGGATTAAGATCAGCTGAATTCCTGCCGTTCCCATGCCATCCGGGGATGGATGGTCCGAATGCGATCTGACGCCGCCGGTCGAATCGCAGGCGCGGTTTTGACATGCGCCAGCCCGGAAAGCCGCTCGTCGCCGAGGCAGCAAATGCTCACTTTGACCCTTACCGTTTCGAGCCGGTCCAGCTGAAGCCGTT
This sequence comes from uncultured Alphaproteobacteria bacterium, assembly GCA_963766815.1. GTDB lineage: Bacteria > Pseudomonadota > Alphaproteobacteria > Rhizobiales > Rhodomicrobiaceae > Rhodomicrobium. The sequence goes on along the minus strand of CAVYBZ010000026.1, from coordinate 36,693 downwards.
ATTGCTGGACGCAGTCGCGCCTCGTGGCGAGAACTTAGACGCTAGGCCAGCATCCGGCGGAGATCGCTCGTGCGGCCATCCCAGAATTGGTGCTTCAGCACGCCGCCGGTGTGCGCCAAAATCAAAACATAGAAGGCCGATGGCAGAACGAAGTCATGGGCCGCCATCCATATCTGCGCGGCATGCTTGTCCGCGGTCACAAGGGGCGGGAAAGACCACCCAAAAAACTGCACTGCCTTTCCGCTGAAGGCGCACATGAAATAGCCGCTGAGGGGGAATGCGAAGACCAGGACGTACAGGCCGAGGTGAACCAGCTGCGCCACCGGCGTTCCCAAAGCTTCAGAGCATACGGCGGCTTAGGCGGCGGACTAACGCGGAGCCACAACAAACGAAGTATGGCGACCGCAAAGATCGCCAGGCCAAGCGATTGATGAGCGGCAAGGTATTCGTCGCTATCGGGGGACCCCGCTCGCAGGACAGAAATAAACAGGCCCATCGGGACAAGGCACAAGATCAGCGTCGCTGTGATCCAATGCGCGTAGCGCGAGATAAGACCGAAGGCGGATGCGGTGTTGAGCAGCGGCGCGGCTTTCACTGGGCGTTTCAGTTGGAGGTGGGCGGCCCAAAATAAGAATGCCGCGGCAGCCGTGGCTATGGCCGCCTGAATATTGAGAATAAGGGGCTTGAAGGGGTCAAGTGACGGCGAGGCCGGCGGCATCGCCGTAAAGGCGCCATCGAAGTCCGCCGCGATGATCGAGACAACGAGCATCGAGAGAGCAAGAGCCGCAATCAGCGTTCCTCCCGCTCTGAGAAACCGGTTCGCGGCATTGAGGCTGACCGCCAAAGCAAGCGCGAGCGCCAGGTAGCCAAACGCCATAATAATGTGATCCGTGGTGTTTGCTTAAGGAAGCGCTTGGCGCCCACTCCTGCCTGATAGAAACGGCTTCCGAATGTGCCATATGAAGCCGTTCAGTTCATCTGCAAAGTTCCGGAGTTCCTCTTACGGCGATAGTCAACGTCCCCGCAAAGCGAGCGCGGGCGCGGCCACGAAGAAGAACAGCGCGGCCAGCGCGAGGACGATGGAAGGTCCAGCCGCCGTGTCGAGCCGCAGCGACAGATAAAGGCCGCCGAGCACCGCGGCCGACGCCGCCACGCCCGCCAGCGCCGCCATCTGCTCGGGCGTTTTCGAGAAGGGCCGCGCGACCGCCGTCGGGAAGATCATGAGCGAGGTGATGAGCAGGATGCCGACTGCCTTCATGGCGAGAGCCACCGTCACGGCGATGAGGAGGATAAAGGCGGTCTCGGCGCGGCGCGTTGGGACCCCTTCGGCGGCTGCGAGTTCCTCGTTCACGGTCACGGCGAGGAGGGGGCGCCAGAGCCAGAACAGCGCCGCCAGCACCGCCGCGGCGCCGCCCCAATCCAGGCGATGTCGGATTTCGAAACGGCGAGGATGTCGCCGAAGAGGTATCCCATCAGGTCGAGGCGCGCGCCGCCCGCGAAGCTTGCCGCGATGACGCCCGCCGCGAGGCTCGTATGGGCGAGGATGCCGAGCAGGGTGTCGTAGGGGATCGCGCGCTGCGCCTGGAATCCGGTGAGCAGCAGCGCCATGGCGATGGCGGTTGCGATCACGCCGAGGGTGAGGTCGATGCCGAGGAGGAAGCCGAGCGCAACGCCGAGCAGGCCGGAATAGGCGACGGTTTCGCCGAAATAGGCCATGCGCCGCCACACCACGAAGCAGCCGAGCGGCGCGGCGAGCACCGCCGCGCCAACGCCCGCAACGGCGGCGCGTGTCAGGAAATCGTCAAGCATGGAGATTGCTTCCCCCGTCATCCCCGCTGTCGTCGGAAAGCCACTTGTGAAAGAGAACCGGACTTAAGGCAAGGGCGGGATGCAGAAACGCGTTCCCCGCCGGCCGGGGCGGTTTTGCAAAAAAACAACAAGGGAACGTTTATCGTGAGCAAAACAACGGTGACAAACCGTCAAGCTTCCTCTTTCGCGCGGATCTTAAAAAGGTGGTTGCGTAGCGGGACCTGGCTGTCAACCGCCATTGGCGTTCGGCGCTTCAGCTCAGACATTTGACCGGTAAAGGCGCTTCGGCGCGAGGAAAGCTTCCAGGAAGCGGCGGCCAAGTAAGCGCTTGAAGCGTGCGGCGGAACGGGCTACTTCTGCGGCAAAATCGGGGAACGCATTTTCGGGTCGCTTGAAAAACTTCGAATCCGATCGGGTAAAACATTGTTCCTCGAGTTCGACAACGGAGCTCACCGGTATGATGAAACGGCTTGTTGCGGCAGGCAAAGCTTTTCCCAGCCGTCTCTTAATCGCCATCGGCCTTCTGTTATACCTTCCTGCTTTTTGGGCTCCCGCCGCGCAAAAGTGCGATTGCCCTTGCGCGAAGGATGCCAAGCTCGCAAGCGCAGCCCAAGGCCCTACGGGACAGGTCACGGTTGTATGGCCCCGCGATGACACATTCCTTGGCCGTGCGCTCCATTCCAAGATCGACGTGCAGATTGACACGTCCGCCGTCGGTACGGTCGATTTCGATGCGCCATTGACCGTTAGCATTCCGAACGGCCCGCACAAACTCGTGGTGAAGCAAAAGGGTTATCTCGATGCTTTGTCAAAAATGTATAAGTCCCAGATCGAGGTTTCCGCGCAAAAACCGCTCTATTTCCAAATTGTCGATAAGGGGACAAGCATATTCACCAGCGAACTTAGCGCCGCTACAGCTCTGGCGTTGCTTTCTACCGGTCCTAAGATACCAAGCGGGCCGGGAACAATCTATATATATTGGCCAAAAGCCGGGCTCGACATTGGCTTCCTGGAAAAATTTAGTACGGATTCGACGGTCTATCTGGACGGAAAACGCATTGGCTCTCTTACAAACGGCGATTATTTGATGGTAAAGGCCCCTTCTGGGGAGCATGCCCTGTCGGTGGATATGAGCTTGTCATCCGGTCCAGTGCTTAGGCAAAAGCTCACTCTCGAAGGCGGCTCTACGCACTATTTTCACGTCGAAAAGCTTTTAGACTTTCATATAAGGGAAGATTCGGCAGAAGAATCGGCCGAATTCGCCAAGAAGGGGTTGCGGCAGCGAGAAGCGTCTACGCAATAAACGTTTGGAAACGGGACCTAAGCAAACTTCCAACGGCTTCCCTCGGGCTTGACCCCGGGGGCGCCTTTACCGGCTTTGGGAAACTCGGCCAAAACGGAAAACTCACCCCGGCGCGTTATGCAGATACGTTGGGAAGCCAAAGAATGTCTGGGCCGGCCGTTTTACTTCCATTATCCGCCGTGGGCGGAGTCCGGCACGGGCCCTGTTACCCTTCCTTGCCCGGTTACCTCGTCATGATAAGGCCCGCTACCCCGGTCAGACCCGGGCGTATTCGTGGAGTCCGGGTCACGACCGGGCGGAACTATGTTGCTTTGCGGAACGGCGTTGCGGGCACGCTGGTTTGCTCGCGCTCCGGACGCTTCTGGATAAGATCGATCAACCGCTGGGCCGCTCGGGCCTTCTGGCGTGACAGTTTGGGCGCTCGCAAGGTGAGCGCCTGTGAGTACAGCCAGAGCGGCTATGATGATAGTCTTAGTCAAATGACCTCCATGCAGACGGGCGCGCGGTGTAGCGGCACGCCCTTTTCGCTTCGAATAACTCAACTCATCGCAGGGTGCGAAGTTCCGGAAGCCTCGGATGCGCTGCGCTTTGAAAACAAGGCAATAACGGCCCGCGCGATCTTGATTGCAACCGCTCCGATGCCGCCAGCGGCACTTGGCAAGCGCTCGACGCCGGATGAAAACCGCTTAACTCCGAGCAGCGAAATAACCGAAAACACGCGCAGTGAAGCATTAGGCCTGGCCGAGACCCAATGGCAGGGCGTCCTCCACTCGATGGGCACAGAATGCTATCCGAGGGATGCAATAGACCTCTTTCGGCTCGGATTGGCCAACCAAACCTGTTAGCTTCGCGGCCATCAGCGTTTACACGCTAAAATTGTATCTTTAGGGTATGCTTATCAGTCATGGGGGAGCCTGCGGGCATTGCCGATCGACGCCAGCGTCTTGGCCCTTCCGATAGCAATGCCCGCCAAGCCCAGGTCGAGACGCCACGAGGCCACGATGAGCATCTTGCCAGATGAAAACGCCGCCGAAGAACTTATAGGCGCGGTGATCGCCGAGTACGAGAGAGCGATCGAGCGTGGGGTTGAGCCAGCCGAGGCCCTTTCAGTGCTGCTGTCATTCGCGGCTGAAGAGAGCGGCCGCCTATCCGGTCACGTCTTGGGAGACAGGCCCCGCCATGACGTCATGAAGGAAAATGGGTCATGAGATATTTATTAATTGCATTGCTTGCATTCGCCGGTTCCGCACAGGCCCAAATCTCCGATAGAGATGATGATGGCTGGCGGTGGCGCGGACATGAGTGGCGGCATCGAAAACATGCCGAATTTTCGCGGCGGCGCTACGTGGGTCGCTACCGGCGCCACTGGAGGCATTATGTGAGAGACGAGGATCGCGGCTCGCACGACCGGGAAACGCAAGACGGTTACCTTCGCTGGCGAGCCCCCGGCAAAGGCGAGGAGTTTCGCGGCTGGTGGCGCCCCGAAGGCGGCTGGCGCGAATCCAGCCTGCACAATGGCGCCCGCCGGTGCCGGGCGCCGATGCACGCGGCCGGCGCCGCTGATGCTCGAACTGAGGCTGCTCGGGGGATGGCCATCAAGTCCTGGCAAGAGCAGGTCATAAATGAGCATGGCGAGCGGTTCCTAAATTTCGAGGCAGCCTACGTCATTGAAGAGCATTGCGATCCTGCCCGCGTCGGGGAGGGCAATATCATTGAGCTGAAGCGCTGTGTCATCACCGCTGCCCCGTGCCTTCCATCGCGGGATGAAGACCGGCCGCGGCAAGAAGAGGAGCGCCGGCCCGATGAGGAGCACCGCCAATAGAGCGTCCGGGAAAGTGTGAAGAGCGCGCTTTTGATTTCATCGCGCTCTAAGCAGACATTCGCTGGCTCCCCAACAAATGTCTGCTTCGAGTCCTTTGTTTTAGCAGAGTTTTTATCCCAAAACCGGGGGCCACTTTTGGGAAACTCTGCTTAGCTAAGCTATGGCGATTTGCAACTAATTGCAGCGCCGATGGCCGGAACTTGACGACAGCATCGGTCACATCCGGCCTTCAACGCTTCAACGCGCGTAATGGGTGAAAACAAAGTCGCTAGCTTTAGCGGGCTCATGGCAGGAAAAGCAGCCCTTGAGAGCCGCATCGCTGACAGGTTTGCCGCCGTCAAATTGAGCGAACCCCCAACCGCTGGTCGACGCGTATTTTTTTGAGTCCTTGACCATGAACTGAACCCCTTCCTTGGGCGCCCCAGCAACAAAAGATTGGGGACGGCCAAAGGCTTTGTTGTTTTCCTCTGATGGGACATAATTCCAGGCGAGGCGGGCAATGATGGCGCCGTCCGGGAATGGAAGCTTCCCTTCCCGGTAGGCCTCGATCGCTACATCGTTGCCCAGAACGGCGCGAAGATCGTTGAGGTCACCTTCTTCGTGGGCGACGGAGATCAACCTCCAGTCACGGTATCCGGCGGGAATTTTTCCGCCGAAGATTGGCGAGGCCTCATCGTCCGCGCCTCCGGCGCCGAATGGCGTTGCTGCGATGACGAAGGTCGCCACAGCAGCCGCGAACAGCAAGTGAGGGATCCGTTTCATCGGGCGGTCCTTTCACATCATGAGATTTGTCTGCGATTGCGCTCTCCAAATCAGACGGGCGCGGCCTTAGACCGGGTTGATCGCAACATCCATGATGCCGCGTCATCGGTGGGACCCGCCTCTGCGCACCCGGCATTAAGGAGGCCGGCGTCGATTTGCTTAAGCGGGCCGAGGGAGGTGGCCGCTCCCGGCCTAACGGGCATAACGCCTGCGATCCTTTTGCCAGGTGCTTCTGCGTCCACGCAACCGGTCATTCCAAGTTGGGCGGCGGCTATGGTGATGGCCGCGGTTCCAAAAAAGCGGCTTCGATGATGATTGATTTCTTCGGATCTTATCGATCGTGTCCATAGGCGAACCTCCTCGGTTCGATGGGGGGCGTGTGGCGCCGGGAGGTGAAGCGCGCGCTAACGTGGCGCGCCGTCCATCTCAACTCGATTGGCGAAGCGATTTAAACGCTGCGCGGAGTTCTGCCGTGAACAGCGCGGGCTGTTCCCAAGCGGCGAAATGACCGCCCCTGTCGAGCTTGTTGTAGTAAATGAGTTTGGGGTAGGCCCGCTCTGCCCAGCTTCTCGGGGCCGCATAGATTTCCTCGGGGAAGGCGCTGACGGCGACCGGGATTTTGACGCCCCTGACGTCGAAGAAGCCCCCTCCTGTCGAAATCTGCGCGGTGTCCCAGTAGAGGCGCGCCGAGGAGATCCCGGTGTTGGTCACCCAGTAGAGCGTGACGTTGTCGAGGACGTCGTCCCGGGTGAGCCCCTCAATCTTGCCATCGAAGGCGCGTGAGATCATGCCGTAACTACGGATGTCGTGATCCAGCATCCAAGCGGCGAGGCCCACCGGCGAATCCGCGATTCCGTAAAGCGTCTGTGGCCGGTTCGCCATTTCTTGGGAGTAGGCCAGGCCGTGCCTGTAGAAATCATCGAGTTGGTCCCACGCATGTTTTTCATCGGCCGAGAGGGCGCCGGGCGGCGGGCCGCCAGCCGAAAGGGCTTTCGAAACATCGGCTGGAACCGTGGCCGCCATATTGGTGTGAATGCCGAGTAATCCCGGCGGCTGCTGCAGCGCCATCTCCTCCGAGACGGCGTTACCCCAATCCCCGCCTTGCGCCACATATCGCGTGTAGCCGAGGCGTTGCATCAACGTCGCCCATGCGCGAGCGATGCTGACGGGGGTCCATCCGGGCGCAGCCGGCTTGCCCGAGAATCCGTAGCCCGGCAGCGACGGAATCACGATGTCGAACGCGTCGGATGCGCTCCCCCCATGGGCCGTGGGATTGGTCAGCGGATCGATGATCTTCAGCTGCTCGATGATCGAGCCGGGCCACCCGTGCGTAACAATGAGCGGTAACGCATTGTCGTGCTTGGAACGAACGTGAATGAAGTGAATGTCCAGCCCATCGATCCCGGTGATGAACTGCGGCAAGGCGTTCAGCTTGGCCTCGATCTTCCGCCAGTCATGGTCCGTTTGCCAGTAGCGCGCGAGCTTCTGAACCGTCGCGAGTTGCACGCCTTGCGAGGGATCCGTGACCGTTTCCCGGCCGGGCCACCGCGTCGCCGCCAGCCGCCTGCGAAGATCGGCGAGTTCCCCTTCCGGAACCTCGATGCGGAAGGGGCGGATTGCGTCGTGTTCGGCCGTCCCCATGGTTGAGCCTCCTTGGTTCGATGACTGGCCGGCAATTGCGTCGCCCGCCGCGGCTAGACGCTCAGGGAGCAGGGTGAAGGCGCCCGCCGTAGCGGCGACGCTTACCGCCGCCGCGCCAACAAAACGGCGGCGCTGAACGTTAATTTCTTCTGGCCTTTTCGTATCCATCTATGAACCTCCTTGGTTCGATGGTTGCCTGCGAAGTGTATCTCTGCGTTCGCAAGTATCCGATACGCCTTCCGCACACGGTGACTTGAGCCGTATTTAAGTCGCAGATCGCGCTTCAAAAGCTCGGATTTTGCGAGCCTTCTTCAATCGATCTCGCCGTGTCTATTGCGCCTTCAGGAAGGCCAGCAGCTCCTCGTTGACCTGGTCCTTGAGGGTCGTGCACAGACCGTGCGGGGCGCCCTTGTAGACCTTCAGGCTGGCGCCCTTGATGAGCTTAGACTGTAGCAGGCTGGCGTTGGCGAAGGGGACGATCTGGTCGTCATCCCCCTGAATGATGAGTGTCGGGACATCGATCTTCTTCAGGTCCTCGGTTTGATCTGTCTCGGAGAATGCCTTGATGCAGAAATACGCGGCCGGGAAACCCGCCATCATGCCCTGCAGGCAGAATGATTCACGCACCCCCTCCGAGGCTTTCGCGCCGGGGCGGTTGTAGCCGTAGAACGGAAGGCTCAAATCCTTCCAGAATTGAGAGCGGTCAGCTTGAACGGAGTTGCGTAACTGATCGAAGACTTCGATCGGGGCGCCGCCTGGATTGGCTGGAGTCTTAACCATCAGGGGCGGGACGGCGCTGATAAGCACAGCTTTAGCCACGCGGCCCGCACCATGGCGGGCAATATAACGGGCGACTTCCCCGCCCCCGGTGGAGTGACCGATATGGATAGCATTCTTGAGATCGAGCTTTTGCACGAGCTCCGCGAGGTCGCTCGCATAAGTGTCCATGTCGTTGCCCGTCCATGGCTGGCCGGACCGGCCATGGCCGCGACGATCATGAGCAATGCAGCGGTACCCCCGGGAGGCGAGATAGAACATCTGGTCTTCGAAGGCGTCTGCGGAGAGCGGCCAGCCGTGACTAAAGACAACCGGCTGCCCGGCGCCCCAGTCGTTGTAGTAGATCTCCGTGCCATCCTTGGTCGTGAACCTGCTCATAACGATGCCCTTTCGTTGGGGATAATTGAGAAACCAGACTGCAAAGCCGCTTCGCGCCCTTTCTGAGCGCCGGGGTCTTCAACTCGATTTACGCAGCGGCCTCAGGCCTGCGCGAACCTCTTCTGCAAAGAGTTGAGGCTGTTCCCAGGCCGCATAGTGGCCGCCTTTGTCCACCTTGTTGTAATAGATGAGTTTGCGATACGCCTGCTCTGTCCAACTCCGCGGGGCTTCATAGTTTTCGCCGGGAAAAACGCTCACGGCAGCAGGCGTGTCGATGTTGAGGGCGTTGTAGAGGCCGTAGTGATTTTCCCAGTAGAGGCGAGCCGAGGAAACCCCCGTGTTCGTCAACCAGTAGAGCGTGATGTCGTCGAGCACATCGTCGCGAGTGACAGCGCCAGCGGGGCGCCCATCGATCGTTCGTCCGAGCAGCGCCGAGGTGATCGCCGCCGCCGGTTGAGCATAGCCGTCGCCGTGGTCAATGAGCCAGGCAGCGAGGTCGACAGGTGAATCCGCCAATCCATAGAGCGTTTGCGGACGCGTCCCCATGATCTGCGCATAGGCGCGTCTCTTCGTATACAGGGTATTCAGCTCGTCATACGCGCGCCTTTCGTCCGCTGAGAGACCGGCTGGCGCCGGATCGCCACACTGGAGCGCCTTGGCGACATCGGATGGGATCGTAGCAGGAAAGTTGACGTGGATGCCCAGCAGCTCTGGAGGCGCCTGTTTCGCCATCACATTAGAGATGGCCCCACCCCAATCGCCGCCTTGCGAGGCAAATTGATTGTATCCGAGGCGCTTCATCAGCACGACCCAGGCGCGCGCAATGCGATCCGGCCCCCAGCCGGTCGTGCCGGGCTTGCCGGAAAACCCGTAGCCCGGCAGCGAGGGAATCACGAGATGGAACGCGTCCGATGCGCTGGCGCCGTGCGCTGTGGGATTGGTGAGGGGATCGATAATCTTCAGCTGCTCGATGACCGAGCCGGGCCATCCATGCGTGACGATGAGCGGCAACGCATTTTCATGTTTCGAACGCACATGAATGAAATGAATATCGAGTCCGTCGATCCCCGTGATGAATTGCGGGAGGGCGTTCAATTTAGCCTCGCATTTGCGCCAATCGTAATCGGTCGCCCAATAGTGCGCGAGATCCTGCATCACCGCGAGCCGCACGCCTTGCGAGTCATCGGTGACTGTTTCCCGTTCCGGCCACCGCGTCGCCGCGAGCCGCCTGCGAAGATCGGCGAGTTCTTCTTCCGTAACCTCGATGCGGAAGGGGCGGATTGACGCCTGTTCGGTCGCACCCATGTGTGAGCCTCCTTGGATCGATGGCTGGCCGGCAATTGCGCCGCCTGCCGCAGCCAGGCGTCCGGGCAGCAGGCTGAAGGCGCCCGCCGTGGCGACGCTCATGGCTGCCGCGCCAACAAAACGGCGGCGCTGTAGGTTAATTTTCGTATCCACCTATGAACCTCTCTAGTTCGATGGTTACAGCAAAGTCTACTTACGCCATTGTCAAGCATCTAATATATATTCTAGCGAAGCGATCTGAGCTTTAGCTAGACATTAATCTACTAACTGACCAAAAGATTATGATGAGGTTGCTGGAATTGCTTGTTATGATTTGTGAGGAGATGTTAGCTCTTGCGAGAAGTAGTAACTCACGGATCGCGTTTGACGGGCTGGCGTGGCAGCCCAGCAACCTGCAGTGTGTATTGTGCGGACCTGACCCTTCGCATGGAGTCGGGCGGCTAGGAGAGACGACGCCATGACGACGCCGGCGGCGCGGACGAAAGAGGTCATATCGTTTGGTCCTTTCAGCCTTGCCGTAAACGAGAGGCTTCTTACAAAGGGAGGCGCCCCCGTGGGATTGGGCGGGCGCGCCCTGGAAATTTTGATTGTTTTGTTGTCCCGTCCCAACGAGACGGTCAGCAAAAAAGAGCTGTTGGCCCGTGTCTGGGCTGGCGTCACCGTGGAAGAAGGCAGTCTGCGGTTTCACATCGCCTGCCTTCGCAAGGCGCTTGGCGATCGAAGGGACGGCGCGCGGTACATCGCGACGCTGGCTGGGCGAGGCTATTGTTTCGTGGCGCCGGTCTCCCGCTCGATAGACCGGAGCCCGGTATTTACGGCGGCCGCCGCCAGCTTTCCGCACGCCAACCTGCCCAACCGCCTGATCCGGATGGCCGGGCGCGGCGACGACGTTCTTAGGCTATCGGCTCAGTTGACTGCCGCGCGCTTTGTCACAATCGCGGGCGCGGGCGGCGTCGGCAAAACCACGGTTGCGGTGGCGGTTGGACATCACCTGATCGAGGCATTCGCGGGCGCCGTTCTTTTCGCCGATCTCGGGATGTTGAGCGATCCCAGCCTGGTGGCCACGGCTGTCGCCTCCATGGTGGGGCTTTCGGTTCGGTCCGAAGACGCCACGCCCAGCCTGATTGCATATCTCCGCGATAAGCGAATTCTGTTGATCCTCGATACCTGCGAACATCTCATTGAGGCGGCGGCGGACTTGGCCTCACGTATCTTCGTGGCCGCGCCGCAAGTCCACATCCTGGCGACAAGCCGTGAGGTTCTTCAAGTCGAGGGTGAAAACGTCTACAAATTGGAGCCGCTGGCTTGTCCACCGAACGATCCGGGGCTTACGGCGGAAATCGCCTGGACATTCCCCGCGACCCAGTTGTTCGTCGAGCGCGCGGTGGCGAACGGCGCTCGCTTGGACTTCAGCGATGCGGAAGCCGCGCTCGTAATAAGCATCTGCAGGAAGCTCGACGGTGTCGCGCTCGCGATCGAGTTGGCCGCCCGGCGCGTTGAGTTCCTGCGGCCTGCAGCAAACCGCTGCGCTTCTCGACCAGCGCCTGACGCTGTTGTGGCAGGGACCGCGCACCGCGCCACCGCGTCAAAGGACCCTTCACGCCACGCTGGATTGGAGTTACGGGCTTCTTTCCGAACTGGAACGCGTGGTGCTTCGGCGTCTCGCTGTATTCGTTGGACACTTTACGCTCGATGCGGCGCTCGCCGTCGTGACATCGGCAACCGTCGATCAGTCGCAGGTTTTCCGCGCCATAGAATGCCTCGTCGCCAAGTCGATGGTTGCGACCCGCCCATTAGGGGCGATGATGCGCTACCGGCTCCTGGACACCACGCGCGCCTACGCCCTCGAAATCAGCGCTGGCGACGCTGAACTCGCTGACTTGGCGGTGCGCCACGCCACCTACTACCGGCGATGGCTGGAGCAGACCGGCATCGAATGGCCAGCCTTGCCGGCCGGGCCGGAACGGACGCCCTGCTTCGCAGGTCTTAACAATGTCCGTGCCGCTTTGGAATGGTGCTTTGGCGTCAAAGGCAATGCTGAAATCGGCGTCGGGCTCGCCTCCGCCGCCGCGCCCGTTTTCTTGGCGATGTCTCTGCTAACCGAATGTCATCGCTGGTCGGAGCGGGCGCTTAACGCTCTTGGCGACGCCGCTCGCGGCGGGATCGAGGAGATGCATCTTCAAGCGGCTCTTGGGGTGTCATTGATGTTCACGCGCGGAGGCCGGGATGCGGCGGGCACCGCCTTGAACAGAAGCTTCGCCATCGCCGAAGAACGCGGCTGTTCCCTCGATCGGCTTCGGCTGTTGGGTCCGCTGAACATGTTTTATCTGCGCACCGGGGATTTCAAGACCGCTCTGCACTACGCAAAGCGCTGCTCCGCCATCGCCAGAACCGTGGAGGGGCGGGCGCCCAGCGCGCTAGTCCATTCCATTTTGGGGATTTCGCTGCAAGTTGGCGGCGAACTCGGCGGGGCCCGCACGGAGCTTGAAGCGGCGCTTCGCCGCGAAGCGCGTTCGCGCCGGAGCACAACGATCTATCTCGGCTTCGATGGCAAAAGTCTGGCCGGCGCCATCCTGGCGAGAAACCTGTGGCTGCAGGGTCATCCGGCTCAGGCGGTGGAACGGGCGCGCCGCACAATTAAGGACGCAGCGGCGATGGACCATTCGCTGACGCTATCTATCGTTTTGATCTGGGGTATTTCCGTGTTCCTCTGGACCGGCGATCTCCAAAGCGCTGAAGAGCATACAGACTGGCTCATCTCCCGCTCCGAATCCCATTCCTTGGCGCCATATCGTGCGGCCGGGCGCGGGTTCAAAGGTGAACTGGCCATCCGTCGCGGCGACGCAAAGCGCGGAGTCGGGAATTTGCGGCGCTGTCTGGAAATGCTCCACTCAATGCCTTACGAGTTGCTGACCACACAGCTCAACATCTCGCTCGTCCAGGGTCTCGCGGCGACCGGCCGGTTCGCCGAAGGCATCGCGCTGATCGACGAGACCATCGGGCGGGTCGAGAGAAATGGGGATATCCTATACATGCCAGAGTTACTGCGAGTGAAGGGAAGCCTTCTTCTGTCGCCGCCGCAGCCATGTGCCGGCGACGCGGAAATGTGCTTCAGGCGCTCGCTTGAATTGAGCCGCCGTCAGGCTGCACGCGCGTGGGAGCTGCGAACCGCGGTCGATCTCGCAGCTCTGTATTCTTCCCTGGGACGCTCCGGGAGCGGCAAGGCGCTTCTGCAGCCGGTTTTCGAGCAGTTCGCGGAGGGCTTGAATACGCCAGACCTGAAAGCGGCCGAACGTCTGTTGGCCAACCTGGACTGATTGAGTTTAGCACACCATTCCGGCTGGAGCGGTTCGGCTTCGAGCGCATTCAAGGCGGCGTCTAGGTCTGCGCAAGCGAAGACCCCGGCAATCTCTTCGATGCCATAGCCGCTTTGAAGGCGCTGCCTTGGTTCCGCGGTCAGTGCGCGATATTCGCGCCTTCCGCATTGAGCAATGGCCTGATTTCACCGGGCGCTTCAAGCGAAATTAAGCGCTGAAGTCATGGCCGCCCTTGAGGCGGCCATCCAGGAGCAGCGAACGCGGAGTTGATAAGCCTCTTAGGGTTTCGCGACCAGCAAGCCTAGCTCGGCCTCCATGACGTGAAAATCGCGATCCGAATGCAGCAGCGTCAAGCCATGCGCAATGCAATAGGTTCCGATGATCATATCGATGGTTTTTCGCGGCGTTATCCCCTTGGATCTCAGCAGCCGGAAGTGTTGCGCGGCGCGAAGCGCGATATCGCGGCCGCAAAGAACGCGCATTTCCAGCCCGCCAAGAAGCTTCTTCGCGATTTTGAAGTCTTTCTCATGCCGGAACCCTCGCAAAACCTCGGCCAGGATAAGATCGCCGGTCAAGATCGGATCGATGCCCAGCTTGGCGTCAAGAAAGTTCGTCTCGCCGGTCGCCCTTCCGTTGAAATAGTCGATCCATACCGAGCTATCGGCCAAGATCACTTGTCGCGCCGCATCTCGTCGAGATCGCCCTGCCAGGCGAGTTTTCCGCGAAAGCCCCGGATCGCTTCCTGCGACTTCAGCCGGACAAGCAGCCGGAGCGCCTCTTCCACGGTCTCCCGCTTGGTCTTGAGGCCAGAAAGGCTCATCGCCTGGCCGATCAGGGCGTCGTCAATCTCGATATTAGTGCGCATTGTTATCTCATGTGTACTGTCAGGCAATATTATACACATTCGGGGGCGCGGCAAGTCCTTTACTTCGTCGAGACGGCTGCATTCGACCTCAACCGAGCTTGCCCAGTCGAAGCGATAGATCGCCTCGAACGCTACGCCATGCTTGGCCAAGTTCGCCGCTGACTTCTGTTCATCCCACCCGTACAAGCGTCAATTATCGAGCGCCGCGATCTGCGTCCTTTGGCGTTAGTGAGCCGGCCGCTCAAAGCCAATCTTCTGCCCGCAAGCCCGGCGCCTTGTCGAAATGCTGAAGGTTGCGTGTGAGGACGGTTGCGTTTCGCGAGAGGGCAATGCAAGCGATCTTCAGGTCCATGCTGCCGATGCGAACGCCACTCGCGCGTAATCGCACGAAAATCTCGGCCGCTTCTCGCGTCCAGGGCAGGACCGTCCACGCGGCGAAAGACGCCACCCGCGCTTGCAAGAGGCGGTACGGAGCGATCTGTTTATGAGGGTCTTGCAGCCTGGCGATTTGTGCAAGCCAGCCGCGAAACTGTTCCTCCACCGAAAGATGGTGATAGCCGCTTCTTCGCCGGCCTTATCGAGCCGCTGAATCAGCCTGGCGCCCCGCGCCGAACCCCGGTCGATTTCGGTTAAATGGTCAGTGTCCAAAATCAGCATCGGCGGCCTCGCGATCCTTCTGGCGGATTTCCTCGCCAAGCCGGACCATTTCTTCGAAGCCTTCGTCATCCCGCGCCCAGCCGGCCGTCGACCGCCAATCCCGCACGCCTTTCTTTTCTTCCACGATCCCGGTCAAGCTCTGGACTTGACGTTCGAGAGCGTCGACCCGGTCTTTCAAAGTCGCCTGCATCATTCTGCCTTTCTATTGACATGCAAATTATCACGGCTCGCATGGACGCGCTACCGCCCCGGCACGGCGCCTCCTCAGTTCGCCGTCCCAGAAGGCCGCAGGCCTATCCGGGACCTTTCCAAACGCCGCGCACGGGATGACGTTCACTTCGCGGCTGGCGCGAGCAGCCGCCGGATCTCCGCCATCTGCGGATGCGTCAGCCCGCGCTTCTCGAACTCGGCGAAGTCCTTCAGGATGGCCTCGTCCCACACGCCCTGCCCCTCGACCGCCTGCCCCTTATGGCCGAGATAGGCCGCGCGCGCCTCCTTCGCCCGGCCGAGAAACATCAGCGCATGCTCAAATGAGCGCGTCATAAAGATCGGCCCAGGCTGGATTCATCCCTTCGATCAAGGCGATTTTCCTCGCGCGCGACCCGGCTTTGATCTGCTTCTCGCGGCCAATGGCGCTCTCCATCGTTGCATGAATTTCGTAGTAGACGAGGAGCTTGCATCCGTATTTTGCGGTGAAGCCTGGAATCGCTCCTGTCTTGTGCTGATGCGCGCGCTGGATCAGCGCGGATGTGACGCCGGTGTAGAGCGTGCCATTGCGCCGGCTTGCCATAATGTAAACCGCAGGCTGCGTTTTCGTGCGAGGCCTCCACCGCCTTCGTCATTGCGAGGGGCTTTAGCCCCGAAGCAATCCACCTTCCACGCCGCAGCTCTTTCAGGTCTCGCTGGATCGCCGCGGGCCATTGGCCCTCGCGATGACGATCACTTCTTCAGCGCCGCGATCTGCGCCTCGAACCAAGCCAAGTCGCGCTTCCACTCCGCGTTGTCCGGCGAAAGCTTCGTCATGCGCTCCATGATCGCCTTGCCTTTCCCGAGCGCATCCTTTGCCAGAGCCGTTTCGCCCTGACGCCGATGTAAATCTGCGATCTTGGCATGGCTGACAGCCACATCGCGCTGCCATCCTGCGTTTTGGGGATCGTCCTTGGCGAGGCGCTCGGCGATGGCGAGGCTGTCGCGGTAGGCTTTCAAGGCGTCCGCCAGCGCGCCCTGGGCCACGAGCACATTGCCCACCTTGTTATAGGACACCGACAGATCGCGCTGCCATCCGCGTTTCCGGGATCGGCCTTGGCGAGGCGCTCTCTGATGGCGAGGCTGTCGCTGGTAGGCTATTCAAGGCGTCGGCGAGCGTCGCCCTGGGCCACGAGCACATTGCCCACCTTCTCATAGGACACCGACAGATCGCGCTGCCATCCGGCGTTTTCGGGATCGGCCTTGGCGAGGCGCTCTCTGATGGCGAGGCTGTCGCGGTAGGCATTCAAGGCGTCGGCGAGCTGCGCCCTGGGCCACGAGCACATCGCCCACCTTGCTCATAGGACACCGACAGATCGCGCTGCCATCCGGCGTTATTGGGGATCGGTCCTTTGCGAGGCGCTCTGCGATGGCGAGGCTGTCGCGGTAGGCTTTCAAGGCGTCCGCGAGCTGCGCCCTGGGCCACGAGCACATTGCCCACCTTGTCTATAGGACACCGACAGATCGCGCTGCCATCCGGCGTTTTGGGGATCGGCCTTTGCGAGGCGCTCGGCGATGGCGAGGCTTCGCGGTAGGCTTGCAAGGCGTCCGCGAGCTGGCCCTGGGCCACGAGCACATCGCCCAGCTTGATATAGGACACCGACAGATCGCTCTGCCATTCCGCGTTTCCGGGATCGGCCTTTGCGAGGCGCTCGGCGATGGCGAGGCTGTCGCGGTAGGCTTTCAAGGCGTCCGCGAGCTGGCCCTGGGCCACGAGCACATCGCCCACCTTGTTATAGGACACCGACAGATCGCGCTGCCATCCGGCGTTTTGGGGATCGGCCTTTGCGAGGCGCTCTGCGATGGCGAGGCTGTCGCGGTAGGCTTTCAAGGCGTCCGCGAGCTGGCCCTGGGCCACGAGCACATCGCCCACCTTGATATAGGACACCGACAGATCGCGCTGCCATCCTGCGTTGTCCGGCTGCGAGCGTGCAGCGGCGTCCGCAATTTTTTTGCCAGATCGTAAGCGTCCAGAGCGCCGGAGAGATCGCCGCGCGCAAGGCGGATGTCGCCAAGGCCGAGCCGCGCCCAATACAGCTCGAAGTCATCCCGGCCCTCGACACCTGCGCCCAGCACCGCGTTGTAAGCGCGCTCCGCCTCGGTGAGATTGCCGGCGTCCTGCTCCATGATAGGCATGCCAGAGCATGCCTTCGATGTTGTCCGGGTCGAGCTTCGCGGCCTTGGCGTAATATTCGCGGGCCTTCTTCGGATCGCCGTAACCTGCCGTGGCGGCGATGCCCCGGTAGCGCTCCGCCGCTTTTTTGCCCCTGGCGACCATGGCGGCTTCGTCGTCTTGCGCCGCCTCGACTTGCAGCCGCTCCGCCTCGTCTTTCTTGCCCGCGCCGATGAGTTTCAGGATTTCGGCGTCGCGCGGGTCGCTCGCCGCGCCTTTTTGCAGCGCCTCCAGCGACTTGATGCATTGATCGAGCGCGTTCAGCGGCCCGGCGGCGTTGGCCTGGTCTTTCGGCGCATAGCGCCCGCAGGCCGCGGCTGTATCGATGAGGATCGCGCCGCGCTGCTGCGAGCTATAGAGGAAGATGGCGGCGCCGCAGACGAGAACGGCGATGATTGCGGCGACGGCGTTGCGGATGCGGGCTTGCCGTTTGCGCTCGCGCTCGGCGCGGCGGTAGACCTCGTCGGAGGGCACGCCGATCAGCGCCGCCGCCACCTTCGCCAGCGCCAGCTCGCGGCCGTCGCCTTCCTCGCGCACGTCCGCCGCGATGGGCATGGCGGCGGGGGCGTCCGTGACCTGCCCGTCCGCGTCCAGCTCGAATTTCAGCGCGGGCGGAAAGCATTCGTGGCTCTCGTCGTAGGGCTTGCCGGAGACGATCACCGGCACGATCAGCCGGCCGGGGCAGCGATGCTTGTAGAGGCGGATTTCCTCGTTCACGTAATGGCTTTGCGCGGAAGCCGGCGAGCACAGCACGATCAGCGCGGCGGAGGCGTCGAGCGCGGCGATGGTCTGCTCGTTCAGCGTATGGCCCGCGCTGAAATCCTCGCGGTCGCGGAAGATGGGCCGCAGCGATTTCGGAACCGGCCCTTGCGCCGTCTCGCGGCCGGAAAGCCCGGCCAGCGGGAAGCTCTCAAGGCTTTTATGCAGCCATTTCGCCAAGGGCGTGTCGGCATGGCTATAGGAGAGGAATGCGCGGTATTTGAAATCGATCGCAGCCATGACACACCCATAAATAGAAAAACAAACGCACAATGCCAAAGGCGCAAGCCTCGTTCAAGGTTCGAGTGCTTTTTGCGCTTTGACAGCAGTTGACGCCCCGGAGTTCGGCGCTATGATCCGCCATCCCGATGGGAGTGCCCCACTGGCGGAATGGTAGACGCGGCAAACTCAAAATCTGTTGCCTGCAAGGGCGTGCTGGTTCGAGTCCGGCGTGGGGCACCAAATCGAGCTGAGTTCAATAATGCAAGTATCGATGTTGAAGAGTATACGATCTTTACTTGCGGGTTTGGCCGCCTTTTTGGTTTGCGCCTGCCACGCCGCCGCCGGGCCAGCGCTACTAACCGAGCCGGCCACAGGTCTCGTGCTCTACGCCGAAGATGCCGATCAGCCCTGGCGGCCCGCCTCCCTCACCAAGCTGATGACGGCCTATCTCACATTCGAGGCGATCCGCGACGGGAGGCTGTCGCCGGAAGACGCCGTCACCTCGTCCAAGCTTTCGCAGAGCCAGCCGCCGAGCAAACTTGGCATGCCGCTCGGCGGGCAGCTCAAGGTCGATCTCGCGGTCAAGGTGCTGATCGTGAAATCCGCGAACGATGTCGCGATCATGCTCGCCGAGAAGATCGCCGGATCGTCCGAGACCTTCGTCGAGATGATGAACAAGACCGCGAGGCGGCTCGGCATGACGAACACGAAATTCGTCAATCCGAATGGCCTGCCCGTGTTCAACGCCGACGAGACTGAAGCCCCGGAGCAGGCGGTGACCACGGCGCGCGACATGGCGCTGCTCGCCAACATGATCCTGCGTGAATTCCCGCAATACGCCGCCATCTTCTCGATGACGGAGGTCCGTGTCGGCAACCGCATCGTGAACACGCATAACGGGCTCCTGAAAAGCTATGACGGCGCCGATGGCATGAAAACCGGCTTCGTCTGCGCGGCGGGATACAATATTGTGGCGAGCGCGACGCGGAACGGCCGCCAGCTCGTGGCCGTGGTGCTGGGCGAGAACTCAGGCGCGGCGCGTACGATACGCGCGGCCGGCCTTTTCGAGCATGGCTTCGAGATCTATCCGTGGAAGGCCGTGCTGGCGCCGACGCTCGCGACATGGCCGGTGGCGACGCCGGAGGGCGCGAAGGCGCCGGATATGCGCGGCGTCGTTTGCAACGGCCGCAGAACATCCAAGATCGCAAAACTGAATGCCAGAAGGAAGGGCAAGCGCCCGATTCTGAAGCCCGGCCATCGCAGCCCCGCAGCCGGCAAGAGAAGGCGCAGGCACGCCGATTCAGTTTCCTTCCCTCCCGCCCTTTAAGGAACGCGGCCCCCTCTGCGCCGCCTCGAAGGCTATCATCGCAACTTTTAGTTGTGAAAATTTCCCGAAACCAGTGGATAATTCAAGCTACGCGATTTACGACAATTGCATCTGACTTGATGCTTGAGATATCAAGATTAACGGAATATGGTTCACAACCTGTCGCATTCGAGGATTTTATCTTGCTAACCGGAGCCCAGCTGCGCGCAGCCCGCGCGCTTCTCGGCATTGATCAAAAGACGCTCGCGGATCAAGCGGGTGTATCCTTACCCACCGTTCAGCGCATGGAATCGAGCCCTGGCATAGTTCGCGGAGTTGTCGACAGCCTCACAAAGATCGTGGAGGCGCTTGACCGCGCGGGCGTGGAACTGATCGGCGAAGGCGCCGCGAGCGGCGGCGGTGGGCGCGGCGTGCGGCTCAAGAAACCGCCGGAGAGGGCCATCCAATGAACGCCGGGGAAGGGTGGCAGCTTTCGGCGCTGGCTTGCGCGCTCGCGATCTACGCGGGAGCGGCGCTTGCGGCTGTGATCGCGCCACGCCGCTTGCTTTCATTCGTGTATCCGGTTTGCGCCGCGGCGGCGGCTTTGGCTAGCGTAGCCGATCTTTCCGCCTTTTTCACTCAAGCCGCCCTGCAAGCGCATTTGCCAATCGGCCTGCCTTCGGTCGGGCTCCGCTTCCGCCTCGATAGCTTGAGCGCCTTCTTTGGGCTGATCGTCAATATTGGAGTTTTCGCCGCCAGCGTCTACGGGCTGGGGCTTGGCCGCGGCGATCTCTCCAAGCGCATCGAGCCATTCTACCCCGCATTCTGCGCGGCGATGAATGTCGTTCTTCTGGCGGATGACGCCTTTGGCTTTCTTTTCTTCTGGGAGCTGATGTCGCTCAGCTCTTGGCTGCTCGTCGTCTCCCGTCACGAGGACGCGGGCAGCCGGAAAGCCGGTTATGTCTACCTCGTGATGGCGGCGATCGGCACAACGGCGCTTCTATTCGCGTTCGGCGGCATGGCCGGGTCCGCCGGCGGCTACGCCTTCGACTCGATCCGCGCCGCGCACCTAACCCCGCTCGTATCGGCGCTTGTACTCGCCGCGGCCCTGGTTGGAACAGGGTCGAAAGCTGGCATCATGCCGCTTCACGCTTGGCTGCCGCTGGCCCATCCGGCCGCGCCCAGCCATGTCTCAGCGCTCATGAGCGGCGTGATGACCAAGGTCGCCATTTACGCCATCATCCGTATTGTTTTCGATCTCCTGGGCGATCCCATTTGGTGGTGGTCGCTGCCGTTCATCATACTTGGAGCCGCCACCGCGGTCGGCGGCCTTCTCTATGCGGTTCAAGAGCAAGACCTGAAGCGCTTGCTCGCCTATTCCACTATCGAGAATATCGGGATCATCTTCGCCGGAATCGGACTTGCGATCGCGTTCAAGTCATCGGGCATCCGGTATGGCGCCGCAGTGGCCATGGCGGCGGCGCTGTTGCATTCGCTCAATCATTCCTGGTTCAAGTCGCTGCTCTTTCTCGGCGCGGGCGCGGTGCTTCACTCAACGGGCCGAAAGGACCTCGACGGCTTGGGCGGCCTCATTCACCGCATGCCGAAGACCGCCTTTTATTGGCTGATCGGCGCCCTTTCGATCGCCGCGCTGCCGCCCTTCAACGGCTTCGTATCGGAATGGCTGCTGTTTCAGGCGGTGCTGGTGGGGCCGGTCTTTCCGGAGCCCATCCTTCGTTTTCTGTCTCCCGTCGTCGGCGCGATGCTTGCGCTTGCCGCGGGGCTCGCCGCAGCCTGCTTCGTGCGCGCATTCGGAACGGTATTTCTCGGCCGGCCGCGCAGCGCAGAGGCGGGCGCCGCTCATGAAGCGCCCTTCATCCAAACCGCCGCAATCGGGTTCCTCGCGGTCCTTTGCGCTCTCGGCGGCCTGTTCGGAGGCCTCACCGCTTACGCCATAGGGCCTTTATTGACCTCTCTTGCCGGAGTCGGGCTCATGAAGTTTGGGGAAGGTCCAACTCCCTTTTCGCTCATCGCCTTCGATGAGGGGCGCGCGATCTACGACGCGCCGACCATTGCGCTGTTCGTAGCCCTTTCGGCCATTACGACGGCGGTCGCCGTCCATCTGCTCGCAAGCAAGCAAACACGCCGCTCGCCTGCATGGGACTGCGGCTTCCCCGATCCTTCGCCCGCAACCCAATACACCGCTTCCAGCTTCAGTCAGCCCCTTCGGCGTGTCTATGGCGGCATCGTCTTCAGGGCCAGGGAGAATGTGGATATGCCCGGGCCTGGAGAGCTTCGGCCTGGCAAGTTCGTGGTGCAGTTCTCGGACTATTTCTGGCGCTATCTCTACCTCGAGCCTGCCGGGGCGCTCTGGTCTCTCTCCAAGAAGTTCAACGCGATCCACTTTATGACGATCCGCGGCTACCTCGTTCTCATGTTCTGCACGCTCATCACGCTTCTCATCATAACTGCGACGTGGATGTGAACGATGCCGGCTACTCTCCAATCATTCCTCGCTCAAGGCGCCCAAATGGCTTTGGTGCTTTCTATTGCGCCGGCGGTGACGGGAATAACCCGGCGCGTAAAGGCGCGGCTGACGCGGCGGCGGGGAGCGCCTATTCTGCAAGGCTACCGTGACCTCCTGAAGCTCGTCCGCAAAGATGTCGTGCTCGCCGGCAACGCCTCCTGGTTCTTCCGCACGGCGCCCTATCTCATCTTCGCCTTCACCTGGGTCGCAGCGGCGCTGGTGCCGACGGTCGCCTCCGGGCTGATGTTCAATTGGGCGGCCGACGTGGTCGCTTTGGTCGCGCTCATCGGCGCTGCCCGCGCCCTTCTGGCCTTGGCCGCGATGGACGCAGGTACGGCCTTCGGCGGACTTGGCTCCTCGCGCGAAATGATGATCGCCTCGCTGGCTGAACCCGCGACGCTTCTCGTCGCGCTGACGATAGCGTTCGCCGCCGGCACGACGAGGCTGCCCGAAGTCGCGCAATACCTGATCAATCAGCCCATCGAGATCCGGGTTTCATTCGCGCTCGCCTTTGTCGCGCTTGTCGACGTGGCGCTCGCCGAGAACGCGCGCATTCCTGTCGACAACCCCGCGACGCATCTTGAATTGACCATGGTGCATGAGGCCATGGTGCTCGAATATTCGGGCCGCCACCTCGCCATGATCGAAGCGGCGGGTCATGTGAAGCTCGTCCTCTATATTTCCCTCATCATCTGCCTGTTCCTGCCATTCGGCATGGCCCCGTTGGATGGCGGACCCCAAGCCTGGTCTATCGGGCTCGCCGCTTATCTGGGGAAGGTCGTCTTTGCAGCCGTGGCGCTGGGCGTCTGGGAGGTGAGCATCGCGAAAATGCGCGTCTTCCGCGTCAGCGAATTTCTCGGCGGGGCGTTCGTTTTCTCCTTCCTCGCCATCCTGCTCGCATTCCTTTCGAGGGAGGTGCTGCGGTGACGAATGCTTATGACGTCGCGCATTTCCTGGCCGGCATGATGCTCGTTTGCAGCTTCACGCTTCTTTATCAAGACCGGATTTTCGCCGTCCTCAATACCTTCGCCGCGCAAGCCATGATGCTGTCGCTCGCCGTCGCCTGGCAGGGCTACGTCCAGAATTCGCCCGACCTCTTCATCACGGCGGCCATGGCCTTCGGCCTCAAGGGCATTGTGATCCCCGTCGCTTTGAACCGCATGATCGTTCGCCTTGGCATTCATCGCGACGTGGATCAGGTGGTGAATGTGGGCGTGGCGATGTTTCTGGGGCTTGGCCTCACGAGCCTCGCGCTGCTGCTTGTGCTTAAGGTGACGCCCGGGGCCGCGTCCTTCACGCGGGAAGGGCTTGCGCTCGCCCTTGCGATCATTCTCCTGGGCTTTCTCCAGATGATAATCCGGCGCAACGCCGTGACCCAAATTGTCGGCTTCATGTCCATCGAGAACGGCCTCATCCTCGCGGCGACGGGCGCCCGCGGCATGCCGCTGGTGGTTGAGGTCAGCGTCGCCTTTTCCGTGCTGATCGCCCTTTTCGTGTTCGCGGTTTTCGTATTCCGCATTAGAGAGCGCTTCGACAGCCTCGACATTGAGTCGCTGGAAAGAGTGCGGGGAGGGCAGCGATGAACCAGGCGGTCTACGCAGTCGTCGGCATTCCTTTTCTCTCGGCGCTCATACTCGCTCTCATTTCGAGCTACAGAATAACAGCTATCGGCAATGTCCTGGCGTCCGGGCTCACCTTCGCGGCGGGACTTTCGTTCCTCGCCCTTCCGCCTGTCGTTCAGAATTACGTCATCCTCGACGACCTGAATATCTTTTTCATCATCCTGAACACGCTTGTCGCTTTCACCACCTCGGTGTTCAGCGGCAGCTATATCGAGCATGAGATCGAGACTGGCCGCCTGACGCCGCTCTTCGTTCGCTTCTACCACGCCATGTTCCAGGGCATGATGGGCGCCATGAACCTGGCCCTTCTCGCCAACAATATCGGCCTGATGTGGGTGGGCTTGGAGTTCGCGACGCTGATGACCGTCATCATGGTCGGCATTTACCGGACCCCATCCGCGCTTGAGGCGGCCTGGAAGTATTTCATCCTCGGCATCGTCGGCATTTCGCTCGCGTTTTTCGGCACGATCATCTTCTATCTCGCGGGACAAAGCGTGCTCGGCGAGGGCACAGCCGCCATGACCTGGAGCCGCCTGCTTGAGGTTGCGCCGCAACTCGACGCCCCGCTGATCAATCTCGGCTTCATCTTCCTGCTCGTAGGCTACGGCACCAAGGTGGGTCTCGCGCCCTTGCATGCGTGGCTTCCCGACGCCCATGCCGAAGGCCCGACCCCAATTTCCGCGGTGCTCTCCGGCCTGCTCTTGAACGTCGCGCTCTTCGCAATGCTGCGCTTCAAAATGCTGATAGCGGCTCATCCGGGCGCGCTCAAGCCAGGACCGATCATGATCAGCATCGGGCTGATCTCGCTGATCTTCGCCGCGTTCATGCTGTATCAGCGCCGCGACATCAAACGCCTGTTCGCATACTCCTCGATCGAGCATATGGGGCTCATCACCTTCGCCTTCGGCATGGGCGGCCCGCTCGCGAATTTCGCCGGTCTCTTGCACATGGTGATGCACAGCCTGACGAAATCCGCGATTTTCTTTGCCGTCGGCCACGTGGCGCAGGCGAAGGGAACGCAGCGGCTTGCCGATATTCGAGGCTTAAGCGTCTCCATCCTGCCCTTGCCGTGGGTTTGGCCGCCGCCGTGATCGCGATTTCCGGGCTTCCGCCTTTCGGCGCGTTCATGAGCGAGTTTCTGATCCTCACATCCACCTTCGCCCGCGAACCGCTGCTTGCGCTTGCGGTTGCTTTCGGGCTGCTCGTCGCCTTCGGCGCTCTTCTTCTCCGCCTCCAGAATATCCTTTTCGGTGCGCCCACCGAACCGGCGCATCAGGTGAACGCTTCCTCAGCCCCCTTGATCGTTCATCTCTCCCTCGTGCTCATCGCGGGGCTCTATTTGCCGGCGGCGATGGTCTCCTGGTTCCAGCGCGCCGCGGAGATGCTCGGATGAAAGACGCCGATTACGTCAGCCCCGAAGCCGAAAGCATTGCTCTTAAGGATACGGTTCAGGGCAGGGACGCGAGCCCGGACGGTTATGTGCGACTTGAGTCCGGAGATGCGCTATGGACCGGGCTTGCAAAAGGCTGCGCCGCTGGCTGGCAGGACTTAAGCGCGCTTTGGTTCGACAACGGCAAAATGCACATCGCATTGTCGGACCCGCGCGTACGCGCGCGAGCCATCTTTTCGCTTGCGGCGCCCGGCGGCGCCTACCCCTCCGTGGGTCTCCATCACCCGCCCGCGATGCGGCTTGAGCGGGCGATGCGCGATCTCTACGCCACAAATCCCATAGGCCTGCCCGACGAGCGCGCCTGGCTGGATCACGGCGTGTGGCCAAGCCGGGCGGTGAGAACGGAAGAGGGGTACAGGTTCTTGGCCGTCGAAGGGGTTGGTCTTCATCAAATCCCTGTCGGACCGGTTCACGCCGGCATCATCGAGCCGGGACATTTCCGGTTTACCGCCAATGGGGAGACGATCGCCAGGCTCGAAGAGCGGCTCGGCTATGTGCACAAGGGCGTCGAGGCGCTGTGTGCGGGCGTTTCCATCGGTCAGGCGGCCAAGGTCGCCGCGCGCATCTCCGGCGACAGCACCGTCGCCTACAGTTTCGCATTTTCGCAAGCCGTCGAAAAGGCGCTCGGCTGGGAAGTCCCCGTCCGCGCCAGCGTTGTGCGCGGCGTCATGGCGGAGCTCGAACGTCTGGCGAACCATGTTGGCGATGTCGGCGGCATCTGCAACGACGCCAGCGTCGCCGCCATACAGGCGCGCTGTATGCTTATTCGTGAGGAGATTTTGCAGGCAAGCGCGGGATGTTTCGGTCATCGCATGATGATGGATCGCATCGTTCCGGGCGGAACCGCTTGTGACGTCGATGAGGTTTGCGCCGCTGTGATCCTGGCGCTCCTGGAGCGGATCGAAACCCAATTTTACCGGGTTGAGCGGGCATACGATCAATCGCCGTCACTGCAAAATCGTACCGTGGGCACCGGCGTTGCGAACCCCGAGTATGTGCGGCAGTTCGGCGCCGGCGGCTATGTCGGGCGCGCGGCGGGGCGCGCTTTCGATGCGCGCAAAGACTTCCCCTATCCCCCTTATGATGGCGTCGCCTTGGAGGCGCCAACCCGCACGGCAAGCGATGTCGACGGCCGGGTCTGGGTGCGCATCGAAGAAATCGGCCAGAGTATCTCGATTGTGCGCCAGCTTCTCGCGAAGCTTGAGGCAGGGGCAGTATTCGCGCCGCCGCCCCCGTTCGCGTCCGGCGCAGGCGCCGCCCTTGTCGAAGCGTTCCGCGGCGATCTATTTCTCTCGGTGCGGATCGAAGAGGATGGCCGCGTGGCGCATCTGCACGCCCGCGACGCATCCTGGTTTCAATGGCCGCTGCTCGAAACCGCCGTCAAGGGCAATATCGTAGCCGACTTTCCGCTGTGTAATAAGTCGTTCAACTGCTCCTATTCAGGGCACGACTTGTAGGGCCGCCGATGCACATCCTCCTCCTTGACGCCCTTATGCGGGGCCCAGCGACAATCAAAGCGCCTGAGCCCGCCGAGGCGATGCTTGCCGGCCTGGCCAAAGCGCTGGGCGAGCGCGCGCGTAGCAGGCTCGGGCGTTCGCTGGCGATCCGCGAGGTCGACGCCGGCTCATGCAATGGGTGCGAGCTTGAAATTCAGGCGCTCAACAACCCTGTTTACGACGTCGAGCGCTTCGGCCTGAAATTCGTAGCCTCGCCCCGGCATGCGGATGTGCTTATGGTGACCGGGCCCGTCACTTGGAACATGCGCGAGGCGCTGGAGCGCACCTATGCAGCGACACCCGACCCGAAATGGGTCGTCGCGCTTGGCGATTGCGCCGTGAATGGCGGGGTCTTCGCCGGGAGCTACGCTTGCGCCGGCCCCGTGTCCGCCGTCATCCCCGTCGACCTTAACATTTCGGGATGTCCGCCGCAGCCGATCGATATGCTGAGAGGCCTGCTTGGCCTGATGGAGGAGACCAACAAGGCCCCTTGACAAGGGCGCCGTCCCGGACGGCCCGTGGCGCGGAGCCGGGATCGCGACAAACACCGGCGCGACTACTTTGTGTCTTGCCCGCGAAGCCGGGCATCCAGTAATCGGGACAATTAAAGTCCTTTGTGACAACAACATAATGCGTCGCTTCCGGCCCCCGCCTTCGCGGGGACGACGGCGGGAAGCGGTCGTCCACTTCAGGCGCAATCCAGTAGAACAAATCAGCATTGACATGGAATATGGATCGGCCTGTGCTCGACAGTGGGATGAAGATTTCTGCTCCGGATTTCTATGAGGCGGCGACAATAAGCGCAAAGACATCGCCGCTTAGCCGTCCCCGTTATGCGTGCTTTCATGATCGAGGATTTGCACGCTCCTCTTGTAAGAGGCGTAGGCCTTTTCGTCCGTGTCCCCGATCGCCAGCACGCCCAGCTTGCCGAACTCCGACAACGCGCCGATGAGGTGAAAGACGACGCCTTCCTGGGTCGCGGCGTTGAAATGCAGCCCCTTTGTCGCGGCGATGTCGATGAGGTCGGATGGGGTAAGCCCGCGATAATGCTCCTGATGCAGATTGTCCGACGAATAGTAGGAGCACGGCTTGCCGGCGGCGCTGAAGAACAGGCCGGTCTGCGGATCGTAACGCCCCGCGGTAAGAAACTGCAACATGAGGAAAGGATGGGTCGTCCCGCCCTTGCGCAAGTTGATCTCGATCGCATAATGCCGCCAGCCATCGCCCACGGGCACGGATATGAAATCGATGCCGAACCGGCCCAGAACGCCCTTGGAGGCCAAAACATGGCCCGCGCGGAAGCCAAGCTCTTGAATGTCGAGCCGGTAGGCGGCCTCGGCGGGAAAGCGGCAGCCGAGAAACACCTGGGCGTTCCCGCCGCCAAGAACCTGATCGTGCGTGGAGATGACTTCGAGGTTTCCAGACGGGTCGACACGGAACTGCGCCGATGGCGAGCGCTTTGTTTCCCCTTCGACAAACTCCTCGACGATGCCTCCCATGAGCCGGAACTTTTCGAGATAGGCGTCGAGCGTCATGCCCTGGGCTTCGAAGCCGAGATCCGGGAGCCTATCCAGAATCCAGCGTTTCAGGCCCTTCTTGGACGCGCCCTTGAAATGGAAAAGCGCGTTCCCTTCGCCCGAGAAGCCCTCATTCAGTTTGACCACCGCGCGCGAAATGCCGGGCTTCGCCGCCTTGAGCTGCGCCAGCGCCTCCGCGATGTCGTCCGCGTTCTGCAAATCTTCGAAACCCGCGGGCGCCTCTATTCCAGCCTCTTTGAAAATCTTGCGCGAGCCGCTTTTCGAACCCCAATGAGCGAGGGAGGGGTCGCAGCCATAGATTGGCAGGTCGAGCTTCAGGGCCAGCTTCTTCTCAAGCGGCGTAACGGTGAAGAATGTGATGTGAGCCGATGCGGGATCGGGTATCGCGTCCCTGATCCGTTTGATGAGGCGCGGCCTTGCCAGTATTTTCGCGGTAAGAGGGGCATCCGATCTGTCGTAGCACGACAAGAGCACGAGGCGCTTTCGCGCATGCTGCGCCGGAACCCCCGGCAACAAGTGCAGATAATAGTCGATGATCGCATCGGCGATGGGCGTGCTTGTCAGGTAAATGACGCGCGTTCTGGGGAAGCGCAGGAGAAGGAGGAGGCAAAGCAGGCGCTCCTCATAATGATGCACCCCCGTAATCCTCGCCATGACCTCCCGGTCGAAGGTGATGCTGGGCACGATGACGACGGTGCGCGGCGCGTTGGGATCGCCAAATATTTCCGGGGAAGTGGCGCGGAAGCGATCTTGCAGCGCTTGGAAGCGGGCAAGCTCGTCTGCCCCGAAGGTTACGGCATCCGCCTCACTCAAGCGCTCGTCCCCTGGTTACGCTCGTCGTCAAGCGTTCCAATATTACGGTTTCAAAATTAACGGCTTTGCTTTGAGCGATCAAGCAAAGCCGTTTGCGCCGCTGTCCGGCTCGTTAAGGAAAAGACCAAGATCATGACAGCCGTTCCCAGTCCCGAAACACTTTTCGCCAGTGTTCAATCGCTGTTCGAGGAGCTTGGCGGGCCGCGATCCTCCGCCTCGGCAGGCTCGCTTGAAGTTTATTCGCCGATTTCAGGAGAAGCGATCGCCCGCGTCACGCCCGTAAGCGCCCGCAAGGTGGACAGCGCCATCCGGACGGCGCATGCGGCCTTTCTCGACTGGCGCAACGCGCCGGCGCCGAAACGCGGCGAGTTGGTGCGCCTCTTTGGCGCCGAGCTGCGCGCCAGCAAAGCCGCCCTCGGACGGCTCGTCACCATTGAAACGGGCAAAATCCTCTCCGAAGGTCTCGGCGAAGTGCAGGAGATGATCGACATCTGCGACTTCGCGGTTGGCCTTTCCCGTCAGCTCTACGGGCTAACCATCGCGAGCGAGCGCGGCGAACATCGCATGATGGAGACGTGGCATCCGCTTGGCGTGACCGGCATCATCTCGGCCTTCAATTTTCCTGTCGCGGTGTGGGCCTGGAACGCGGCGCTCGCGCTTGTATGCGGGAACGCCTGCGTGTGGAAGCCTTCCGAAAAGACGCCTCTCACCGCGCTCGCCACACAGGCGCTGTTCGAGCGGGCTTTGGCGCGCTTCAAAGAAGCGGGGAACGCCGCGCCGGAGGGTTTGTCGGCGGTTGTCATTGGCGGCCGCGAGGCGGGCGAGGCGCTGGCCGGTCATCCGCTGGTGCCGCTCGTCTCGGCGACCGGATCGACGCGCGATGGGCCGCGCGCTCGCCCCTCGGCTTGCGCAACGTTTCGCCCGCGCGATCTTCGAGCTCGGCGGCAATAACGGCGCCATCGTCTGTCCCTCGGCGGATCTGGATCTGACTTTGCGCGCCGTCGCTTTCGCCGCCATGGGAACGGCTGGCCAGCGCTGCACGACGCTGCGGCGGCTTTTCGTGCATGAGAGCATTTACGAGCGCTTCGCGCCGCGCCTGAAACAGGCCTACGCCTCCGTAAAGGTTGGCGATCCGCTGCAGCCAGAAACGCTTGTCGGGCCGCTCATCGACGGCGACGCCTTCGCCGCGATGCAGAATGCGCTCGAAGCAGCGAAGGCGGCTGGCGGCGCCGTGACCGGAGGCGCGCGCGCTGGGGACGGACTGCCCGCAGCCGCGTTCTATGCGCGCCCCGCGCTCGTCGAAATGCCAAGCCAAACCGGGCCGGTCGAGAAAGAAACGTTCGCGCCGATCCTGTACGTCATGCGCTATCGCGATCTCTCCGAAGCCATCCGTCTGCACAACGCCGTACCGCAAGGCCTGTCGTCGTCGATCTTCACGAACGATCTGCGGGAAGCGGAGCTTTTCCTCTCGGCGCGCGGCTCCGATTGCGGGATCGCCAACGTGAATATCGGGCCTTCCGGCGCGGAAATCGGCGGCGCTTTCGGCGGCGAAAAAGAGACGGGCGGCGGCCGCGAATCCGGCTCCAACTCGTGGAAGCTCTACATGCGGCGCGCCACCAACACCATCAACTATGGCTCATCGCTTCCGCTCGCCCAGGGCGTGACGTTCGATTTGGATTCATGAGAGGGGAATGCCAGCTCTGACAATTGAAGGCTGATAGCTGTAGAGCCATACCTGAAATTCATCTTCGCTGAGTTGAGCTACCATTTTGGCGACGGTCGTCTCGCTGTCGGGCTTATAGAGGGAATATCCTTGCCTTGCGCTACGAGCGTAGATCACCTCTGTCCGATGGAGACGGCTAGCTTCGTAGCCGCGGAGCGCTGTTTCTACGCCGGGCGCTGAGGACAGAAACTCGGCCAATTCATACGCATCCTCGAAGGTTATATTTGCCCCCTGACCCAAGGCCGGCACCACGGGATGGGCAGCGTCGCCAAGCAGCGTTACACTGCCTTCACTCCATTTCCGCAACGCAGGCCGATCGCAAAGCGGCCGTTCGACAATGCCGGCCGCCGGCGTCGCCTTGACGATGGCGTCCACCGGTTCCGCCCACCCCTCAAATATCTCAAGAACGCGGTCCTTAACATCTGTTGCGTGCTTAGAAATCGATGGCTCGACTACAAGCGCGCCTGCGCTCCAAAAGGTGTACCCTTCCCCCATGTCGAACAGCATGAAATTTTTGCCGTCGGGCGCATTGAAGCCGGTCGATGAGTTTGGGAGGAGTTGTTCGTGAGGAAACCGGATGAGTGCGCGCCAGGACATGCGTCCGGCATAGGCAGGAGCGCCATCCCCTACGAGCGCCCGCCGGATGACGGAATTGATTCCATCGACCCCAATCAGCAGGTCTGACTCGACGATTTCTCCGTTTTCAAAGTGGGCCCGAACGGCGCCGTTGCGCTGCTCAAATCCAACGCAGCGATGGTTGACGCGGATGATTTCGGGCGGGAGCGCCGATGCGAGGATAGATTGCAGGCGCGACCATTGGATGTTCAGCATCGGCTGCCCAAACTGCTGCGTCAGCGCCACTGGCTTCGAGATGATGGTTTCGCCCGTGCTTCGCTTCATCGTGACTCTTTGGACTTCGCTGCCCGCCCTTTTTAGCGCCTCGACGAGCCCCGGCTGGATGGCGTCCAGGCTATTCAATCCGTTTGGAAACAAGGTCAAGCCTGCGCCAGGCTGGCCTGAGCGCCTGCGCCTTTTCGTAAACCCGCACGCTAAATCCGTGGTTGCGCAGGGCAATCGCGGTCGCGAGACCGCCAATGCCGCCTCCAATAATGGAAATACTGGCAGCTTTCGACATTGATCTTCACCTGGGAACCGAGCAACAGAGTAAGCATATTACCCTATCATCATCCAAATCCGAGCAAATCACTTTTCAATGAATAATAACTTCGGCTCGACAGTAATAAATTCACTATACCCGCTTAATGTGTTGCAATTATTTAGCAATATTCAAGGCCAAGCAGTCTGCAGATTAGGAGCATGTTTGCCCAACATTTTTCTAATATGAACGGTGGTCGCGTGGCTGTTGCTATTACCGATTTTGGCGCCGGCATCCACGCCGCCATTCGAGGCGTATATCACGAGCCAGACGACAACCGCCCGCATCCGCTCGCGGCAGCAAAGGCGATAAGCTCGCTTGGGCGAAGTGGAAGAGCAGTCTGGTCGCGTTTTCCACAGATCATGGCCGGCATGCCAGCCGTTGATTTCATTGAATGGGATTGCGGCATGACGCGGGTCAGATACGCACAATCTCTGCTTGTATGTGACATTTTCTCAAGTGTCATCGTCTGCCGTTAAAGATCGAGAGTGACTTCGACGCGCGCTCTGGACACGCAGAGCATCATACGATCCTGGCGGGCGGCGACAGACAGGACTGCGTCGCGATGAATGACGGCGCCATTGCGGTATCCGCATTCGCAACTGCCGCAGACGCCAAGTTCGCAGGACGACGCGAGGATGAACCCCGCCTGCCTGAGGATTTCGAGCGCCGATTTATTTTCTGGAACGCGCAGCCTCTGTCCCGTCGATGCGATCACAATGTCGAAGGGTTCTGGTTTGAAGTTCTCGTCGAGCGCCGGTTGGAAAACCTCGTAGTGCACGTCGTTCCGCGGCCAATGCGCTGTCTCGCTTCGCACCGCTTCGATAAGGCGTTGCGGGCCACAGCAGTAAAGGTGGGCGCCCTCTGACGGCTGCGGCAGATCCGAGGACACATCGAACCGGCGGCGTTCGGCGCCGCTTGAGCGATAGAAGGTCACGCGGTCACCGCATAAAGTCCGTAGTTCCGCGAAAAAAGGAGGGAGCGCAAGGCTTGAGCAATAGGCGAGTTCAAAAGCCGTGCCCCTCTTGCGGGCGGCCCGCGCCATTGCTAAGAACGGAGTGATACCGATACCGCCCGCGATGAAAATGTGCCGCGTCGCGTCCGCGACGAGCGGGAAATGGCACCGTGGCGCCGAAACATGCGCCTCCGCTCCAGCGCCCAGATTCTCATGCACCCATTTGGAGGCGCCCCGCCCATTCTCTTCCCGCTTCACCGCGATCCGGTATTCGCTGCGATCATCGGGATCGCCGCACAGCGAATATTGACGAACCTTGCCGTCGGGCAGGCGCAGATCGACATGCGCGCCGGGCTCCCATTCGGGCAGCACATTTCTTAAGGGATGTTTTAAAGTGAGAAGCCGGACGCCGCCGCTCTCATCGCGGATGCTGGCGACTCGCATTTTCATAATGATGCGCGCTGTCACGGGTCTATCGGCCTGATCGGATCGCCCTGGCGGATGATCCCACCCTTCTCGATCCAGCAATTGAGGCCAGACCGGTTGTAAAGCGGCAGATACACCGGAAGTCCCAGGAGTTCTTCGAGATATTTGCAAGGGAAGTTAAGGCGGCCTCCCATCAGGACCGTTTCGCCGACGCGAAAGCGCTTGCCCACGAGATGATTAAGGGGCACGCCCCGCGTCGTGAGATTGCGCCGGTGATCGTTTGGAGCCAGCACGATTGGTTTCTCTTGAAGCGGCGGATCGTTGCGGGCCAGCGCATCCAGCGCTTCAATCTCGATCAGCGTCACCTCCCGTGCTCCGGGTTTTGGCGAATAGGTGCCGATGCCCTTGAAATAGCGATCGCCTTCAATGCCGCGCCCCGCGACGAGCAGCGCTTCTTTCAGCTCTTCCATCTCGTAGGAGGCCGCCGGCGCTATGTGTATGAATTCTAAAGTCCCCAACCAGGGCATCGATGCCTCCAGCAAGGCTTATCGGTGTAAAAGCTGGCGGATACGCGTCATATCCGCCAGTTCTTCGCCATAATCGCTAACACCGTAATGCTGGAAGCCTCCACAATGGGGAATCTTAAAAATTCCATGGTCAAGATTGAAGTCAGGGTAACTTTGTCAATTCACTCGAAACGCCGGGCGCCCGAACCGTTCGACGTTCGGCGGCTCACCGCTTAGCCCCACGAAAAGACCTGCTTAAAGGACTCGTCGGTCTCTCCAGGCTGACCATGTTTGATGGTTCCGCAAAGCAGTGCCGCCGAAACCAACAGCACAGCGAACCAAACCACGATTCCCAGTTCGGGCAAGGACACCCTCCGGGGTTCGTGGCGCCGGATATAATCTTCGCGACCATCGTACAGCATGCGTGTGAACCGTTGTGTGAGTTGCCCCTCTTAACTTAGAGGCTAAGCTGTGCTGGCGCATCCGCCAAACACACATTTTTGTTTTAGGAGATGCGGTACCAGCCGTGAAACAGGTTACCTGACGCAAATCCTTGTGCGCGCATTTTCATGATTTTCACAAGCGGACCGGACATTACCTTAGCTCATGCGTAATCGGCGCTGATTTCACGTCCGCGCAAGAAGCTCAGTCCCGGTTCAATCTCCGACCAAAGCGCCCTGGCCGCCCCGATCTTCGCGGCGGCAGCCGAAAAGCGTCGCTCGAACCGGCGGTAATGGTGTTTTCTGGCGTAGAAACGGATATCGCTTGTGTGCATCGGGTCGAGAAATTTACCGGCGTGCCGCTCCGCCAGTTCGCCGTTCGGAAAGAAGAATATTTCCGTGTAGCCGCGCATTTCCGGACGATGCAGCGATGCGCCTTGCTCATACCAGTATTGCAGCGTGTGATCGCGATAGAGCGCCTGCATTGAGCGGAAGGTTTGCGCATGCGCGCCGTCCGGCTGCCAATCGTCCCCTGTGATATAAAGCTGACCGTTGCGGAAATCGATACGCAGAAAGCCGAGATAGAGGAGCGCCTGCTTTTCCAAATCGACAACCACCAACGGCCAGTCGCCTTCGACGTAATCCTTGCCGCTCAGAAAACGCCTCAAAGCGCGGGAGAGAAGGGGAACCTTCTCCAGCAGCGCTTTTGCAAGCCCGTCGCTCATTCTGAAGAGGAGCGCCAGTCCGCCGAGGATAGCGGGGATCGCATATGCCTTATAATCGGCGATGTAGGCCTGAAGCTGATCCAGATGCTGGAACACCCATAAGGTAAGGCCGGCGACGGCGGCATGAACCGCCGAGTTCACGCTGCGGAAGGATTGCATTTGCCTGCCCTCATATTCGTACCAAGCGCGATTTTGCACAGCTTAGGCTGGCCGCGCAATCCCCGCAGTGAGGCTGATCCAGGAAGGCATTGCGAGCGAAAGAACTTCCCCGTTAATTGGATAAATTCTATTTCCAGAGCGTTTTATTTGGGGGTGTGGGCGTGTGTATGGGGGATACAGCCGGCGAAAAACTGAAAGCAGCGCGCTTCACAGCCACAGGCTAAAGCTATACCCTGGCCAAAACCGATCGTATCGGTGTGTTCGGTCCTAAGCAAAACCATTTCGGCGGCAATCGCAGCTCCATATGACCTCCCACGAACTGAGCTACGCAACGGCGAGCACGCCGCCCATCCAGCGCTGGCTGATCCGCGCCATCGAGAACGTTTCTGGCCGCCGCGGTCTTCTGAAAACCTATCATCGCTGGCGCGCCGGAAGCGCTGGGGGCCCGCGCATGTGGCGCGACGCGCTTGACATGATCGGGACGCGGCTTGAAATCACGGCGGCGGCGGATTGGCGCGCCGGCCTGCCGGATGGCCCGCTCATCATCATCGCCAACCACCCCTTTGGCATCGCCGACGGCCTCGCCATCCTTTCTATCGCCGAGAGTATTGGCCGGCCCTACCGCGTCCTGATCAACGCCGATTTCATGCGCTTGCCGGAAATTCAGGCGCTTGCCTTGCCGATCGATTTCAACGAGACGAAAGAGGCGCTGGCGGCCAATCTCAAGACGCGTAACGAGGCGCGCCAGCTCCTCAAAGAGTGGGGCGTCCTCGTCATTTTTCCCGCTGGCGGCGTGGCGACGGCGGAAAAGCCTTTCGGCGCAGCCGAAGAGCTGCCGTGGAAGCTGTTTACAGCCCGCCTCGTGCAGCAGTCTGGCGCTACGGTGTTGCCGGTCTATTTCGACGGGCAGAACTCGGCCCTTTTCCATTTCGTCAGCCGGTACAGCCTGTCGCTCCGGCTAGCGCTTCTTGTCTTGGAGTTTCGTCACCACATTGGCGCGGCTATCCGGGCGACGATCGGTCCGCCGGTTTCGTGGGCGGAAATAACGGCAAGCGCCAATGGCGGTTCGATCATCGACGAACTCTATATGCTGGTTCATCGTTTGGCGCCCGGCGCAGAAAAAGCGGACCGCGCCGCGCTGCTGCCGCGCCCGATACATTTGCGCCGCCGTTATCCGTGGGATCCGCCGCGTGAACCGGCCCGGCGAACAGTTGCAGGAAGCCGTTTGGACCGGCAACACTCGTGATACAAGGATCGGACTCGGGAGTTTTTATCGAGAACTCCCTCTATTGGGTGATGGACATGACCTTCCGCGACGACGCATGCCGCATAAGGATCGAACATGCCCCAGCCAACGTCACCACACTGCGGCACATGGCGCATAACCTCGTCAGAAAAGCACCCGGCAAGGACTTGCTCCGTCTTGGACGAAAAGCCGTCGCCTGCGACGGCGACTATCTCGTAACCCTAATTGCTGCATAAAAATGCTTCACCCAATTCCCCTGCCTCAATCGCTAGGGGCGATGGCCTGCTGGCGCGGGCACGCCAGCAAAAGAACGGACCGGTGGTGGGAAAAGCTGCCGGTCGGACCGGCGAGACGAGCGAAGGCCGGGTTTAAATCGAAATTGAACGCCCGGCGTCATTCAATTTCGTCAACAGCTCACACGCCTCGCGGAAGCGTTCCTCCACTTCCAGCGCCGCTGGCCATATCTGCGATTGAGCGGACTTGACTTGCACCGCGATTGGTCTGTTGATATGCATATATTGCGGGTTCGCCCGTTATGCCGCTTTAGCTCAGCCGGTAGAGCACATCAT